>CAWILJ010000007.1:0-109369 GCA_963836925.1 uncultured Actinomycetes bacterium
CCCCACTCGAAGTTGTCGAGCAGGCTCCAGACGAAGTAGCCCTTCACCGGCGCGCCGTCGGCGACCGCGCGGGCGACCGCGCCGATGTGCGACTCGAGGTACGCGGTGCGCTCGGGGTCGTGCACGCGCCGTCGTGGCACGCGGACGTCGCCGAACGCGGCGCCGTTCTCGGTCACGTAGATCGCCGGCGGCGCGTAGTCGCGGCGACGCGCACCAGCAGGTCGTGCAGGCCGTCCGGGATAGACCTCCCAGCCCATATCCGTGTGCTGCGCCTCGGGTCGTGACGATCTGCGCGGGCCGTCGGCGCCGGCGCCGACGACGAAGCGGAAGTAGTTGTTGACGCCGAGGAAGTCGATCGGCGCCGAGATCGCCTCGAGATCGCCGTCCTGGACGAACGGCGCGACGAGCGCGTTGCGCTCGAGCAGGTCGGCCGGGTAGGCGCCGCGGAAGATCGGGTCGAGGAACCAGCGGTTGCCTTCGCCGTCGACCTGCCACGCGGCGGCCTCGTCCTCGGGCGTGTCGGAGCCGGATACGCGTGCGCGAGGTTGAGCGCGATGCCGACCTGCGCGTCGGGCGCGACGCGCCGGATCGCCTCGACCGCCCAGCCGTGCGAGAGCAGCAGGTGATGCGCGGCGGCGACGGCGTCCGCCTCGCTCGTGCGGCCGGGCGCGTGCACGCCCCAGGCGTGGCCGATCCAGGCGTAGACCCACGGCTCGTTGTGCGTGATCCAGTGGCGGACGCGATCGCCGAGGCGGCGGCGACGACCTCCGCGTACTCGGCGAACGCCTCCGCGGTCGCGCGCACCGGCCAGCCGCCCACGTCCTCGAGCGCCTGCGGCGTGTCCCAGTGGAAGAGCGTCGCGAACGGCTCGATGTCGTGCTCGAGCAGCTCGTCGACGAGGCGGTCGTAGAAGTCGAGGCCCGCCTCGTTGACCGGCCGCGCCCTGCGGGGAGGACGCGCGGCCACGCGATCGAGAAGCGAAACGCGTCGAGCCCGAGCTCGCTCATCAGCGCGATGTCGTCGCGGATAGCGGTGGTAGAAGTCGCACGCGACGTCGCCCGTGTCGCCGTTGCGGACCTTGCCGGGCGTCGCGCGAGAAGCGGTCCCAGACGCTCTCGCCGCGGCCGTCCTCGTGCGCGGCGCCCTCGATCTGGTACGAGGCGGTGGCGGCGCCCCAGACGAAGTCGGCGGGAAATGGAGTTCGTGCGGTCGGTCATGGCATGTCCTCTCGTTCAGGTCGGAAGGGGCGGTGACGTGGCAGCGGGCGAGCTGTGCCGGCCGCGCCTCGACGAGCTGCGGGGTGAGCGCGAGCAGAACGCGATCGCGAGCGGGCAGCGCGCGACGAAGCGGCAGCCCTCGGCCGGGTCGACGGCGGCCGACGCGGCGCCCCGGCTCGATCCGATGTCGCTCGCGCCGGGATCCGGCACGGCGTCGAGCAGCAGCCGCGTGTACGGGTGCAGCGGGTCGGCGAGCACCTCCTCGATCGGCCCGCGCTCGACGATCTGGCCGGCGTACATGACGAGGATGTCGTCGGCGACGTAGCGCGCGCTCGCGAGGTCGTGCGTGACGTAGAGGAACGCGATCCCGTGCTCCTCCTTGAGCTTCGGCATCAGGTTCAGGATCCCGATGCGGATCGAGACGTCGAGCATGCTGGTCGGCTCGTCGGCGAGGACGACCTTCGGCTCGACGGCGAGCGCGCGCGCGATCGCGACGCGCTGGCGCTGGCCGCCCGAGAGCTCGTGCGGGTACTTCGCCGCGACCTCCTCCGGCGGGACGAGCCGACGCGCGCAGCAGCTCGTGCACCCGCTCCTCGACCTGCGCGCGGGACGATGTTGTGGACGCAGCGGCCGCGCGATATGGTGGCGGACCGTCTTGACCGGGTTGAGCGAGCCGAACGGGTCCTGGAAGATGATCTGCACCTGCGAGCGGTAGTGAAGGACGTCCCGCCGGCTCCGGACGTGCGAGACGTCGCTTCCCTCGAAGAGGACCGCCGTCGCTCGGCTCGTACAGGCGCGCGAGCAGGCGCGCGACGGTGCTCTTGCCGCTGCCGCTCTCGCCGACGAGCGCGGTGATCGTGCCCGGGCGAGCTCGAACGAGACGTCGTCGACGGCGTGCACGTGCGGCCGGCCGAGCGCGCCGCCGAGCGGGAAGCGCTTCGTGAGGCTCCGAACCTCGAGCGCGCTCATCGCGTCGCTCCGTCCACGAGATGGCACGCGACCTCGTGGCCCGGCTCGATCTCGCGCAGCACGGGCGCTCGGTCGTCTGCCGCACATAGAGGCCGGCGCTCGGGACGCAGTGCGGGCAGCGCGGATGGAAGCGGCAGCCGGCCGGCGGGTCGCGCAGGTCGGGCGGCGCGCCGGGGATGCCGGTCAAGCGCGTCCGCGGGCCGCGTCAGCGGCGGGAACGACTCGAGCAGCCCTGCGTGTACGGATGCTGCGGGTTCGCGCGAGGCGCTCGGCGGGCGCGGTCTCGACGATCTCGCCCGCGTACATGATCGCGATGCGGTCCGCGAACTCGAGCAGCAGCGACAGGTCGTGCGTGATGAAGAGCACCGCGAAGCCGAAGTCGCGCTTGAGCGCCTCGACCTGCTGCAGGATCTCGCGCTGGACGACGACGTCGAGCGCGGTCGTCGGCTCGTCCAGGATGATCAGCTCCGGCTCGAGCGCGAGCGCCATCGCGATGATCACGCGCTGGCGCATGCCGCCCGAGAGCTCGTGCGGGTACGCGCGCACGCGCGCGCTGTCGATGCCGACGAGCTCGAGCAGCTCGCCGGCTCGCGCGAGCGCCCGCTCTTCGGATCTTCTCGTGCGCCCGCATCGTGTCGACGAACTGGTCGCCGACGCGCATCACCGGGTTGAGCGCGTTCATCGCGCTCTGGAAGACCATCGACACGTTGCGCCAGCGGAAGCGGCGGAGCTCCTCGGTGCTCTTGCCGATGAGGTCCTCGCCCTGGAAGAGGATGCTGCCGCCGGCGATACGCGCGGGCGGGCGCAGGATCTGCATGACCGCGTTCGCGATCGTCGTCTTGCCGCAGCCGGACTCGCCCGCCAGCCCGAGCATCTCGCCCTCGCGAATCGCGAGGTCGACACCGTCGACGGCGCGCGTCGCGCCGTACTCGACGACGAGGCCTCGCAGCTCGAGCAGCGTCTCGGTCTTCGCGCGGGTGGATGCGGGCTGCTCCACGCGCTCGTCATGCGTTTCGCCCACGAGCGGCGCCCGCCGAAGAGCATCGCAGCGGTGGCGCCGCCGGCGCGGCTGCTTCTCGGCTCGCAGGCGCGGGTTGCTGACCTCGTCGATCCCGGCGAGCACCAGGACGAGCCCGAGCACGGTGAACGCGAGCGCGGCGCCGGGGAAGAAGAACGGCCACCACTCGCCCTGGAGCACCGTCGAGTTCGTCTGCGCCCAGTAGATCGTGACGCCCCAGCTCGTGTTCGAGACGTCGCCGAGCCCGAGGAACTCGAGCCCCGCGTCGACGAGCAGCGCGATGTAGAAGACGAGCACGAACGCAGCCGCGATCCGGCTGATCATGTTCGGCATCAGCTCGCCGAAGACGATCCGCCAGGTCGGCTCGCCGGCGGCCTTCGCCGCGAGGACGAAGTCGCGGTTCTTCAGCGACAGCGCCTGCCCGCGCAGGATCCGCGCCTCGAACGCCCAGAGCACGAGCGCGAGGACGACGATCATCGTCCTCATGCCGCGGCCCTTCAGGTAGCCGGAGATCGACGACGAGCAGCGGGATCGCCGGAATCACGAGGAAGACGTTGATCAGGAAGTTGATGATCTCGTCGACGAGCCCGCCGAGTAGGCGGCGTGATGCCGAGGATCGCCGCGACTGCGGTGGCGAGCGCGGCGGCGGCCGCGCCGAGCAGCAGCGAGCGCCGCGCGCCGACGACGACCTGCGAGAAGACGTCGCTCCCCTGGTCGGTCGTGCCGAAGAGGTGGTGCCACGACGGCGCCTGCCGGGCGGCGAGGATGTTGAAGTCGTTCGGGTGCGCGACCGAGATCAGCGGCGCGATCAGCGCGACGACGACCACGAAGGCGACGATCATCGAGACCCGAGGCGCGATTCGGGTTGCCGAGCAGCAGGGCGAACCAGCCGGGGATGTGCAAGCGCCTGCCGGCGCGCCGCTGGCCGGCGCCGCGAATCGAAGGGAGGTCGAGCGAGATGTGGGATCGAGCTGCGACATCAGCCGGTCCGCAGGCGCGGGTCGAGGACGAGGTTGAGGACGTCCATGAGCAGGTTCGCGACGATCACGCAGACGGAGAGCACGACGAGGAGCGCCTGCGCGAGCGGGTAGTCGTTCCCGAGCACCGCCTGCTGGAGCGTGTAGCCGGCGCCGGGGTAGCTGAAGATGTACTCGACGAAGACGAGGCCGCCGACGGCGCTGGCGAACAGCGCGGCGAACCCGTTCAGCGGCGGCAGGATCGCGTTGCGCCCCGCGTAGCGCGTCATCACGCGGCGGTCGCGCAGGCCCTTGGCGTGCGCCATCGTCACGTAGTCCTCGCCGATCGTGTTGATCATCACGGTGCGCATGTTCAGCACCCAGCCGCCGGCGTACGCGGCGAGGATGACGAGGATCGGCAGCTGCGCGTGGCGGAACGCGCTCGAGAGAACGCCCAGTTGAAGCCGGGCGTGAGGCCGTTGTCGTAGGCGTGCTGGATCGGGAACCAGTGCAGCTTGAGGCCGAGGAAGTAGAGGCCGAGCAGCGCGGTGAAGAAGGCGGGGAACGCGCTGAGCGCCATGAACGCCGGGACGAAGACGCTGTCGACGAAGCCGCCGCGGCGCCACGCGGCGAACATCCCGATCGCCGTGCCGATCACGAACGCGAGGAGGAACGCGACGCCGACGAGGAAGATCGAGTACGGCAGCGTCCGGCCGACGACCTCGGACACCGGCGTCGGGTAGTTCGACGTCGAGATGCCGAAGTCGAAGTGCACGATCCGGCCCAGGTACGTGACGTAGTCCTGCCAGATCGAGTTGTTGCCGCCCGCCGAGCAGCGCCTCGTAGGTCTTGACGATCCCGGGGTTCGCCGCGAGCTGGGCCGGGCTCAGATGCTGCAGGAGCCCGGCGATCGGGCTTCCCGGCATCAGCCGCGGGAGCAGGAAGTTGATCGTCAGCGCGACCCAGATCGCGAAGACGTAGAAGACGAGCCGACGGGCGAACCAGCGCATGGTCGTCGATCGGAGGGTAAACGGCGGGCGGCGCGGGGGCCGCCCGCTCGGAGGAATGTCTACCCCTCGTTACGCCCCGGCCTGCCCTCCCGGGCAGATGCGGGTGAAGGAGAGGATGTTGTCGGGGAACGTGGTGAAGATCGGATCGCCGAAGAAGTTCTTCGTCGTGGCGAAGCAGTGGAAGTACTTCGTGCTGTAGGTCGACCAGCGCGGGCCGATGAACAGCGGGATGATCGGCAGGTCGTTCAGGAAGATCCTCTCCAGCTGCGTGGCGAGCTGTATGCTGCTTCGCCGGGTTGAGCGTGACCTTCCACTTGTCGAGCAGCTTCGTCGCCTTCGGATCGGCGTAGTGCTCCCAGTTGCCGGTCGGCCTGCCGTCCTTGCCCGAGGGGATGAACGCGTTCTTGGCGAGGTTCGCGTAGAAGTAGCCGTAGGGCGAGCCCTGCGAGCCGACCTGCCAGAGCAGCGTCGGGTTCTTCGTCGCTATCGCGTTCGGCTGCCAGGCGCCCCAGTCCGGCTCGAGCGCGACCTTCGAGTCGATGCCGATCGTCGCGGAGGTTCTTGGTGATGATCTGGTTCGAGGCGACCCAGTCCGACCAGCCCGAGATCACGTGGATGTCGAGCGACACGGGGTTGCCCTTCGGGTCGATGAGCTGGCTGCCCTCGTACGTGAAGCCGGCGTCGGTCAGCATCGTCTTCGCGGCGGCGGGGTTGTACTTTGCCGCGGCCTTGGCCTGCGCCTTGACTGCGCCGCTGACCACCACTTCGGGAAGAGCCCGCTGAGGCCGATCGCGTCGGTCGGCGGCGCATAGCCGTACTCGCCGAGCTTCGACACCGAGTTGCGGTCGATCGCGAGGCTGAGTGCCTTGCGGAACGCGACGAGGCTGTACGGGTACTTCGTGTCGTCGAACATGAGCGAGATCGGATACGCCGTCGTCGCGTAGAACGCGTGGAAGTGCTGCTGGTCCTTCGACTCGTACGCCTTCTCGACGTTCGGGACGAAGTTGTGCGTCCAGTCGACCTGGCCGCTCTGGATCAGCGCGAGCGCGGCGTCGTTCGACGCGGCCTGCACGTACTCGAGGCACGGGATCTTCGGCAGGCCCGGCTGCCAGTAGTTCGGGTTCTTGCCGAAGACGTAGTCCTGCGTCGTGAAGCGGGTGATCGTGTTGTACGGTCCGGAGCCGACCGGGTTCGGGTTGAGGAACGTCGCCGGCTTCGTTGACGTCGGACCAGACGTGCTGCGGGACGACGAACTGGCGGTTCAACGTCGCTGCGATGAACTGCGAGTCGGGCGTCTTCAGATTGATCGCGACCGTGTACGGATCCGTCGCCTTGACCGAGGCGACGTTGTTGCCGGCGCCGGTCAAGCCGATGCGATCCATGATCGGGTCCTGCTTGCCGGCGGTGAGGCTGTAGACGACGTCGGCCGACGTCGAGCGCGTGCCGTCGGACCACTTCACGTTCTTCGCCAGGTGGAGCGTCAGCGTCTTGTTGCCGTTGGACCAGGCCCAGCTGCGCGCAAGCCACGGGACCGGCTTGAGGCCGCCCTCGCCCGTGACGATCAGGGGCTCGTAGAAGGCACCCTGGACGAAGCTGCCGCTCGGAAGGCCGGTGGCGGTGTAGGGGTTGAAGTTCTTGACGAAGGCCGGGTCACCGGCACCCGTCATCACAAGACAGTTATGGCTCGACTTCACGCCGGCCGAGCCGGCGGAGGCCGATCCCGTCCCGACGAGCACGACCACTGCGGCGGCAAGAGCCGCGGCGGCCGGCAGAGCGGCGAGGCGCCTTTTGTTCCGGAAGCTGCGTCGCATCGGCTGTCCTTTCTCGCCCGTCGTCGGGCGAGGCGGGGACTCACGTCGAGTCCGTAAACGTTTCCGGGACGATATGTAACACGCTGGTAGTAGAAAGTCAAGCAATCGCATGAACAGATGCAATACCTTGCCTTTTCCCCCGTAACGCTTCCGGAACAGGCATACTTGGGCCGTGACCGAGTCGACCATTCCCAGCCGGGTGACGATTCGCGAGGTGGCGAAGGAAGCGGGGGTCTCGATCGCGACCGTCTCTCGCGTCCTCAACGGCCGCGAGGATGTCTCGGCGCGAACCCGCGAGGTGGTTGCCCGGGTCATTCGCGAGAGTGGTTACACGGCGAACCGGAGCGCACGTCATCTCTCGGGCGGTAGCACGGGGCTGATCGGCGTGCTCGTCCCGCTCGTCTACCCCGCCTACTTCTCCGGGATCGTCTCGGGCGCCGCAGAGGCACTCCACGAGCAGGACCTGCGCCTCGTGCTCTCGCCCACGGGCCACGAGCACGACCGAGAGGTCACGCTGCTCGACCGCCTGTTCCACGGCGTCACCGATGGCGCCCTGATCGTCCTGCCCGAGGAGTCGAGCGACGAGCTCGCGCAGCTGCTCGCCCAGGGGTACCGCTTCGTCGTCGTGGACCCGCTCAAGCCGCTCGCGGCAGACATCCCGTCGGTGTCCGCGGCGCACACCTCCGGCGCCGACCAGGCGATGCAGCACCTCCTGGAGCTCGGTCATCGGCGTATCGCAGCGATCACGGGGCCGAACGGCTGGCTCGCGACGGAGGAGCGCCGGCGCGGGTACCACGCTGCGCTCGCGGCGGCGGGCATCCTGCCCGATCCCGCGCTCGAGGTCGAATCCAACTTCGAGGTGCTCGGAGGCCGCCACGCGGCGAACACCCTGCTCGACCTCCCCGATCCGCCCACGGCGATCTTCGCCTTCAACGACAACCTCGCAATCGGCATCCTGCAGGCCTCTCGCGCCCGGGGGGTTCGGGTCCCGGGCGATCTCTCCGTCGTCGGCTTCGACGACGTCGAGCACGCGACCATCGTCACCCCGGCGCTGACCACGATCCGCCAGCCGCTCGCCGAGATGGGGCGTACGGCCGTCAACCTGCTGATGCGGCTCCTCGAGCGTCAGCGCTTCGAGACGCTGCACATCGAGCTCGCGACACGTCTCGTCGTGCGCCAGTCGACCGGGCCGCCCGGGAACGAAGACCGATAGCCGCGACCTCGTCGGAGGTTCCAGGCCTCGCGACATCACGTCTCTCTGGGACAGGTACCGTCGGGGCATGTCGATTGTGGTCGTCGAGAGGGCCTCGCTGGGCGAGGCGTGGCTTGCGGTCTCGCGGGAGATCCTCGAGCGCGGGGACATCGCGAGCTACGACGGGCAGACGACCAGGGAGTTGGCGCTACTGACGCTCGTCGTCGAGGCACCCGACTCGGCCGACACGCTGATCGCCGAGCTCGGCGACGCGGACTGGCTCGCGTGGATGCGCAGGAACTTCGGCTCGCCCGACGACGTCGCCGAGCTCGGCGGCGCGAAGAGCTATGCGAGGCGGCTCTACGATTACGCCGGCGCCGGGCGCGACCAGGTCGCCTGGGTGGTCGAGCGCCTGCGCTCGGATCCCGAGACCCGCTCGGCGACGATCACGACCTTCCAGCCGCTCACGGACACGAGCTACATCCCCTGCGTGAGCACGCTCGACTTCTGGCTCCGCGACGGTGCCGTCGAGCTCGTGGTCTATGCGCACAGCCTCGACTTCGGCAAGAAGGCCTACGGGAACCTCGTCGAGCTCGCGCGACTCGCCGAGCACGTCGCCGGCGAGCTCGGCTGCTCTGTCGGCCCGCTCGTCGTCCACGCGAAGTCGGCGCACGTCTACGAGCCCGAATGGGCCGTCATGGCCGAGCTCTGCAGCGGCTCCATCGCCCAGGCCTGAACCTGTGAAAGGGTTCGGACGTGGCTTTGCCCGCGCGCACTGACCGGCCGGCATCCGATTCTCGGGCGCCGTCAGTGCCGACAACGCGGGCGCCGACCCCGGCCTGGCGCACGTGGACGCCCAGGAATCACCTGATCGCGTGCCTTCTCGCCCTCGGAGTGGGATCGATCATGATCGCGGGCTGGTCGCTCGCCACCGGCGGCATCGGCTGGGACGCGCCGACCGACACCACGACGGCCCTCCAGGTGCGGGCGATTCCGTCGTCCGACACCCTTGCGCAGGCCTACGACGCCGTCTACCTGAACTCGGAGTTCTACGGGGTCTTCATCCAGCAGTTCGCCGACCTGCTCCACCAGGCCTTCACCGGCTCGACCCACAACCTGCAGCCCGATGACCCGGCCGCCTACCTGTACCAGGGGGCGATCACCTTGGCCCTGTCTGTCCTGTCGGTCACGGCCCTCGCGATCGCGGTCGGGCTCGTGTTCCGGTCCGTTCTGGCGGCGGCGTTCGCCTGGTCGCTGACGCTGGCAACGCCTCTGTGGCTCGGAATGTCGCATCTGGACTTCAAGGACGTGCCGGTCGCCGCCGGCCTCAACCTGGTCACCGCCGGGCTCGTGCTCAGCATCGTGATCCGGAGACCGGCGAAGGCGAGCCTGCTCGGCGTGCTCCTCGTGGGCGCCGGAGCGGCGGTCGCGCTCGGGACACGTCCCGGCAGCTTCCTGCTCCTCACCGGGTTCCTCGCCCTGGCCTGCGGTGCCTTCGGCGCCTGGGGGTGGGCCCACGGCCGCCCTCGTGCGGCGCTCCCGGCGGCGATCTCGTCGCTGGCAGCGCTGGCGATCGCCACCGCGTTCGTCTGGGCGACGAACCCGATCGCGCGGATCGACCTGGTGCAGTGGCTGCGCGACGCGAGCAGGAACTCCATCGCCTATCCGTGGGACGGCCCGATCCGGGTAGCGGGAGGTGACGTCCAGAGCGGCCACCTTCCGTGGTGGTATGTGCCGGCCTGGCTCGGCGCACAGCTCCCGCTCCTCACGATCGCGACCCTCGTCCTCGGGCTGACCGTGCTCGGCGTCGTGGTCTCCAGGCGACGCGGCCTTCCGGGCGGCGACAGGGTGATCGCGCTCGTGCCGCTCGTCCTGCAGGGCATCGTGGTGCCGGTCGGGATCCTCCTGAGCGGCGCCGTCATCTACGACGGGATCCGCCACCTGCTCTTCGCGCTACCGGCCCTGATCGCGCTTGCGGCCGGGGCGCTCGCGCTGCTCGAGCGCCGGCCTCCGGGCGGCGCGCGCCGGCGGATCGTGCTCCCGCTCCTCGCGGTCGTGACCGTCGCCGCCAGCCTCTTCGACTCCGCCCGCTGGGCACCGTACGCCTACGCCTACATCAACCCGATCGCAGGTCACAACACCCAGAGCCAGTCGTGGGAGCTCGACTACTGGGGCGCGAGCGCCCGGGAGGGCATCGCCCGGCTCCACAAGGCGGGGCTCACGTCCGCCTCGGTCCAGCCGGCGCAGACGGTCGGCGTCCCGTTCGGGGCCGCCTCCTACACGGGCCTCTTCGGCGCGGGCTCGGGGATCTACGTGTTCTCGAGATGGGGGTTCACGGCCGAGACGTTCGGCTGCACCAGGCTGTTCACGATCAGGCGGGACGGCCACGAGCTCGGGGAGGGCGCCGAATGCCCGCCTCACACGACCACGGCCGGCTATCCGTCCTGAGGCCGCGTGTGGACGGCCGAGGCGTGCAGCGCCTCGAGCGCTTGGGCCTGAGCCACGGCGTCCTCCCGCCCGAGCAGCAGCTCCGCCTCGCCCCTGATCGCGTCCGATAGGTTCTCGAGCTCGAGCTGGTAGGAGTCGATCGCCTCGACCTCGATCCGCTCGACCTCGTCCCCGCGCCGCAGCTCGATGCCCGTCACCCGGCAGTGCCAGGGGTCGTCGACGAAGAGCGACCCCTCGCTGCCGATCACCTCGAGCTCGTCCGCTTCAGGCAGCGCCGTGCCGCAGTAGAACTGCGCGAGCACCTCGCCGGGGAATCGCATCATCCCCTGGAACACCCAGTCGGTGCCGGTCTCCCCGACCCAGGCCTGACCGCGGAGCTCGACGGGCTCGCCGGCGAAGAGGCGCGCGCCGCTCACGCAGTAGCAGCCGACGTCCATCAGGGCGCCGCCCTCGAGCTCCGGGCGAAGGCGGATGTTGTCTGCGTCGTACAGCGAGTACGAGAACGCCGAGCGCACGACCCGCAGCTCACCGATGGCCCCGGACCCGACGAGCGAGGCGATCCGCGCCGTCTGCGGGTTGTGGCGGTACATGAACGCCTCCGTGAGCAGCCGCCCCTCGCGCTCGGCGGCGTCGAACGCCGCCCGGACGTCGTCGGGATGCCGCGACATCGGCTTCTCGCAGAGGACGTGCTTCCCCGCCTCGACCGCCTTGATCGACCACTCGCAGTGCAGCGTGTTGGGAAGCGAGATGTAGACGGCCTCGATCGAGTCGTCGGCGAGGAGCTCCTCGTACGAGCCGTACGCGACGGGGATCTCCCACTTCCCCGCATACTCCTCGGCCTTCGCGAGGTCGCGGCTCGCCACCGCCACGAGGTCGACCTTCGACGATGCCTGGGCACCCGGGATGAGCAGCCGGTTGATGTGCGCGGTGCTGACGATCCCCCACCGGACCGGTTTCATGGGAGCTCCGTCGGGCTCACGTGGCTCTGGTAGCTCATCCCCAGCTCTGCTCGGTCATCGGCCGCAACGCCGTCTCGAGGATCCGGAAGTGGCGCGGCCGCTCGAGCACGAAAGACGACCTCGGCCACGTCGCGTGCAGTCATCATCCCCGGGAGCACCTGCACCAACGTCTGCGCCGGCGGCGTCGCGACCGACTTCGCCTTCGACGACGGCCGCGGCCGGTCACCGGATCCGACGCCGGCGTTCGCGACCACGATGTCGATGCCGCCGAACTGCTCGGCCGTCCGGTCGCACAGCGAGGCGAGCTCGTCCAGGGACCGCACGTCGCAGGGCCCGGGGACCACTCCGTCGAGGGCGAGGTCGTCGCCGCTCCGCGACGCGAGCCCGAGGTTCACGCCGCGCTCGTGGAGCATCCGCGCCACCTCCGCGCCGATGCCGCGGCTCGCGCCTGTGATCACCGCCTTCTTGCCTTGCAGGCTCATGCACCCTCCACTGGTCGAAGTTGTCGCGGCCGCGAGGATACGCAAGTACGATCGGCGCGTGCTGACCCCGGCCGAGGTCGACGCCGCGAGGCTCCGGGCCGCCGAGCTCCTCGAGCGAGCGGGGATCGTCCTGACGTCGGAGGAGCGCGAGACCGTCGAGGTGGCCGACTTCGGTCTCTCGCGCCTCCCGGAGCTGGGCCTCGAGGTGGTCGTCTACGTGAACACCGACCGCTACTGCGCGAAGGAGCTCGTGCTCTTCCCGCGCCAGACCTGCCCGGAGCATCGGCATCCGCCGTTCGGCGCCACCCCCGGCAAGGAGGAGACGTTCCGCTGCCGGGCGGGCGTCGTCTACCTCTACGTCGAGGGCGAGCCGACCGGGTCACCGGCGGCACACGTCGCGGACGGCGACCGGGACGTCTTCACGGTCTGGCACGAGATCGCGCTCCATCCGGGCGAGCAGCACACGATCCCGCCCGACACGCTGCACTGGTTCCAGGCGGGCGAGGACGGCGCGATCGTGAGCGAGTTCTCGAGCACGAGCCGCGACGATCTCGACGTCTTCACCGACCCGCGCATCGAGCGCGCGACGATCGTCGTGGAGTGACTGCTCAGAGAGGGATCGTGAGGCTCTCGATGTCCTTCGGGTACTCGGTGAGGACGTCGATCCCGTCGGCGGTGACGGCGACCGTGTCCGAGTGCCGGAAGCCGCCGATCGTGTCGGAGTAGAGCCCCGGCTCGATCGTGAAGACCATCCCCGGCTCGATGCGGGTGTGGTCCCCGACGTCGAGGAACGGGGCCTCGTGGTTGCGCAGGCCGATCCCGTGGCCGGTGTGCTGGCGCCAGTAGGAGAGCAGCCCGTTGCCCTCGAGGTACCTCATGACGGCGCCGTCGACATCGGCGCAGGTGACCCCGGCCCGGAGAGCGTCGAAGGCGACCTCCTGCACCGCGACGGTGTGATCGAACAGCCGACGCATCTCGTCGGTCGGCGGCCCGACGATCATCGCGCGCTCGAGCTCGGCGTTGTAGCCCCAGATCGGCGCGCTCGTCTCCGTGACGAGCACGTCGCCGGGCTGGAAGACGATGTTGTGCGCGACGGCGTGAGCCCACGAGCTGCGCAGCCCGATCTGGCCGCGGTAGCCGGCGGAGACCCCGTCGGACGAACCCTGCTGTCCGACGTCGTCGCCGAGCTCCTCGAACAGCTCGAGCGTCGCCTCGTGCCCCGCCCTGAGGCTCGCCTGGGACTCGGTGACGCCCGGCCGCGAGTACTCCTGGAGGAGCCGGTGGGCGCGCGCGCACCACCTGCCGCTCTCGCGGATCAGCTCGAGCTCGGCCTTGCTCTTGTGCACGATCATGCTCTCGACGAGCTCCGCGAGCGGTGCCACCCGGGCGCCGGTCACCTCGCTGAGCGGCGGGCCCCGGTAGCCGAGGATGCCGGGATAGCCGTCCTGGTCGGCTCCGATCGCGTCGCGGATGCCCATGTCGGCGAGCACCCGCGCGAGGATCCTCAGCGGATGCTCGATCCCGGGGTACTCGGGGTACGACTCGATCCGGTCGAAGGTCGTCTCGGCCCGGGTTCGTTCGACCTCGAACTCCGGCACGAACACGACCGACTCGCCGGCGGCGTTCCCGGCATGGACGACGGGCCGCTCGTTCGAGAGGAAGACGAAACCCGTGAAGTAGCGGATGTAGTCCTGGCCGAAGAGGACGTAGCCGCTCAGCCCCTCACGCCGGACGTGCTCGAGCAGCCGGCCGCGCCGCTCCTCGAGCTCTGCGGTCGGGATCCCCGTCACGGCCGGGAGACTAGCCGCGGATAGAGGGCCCGGAACCGCGCGTACCCCTCCTCGTATGCGTCGACCCAGCCCTGTTCCGGCTCGATGCGCTCGCGGACGCGGACGCAGCGCGAGGCGGCCTCGGCCGCGTCGGCGAACACGCCTCCACGTACGCCTGCGAGCAGCGCGGCGCCGTACGCGGACCCCGCGTCGGACTCCGTGCGCTCGAGGGGGACTCCGAGCACCGAGGCGACGATCCGCACCCAGAGGTCGCTTCGCGCGCCGCCGCCCGAGACCCGGCCGACCGCCGGCTCCGCTCCGAGCGCGCGCAGGAGCTCCAGTGAGTCGCGCAGCCCGTAGGCGACGCCCTCGAGGACCGCCCGCGCGAGCGCCCCCCGGTCGTGACGGAGGGACAGGCCCGTGAAGGCGCCCCGCACGGCGGGGTCGGCATGCGGCGTCCGCTCGCCTTGCAGGTAGGGCGCGAACAGGAGACCCTCCGTGCCCGGCTCCCACCGTGCGGCCTCGTCGTCGAGCGCGCCGTACCGCGAGCCGAGCACGTCCCGCAGCCAGCCGAACGAGCCGGCGGCGGAGAGCATCACGCCCATCGCGTGCCACGTCCCCGGGACGGCGTGGCAGAACACGTGGACGCGCGCCTCCGGATCCGGCGCGTACGACGGCAGCACGGTGAAGACGACGCCCGAGGTGCCGAGCACGACGGAGAGCGGCCCCGGCTCGACGATGCCGACGCCGAGCGCGGCCGCCGCCTGGTCGCCCGCGCCGGCGACCTCGGTCGACTCGAAGGACGGCGGCAGCCAGTCCGTCGGCACCTCGAGCGCCGCGCAGACCTCCTCCGACCAGCGGCGGGCGCCGACGTCGAAGAGCAGCGTGCCCGACGCGTCGGCGGCGTCGATCGCGTGCTCGCCGGTGAGCCGCAGCCGCACGTAGTCCTTCGGCAGCAGGATCGAGCGGATCCGGGCGTAGACGTCCGGCTCGTTCCGCGCGAGCCAGAGCAGCTTCGGCGCGGTGAACCCGGTCAGGGCCCGATTTCCCGTCAACGACACGAGCCGGTCCAGCCCGAGCCTCCGCTCGATCTCGGCGCACTCCTCCCCGGTCCGCTGGTCGTTCCAGAGGATCGCGGGCCGCAGCACCCGATCGCCCGCGCCGAGGGCGACGAGGCCGTGCATCTGCCCCGACAGCCCGACCGGCCCCTCGGGCAGGGCGGCGAGCGCCTTCTCCGAGGCCCGCCACCAGTCGTCCGGATCCTGCTCGGCCCACCCGGGCCTCGGCGTCGAGAGCGGGTAGCCCTCCTCGGCGCTCGCGACGACCTCGCCGTCGGGTGTGATCGCGATCGCCTTGACGCCGGTCGTCCCGACGTCGAGGCCGATCAGGACCTCGGTCATCCCTCGATCCGGGCGAGCTCGACCAGGTTCCCGAACGGGTCGCGGCAGAAGAAGCGCGGACGGCCCACGAGCGGCGTCGCGTCGCGGGTCTGCACGCCGGCCGCGACCAGCCGGGCTCGCAGCCCCTCGAGGTCGTCCTCGACGACGAGACAGAAGTGCGCGCGCTCGGGCGGCTCCTCGTCCTCGAGCATGAGGTGCAGCTCGAGGTCGCCGCCGGCGCGGTACCAGACGAACCTGTCGGGATCGAGCGCCGGGAGAACGTCCCGCTCCTCCAGGCCGAGCAGGCCCCCGTAGAACGCACGCGCCTGCCCGGCACCCGACGCGGTGACCGCGATCGAGACGTGCTGGAGCCTCATGCGCCGAGAGCGGCGTACACGAGCTCGTAGGCCCGGATGGCGTCTTTCGCCTGCTGGGCCTCCGCGAGTGCCTCGTCGTCGATCTTCGCCGCCACCGAGTCGATGAACCGCCACTGCAGCACGGAGCGGCGCACCGCGGCCACCTGATCCTCGGTGTACGGGTAGAGGTCGAACCCGAGCCGCTCGCCGTTCGAGCCGTAGCCGGCCCGCCGCAGCTCGATCGCGAGCTCGAGCGTCTCCATGAACGCCGTCGCGCCGACCATGTTGTCGTCGTCGAACGTCCCCCAGCCGGAGTTCCCGTGCTGGTGCCCGAGCAGCCCTTCGGCCGCGAGCATCCCCGCGTACTCGGCGAGGTTCTCGCCGTTCATGATCAGGTGCTGCCAGTCCATGTTGACGAGGACGTTGTCGAGGCCCTGGCGGCGGAGCGTGTGGATGACGTGCAGCGTCATCCCGATGTTCCGCATGAAGATCTTCATCGCCGGCTCGGAGTTCTTGTGCTCGAGGAAGACGGTCACGCCGCGCTCCTTCGCGCGCGAGGCCGCCTGCCCGATCGCGTCGGTGAACCGTGCCCACGACTCCGCGTACGGCGTCTGGAACGGGTAGTTGTAGCCCTCGATCCCGGGCCAGATGATGAAGTGCGCGCCGAGCTCGGCCGCGAAGTCGATGCCGTCGAGCGTGCGCCGGATGCCCTCGTCGCGGATCTTGTCGTCGGGCGAGGAGAGCCCGCCCTTCCCGAACAGCGGGTCGAGATGCATGCCGCTCGCGACGCAGTAGATGTCGTGGGCGCCGAGGGCGCCGCGCACCGCGTCGAGGTTCTCCGGCGAGAGCTCGCCAGGGTAGTGGAACTCGTAGCCGTCGATCAGGTCGCCGAGCCCCTCGACGGCGCGATGCACCCTTGCGTCCATCGGCTCGTCGGCCCACTGCGGGTGGTAGCCGCCGGGCACGAAGCGCGTGCCCATCGTCCCGAAGGCCCAGATGCCCAGACTCGTCTTCATCGCTCCTCACTCTCCGTTTGCCGTTCCCGTGCCTCGACCGAGGCCCGGATGCTGCGCAGATTCTTCATCACGTCCTCCCCTCCCCGCCCGAACAGGTCGTGGAGCCGTACGTACTCGCGATAGAGCTCCTCGTAGACCGCCGCTGCGGCGGGAGCCGGCCTGTACACCTCTCCGCTCAGCCGCGCCATCCTACGGGAGGCATCGACGATGGAGTCATGGCCGCCCGCCGCGGCGCCCGCGGCGACCGCGCCGAACATCGCCGCTCCGAGCGCAGGGGTCTGCGTCGACGCCGCGACCGCGTGGTCGAGCCCCGTGACGTCGGCGTAGATCTGCATCAGCAGCTTGTTGCGCTCGGGAAGCCCACCGCAGGCGACGACGCTGTCGACGGCGACGCCTGCCGACCGGAACGCGTCGACGATCACCCGGGTCCCGAAGGCCGTCGCCTCGATCAGCGCGCGGTAGAGCTCGGCCGGGCGGGTGCGGCAGCGTCATCCCGACGAGCAGGCCGCCGAGCTCGGCGTCGACGAGCACCGAGCGGTTCCCGTTCCACCAGTCGAGCGCGAGCAGGCCGCTCTCGCCGGGCTGGAGCTTCGCGGCCTCCTGCTCGAGATGGGCGTGCACGCTCAGCCCGCGGCGCCGCGCCTGCTCGTGCTCCTCCGGGGGGACGCAGTTCTCCACGAACCACGCGAAGATGTCGCCCACTGCCGACTGCCCGGCCTCGAACCCGTGGAGCCCCGGCACCACGCCGTCCTCGACGACGCCGCACATCCCCTCGACGACCGCCGGCTCCCGGCCGAGGAGGATATGGCAGATGCTCGTCCCCATGATCGCGACCATCGTCCCGGGCTCGGTCACCGTCGCCGCGGGCGCCGAGGCATGGGCGTCGACGTTCGCGACCGCCACGGGCGTCCCGGCGCGCAGGCCGGTCCAGGCGGCGGCCTGCTCGGAGAGCCCGCCGGCACGCGTGCCGAGCGGGACGATCTGGCGCGACATCTTCTCGTCGACCACGTGCTCGAAGCGAGGGTCGAGCGCGGCGAAGTAGTCGTTCCCGGGGAACCCGTCCCGCTTCGACCACATCGCCTTGTACCCGGCCGTGCAGCCGTTCCTCGTCTCGACACCCGTCAGCTGCCAGACGGCCCAGTCGGCCGCCTCGATCAGCCGGTCGGCGCGCGCGTAGATTTCCGGAGCCTCCCGCAGGATCTGCAGCGACTTGGCGATGAACCACTCCGAGGAGATCTTCCCGCCGTACCGCTCGAGCCACGGCTCGCCGCGCTCGGCGGCGACGGCGTTGACCAGGTCTGCCTCCGGCTGGGCCGCGTGGTGCTTCCACAGCTTGACCCAGGCGTGCGGATCCCGCCGCAGGTCCGGGAAGCCGGCAGAGCGGCGTGCCGTCGGCGGTGACCGGGAGCATCGTGCAGGAGGTGAAGTCGATCCCGACGCCGACCACCTCGGCCGGGTCGACGCCGGTCTCGGCGAGCAGCGCCGGCACCGCCTTCCGGTAGACGGCGAGGTAGTCGTCGGGATCCTGGAGCGCCCAGTCGGCCTCGAGGGTCGACGTCCTCGTCGGGCGCAGGCAGGCGCTCGTCGATCACGCCGTTGGCATAGGCGTGGACGGCCGTGCCGAGCTCGCGGCCGTCGGCGCAGTCGACGAGGACCGCGCGCCCCGATTCGGTGCCGAAGTCGATGCCGATCGCGTAGTGCCCGCTCCCTGGGGCACGGCTCACAGATCGGCGTCCTGCCCGTAGTAGGCGGCCGGCCCGTGCTTGCGGCCGGAAGTGCTTCTCGAGCAGCTCGCCGGCGATCGGCGGAAGCTCGGGGGCGAGCGCCAGCGAGTCGATCGCCATCGCCGCCACCGCCTCGAGCGCGATCGCGTTCTCGACCGCGCTGCGCCTCGTCGGCCCCCCAGGCGAACGGCCCGTGCGAGCGCACGAGCACCGCCGGCATCTCGAGCGGGTCGAGCCCGAGGCCCTCGATCGTCTCGACGATCACGTCCCCGGTCCTGGCCTCGTACTCGCCGCGGATCTCGTCGGGCGTCAGCTCGCGGGTCACCGGGACGGCGCCGTGGAAGTGGTCGGCGTGCGTCGTGCCGAAGCACGGGATCGGCCGGCCCGCCTGGGCCCACGCCGTCGCCGACGGCGAGTGCGTGTGGACGATCCCGCCGATCGATTCGAAGCCGCCGGTAGAGGACGAGGTGGGTCGGCGTGTCCGACGAGGGACGGCAGGCCGCCGTCGACCACCTGGCCGCTCTCGAGGTCGACGACGACGATCGACTCGGGCCGGAGGTCGGCGTAGTCGACGCCGCTCGGCTTGATCGCCATCACCCCGGCCGAGCGGTCGACGCCGCTCGCGTTGCCGAAGGTGAGGACGACGAGGCCGGCGCGCACGAGCTCCCGGTTCGCCTCGAGGACCCGCTCCCGGAGCTCCGGCGTGCGCGATCACGCGGGCATCCGTCAGAGCCCGCGGGCCAGGCTGTAGTACGCCTGGTTCCAGCGGAGCTCCTTCTCGAAGTCGTCGCGTGCGCGAGCGGTCGTCGATCACGAGCAGCTCGATCCCTGCGATCCGGGCGAAGTCGGACAGGACCTCGACGCCGTACTGCGTGGTCAGCCCGGTGTGGTGCGGGCCGCCGGCCGATCAGCCACGCCTGCGGCCGAGGTGGCGAGGTCGGGCTTCGGCTTCCACACCGCCCGCGCCACCGGCAGCCGCGGGAGCGGCTCGTCGGGGTCGACGAGCTCGACCTCGTTGGCGATCATGCGGAAGCGGTCGCCGAGGTCGAGGATCGCCGCGTTGAGCGCCGGCCCCGGCGGCGCGGTGAAGACGAGCCGCACCGGATCCTCCCGCCCGCCGATCGAGAGCGGGTGGATCTCGCACGAGGGTCGTCCCCCGGCGATCGTCGGGCAGACCTCGAGCATGTGCGCCCCGAGGATCCGCTGCCCGCCGGGAGCGAGGTGGTAGGTGTAGTCCTCCATGAACGACGTGCCGCCGGGCAGCCCCTCGCCCATCACCTTCATCACGCGCACGAGCGCCGCCGTCTTCCAGTCGCCCTCGCCGCCGAAGCCGTAGCCGTCGGCCATCAGCCGCTGGACGGCGATCCCGGGAAGCTGCTTCAGGCCGTGCAGGTCCTCGAAGGTGTCGGTGAACGCCCGGGCGCCGAGCCGCTCGAGAAGCTCCCGCAGCCCGGCCTCGATCCGCGCCGCGTCGCGGAGGGAGTCGCGCCGCTCCCCGCCCTGCGCGAAGCTCGGGAACGAGGTCGTAGGCGGCTTCGTACTCGCCGACCAGGCGGTCGACCTCGGCGTCGGAGACGGCGTCCACCGACTCGACCAGGTCGCCGACGCCGTAGCCGGACACGGTCACGCCGAGCCGCAGCTGCGCCTCGACCTTG
The DNA here is from genome assembly GCA_963836925.1 of uncultured Actinomycetes bacterium. Lineage (GTDB taxonomy): Bacteria > Actinomycetota > Thermoleophilia > Gaiellales > Gaiellaceae > PALSA-600. Next base: position 19,962 of record CAWILJ010000007.1, read on the forward strand.
TCGCCCTCGGTCACCGCGACCTGCCGCATGTTGTCGCCGAACCGCGCCACCGTGAGGCGTGTGCGCCTCCCGCCAGCCGGCACGCGGCGCGGGTCCAGGCGCCGATCCGCTCGCGCACGCCCGGCTCCGTCCAGTGCCCGACGACGGTCTTGCGCACGAGGCCCATCCGGGTCTCCATGAAGGCGAACTCCCGGTCGCCGTGGGCGGACTGGTTCAGGTTCATGAAGTCCATGTCGATCTCGGCCCAGGGGAGATCGCGGTTGAACTGCGTGTGCAGGTGGAGGAACGGCTGCTGGAGGGCGGCGAGCCCGGAGATCCACATCTTCGCCGGCGAGAAGGTGTGCATCCACGCGATCACGCCGATGCACGCTCGGCTCGCGTTGGCCTCGACCATCACGGCGCGGATCGACTCGGGCGTCGTCGCGACGGGCCTGCCGACGACGCGCACCGGGATCTCGTCGGCGGCGTCGAGGGCGGCCGGCGATCTCGGCCGCGTGCGCCTCGACTGCCCGGAGCTGCTCGGCGCCGTACATGTGCTGGCTGCCGCAGACGAACCAGGCCTCGAGCTGCCCGAGCGCGTCAGGCGCCATCGCTCGGGGCCTCCTCGAGCTGGCTGCGGAAGCTCGAGACCATCAGCTCGGTCAGCTCCTCGAGCGACGTCTCGTGCACCGGCTGGTCCTTCGTGATGCGACCGCCCTGCATGACGTTGATGCGGTCGCAGAGCTCGAACAGGTGGGCGTAGTTGTGGTCGATCACGATGATCGACACCCGGCCGCTCGCGGCGAGATCCTTGACGAGGTTGATGATGAGGCGCGACTCACGCGCGCCCATGGCGGCGAGCGGCTCGTCGAGCAGCAGGATCTTCGGCGCCGCCCGTACGGCTCTCGCGACTGCGACCGCCTGCCGCTGGCCGCCGGAGAGCTGCTCGGTCTCGGCCTCGATGCTCGGCACGCGCACGCGGATGTCGTCGAGGTACTGCCGGGCGAGCTTTCGCATCCCTCGCTTGTCGAGGAAGCGGACCGGGCCCAACCTCGTCAGCTCGTGGCCGAGGAACAGGTTGAGATAGACCGGGAGCTGCGGGATCAGCGCCAGGTCCTGGTAGACGGTCTCGATCCCGTGCCCGCGGGCGTCCCCGACGGAGTGGAAGCGGACGCGCTCGCCGCCGACCAGCACGTCGCCCCCGTCCTGCTGGTGGAACCCGCTGAGGATCTTGACGAGCGTGCTCTTGCCGGCGCCGTTGTCGCCCACGAGGCCGAGCACCTCGCCCTGGCGCAGGACGAGGTCGATGCCGCGGAGCACGACGACCGCGCCGAAGCGCTTCGTCACGCCGCGGACCTCGAGGGCGATCTCACGTGAGTCGGCAGCAGGCGGCGTCGGCTCCGCCGGTTGCGCGCTCATACCGAACCGTCCCGCTCCGGCGCCGGGCAAGCCGGCGCCTCCGTCCACGCGCATGCCACCCGACGAGTCGCGGGATTGCCGGAGCCTCCGTCAAGCCTACGGCTCATGCCGCCCTCGAGCGGGCGATGAGCCGGTCGAACTGCACGTTGAGCGCCATCGCGAAGATGATCACGACGCCGACCCACACGAAGAACTCGTTCGTGCTGACCCCGATCAGCGTCAGCCCGGCCTGGAGGATGCCGATCAGGATGGCGCCGATGAAGGCGCCGATGACCGTCCCGCGCCCGCCTGTGAGCGCGGTGCCGCCGATCACGCAGGCACCGACGGCGTAGAGGATGTAGTCGACGCCGAAGTTGCCCGGGTTGAGGGTCCCGTACTTGGCCGCGTCGACGATCCCGACGAGGCCGGCGAAGAAGGAGCAGAGCACGAAGCACCACACCTTCACGCGCCGGACCGGCACGCCCGCCTCCGCCGCCCCGACCAGGTTCCCTCCCGTGGCGACGATCCTGACACCGAAACGCGTGCGCGTGAGCATCAGGTGCGCGACGATCGTGATCGCCAGCACCCAGAGGATCTCCGACCAGATCCAGACTCCCATGAGCTGGCTCCAGAAGCCCGTCCCGTCCGACAGCGGGACCGGCGATGCCTGCGTCTCGTTCGAGTAGATGAGCACGAGCCCGAAGAGGATGAAGTTCGTCGCGAGCGTCGTGACGAAGGACGGCACGTTCAGGCGCACGGTGATCAGCCCGTTGACCGCCCCGACACCGCAGCACACGACGAGCGCGATCAGGATCGCCAGCCCGACCGGCACTCCGAGATTGTGGAACCAGTACTCGACCCACGCTCCGAACAGGAACACCTGACCGGCCGACAGGTCGATCTCCCCGAGCGTGAGCAGCAGCACCTCTCCGACCGCGATCCCGGCGATCGGCCCCGCGTAGCCGGCGGCCGAGCTGAGGCTGAGCTCGGAGGTGAACGACGACCCCGCCCTGATCGTGAAGTACACGAACAGGCCCGCCGTGATCAGGAGCGGCGTCAGCTCGCGCTGGTAGAGGAAGAGCCGTAGGACCCGGCGCGCCAGCGACGAGGATTGATGCCGTTGCCCCGGCGGCTCGGCCGCCGGGGCAACGGCAGGTGCTGGAGCACCCGAGTGCACGCCTGTGAAACCTAGTGCGGGACCGAGGACGGCGGCTTCAGCGTCTGCTGCTTCGAGCTCGTTCCCGAGAACCTGTTCTTCGCGAGGTACGGATCGACGTTCGACTTGCACGACGATGCCGAGCCCGGTGTCGGTGTTGGTCGGCTTCATCAGCCCGCCGGAGACGTTGTAGAGGAACAGCTGCATGAGCGTGTCGAACCCCTGCAGGTAGGCCTGCTGGTCGATCGTGAACGTCAGGTTGCCGTCCTTGATGCCCTGCACGACAGGCGTCCCGACGTCCCACCCCGCGCCGCCGACCTTCCCCTTCAGGTTGTTCTTCTGGATGAACTGCGCGATCGCGTCGCTGTCACCGCTGTCCACGCCGAACATGAACTTCACGTCCTTGTTGCCGGCGTACCAGGAAGCGATCTTGTTGTACTCCGGCGCTCCCTGGGTCGCGGACGTCCCGACCTCGACGAAGTTGATCCCGGCCTTGGTCAGGACCGGCTTCGCGCCGTCGATCCGCGGCTGGATGTTCCCGGTTCCCGGAGTCGCGATGACCCCGGCGACCTTGTCGCCCTTCTTGACCCCGAGCCTGAGGATCTGGTTGCCCACCGCCGCCCCCGCGGTCAGGTTGTTCTGGCCGACGTAGGCCATCCGGTTGTTGGGGACGCCCGCCGAGACGTCGGCGTTGTAGGCGATCACGGGGATACCGGCGCCGAGCGCGCTGTCGGTGGGCTTGTTGAACGCCGTGTTGTCGACCAGGCAGACCCCGATCCCGTTCGCCTTGCCGGCGATCGCGGCATTCATCGCCGAGACCATCTCGCTGACGATCGCGGTCGTCGAGCCGGTCCACTGGTACGAGCAACCGGTGATGGCGCAAGCGTCCTGGAGCCCGTAGATCGTCGCCGTGAAGAACGAGTTCGTCGTCACGTGGTTGACCATCACGAACTTGTACTTCGGGTGGCTCGCGAAGAACGCGGTGTCGCTGTTTTCGCGCGCCAGCGTGGCCGCGTTGGCGCCCTCGCGCGCCGAGCAACCCGGCAAGCCCGGCATAGGCCGAACCGGCCGCGGCCGCCCCACCGGCGCACCTGAGGAAGCGCCGCCGCGAGAACTCCCATTGCTCCTTGCTGACGTCGTCGTGCCCGTCTGCTGCCATCTCTCCTCCTTCTCGTCACTCGATTCTCGGTCCCGATCGAACCAGCGTGCTGTCCCCGGAGAGACGGCGCCTCGGTCGGCACTTTCCAGATCACCAGTTCGACGTTCGTATATAACAGGTCTCGATAGATTTCACAAGCGCCATCCGCGAAGCTCCGCTCGATCCTGGCCCCCGGCCGCGTCAACCTCATCGGGGAACACACGGATTACTCCGGCGGGCTTGTCCTGCCGGTCGCCATCGATCGCGGCGTGACGGTGCGCTGGCGGCCGGACGCGCACGCCATCCGGCTCCGGTCGGCCGCGTTCCCGGAGACGGTGGTGGAGCTCGCGCCCGACGGGACGGCGCCGCCCGGGCTCGCCGGCTGGGGCCGCTACGCGGCCGCCGTCGCCGCGCTGCTCGCCGAGCGCGGGCGGCCGGCGGTCGGGCTCGACGCAATGCGTGTCGTCGACGGTGCCGATCGGCGCCGGGCTGTCGTCCTCGGCGGCGCTGACGGTCGCGGTCGGGCTCGCCCTCTGCCGGGCCGCGGAGTTCGAGCTCTCGCGGCTCGAGCTTGCCCACGTGGCGCGCGAAGCGGAGTTCCGGGCGGTCGGCGTGCCCGTCGGCCTCATGGACCCGGCGGTGTGCCTGCTCGCTCGTCGCGGCAGCGCGCTCCTGCTCGACTGCGCCACCGAGGAGCACCGGCTCGTCCCTCTCCCCGAGGACCTCGCCGTCGTCGTCCTCGACTCGGGGGTCCGCCACCAGCTCGAGCATTCCGGCTACGCGACGCGCCGCGCCGAGCTGGAGCGCGCGCTCCCGGCCCTCGGAGGGGCACGCCCGTCGCAGGTCACGGTGGAGGAGGCGGAGGCCGCGGCGCGGGCCGCAGGCGTCGACGAGATCGCACTCCGCCGGCTGCGCCACGTCGTCTCCGAGAACGAGCGCGTGCGGGCATGCGTGCGCATGCTCGAGTCGCCGGGCGGGCCGGACCGGCGCGCGCTCGGCTCGCTCTTCCGCGACGGGCACGCGAGCCTTCGCGACGACTTCGAGGTCTCCACGCCCGAGCTCGACCTGCTCGTCGAGCTGGCCTACGACCACGGCGCGGTCGCCGCGCGCCTGACGGGCGGCGGCTTCGGCGGGTCGGTGGTCGCGCTCGCCGACGCCGGCGAGGCAGAGGCCTTCACGGCGGCGGTGACGGAGGCCTATGTCGCGCGCACCGGCCGCGACGGGACCGGCTACGTCTGCGCAGACGGCCGACGCCGCCGGATAGCCGGTCTACCAGCGTGCGTGCACCTGCGGTGCGATGCGCCGCCGATAGACGTCCGCGATCGCGTCGTGCGTCGCCGGCGGCAGCGGCGGCAGCTCGGCCGCGGCGGCGTTCGCGCGCGCCTGCTCCGGCGTCTTCGCTCCCGGGATCGTCGTCGAGACGGCATCGAAGTCGAGGATCCAGCGCAGGGCGAGCTGCGCGAGCGTCGCCTCCTCGGGCACGAGCGGACGGAGCTCCTCGACCGCCTCGAGCCCGGTCTCGAAGTCCACTCCCGAGAAGGTCTCGCCGACGTCGAAGCTCTCGCCGTGGCGGTTGTAGGCCCGGTGGTCGTCGCCGGCGAAGCGCGTGCCGGGCCCGAACTTCCCCGTCAGCAGGCCGGATGCGAGCGGGACGCGCGCGATCACGCCCACGTCGCGCTCCGCCGCCTCGCCGGAGGAACAGCTCGGCGGGTCGCTGCCGGAACATGTTGAAGATGATCTGGACCGTGGCGACGCCCGGGTACTCGATCGCCTTCAGGGCCTCCTCCACCTTCTCGACGCTGACCCCGTACGCGCGCACGAGGCCCTCGTCGACGAGACGGTCACAGGCGTCGAACACCGACGGCGTGTAGTACGTCTCCCACGGGAGGCAGTGGAGCTGGACGAGATCGACGGTCTCGACGCCGAGGTTCTCGCGCGAGCGCTCGATCCAGCTGCGGAAGTTGTCGTACGTGTAGAGGGAGAGGTCGAGCGGCACACGGCGCCCGAACTTCGTCGCCACGACGAGCGGCTCGGGCCGCTCGCGCAGGAGCTGCCCGACGAGGCGCTCGGAGCGGCCGTCGCCGTACACGTCGGCGGTGTCGAAGAAGGTCACGCCCGCGTCGACCGCGGCGTGCAGCGCCGCCAGCGACTCGCGGTCGTCGACCGCGCCCCAGTCGGCGCCGATGCCCCAGGCTCCGAAGCCGATCTCCGAGACCTGGTATCCCGTCTTTCCGAGCCTTCTGCGTCTTCATCAGAGTTCGACGTCGTGCACTTGTCGGATCTTTCCATTATCGTCGGAGGCGACGATACTACGCTCGATTCCGAAGCCATGAGGTCACTGCCAAGGCACACGCTCGTCCATCCCGACGGGAGACGGCTGCTCGTCTACGGGGAGCTGCGCGGGTCCCTCGACGAGGAGGGGCAGGGCGCGGCCGGCGACGGCGCCGAGATCCACAAGCGCCTCGACGTGTTCACGGAGGCGTGGGTCGGGATCGCGCCGGCGCGCAACACGCGGCCGCTCGACTCGCCGGCGACGAGCACGGGCGCGGGGCGGTGCCCCTTCTGCCCGGGCGGAGTCGAGGTTCCGTTCCCGTACGACGCGGCCGTCTTCGACAACCGGTTCCCGTCGTTCCGTCCCCAGCCGCCGCCGGCGCCGCTCCTCGACGGGCCGACCGGGCCGGCGCAGGGGCGCTGCGAGGTCGTCCTCTACACGGACCGGCACGACGCGTCGTTCGGCGAGCTGTCTCCGACCGAGCTCGCCCGCGTGGTCGCGATCTGGATCGACCGCGGGCGCGAGCTCTGGGCGGATCCGGCGCACGCATACGTCTGCGTCTTCGAGAACCGGGGCGCCGAGGTCGGCGCCACCATCGCGCACCCGCACGGGCAGATCTACGCGCTCGACCACATCCCGCCGCTCACGGGGGCGAAGGCCGAGGCCCACCGCCGCCACCGCCGCCGGGAGGGACACTGCCTCTCCTGCGCGGCGACGCACGCCGACGACCGCTCGGACCGCGTCGTCTCCGCGAACGAGAGCTTCGTCGTTGCCGTTCCCTTCGCCGCGAGGTGGCCCTTCGAGGTGGCCGTCCGGGCGCGCCGGCACGGGCTACGGAGCCTCGCCGACCTCGTCCCCGAGGAGCAGCGCGACCTCGCCGTCGCCCTGCGCGACGTCGCGCGACGGTACGACGCGCTCTTCGGCTTCCCGCTGCCGTACATGATGGTCGCGCAGGAAGCGCCGCGACGACGAGCCCGACTGGCACCTCGCGTTCGAGCTGTACCCGGTGCATCGCGCACCCGGAGTGACGAAGATCCGGGCCAGCGTGGAGACGGGCCTCGGACTCTTTCTCAACGACGTCGCCCCGGAGGATGCGGCGCGGCAGCTTGCCGAGCCTCGACGTCCCCGCCGAGCGGATCGAGCTCGACTCGCTCTTCGCGGTGACGCAACCGGACGCGGCGCTGCTCTCGTGAACGCCGAGCCGACGCAGCCAGCCCGTCCCCGCCTCGCTCCGGCGCGAGCGCATGCTCGCAGAGATCAAGGAGCGCGAGTTCGTGCGGGTCGGCGAGCTGAGCACCCGTTTCGGGGTCTCGGACGTGACCGTGCGCGGAGACCTGGACTCCCTCGCCGCCAGGGGCAAGGTTCACCGCGTCCGCGGCGGCGCGATCCCGCGGTTGATACCGCGCCAGGAGCAGCCGTTCGAGGACAGCATCTCGAGCTTCGCGGCGGAGAAGGTGGCGATCGCCCAGGCTGCGGCGGCGCTGCTGCAGGACGGCGAGACGGTGCTGGTCGACGTCGGGACGACGGCGGCAGCAGCAGCGCGTGCGATCGCGGCACGGGCGGAGCTCAGCGACGTGGTCGTCTTCACGAACGGGCTGAAGACCGCGCTCGAGCTCGAGCCGGCGACGCCCCGGATCACGGTCGTGGTGCTGGGCGGGACGCTGCGGCCGTTGCAGCACTCGCTCGTCGATCCGCTCGCGACGCTGATCCTCGACCAGATCTCGGTCAAGACGGCGTTGCTCGGCTGCAACGGCGTCGATCCGCTCGGAGGGCGTCACGAACATCAACCTCCCCGAGGCCGCCCTCAAGCAGCGGATGCTGGCCGTGGCGGCGCGCAAGGTGGTGCTCGCGGACGGGAGCAAGCTCGGCCGGGTGGAGGTCGCGAAGCTCTGCCCGATCGAGGGAATCGACCTGGTGATCACCGGCCCTTCTGCCGACCCCGCCGTGGTCGACGCCCTTCGCGACCGCGGCTGCGAGGTGCTCGTCGCGGGCTGAGCCGTCGGGCTACGCCGGCAGGACGATCCGGACGCCGAAGCTCTCCGCGCCTGCGGAGGATCCGGCCACGTAGCCCGCCCCGAGCTCCTCCGCGATCCGGGCGACGACGGGCTCGGCGTCCCGCCGGCCGAGGACGACGACTGTTCCGCCGCAGCCGCCGCCGCTCGCCCGCGCCCCCGCCAGCCCGTGCTCCCAGCCGGCCCGCCGGACTGCCGAGACGATCGCCTCCGTCCGGGCCGACCCGATGCCCGCAGCGCCCGTAGCTCGCATTCGACTGGTACATCAGCTCGCCGAGAAGCCGGGCGCGGCGGTCGGTGACCGGCGCCGCGATCAGCTCTGCGAAGAGACGGACGCGCACGTGCTCCTCGATCGGATGCAGCGTGGCCGCGCGCACGGGGTAGGCGGCGTCGGGCTCGACGGCGGTGAACGGGTCGTCCACGTCGCCGTGGAGCTCCAGGAACTCCCGGCCCGCCATCACGCTCGGGAGGCTTTCGCAGTCGACCTCCGACGGATCGAGCGCGGCGAGGTGGCCGCGCAGGCCGAGCAGCCGCTTCCCCATGAACGACGCACAGCGGACGCGCCGGTACCCCTGGCCCGACACGGCGTGGGTCGCGCCCGAGTCGATGCCCCAGACGGTGAGCGGCTCCGGGAGCTCGAGCGACGCGACGACCCGAGCAGGCTGGCAGAGGATGCCGAGGAGCCGCCCCGGCTCGCCGCGGGCCGCGGTCACCTGGTCCATGACGCCGCACGGCGCGCCTGCGACCACGTGCTCCGCCCGCTGGGCGAGGAGCACGAGCCTCTCGATCGGCTCGTCGGTTCCGAGGGCCGCCGACACCGCGCCGAGCGTTGCCACGGCGACGGCCGCGGACGAGCCGAGCCCCTTGCCCTCCGGCACCGTCGAGGAGACGAGGACGCGGATCCCCGTGGGACGGGCGCCGAGCTCTCGCAGGAGGAGCGCGATCGGGCCGAGGACGTACGCGGCCCAACCCTCGGGGCCGGAGAGGCGGCGGGCGAGGACCTCGACGGGGAGGTCGACGAGCTCGTCGACCTCGAGCACGGCTCTCCGGCGTCCGCTGACCGCGGTGACGAGGCGGTCGGTCGTGACCTGCGCCGCGACGAACGCTGCGGCCTGGGTCGAGAGACCGAGGACGAGCGAGCCCGAGTAGTCGGCGATGCCGCCGAGGACGTCGAAGCGCCCGGGTGCGCGGGCGACGCTGATCGGGCCCGACCGCTCGAAGAGGCCGTGCCGTGACACGCGCCCGCAGAACTCCGCGGCTTCGTCCCCAGCCGGCGTCGAGCGGTGTGCCAGGGCCGCCGGCGCAGCCGGGACGACACCACGGCGGAGCTCGGCGCGGATACTCGTCAACTGGAAGCCAAGCCTAATCCCAACCTCGCCGGACCGTCCGGGCAACACGCCGAACGGCGTCCACATGAGCGTTCCGGCCGCGCGGGCGGCTCCGATCAGAGGGAGCGGTACGAGATCGAGATCCGGCTGCCCTCGGCGGAGGAGCGCACGATCGCATCGCAGACCTCGCTGGCGCGGTAGCCGTCCTCGAAGGTTGCCCCGTAGGGCGCGACGTCGCGGTCGTTCGCGATCGCGTCGAGCAGGTGCACGACCTCGTGCGTGAAGGTGTCCCCCCAGCCGACGATGTGGCCCGGGGGCCACCAGTAGTCGACGAACGGATGGTCCGTCTCGGTCACGAGGACGGTCTTCGCTCCGCGCGCGCGGTCGCCGTCGGCGCGGAACACCTGCAGCTCGTTCATCCGCTCCATGTCGAACCAGAGCGAGGCCTTCGAGCCGTTGATCTCCCACTGGAACGCGTTGCGGCGGCCGAGCGCGAGCCTGGTCGACTCGATCGTCCCGATGGCGCCGCTCTCGAACTCGACCACCGACTCGATCGCATCGTCGACCTTCCGTCCCGGGATGAACGTCCTCACGACGGCCGAGAGCGCCGCGATGTCGCCGACCAGGAACCTGCTCAGGTCGACGACGTGGGTCGCGAGGTCGCCGATCGCGCCCGAGCCGGCGTCCTCGACGTTGAAGCGCCAGGTGTCGAGGCCCGGATCCTCGGCCCAGTCCTGGAGGTAGCGCCCGCGGAAATGGCGGATCTCTCCGAGATCGCCGCTCTCGATGAGCTCTCGCGCGAGCCTGACGGCCGGGACGAAGCGGTAGTTGAAGCCGCAGAGGTGCTTGACCCCCGTCGACTGCCACGCGCGACCAGATCGCGTATGCCTCGTCGGCAGTGCGGCCGAGCGGCTTCTCGCAAAGGACGTGCTTCCCGGCCTCCGCGGCAGCGATCGTCGGCTCGGCGTGGAGCGAGTTCGGGCCGCCGTTGTCGAACAGGCCGATCGACGGATCGGCAACGACGTCGCGCCAGTCGGTCGTCCAGCGCTCGTAGCCGTACCTCGCCGCGGCGTCGGCGACGGCCTGCTCGTCCCGGCCGGCGACCGCGACGAGCCGCGGCTGAAGCGGCGGCGGCCAGGCGGCGCCGCGCACGTTCTGGAAGGCGAGCGAATGGGCCTTGCCCATGAAGGCGTAGCCGAGCATGCCGACGCCGATCTCGGGGGGCTGGGTCACGGGCGCCATGTTACGGGGCCGTCGAGAGCCCGGCTGCCTCTATCGCGGCCGTCGCAAGTGCCGCGTCCACGCTTCCGGCGAGGCCGCTGACGCCGACGGCACCGACGCGGGTGCCGCCGTCGAAGGCCGCGACGCCGCCGAGGAAGAACGTGAAGAACGGGTCGAAGCTGGCCCGCTCGACGGGGTCGTCCTTGACCTTCTCGGCGAGCTGCGCGGTCGAGTACGCGTCGCTGCGAGCCGACGTGTACGCCTTGCGTTGCGCGTTCAGCCGGGTGTCCGGGGCGGCGCCGTCCATCGTCGCGGCCGCGACCACCTCGCCGTGCGTGTCTGCCACGAACACGGACACCGGCCCGGACGCGGCCGAGACCACGTGGTCGACGATCTGGAGGGCCCGGCGCAGGCGCATCGGCCACATTCTGGCGGTTACGATGCTCCTGTGGCCGGCGAGCCTGTAGCGCCCTCTCACTCGCTTCGCGTCGCCGGCCGGTCGTACCCGGTCGTGCTGCCGTCGCCGAAGGACCCGCGCCTGCACGTCTCCGCGACGTTCCTCGTCCTCTACGTCCTCGGGATGACGCAGTTCCACTTCCGCCTCTCGTTCCCACAGATCTTCGCGTCGGTCCTGACGTGTGGCGTGATCGAGCTCGCGCTCACGTTCCGGCAGAAGCGCATGATCATCTGGCCGGCCAGCGCGCTCCTCACGGGGAACGGGATCGCGTTCATCATGCGGATCCCGGGCACGCAGCACGGCGATTGGTGGTCGACGAACGGCCTCTGGATCTACGCCGGGACCGGCGCGGTCGCGATGGCGTCGAAGTACCTCGTGAAGTTCCGCGGGCGGCACGTCTTCAACCCGTCGAACGTCGCTCTCGTGATCACGTTCGTCGTCCTCGGCTCTACCCGGGTGGAGCCGCTCCAGTTCTGGTGGGGGCCGCTGTCGGCGGCTCTCTTCGGAGTCCTGATCGTGATCGTCACGGGCGCGCTGGTCGTGCTCAGCCGCGTGCGCATGCTCTCGGTTGCGGTGATCTTCTGGCTCACCTTCGCGATCTCGCTCGGGATCCTGGCCCTGAGCGGGCACGCGTTCTCGGCGAACTGGCATCTCGGGCCGGTCGCCGACTACTACTTCTGGAAGGTGCTGATCCTGTCGCCGGAGGTCTTCATCTTCCTGGCGTTCATGATCACCGACCCGAGAACGGCGCCCGAGACACGGCGCGGGCGGCAGGTCTACTCCCTGACGCTCGGCCTGCTCGGAGCGCTGTTGATCGCTCCCATGCAGACCGAGTACTGGGCGAAGGTGGCGCTGCTCGCCTCGCTGACGATCGTCTGTGCGGCCCGGCCGCCGATCATCCTCGCGAGGGAGGCGCTCGAGCGGCGCCGGCGTGAGCCCCGGGCAGAGCGTCCCGCCCGGCGGCGCTCCCAGACCGGCCTGATCGCCGCCGTCGGCCTCGCGTCCTTCGCAGCCCTCCTCGTGGCCGCCGGCAGCCCTGCGCGCTCGGTGGCCGGCCTCTCCGGCAGCGCCCTCAGCGTGGACGTGCCCGTCACGATCGAGCACACCCCGAACGTCGTGTCGATCACTCCGCAGCTCGGGAGGGAGATCGCCGGCGACGCGATCGCCAACCTGCGGTCGGTGTCGGCCGCGCTCGGAGAACGGGACGCGACACGGGCTGCCGGCGCGGCGAGCGGCCCCTTCCTCTCGGGGCTCGAGGCCCGGATCGCGAAGGCCGCCGGCAAGCCGATCGTCGTGCCGAGGTACCGGGTGAAGGCCGTGAACCTTCGACTGCTGCAGGCCGTCGACCAGGCGCCGCCGACGGTGGTCGCGACGCTGAGCGGCGAGCTGACGCCCCTGACGTACGCGGCCGGTTCGTCGACGCCGTCGACCGGATCGACCACGTCGTTCGAGCACGTCTTCGACCTCGCGCTGACGGGCGGCCACTTCCTGATCGTCGACGAGGGGGCGACCGCGGCGCTGCCGGCGGCGCCCGTGTCACAGCCGAAGTACGCGACCCAGCCGAAGGGGGTCGGACCGTTCAGGAAGCTGCGCCTCGTCAACGTCGCACCGAGGCTCGGGCTCGACTTCCAGCAGGGAGCGTTCCGCTACTCGATGGCGTACGACCAGCAGGCGATGATGGGCGGGGGCGTCTGCTGGCTCGACTACGACAACGACGGCTGGCTCGACCTCTTCGCCGTCAACTCGTACGCCGACGTCGACATGCCCGAGTGGGCGAGCCACGGCGGCCTGCCCCCGAGCGCGCTCTTCCGGAACGTCCACGGCAGGTTCGTCGACGTCAGCAAGGCCTCGCACGCCGGCATCCGGGTGAAGGGCACGGGCTGCGCCGCCGCCGACCTGAACGGGGACGGGCACGACGACCTCGTGGTCACGACGGCGACGGGCGTCGACGTGCTCTGGAACCAGGGCAACGGCACCTTCCACCTCGGGACGCTCTCCGCCCCGTACGGGTGGTATGCGGGTGCGGCCGTGGCAGACGTGAACGGCGACGGCCGCCCGGACATCTTCGTCGCGGGGTACACGAACATGGCCGCCGCGATCCCCGGCTCGATCGCCGGCTTCCCGACCAACCACGAGGGCGTCCGCGACCTCCTCTACCTGAACGAGGGCAACGGGCGCTTCAAGGAGGTCGGCCGTGAGGCGGGGCTCGAGTCCTCGCACTTCCGGCACGGGCTCGGGGCGATCTTCACCGACGTGAACGGCGACGGCCGCCCCGACCTGTACGTCGCAAACGACGAGGATCCGAACGACCTCTTCGTCAACGAGGCGGGCGGCCCGCTCGGCTTTCATTTCGTCGACGAGGCCAAGGCGTACGGCGTCGACGACCGAAACGCCGGGATGGGGATCGCCGAGGGGGACGTGAACGGCGACGGCCGCCCGGACCTGTTCGTCACGAACTCGCGCGGGCAGCCCCACGCTGCCTACGAGAGCCGGGTCCTGCCCAGCGGCGAGACCGCCTACCGACCCGAGATGACGCTGTTCGCCAGGGCGTTGAACCGCAAGGCGACGGTCGGTTGGGGCGACTCGTTCGTCGACCTCGAAAACAGCGGGAACCTCGACCTGATCCTGGCCAACGGGGCGATCCCGATCACGAGCCTGAAGCAGGACACCGAGCCGGTGCAGGTTCTGCAGGGCCTCGGCGGCGGCAGGTTCACGAACGCGACCGGGATCATCGACCCGGACGGGATGCCGAAGATCATCGGCCGCGGCCTTGCGCCGGCCGACTTCGCGAACGACGGGCGGATGGCGATCGCAATCAACACGATCGGGGGCCCGCTCGTGCTCCTCGAGCCCGCCGGCCCGGTCGGCCACTGGCTCGAGGTGTCGCTGAAGGGGTTCCAGGCCGGCGCGGTCGTGACGGCCACGCTTCCCGGCGGGCGCAAGCTGGTGCAGGAGCTGCACGACGGCGGCAGTTACCTCTCGTCCGGCGACCCCCGCGCGCACTTCGGGCTCGGCGGCGTGGCGAAAATCCCGGAGCTCACGATCCGCTGGCCCGACGGCAAGGTGTCGGAGCTCGCGAACCTCTCCGCGGACCGGATCGTCACGGTCGCGCCGCCGCGGCACTGAGGCGAGCCGCCGTCCGGGATTATCTCCGGAGGGTGAGTTTGACCACCTTGCTCGCCGCTCTGCCGTCGGCAGAGTCGAAGGTGACGTTCAAGCTGACGTGGCCTGCGCCCGTGCCCAGCACGGCCGCTCCCTTCGGCGTCGGCCGCAGCATCAGCGTCACCTTGCCGCCGCTCTTCAGCGCGACCCTGTGAGCCTGCACGAGCGGCTTCGGCGTCACCGTCGCGGCCGAGCCCGAGCCGGTGGTCGGCTCGAGCTGCCGTGCGCTCACCGTGCCCCCTTGGGGGATCGTCACGACCAGGCGCCACGCTCCCGCGGGAGCGCTGTAGGCGGCCTGCTTGCCGACGGCGAACGAGATGCCCTGCCGACCGGTCGCGCTCGTGAACCGGCACTGGATCGGACTGAAGTACTCCGGCTTCGCCGAGCTCGCGGGCACGACGGTCAGTGAGCCGGCGGTTCCTCCGGTGGTGACCGTGACGACGTTCGACGTCGGCAGCGGGGCGTCGCTGAGCCAGACCCCACTCGTGTTCGCCGCCGCGCCCTGGGTGGTGAAGTTGCCGTTCGTCCCCGGGATCACGGCGTTCGTGACCGCGGTGCCGCGTGCCGCGAAGGCAAAGCCGAACTGCTGGGCGCCGGCCGGAAGGGTGATGTGGAGGGTGTACACGGGGGCGCTTCCGTCCGCCGTGCAGGTGTCTCCCGACGGCGGTGCGTGCATCAGCGCCCCCGCCGCTGCGACCGAGAGAGCCGCCGGCGCGAGAGCACCCAAGAGAGCTGTCTTCTTCATCATCACTCCTTCCTTTTCGGGCTGTCTCCCCAGAGCTCCGACGGCGCAAACGGCTCCCTCCCCTCGTCTGGAGGCGCCACGGGTCGATAAGCTCCCGCGATGCTTGGTGTGGCGGCACGGACGCGCGCTGTAAACCGACGCTTGAGATCGCTCGTCGAGCTGAACGTCGAGCTGGCGAAGCTCGAGGGAAAGCAGAAGGCGACCGCGCTCGGCCTGGCAGCGGGGTTCGGCGCCGGCGCCGCGGCTCTTGTCTTCTACGCGATCGGCTTCGGTTTCGCCGCAGCCGCAGCCGGGCTGAACGAGGCGCTTCCGCTCTGGTTGTCGCTCCTCATCGTCATGGGCCTGCTCCTGATCGCCGCTGCGGTCCTCGCGCTCCTCGCCAAGCGGTCGGCGGGCAAGCTCTCGCCCCCGCTGCCGTCAGCGGCGATCGAGGAGGCGGAACGCACCCTCAAGACCCTCGAAGAGCATGCCTGAGCGCGGAGCCGAGGAGATCCGGAAGGAGATCGCCGAGGAGCGGGGCCGCCTGGGCGAAGACCTGGACGCGCTGCACGGAGACCTGCGGTGGCTCCTGCTCGTCCCGTTCCTCGTCGGAGGCGCCGTTGCGATGGCGATCGTCCTGAAGCGCAAGCGGGACAAGCCCGTGAGGACCGGCCTCAAGCTGATCCTCCGGTTCATCTGACCGGATAGAGGCCGCGCCGGTCGTCCCGGAGACGAGGTACAGGTTGCGACGTGCGCCCGCGCGGCTCAGCGGCCCGAGCGGACCTGCAGCCGACGCGCGATCGTGTCGAGCGTGACGGCGAGCAGGAGGATGCATCCCGTCACGATGTAGATCGTCCCGTTCGTGTACCCGGCCGTGTTGAGGCCGTTCGCCACCGTCGCGATCAGGAGCGACCCGAGGAGCGCGCCACGGACCTCGCCCCGGCCGCCGAAGAGGCTGACGCCGCCGATGACGGCCGCCGCGATCGCGTTCAGGAGCAGCGTGCCCGGAGGGAAGGTCAGCGCGACCGAGTTCACGAACGCTGCGAGCATGATGCCCCCGATCGCCGCGGTTGCGCTCGAGATCATGAACACGAGCACGCGGATCCGGGCGACGTTGATGCCGGCGCGGCGGGCCGCCTCTGCGTTCCCCCGACCGCGTAGACGTGGCGCCCGAACAGCGTCCGCTTCGCGAGGAAGGTCAGCAGGATCAGGAAGACGACCATGATCACGCCGGCCAGCGGCAGGCCGAGGTGGCGACCCTGGACGGTGCCGTGATTGCAGATCGCGACGGTGCCGAACGCGGCGATCGCGACACCCGCGAGCTTCGCCGCGACCTTCACCCAGTTCTTCGTGGCCGCCCCCCGTCCGTGCGCGGTCCGCAACGGCACGAGCACGGCCAGCGCGTACAGCCCGGTGATGATCGCGGCTATCAACCAGCCGGCCTCTTGCGAGAAGTAGTAGTTCGCCGTGTAGTTGATCCAGCGGTCCTGGATGATGATCGAGCCCGGAACCTCGAGCCTCCCCAGGATCACGCCCTGCCAGATCAGATAGCCCGCGAGCGTGACCACGAAGGATGGAACGCCGACGAAGGCCACGATCGAGCCCTGTCCGGCGCCGATCACCGCGCAGACGGCCACGGCGAGCACGATCGCGATCAGCCCGTTCAACTGGTGGCCGCTCCCGGGTAACTGCAGCTCCGCCACGACGAGGGCGCCTATGCCCGCGACGTAGCCGATCGAGAGGTCGATCTCCCCGAGCAGCAGCACGAAGACGACGCCGTAGGCCAGCATCGTCGTGCCGGCCATCTGGATGATGATGTTGCCGAAGTTGACTGCGGTGAAGAAGTTCGTCGCCTTGAAGCCGAAGAAGATGACGATCGCGATCTCGCCGACGACGATCGGGACGATGCCGAGGTTCCCGGTCCGCAGGTTGGTGGTGACGCGCTTGAGGAAGCCCGTGCTCTCCTGGGCGTCCTCCGGCGCCGGCGCGTTCTGGCCGACGACTTCGGCGGTGGTCACTCGCCGGCTCCTGCCGTGGCCGGGATGCCCGCGACCTTGGTCGGGACGCCTGCGGTGATCGCGGCGACGACCTCTTGCTGGGTCGTCTTCTCGCGCTCGAACACGCCGACGTTCCGGCCGAGGCGGAGCACCGTGATCCGGTTCGCCGTCTCGAACACGTCGTGCAGGTTGTGGGAGATGATCACGACGCCGAGCCCCTGCTCGCCGAGTCGCCGCACCAGTGCAAGCACCTGCTCGGTCTGCGCCACCCCGAGAGCCGCAGTCGGCTCGTCGAGGATGACGAGCCTGGAGTTCCACTGCACGGCCTTGGCCACGGCGATCGACTGTCGCTGCCCACCGGAGAGCGTCGCCACGGGCTGACGAATCGAGCCGATCGTCGTGACGGCGAGCGACTTCAGGGTCGAGGCCGTGTGCTGCTCCATCGTGGGCTCGTCGAGGACCTGCCAGTGATTCGCCTCCCGGCCGAGGTACATGTTCTGGACGACGTCGAGGTTGTCGCAGAGAGCGAGGTCCTGGTAGACGACCTCGATCCCGAGCCTCGCCGCGTCCTTCGGCCCGTGGATGTTGACCTCCTCGCCCTCGAAGAAGATCTCGCCGCCGTCGGCGGCGTGGGTGCCGGCGACGCACTTGACCAGCGTGGACTTCCCGGCGCCGTTGTCGCCGACGAGCGCCATCACCTCGCCGGGGCGCACCTCGAAGTCGACGTCGGTGAGCGCCTGGACCGACCCGAAGTGCTTCGTGATGTTGCGGAGCTCGAGAAGCGGGGTGTCGTCGGTCATCGCGAGAGCAATCCTAAGCGCAAAGACGAACCGGTGGAGGCGCCACGAGGACGCCTCCACCGGTCTTCTGCCTGTTTCGGTCTAGCAGTACTGCTTGTAGTCGCCGACGCAGACCTCGCTCTTCTTCAGGAAACCCTGGGTGAAGAGCTGCGTGTAGTTGGCCTTCGTGATCCACGTGACGGGAAGCGTGATCGTCGCTTCCTTCTTCTTGCCGTTCAGGCGGAACGTGTTGGCCTTCGGCACCGTGCCCTTGAGCAGGGCGACCGCGGCAGCCGCCGTGGCGTTCGCCTCGTTCGGCACGTACTTGTAGACCGTGCCGGACTGCCAACCGGCGAGGATGTACTGGATCCCCTGAGCCGTCGCGTCCTGCCCGCTCAGCGGGAGGGGCTTCAGGCCCTTGGCCTTCAGGTCGGCGATGACCGCGCCCGCGATGTTGTCGTTGGCGGCGATGACGCCGTCGATCTTGTTGTTGGTCTTGACGAGCATCTGCTGGAAGATGGTCGCCGCGTTGTTCGCATCCCAGTCGGGGACGAA
Organism: uncultured Actinomycetes bacterium; assembly: GCA_963836925.1. Lineage (GTDB taxonomy): Bacteria > Actinomycetota > Thermoleophilia > Gaiellales > Gaiellaceae > PALSA-600. The sequence continues at coordinate 38,140 of CAWILJ010000007.1, forward strand.
CTGCTGCGGGCCCTTGACGATCGGGCCCTTCGAGAAGAGCGGAGTTCAGGACGGCGTCATTGCCGCTCTTGAACCAGAACGCGTTCTGGTCGGTCGGGCCGCCCCAGAGCTCGGCGACCGTTCCACCGTGATACGTGCCGTTCTTCTTCATCGCGGCGAGGACACCGGTGGCCTGCGCCTCTCCGACCGACTTGCCGTCGAACGTGACGTAGACCGACGCGGTTCCACCGAGCACCTGGCGGTCGTAGTCGATCGCGTGCCCGCCGGACGATGTGAACAGCTTCTCGATCGCGGCTGCGGAGCCGTTGTCGAGCGCCGTCTCGATGACCACCTTGGCGCCGGCCGCCAGGCATGCCTGGGCCTGTGCCTTCTGCTTGGTCGGGTCGTTGAGGGCGTTGTTGATCGACGCCGTCACTTTGGCCTTCTTGAAGGCCGCGGTGAACGCGGGCGCATCGAACTGCACCCAGCGAACCGACGACTTCGTGTCCGGCAGCAGGACGCAGACCTGAACGTTCGCGGCGTGCTTGGCTGTGGCGCCTCCGACGGCAATGACGGCCGCAGCCGAGACGAGCAGCAGACCCGTCGCCCTAAGAATGTTTCTCCTCACGTGCTTCTCCTTCGTCTTCGTATCGAGGGGTTATCGGTGATCGCTGGCTCCTCACCGAGCGCAGTGCACTTTCCTTCGCGCAGCACTCTCGGGCGCCGGGGGTATTGCGAAAACCTCTCGCAAATGCCCCTCGGAGTCAAATCGAGGCCGTTCCCGCGCGGATCAGTGCGGGGCGCATTCAGTACGACGCTCATCCGACCACCGTTGTTGTTGCCATTTCACCGTGCAGCGCGGCCAGGCCGGCTGAGCGGAGTCGATCGGTATCGCCGATCACGAGCGCGAGAGCACCGAGCACCTCGGCACGCTCACCCAGCACACCTGCCCTGAGCTCGATCGCCGCCCGCACGGGCGGGAGAGCGTAGCGATCGAGAGCCTCGCCGATCCCCGAGAGGAGCGGCGCGGCGATGACCCCGAGGTCCCCGCCGACGATCACCCCTGACGGGCTGAGGACGTTGCAGAGCCCGGCGACGACTCGGCCGATCTCCCGGCCGGCGTCGTTGACCACACGGAGGGCCGCGGCGTCCCGCGCGTCGAGCAACTCGACGAGCCCTCGAAGCCCCAGCTCGGAACCGTGTGTCGGGCGAAGCAGGGAAAGCACCGCATCGGTCGACGCGACCGTCTCCAGGCAGCCGCGATTGCCGCAGCGGCAGACGGCACCCTCGGCCCTGACCCTGACGTGACCGAGCTCTCCGGCGAGGCCTGTCACGCCGCGATGGAGCCTCCCGTCGATCACGATCCCTGCTCCGACCCCGGACGAGATCATCAGGTAGATCACGTCCGACATTCCGCGGCCTGCCCCGAACGACACCTCGGCGAGCGCGCCCAGGTTCGCGTCGTTGTCGACCGCGACCTGCAGGTCGAGCCGCCGCGTGAGCTCGTCCACGGCATTGAGCCCTTCCCAGCCGGGAAGGATCACCGTCGCGCCCACGGTTCCGTCCCGCGATACCGGCCCCGACAGGGCGATCCCGGCCCCGACGACGCGCGAGCGCTCGATCCCCGCCTCGGCGAGCACGACCTCGACGAGGTCGGCCGCCGCGTCGAGAGCCTCCTCGGCAGCCCGGTCGACGTCGAGGTCCTGCCACTGCTCGCCAAGCACGGTCGAGGAGAGATCCGCGACCGCGACCCGCAGGTGCCGGTGGTCGAAATGGATCCCGACCACGGCGCCGACCGAGGGGTCCAGGCGAAGGAGCGTCGGCGGGCGGCCTCTCCCGACGGCCTCGACGAGCGGCTGCTCGACGACGAGCCCGCGGCCCTGGAGGTCGTTGACAAGCGTCGTGACGGTGGTGCGGGAAAGCCCCGTGTGCCGTGCGATCTCGCTGCGGCTGGCGGTCCCCCGCTGCCGCAACGCATCGATCACACGCAAACGGTTCAGCTCGCGCAGCGCCTCCAGCGATCCCGCAGTGGCCATCCGTGCAGGAGTCTGTTCGTCATCCGGCGGTTTTGTCAAGAGCTTGCGATAAATAGGCGCCCGACGAGGGAGATATCCGACGAAGCCCGTTCGTATTGGGCGGCCGGAGGTTTCGGAGGTGTTTGGCCGCGTTCGGAGGGGGCAACTACCGAGTGGTCGGCGCTTCGGTCGACTCCAGTTCACGACCCCACAAGGAGGATCCACGGTGCGAACGCTCATCGCCTTCCTCGCCGGGCTCGCGCTCATCGCTGTTCCCTCGACTGCAGGAGCGCTCGCAGCGACCCCGCGTCCCCAGGCCTCCCTCTCGTTGACGACCTCCTCCCACCGAGTGCTCTTCGGGCACAGGATGACCCTCTCCGGAAGGCTCTCCCGCAGCGACGCCGCGGGCCGCGCGGTCTCGATCACGGCGTGGCCGTACGGCCGCTCGGCCCCGGCGAAGATCGCCGTCGTCCGAACGGGCCAGAACGGCCGCTGGGCCTACCAGGCCTCCCCGCGCATCCGGACGACCTACTGGGCATCCTCGGGCCCGGTGACGAGCCGGAAGCTCGTGGTCGGGGTTGCCCCCGCCCTGACCATGAAGGTGCTTCCGAACGGGCAGATCCGCGCCCAGGTCGCCGGGGCACGCACGTTCTTCGGCCGCAGGATCGAGCTCCAGCGGAAGAACCCCGGCGGAAGCTGGACGACGCTCGTGCGTAGGGTCGTCGGGCCGCACGCGACTGCCGTGATCAGCCGGCCGCTCCCGGCCTCGACGATCCGGATCGCGATGAGCGTCAACCAGGCGGGCGCCGGCTACCTCGGCGCCGCCACGCACGCGCTGCGCTACCGGCCGCTCGCGCTCGTCCTGCACCCGCGGGCGTTCAAGGTGCTGTACGGCCACCGCGTGACGCTCACCGGCCGGCTCCTGAACGGCGGCGCCGGCCGGCACGTCGCCGTCGTCGCCCGCCCCTACGGGCACAAGGCGTCGCGGGTCGCAACCGTGACGACCCGCCGCGGCGGCACGTTCAGCCTCACGGTCGACACCGAGGATCATGACCGCCTACCAGGCGCGGCTCGGCGCCGTCCGGGCGAGCAGGCCGACGACCGTCGGCGTCCGCCCGGCGATGACGATCGACCAGCTCGCGAGCGGCAAGGTGCGGACGCACGTCCTGGCCGCGAAGTCGTTCCGCGGGCGCATGGTCAAGCTCCAGCGCCTCGTCGGCTCCAGATGGCACACCGTCGCGAAGCGGCCGCTGAAGCCCGGGTCGAGCGCGACCTTCGCCGTTTCACTGCCGCGGACGATCGTCCGCGTCGCGATGAGCGTGAACCAGGCCGGCGCCGGCTACCTCGGCACCAGCAGCCACCCGCTCGTCTACCGCGCGGTCTGAGCCGAGCCCGAGCGACGGGCAGGACGGCCTAGCCGTCGTCCTGCTCGTCGGCGACGGCGAGGGGCCGCCAGCCGAACGTGACCGTCAGCCGGTCGATTCGCTGCCCCTCGACACTGTCGACGTGGAAGACGATGCCGTCGTGGGAGACCTCGTCTCCCGGCTCGGCCGCCCGCCCGAGCCGGCCGAAGACGAACCCCGCGACCGTGTGGTAGTCCTCGATCGGCAGGCCGGCGTCGAACTCCTCGTTGAAGTCGTCGATCGAGAACGTCCCGTCGATGCGAATCGTGTCCTCGTCCAGCCGCTCGACGGTCTCGTCGGGAAGGTCGAACTCGTCCTCGATCTCGCCGACGATCTCCTCCAGGAGATCCTCGAGGGTGACGATCCCCTCCACGTCGCCGTACTCGTCGATCACGACGGCCATGTGCTGGTTCGTGCGGCGAAACTCGGTCAGGAGCGCCGCGAGGTCCTTGGTCTCCGGGACCATCGTCGCGGGCCGCAACAGCTCCTCGAGGTTGACGCGCATCCCGTCGGGGTCGTGCATCGCCTTGATCAGGTCGCGCACGTGGAGGATCCCGACGATGTCGTCGAGCGAGTCGCGGTACACGGGATATCGCGTGTACGGCGAGTCGAGCACGATCTCGAGCGCCTCGGCCGGCGGGAGGTCGACCGCCAGCGCCACCACCTCGGGCCGCGGGACCATCACGTCGCCGACCTCCTTGTCGGCGAAGTCGAAGACCTTGTAGAGCATCTCCTGCTCGCCGCGGGCGATCTCGCCCTGCTCGGCCGAGCTCGAGAGGAGCATCCTCAGCTCCACCTCCGAGTGCGCCTCGTGCTCCGCGCCCGGCGGCTCCTGGCCGAGCACGCCGAGCACGAGCTCGGTCGCGCGCTGGAGAAGCCAGATGAACGGGCTCAGCACCGTGAAGAAGATGCGAACCGGCCCCGAGAACACGAGCGCAGTGCGCTCCGGATGGTTGAGCGCGATCCCCTTCGGCACGAGCTCGCCGATGACGACGTGGAGGAAGGTCAGGATGACCAGCCCGAGGATCACCGCGAGCACCGTGGCGACCACGGGCTCGAAGATGTGCGCGAAGAGCGGCTCGCCGAGAGCACCGATGGCCAGCGAGGTGATCGTGACGCCGAGCTGCATCGCAGCGATGAACTGCGGCGGGTCGCCCGTGATCCTGAGCACCGTCCTCGCACGCCGGTTCCCCTCGCCCGCGAGCTCCTTGATCCGGGTGCGCCGCGAGGTGACGAGCCCGTACTCGGCCGCGACGAAGCACCCGTTCAACAGGATCAGCACGACTAGGGCCAGCAGCTCGAAGGTGATCGTCATTGCCGCGTTAGGCCGACCGGGCGGTGGGTCGATCGTCCAAGCTCATGCAAATGGTATCCGAGGCTCCGGCCTCCACCTCGAAACGAACGTATGTTCTATGATTGCGGGCATGAGGGTCGAGTACCGCATCGAGCCCTGCCGCTCCGCGTTGAACCGCGTCTCCGGGATGCCGTTCAACTGGTCGCTCAACCCGTACATGGGCTGCGCACACCGCTGCACGTTCTGTTACGTCCGCGCCTTCGAGCAGCGGGCGGACCGCCCCTCGGGGGAGGCCTACGGCGCCTCGATCCGGGTGAAGGAGAACGTCGCCGAGGTGCTCCGGGGCGAGCTCGCCCGGCCGTCGTGGCGACGCGAGAGCGTCGCGATCGGCGCAGCCACCGACCCCTACCAGCCCGCCGAGGGCCGCTTCCGGCTCACGCGGGCCTGCCTCGAGGTGCTGTCGCAGGCGGCGAACCCGTTCGGCCTGATCACCCGCGGCCCGATGGTCGTCCGGGACCTCGACGTGCTGTGCGAGGCGGCAACCCGCGCCGAGGTATCGGTGACCTTCTCGGTCCCGACGCTCGACCTCGACGTCTGGCGGCGGACCGAGCCCGGCACGGCGCCCCCCCACCAGCGGCTGCGCGCGCTCGAGCAGCTCGTCGCCGCCGGGATCCGCACGTCGGTCGGCATGGCGCCGATCCTCCCCGGCATCTCCGACCGCCGGGAGCAGCTCGCCGAGGTCGTCCGCGCCGCCCGCGAGGCCGGCGCCTGCGGGATCTGGGCCAACGTGCTGCACCTCCGGGCGGGAACACGGGAGCACTTCCTCGAGAGCCTCGCGCACGAGTGGCCCGAGCTCCTCCCGGCGTACGAGAATCTCTACGGCGGCCGCGCGTACCTCAGGCCTGCAGACGCGAGCCCCTCGCGGGACGCCGTGCGCGAGCTCGCCCGCAGGCACGGGGTGCGTGATCGGCGCCGTGTGCGGCTCGAGCCGCCACCGGTGCCGGAGCAGCTCAGCCTCGTCTGACCACCGACCCGCGCCCTACCATTTCCCCAGGTGTCGGAGGCCCCTCAGCACGAGATCACGACGCTGCTCGTCGACGACCACGAGGTGGTGCGCGAGGGGCTGCGCCTGTCGCTCTCCCGCGCGCCTCACATCCGGATCGTCGGCGAGGCCTCCGACGGCGCCGCCGCGGTCGAGCTCGCGCTCCGCCGCAAGCCCGACGTCGTGATCATGGACGTTCGCATGCCGGGCATGGACGGCCTCGAGGCGACCCGGCAGCTCTCGGAGCAGCTTCCCGAGACCAAGGTGCTGATCTTCACGGCGTACTCGGAGCGGTCGCTCCTCGGCCGGGGCTTCGAGTCCGGCGCGAAGGGCTACGTCCTCAAGGAGGCGCCCCACGGGACGCTCGTGCGCGCGATCGAGAAGGTGGCGGCAGGCGAAGGCTACGTCGACCCGGCCCTGATGCCGCAGTTCCTCGCCGGCCGCGACCAGAGCGACATGCTGACGCCGCGCGAGCGGGAGATCCTCCAGCTGCTCGCAGACGGCCTCTCGAACGGCGACGTCGCCGAGCGGCTCTTCATCTCGCAGGAGACCGTGAAGAGCCACGTCCGCCACATCCTCACCAAGCTCGAGGCCGACACCCGCACCCAGGCAGTCGCGATCGCTCTTCGCGAAGCCATGATCGACTGACAGCCCTCACGTGGAGCAGCGCGACGCGCTCGAGAGGCTGATCGAGGCCGAGCAGGACGAGCGCCGGCGGCTGGCGCTGTTCCTCCACGACGGGCCGGTGCAGCAGCTCTCCGGGATCGGCCTGATGCTGGACGGGGCTCTCCATTCGCTCTCGGGCGGCCGGCTCGAGGAAGCGCGCGGGATCATCGAGACCGCCCTCGCGCAGCATCGGGCCACGATCCGCGAGCTGCGCGATCTCTCGTTCGCGCTCGAGCCGGTAGTCCTGCGCGACCACGGCTTCGCGCCCGCACTTCGGGCGATGGCCGACGAGGCCGCCACCTCGCGCGGCGTCGCGTTCGACGTCGAGGTCGACGACCGCGTCGAGATCGGTGCGACCGCCGGGATCGCGCTCTACACGATCCTGGAGAGCTCGTCGACCAGGCAATCCGCCGTGGGACTCCGACCCGCGTGCGGATCGAGGTGTCCCCCACCCCGCACGGCGGCGTGGTCGCCACCGTCGCCGACGATGCCGGGCCCGAGCGGCGCCGCCGCTCCCTCGAAGCGATCGAGGAGCGCGTCAACCAGCTCCACGGGACGCTCGAGGTGCGCGCGGCCGAGGACGGCACGGAGACCCGCGTGGGGCTCCCGGCGCATACCGTCCGCAGGTAGTTACCATCGCTGCGATGGCAGACGAGAACGGGCATTCGAAACGAGGCCACGTCCTCTTCCTCTGGTCTCCGTCCGGGTATCGGCTCTCGGAGCGCGACGGCGACCCGCCCCCCGTCGGCGCCGAGCTCGACGAGGACGGCCACGCACTCGTCGTGACCAAGGTCGGCCCCTCGCCGCTGCCGGGCGACCCGCGACCCTGCGCCTACACGACCGGCCGTCGCTGAACCGCTCCGCGGGCGTCCTTCTCCACCCCACCTCGCTTCCGGGCGGGCGCCTCGGGACCGAGGCCGAGCGCTTCGTCGACTGGCTCGAGGCTGCAGGCCAGCGCTGGTGGCAGATCCTCCCCCTCGTCCCACCGAACCGGCACGGTTCGCCCTACACCTCGCCCTCGGCGTTCGCGTCCTGGAGCGGGCTTCTCGCCGACCCGCGCGCCGAGGTCGAACCGGGCGAGGTCGAGAGCTTCAGGGAGCGCCACGCCTACTGGGCGCCGGGCTGGGAGCACTTCGCGGGCGCGGGCTCGCTCGCGGACCAGGTTCGCTTCGAGCGCGAATGGACGGCTCTGCGCGCATACGCGGCGGCGCGCGGCGTGCGGATCATCGGCGACCTGCCGATCTACGTCGCCCACGGGAGCGCCGACATCGTCGATCACCCGGCGCTCTTCGACGAGTCGGAGCACGCCGGCGCGCCGCCCGACTACTTCAACCGGGACGGCCAGCTCTGGGGCAACCCGCTCTACCGCTGGCCGGCGCACCGTGCGCAGCGGTACCGCTGGTGGACCGAGCGGTTCCGCCGCGCGTTCGAGCTCGTCGACGTCACGCGGGTCGATCACTTCCGCGGGTTCGTCGCCGCCTGGGCGGTGCCGGGGGGCGCGGAGACCGCCGTGGAGGGACACTGGCGACGTGGTCCCGGATCGGCGCTCTTCCGGGCTGTCGAGCGGGAGCTCGGCACGCTCCCGATCGTCGTCGAGGACCTCGGCGTGATCACGCCGCCCGTCCACCGGCTGCGCGACGAGCTCGGCTACCCGGGAATGCGCGTGCTCCAGTTCGGCTTCACCGGGCGCGCGTCGAACCACAACGCGCCGGCGAACTACCCGGAGCGCTGCGTGCTCTACACGGGAACCCACGACCACGACCCCCTCGCCGGCTGGTGGGAGCACGTGCCCGACGCGGTCCGCCGCCGCGCCGCCGCGGCCTGGCGCGAGGCCGGGATCGACGAGCCCGAGCCCGCCTGGTCGCTGCTGCGGCTCGCCTACTCGACCGGCGCAGCGCTCGCGATCGTCCAGATGCAGGACGTCCTCGACCTCGGCCGCGAGGCGCGGTTCAACACCCCGGGCACCGTAGAGGGCAACTGGCGCTGGCACCTCGAGCCCGGGCACCTGACGGACGCTCTCGCCGAGCGTCTTCGCGAGGCGACGGCTAGTTCTGGACGTTGAAGTCGGCGGCGTACGAGTCGACCAGCGGGTTGACCTCGTCCATGCCCTGCGGGAAGGCGTAGTTGATCTTCACGAACGGCTCCCACTTCTCGGGCAGGGCGTCCTCGGGGAAGATCGCCTCGACCGGGCACTCGGGCTCGCAGGCGCCGCAGTCGATGCACTCCTCGGGGTCGATCACGAGCATCCGCGAGGCCTCGTGGATGCAGTCCACGGGGCAGACGTCGACACACGAGCGATCCTTGATGTCGATGCAGGGCTCCGCGATCACGTAGGTCATCGCGGTCACTCTACCGGGGAGAGCAGGCCTCCTATCACGTCACCCGACCGCTCGAACAGGGCCGATTTCACGATCACCTGGTCGAACCCGGCGGCGTGTGCGCGCCGGAGCCCGACCGTGTCGGTGTGGTTCGTGAACCCCAGCAGCGGCACGTCCGGGTAGCTCTCGGCGACGTCGTCGGGATCGACGCGAGCGACGTCGACGATGACGAGATCGGGCGGGTCGATCCCGTCCGCAGTCGTGAAGCGGTGCTCCGGGAGCAGCGCTTCGAGCTTTCCCCGAAGGAACAGGTCGACCCCGACGAGCTGGATCCTCGCCATCGGCGTGTCAGATGCTAACGAAGCTCAGGAGTTGTTGAGGCCGATCCGCTCGAAGAACTGTGAGAGCGCGATCCGAAGCCACCAGTCCCGGTCGAAGAAGAGCAGCAGCCCGAGCGTGATCAGAATCGTGCCCGAGGCGATCCGCAGCACCTGGTAGTGCGAACGAACCCACCGGAACCAGCGCATCGCATGCGCGAAGGCGACGCCGGCGAGCACGAACGCCGCGCCGAGCCCCAGCGAGTAGGCGAGGAGCAGGACGACGCCGCGGGCAACGCCGCCGCTCGAGCCCGCGAGCACGAGGATCGAGGCGAGGACGGTGCCGATGCAAGGCGCCGCGACGACGGCGAAGGCGCCGCCGAGGAGCACCGCCGAGCCGGTGCGCCGTGCGTGGGCGGTCAGCCCAGGAGCCATCGCCCGCTCCGGCCACGGCAGGAGCCCGACGAACGCGAGCCCGAGGACGACGAGCACGAACCCGGCGATCTCGGTCTGCGTGGTCTTGTCGACCGTGCTCGCGACGGCTGCCGCCCCGGCGCCGAGCAGCACGAAGACGGTCGTGAACCCGCCGATGAACGGAATGCTCGCCAGCACCACCCGCCTGCTCGAGCCGCGCTCGCCAAGGTGGTCGACCTCGATCGCCGACACGGCCGAGAGGTAGCCGGGCACGAGCGGCAGGACGCAGGGCGTCACCACCGAGATCAGGCCGGCGAGGAATGCGACCGGGAGCTTCTCAGCCACTAGCCATCGAAGCGCGCGAGCTCCTGGTCGACCCTGAGCTCGAGGCTCGGCTCGAGGGGCGGGCCGCCGTCCTCCTGCTCCTCGCCTTCGTCGTCCTTGTTCCGGAGCCAGGCGCGCGCGCCGACGCCCACCGCCGTGGCGCCGAAGACGATCGCGGCGAACGGCAGCAGCCAGGCGAGCAGGTCGAACCCGTGCGTCGGAGGCGTCGCGAGGACCTGCGGCCCGAGCTCGGCGACGAAGTGGTCGTCGATCTGCTTCTCCGACCAGCCCGCCGCGAGCTTCGCCCTGATGAACGCCTTCATCTGCTGGGCCAGCGGTGAGCTCGACTCGTCGAGCGGCTCGTGGCAGGTCGTGCAGACGAGCCCCGACTCGACGGCTGCCTGCGTCGGATGCTTGGAGGCATGCCCGCGGAACGCGATCGCGAGCCCGAACACCAGGGCCAGGATCGCGAGCACGGCGGCGAACGGCTTCACTGGGTCCTGCTGGGCACGGCCGCTTTCATCGCCGTGCGAATCCCGAGGTCGAGGAGCTCGGGGGTAGCGGGGCCGATGATGTGCCCCACCTGTCCGGACTTGTTGGGCGGCAGCGGGATGACCCGCCCGTGCTTGTCGATGAAGAACGTCTCCGGGTAGCCGGTGACGCCGTAGTGGCCGATCAGCGGGCCGTCGTCCGAGATCACCGGGTAGGTGATGTCGAACCGGCGCATGAACTTGGTTGCGGGCCCGCTCAGGTCCTGCTCGTCGACGCCGACGAACACGACGTCCTGGTGGGCCCACCTCTTCGCTGCCTCCGAGACCACCGGAGCCTCGCGGGTGCAGGGCGGGCAGTACGACTGCCAGAAGTTGAGCACGACGACCTTGCCGCGAAGCGCCGCGAGGCTGATGTTCCCGCCGATCCCGACCCGTGGTCGCGAGAACGGGTAGGCCGGGACGACCTGCTGCTTGTCGACCTTCGTCGCCAGCCCTTTCGGGTTGTGCACGACCTTGTAGACGAGGAGCCCGAGGAGGCCGAGAACGACCACGACGGTCGCGATCTGGGCGCCGCGCCGCATCAGACGATGAACACCGTGGTCCCGATCTGCACGTGGCCGAAGAGCCATTCGGCATCGGGGACCTGCATGCGGATGCAGCCGTGGGAGGCATTCCAGCCGATCGAGCCGGGCTCGTCGGTGCCGTGGATCCCGATGCCGGGGGCCGAGAGGCCCATCCAGCGCGTGCCGAGAGGGTTGCCCGGGCCGGGGGGCACGGGGGACAGGCCGGCCGCCCACGCGTCCTGCGTCGGCGGGTACCACCACGGGTCGACCTGCTTGACGACGATGTCGTACCGGCCCGCGGGGGTCGGGTAGATCGCCTGGCCCGTCGCCACCGAGAACTCGCGCCAGATCTCGTTGTTGGGCCGGAAGAGCCAGAGGCGGTTCTGCGACCGGTTGATCAGGATCACCGGGCCGAGGCCGGCGGCGGTCACCGCGGGCCTCACCGTCTTCGCGTGCACGCCCAGCGGCAGCCGCGAGTTGCGAGACAGCGCGTGTGACACGCGCTTCAGGAGGTCGATCCGGTTGATCGTCATGCCCTTCACGTCGCGGAGCACCCGCGGCTTGCCGTTCACGAGCCGGAGCTGCGCACCGCGCGCAACCCGGTCGAAGCGCCGCCGGAGGGCGTCTGCGGTTGCGCGGAGAGCGGTACCGTGCACCGTCACCACGAGCTTCACGTTCGCCCCCGGCCTGGCGGAGAGCGCGCGCCCGACTGCCGGTTGGATGTAAGCGGTGGCGAGCTTGCTCGGGTGGAGCTCGACCTTCGTGCCGTTGACGACGAGCGGCAGCGGCTTCGCGAACGCGGTCCTGACGGCGGCAGCCGCGGCGCCGGGCGCGAGGCCTCCGACACGGACGCCGGCGATGCGGACGCCCGAGGGCACCGTGTGCACCCGCGCATGCGCGAGCGCAGGCGCGGCAACGGCCCCCGTCCCCACCGTCCCGACGAGGACGAGGAGTGCAGCTCTATGACCCCTGTTCACGGCGATTTCAGTGTAGCCAGGACATGCAGCGCCATCCCGGGTCGTGGGAGACGTTGGCGTCGACGCCGCCGCGAGTTCGGCCGACGTGTTCGGGCGCGACGGTCGCGGCGCCGCGGTGCCCGATCACGAGCGGACGAACGCCGGGACGGCGCAAAATCACCTGCGCAGACTAGACTTCCCGTATGGCACGGCCCGCGAGTCGCGTTCGCCCAGCAGAGGACGCCGCTCCCGCCGACCCCCCGTCCCTCGACCCGAGCGCGATCGAGGAGGCATACCGCCGGGAGCGCGCACGCCGCCGCGCCAGGAACGCTCACCGCGTCCACGCGCGGAACTCCGACGCCCGCTTCTGGGTCATGCTCGCCGTTCTCGCCCTGATCACCGTGATCATCGCGCTCACGGCGTTCCACGAGGTCCAGACGAACTTCGGCGTCTTTCAATGACGTTCGCGACCATGGTCGCGAGCACGAGCCAGACCGGTCTCCAGACGCCGGCGTAGGTCGACCGGCGGAAGGCCGGGTCGAGGACGGAGACGCGGTCCCGGCGATCCACTACTCGAGGTGGGGCCGCCATCCGGGCATCACGACGGGTCAGAGGTCTTCGGCGGCGCGGAGCAAGCCGCCGGCGATCACGCCGAGCGCCGCGACGAGGCCGATCCAGAGCCCGATCCCGCGGCTGTCGGCGGGGAGGACGGCGTCGGGGATCGAGATGACGCGGATCAGCATGAACACGGTGGCGACCGCACCGAGGCCGAGCACCACGAGGCTCTCGGGGATCGACGACGGGAGGTCGAAGCCGTACGCCCGAAGCGCGACGAGCACGACGACCGCGAGGCCGAGGAAGAAGATGAGCTTCCCGAGGGTGCCGGTGTGCCAGCCGATGACCGCCAGCTTCACGCCGAGGCCCGAGCCCGAGTACCACCCCATGAAGCTCGAGAGCATCAGCACGAGCCCGGCGACCCAGGTGACCCGGTCGCCGGCAGCCCAGATCCCGTCGGCCGCGGGCCGGTACCCGGCGTCCGGGGGCGGAGACGGCCCGGACGACGGGGGGTCGAGGAAGACGTCGGAACCCTCCACGGGTGGAAGTATGGGCGAAAGCTCGGATATCAGACGGGAAGCAGCTGCTTGGCCCGCTCGACGAGCTCCCCGGGGTCGAACGGCTTGCCGAGAAAGGTGCTCGCGCCACGCTCGGTCGCCTCGCCCGCGATCCGGTCGTCGACCTTGCCGCTGTAGACGACCACGGGGATCGAGCCGTGCCGCTCCTCGAGCCGGCGCAGCAGCTCCCAGCCGTCGTCGCCCGGCATGTCGACGTCGAGCAGCACGAGCCCGGGCGCGTTCGCCTCGATCCCGGCAAGGGCCATGGGGACGCTCTCCGCCTCGGCGACCGAGTACCCGGCGGCCTCGAGGCTCACGCGGATCGACGCGCGGAGGCGGGCGTCGTCGTCGACCACGAGGACGTGCGGCCCGCTGCCGCGGAGACCCGGCCCCGACCGCTGGATGAAGGCCTCGAGGTCGCTCTGGCGGAACCGCCGGTGGCCGCCCGGCGTGTAGAACGCTGGAACCCGGCCCTGGTCGGACCACTTCCGGATCGTCGACTGTGCGACTCCGAGGAACCGCGCAGCCTGGCCGAGCGTCAGCCAGTCGGCCTCGACGGGCCGTGACCCCCGCGCCTCGGGCCGGAAGCTCATCCCGAGGTCGTGACGGTGACCGTGACCGTGTTGTTCGCGACGGGCACCAGGGGGAGCGGATGGAGCGTCCGCACGACCGTCTGTGTGCCCCCGGTGCCCGAGTTGTCGTGCAGCGCCTCGCCGAGGCCGACGCCGGCGAGGAAGACGAGGGCGACACCGCCGACGCCGGCGAGGTACCACGGCCAGCGGCGGCGCTTGCGCCTCGGTCGTCTCGGCCTTGGGACGGTCATGGAGCGTAGTCCGACGCGCGGCGCGAGTAGAGGTCGAAGGCGGCGTCGGCGGCCGTCGAGACCTCGCCTGGCCACTCGTCGGGGAACGCCCCGTCGATCGACTCGAACGCCCAGCGGTCGGAGGCCGCGTACACCGCGGCAAGCTCCGCCAGCGTGAACTTCTGCCCGATGCGGCGGGCCAGCTCGGCAGTGACCGCTTCGAGGCGCCGGGTCAGGCTCCGGTACTCCCGGTCGTCGGCCCGCGCGCGCTCGACCGCGCGCCTCCCCTCCTCCCACTGATGCCGAGCAAGCTCGAGGTCAGCCATCGGTCGATGATACGGCCGAGCAGCAGCGATCCCCGGGCCACATCGGGACGGCCTCGGCGAGGATCCGGTCGCCGAGGACGTAGCCGGGGCGGGCGAGCGCGAACGCCGCGTGGGCGTGGAGGCACTTGAGGCTGCCGGTACGGGTGGAGCCGCCGACCCCGCCGGTGAGCTCGGGGCGGAGCTCCTGCTGCTCGGCGTGAGCTCGGGCGAGGCTCGCGCCGAGCTCCGGATCGAGCTCGGCCGCGTCGGTCCAGCGCTCGACACCGCCGGCGGCCTCGAGCCGCGCGATCGCCGCGGCGAGGTGGCGGCAGGTCAGCCAGAACTGCGTCGGGAACGGCTCGCCTACCGCATCGAACGGCTGCTGCTCGACGACGGCGGGCGCGCCGTACGGGCAGCGGACCGCGACGCGGCGGAACGCACGCGGCGGCCGTCCGAGCTGGCGCTCGACGATCTCGAGATCGTTCGGCATGCGGTCGAGGTTAGTGGTGGTCGGCGCGCCAGGCGGCGATGCCGCGGACGATGAAGAGCTGCTCGCCCGGCTTCACGAACCCGAGCCGGCGCGCCTCACGCACGAGGTCGGAACCGGTGCCGACGGTCGCGATGCGCTGCTTCAACTGGTTCTGCTGCAACTGGAGCCGCGCGACCTCGGCCTCGCGGCGGTCGAGAACGGCCTTGGTGTGCTCGTAGCTCCGGATCGGCTTCCAGTAGAGGACGCCCACGAGCACGAGGGCGCCGAGGGCGAGCAGGCGCGTCGGGCGGATCACGGGGAACGACTTCGCCCCCCGGTCCGCCGGTCCTTCTACGCCGTGTCGACCTTGATCACGTTCGTGGAGCCGGTGAGGTTGACGGCGGTGCCGGCGATGAGGACGACCAGGTCGCCGGGGTCGATGATGCCTGCGCTTCGCGCCGTCTCGATCGTGCGCGCCCAGAGCTCCTCGACGTCGGCGGTCGACGGCATCAGCAGCGGCAGGACCCCCCACTCGAGCGCCATCTGCTGGACGGCCGTCTGGTGATGGGAGAGGCCGACCAGCGGGCGGCGGGGCCGCAGGCGGGCGATCTCCGAGGCCGTGCGGCCGCTCGCGGTCGCGGCCAGCATGGCGCGGACGCCGAGCGACTCGGCGAGGTCGGTGGCGACGTTCGACATCGCGCGGCGGACGTCGCGCGTGTGCGAGGCGTCGGGAATCTGGTGCCGGTAGTTCATCGTCGGCTCCACCGCGCGCGCGATGCTGTCCATCGTCTCGACCGCATCGACGGGATAGGAGCCGACGGCGGTCTCGGCGCTCATCATCACCGCAGAGGTGCCGTCCAGGATCGCGTTCGCGACGTCACTCGCCTCGGCACGCGTCGGCTCGGCGTGCTCGACCATCGACTCGAGCATCTGCGTCGCGGTGATCACCGGCTTCCCCGCCTCGAGCGAGCGGAGGATGATCTGCTTCTGGAGCATCGGCACCATCTCGGCGCCGATCTCGACGCCGAGGTCGCCGCGGGCCACCATCACGGCGTCGGCCTCGGCAAGGATGTCGTCGAGCGCGTCGACCGCCTCGGCCTTCTCGATCTTCGCGATCACCCGCGCCTCGGAGCCGTGCTTCGCGATCAGCCCCTTCAGCTCGACGATGTCGATCGCGGAGCGGACGAAGGAGAGCGCCACGTAGTCCACGCCGAGGCCGAGTGCGAACTCGAGGTCGGCGACGTCCTTCTCCGTGAGCGACGGGATCGGGATTGCGACGCCGCCCGGGAGGTTGACGCCCTTGTTGGCCTTCACCTCGCCGCCGACGACGACACGGCAGCGGACGCGGCCGCCCTCGACCTCCTCGACCCGGAGCCGGATGCTGCCGTCGTCGATCAGGACGTCGTGCCCGGGTTCCAGCACCTCGGCGATGACGGAAGGCGCGACGACGAGGTCGCCCGGCAAGGCCGCGTGATCGCCGGCGAGGAAGACCTCGCCGCCCGCGACGAGGCAGCGGGGGTCGTCGACGCCCGCGACTCTGAGCTTGGGGCCCTGGAGGTCCGCGATCAGCGCGAGCGGCCGGCCGAGCTCGGCCTGCACCTCGCGGGCGCGGGCGGCGCGCTCGGCATGCTCCGCGTGGGCGCCGTGCGAGAAGTTGAGACGGATCGCGTCCATCCCCGCCTGCGCGAGGAGGCGGATCATGTCGTAGGAGCCCGAGGCGGGGCCGATCGTGGCGACGATCTTCGTCCGCCTGAACTGGTGCTCGACCATGGGCCAGGGGTAAAGGGGGAGCGCCGCGGCTACCGCCTCGATCGCGGGAAGGCGTTCCAGCCGGGGTAGGCAGCCTTCGCGCCGAGCTCCTCCTCGATGCGGAGGAGACGGTTGTACTTGGCGACGCGGTCGGAGCGGGCCGGCGCGCCGGTCTTGATCTGGCCCGCGCCCGTCGCGACGGCGAGGTCGGCGATGGTCGTGTCCTCGGTCTCGCCCGAGCGGTGCGACATGACGGTCGTGTAGCCGGCCTCGTGGGCGAGGCGGATCGCCTCGAGCGTCTCGGTGAGCGTGCCGATCTGGTTCACCTTGATCAGGATCGAGTTGCCGACGCCCTGGTCGATTCCCTCCTTCAGCCGGTCGACGTTCGTGACGAAGACGTCATCGCCGACGAGCTGGAGCCGACCGCCGAGCTCGGCGGTCAAGCTCTTCCAGGTGCCCCAGTCGTCCTCGGCCGCCCCGTCCTCGAGCGACACGACGGGGTACCGGCCGAGGAGATCGCCCCAGAACGCAGCGAGCCCGGGCCCGTCGAGCTCTCGGCCCTCGAACCGGTAGGCGCCGTCGCGGTAGACCTCGCTCGTCGCCGGATCGAGGGCGACCGCGACGGCGTCGAGGTGCCCGGCGCGGCCGGCGGCGTCGAGGATCGCCTCGATCGCGGCCTCGCTCGAGGGCAGGTCGGGCGCGAAGCCGCCCTCGTCCCCGACGGCCGTCGAGAGTCCCTGCTCGTGGAGGACGGCCGCGAGCGAGTGGTAGACCTCGGCGGCGACGCGGAGCGCCTCGGCAAAGCTCGGCGCACCGGCCGGGACGACCATGAACTCCTGGAGGTCGATCGAGTTCGCGGCATGGACGCCGCCGTTGATCACGTTGAGCATCGGGACGGGAAGCACGTGCGCGGCCTCGCCGCCGAGGTGGCGGTAGAGCGGCTCCCCGGTCTCGGCCGCGGCGGCGCGCGCTCCGGCGAGGGAGATGCCGAGGATCGCGTTGGCGCCGAGGCGGCCCTTGTTCGGCGTGCCGTCGGCCGAGATCAGCGCCGCGTCCAGCGCGGCCTGATCGGCCGCGTCGAGCCCGGTGACCGCCTCGCTGAGCTCGCCGTTGACGTTGGCGACCGCGCGCGTGACGCCCTTCCCGCCCCACGCCGTACCGCCGTCGCGGAGCTCGACCGCCTCGTGGACGCCGGTCGAGGCGCCGGACGGCACGATCGCAGTCCCCCAGGCGCCCGACTCGAGCCGCACGTCGACCTCGACCGTCGGGTTCCCCCGTGAATCGAGCACCTGCCGCCCCCGAACTTCACTGACGCGGCTCATGCGACCTAGTCAACCACAGACATGGCCGATGCCAGGCCACGAAACGAAACTGTTGCGTCGAACAGGTCGAGAGGGACCAAGAGAAGCGCAAATCCCTGCTCGGGGCCGAGAAAACCTAACGGGCTTGCCACGGCTTCTAGCTCGAGCCCTTCGCGCGATCGAACCACTCGTCCTGGGCTGCCAGGTCGAGCTCCGTCCAGGTCTCACCGGCCGCGGACGCGAGGCGCTCGGCCTCCTCGACTCGAGAGCGAAAGCGGCCGGCCGCGGCTCGGAGCTCGAGCTCGGGATCGACGTTCAGGCGACGCGCGACGTTGACACAGGCGAAGAGGAGGTCGCCGAGCTCCTCGGCCACGCGTCGCGGCGGCTCGCCCTCCCCGACCGGCTGCTCGGGCACCTCGTCACGCAGCTCGAGGAGCTCGTCGTCGAGGTCGGCGAGCGCCCCGGCAACGTCCGGGTAGTCGAACCCCACCGCCGCGGCCCGGCGCTGCAGCTTCCGTGCCAGGAGCAATGCCGGCAGCGTCTCGGGAACGTCGTGGAAGACGCCCACGCGGGCCTCCTGCTCGACCTTCAGCCTCTCCCAGTTCTCCCGCACGCGCTCCGCGGTCCGCGCCTCGGCGTCGCCGAACACGTGTGGATGCCGCTCGATCAGCTTCGCAGTCACGTTACGAGCGACCGTCTCGAGATCGCCCGCGCCCCGCTCGGAGACGAGCAGCGACAGGAAGTACGTCTGGAAGAGGAGGTCGCCGAGCTCGTCGATGAGCTTCGCGTCGTTCCCGGCAAGCGCGGCGTCGGCGACCTCGTACGCCTCCTCGACCGTATGGGGGACGATCGTCCGCTCGGTCTGCTCGCGGTCCCAGGGACACTCGCGGCGGAGGCGCTCCGTGAGCCGTTGCAGCTCGACCAGCGCGTCCGTGAGGGTCAACGGGCTACGTCGTCGTCTGGTCGGACGTCGACAGCGTCGCGCACGGGTCGGGCGACGGTGTGTACCCGCTCGAGTACGCGATCTTGCCGCCCGAGCAGTAGTTCTTCACGACCTTCTGAATCCATGCCGCCGCGACGGCCTGCTTCTGCTGGGCCTTGAGGGTCTTCTGGATCGCCCCCCGCGCCTGAGACTCGGGAGTCGTCTTCGCGGCCTTGATGTCGCCGCTCGGCCTGATCACGAACCACCCGTACTGCGACGTGTGCACCGGCTTCAGCACCTGGCCGGTCTTGGCGTTCGTCGCGAACACCGCCTTGTCGAAGTCCGGGACGTCGCTTCCCTGCGTCGCCGTGAACTTGCCGCCCTTGTCCTTCGAGCCCGGATCCTGCGAGTACTTCTTCGCGAGCGCCGCGAAGTCGGCGCCGCCCTTCACCTGTGCGTAGATCTGATTGGCGAGCGACTCCTTGGTCTTGCCGACGAGGATCTCCTCCACCGCCCGCGTGGCGGGCTGTTGATACTGCGTGAGGTTCGCGGCGTAGTAGGCGTCGATCGCCTGCTTCGTGGTCGTCGCGTTCTTCGTGATCTCGTCGTAGAGCTTCCTCTCGAGCACCTGCTCGCGGATGACGTCGCGGAATTGCGCATCGGTGAAGCCTTGCTGCTTCAGCCCGGCGAGGTACTTCTTCTCGCTCCCGCCGTAGTACTTCTTCTTCAGCGCGGTGAGCTTCTTGTCGACGGCGGCGTCGCTCACGCTGACCCCGAGCTTCTGCGCCTCGAGCGCGAGCTCGGCGCGCTGCACGAGGAGGTCGACGACGTTGGTCCTCACCTGCTGGTAGCCGGTCGTGCCCGGCGCCGGCATCGTCTGGCCCTGCTGGGCGAGACTCGCCTTCGCCTCGGCCAGCCCGGCCGCGAACATCGCCTGCGTCACGTGCTGGGAATCGACGACGGCGATGTCGCCCGAGTTCAGCTTGGCCGCATCGCTGCCGCCACACCCGCCGAGGGCAACCGCGAGCGCGGCGAGAGGGACCGGGATGAGCAGGCGCAGCGACTTCACGGACACATACTGAGTAGCACGCGGGCCCGTCATGCCGCCGCCCGAGCCGTGATCATCGCGTCCACCAGGCGGATCGCACCACCGAGCTCCCCGTCCCGGAGGGTGACCTCCCGCTGGGCCGTCGAGTAGACGGCGGTGTCGATCAGCGACCGCAGCGCGCGCAGCTCGCCCGACCCCATCACGACCGGCCCCACCGAGGCCTTGCCGCCGCGGAACACGAGGTAGTCGGCCCCGAGCTGGGCGATTTTCAGCTTCGCGAGCTGGATCGCGAACAGGTTCGAGACCGGCTCCGGCAACGGCCCGTACCGGTCGATGGTCGCCTGCTCGAGCTCGCGGAGCTCGTCCTCGTCCTCGACGAGCGCGAGCCGCCGGTGCAGGTCGATCTTGAGCGCCTCCGAGGCGATGTAGCCGGCCGGCACGTACGCGTCGACCCGCGCGTCGACCCGCACCGGCCGCGCGGCGAGACGCCGGTCCCCCGAGAGCTCCGCCACTACCTCGTGAAGCATCTCGACGTACAGCTCGAACCCGAGCGCGGCGACATGGCCCGACTGCTCGGCCCCGAGCAGGTCGCCGGCGCCGCGGATCTCGAGGTCGCGCATCGCGATCGCGAACCCGGCGCCGAGCTCGGTGTGATCGGCGAGCGTCGCGAGACGCGCACGGGCCTCGGGGGTCAGCTCGGCCGCCTCCGGATAGAAGAGGTACGCGTGGGCCGGGACGTCGCGGCGGCCCACCCGGCCCCGGATCTGGTACAGCTGCGCGAGCCCGAGCGCGTCGGCGCGCTCGACGATGAGGGTGTTCGCCTGCGGGATGTCGAGGCCCGACTCGATGATCGTCGTCGAGACGAGCACGTCCGCGCCGCCCGAGAGGAACGACAGCATCCGGTCCTCGAGCTCCCGCTCCCCCATCTGCCCGTGGGCGACGAGCACGCGCGCCTTCGGCACGAGCTGGCGGAGCTTCTCCGCCGCGTCCTCGATCGACTCGACGCGGTTGTGCAGGAAGAACGCCTGGCCCTCGCGGCCGAGCTCGCGCTCGAGCGCCTGGACGATCAGCGTCTCGTCGTACTCGCCGACGTGGGTGCGGATCGGGCGGCGGCCCTCCGGAGGCGTCTCGATCACCGAGATGTCGCGCAGGCCCGCGAGCGACATGTGCAGCGTCCGCGGGATCGGGGTGGCACTGAGAGCGAGGACGTCGACCTCGAGCCGAAGCTGCCGTAGGAGCTCCTTCTGCGCGACGCCGAAGCGCTGCTCCTCGTCGACGATCACGAGCCCGAGGTCGTTCGGCACGGCATCCCGCGAGAGGATCCGGTGCGTCCCGATCAGCACCTCGACCTTGCCCTCGCGGAAGTCGGCGAGCACGCGCTTGACATCTGCCGGCCTGCGAAAGCGGGAGACCATCTCGACCCTCACGGGGAAGTCGCGGTAGCGCTCGCGGAAGGTGTTCCAGTGCTGCTGGGCCAGGATCGTGGTCGGCACGAGCATCAGCACCTGCTTGCCGCCGACCGCGACCGCGAACGCCGCCCGGAGCGCCACCTCGGTCTTGCCGTACCCGACGTCCCCGCAGACGAGGCGATCCATCGGCCTCGGCGCCTCGAGGTCCTCCTTGACCGCCTCGATCGCGCGCGCCTGGTCCTCGGTCTCGCGGTACGGGAACTCGGCCTCGAGTCGCTCGACCCACTCCTGCTCGACGTCGTAGGACACTCCCGTCCTGGTCTGCCGCTCGGCATACAGCTGGAGTAGCTCACCCGCCATCTCGCGGAGGTGCGCCCGCGCCCGCGTCTTCAGGTTGTCCCAGGCCTTGCCGCCCAGCTTCGAGAGGGTGGGCGCATGGGAGTCGGCGCCGATGTAGCGCGAGACCTTGCCGATCTGCTCGTGCGGGACGAACACGCGGTCCTCGCCGCGGAAGCCGAGGAGGAGGTAGTCGCGGGTGACGCCGGCCACCTCCTTCGTCTCGAACCCGAGCAGCCGGGCGATCCCGTGGTCCTCGTGGACGACGTAGTCGCCCGTGCGGAGGTCGGAGAAGCTCGACAGGGCCCGGCCGGGCGGCGCGGTCGCGCGCGGCGGACGCCGCCGGAACACCTGGGTGTCGGGGAGAAGCGCGACGCCGAGCTCGCGCCAGACGAAGCCGCGCCTCGCCGGCGCGACCGCGAACGTCAGGCCCGTCGGAGCGTCTCCCGGAGCGAGCATCTCCGCCTCGACGCGCCGAAGGAGCGCGCGGCGGCGCTCGGCCTCCCCGCGGTGCGGGAACGAGACGACGACGTCGAGGCCCTGGCGGACGAGGCCGCCGAGCTCGTTCTCCGCCTCCGACAGCCCACGGGCGACGAGCGCCGGCCGCTGCGCGTCGAACGAGAACCGCTGGCCCTGCGGGAGCGGGTCGAGCTCGGCAGCGCCCTCGAGCGGAAGCTCGGCGACGCCCTCGTCCGCCCAGACCGCGCGCACCCCGTCGGGCTGCCAGACGAAGTCGGGGACGCGGTCGAACGGCGGCACGAGGTCGTCGGGGACCTCGGGCGGGGCATCGTCGTCGGGGAGGCGGATGTCGTCGTCGCTGCCGAGCCGCTCAGCGGCCGGATAGATCACCGCCTCGGCGACCTCGCGGAGCGCGCGCTGTGTGAACGGCGAGAACGCGCGGATGCTCTCGATCTCGTCGCCGAAGAACTCGACGCGGAGCGGCTCGCGGCCGGTGGTCGGGAAGACGTCGACGAGGCCGCCGCGGAGGGCGATCTGACCGCGCTCCTCGACGCGGTCGACCCGCCGGTAGCCGGCCGCGACGAGATCCTCGGCGAGGCGCTCGATCCCGGGCGAGGCGCCGCGGACCGCGGAGATCGCCCGCGGACGCGCCGCTGCGGGAGGCACGAGCTCGGCGACCGCGAGGGCCGAGGCGCAGACGAGCCCGCCGTGTGCGAGGGCGTCGAGCGCGCGGGCGCGCTCCCCGACCAGGTGCGGCGGCGGCTCGAGGCCCGAGGCGATGCTCACGCCGCGGGAGGGGAGGAGCGCGACGCGGTCCTCGCCGACGAACCATCCGACTGCCTCGGCCACGTCTCGGGCGTCCGTGTCCTCTGGAAGCAGAACGCACAGCCCTCGGTCGAGCTCCTCGTGGAGCGCGGCGAGGAGCAGCGGCAGTGCCGGCTCGGCGACGCGGGCGCGTGTCGGCAGCGCCTCGGCGAACGCGGGCAGGCGCTCATCGGCGCGAAGGCGCTCGACGAGTGTGTGGAGTACCGGCAGGTCCATGACGAATGCCCGGAACGGGGTTCCGGGGGAGGTCATGGTAGCCCGGTCAGAACATGCGCAGGCGCGGAGCGCGGACCTGCACCGACCGCCAGGAGTGGCGGCGTCGGCCGGCCCGCGGCTTCGGCGCGAGGAGCCGGCGGGCGCCGTCGTAGCTCGCCCGGTACCACGGCTCGTCCAGGCTCGTCACCTGCACGTGGGAGCCCGCACGCGGGGCGTGGATGAACCGGCCGCCGCCGACGTACATGCCCACGTGGCCGACACCGTCGAAGAAGACGAGGTCGCCCGGGCGGAGCGAGCCGCGGGGGACGCGCTTGCCGAGGCCGAAGTCCGCGTAGGAGCTGTGCGGGAGGCTCATCCCGAGGTGCGCATACACGTAGCGAACGAACCCGGAGCAGTCGAAGCCGCCGGAGGGCGAGTCGCCGCCGTACCGGTACGGGACGCCGAGGAGCCGCCGGGCGAACCGGACGGCGTGCACCCCGAGCGTCTGCGAGGCAGCCAACCGGGGCGCGTGGTGCCGGTGGAGGCGCGGCCGAGGCGGCTTCAGCCGCGGCAGGCGGTGGCTGCGGTCGGATCCCGCGATCGCCGTCGCCGGCCCGAACAGCACGCAGTAGGCGAGCGTGAGGGCGAGCACGAGGAGGCGGATCTGTGCAGTCATGAGCGGGTGCCCGCGGGTCGACCGGCAGCGCAACGCACGCCGGGATCCTGTGGGCACGCACACTCAAGCAGACGTGGAGGGGCCGCGCGTGCCCCGTTCGGGGGATCGCCGACCCCCCGAAAGGCTCAGTTGAAGCGTCGCTGGGCGGACTCGAGCCCTTCTGCGTCGAGCGCCTCGACCGCGTCGGCGGCGCGCGCGACGAGCCCGTCGGCGTCCTCGTGCGGCTCGAAGTCGGCGAGGACCCAGTCGGCGAGCGGACGGCGGTCGCCGCGTTCGGGGCGGCCGACGCCGACGCGCAGGCGCAGGAAGTCCTGGGTGCCGAGGCTCTTCGCGACCGACCGGAGCCCGTTGTGCCCGGCGAGGCCGCCGCCCATCCGGGCCTGGAGGCGCCCGGGCTCGAGATCGCTCTCGTCGTGGACGACGAGGATCGCGTCGGGCTCGACCTTGAAGAAGCCGGCGGCGGCGGCGACGGATCGACCCGACTCGTTCATGTACGTCCCCGGCGCGAGCAGGGCGACCCGGTGCCCGTCGATGCGAACCTCGGCGAGGCGGCCGTTGAACTTGCCGCGCCACGAGCCGTCGTGCCGCCGGGCGAGCTCGTCGACGACCATCGCGCCGACGTTGTGCCGGTTCCCGGCGTACTCCCGGCCCGGGTTTCCGAGGCCCACGACGAGCAGGTCGAGCGACGACGCGCGTTCGCCCCGTCTCCAGGGCAGGCGCACGGCGGGTTACTCCCCGGTGTCGGGCTCGCCGCCGGTCTCGTCCGCGGCAGCAGACTCGGCGGTCTCGGCGTCGGGCTCGGCGCCCTCCTCGGCCTCCTCGCCTTCCTCGGCCTCTTCGACGGCCTCCTCGCGGGCGAGCTGAACGCTCGCGATGACCGTCTCCTCGGGGTCGTCGAGCAGCTTGACGTTCTCGGGAACCTCGAGCTCGGAGAGCCGGAGCGTGTCCCCGATCCCGAGGTCCGAGACGTCGGCCTCGAGGTGCTGCGGGATCTCGAGCGGCAGCGCCTCGACGTTGATCTCGTTCGTGATCTGCGTGAGGACCCCGCCCTCGCGGACGCCGACCGCGTCCCCGACCAGCGTCACCGTGACGGCGGTCTGGATCGGCTGGTCGAGCCGGACCTCCTGCAGGTCGACGTGGATGATCGTGCCGCGGACCTTGTCGCGCTGGAAGTCCTTGAGGATCGCCGAGTGCGCCGAGCCGCCGTCGACCTGCACGTCGAGCACGGCGTGCGAGCCGGCGCCCGTGCTGAGCGCGGTCCGAAGCTCGCGCTCGCCGATCGAGATCGCGACCGGGTCGGAGCGACCGTAGAGGACGCCCGGAATCAGCCCCCGCTTCCGCAGGCGACGAGACTCCGCCGACCCCAACAGGGTCCGCTCGAAGACGGCGACCTTGACACGCTCTCCAGCCACGGCGAGCCAGTGTACCGACGAGACGACCGGAGGCCGCCCCTCGAGCCGACGTCACACAACTGGCACGGACACGTCACACCTTCCCGGATAGCCTCGACGGCATCAGGGGCGGGAGGTGGGTCACCCGAAAAACACAGTCCCGGAACGAGGCGGGCGGCTCGCGCCGCCCGCCGTGATCGCTTTCGAACCGGGAACCGCAGCCGAGCCCTGCTCCTCGCCGGCGGGCTACCTCTTGTGCGTCGACTCGTAGACGTAGCGCGAGACGTTCTGGATCGTCTTCGAGCCCAGGTACTTGTAGGGCTGCATCTGGGTCTGGTACTTCGCGATCTGCGCCTTCGTCATGATCGAGGAGCCGCCGTTCGTGATCGCCTTGATCAGGAGCGCCTGCGAGAGCGGCACCTTGTCGAGGTTCGGGCCGATCTGCCCGAGCGCTCCCGCGGCCTTCAGCGTGTGGCACGCGCCGCACGTGCTGACGAACACGACCTTCCCGGCTTTGCTGTTGCCGACGAGCTTGGGCGGCGTCGCCGACGGGTGCCCGAGCGCGGCCGGCAC
Organism: uncultured Actinomycetes bacterium; assembly: GCA_963836925.1. Lineage (GTDB taxonomy): Bacteria > Actinomycetota > Thermoleophilia > Gaiellales > Gaiellaceae > PALSA-600. The sequence goes on from CAWILJ010000007.1 coordinate 63,494, forward strand.
GAAGAGCGCCGCGGCGAGCCCGAGTCCCGCGATCCCGGCCGCCAGGCTGCGGCCGGCCTTGGTGCGAAGCATCGAGAACCTCCTGTGGGATTCGTCCCCGTACGTGACTCGACTCTACGTTCGTCCCGCGCGGATGACAATGCTGATCTTCCCTTGCCTGACCGATGGAAACGCTGAGCCGAGCGTGCGCAGAGCGGTGTATGGTGTGCCTTACATGAGCGCTACCGCCGACGACCAGTTCGAGCTCACGCTCCGGGGGTTCTCGCCGCGCGAGCTGCGGCACACCGCCGAGCAGGAATGCCGCAAGCACTTCGGCGAATGCGCCTGGCGCATCGAGGAGCAGACCTGCATCCCCTGCATGGGCAGCCTCGGCGGCCGCGTCCGCCTGTACGAGGCGCACATCGTCGCCGGCCCCGAAGGCGACTGACCGCCTGATAGACCGCCCGCGGTTGTAGATTCCGCCGCGGCGATGGTGGATCTCGACACACGCCTTCTCCGTTCCTTCGCGACGGTGGCGGAGGAGCTGAACTTCACCAGGGCGGCCGCGCGCCTGCACCTCGCCCAGCAGGCGCTGTCGGCGCAGATCAGGCAGCTCGAGAGCCGGGTCGGAACGAGGTTGTTCGACCGGACGACGCGCAAGGTCGAGCTGACCGGGGCGGGCGAGCTGCTGCTCCCGCACGCCGTCGCCGCGCTCGAGCAGCTCGACGCCGGCATCGCAGAGCTGCACGCCGCCGCGAGGGCGCAGCACCGGAGGCTGCGTGTCGGGCCTCTCGGGGACCGCGATGCTGCCCGTCGTCAGGGACACGATGCGGCTCTTCACCGAGCAGCATCCCGACGTCGAGCTCGAGGTCTCGAACTCGGGGCTCGATCGGCCGGCGGCCGGGCTCCTCGAGGACATCGTCGACGTTGCCTTCGTCCGGCCGCCGTTCCTCGACGAGGGCCTCTCGATGGTCACCGTCCTCACCGAGGAGCGCTTCGCGGTGGTGCGAGAGGATCACCCGCTGGCCTCGCGTGAGTTCGTGCGACCCGAGGACGTCGTGGGCGAGCCGTGGATCTGGGTCGAGGGTGGAGATCCCAGGGCCCGCGAGTTCTGGTCGCTCGCCGAGTTTCGAGGCGACAACCCCCTGCAGCGCGGGACGCGGATCAACTCGTTCGAGGAGGCGTTCGGCGCGGTCGCCGCGGGCGTTGCGATCACGTGCCAGGCCGAATCCGCGGTACGCACACTCGGAGCGGGCTTTCCCGAGTTGCGGTTCGTGCCCCTGCGCGGCGCGCCGCCTGCGCAGGTCGCGGTGGCGTGGCGGACGTCCAACCAGACGAGCCTGGCGCGGGCGTTCGTACGGACGGCGCTCGAGCTCGGCCAGCACTCCGGAGATTGACAACTCCAACCGGTGGCCGACGTCGAGATCGGTGTTTCCCTTCGGCGCCGCGAGCGCGCAGAGTCGGGGCATGAACACGATGACGACTCACACCAATCACGCCGTCAGCCCCCACCTCTCCCATCAGGGCGAGGCGCGCTGGTACGGCGACAGCCTGTTCGAGTTCCTCGTCCCGAGCGACGCGACCGGCGGGGTGCTCTCCGTCTTTCGCGCCACGATCCCGGAGGGCTTCAGCCCGCCGCGGCACATCCACACGCGGGAGGACGAGGTGTTCCTCGTCCTCGAGGGCGACGTCTGCTTCGAGATCGACGGCCGGGCGCTCCTCGCCGGGCCCGGCACCAGCGTCTTCATGCCGCGAGGGGTCCCGCATACGTTCCGGATCCAGAGCACGTCCGCCCGGCTCCTCGGGGTGATGACCCCGGGCGCGTTCGAGCAGCTCTTCCGCAACCTGAGCATTCCCGCCGAGGAGCGGGGGCTTCCGGCTCCCGGAACTGTTCCATTCGACGTCCCGGCCGTGATGGCCGAGCAGGAGCGACTCGGCACGACCGTCGTCGGCCCGCCCCTGACGCTCGAGGACACCACCATCAGCTAGCGCAGGCCGGGGAGGGCGCCGGCCGGCCGGCGCCCTCCACATACCTAGAAGAGCTGATTCTCGCCGCCGAAGATCGCCGACACCGAGTCGTCGGCGAACACGTTCATGATCGTCTCGGCGAGGAGGTTCGACACCGGCAGCACGGTGAGCTTGTCGGGGCGGCGCAGCGGGTCGATCGGGACCGTGTCGGTGACGACGATGCCCTTGATCCCGTCGTCCTCGGCGAACTCCTCGAGGATGTTCCCGCAGAAGACGCCGTGGGTGGCGAAGAGCCAGACCTCGGTCGCACCGTGCTCCTCGAGCGCGCGGACGTTCGCCTTCATCGTCCCGCCGGTCATGATCACGTCGTCGCCGATGATCGCCCGCTTGCCGCGGACGCGGCCTGCGATCTCCGTGACGACGCCGGTCAGCGTGACGGCGTCCGGGGCCGGGCGCGACTTGTGCATGATCGCGAACTCGGAGTCGATCATCTCCGCGAAGCGCTCGGCCTGCTTGGCGCGACCCGTGTCGGGCGAGACGGAGACGACGCCTTCACCGGACAGCCCGAGGTCGCGGAAGTGGCGAGCGAAGAGCGGCAGCGCGGTCATGTGGTCGACGGGGATCGTGAAGAAGCCCTGGATCTGGCCGGCATGCAGGTCCATCGTCAGGATCCGGTCGGCGCCGGCGACCTGGAGCAGATCGGCGACGAGGCGGGCCGTGATCGGCTCGCGCGGCTTCGCCTTGCGGTCCTGGCGCGCATATGGGAAGAGCGGGATCACGGCGGTGATCCGCTTCGCCGAGCCGAGCTTCGCGGCCTGGATCATCTGCAGGAGCTCCATCAGGTTTCGGTCGATCGGGCTGCAGCCCGTCTGCACGAGGAAGATGTCGGAGCCGCGGATCGACTCGTCGTAGCGGACGTAGGTCTCGCCGTTCGCGAACTCGTTCGTCTCGATCGCACCCAGCTCGACTCCGAGCTGCTCGACGATCGCCTCGGCGAGCTCCGGATGGGAGCGGCCGGCGAACACCATCAGCCGCTTCTGCGGCCCGCGCTCGATCCAGTGCCCCGGCTGAGGCTGGGTCACGCCCGCGAGCTCCGTGTCGACGAGCCCCGGAAGCACGAGGTCACTCGTCCCGCTGCCGAGCGGCATACCCCTCCTTGTTCTCCTGGCGCTCCCGGGCGACCGCAAGCGCGTCCGCTGGCACATCCTTCGTGATCGTCGATCCGGCGGCGACCCATGCTCCGTCCCCCACTTCGACTGGCGCGACGAAGGCATTGTGAATCCCGGTCCTGACGTTCTTGCCGATCTTCGTCCGTCCCTTCGGTTTACCCGGCCTGTGACCGAGGTTCGCGGTGATCGCGCCGGCGCCGATGTTCGTATCCTCCCCGATCTCGGCATCGCCGATGTACGAGAGGTGCGGCACCTTCGTCCGTGGCCCGATTGCCGAGTTCTTGATCTCCACGAACGTACCCGCCTTCGCATCCGAGTCGAGAGCCGTTCCCGGCCGAAGGTAACAAAACGGCCCCACGGACGCCCCGCTCCCGACGCGAGCGTCGTGGACGACGGTGTGGGGGTGAATCTCGGCACCGGTGGCGATGCTCGACGCGCCGCGCAGGACGACGAATGGATGGATCGTCACGTCCTGCTCGATCGTCACGTCGGGCTCGATCCAGGTCGAGGCGGGATCCACGATCGTCACTCCGTCGAGCATGTGCCGCAGGTTGATCCGGTCGCGCAGGACGGCGGCGGCCTCGGCGAGCTCGGACCGGGTGTTGACGCCGACCTCGAACGGCTCACGGGCGACGTGGACCGCGACCGTCTCGCCCGCGGCGACGAGAAGCCCGATCGCATCGGTCAAGTAGAGCTCGCCCTGGGCGTTCTTCGCCTCGATCCGCTCGAGCGTCGGCCAGAGAGCGTCGCCTCGGAAGACGTAGATCGAGGCGTTCGCCTCGCGCAGGGCGAGCTCCTCGGGCGACGCGTCCTGCGCCTCGACGATTCGCTCGAGCCGACCGTCGGCTCCGCGTACGAGCCGTCCGTAGTGCCGCGCATCGGCGTACTCCACGCCGAGCACCGTCGCCGCCGCCCCGGCGCCGCGGTGTGCGGCTACGAGCGCGCGCAGGTCGTCCGCGGTGACGAGCACGGCGTCCCCGGCGAGGACGAGGACATCCTCGGCGCGCCCCTCGAGCACGCCGCGTCCAGCGCGGACCGCGTCGCCCGTCCCGAGCGGCTGCTCCTGGACCGCGACCTCGAACCCGTCGAAGTCGCCGCTCGTCCCGGGCGCTGCGACCACGACCACCGGGTCGGCGCCCGCCTCCACGGCGGCACCGAGCACCCAGTCGACCATGCGCCTGCCGAGCACCGGGTGCAGGTGCTTCGGCACGGCCGAGCGCATCCGCGTCCCGAGGCCGGCGGACATCACCACTGCTGCGATCGGGGTATCGGTCACGCGGATGGAGTCGATGGCTGGGGCGCCAGGATTCGAACCTGGGATCGCGGGACCAAAACCCGCTGCCTTACCGCTTGGCTACGCCCCAGAGAACGCTGCCATTCTCGCAGACCGCCGTCCGGCACGGTTCGAGCCTACCCGACTAACGACGTCGTGAAGGCACTGACTCGCCCGGCAGCGCTTTCCCGTAGGATCCCGCGATCAGAAAGGCTGCGGCTGGCGAGAGGCCAGTAAGGCAAGGCAATCGAGGAGGGGAATCGTCGTGAGAAGAGTCGCGATCGCCGGCACGGTGCTGGCGGTCCTCATCGCCGCAGGGCAGGCCTCGGCAGCGAACTACCAGGTCTTCCTCGGGGAGCAAGTCCCCTGTGGCTTCATCAACTGCAAGGGTGTGAGCGGCGTGCCCAAGGGGACGACGCTCGACCAGTTCCTCCCCGGCACGGTCACGATCAACGCCGGTGACACGGTCACGTTCTCGAGCGCGAGCTTCCACACCGTGTCGTACACCAAGCGGCCGGTCGCTCTGCTCGGGCCGGACCCGGAGAAGGGGAAGTACGCGCCGCTGAACGACGCGGCTGGCACCCCGTTCTACTTCGGCGGGCTTGCGAAGTTCATCTACAACGGGCTCGCGTTCGCGCCGTACGGCCCGAAGACGGTGTCGGGCAACACGCCGACCTCCAGCGGGGCGCTCTCGCCCGCAGGGCCGAAGGCGAAGCCGGCGACGTACACCTACACCTTCCCGAAGGCGGGCTCCTACACCCTCTGGTGCAACGTGCACCCGGGCATGAAGGGGAAGATCCTCGTACGGCCGGCCGGCTCGCCGGTGCCGAAGACACCGGCACAGGTGCAGGCGGAGGCACTCGTAGACACGAACGCGGCGTGGGCGAAGGCGAAGGCCACGGCGGCGGCGGCCAAGCCGCCGGCGAATACCGTGTACGTCGGCGTCGGCGGGGAGGCCACGATCCTCGCGTACTTCCCCCACACGCTGACGGTGAAGGCCGGCACCACGGTCACGTACGTGAACAAGTCGCCGACGGAGGTGCACAACCTCGTCTTCGGCCCGAAGAAGTACATCCTCGGGCTCGAGAAGAAGACCGACCTCCTGCCGACCGGCCCGAAGGCTCCGAACCAGGTCTCGCCGTTCCTGGTCTACGGCTCGGACCCGAAGGGCAAGTACAGCTACGACGGGACGAACCACGGCAACGGGTATCTCGCGACACCGCTGACGATCGGCACGAAGGCGGTGCCGCTCCCGAAAGCGTGGAAGGTGACGTACACGAAGCCCGGCACGTACAAGTTCTTCTGCTGGATCCACGGCCCTGACATGGGCGGGACGACGGTCGTCACCAAGTGAGACGGCTCGTGCGAGGACGGCGGACGATCCCGTTCGCCGTCCTCGCGGTCTCCGCAATCGCGTTCACGTGGATGCAGGCCGGCGCCTCGGCGTCGAAGACGGGTGGCCGCGACCACGTCGTCGAGTACTGGATCGCCGCCGTGCCGGTCGTGTGGCACGTCGTCCCGAACGAGCGTGACGCGATGATGGGGATGACGTTTCGCCCCTCCCAGACGACGCTCCAGACGGTCGTCTACCGCCAGTACACGCCTGGCTTCGGACGGCAGCTCCCGAACGACGAGGGCGATCGGGGGATCCAGGGCCCACTGATCCACGCCCAGGTCGGCGACACGATCCTCGTTCACTTCGAGAACCTCGACACGGTCTTCAACCGGCCGCACTCGATGCACTTCCACGGCGTCCACTACCGACCCGGTTCCGACGGCGCGTACATCCCAGGCTTCTCGGGGCCCGGCGCGGACGTCCTGCCCGGGAAGACGTTCACCTACCGGCTCGTCGCCGGGCCGGACTCTGCCGGCGTGTGGCCGTATCACGACCACTCGCAGTCGATGGACGACTCCATCGCGGGCGGGATGTACGGCGCGCTCTCGATCCGCGGGCCCGGCGATCCGGTCCCGGACGAGGAGTTCGTCGTCTTCTTCGAGCAGACGCTCAAGTTCATGACGATCGACGGGCGGGCGTTCATCGGCAACACGCCGGTCTTCAAGGCCAAGGACGGCGACCTCGTCCAGTGGGACGTGCTCGCACTCGGCGACGACTTCCACACGTTCCACGTGCACGGGCACCGCTGGAAGGCGCCCGACGGGACCGAGACGGACACGAAGACGGTCGGGCCGGCGGAGAGCTTCCGGGTGCAGTGGCGTGAGGACGCCCCCGGCACGTGGCTCTACCACTGTCATGTCGAGGCTCACATGAACAACGGGATGATCGGGCTCTACCGGGTCTCGGCATGAAGCTTCGCGTGGTCGCCGCATGCCTTGCGGGGGTGCTTCTGGCCGCGGCCGAGTCCGTGAGCGCGGGCGACGGCCGCGCGCGCCAGGTCGCGATCCCCGGGAAGACGTTCGCGCCGGCCGTGCTCCAGGTGCTCGTCGGCGACACCGTCACCTGGCAGAACGGCGATGTGACGAACCACACGGTGACCGCCGACGACGGCGCGTTCGACTCGGGCTTCCTGTCTCCCGGGACGACGTTCTCGCTCGTCTTCCCGCGAACCGGGCGGTTCGACTACCACTGCACGATCCACAAGTACATGAAGGGGACGGTCGTGGTCGTGGCGGTCTCGCTCCAGGGGCCCGGGCAGCCGGTGGTCGCCGGGGGGAGGGTCGTCCTTCGCGGCCTCGCGCCGAGCGGCGTCTCGGCGGTGACCGTCACGAGCGGCGGCAAGAGCCGGCGCGCGGTGCCGGCGGCGGACGGGAGCTTCAGCGTCAAGGTGACCGTGCTCGAGCCGGCGGTGTTCGTCGCGCACGTGAAGAAGCTCTCGAGCACGCCGGTGCAGGTGTTCGTCTCGCCGCGCGTCCGGGCGAGGCGCACCGGCAGCACGCTCGTCGCGACGGCGTCGCCGGCCCGCCCGCGCGCGCGGTCGGCGCTCCAGCGCTACGACCGCGAGCACTTCAGCTGGCACACGGTCGCGCGCGCGCGGCTCGACGGGCACTCGCGGGTCTCGTACCGGCTCCCGACCGGTCATACCGGGCGGTTCCGGGTGGTCGTGCGCGGCGGGCACGCCGGCTGGGCCGACGGTGCGTCGGACTCGGTCGTCCGTCGCTGACCGCGCTAGGACTTCTCGCCGCGATCGGTGAAGAGGATCACGAGCCCGACCACGGCCGCGATCACGATCACGCCGATCGCGAGCAGCTTGAAGACGTGGAGTGCCGCCGGGACCAGGACTGCGATCGCCTGCGACGCGGCGAAGATCCAGCTGAGCTGCCTCGCCGAGCCTGACTCGTACTTCCGGCCGATGAACGCCCAGAAGAGGATCGCGACCGCCGCGAGGACGTAGACGGCGATGTGCAGGTTGCCGAGGATGAGCGCCAGCGCGCCTTCGACGGCTCCGATCCAGATGGCGAGCCGAAGCCGGTGCTCGCGCAGATACCGACCCGGCTTGGAGCCGGCCGGCTCGAGCGCATTCGCTCCAGTAGACATGCTGGAATAAACGCTACCACGCAGGGTTTGCGACCCAGCGCTCGCCGAGGGGCCCGAGCTCGACGACTGCCCGCTCGGCGTCCTCGGGGCGGCGAAAGAGGCCGTAGACGACCGGGCCCGCGCCGCTGACGTCGGCCCGGAACGCGCCGAGCTCCCGCAGGCGGGCCGAGCACGGCGAGCTCGCGAGGTCGTTCGGTGGGAGCGACGCGAGCTCAGCGTCGCGCCCCGAGGCGGCGGTTTCGACAACCCTCGCGCGCCTCTCGTCGAACCCGTCCTCCCCGTCGAAACGACCGTAGATCTCGGCGGTCGACGGCTTGACCGCGTCGCGCGGGAGGAGCAGCACGACGGTGTAGTCCTGCGGCAGGTCGACGGGCTCGAGCGTCGTGCCGGTCCCGGTGCCGAGCTGCGGCCCCTCGGCGAGGAAGAACGGGACGTCGACGCCGAGGCCGGCGGCGATCGCGTGCAGGCGCGCGGGGGACGGCGGCTCGTCGAGGAGCCGGCAGGCGAGGCGGAGGGCGGTTGCGGCGTCGGAGCTCCCGCCTCCGAGGCCGGCGGCGACCGGGATGCGCTTCTCGAGCCGGACGCGCCATCGCGGCTCGACTCCCGCAGCGGCTGCGAGCTCGGTCAGCGCCGTGCGGACGAGGGTGTCCGCCTCGAACCCATCGACGGAGAGCCCTGCCGCGGGCTCGAGCGAGACCGAGTCGGCCAGATCGATCCGCTGGAGGAGGGTCGCCACCTCGTGCAGGCCGTCGGCCCGCGTCGGCCCGACGACGAGCGCGAGGTTGATCTTCGCGTGGGCGGCCCCGGCGATCATGCGAGGGCGGCGGCGAGCGCGACGAACTCCGGCGGGGCGAGCTCCTCGGCGCGAGCGCCGGGGTGCCGGCCGATCGCCTCGAGCGCGGCGGTGGCCCGCTCGCGACGGCGCCCTCCCCGCCAGGGCGAGCGAGTTCGCGAGCGTCTTGCGGCGGTGCGCGAAGGAGGCCTCGACGAGTCGCTTGACCACGGGGTCGATCCCCGGTGCGGTGCGCCGGAAGGCGACGAGCGCGGAGTCGACATTGGGCCGGGGGCGGAACACCTCGCGCGAGACGGCGTGGAACCCGGTGCGCTCGGCGGTGAGCTGGACGAGCACCGACACCGCCCCGTAGGCCTTGGTGCGCGGGACGGCGAAGAAGCGGTCGGCGACCTCCCGTTGCACCATCAAGCACCAGAGGAGCACGCCGGGATGGCGATCCAGGCTCTCGACGACGATCGGGGTGGCGAGGTTGTAGGGAAGGTTCGAGACGAGCTTTCCGGGCAGCGGGTCGAGGGTCCCGGGGTCGAGGTCGAGAGCGTCTCCCCAGTGGAGCGTCGTGCGCGGGATGTCCCGCAGCTGCGGCTCGAGCGACCGGTCGATCTCGGCCGCGTGAACCCGGGCGACCCGGTCTGCGAGGTAGCGGGTGAGCGCGCCGAGGCCGGGGCCGATCTCGAGGACGACATCCGCCGGCTCGAGCTCGGCGAGCCGTCCGATCACGCCGAGGATGTTCTCGTCGACCAGGAAGTGCTGGCCGAGCGCCTTCTTCGGAACGACGGTCACAGGCCGAAGGCCGCGGTCGCATTGGCGTCGATCTGCGCCTCGAGCGCCGCCGGCTCGGTGCCCTGGGCGGCGGCGAGGGCCGCGAGCGTGTGCATGACGTACGCCGGCTCGTTCTGGCGCCCGCGGACGGGTTGCGGTGCGAGGTAGGGGCTGTCGGTCTCGGCGAGGAGTCGGTCGGCGGGAACGTGCGCCGCGGCCTCGCGCAGCTCCGGGGCCTTCGGGTAGGTGACGTTCCCGGCGAACGACACGTACCACCCGCGTTCGAGGGCGGGCTCGAGCAACGCCGGTGACGAGAAGCAGTGGAGGACGACTACCCCGTCGAACCCCGCGAGTGCGTCGACCGTGCCCTCGTCGGCCGCCCGGGTGTGGATCACGACCGGCTTGCCGAGCTCCGAGGCGAGCTCGAGGTGCGCTTCGAACAGACGCCGCTGTGCCTCGTGCGGGGCGTAGTCGCGGAAGTAGTCGAGCCCGGTCTCGCCGACGGCGACGGCCTTCGGGTCGCGCAGGAGCTCGCGCAGCTCGGCGAGCTTGCCGGCCTCCGGGCCTCCCGCCTCGTGCGGGTGGACACCGAGGCTCGCGAACACTCCCGCGTGTCGGGTGGCGAGCGCGAGCGCCTCATGCGCTCCCGGGATGGTGGTTGCGACCGTCACCACGCGCTCGACCCCCGCGCCGCGGGCCCGATCGAGCACCTCTCCCGCGTCGTCGAGCGCGAGGTGCGCGTGCGTGTCGATCATCCGAGGCCGAGCTCGTCCTCGCCGGTCGACGGGTCGAGCTTGCGGAAGAGCGGTCGGGGCTCCTCGAGCGTCTGCCCGGGCGGGAGCGAGCTGGGCTCCCACCTGCCGACCCAGGTCGAGTAATCGCCGGTCAGGACCTGGTGGCTGCTGCCGTCGGCCTCGACTGCCTCGCGGAACTCGAGCGGACCGGCGAGCCAGCCGTCGTAGCCGAGGAGCTCGTGAAGCTGCTGCGAGGTGTGCGGCAGGAACGGCGTGAAGACGACCTTGAGGCTGTCGACGGCACGGAGCGCGACATACAGCACGGTCGCAGCGCGATCGCGGTCGGTCTTGACGAGCGCCCACGGCGCGGTCTCGCTGACGTACTGATTGACCTCCGACGAGAGACGCATCGCCTCGCCGAGGGCGGAGCGGAACCGGCCTCGCTCGATCAGCGCTCCGACGCTCCCGAAACCGCCCTCGATCGTCTCGAGAAGCGCAGTGTCCTCGTCGGTGAGCGGGCCCGGCTCGGGCACGGCGCCGAAGTTGCGGTGCGCATTCGTGAGGGTGCGGTTGACGAGGTTGCCCCAGTTCGCGAGCAGCTCGTCGTTCGAGCGGCGTACGAAATCCTCCCACGTGAACTCGGTGTCCTGCGTCTCGGGGCTCGCGGCGACGAGGTAGTAGCGGAGCGCGTCGGCGTCGAAGCGATCGAGGAAGTCGCGCACGTAGATGGAGTGGCCGCGGCTCGACGAGAACTGCCGCCCGTAGTAGGTGAGGAACTCGGTCGCGACGACGTTCGTCGGCAGGTCGAGTGGGCCACGCCCGGCGCCGTACTCGCCTCCTTCACCGTAGGCGAGGAGCATGGCAGGCCAGATCACCGTGTGGAAGACGATGTTGTCCTTACCCTGGAAGTAGTAGTGCTCCGCGTCGGGGTTCTGCCACCACTCGCGCCAGCGGTCGGGATCGCCGGTCTCGGCGGCCCACTCGATCGAGGCCGAGAGGTACCCGATCACCGCATCGAACCAGACGTAGATGCGCTTGTTCTCGTCGTCGGCGTATCCCGGGACAGGGATCCGGACGCCCCAGTCCAGGTCGCGGGTGATCGGCCTCGGCTTGATCTCGTCGAGCAGGGCGAGCGAGAAGTTGCGCACGTTCGGGCGCCAGTCCTCGTGCGACTCGATCCACCTGCGCAGCTTCTCCGCGAACTGCGGGAGGTCGAGGAAGAGGTGCTTCGTCTCGCGGAACTCGGGCGTCGACCCGTCGATCTTCGAGCGCGGGTTGATCAGGTCGGTCGGGTCGAGCTGATTGCCGCAGTTGTCGCACTGGTCGCCGCGGGCTTCCGGGAAGCCGCAGATCGGGCACGTGCCCTCGATGTAGCGGTCCGGGAGTGTGTGTCCGGTGACGGGGGAGAACGAGACGAGCATCTCGCGCTCGAGGATCGCGCCGTGGTCGTACAGCGTCCTGAAGAGATCCTGGACGACAAACTCGTGATTCCGGGTGGTCGTCCGCGAGAAGAGGTCGTATGACAGGCCCAGGCGGCGGAAGTCCTCGCGGAAGGACTCGTTGTAGTAGTCGGCGACCTCACCGTACGATCGTCCTTCCCGGTCTGCGGCCACCATCACGGGCGTCCCGTGCTCGTCCGTCCCGCTCACCATGAGGACGTCGTTCCCGGCCAGCCGGTGGTAACGGGCGAACACGTCCGACGGGACCCCGAAGCCCGCCACGTGGCCCAGGTGCCGATGACCCGCCGCATACGGCCAGGCGGGCGCGACGAGGATCTTCCGCCTGGACGCCATCGGGGCCAATCATACGAAGGGGTGTCGCGCCCGCCCGGCGTCGCACGCCGAGGAGGAGCGAGGACAGGATCAGCGCCGGGACGACCGCAGCGAGCCAGCGGATCCGGTCGGGTCCCGAACCGGAGCCCGGCCGGACAGCCGGGGGCTGTCGCACCGTGGCAGTCGTGCGCGGCTGCGCCGAGCGGCCCCTGGGCGGCGCGAGCGCCTCCGCAACCGCGCCGTCGACGGCAATGACCTGACGTCGTGGCTCGGGCCGCGCCTCATGGTGCTCCGACGGCCGCGGCGGCTGAACGGCGGTCGGCGGCACGGCCGCGGCGGAGGGTGCCGTGGCGACCTGCGCTCGCGGAGCGGTGATCGGCGCAGGGACGGCCTTCGCAGCCCCCCGAGCAGGAACGGTCGAAGGCGCAGCCGAGGGCTCGGCCGAGGGCTCAGCAGGGCGCCGGTGGGGGACGGCGCGCGGCGCAACGCGAGCCGCCGCCTCGACCGGCGCAGGCTGCTCGACAGGAGCCGCACGGTCGAGCGGTGCTGCACGGTCGACCGGAGCCGTCACGATCGACCGGAGCAGCACGATCGACCGGAGCAGCACGATCGACCGGAGCAGCACGATCGACCGGAGCAGCACGATCGACCGGAGCAGCACGATCGACCGGAGCAGCACGATCGACCGGAGCAGCACGATCGACCGGAGCAGCACGATCGACCGGAGCCGTACCCTCGACCGTGGCCGTAGTCTCGACCGGGGCCGTACTCTCGACCGGGGCCGTACGCTCGACCGGAGCCGTACGCTCGACCGGAGCCGCCCGTTCGACGTGCGCGGGTGCCGGGTCGGAGGCAGCCGTCGGCACCGTCACCGGGGGCGGCGGTGCCGGAGCCGGCTGAGCGGGCCCGGAAGGCGCGGCGACCGTCGCCTCAGGCGATCCCGCGGCGCTTTGCGCCGCCGCGTCGGGGACGGCGGTCGCAGCGCTCGGCGCGAGCGCTGGTTCCGCAGGTGCCGTCGGTGCAGGCGCCGCTGACGCAGGCGCCGCCGCGGCAGGGTCGACTACCGGGGTGGCGGGTCCCGTGTCAGCGGGGCGTGGAGGCAGCACCCCAGCCGGGTCGACATAGCCCTGGTCCTGGTCGGCGTGCCGGATCCCGAGCTGCACGTAGGGGCCGCCGACCTCCGGGTCGCCGCTCGGGCCGATCGTCCCGATGCCGTCGCCCTCGGCGACCGTCGCACCCTTCGCCACCGCGATCGACCCGAGCTGGGTGATCGTCACCGACCAGCCGTCGGAGGTGAGGATCGTGACCGATCTCCCGCTTCCCGGCACGCTGCCGACGTAGGTGACGAGACCTCCGGCGGGCGCCTGGATCGTCTCACCGGCGATGCCGCCGACGTCGATCCCTCGATGCTGGCCCGCAGCGTAGGGATGCGCGGGATCGAACGAGTAGGCGAGCAGGACCGGGCCGCTCGCCGGCCATATCCAGGCGGACGCCGGGGCGACGAAGACGAGCGCGGCAAGGAGCACGAACAGGAATCGGCGCATGGAGGATCACCTCTGACATTGTTGTCTGATCTGATAACCGTGTGTCCGACCACCATAGAGATCCGACCGGACGTTGTCAAAAATGGTTACGGTTTCGTCACAGATCGCGTCAGAGAGTCGAGCGGTAGAGCTCGTTGCGCGACACCCCGGTCAGGCGTGCGACCACCTCTGTCGCGGCTCTGCGCGGAGTCCCCGCCGCGACCAGATCGGCGACCGCCTGCCGGGCCGCGGCCGGCGCCGCCTCTCCGGAGCCGCCCTCCCCGGGCCCGACGACGAGCGTGATCTCCCCCTTCGGCGGCTCGGCGAAGCGGCCTGCGACCTCCTCGGCAGGTCCCCGCACGATCTCCTCGAAGCGCTTCGTCAGCTCGCGGCACACCGCAACCTCGCGGCCGGGAAATGCAGCCGCCAGCGACGCGAGGGAGGCAGGCAGCCGGCGAGGCGACTCGAACGCGACCGTGGGAAACGCTGCGCTCCGCATCTCCTCCCACAGCCGCCCGAGCTCCGCCGTGCGCCGCGGCAGGAAACCGATGAACTGGTACCGCTCCGCCACGAGCCCGCTTGCGACCAGCGCCGTCTCGACCGCCGAGGGCCCCGGCAGTACCGACACCGGGACACCTGCGGCGAGCGCGGCCCGCACGAGCCTCGCACCGGGATCGGAGATCCCCGGCATGCCCGCATCCGACACGAGGGCCATCCGCTCGCCGGCCGCGAGCCGGGGCAGGATCTCGGCCGTCCGCTCGGCCTCGTTGTGCTCGTGCAGCGACAGGAGCCGCGCCGAGATCTCGTGGCGATCGAGCAGCCCCCTCGTATGCCGGGTGTCCTCGCAGAGCACGACGGCCGCCTCACGCAGCTCGTCGAGCACGCGCAGCGTCACGTCGGTGAGATTCCCGATCGGCGTCGCGCAGACCGCGAGCGGCACCGCGAGCCCCTAGCCGAGCGTCTCGAACGCGACGAGCCCGGCGCCGATCACGCCCGCCGCGGGCCCGAGCTCGGCGGTCACGAGCCGCACCGTCTCACCGGCGGGCGCCAGCGCATCGTGCGCGATCAGCTCGCGCGCCGGAGCGAGCAGCAGCTCGCCCGCGGCGACGCCGAAGCCGCCCCCGACGACGACCACGTCCGGGTCGAAGAGGTTGATCAGCGACGAGACCGCAGCGCCCAGGTGCCGTCCGATCGCTCGGAGCGCGGGATGGCGCTGCGCGACGAGATCGCGCGCGGTCGCCGACGGCCCGAGCAGCCCGCGGGCGAGCCTGTCGGCGGCCTGGCCCGAGCAGTACGACTCGACATGACCGCGCCCCGTGCACGCACCCTGGCACGGCTCGCCATCCTCGACGATCACCATGTGGCCGACCTCGGCCCAGCCGCGATACAGCTGCCCGTCGAGGATCAGCCCGCCGCCCACACCCGTCCCGAGCGTCAACAGCGCGAGGTCGCTCGTTCCACGCCCAGCCCCGTAGACGAGCTCGGCGAGCGCCGCCGCACCGCCGTCGTTGATCACCCCGACGCGCATCCCGAGGCCCCCCTCGAGACGGTCGCGGATCCTGACGTGGTGGATCGGCGTGTTGACCGCCCCGAGGGCCACGCCGGTCCGCTGGTCCACCCGCGCCGGGACGCCGAAGCCGACGGCCTCGATCCCGGGCTCGCTGATGTCCGTCACCATCTCGACGAGCGCATCGAGGAGCGCATCCTGGGACGAGGTGGGCGTCTGGCGCTCGTGCAGCTCGCCGAGATCGCCCGTCTCATCGAGGATTCCGGCGAGGATCTTCGTGCCGCCGAGATCGACTCCTATCACTCGCCTAGCGCTCACCGGCGGGTACCCTACTTCCCCGGATGGCGCCGAAGGACAAGCCCTACCGCGTCTACAAAGGTGGTCGCGTGAAGGGCAAGGTCCCGGCAGTCCCCACCAAGGCGCGCTCTCAGCCGCGCAAGCCGGCCGCCTCGGGAACGCGTCCCCGGCGCGGCGGATGGGTGCGGCGCGTCTCGTGGAAGCACATCGTCCTGCTCGTCCTGCTCGGGCTCGTCCTGCTCGTGATCGCCTGGGGCGTTGCAGGCTATCTCTCGTTCTCGAGCGGCGTCTCGGATGCGAACAAGCGGTTTGATCACGAGCGCGGCGCAAAGGCGGCGCTTGCGAAGAGCAACGGGTTCCTGCTCAACCACGGGACGACGATCCTCATGCTCGGGACGGACAGCGCGAGCGTTGCCGGACGGAGCGGGGACCGCCATTCCGACTCGATCATGATCCTGCGCACCGACCCGTCGCATCACCAGCTCTCGTATCTCTCGATCCCACGGGACCTGCTCGTCCACGTCGACGGCATCGGCAACGCGAAGATCAACGCCGCCTATCAGGCCGGCGGGGCGGCGCTCGCGATCAAGACCGTGCGGCAGTTCACCGGCGTCCCGATCGACCATGTCGTCATCGTCGACTTCAACCAGTTCAAGGACCTGATCGACGCCGAGGGCGGGATCGACGTCAACGTGCCCGAGCCGATCCTCTCGAACCGGTTCGACTGCCCCTACCCGACCCGGGCCCGCTGCCTCGAGTGGAAGGGCTGGCGGTTCCACCGCGGCCGGCAGCACATGGACGGCCAGCAGGCGCTGATCTACTCGCGCATCCGCGAGAACCAGCTGAACCCGGGCGAGAACGACCTCACGCGCGCCGCCCGCCAGCAGGCCGTCGTACAGGCCGCGGAGGCGAAGCTCGCGTCCCTCGGCACCGTCCTCTCGTTGCCCTTCAATGGCAACAAGCTGATGAAGCCGCTCGCGACCGACCTGTCGACCTGGCAGCTCGCAGAGCTGGGCTGGGTGAAGTTCCGCGCTTCGGGGTCACACACGCTCTACTGCCGGCTCGGCGGGGACGCGACGAGCGTGGGCAACTCGTCCGTGCTCCTGCCGTCGGAGGACAACCGCAGCGTGCTCGCAATGTGGGCGGGCGTATCGGCGCCGCAGCCGCCGACGACCACGTACGGGCCCGGCTGCCGCGTCGGGCGCGCGCTCCAGTAGCTCAGTCGCCGGACGACGACGAGCCGCCGTCAGAGCTCGAGCTGGAGCTCGAGTCGGAGCCGGAGCCGGAGTCGGAGCTCGACGAGTCGCCTCCACCCGAGGAGTCCGACGACCCCGAGTCCTTCGACGAACGCCGCCCACGGCCGTAGTCGGTCGAGTAGAAGCCCGACCCCTTGTAGTGAACGGCGATCGGATGCAACACGCGCTCCAGGGGCGCCGCGCCGCACACGTCGCACTTGATGGGCCCCGGCTCGCTCATGCCGTGGAACACCTCGAGCAGATGCCCGTTCGGGCACTTGTACTCGTAGATCGGCATGGGACGCGGAAGGGTAGCACCGGCCTCTCGAGGCCCGGCTACGTGGGCCGATCGACGAGGTCGGCCGGCGCCCCGTGAGCCTCGAGGAAGCACGGTGCGTCCTCGAACGCCGCCAGGCCTGCGGCGGCCCGGACGCCCCTCGTGCGCCGGAGGCGCCTGAGCGTCGCAATCGTCCCGGCCGCACCAACGACCCCGCCGAGTGCGAACGACCGTAGCCGGGCCCGACGCCTTCGCTCGCCCTCCATGCAACCATCCTACGCATGCGGCTCGTCTCGATCGGCGACCTGATCCTCGACGTGGTCGTCGGCCTCGAAGGCCCGCTCATCCGCGGCGACGACCGCGCGGCGACGACACGGGTCGGCGCCGGCGGACAGGGTGCGAACGTGGCCGCCTGGGCGGCGGCTCTCGGCGCCGAGGCGCGCTATGTCGGGAAGCGCGGCGTCGATGCGGCCGGGGAGCTCGCCTCCAGGGAGCTCGCCGGGCACGGCGTCGAGCTCGCCGGGCCGGTCGCAGGACGAGGAGGGGTGGTCGTCTCGATCGCGGCGGGAGGCGAGCGTTCGATGGCCTCCGACCGGGGCTCGGCGACCGAGCTCGAGCCGGATGAGCTCGACCCCGCGTGGTTCGACGCCGACGTGCTGCACGTCTCGGGGTATGCGCTCCTTCGCGAGCCCGCTGCCTCCGCCGCCGAGCGGGCCGTTCGGCTCGCCCGTTCCGCGGGCACACGGATCTCCCTCGACCTCTCGGCCTGGAGCCTGGTCGACGATCCGTTCCGCGAGCGCGCCCGCCGTGTGGCGCCCGACGTCGTGTTCGCGACCGAGCGCGAGCGCGAGACGTTCGGCCCGCTCGACTCGGACTGGATCGTCAAGCGAGGTTCGCGCGGGGTTAGGGTGGACGGCGTGGACCATCCCGCGCTCCCGGCCGAGATCGTCGACCCGACCGGAGCCGGTGACGCCCTCGCTGCGGGCTTCCTCGTCGGCGGGGTCGAGTTGGCCCTCGAGGCTGCGGCCCGGTGCTGCGCGAAGCTCGGGGCGATGCCGTGATCCGCGTCGCGGAGGAGGTCGCCGAGGCACTCCGTGATGGGCAGGGCGTCGTTGCGCTCGAGACGACCCTCGTCGCCCATGGTTTCCCGCCGGGGGAGGGAATCGAGGTCGGGCTGGCCTCGGAGCACGCGGTTCGGGAGAGCGGGTCGGTGCCGGCGACGATCGGCGTCCTCGCAGGCGAGATCGTCGTGGGGCTCACTGCCGACGAGCTCACCCGATTCGACGCGAGCGCGCGCAAGGCCGGCCCGCGCGACGTCGCGGTCGCAGCGGCGCAGGGCGCAGTCGCCGCGACGACGGTCGGCGGCACGCTTGCCGCCTGCCGCGCGACCGGCATCCGCACGATGGCAACCGGGGGGCTCGGCGGCGTCCATCGCGGCTGGCCCGACCCGCCCGACGTCTCCGCCGACCTCGACGCCCTTGCGCGCACGCCCTCGCTCGTGGTCTCGTCGGGGGTCAAGTCCCTACTGGACGTGCCGGCGACGGCGGAACTCCTGGAGACTCTCGGAGTGCCGGTGCTCGGCTGGCGGACCGACGAGCTACCGCTCTTCTACGCCGCGCGCGGCGGGCCGCCGGTGTCGGCGCGGATCGAGGACGCGGCCGAGGCTGCACGGGTCGCGTCCGCCCACTGGGACCTCGGCGGCGGCGGCCTCCTCCTCGGCCGCCCGCCCGACGAGAGCCTCGACGACGTCGAGCCGCTCATCGAGGATGCGCTCGCCGCCGCGGCCCGCGAGGGCATCCGCGGCGGGGCGGTGACCCCCTTCGTGCTCGCGCGCCTTCACGCCGAGAGCGGAGGGCGCACGCTGCGTGCGAACCGCGAGCTGATCGAAGGGAACGCGCGGCTCGCAGGCGAGATCGCTGCTGCTGCCTAGCGGCCGGACCGAACCGGAGGCCGGGTTCTACCCCGGTACTGCTCCCTGGCCAACCGGCCAAAGGGGACAGGTTTCGAGGCTCAGAAGTTCCCGAGAAACTCGTCGATGTCGAGCGCGGGAAGCGTCTCGATGCGGACGGAGCCCCGTGCGGCGATCGAGAGAGAGGCCCTGGCTATCGTCTCGACGTCGGGCGCCTCGACCACGTTCACGAAGTCGAACTCGCCGAGCGTCGCCCACTGGTGGAGCACCTTCACGCCGAGCTCCTCGATGTCGCGATTGACCTCGAGGAGCCGCTCAGGGTTGGCCTTCAGGGTCAGCACCCCCTGCTGCGTCAGGGTCGAGAGGAGGATGTAGGTCGGCATCGCGGAGACGTGGGCTCGACGGGGTCTCGGTAGCGGAGGTGCCGGCCGTGCCGGCGCCGGAGCGGAAGCCTACCCGGGCCGCCTGATCGTCGTAGAGAAGCGCGGCGCCGAGGAAGAGCATCGGCGTGAGCACGAGGTCGGCGAGGAAGAGCGCAGCTCTCGAGCTCGAGTCTCCTTGGGAGTGGAGGAGCGCCGTGAGCGTGATCTCTGCGATTCCGACGACGAGCACGAGCACGGCGAGGGAGCCGAGGGCGTGGACGTAGTCGGCAAGCCCGAGCTCGCGGCCCCGGGCCAGGGCGCGCCGGAAGTCGAGCCGCTCGACGAGCGCGGCCGGCACCGCGAGGCCGATGAACGCGAACCAGGCGATCGCGGGAAGGATGTACAGCGCCCGGAGCGCCGGGAAGGGCGCATAGATGACCAGCCCGAGGACGAATGCAGTCCTCGTGAGCTCGGCGTGGTGGATCCGGACGCAGGCGTGGACGTAGGCCCCGACGACGAACGGCGCCGCCGCCCAGAAGACGATCGCCTGCGTCGTGGCGGGCTCGTGCACGCTGAACTGGTCGACGACCGCCAGCGGGAGCCCGAGCGGCAGGAGGCGGACGAAGTCGTTTCCGTAGGCCCGGATCGTCTCGCCGACGAACTGGCCGAGGGTGCGCTCGGCCGGGGGGAGCGGGGGCGGCAGGTCACGCACCGAGGGCCTCGAGGAGGCACGAGACCGCAACGGTCAGCGCTGCGATCGCCTCGTCGGGGCGCCACGTCGCCCGCTCCTCGCCGAGCCCGTTCGAGATCGCGCGGAGCTCCAGGGCCGGGACGCCGAAAACGGCGGCCGCACGCAGCACTCCGAAGCCCTCCATGGCCTCGACGTCTGCAGAGTCGGCGCCGTCGCCGACCCGGGCGGTCGTCGCGATCGCCTGGACGAATGCGTCGGGAAGCGCCGCCGTCGCAGCCGCGAGAAGGCCCGGATCGGGTCGGACGCGGTCGAGTCTCGGGAGCACGCTCTCGGAGTCGATCAGGTCGCAATACACGGCCTCGCTTCCGATCACGATCGCGCCGGTCTCGAGTCCGCGGGCGCCCGCGATGCCGATGTTCACCACCGCAGAGTGCCGCGCCCGGCCGAGCGCCTCCGTGGTCGCGATCGCGGCCTCGACGGGACCGATGCCGCAGACGACCGTCTCGACCCTCTCGAACGGGGCGAGCTCGGATGCGGTTGCCGCGACGAGAAGCATGAATGGACCGTAGTGGGACCCGGCCCGGGACGTGTGTCGTCTTCGTGCCAACTTCGCAACGGTCCCTTCTGGGCACTTGCGGCGCTCGTCTCGCTTCTGTAGTCAGTATGGACAACCGCCCTGGAGAGGAGACAAGAGAGGAGTTCGAGATGGGAACGAGGCTTGTGAGGCTCTTCGCAGTCGCGGCGGCGACGCTGGCCACTCTGGCAGGCGTCGCGTTCGCACTGCGCAATGGAACCGGGACGGTGACGAGCCCTGTGCTCTGCCGGCACTCGGGGCCCCCGAGCGCGGAGCGCCCCTGCCGCGTGCTCGCGTCGGCGAGGAAGCCGCCGGTCGAGCACACTGCGCGCGGGACAGCCGGGCCTCCCGGACCGTCAGGGCGGCGTGGCCAAGCGGGACCGTCAGGGCGGCGTGGCCAAGCGGGACCGTCAGGGCAACGCGGCCGCGCGGGACCGCCCGGGCAACGCGGCCCGGCCGGGGCGCCGGGACCCGCCGGACCCGCCGGGCCTCGCGGGCCGCAGGGGCCGCCCGGCCTCGACGGCGCAACGGGACCTCGAGGGCCTGCGGACCTCGCTGGGACGGCTGGAGACAAGGGATCTCCGGGGGCAGACGGCGCGCGGGGCATCCCGGGCCCGGCCGGAACGGACGGCGCCCAGGGCGCGCCGGGATCGGCCGGCCCAAGAGGGGCAGCGGGCCCGGCCGGGCCGAGGGGCGAGTCGGGACCCGAAGGCGCGCAGGGGCCGCGAGGGCTTCCGGGCCCGGCTGGACCGCCCGGGCCGGTCGGGCTACCCGGCCCTGCGGGAGCGACCGGACCGTCGGGCCCGGCGGGGCGTGCCGGCGCCACCGGCCCTGGCGGGGCGGCGGGCCCCCCGGGGCCGAAGGGCGAGCCCGGGATGGCGGCAGCGTCGCTCGACGAGCTCGACGGATCCGCGTGCAACGGATCGGGGACGCTGAAGGTCGCCTACGACGCGTCGGGGAGCGTCACGCTCACCTGCGCGGCCGCACTTGCACCTGCACCCGCAGCCGGGCCCCCGGGGGCCGTCCGCGTCAACGAGGTCGAGACCGGAACGACAACGTCGGCCGCCGACGAGTTCGTGGAGCTCACGAACACGGCGAGCGTCGCGGCGGACATCGGCGGCTGGAAAGTCGTCTATCGCTCGGCGTCCGGCACCTCGGAAACGACGCTCGCGACGATCCCGGCAGGCACGACGCTCGCCCCCGGCGGCTTCTATCTGCTCGGCGGCGGCTCCTACGGCGGCGCGTCGACACCCGACCAGACGTTCTCGGCGGGCCTCGCCGCGACGGGTGGCGGCATCGCTGTCCGCGATTCGTCCGGCGCGCTCGTGGACAGCGTCGGCTGGGGCACGGCGACGAATGCGTTCGTCGAGAGCTCGCCCGCGTCGGCGCCACCCGCCACCGAATCCCCGGGAGCGAGCATCGCGCGCATCCCCGACGGCCGCGACACGAACGCGAACGCCGCCGACTTCGCGGTGACCTCGACGGCGACGCCCAGAGCGGCGAACAAGTGAGCGACGTTGTGATTGGATCCGGGCATGCCTTTCTCCGTCCTGGCGCCAGGCAACCAGTCATGGGAGGAGCGCCCGCCGATCGGCGGCGGCGCGGTCAGGCACACGCTCGACGTCACGACGGCGACCGGCATCACCGAGTCGCGGGCCCGGATGTGGCGGCTGCTGCCCGGCGCCCGCGGTCGCCGCCACGCCGAACAGGCCCAGGAGGAGGTCTTCTACGTCGTCTCCGGGACGCTGACGATGCTGCTCGGCGAGCCGCCCGAGCGGGTGGACGTCGAGGCAGGCGCGATCGTCGCGGTCCAGCCGGGCACGGGCATCCAGATGCACAACACGGGCGACGTCGACGCAGTGGTGTTCGCATACGGCGCCCCGCCGGTGACCGGCCGGGTCGACTACCTGGACGACGTCGAGCTCTGACCGCTAGACCGCGGTCATCGCCGCGGCCTTCGTGAACACGAGCTCACCGTTGAACGTGTCTCCACTCCCGGTGTCCACGAGGACGACGTCGCCGGGCGCGAAATCGCCCTCGAGCAGTCGCACCGCCAGCGGGTTCTCGAGTAGGCGCTGGATCGAGCGCTTCAGCGGTCGGGCGCCGTAGGCCGGGTCCCAGCCCGCCTCGGCGATCGCCTGCTTTGCGGCGTCCGTGAGGTCGAGCTCGAGCCCGCGGTCGGCGAGCCGGGCGCGCAGCCGCTGCAGCTGCAGCTCGACGATCTCCCCGAGCTGCTCGCGGGAGAGCGCCTTGAACTCGACGATCTCGTCGATCCGGTTCAGGAACTCGGGCCGGAAGTGCTCGCGCATAGCGTCCCCGGTGCGGATGTTCGAGGTCATGATCAGCACCGTGTTCCGGAAGTCGACCGTGCGGCCCTGGCCGTCGGTGAGGCGTCCGTCGTCGAGCACCTGGAGCAGCACGTCGAAGACCTCCGGGTGCGCCTTCTCGATCTCGTCCAGCAGCACGACGGTGTACGGCCGCCTCCGTACCGCCTCGGTGAGCTGGCCACCCTCGTCGTAGCCGATGTAGCCCGGAGGCGCGCCGATCAGCCTGGCAACGGTGTGGCGCTCCTGGTACTCGCTCATGTCGAGCCGGATCATGGCGTGCTCGTCGTCGAACATGAACTCGGCGAGCGCACGGGCGAGCTCGGTCTTCCCCACGCCCGTCGGGCCGAGGAAGACGAACGAGCCGATCGGCCGGTCGGGATCCTGTAGCCCGGTGCGGGCGCGTCGGAGCGCGTTCGCGACCGCCGATACCGCCTCGTCCTGGCCGATCACGCGGCCGTGGAGGCGCTCCTCCATGTGGATCAGCTTCTCGGTCTCGCCCTCGAGCAGCCGGTCGACCGGGATCCCGGTCCAGCGGGCGACGACGACGGCGATGTCGTCCTCGTCGACCTCCTCCTTCACCAGCAGATCGGCCTCCGGCCGATCTGCCAGCAGCTTCTCGAGCTCCGGAACCTCGCCGTAGCGGATCTCGGCGACGCGTTGCAGATTTCCCTCACGCTCTGCGCGCTCTGCCTCCATCCGAAGCTCGTCGAGGCGACGTGTGCCGTCCTTGATCCGCTCGAGGATTGTCTTCTCGCGATCCCAGCGCGCGGCAAGAGCGTCTCGAACCTCTTTGGCCTCGGCCAGCGCCCTGAGTAGCGGATCACGCGTCGAGGGATCCTCCTTCGCCATCGCGGCGAGCTCGATCTCGAGCTGCATCACCCGGCGGTTCGCCTCGTCGAGCTGGATCGGCGAGGAGTCGATCTGCATGCGCAGGCTCGACGCCGACTCGTCCACGAGGTCGATCGCCTTGTCGGGCAGGAAGCGGTCGGCGATGTACCTGTGCGACAGCACCGCCGCCGCCACGAGGGCGGCGTCACGGATCCGGACGCCGTGATGCGCCTCGTAGCGCTCCTTCAGGCCCCGCAGGATCGCGATCGTGTCCTCCACCGACGGCTCGTCCACGAACACCGGGGCGAAGCGACGCTCGAGCGCCGCGTCCTTCTCGATGTGCTTGCGGTACTCGTCGAGCGTGGTCGCGCCGATGCAGCGGAGCTCGCCGCGGGCGAGCATCGGCTTCAGCAGGTTCGCGGCGTCGACGGCACCCTCGGCCGCGCCGGCGCCGACGATCGTGTGCAGCTCGTCGATGAAGAGGACGACCCTGCCCTCGCTCGCCTTGATCTCCGTGAGCACCGCCTTCAGGCGCTCCTCGAACTCGCCCCGGTACTTCGAGCCGGCGAGAAGCGCGCCGATGTCGAGCGACCAGACCTTGCGGTCCTTGAGCCCTTCCGGGACGTCGCGGGCGACGATGCGCTGCGCGAGCCCCTCGGCGATCGCGGTCTTGCCGACACCGGGCTCGCCGATCAGCACGGGGTTGTTCTTCGTCCGCCGAGAGAGGATCTGGATCACGCGGCGGATCTCCTCGTCGCGTCCGATGACCGGGTCGAGCTTGCCCGCCTCGGCCTCCTCGGTCAGGTCGCGGCCGTACTTCTCGAGCGCCTGGTAGCTCCCCTCGGGATCCTGTGAGGTGACGCGCTGGCCGCCGCGCACCTTCTTGATCCAGGCCAGGATCTCCTCGCGCGGCACCGGCTCGAGCGCGAGGAACAGGTGCTCGGTCGAGACGTAGTCGTCCTCGAGACGAGTCTTCTCGTTCTCCGAGCGATCGAGCACCTGCTGCAGCGAGTTCGAGATCCGCGGCTGCACGTTCGCGGCGCCGGTCGCGGCCGGGCGGCTCGCGAGCTTCTGCTCGGTGTCCGCGCGGAGCCCCTGCCAGTCGGCGAACAGGTCCTGGTCGAGCAGCGCCATCAGCAGGTGCTCGGGATAGATCTCGGGGTTCCCGCGGCGTTGTGCCAGCTCCTGCGCCGCCGCGACGGCCTCCTGGCCCTTGACGGTCAGCTTGTTGAAATCCATGGGATCAGCTCCTGGTGGCCGGTGGTTGCGGGGGGCGGTAGAGGACGAGGTCGCGGCGGTAGGAGCGGTGCACCTCCTCGATCGTCTCGCGCATCTCCTGCTCCATCCGGTCGAGCCGCCGGCGCATCCTCGCGAGCTCGTCCTCGAGGTGCAGCACGCGCTCGACGCCGACGAGGTTCAGCCCGATCTCGGTCGTGAGCCGCTGGATCAACTGGAGCCGCGCCACGTCCTCGTCCGAGTAGAGCCGCGTGTTGCCGGCGGTGCGCCTCGGGCGAACCAGGCCCTTCTGCTCGTAGATCCGCAGCGTCTGCGGATGCATCCCGACGAGCTCGGCGGCGATCGAGATCATGTACCGCGGCCGCGCGCCGTCGGCGCTCAAGTCGCTCATCCCCGCTCCCGGCCTCGGCAGAGCCGGCGCCTCCGCGCATCGTCGAGCCCCGTCGAGCCTGATCCATTCGGGCCAACCTGCGGATGGACGCTCATGAGAACAGCCGCTCGCGCGGATTGGCGTGCGATGCCTTGTCGAAGCTCTCGAGCGCCTCGCGCTCTGCCTTGCTCAGCTTCGCGGGCACCTGGATCCGCAGCCGGGCGAGCAGGTCGCCGGGGCCGGCGCCGTTCAGCTTCGGCGAGCCGCGGCCCTTGACGCGCAGCAGCTTCCCGTCCTGGGAGCCGGCGGGCACCTTCAAAGAGACGCGACCCTCGGGGGTCGGGATCTCGACAGTGGCGCCCATCGCGGCCTCGGAGAACGTGACCGGCACGTCGAGTACGAGGTCGTCGCCGCGTCGTTCGTACAGCTTCGAAGGCTCGACCCTCGTCACCACGTACAGGTCGCCGGCGGGGGCACCTCCCCACCCGGCCTCGCCCTTACCCTTCAGCTTGATCTTCGTGCCGTCCTTCACGCCCGCCGGGATCCGCACCGTGTAGCGCTTCGTGCGCCGCTCGCGGCCGGAGCCGTGACACGTCGGGCAGGGCGTGTCGACGATGGTCCCGTTCCCACGGCACACCGGGCACGGCTGCTGCAGGGCGAACAGCCCCTGTGACGTCGCGACGACGCCGCTGCCCTCGCAGTTCGGGCAGCGCTTCGGCGCCGTGCCCGGGGCCGCGCCGGTGCCGTGGCAGGTGTGGCAGGCCAGCTCGAGCGTGACCGGCACCGTCGTCTGCAGCCCCTTGAGGGAGTCCTCGAACGAGACCCGCACCTCGACCTCGACGTCCGAGCCGCGCTGCCCTCGCTGCGGCTGGGCCCGGCCGCGGCCACGCCCGCCGCCGCCGAACAGCCCGCCGAAGATGTCGCCCAGGTTCGAGAAGTCGCCGAGATCGCCGAAATCGACGTTCGTCGGCCCGGACCGTCCGTTCGCCGACCCGAACTGGTCGTACGCCTTGCGCTTCTCGTCGTCCGAGAGCACGTCGTAGGCCTCCTGGATCTCCTTGAACCGCTTCTCCGCTGCGGCGTCCCCGGGGTTCTTGTCCGGGTGGTACTGCCTCGCGAGCTTGCGGTACGCCTTCTTCAGCTCGTCAGCCGACGCGTTCTTGGGGACGCCGAGAGTCTCGTAGTACGACTCGGCCATGTGCGGGGGCTACTCCCCTTCCTCGGACGCCGGAGGCGCAGGCGGCGAGGGCGGGCCTGAGCTGACCACGACCCGCGCCGGGCGCAGAACGTGGTCGCCGAGCTTGAACCCCTTCTGCAGCACCTGGATGACCGTGCCCTCGGGCTCGTCGGAGGGCTGGGTCAGCAGCGCCTCCTGCGTGTGCGGATCGAACCGCCCACTTGTGTCGACCTCGACGAGCCCCTCGCGCGCGAGCAGGTCGACGATCGACCGGTGCACGAGCCCCACGCCGTCGGCGACCTTCGTCTCGCCGTGCTCGACCGCCGCCTCGACAGCGCGCCCGAGGTCGTCGGCCATCGGGAGCAGCTGCTTCAGGATCCGCTCGGAGGCGCGTGCGACGAGCTGCTTCTCCTCGCGCGCGACGCGCTTGCGGTAGTTGTCGAACTCGGCCTTCAGCCGCTGCAGGGCCGCAAGGTACTCGTCGCGCTCGCGCGCCGCCGCAGCCAGCTCGTCGTCGGTCGGGGGCGCCGCCTCCTCGGCGGCGCCCTCCGGGTCGACTGCCTCTTCGCGGACGGGGGCCTTCGGCTCCTGCTCGGTCACGAGGTCTTGGCCTCCTCGCCCTCGTCGACGACCTCGTAGTCGGCGTCCTCGATCACCTCGTCGTCAGGCTGCTCGGACGCGCCGCCGTTCGTCGGGGGCGGTGACGCCGACGCCGACGCATAGATCGCCGACGCGGCCTCCGACCACGCCTCCTGCAGCGCCTCGCGCTTGGCGCGGATCTCGCCGATGTCGCTCGACTCGAGCACGCCGCGGAGCTCCATGATGCGTCCCTCGACGGTCGAGGCAACCGGCGCGTCGAGCTTGTCGCGGTGCTCCTTGAGCGACTTCTCGGTCTGGTAGGCGAGCGCCTCGGCCTCGTTGCGGGCGTCCGCGAGCTCGCGCAGGTTGTGCGCCTCCTCGGCGTGCGCCTCGGCCTCCTTGATCATCTTGGCGACCTCGTCGTCCTTGAGGCCCGAGCCGCCCTCGATCTTGATCTGCTGCTCGTTCCCGGTGCCGAGGTCCTTCGCGGTGACGTGGATGATCCCGTTCGCGTCGATGTCGAACGCGACCTCGACCTGCGGCACGTTCCGCGGCGCCGGCGGGATGCCGACGAGCTGGAACTTGCCGAGCGTCTTGTTGTACGCGGCCATCTCGGACTCGCCCTGCAGGACGTGCACCTCGACCGAGGGCTGGTTGTCCTCGGCGGTCGTGAACGTCTCCGCCTTGCGGGTCGGGATGGTCGTGTTGCGCTCGATCAGCTTGGTCATCACGCCGCCCTTGGTCTCGATGCCGAGCGAGAGCGGGGTGACGTCGAGGAGGAGGATGTCCTTGACTTCGCCCTTGAGCACGCCGCCCTGGATCGCGGCGCCGATCGAGACGACCTCGTCGGGGTTGACACCCTTGTGGGGCTCCTTGCCGATCAGCTCCTTGACCTTCGCCTGGACCGCCGGCATGCGGGTCATGCCGCCGACCAGGACGACGTGGTCGATCTTCGCCGCTTCGAGGCCCGAATCCGACAACGCCTGCTTGGTCGGGGCCACCGTGCGCTCGAGCAGGTCGTGTGCCAGCTCCTCGAGCTTCGCCCGGGTGAGCTGCAGGTCGAGGTGCTTCGGCCCGTCGGGCGTCGCGGTGATGAACGGGAGGTTGATCTGCGTCGACATCGTCGAGCTGAGCTCGATCTTCGCCTTCTCGGCAGCCTCGTACAGGCGCTGGAGCGCCATCGGGTCTGCCGCGAGGTCGATGCCCTGCTCGCGCTTGAACTCCGCGACCATCCAGTCGACGACCGCCTTGTCGAAGTTGTCGCCGCCGAGGTGGTTGTCCCCGTTCGTCGACTTGACCTCGAAGACGCCGTCGCCGAGCTCGAGGACGGACACGTCGAACGTGCCGCCGCCGAGGTCGAAGACGAGGATCGTCTGCTCGGCACCCTCCTTGTCGAGCCCGTAGGCCAGAGCGGCCGCGGTCGGCTCGTTGATGATGCGAAGGACGTTGAGCCCGGCGATCTTGCCGGCGTCCTTCGTCGCCTCGCGCTGGGCGTTGTTGAAGTACGCGGGAACGGTGATCACCGCGTCGGTGACCGTCTCGCCGAGGTACGCCTCGGCGTCCGTCTTCAGCTTCTGCAGGATCATCGCGCTGATCTCCGGCGGTGCGTACTCCTTGCCGCCGGCCTCCACGCGGACGTCGTCGTTGGGGCCCTTCACGACCTCGTAGGGGACGATCTTCATCTCCTCCGAGACCTCGTCGTACTTCCGGCCCATGAAGCGCTTGATCGAAAAGACCGTGTTCTGCGGATTCGTGACCTGCTGTCGGCGTGCCGGGGCGCCCACGAGCCGCTGACCGTCCTTCGTGAAGCCGACGACGGACGGCGTTGTCCGTCCGCCTTCGGCGTTCGCAATGACGGTCGGCTCGCCGCCCTCGAGCACCGCCATGCACGAGTTCGTCGTGCCGAGATCGATGCCGAGCGTCTTCGCCATTCGTGTCTCCTTCTGGGGTCTTGATCTCTACTGAGAAAATCTAAGCCTCTTTATAGCAGATCCTCCTCACCCCGCAGCGAGCCCGATCGCGACGCTCCCGCCCACGATCACGACCGCGCCCGCGACGACCCTCCAACCGACCGCCTCGCTCCGGCCGATGAGCAGCGCAGAGAGGCCGACGCCCCACAGCGCCTCGGTCGCGATCAGCGGAGAGACCACCGAGACGCGGCCGTGGAAGTAGGCCTCGAACGAGCAGATGTAGGAGAGCCCGAAGAGCAGGCCGGCCGGCGCGAGCGCACGCACCTCGCGCGTCGACGGGACTGCCCGCGCCGAGGCCATGCCGACGAGCATGCCCGCGAGCATCGTCGCCGCCGCGACCGTCTCCGGGCTGCCGTGGGCGTGGAGCGCGCGGACGATGTTGTCCCGAATCGCGAACAGGACCGCGGCGCCGAGGGCGAAGAGGATCCCGAGCGACCGGAGATGGTCCGGCCGGTCGCGCTCGGCGACGAGCGCGACGCCGCCCGCGACGATCGCCAGCGCCCCGACGACGACCTGCGCCTCGACGGGCTCGTCGAGCAGCGTGAAGGCGATGATGAGCGCGAACAGCGGAGCCGCCCCCACCGTGACGGACGTCCGCGACGCTCCCACCTCCTTCACCGAGCGCGTGAAGAGGATCTGGGACAGCCCAGGCGCGAGGAAGCCGGCCAGGAAGAACTTCCAGGCGGAGGCATAGTCGTGCCGGACGAGCGAGGCGACGAGGGTCACCGTGAACGACGTGACGAGCGTCGCCGCCGACGCGCGCGAGGCACTGGCGCCGCTCGAGAGCGCGACGCGGATCGCGACGGTCATGGCGCCGAAGGTCGCAGCCGCCGCCAGGGCGAGCAGGACAGCCGTCATCTGGTCTCTGCGACCGCCGCGACCTGAGCCTCGTCACGCCCCGCGAGGACGATCCCGGCCATGATCGCCACCGACCCGGCCCAGGCGGCCGCGCCGAGCCGGTCGCCGGCAAGCCAGTAGCCGAAGATCGCCGCGAACACCGGCTCGAGCGTGAAGACGAGCGCCGTCTGGGTCGCGGTGGTCACGCGCTGCGCCCACGTCTGCACGAGGAAGGCGAGTGCGCTCGCGAAGACACCCGTGACGATCAGCGCGCCCCACACGGTCCAGCCGTGCGGCGCCTCGAAGGTCGGCACGGCGGCGACGGCCAGGATCGCGAACGCGGCGAGCATCTCGACGAGTGTGAACCCGAGCGCGTCGTAGCGCGGCGCATACCGCTCCATCAGCACGATCTGCAGCGAGTAGACCGCCGCCCCGGCCAGCACGAGCAGGTTCCCGGCGGCCTGACCCTCGTGCACACCGGCGAGGAGCCCCAGCCCGAGTGTCGCGAGCGCGACCCCGACCCACGTCGTCCGGCCGATCCGGGCGTGGAAGCAGGCGAACGCGATCAGCGGGGTCAGGACGACGTACATGCCCGTCACGAAGCCCGCGCTCGAGACGCTCGTCCGCTCGAGCCCGAGCGTCTGCAGCGTGTACCCGCCGGCCAGCAGGGCGCCGGCCAGGGCCGCCGACCCCGCGCCGCGCCTACCGAGCCCGCGCGCCCTGCGCGCGGCGAACGGCAGCAATACGAGCGCCGCGATGGCGAACCGGAGCGCGAGGAACGGCATGACCGGGTACACCTCGACCGCGTCCTTGACCTGGACGAAGGTGAGCCCCCAGACCGCGGTCACGGCGACGAGGGCCGGCAGCGCCGGTGTCGATGTAGTAGTCAGCCTGTGAATACGGGGTGACATACGGGCGGGGCCACACGCTAATCTGTCCACAGATGTCGCAGGCTTTGGACGCCTTCGGTCGGCCCCTCCACGATCTTCGAATCTCCGTCACCGACCGGTGCAATTTCCGCTGCACGTACTGCATGCCGAAGGAGGTCTTCGGCCACAGCTACCGGTTCCTCGATCGGAAGGAGCTGCTGGACTTCGACGAGATCACACGCGTCGCCCGTGCGGCCGTAGGCCTCGGGGTGAAGAAGCTCCGCCTGACCGGCGGCGAGCCGCTGATCCGGCGCGACATCGAGGTGCTCGTCGGGATGCTGGCCGAGCTCGACGCGGAGATCACGCTGACGACCAACGCGTCGCTCCTGCCGCGCAAGGCGCAGGCGCTCGCGGATGCCGGGCTCGACCGGATCACGGTCAGCCTGGACGCGATGGACGACGCGACGTTCCGCAGGATGAACGACGTGGACTTCCCGGTCGACCGGGTGCTCGAGGGCATCCAGGCGGCGCGCGACGCGGGGCTGCCGGTCAAGGTGAACTGCGTCGTCAAGCGGGGCGTGAACGAGGATCAGATCGTCCCGATGGCGTCCTTCTTCCGCGAGACCGGCGACACCCTGCGGTTCATCGAGTTCATGCCGGTCGGCGAGACGAATCACTGGCAGACCGACGACGTCGTCCCGGCGGCCGAGATCGTCTCGACGATCGATGCTGCGTTTCCGGTAGAGCCGGCCGAGGCTCAGTATCGCGGCGAGGTCGCGAAACGGTGGCGCTACACGGACGGCGAGGGCGAGATCGGCATCGTCGCCTCGGTCACGCAGCCCTTCTGCGGCGATTGCACCCGGACGCGAATCTCCGCCGAGGGGAAGCTCTACACCTGCCTTTTCGCCGTCCGCGGCCAAGATCTACGGGCACTCCTCCGCAGCGGCGCGACCGACGAGGAGCTCGGCACGCGGCTCGCCGACATCTGGAAGGTCCGCGGCGACCGGTACTCGGAGCTGCGCTCGCAAGGCGTCACGGGCGACGACGAGGCCAAGGTCGAGATGTCCTACATCGGCGGCTGAAGGCCCGCTGACGGGTCACGACGAAGCACGTCTTTCTTCCCGATGAACGTCGGGTAGCAGAGCGATTGCCCCGCGAAGGGCGTGAGCTTGCTCGAGCGGACGTGGGTCCCGTCCGGGACGCGACTTTGGAGCCGATGGGGACGAGGAACGTGACGTAGATCGTCCGTGGCCTCGACGTACCGGCCGCAGGGTCTTGTAAACTATTTGTGTGTCGTCGGTAGTGGCAGCAGGGCGGCGCCTTTTGCCGCGTGGTTGGGGAGACCTCGGGCGTCAGCTTGCGATCTGGTTCGGTTTCGCGCTGGTCTACCAGGTCGCCCGCGGGCTCGCGGACCGCGAGCCCGCCGTCAAGGCGTACTCGAACGGGCTGTGGGTGGTCCACTTCGAGACCCAGGTCACCCACCGGATGTACGAGCTCACGTTCGAGCAGTTCGCCGACCAGCGCCACTGGCTCGCCGCCATGGTCTCCTGGACGTACTGGAACTCGGAGTTCACGGTCGTCGGGCTCGCGCTGCTGTGGGTCTACATCCGCCGTCACGAGCACTTCCTCAAGTTCCGCAACTCGATCCTCCTCGCCAACCTCCTCGGCCTGATCGGCTACGTGTTCCTGCCGATGGCGCCGCCTCGGCTGCTCGGCGTCGGCTTCGTGAACAGCCACACCGACGGGGTCGTCCAGCTCGCCGCGAACCCGTACGCCGCGATGCCGAGCCTGCATGCGTGCGACTCGTTGATCGTCGGGATCGTGCTCGCGCGGGTCACGAGGCACTGGTGGGCGAAGGCCTTCTGGATCGCCTGGCCTGCGTGGGTCTGGTTCGCGGTGATGGCGACGGGCAACCACTTCTGGCTCGACTGCCTCGCGGGCTCGGCGCTGGCGCTGATCTCGATGAGCGTCGTCTACAAGTGGGACAAGGTCCGGGGCTTCCTCTTCGGCCGGGGCAGCGCGGAGCGACGCCCGGCTCGAACGGCCTGACCCGCTGCTACGGTCCGGTCCGGTGAGCAAGGCCGCCGCGATCAAGGACGGCTACACGAGCGGTGCGCGCTCGCTGGCATCGCGGGGCGTCAAGGGCCTCGCCCGTACCCGCGTCACCCCGAATGCGCTCACAGCGAGCGGCGTCACGCTCTGCGCGGTAGCGGCGATCCTGGTCGCGTTCGAGAACCGGAACGAGATGCTGTTCTACTGGGTCGGGGCGGCCGTCTTCGTGGCCGGGTCGATCCTCGACATCCTCGACGGCGCCCTCGCCCGCGCCGGAGGCAAGTCGACCCCGTTCGGCGCGTTCCTCGACTCGACCACGGACCGGGTCAGCGAGGGCTTCATGCTCGCGGCGATCGCGTACGTCTTCGCCCACGAGAACAAGGACGTCTTCGTCGTCGTCGCGGTCGCCGCCGTCGCGGGCTCGTTCCTCGTCTCCTACACGCGCGCCCGCGCCGAGGCGCTCGGGCTCAAGGGCGACGTCGGCATCGGGTCGCGCGCCGAGCGCGTCGTCGTCATCACCGCCGGGCTCGTGCTCGCGCCCTGGGGTGTCCTGCCCTGGGCGATCGTGCTCCTGACCGTGACCGCGTGGGTCACCGTCTGCCAACGCATCCTCTCGGTCCGCAAGCAGCTCAACGCGCGCTAGCACGCTTGATAGCACTTGTGTGCTATCAATCCTGCGATGGCGGAGCTTCGCAGCGACGTGCTCGTCCGCATGCCTCCCGGCCTCAAGCGCAGTCTCGCGCGTGAGGTCGCACGGCGGCAGGCAAGCCTCAACGACGTCGCGGTCGCGATCCTCGCCTCCCGCTTCGGCGTCACCTTCACACCGAGCGGCCGTCGCGGCGCGCCTCCGAGCGTGGCCGGCGATGTGCTGCTCCGCATGCCCCGCGAGCTGAAGGAGAGGCTCACGCGCCGGGCGGCGGAGCGCCACAAGTCCACTCACGACCTCATCGTCGAGACGCTCTCCGACGGGCTCGGCGGGCAGCGAAAGGAACACATGTCAGAGAAGAACGGCTCCACGAACGGAGGCCCGGCCGACAAGGTGAGGGTCGCGATCATCGGCGTCGGCAACTGCGCGAACTCGCTGGTCCAGGGCGTCGAGTACTACAAGAACGCGGCGGACGACCAGTTCGTCCCGGGGCTCATGCACGTGAACCTCGGCGGCTACCACGTCTCGGACATCGAGTTCGTCGCCGCGTTCGACGTCGTCAAGGGGAAGGTCGGCGTCGACCTCGCCGAGGCGATCTGGGCGCATCCGAACGACACGATCAAGTTCTCGGACGTCCCGAGGTCCGGTGTCGAGGTCTCCCGCGGAATGACGCACGACGGGATCGGCAAGTACCTGTCCGAGGTCGTCGAGAAGGCGCCCGGCGAGACCGACGACGTCGTCGCGATCCTGAAGGAGCGCAACGTCGACGTGGTCGTGAACTACCTGCCGGTGGGCTCGGAGGCGGCCGCCAAGTGGTACGCCGAGCAGATCCTCGACGCCGGCTGCGCGATGATCAACTGCATGCCGGTGTTCATCGCCCGCGAGCCGTACTGGCAGCGGCGGTTCGAGCAGGCGGGCGTGCCGATCATCGGCGACGACATCAAGTCGCAGGTCGGCGCCACCATCACCCACCGCGTGCTGACGTCGCTCTTCCGCGAGCGCGGCGTGCACCTCGACAAGACGATGCAGCTGAACGTCGGCGGCAACTCCGACTTCCTGAACATGCTCGAGCGGGACCGGCTCGAGTCGAAGAAGATCTCGAAGACGAACGCGGTCACCTCGATGCTCGACTACGACCTCGGCGCGGGGAACGTGCACGTCGGCCCGTCCGACTACGTGCCTTGGCTCACCGACAGGAAGTGGTGCTACATCCGCATGGAGGGCACCTCGTTCGGGGACGTGCCGCTCAACCTGGAGCTCAAGCTCGAGGTGTGGGACTCGCCGAACTCGGCCGGCATCGTGATCGACGCCGTTCGGCTCGCGAAGCTCGCGCTGAACAACGGGATCGCCGGCGCGCTCGAGGGGCCGAGCTCCTACCTGATGAAGTCGCCGCCGAGGCAGATCGTCGACGACGAGGCGCAGGAGCTCTCCGAGGAGTTCATCGAGCGCAACAAGCGCAAGGCGCCCGCGAAGAGCCGGCGGCTGCCTAGTCGCTCGGCACGGGCCGCTCGGCGACCTGTGTGAGGAAGACGCTCGCCTGCCTCGGGCCGGACGCGACGATCGCGTCCGGCCCGGGCGAGGCGACGAGCGCGAGCGCCGAGCTGCCCCGGCGCCACCTCGACAGGCGCGAACCGGAGGCGCGTCGCGTTGACGTGCGGCACAAAGAAGATGCGGACGTCTCCGAGCCGCCGCAGGAGCGGGAACGGACTGGTTGTGCCACGGCGGCTTCCGCCACATCTTCCGGTACACGTCGTCTGCGACGATGTAGCGACTCGCTGGGCCCGAGGACGGCTCGTTATCGTTGACCGATGCGGCCGACCTTCCCCTGGGGCAAGCCGCGGCGGGAGTGGCTCGTGCTCGCGCTCGTCGCGGTCTGCGCGCTGTCGCCGGTGTACAAGTTGAACGCGCAGGACAACTCGCGCCTGTGCCTCAGCCAGGCGCTCGCCCATGGCCACCTCTCGAACGACGGCTGCTTCGGCCTCGACCATGCCCTCTACAAGGGGCACGAGTACAGCGACAAGGCCCCGGGGCTCTCGCTGGTCGAGCTCCCGCTCGCCGAGGCGCTCCGTCTGCCGGCGGCGAATAAGCTCCCGGCAGAGGACGTGGAGGCTCTGGGCTGATCCGGCGTGCTTCACGAGCGGGGTCGTGTTTCTGGCGCTCGCGTTCGTCGTCGGGCGCGTCAGCGAGGGGCTCGCGCCGGGATTCGGCTCCATCGCGCTGGTCACGTTCGCGCTCGGGACGCTCGATCGCGCCGTTCGCCGCGATGAACTTCGACCAGGTGCCGGCCGCGGCGCTCGGGTTCGGCGCGTTTCTCCTCGCGTGGCGGCGAAGACCGCTCGCCGCCGGGCTCCTGGCGGGCACGGGCGTGCTGTTCGAGTACGAGGCCGGGGCGATCCTGGTCGTCGTCGCCGCGTACCTCTTCCTCACGACCCGGTCGCGTCGCGGGCTGGTGGCCTACGCGGCGGGCGCCGTTCCCGGCCTGGTCGCGCTCGCGGCGTACGACTGGGCGGCGTTCGGCGCGCCATGGCGGCTCTCGTACCGGTACGTCGACAACCTGTACCAGCCCGCGCAGTCGGGCGGGCTCTTCGGTATTCACCTTCCGAGCTCGTACGCGATGCAGCAGGTGTTCGTCGGGCGCGGAGGGCTGATCGTCGCGACGCCCGTCGTGGTCGCCGCCGCGTGGGGGCTCAGGCTCCTCTGGGGCACCCGTCGCGCGGAGGTCGCGGCCTGCGTCGCGGTCGCGGTGATCTACGTGATCCTCAACTGCGGCTACTTCCTGCCCTACGGCGGCTCCCCGGGCCCGCGCTTCCTCATCCCGGCGCTGCCGTTCCTCGCGCTCGGCCTCGGGCCGGCGTTCGCGCGCGCGCCACGGCTCACGGCTGCGCTGTCGTTCGTGTCGATCGCGTCGATGACGGCGATCTTCCTCGACTGGGGCGCGCAGACGCCGATGAAGGGCGGGATCTTCAGCGAGGTCGGGCGGATCCCGTTCCAGCGCGAGGCGTCGCGGTACTTCGTGTACCTCGAGTCGAGCGTCTTCGACTGGATCCTGCCGGGCCGCGCGTGGGGCGCGGCATTGACGGCGATCGCCGCCCTTGCCGCGTTCGTGGTCGCGTATCGGGCGATCCCCCGTGAGCAACGACGACCCGCCGCCGAGCGCCGGCGCACGCCGTTGGGAATCGCGCTCGGCGCCGGCGGGATCTTCCTCGTGATCGCGGCGGAGGCGAGCGCCGTTTCGGGCTATCCGTACGCGGGGCCGCCGCGCGATCTCGCGGTCTCGATCGAGAAGCCGACCCAGCGCATCTTCCCAGGGCAGGAGGCCGACTTCACCGTCTGGTCGTCGAACTCGTCCGAGTACCAGGGCTACGGCAAGGTCGTCCTGACGATCGAGATCCCCGCCCGGGGCAGCGCTCGTCGGGCCGCCGTCATACGAGCGCGGCTCCGGATGCAGCGGCACCGCGACGATCGTCTGCCAACTCGACAGCCTCTCCCCCAGGACGACCACCCCCGTCCATTTTGGCATCCGGCCTTCGCAGCTCGGTGCGCAGAAGCTCGAGGCATCGCTGACGGCGCAGGGGCTCCCGCATCCACGGACGGCGACGGTGACGATCAACAGCGGCTAGCCGCCCGAAGCTAGGCTCCCTGACGGTGCGGATCTGTCTCGTAACGCCGTTTGCGTGGTCGCAGCCGCACGACGTGAACGAGCACGTCGCGGGCGTCTCCGAGGGGCTCCGGGCGCTCGGCCACGAGGTCACCGTCCTGGCGCCCTCGACACGCGCGACCGACCTGCTCGCCGGGCGGCGCGTCGTGCACGGGCACGCGCCGCCGCAGGAGGTCGTCGCCGTCGGCCCGGCGGTCCCGGTCTCGCGCCGGTCGCAGATGGGCGTCCCGGTCGGCGTGCGGGCGAACCTTCGGCTGGCGCTCGCCCGCGGGCGGTTCGACCTCGTCCACGCCTTCGAGCCGGGCCTGCCCTCGCTCTCCTACCTCGCCCTGCGCGAGACCGACGCGCTCACCGTCGCGACGTTCTGCTCTACCGACCGGCTCGGGTATCCGCCCGCGCGCTCGCAGCGCGAGAAGCTGCTCGCGCGGATCGACGCGCTGCTCGCACTGTCGGAGCCGGTGCGCGAAGCGGCGGCCGAGCGCTTCCCCGGCGACTACGAGCTCGTCTCGCCGGGCGTCGTCGCTCGAGCTGTTCGCCCCGGCGCACAAGCGCGACCGGATCGTCGTCGAGCTGCGCCCGAACGAGCGGGCCGTCGCTGCGGGAGGTGTTGCGCGCGCTGCGCGAGCTGCCCGGCTGGGAGGCGGTGATGCTGCGGACGACGCCGCTCGTCGGGCGGCCCGCGATCCCGCGCGACCTGGCCGGGCGCGTGACGCGTGCGGACGGCACGCGACGGCGCCGCGCGGGCCCCGCTGCTCGCCCCGACGGCGATCTTCGTCCCGGGGATCGATGGGCTCGCCGCGCGTCGCGGTCGAGGCGCGCGCAGCCGGGTGCGCGATCGCGGCGCCCGCCGGCCTCGGCGAGCAGCCCGAGCTCGCGGCGGCGGCGGCGGCGCGGCTCGCCGACGACGCGTCGCTGCGAGGCCGCGAGCAGGAGGCCGCGCGCGCCGCGGCCGAAGGCGAGTCGTTCGACGCCGTGGCGGCCCAGCTCGACGCGCTCTACAGCCGGCTGACCAAGCGCAAGAAGCGGAGCCGCCGGCCCAGCGACCCGCTCGGCGACCGGCCGTGGATCGTCGCCGACCTCCACATGCACACGTCGTGGTCGTTCGACTGCGCGGTGGATCCGGCGGAGCTCGTCGACCACGCGATGCTCGGAGGGGCTCGGAGCGATCGCGGTCACCGACCACAACGCGTTCGGCGGCGCGCTCGAGACGGTGGACGAGGCACAGGGTCGCGACCTGATCGTGATCCCCGGCGAGGAGATCAAGACCGACAACCAGGGCGAGGTGATCGGCCTCTTCCTCGAGCGGGAGATCCCGCGCGGGCTGTCGTTCGCGGACACGATCGCGGCGATCAGGGAGCAGAACGGGCTCGTCTACCTCCCCCACCCCTTCGACCGCATGCACACGATCCCGGATCCGGCGACGCTGCACCGCCATCTCGCCGACATCGACGTGTTCGAGGTCTACAACGCGCGCCTGCTGTTCGACGCGCAGAACGACGAGGCGCTCCGGTTCGCGCGCAAGTACGACCTCACGATGGGCGCGGGCTCCGACGCTCACGTGCTGCAGGGCGTCGGGACGGGGGCATTGCGCATGCGGTCGTTCCGCGACCCGGAGGAGTTCCTGATCTCGCTGCGCAGCGCGGAGATCCTGCGGCGGCCGAAGTCGCTGGCGTACCTCCAGAGCCTCAAGTGGATGGCTCAGGTCAAGGAAAAGGTGCGCTAGGCGAGAAAGGACCCTGCGGTTCCGTGTCCGCCGCCGTGACGACAGACGACATCTACAAGCGGTACCTCGACAAGGCGATCAGGGAGATCCTTCGCCTGGAGCACGAGGTCGCAGAGGCGGCGGGAGGGGCTCCCGTCGCGCAGCCGACCGGGCATCCGCTCGGCACGATGTTCCTCGTCAAGTACGGGCCGCAGGCGCAGGAGCTGCAGGAGGGTGTCGCCTTCCACGGCCGCGCCGGGCACGCGATCAAGCGGTCGCTCGAGCGGCTGCACGTCGATCCTGCCGAGATGTTCGGGACGAACTGCATCAAGTTCGCCGGGGCCGACGAGGACGCAGTGCCGGTCGTGGCTCGCCCGCGAGCTGCGGATCGTGCAGCCGCGGCTCGTGGTCGTGATGGGCGAGGACGCGCTCGAGTTCGTGAACGAGCTCGCGTTTCCGCTTTCGCGCCCGCTCGCGGCTACGCTGGGCGAGCTGCAGTCGTTCACCCCCACGATCGAGGCGCTCGTCGTTCCCGACATCGACCGGTCCCTCGACGACCAGCCTGCGAAGACACGCTTTTGGAACTCGTTCAAGCCCGTCGGCCCCTGGTGGGCCGAGCTGCCGCCCTACTGATCCTCCTCGCGGCGCTCTTCGCCTGGTTCGAGGCGGCGCCGGACATGGATCCATTGAGCGAGTGGCAGAGCATCGCGGTCGTGCTCGCTCCTCGTCATGCCGGCGATGTTCGGCGCTCGTGTGGTTCTCGCTGCCGCTCTGCCGCGAGAC
This sequence comes from uncultured Actinomycetes bacterium, assembly GCA_963836925.1. Lineage (GTDB taxonomy): Bacteria > Actinomycetota > Thermoleophilia > Gaiellales > Gaiellaceae > PALSA-600. The sequence continues at coordinate 102,843 of CAWILJ010000007.1, forward strand.
GCGCCCGCTGCTCGTCGCGTTTCTCGGCGTCGGTCGGGATCGCGCTCGTATGCGGCGCCTTCGACTGGCAGGTGCCTGCCAACTTCGCGAAGTTCGGCGCCGTCACCTGCGTCGGCTGGCTCTTCCTGAAGGCGTTCGAGGAGCTCTCGTGGGTGGTGCTCGTCGCGCTCGCCGTCCCGTGGGTCGACGCCTACTCGGTCTGGCGCGGCCCGACGCACACGATCACCGAGCATCACGCGGGCGTCTTCACGAAGCTCTCGATCGCGTTCGTGGTGCCCGGCGGGAACGCGGCGCGGCTCGGCGTCACCGACGTCCTCTTCTTCGCGATGTTCCTCGGTGCGACCGTCGCGCTTCCGGCTCAGGCCCTTCCCCACCTGGCTGCTCATGGTCGCGGGCCTCGGCGCCACGATCACGCTGACGACGTACTGGGCGGGCGGCGGTCTGCCCGCACTGCCGGCGCTCTCGATCGGCTTCCTGCTCGCGAACGCCGACCTGCTCTGGCGCCGCGTCGGCCGGCCGGTGATGAGCCGCGCGACCTGACGGTCAGCTCGAGTCGCCGGTCTGGAAGAACGCCGCGAACGAGCCGGCGACCGCGGTCACGACGAAGATCGCCCATGCCTCCAGCGCGACGTCGAGCACCCGGCCCGCGGTCGTGACCGGGTTCTTCAGCTGCGACGAGACCGTCAGCAGCTGGACGGTCGCGAAGAAGAGCGCGTCGCCGAACCCGTGGATCTCGCTGCCTTTCACCCCGCTCTCGAAATCCCACGCCAGGAGCGCGGCGACGAGGTCGAAGGCGATCGTGGCGGCGACCGTGAGCAGCACCCGCGCGAGCAGGCGGCGGTGTCGCTCGCTCCAGGTCACCAGCCGCCGAAGCTCTTCGCCGATCACCAGCCGCAGTCTGCTCCTGCGCGCGGACGTCAACGGGCGCTCTCGGTCGAGCTGGTCGATCAGGAACGCGAACGCGAATCCCAGCGCCGTCACTACGCCGACCAGCTTCCCGCCGTGCTCGTAGGCCTCCGGCATCATCGTGTCGGAGAGCATCGTCAGGATCGCGCCGCCGGCGAACGCGAGCATGAACGCGACCGAATCGGGCGAGGCGTGCTGGAACGCCGAGTACCCGGCGAGCGACGCGACGGCGGAGACGAGCGCGATGAGCGCCCACATCCCGAGGATCCGCTCGGGCCTCCACCCTCCCGCTCTCAACCCGACGGTGGATGAGATCGCCTCCGGGACGTTCGAGATGAGGACGGCGGCGAGGTAGGCCGCCTCGACGGCTCCGCTCTCGTAGATGGTCAGCCCGATCAGGATCGACTCGGGGATCCCGTCGAGGATGGTGCCGAGGACGATCGCAAGGGCCGAGTCCCGGTCGGTCCCCCTTCGGCGCTCTTGCGTCGCGCGCCGCCGGCCCGGTCGATGACCCAGTCCCCGCCGAAGAAGACGCCGCAGCCGGCGAAGAACCCGACCAGCACCGCTCCGCGGCCCGACGAGAGCCCGACCGACTCCTCGACGAGGTCGAAGGCGACAGCGCTCAGCAGAACGCCGGCCCGAACCCCATGATCAGCCCGATCGTTCGCAGGCCGATCCGGAAGACGAGAGCGAGCGCGGCGCCGAGAACGAGCGACGACGCCGCGAGCAGCCCCCAGGCGAAGGCTTCGGCCAGCTAGTCGGAAGCAGCGATCCGATCGCCGCGGGCGATCGAGCCACCGACCACGATGTCGGCGCGCAGCCCCGCCCGGTGGACGAGCGGCCGGAGGAGCCCCGGCCGTGTGAGCTTCTCGAGGTGCGCGCACGGCTCGGCCAGCCGCCGCCCGATGCACTCGACCGGGCCGATCGTGAAGCGCCGCCCGACGAGCTCGTTGAGCGAGATCCCACGGGTGACGACGTTCCGCCGTGCCTGCTCCCATGGGAGGTCGATCGACGCGAGCACTTCTGCCTCGACGAGGGTGAGCTCATAGCCGCGACCCGGGCCGCTGAAGGTCCCGCGGCCGTCGTGGTAGCGATCTCCGTCGAGCCCGAGCCCCGCGGCCGCGTCCACGCGGTCGACGCGCACGAGAGGCTGCTCGGCGCCCGGCGCGACGAGGATCGCCTCGACCGTGCCGACTGGCTCCCCGTCCCGTTTCGCCTCGATCGGCAGCTGCACGTCGAGCCGTGCGAGGAGCCACCCCTCCTCGATCGTGCCTCCGCGCCGGAACGCCCCGCCTGGGTCGTGGAGAGGGCCCGACGGCGACCCGAACATCACCACGGCGTGGTCGCCGTCGGCCGCACGCACCCGAGCGAGCCAGTGGCCGGGCCAGTCGAACGAAGCCGGGCTCGCGACCGGCGCGAGCCCCAGGTTCCGGCCGCCGAGCCACTGCTTGAAGAAGACGAGGGGGTCGTACTCCGGCTCCGGCGGCTCGGCGCCGAGGATCACCCCAAGGCATTCCCGGAGCTCGGCCTCGAACGCGGTCATGGCACGATCGTAGTTCCGGACGGCCGGGGCGGTACGCGGCTGCGAACATGCCGCCGATGGCGACCGCCGAGGAGTATCGCGCCGCCTACGACCTTCAGCTCCGAACCGATGCCGAGACCCCGAGCGCCGTCGAGGTCACGCGGCTCGGCCCATTGCGGCTGGTGCGGTTCGCCGGCGGCCGTGGCTTCGTGACCTATCAGGACCTCGGCGGGGCCGACGCGGCGGCCGTGGAAGGACTGGTCGAGCAGGCAGCCGCGCACTATCGCGGCGATCCGTCGATCGAGCGCGTGGAGTGGAAGACCAGAGGGCACGACCACGCGCCCGGGCTTCACGACGCACTCGTCCGCTACGGCTTCGAGCCGGCCGAGGAGGAGTCGATCATGATCGGCGAGGCACGCCTGTTGGCATCCGGCGTCGCGCTGCCCGACGGCGTCGAGCTGCGACAGGTCACCGCAGAAGCGGACATCCGCGCGATGGCGGCGATGCAGGAGGAGGTGTTCGGCGAGCCGGGCGCGGACGAGGTCGCAGACGCGATGCTGCGGCGCCTGGCCCTCGTGGACGGGATGCAGCTCTGGGTCGCCGAGGCGGAGGGGCAGATCGTGTGCGCGGGGCGGCTCGAGCCGGTCCAGGGCACGGAGTTCGCCGGCATCTGGGGCGGAGCCACGCGGCCCACATGGCGGCGGCGGGGGATCTATCGCGCACTCACCGCAGCCCGGGCGCGTTCGGCGCTGAGCCTCGGCAAGACGCTCGTCTTCAGCGACTCGAGCGAGTACTCGCGGCCGATCCTCGAACGAGCCGGCCTCGTCAAGGTCTCCACCACCACCCCGTACATCTGGCGGCGCTGACGAGGGTCGTCGGGAGCCTCGCGCCTGACCGCGGCTAGCGCTCGAGCAGCGAGACGGACTCGACGTGCGGCGTGTGCGGGAACATGTCGAGCGGCCGCGTTCGGACGAGCCGGTAGCCGTACTCCTCGACGAGGCGCTTCGTGTCGCCGGCGAGGGTCGTCGGGTTGCAGGACACGTAGACGACGCGAGGCGTCTCGATCTCGCCGAGCCGCTTCAGCGCCTTCCCGGCGAGGCCGGCTCGCGGCGGGTCGACGACGACCACGTCGGGATCGCCCGCCCGTTCGCGGAGCTCGCGCAGCACCTGGCCGACGTTCCCGGCGAAGAAGGCGGCGTTGCCGATCGCGTTCAGCTCGGCGTTCTCGATCGCGCAGGCGACCGATTCCTCGGAGATCTCGATTCCCCACACAGTCAGCGCGTCGCGCGCCACCGAGAGGCCGATGGTGCCGATCCCGCAGTAGAGGTCGTACACGGTCTCGCCGCCGGTGAGCCCTGCCTCGTCGCGCGCGAGCTCGTACAGGCGCTCGGCCATTCGCGTGTTCGTCTGCAGGAACGCGTTCGGGCGGACGCGGAACCTGAGCCCGCCGACCTCCTCCTCGATCGCGTCCTCGCCCCACAGGAGCTCCGTGGGGAGATTCGTAACCTCGGCCGGCGTGTCGTTGACCGTCCACTGGATCGAGCGCACCTCGGAAAACGCGGTCAACACCTCGATCAGGCGCTCACGGTCGAACCGCTCGCGCTCGTGGGTCACGAGCTGCACCAGTACCTGGCCGGTGTTCCGTCCCTCCCGGACGACCAGGTGCCGCAGGTATCCCTCCCCCGACGCCTGGTCGTACGCAGGCAGGTGCTCCTCGCGCGCCCAGTCGCGCATCGTATTGCGGATGCGGTTGCCGAGATCCGTCGTGAGCAGGCACTGCTCGATCCCGAGCACCTCGTCCCACCGGCCGGCGCGGTGCAGGCCCAGCTCGGGGCCTCCGGGTCCCGGCGTGAACGAGTACTCCATCTTGTTGCGGTAACCGAAGACCTCCTCGGCGCCGACGATCGGCTCGAGCGGCGGCTCTGCGATCCCGGCGATCCGGCGGAGGGAGTCCTCGACCCAGGCGTGCTTGGCGGCGAGCTGGGCCTCGTAGGCCAGATCCTGGAACCGGCAGCCCCCGCAGGCCGGGTAGTGGGCGCACGGCGCCTCGACTCGCTGGGGCCCCGGCTCGACCACCTCGACGGCGATCGCCTCCGCATGACGGCGCTGCACCTTCGTGACGCGTGCGCGCACCGTGTCGCCCGGCAGCCCGTCCCGCACGAAGACGACGAACCCGTCGAGCCGCGCGACGCCGTTCCCACCGTAGGCGAGCGAGTCGATCCGTAGCTCCAGCTGCTCGTCCCGTTGCACCGGCGCGGCCATCGCGGCCCGGGGGGGGGGGGCGGGACGAGGGCGGGGGCCGACGACGAGGGCGACGAGCGCGGCAGGCCGGGACGTCGGCCGGTGAAACGGCCGGAGGCGACGTGAGACCGGACACACCGCCGATCAAGCGCAGAGCGGTGCCAGCGTGCCGCGGACGCGGAAGAGCGGGGCCGCCCTGAAGTTCTGCGACCCTAGGCAGTTGTGCCGCTCCCGTCGATGAGCCCCAGACGCACACGGTCGTCGGGACCCACCGAGAACTGTCGACACTGGCACGGATGGCGAGCGACACCCCGAGCGATGCCCTGAGAAGTGCCCCTCGCCTCTCCGTGTCCATCGGCTCAGTGCCGGTGACCGCTGCAGCTCGCGGCCGCTCTCGCAGGTGCCGAGGGTCACCCGAGACCCTCGAGTTCGTCACGCTCGATGATCGTCTGGCCGACGCCGCCCGCCGCGGGCCGGGGAGACGCGACGCTACTGAAGCACAGTCACGTAGACCGAGCGCGCCTTCGGCCCGTCGAACTCGCACAGGAAGAGCGCCTGGTAGCGGCCGAGAGCGAGCGCACCGTCGCGAAGCGGCACCACGACCTGCGCCCCCGACACCGACGCGCGCCCATGGGCGGGGCCGTTGGGCCCGTCGATATCGTCGTGGCGCCAGCCCCAGTCGTCGCCGACGACACGCTCGAACGCCTGCTCGAGATCCTCGACGAGCACCGGGTCGATCTTCTCGTTGATCGTGATCGCGGCGGTCGTGTGCGGCACGTAGACGAGGACGGCGGCGCCGCTCTCCCCCGCCACCGCCTCGCGCACGCGGTCCGTGATGTCGATCAGCTGCGTGCGCCGTTCGCTCTGCAGGCTCAGCTCGTGCACGGGCGCCTATCCTAGACGGGCGATGGCGGTGGACAGCCCGACGAGCCGCGAGCTCGATGCGTTCCGCGACGAAGCCGACCGCTTCATCGCCGAGCTCGACGAGGAGTACTACCTCCACCTCGCCGGCCACAAGGAGACGCTCGAGCTCGAGCCGATCTACGAGCGCCACGAGGTGCTCACGAAGCTCGAGACCGCCCGCCGCCTCGAGGGCGCGCCGACCGAGCTCTGGCGGTTCGCATGCGAGGGCTACCTCGGCGGCCTCACCAGGGAGCACGCCGAGAGGGTCGCCGAGGTCGAAGCCGGGCTCGAGGCCGACGTCGACGGCGAGAAGGTCCCCTATCGGATGCTCCGCCCGGTCATGGCCAACGAGCCCGACCGCGACCGGAGGATGCGTCTCGAGCGGGCTCGGCTCGACCTGCTCGACGAGCACCTGAATCCCGTCTACCTCGCGGCCGCCCGGATCGACCGAGACGCAGTGACCAGGCTCGGCTCGCCGAGCTACTACGAGCTCTACAAGCGGTTCGGCTTCCGGCTCGACGAGCTCGCCTCCGAGTGCGAGGCGCTGCTCGACGAGACCGAGGGGCTCTGGGAGACCGAGGGCGACCGTCTCTTCCGGGAGCGGCTCGGGATGGCGCTGTCCGACGCGCGACCCGCCGACGTCTCTCGCCTGTTTCGCGCCCCCGAGCTGGACGCCGCCTACCCGGCCGACCGGATGCTGCCTGCGCTCGAGATGACGCTCGCAGACCTCGGCATCGACCTCCGCTCCCAGTCGAACATTCACCTCGACATCGACCAGCGGGCCGGCAAGGACCCCCGCGCCTTCTGCTCCCCGATCGAGGTGCCGGAGAGGGTGATGCTCGTGATCCAGCCGATCGGCGGCCACGACGACTGGCGGGCGCTCTTCCACGAGGCGGGCCACACCGAGCACTACGGGAACACCTCGCCCGGCCTGCCGCTGGAGGCCAGGCGGCTC
>CAWILJ010000008.1:0-238758 GCA_963836925.1 uncultured Actinomycetes bacterium
AAGGATCACGCCGGCCTCGGTCGAGAGACGGACGTCGCGATAGGTGAGGAAGAAGACGATCCCGGCGACGAGCACAACCCAAATCCACCACTGGCCGGTATATGTCCAGTGCAAACCGTGGTGCTCGCCGGAAACCATGTCCTTCGTCGTCCACGCCAAGATAAGGAACAGGAGAGGCGCGACAAGCGGCTCGAAGAGCAGGGAGGCCCAGGCGACCATGAAGCCGGCCTGCGGCCCGAGCGAGCGAGCAACATACGTGTAGAGGCCGCCGGCCGACGGCATCTCCTTGGCGAGCTGTCCGATCGACGCGGCAACACAGACACAGCCGATCAGCGCCAGGATGACCGAGAGCGGCAACGCGGGGCCGGCGAATTGGATCGCAACGAGGATCGAGAACGCGATCCCGACGGCCGGCGCCATGTGCGTGATCGACTGGAACAGCGCCTGCGGCAGGCCGATCGCGTCGCGACGCAGCTCCCCATGGCCACCGCTTGCCTGCATCTCCGCGCCTCTCGTCGTGGGTGGCGCGATCCTAGTCGACTGAAGCGCCGAGACCGCTGACGGCCAGGTCGCCGGTTACCCCTCTGCAGCTTCCCCTCCCGGGGTCCTATGCCGGGATCGGAGCACCCTCCGCCAGCGCGGCGGGAAGCTCGTCACGCGAATCGAGCTGCAGCTTGCGAAAAACGCTCGTGAGGTGACCTTCAACCGTGCGTGCGGTGACGAACAGCGTCTGTGCGATCTCGCGGTTGGTTAAGCCCCCGCCCGCGAGCTCCGCGATTCGGCGCTCGCTGGCAGTCAGCGACTCAAGGCCGGTAAGAACAACACGACGGGGGCGCGCGCCGGTCGCGCGGAGCTCGGTCTCCGCCTGCTCGGCGAGCCGTTTGGCGCCCGCGCGGTGAGCGGCGTCGAGTGCCTCGCGCAGCAGCTCGCGCGCCTCGGTACGTCGATTGCGGCGGCGAAGCATGGCGCCGAGGTCGGCGAGAGCGCGGGCTCGTTCAACCTGGCGTCGCCCCGCCGAATGCCTCGACGGCCTCACGGAGCAGGAGCTCTCCACGCTCACCGCCCGCGACGAGGCCAGCGGCACGTTTCGCGACGCCGAGCGCGCGTGGGGCGCCGAACGCGCGTGCGAGCTCGAGCTCCTCTTCCGCGAGGCGTCGTGCCGACTCGGGATCGCCGAGCGCGAGATGGGCAAGCGCGGCTTCCGATCGCCAGGGGAGATAACTCGGGCAGGTGATCATCGTTCGCGTCAGAAGGACGCCGACGCCCAGGAAGTCCGTCGAGACCTTCGGCGACGCGTGCCTGTTCGACCCGCAACCGGCCTCGGGCGAGACGAAGGACTGCGTTTGGGACGAACTCGCTCTCGGCTTCGGAGTCGAGTGGCGCGAGCACCTCCTCTGCCTCGTCGGGCTCGCCCTGATCGACGAGCGTCTTCACGAGCAAACCGCAGTTGAGGACGCGGTAGATGGGTGGTGCCGGGAGCTCGGTCGCGGCGAGTGCGGTGCGTGTGTCTACCTCGGCGCCGCTCAGATCGCCGCGTCGAAGAGAAAGCCAGCCGCGACTCGCCAGGCCGAGGGCAAGCCGGCCGCCGTCGCCGGTCGCCCGCGCCTCCGCGATGAAGGAGTCGAGCAGCGGCCGGAGCTGGGCGTACCGTTCGGCCCAAAGCAGCGAGAACGCCCAGACAAAGGTCGCGGACGTGAACCACGGCAGTTCCTCCGACCGTGTCGGTGCGCTTTCGCCGGCCAGAAGCGCACGAAGCGCAAGGTCGGCGCCGACCTCGACAGGCTCGTTGGTCAGGACGGAGACGAACGAGCCGACGGCCAGAAGCTCAGGTGGCGACGCGAGATCGCCGCCTGCCCGCTCGCGCAGCGCGTCACGTCGAAAGGCCATGGAGGGTGCGGTCGCCGGGTCGATCATCCCAGCGAGGACAGCCTCAGCCTCGAGCTGGAGCGCGAGCTCGGCGTGGCGGGGATCGAGCGGCGAGGAGGCACGATCGAGAACCTCGACCGCCTCCGCGAGGCGCTGGGTGCGGAGAAGCGCGAGTGCCAGCACCCTGGCCGCTCCGGCGGCTGCCGCGGCGTTTGGCGCTACGTCCACTGCCCGCTGCAAGTGCTCGGACCAGCCGGGGAGCCCCCCGAGGGCCTCGGCCATTCCCAGCTCCAGAAGTAATCCGGGCCGTTCAGCTCCCGGCGGCGACTCCTCGAGCGCTCGGCACAGGAAGACGGCTGCCGACTCGGGAGCGCCCTTCCGCTCCGCCGAGCGCGCGGCTTCGACGAGTCGATCGACGGCCCAACTGTCGGCGGCCGGCTCGCTGTTCAGCAGGTGCTCGGCGACGCGCTCGTTCGCTCCAGGTTGCTCAGCCAGCAGTTGGGCGGCTTGTCGGTGGCCCCGCGCACGCTCAACGCTCGAGAGCTCCGAATAGACACCGCTGCGGACGATCGGGTGGATGAACGTCAGCGGCCGGCCGGACTCGAGGATCCCTGCCGCCGCCAAAAGGTCGGCCGCGTCGGCCGTCTCCGCCTCGCCGAGATCCGCGAGTCGCGCCGCCTGAAGAAGGTCGCTTTGCTCCAGCACCGCCAGAGCGCGAGCGAGCCGCCCGGCATGCTCGGGGAGCCGCCGGAGCCGGAGTCGAATCGAGCGACCGACCGTTCGCCCACCGATCCGCTCGACCTGGTGCGCTGCCTCCGCGGTCGGAGCGATTCCCTCTTCGCTCAGGGCGTTCACGAGCTCACGGACCAAGAACGGCGTTCCTCGTGTTGCCCGCAGGCAGGCATCGACGAAGTCTGCGTGCGGAGCCCCGTCGAACCTCGACTCCACGAACTGAGCGACCGCGGTTCTCGTCAGCGGAGGGAGCCGGATCACCTCCGCAGAAGGATCGGTGGTGACCGTCGCCAGCAAGTCGGCATCAGTGCCTGGCTCGCGGGGGCGGCTCGCCACCAGAAGCGCGACCTGCAGCTCCTGGACGCGCGTGAGCAGAAAGGCCAGGTAGCGCAGGGATGGACCGTCCGCCCAGTGCGCATCGTCGACGACCACGCACAGTGGCGTTGCCGCAGCCAGATTCGCGCACAACCAGTAGAGCCCATGCAGGATCGCGAAGGAAGGATCGACGCCCGAAGCACCAGGGTCGAGCTTGGGGGGTGCGCCCGGAAGTCCGAGGAAGCAGGCCGCCACCCCGGCGGCGGCCTGCAGCAGATCGACGCGCTCGAGCTCCGATGCCTCGGCCAGCGGCGGCTCGAACAGCTGACGCGCCACCCCGAAGGCAAAATCGCGCTCCAGCTCGGTCCCCCTCGACCGGAGCACCCGCATCCCGCTGTCTGCCGCCGCACTCCGCGCAGCCGCGAGCAGCTCCGTCTTGCCGATCCCGGCCGGCCCTTCGACCACCACGTACCTGCCGGTGCCGTCGCGGGCCCCGGAAAGCGCCGACTCGATCCGCGCCAACTCTGCGCTGCGCTCGAGCAGCGGTCCACCTGCCGCCACACTCCTCATGCCCGGGGAGCCTACCGCCCAGATACGAGGGAGTCGGACTCGCACTCGGGTGCGGTCCGCTCGCATGGATCTCAGTGGAGCGGGCTCGACACGTCGCGCCCCAAAGTCCGGGGGGTCTCCACGGTGCGGGTCACCGACCGAGACCTCGAGGATCGCTCCATCCCATCCCGAGCTCGGTCAATGGAGCTCACTTTCAGGAGGCGACTGACATGAAGAGCGCTAAACGAACCCGCTCCCGGCAATCCGGGCCTCTCGAGGTCGCGGGCTCCGCGATCGGCGCAGCCGGGACTCGTTCTACATGAGCTCGCACGAAATACTCGACGGGGCATCGCAAGCCAACCAGCTGGCTTCGCCCGCTGAATCGCACGCGAAAGACTTGGGTCTCCGGCGGGGCGAGCGCGCGCGCAGACTGCCCTCGCGGAACTCGGTCGAGTTCTCTAGTGACAGCGAGCTGATACGGAGGACCGGCGAGAGTGACCGCGAGGCGTTCGAGGAGCTCTACCGGCGCTACGCGCGATCGGTGCTCGGACTGGCAATCCGACGGCTTCGCGATCGCAGCCGCGCCGAGGACGCGACCCAGGAGACCTTCACCGCGATCTGGCGCTCCGCGGCGACCTACCGGCCCGAGCGCGGACCCGGCACGCCCTGGCTCTACACCGTCGCGCGCAACGCGATCATCAACCAGACACGTATCCGCGTCGAGCCGACCGCAGAGGCGCCCGACTCTCCCTCTGACCGCCCCGGCCCGCCCGAGCATGCCGAGTCCGACTGGGTGAGCTGGCGCGTTCACCGCGCGCTCGAAAGCCTTCCCGAGCACGAACGCACCGTGATCGAGCTCGCCTATTGGAGCGGGCTGTCCCAGTCGGAGATCGCAGCACGCGTGAGCATTCCACTCGGAACGGTTAAGACACGAACCCGCAGCGCGCTCGCCCACCTCGCCGAACTGCTTGAACACGAAGGGCTGGACGGCTGAGAGTTCGCGTCCCGATCGTTGTCGTCCCCATCGTCTACGCGGTCGCCGTCGGCTGACGAAAGGGGGGCGCGGAGACGATGTATGCGCAGGTTCTCGAACTCGGTGGGGGCACGTCGGAGAGTCTGAGGCAGATCATCTGCCGCGAACTGCTCCCCGCACTCCGGGTCGAGCCCGGATTCTCCGGCGCCCTCAGTCTCGTCGATCGCGAGACGGAGAACACGCTCTTGCTCGTCTTCTGGGAGACGGAGGAGGAGGCTGCCCGCCGGCTACCTCCAAGCTTTGCCTCTCTCCTCGCCAAGCTCGGCCTCCCCGATCCGGCGACCTACACGCCGAGGGTCTGGGAGGTCAGCGCGCGAACGTAGGGCCCACCTACGGCGAAGGCACGGAAAAGCCAGGGGGGTCACCACGGTGCGAATCCGGGTGCGCCGCTTCCACCATGGCCGTCACATCCAAACCCATGAGTCGCGCCAGGCTCACCTGAGAGGAGACGTTTTCAGATGAACAAGCTTTCGCGAGCTAGGAAGTCGAAGGTCATACGGCCAGCGGGGGTGACCGCTGCCGCCGTGGCCGTGGTCGCAGCACTCGTAGCCGGCCGGGCTGTCGCTGCGCCCTCCAGCGCGGCGACAAAGGCCTCAGCGACGCACCGGACGAGCCGGTCCGGTGACGCGACGCTGCAGAATGGCCTACTGACGGTCGACGGCTCGAACGCGGACGACAAGATCACGCTTCGACTACAGGCCGCCACCGTCCAGGTCGACTTCGGGGACGACGGCACGCCCGACTTCAGCTTTTCAGCTGCTGACGTCAATGCGATCGACGTCAACGCAGGAAACGGCGACGACACGGTAGGCGTCGACGAGACCAACGGGGCCTTCACCATCCCGATGACGATCGACGGCGGAAACGGGAACGACAACCTGACTGGAGGCTCAGGCGACGACACTCTCGCCGGCGGCAACGGAGACGACATCCTGAACGGAGGCAATGGAACCGACACGCTCCAGGGCGGCAACGGCACCGACACGATCGACGGAAACAGGGGCAACGATCCCGAGTTCGGTGGGAACGGAGACGACACGTTCATCTGGAATCCGGGTGAAGGCAGCGACACCATCGAAGGGCAGAACGGCAACGATACGATGCTCTTCAACGGCGCCAGTGCTGCTGAGAACGTTGACCTGTCGGCAAACGGGAACCGACTCACGTTCTTCCGCAACGTGGCGAACATCACCATGGACACCGCCGGCGTCGAGCAGGTTGTTTTCAACGCCCTCGGCGGCGCCGACAACGTCACCGTCAACGACCTAGCCGGAACCGACGTCAAGAATGTGAGTATCGACCTCGGCGTCGGTGGCATCCCTGACAACCAACTCGACATCGTCAACGTCGAAGGCACCGGCGGCAACGACAAGATCGCGGTCGCTGGCAGCGCCGCGAGCGTCAGCGTGACCGGCCTTGCCGCGACGATCGACGTCCTTCACCCGGATGCGACCGACCAGCTCAACATCGATACCGGCGCGGGCAAGGATACGGTGGACTCGGGCGGCTTGGCCGCCGGCGTGATCCAGCTCTCCGTGACCCCGTAGGGCGAAACCCGCCACGGCAGGGATCGCGGGGCCCACATGCACGTGGGCCCCGCGATGCCGGCGGTCGATTCAGTCCCGCCGACGAGATCGCGCTGAAGTCCTCCAGCGACGAGAGCTTGGCCTCGTCGCCGTGGGCGATGACGACGATCAGGGCGCTCAGGTCGCGGTCGTTGCGCCCGCGCTCGGCCTGCTCGACCTCGGTCGAGAAGCTGTCGCCGTTGAACCCAGCCGCCGTTGCCGCCGCCTGCCCGCCCTCACGCAGGTACGCGATCCGCAGATCCATGCCCTTGTCGCGGAGTGCTGCCAGCGAGTGCAGCAGTCGATTCGGGTCGGGCGCCGGAACGTCGCGCACGAGCACCCCGACTGCGCCCTGGCGACGACGCACGCCCTCGGCGATCAGGTCGGCGAGCACCTCCGCGGGAGACTGGCCGCTCGCCACCTAAGATGCTCCCCTCCGGCCGAGTGGTGACCATGGTTCGGCCGTCGGCATACGCCTTGGCGTAGCCGCACTCGACCAGCAGCTCGCGGAACTCCTCGACGTTGCGGCGCAGGTCATCCTCATTGATCGAGACGACCGACGGCCAGAACTCCTCGTCGCGCAGGTCGGTGTGGCGGATGACCACGTCGTCCTCGGGACGTCCCATAACGACGCCGAAGGAGTCGCGCAGCCTTTCGAGGAACTCGGGGAACTCGGCAGGATCGTCGGGCTCGACGGTGGCGGCGACGAGCGTCTCGAGGAACTCCGCTGTGGCGGTGTACCGCTTGCGCAACTTGCCGCCGCGGCCCTGGTTCGACCACGGCGCCAGAAAGCCCGCGCGCCGACCCAACTCGATGAGCGATCCGATCGGAGCCTCACCGACACGATCGATCGCGTCTTCGGCCATCGCGCGTGCCAGTGCGTCCGAGGGCTCGGTGCCGCCTGCGCAGTAGGTGCCGTAGAGCGTCGCGACCCGTTCCCCGGGTTCGGCCCTCCGCCAGTGCCACCTCGATCTGCTTGCCGGTCGAGCCGAAGTCCGATACGACGTGCTCAAGGAACCGCGACCGGATGACCCCCTCGATCGCGTCGCCGGCCCGCGCCAGCGTGGTCCGGCTGGCGTCGGCCACCGAGACCAATGTCCCATCGAAGAGGTCGAGCAGGATCGGCGGGCGCGGAGCGTGATCGTCCCGCTCGGCCCACCGCGACACCGCATGAACGTGGAGCACGAAACAGCCGAAGAGCATCAGCCGGCGCAGCGAGACTCCCTGCAAAACTAGGGAAGCCGACGCGCGGATTCGCACCGCGGACCTTCATTCAGAACATGGACGACACTTCGGCCAGCCTCGCGCTCTCTGACTTCTCCCTGCTCAGACGGCCAGAACGGCCACCGCAGCGAACTCTTCGTTTCGGTCTATTTCGGTGGCTCGTGTTGCCCCATTGTTGCCCCCGGCGTACCGAAGCGCACCGCTTCGCCGAGCTGCTCGAGCTCGATCGAGAACGCGTGGCGTTGTGGCTGTTCGCCCGGGCGGCCGCGGAGCCTCGCGATCGCTGGGACGACGGAAGGCACGCCTTCGTCGGGGACCTAGGGCGATCGCTGTCCCTCTAGCCCAGGATCGCCTCGACGTCTGCGCCCGCGCGGGCAAGCGCCTCGATGTCGGCGTCTGCCCAGCGGCGCGGTTCGCCGACCTGGTGGACGCTGAGCCAGCCGAGCATCTTGTCCTCGCGCACGATCGGCTGGAGCATCTGGGCCTGCACTCCGTAGGTGTCGACGAGCGCGGGGGAAACCGGCGGGCCAGACGAGAAGTCGTTCTGCACGAGCGTGCGCCTCTCGGCGGCGATCCACTGGACAGTCGGCATTGCCCACTGGTCGAGCGAGTCATCGAGAAGGATCGACCGGACGCCGGGCGCAGCCGCTTCGGCGACGGCACGGTCGGCGTCGAGGTTGCGCTCGGCGAGCTCGAGGCGGATCGTCGTCCGGCTCGCGCGGGTGGCGTCGAGCAACGCTAGGAGCACCGCGCGCAGTGACGCTCGCAGGGTGCCGTTCCTCGCCAGATCGCCCCATCCCTCGAGCGCGGCCGGGCGGCCGGCCAGCTCCAGGCACTTCCAGACGGTCGCGACGACGCTGTCGACGACGAACGGGCCCGACTCCTCGAGGCGCTCGACGAGCGGCGCGGCGCGCAGGTTCGTGCACACCACCGCAACCGCCTCGGCGCCTGGGGCCGCCGCGGCGACGAGCGCCTCGATCTGCTCGGGCGGCACCTGGTCGAAGGCGAAGTTCTCGCTGATCCCGAGCTCCGCCCGGCCGGCACACTGGAGCCCCTCGAGGCGGTAGGTCTCGACGATCCGGTCGGTCACGTCCGTCGTGTACGGCACCGCCAGCCCGTACCGGCGCACGCCGTAGACCTCGAGCGCGTCGAGCAGCGCGAGGGTCGAGGTGGTCGCCGGGACGCCGCGCTCGCTCTCGAGCAGCCGGCAGAGGTCCCGGTCGCGGTCGACGCCGAGCCACGAGCCCGAGGTGCCGCCCCAGGCGACGACCGAGACGCGCGCATCATCAAGGAGCCGCGCGGCGGCGAGCATCGGGCCGAAGTCGAACTGGGCAAGCTCTTCGTCCCCGAGACCGATCCGGGTGACCGGGACCCGGCTCACGTGGAGCGAGACCCCGGCCGGCAGCATCGCGGCCGCGACGGGCTCGAGGCAGGTGTTCGAGGAGGGCACGAGCAGGCCGAGGCGGACCGGAACGGCCACGTCTCAGCCCGGGCTGCCGATGTCCGGTAGCAGCCGTTCGATCCAGGCCGCGATCCCGAGCAACTCGCGGTCGAAGCCGTGGTGCCCGACGAGCTGGACTGCGAGCGGCAGCCCGTTCGGCCCGAGCCC
Source organism: uncultured Actinomycetes bacterium (assembly GCA_963836925.1). Lineage (GTDB taxonomy): Bacteria > Actinomycetota > Thermoleophilia > Gaiellales > Gaiellaceae > PALSA-600. Next base: position 8,894 of record CAWILJ010000008.1, read on the forward strand.
GGCAGGCAGCGAGATCGCGGGCGCCCCGACGAGCGACCACCGCGTGCAGAACCGCGGGTCGCCGGTCGTCTCGATCCCGGGCGCCTCTCCCAGCGTCGCGGGCGTGATCAGCGCGCCGAAGCCGTGGATCCAGGACGCGAACTCCGCCGCCAGGTGCTCCTTCGCCAACCTCGCCTCCTCGGCGTCGGCCGCCTGGATCGCCGCACCCTCGGCGAGGATCTCGCGGAGCTGCGGACTGCAGCGGTCGAGCGCTCCGGCGACGAGCGGCCCCACGAAGCGACTCGCCTCCTCGGCCATGATCGTCCGGTGCACCGGGATCCCGGCGGCAAGCCCCTCGGGCAACGGCCTCTCCTCGAGCGTGGCGCCCGACGCGGCCGCGAGCGCCGCATCGAAGCAGTCCTTCATCGCGGCCTCGCACTCATCCCACTCGGGCGTCCGGACCACCGCGATCCTCGGCGGAGGCACGGTCTCCGGCAACCAGTCGCCCGGCGGGTCCCCGGCGAGCACGGCGGCGAGGAGCGCTGCGCGCTCCACCGATCGCGCGAACACGCCGACCTGGTCGAGCGACGGGCTGAAGCTCAGCACGCCCTCGGTCGGCAGCCGTCCGAACGTGGGCTTGAAGCCGACCACGCCGCAGAACGCCGCGGGCCGGATGAGCGACCCGTTGGTCTGGGTGCCGATCGCCCCGGGAACGATCCCGGCGGCGACCGCGGCGGCCGAGCCCATCGAGGATCCGCCGGGTGTGCGCTCGGCGTTCCACGGGTTGGTGGTCGGGCCGGGCGCGTAGTAGGCGAGCTCGGAGGTCACCGTCTTTCCGAACATCAGGCCGCCGGCGGCCTCGAGCCGTTCCACTGCGAGCGCGGACCGCTCGGGCACGCGCCCCGCGAAGATCGGCGAGCCGTACTCGGTCGGGATCCCGGCCGTGTCGAAGATGTCCTTCACCCCGACGGGCATCCCGGCGAGCGGGCCGTCCTTCGGCTGCGCAGACCGTACGCGCTCGGGATCGAACCAGGCGAACGCGTGGAGCCGGGGCTCCCACGCTTCGTACGTGTCGAGCGCCGTCACCCCGTTACGACCGGCGAGCCGGCGAACGCGCGCTGGGCGGCACCGACGCCCGAGCCGAGCCGGACAGGCACGCCCACCTCGTGCAGCGTCAGCTCGACGCCGGCGAGGGTGCCGAGCAGCTCGAGCTCGTTCAGCCAGCCGAGGTGCCCGATCCGGAAGGCGCGTCCCCTGACGCGACCGAGCCCGGTGCCGAGCGAGAGCTGCCAGTGGGACTCGGCGATCCGGAGCACCTCTGCCGTGTCGAGGTCGTCGGGCACGATGACCGCAGTGAGGGCGTTCGAGTACTCGGCCGGGTCGCGGCAGACGAGGTCGAGGTCCCACTCGGCCACGGCCGCCCGGGTGGCTTCGGCCAGGCGGGCGTGGCGGCTGTACACCTGCGGCAGCCCTTCCTCGTCGAGCATGCGAAGGGCCTCGCGCAACCCGAACAGGAGCAGAGTCGCGGGCGTGTACGGGTAGTAGCCGCCGTGGATCATCTCGATCGCCGGCCGCCAGTCGAGGAAGAACCGCGGTGACCCGCCGCGCGCGCCGGCGGCGACCGCGCGCTCGCCGACGGCGAGCATCGTCATCCCCGGAGGCAGCATCAGCCCCTTCTGCGCACCGGCGACCGCGACGTCGACGCCCCACCGGTCGAACTGGAACTCGATGCTGCCGAGGCTCGAGACCGCGTCGACGAGGAGGAGGGCCGGGTGGTCGAGACGGTCGAGCACGGCGCGCACGTCGGCGACCGAGGTGGTGACGCCGGTCGAGGTCTCGTTGTGCACGACTTGCACCGCGCGGATCGAGCGCTCGCGGTCGGCCTCGAGCGCCTGAGCGAGCGCGTCGAGCGGCACGCCTCGGCCCCACTCGGCATCGACCTCGTCGACGTGCATGCCGAGCGCCCTGGCGCATTCTGCCCAGAGATGGCTGAAGTGGCCGATTGTCGAAGGCCAGGATCCGGTCGCCAGGGCTCAGCGTGTTCGCAATCGCCGCCTCCCACCCGGCCGTTCCCGACCCAGGGAAGAGCACGATCTCACCACCGGCGGTCCCGAACACGCGGCGCAGCCGCTCCACGATCTCGCCCGTTATCGGCGGGAGCTCCGACCCGCGGTGGTCGATCACGGCGCGATCCATCGCCCTGAGCACTCGCTCCGGCACGTTGGTCGGGCCGGGCACCTGAAGGAAGTGACGGCCGGCCATCAGCTGCCCGGAAGGTAGCGCTTGGCGATCTTGGTCACGTAGGTGTACTTCGGGTTCACCATCTGGGCGCACCGCGCCTCGGCGACCTGGCCGAGCAGAAGCAGCGCGTCCGCGGCGCTGAACCCGTAGCTCTCGCCCATCCAGCGGATCAGCTCCTCGACCGAGAGGCGGAACGCGTCCTCGAGCGGCCGCGCGCAGGCGACGGCGCCGATGTGCTCGTCGGTCTCGAACCGCGGCCAGCCGAGGCCTGCCGGCCGTGGCACGAGATCGACCGTGACGGTCGTGTAGGTGCGGATCTCGATCGCGCCGCAGCCGCACAGCTCGCCGTCGCCCTGCACCGCATGGCAGTCGCCGAGGAAGAGCAGCGCGCCGTCGACCGCGACGGGCAGGTAGACGGTCGTGCCCGGGCCGAACTCCGGCACGTCGAGGTTGCCGCCGTGGGGGCCGTTGTCGATCGTGCTCACCGCGTCGATCAGCGGTGCGGTGCCGAGCACGCCGATCATCGGCCGCACCGGGATGCGTAACCCGTCGTCCCAGAGGACGTGGCCGTCCTGGACGTCGACGACGCGGGAGTGGACGCCGAACTCGCGCCGGCGGATCCAGTCGGGGAAGGTCCCGACGCCGGGCACGAGCGCCGTGAACCCGGGCGGCACGAGCTCGATCTCGTCGATCCGGACGGCCAGCGCGTGGGCCGTCGTCGCGCCGTCGATCGCGACGGGCCCTGTGGCCCCGTTCACGAACGGCATCTTCATCATCGACGCGTCGAACACGTCGTCCGGGGAGTGGAGGACGTCGCCGATGTTCAGCTCGGTCTCGAACCGCAGCACCGATCCCGGCGGCACGGTGGCCGCCGGGCGGTGCGCTGCGGAGAGTGTGAAGCAGAGCTCGCTCTTCGGGATCTCGATCATCCAGCGGGTGTAGCCCCCTGATCGGCGTGCGGGTCGATCTCGGGCGGCGGCCCGGATTCCCCGATGTCCCCGAACGCGTAGTCGATGTTGATCTGCCTTTTCTGTGACGCACGCCAGATCAGGTACACCCCTCCGACGACGAGCCAGCCGACGATCACCCACGGGCCGCGGTTCAGCGGGTAGCCGGGATTCGGGTAGAAGGAGGTGTAGATCGCAGGAACGAGGATCAGGATGCCGATGATCGGGATGACCCAGTTCCTGATCGCCCCCGCTGTCGGCGCGATGCGGTGGAAGTACCGAACGCCGGCGGCCATGATCAGCACGAACGCGGCCGCGGCGGCGAGGCCCTCGATGAACGAGATGAAGCCGAATGCGGTGACAGCGTTCCACCAGATCGCGACCCCGATTACGATCGCCAGCGAGCAGATCGTCTGGAAGACGATCGCGACATACGGCGAGCGGGACGATGGGAGCGTGTAGCCCATCTGCTTCGGGAACGCGCCGGCGCGGCCCATGCCGTACTGGATGCGCACGACGCAGTTGTGGCTCGCGATCAGGTTCCCGAGCACAGAGGTGACGGCGACGATCTGGAGCGCGTCGCGCCAGCCGGAGCTGAGGTACGTGTTGATGAGGGACCAGTACGGCGTGCCGTCGTTTGAGAACGAGGTCTCGAGCTGCCCCATCCCGGTGGCGCCGAAGCCGATGACCATCGCGAACGTCGAGAGCAGGAGCAGGAAGCCGATGCCGCCGAGCGACCAGAAGATCGCCCTCGGCACGTCTCCGTGCGGGTCCTCGACCTCCTCGCCGAGCGTGAACGACTGCTCGAACCCGAGGAAGATGAGGACACCGAAGGCGATCGACAAGGACAGTCCGGTGAAGCCGCCGTGGGCGTGGGTGGGCAGAAACGGTTCCAGGGTGAAGTTCCCGTCGTTGATCACCTTCGCGATGATCCCCACGGAGACCGCCAGGAGGACGACGTCGGCGATGATCGCGAGCACGAGGTCGACGCGCATCGAGAGACGGATGCCGAGGATCGAGAGCCCGAACGCGATCAGCCCGCCGGCAATCGCCCACCAGTACCAGGCGATGTCGACGCTGAACACGTAGTTCCCCATCGACTGCCCGTACAGCCCGAGCCCGATCATCAGGGACGGCGGGAAGAGGAAGTAGTACATGAACGAAAGCCAGGCGGACATGAACCCGAGGTGCTCGCCGAGGCCGTGGCTGATGTAGGTGTAGATCGACGCGGCGCTCGGGAGCGCGCGGGTGAACCGCGCGATCACGTACGCGACGATGAACATCGCGATCCAGCCGATCAGCACTATGAAGGGCGCCGAGAAGCCGGCATAGAGCACGATCAGCGGAGCGACGCTCAGCGCTCCCAGGATCGGGCCCATCGCCTCGACGCTCATTGCGAGGGCGCTCCAGAAGCCGATGCTCTTGCGCGCGAGGGTGTGCTCGTGCTCGGGGACTGGCGGCGCAGCTGCGGTCGTGCTCACGTTCGCCTCCTTTCTAGAGAGACTCGTAGAAGTCGCGATCCATCGCGACGCGGGCGGTCATCAGCGGGTCCACCACCTGGCAGATCTCCGCGTCCGCCTCGATCGCACTCAGCAGGTAGGCCTCGTCGCGGGTGAAGCCCTTCTCCTCGACGAGGACGTCGATCAGGTCGGCGGTGGCGAGGCGCACCGCCTCCTCGAGGGTCTCGGCAGAGGCGACCGTCATGAAGCGCGACTCGGCGAGGATCCGGGGGCGCTTGATCGCCTTCCCCTTGATGACCTCGCAGCGGATCGTCACGTCGCTGTCGGTCTCGGGGGCGACGCCGCAGAGCTCCCCGTCGCCCTGCATCTGGTGGCAGTCGCCCATGAGGAGCAGCGCCCCGTCGTTGAACACCGGTAGGTAGACGATCGAGCCGGGGCAGCAGTACTTACAGTCCATGTTGCCGCCGAAGTCGCCCGGCCAGATGCTCGGGACCGGATCGCCTGCGGGCGCGACGCCGAGGCAGCCGAGGTTCGGCCTGGTCTTCACCGGGATCCCGCGCAGCCACTCGATCCGGCCATCCTCCGGGGTGAACATGTGCACCGGGAGGTTTTCCCACGGAATGATCCCGAGGCCGGGGATGATCCCCTGACCGCCCTGACCTACGAGGTCGATCCCGAGGATGTGCACGGCCAGGGTGTCGCCGACCCCGGCGCCCTCGACATAGATCGGGCCGGTAAGCGGATCGCACTTGGCCGGGTCGAGCGCGCTGAGATCGTCGCCCTGCGTGACAGCGTGCTCGCCGTAGGCCCATCTCGTCTCGACGACGACGGTCTCCCCGGGCTCGATCCGCGCGGCGGGCGCCTCGTTGGCGGACCAGTGGAAGACGACGTTCGAGCGGTCGATCCGCCGTCGCGTCAGGTCGGTTGTCGCCATAGCCCTCCCGCCGAGTGTGTCGTTCCGGGGACCCGCCCGTGCCGCGCGACAATACGGTGGTTCACGACCGAGTGCAAGAGCCCCCGTTGGGGCAGCAAGAAACAGGCTGGGCGGCGCGTGCGTGGCCGTATCCTCTCGCGCATGGAGGGATCGGTCGCCGGCATCCGGCCTTCGGGCCCGCTCGTGGGACGGCTGGTGCGGGTGGAGGTGCTCAGTCCTCGAGGTGCTCGAGGTCGATGCTCCCTAGCCGTCGACCGTGAGCGAGCCCCGCATGTGCAGGGCTTTTCTTTAAGCCGACGCGCGGATTCGAACCGCGGGACCCCTTCATTACGAGCCTTGAGCCCGTGTCGCCGCGTGTCGTGCCGGGTCGCCGGAAGTCGCACGAATCCAGCGAATTCGCGCGGCCTCCTTGGCGACCGAAGACCGATCGCGACAAGCCCGTAGACCCGGGGTAGACCCCCTGTGCATAGAACCGTTGGCGGACTCGGCCACTGACATCACCCTCGCCGCTTACCGCTCATCGCCGGCTGCGTCGCTCGGGGCTCGTCGGCGCTACGACGACGAGACGGCGACGTGCGCGTACGCGGTGGTGCCGCTCGCCTCGTCGCCCACCCATCTGGTGACATGACGGCCGATGATGTGGGGGAGATACGGCGTGATGTAGGGGATCACGGGAACGACCTGCGTCATGAGGTGCTCCTCCAACTCCTCCCAGCAGCGGCGCCTCGGCTCGCCGGCGAGCGCGATGCAACGGTCGAGCATCCCGTTCACGCTCGGCACGCCGAGGCCGGTCTCGGGTCGTAGGGGTTGCAGTCACCCGTCACGTGCATCGTCCGGCACTGCGCCGCGGTGATCCCGAGCAGCGAATAGTCGCAGTTCCCGACGGGGATGATCGCTCGGCCGTCGAAGCAGGGCCAGAACATCGCGACCGGGTCGGGCTCGCTCACTCCGGCGCCGGTGAACTCTGCCATCGGGATCTGGTTCCGCACGGTCTCCAGGAGCGGGTACGGTTGGCCGATCGGCCGGACAGTGATGCCGATCCCGATCTTCGCCGCATCCTGCTGGATCACGGTCGCGAGCTCCGGGGCGATAGCGGTCGTCTCCGTCAGCAGCACGACGTTCTTGCAGACAGATGCGCTGCACGTCCCGTCGCCCTTGAGGTCGTATTTGGAGCCCTTCATCGCCGCCTTCGCCTTCGCGATGCTGCCGTGGCTGCCGGGGGTGCGGTACGGGTCGAAGTGCGCGAGCTGGCCTCCGTAGAGCGCGTCGGGAGCGATGTCCGTAGCGACGCTGCCTGCGACCGTCCCGCCCTCGAGCTGGACCATCGCTGCCTTGTCGAGCACCCAACTGAGCGCGCGACGGACGTGGATGTCGTCGAGGGGCGGCTGGGTGACGTTGAGCGTCACCCACTCGGTGGCGAGGAACCGCACCAGCTTCAGGTACCGTCGGAGCTCCTGGTCGCGGGAGTAGCGCTCGAGGTCCTGCGGGGGCAGCGTTATCGTCTGGATGTCGTCGAGGTGACCCGCCTCGATCTGGGCCACCGTGTCAGGGAGGTTGTCGTCGACGGTGAACTGGAACTCGTCCGGAAGGTTCTGCCGCATGGCCTTCGAGTCCGTCGCCGGGTCGTAATCGGGATTCCTGACGAGCGTGAGCGTTGTCTGTCCGTCGAAGCCGCTCTCCGGCTTCAGCGTCGGGCACGAGGAGGCATCGACCTTGTCCGCGCCCTGGATCATGTACGGGCCGTCGGTGACGAGGTCGCGGCCGTAGGCGCCGGGCTTCACGCCGTCGGCGCCAGCGCGATCCACGACTCGACCCCTTCACGTGCCAACAAGATGTGTTCGGATGTGTTCGGGCGTGTTGCCTACCGAGATTTCAAAATAGGCATAAATCCCTGCAAATACGAGAGCCGACGCGCGGACTCGAACCGCGCACCCCTTCGTTACGAGGGACGCCGCGGTCGAGTTCTGCGCTCACATTTCGCACAACCAAGCCAGTTGCGAGTGTCGCGTCTGATCGTGGATGACCCCGCTCTGCATACGCGTTTCGATCCTTGTGCGACCTCGGGCGGCGCCGGTAACGGGGCTGAGTTCGAACTCCGTTGGGGGTATGTTGGCCTGCTTGGCTGAGCCGATTTGGCTTGGATAGGAGTAGCGTCACCGCTCCTGGTGTACGACCGGGTTGAGGTTCTTCCTGCCGCTGCTGTGGAGCGCGAGCCGTAGGCGAGCGCGGAGCAGCTGCGGCGGGTCCGCGCCGTCCTCGCGGAACGACTGTCATGTAGGCGGCGGCTCGCGGGTGACGTGACGTCGGGCCTCCCCCGAAGAATCAGCGCTCGACACGAGCGATTCCCGGCGTGGTGCGCGATCGACGGCCAGGTCCCAGCCTGCATTGGATCCAGTCCATGCGGCCTGGACGAATACCTCGCCGACAGCGCGGCGCACCCCGGCCGGTAAACTCAGGGCGTGCGCGTGCCGTCCAGCCGACTTCTTCTCGTCGTGGCTCCGGCGGCGATTCTCGCGTCCGTCGATCAGATCGTGAAGGCGACCGTGCAGACGCCGTGGTGGGCCTACCACCACCGCTCGCCCGGCTGGGTCATCCTCTCCATGGCGCTCCTGATCGGGGCGGTGCTGCTCACGCTCGTGCCGTCGCGCCTCGTTGCCGTCGCCGCCGGCGTGATGAGCGGAGGTGCGCTCGGGAATCTCGTCTCCGCGCGCTGGGACGGTCGTTGGGTGCCGAACCCGCTCGTGATCGGCAACGTCAAGCACGGCTTCGCGTTCAACCTCGCGGACGTCTTCCTCATTCTCGGGAACCTGCTGTTGATGAGCGCGCTGATCGTTTTCACGCTCCATCACCGCGAACGGCTGGCGCAGCCCCGCGCCTGGGAGCGCGCGCTCCTGCGGCAATTGCATCTCGGCCGTTAGACGAGCTGCCGATCGCCGCCCGCCCGCGGGCACACCAGGAACGCCAACAGCTCGAGGTCAGCCGGCCGCAGAGAGCAACTCACGACGCCAGGCCCGCGACCGGCACGCCGGCGAGCAGAACCGCCGCGACGCCAGTCCTCGGCCGACACCTCCCCGCTGCGCCCGGTCGCGCGGGCGAGCGATAGTCGACGCCGCAGGCTGGGACCTGCCCCAGTTGGGTCAGGCGGACCCGGTACCCGGCCCGCGACAGTGTGTCGGTGCCCGGAATCTCACGTCCACCGTCCGCTTCGGACGCCGGCAGCGCAGGCCTGCGCCGTCGGCTCCTGGTCCGCCTGAGCGACGAGAGCGGCATCGCGCTCGTGATGGCGCTCGGGATCATGCTCGTGCTCACGATCGCTCTCACCACGACGATCTACCTGACGAGCTCGAGCGCGCGGCACGCGTACCTGAGCAACGCCGGCCAGAAGTCGTACGCCCTCGCCGAGTCGGGCATCAACAACGCGGTCGCCGTACTGGAGGCCAACTACCCGGGTACGAAGATCTACCCGGGCGACCCGAACCTCTTGCTGAGCACGACGCTCACGAGCCCCGTGACGACGCTCCCGGCCTCGACGACGATCAACGTCGCGAGCACGACCGGCTACAACTCGGGCTCGAACACGATCTCGGTCGGCTCGTCCGGGGCAGTCACCTGCACCGGGATCACGTCGACGACCTTCACCGGCTGCACCGGCGGGACCGCCGGCACCTATGCCACGGGCACGACGGTCGCCAGGGCGACCGCGGCCGGAGCCAACTCCGCGACCTGGTCGGGAACGCTGGTCAACGTCCCGACCAACCCGAGCTGGAAGTGGCAGTGGCAGCTCACGGCATTCGGCCGCGTCAAGAATCCGACGGGGCCCGCGGCGGACGTCGTCAGAAGGGCCACGGCCGTCGTGCCGGTCGTGATTCCCGACAGCACGTTCGCGACCCCGGCACGACGGCCATCGACTGGGTCTACGGACTCCAACGACGTCAACTTCAGCCAGTCGGTGAACGTCGCCTCGCCGGTCTACGCCGTGCACGACATCACCTCGCGAACACCGCGACGATCTCCGAGACGATCCCGGCGTCGCTCACGCAGCCCGCGCGCCGAACAGGGTCGCGGCCGGTCATAACCTCTCGCTCGCGAGCCCGCAGAACCAGGTCGGCCACGTCAACGGCTCGCCGCCGACCCGGCCAACGACCTGGCGCGAGATCCATGCGGGGGTCTGGGTGACCCGTCCGGGTACAACTGCGAGTCGAAGAACAACCCGAGCCCGCACGCCTGCGTCTGGGGAGCGACCGACAAGATCTGGGGCGTCGTCCACGACAACGTCTTCCCGCTGGCGGGGTTCACCCACGCCGACGCTGACGTGCTGCAGCCCCGTCGCCTGGGCGGCTCCCGCGGACGGCACCTCGCACCCCGCTAACCCGCCCACCGACCCGAGCTACATGGGCTTCTGGTACCTGAACGCGGGCCTCGGCCCGAACTCGCCGTGCGCGACGTCCACCGGCGCGCCGCCGAGGTTCGACACCGAGCGGGCCGACAACAAGATCAACCAGAGCGCCTATTCGCCGGCGAGCCCGTTCGACCTCACCGGGGCCGCCTACAGCTGCACGTCGGCGGACGGGACAGACGCAAGCTTGCCTGGAACGGGACGACGCTCACGATCAAGGGGACCGTCTTCATCGACGGGAGCGCGCAGAGCTCGTCCAACGACGCGAAGTACGTCGGCAAGGGGACGATCATCCTCAGCGGGACCTTCTCGATGTCCAACCACGACGCCCTCTGCGTCAACCTCACGTCCGGCAACTGCGACACGAGCGTCCAGTGGGACGCGGACACCACTGCTCTCGCCATCGTCGCCGACGGGCTCGACGGCTCGCGGCAACAGCATCAACATCAAGCAGGGGCAATTCCAGGGGCTGCTCCTCGGGAACGGGAACATCGACGGAGACCCGGCTTCCGGCACCCTCGTCATCGGCCCGATGGTCAGCGTCTACGGAAGCGTCAGCGCCGGCCAGAGCGGCACGCTCCAGTTCCCGCCGATCACCTTCGCGTCGTCCGGCACGGACGGCCTGACCGGCCCGCCTGCCACTTCCTCAGCTCCTCTCACCCATCCAGTTCGGAGGCGGTTAGCCCATGCACGAGATTCGCCGCCTGGACCTCCAGGCTGTCCTCCAGATCGCGGTCGACCTCGGCGCCAGCGACGTCCACCTCAAGGCCGGCCGGCCGCCGATCGTGCGCCGCGACGGGCGAACTCGAGCGCGCTCGAAGGCTGGGCGCCGCTGGAGCCGTCCCAGCTCGAGGAGCTCGCCGATCGGATCGGCGCCTCCGATCCGAAGCGGCTCGCAGCCTTCCGCGACTCGGGCGAGCTCGACACCTCCTACGAGGCCGCCGGTCTGCCGCGCTTCCGCGTCAACGCGTTCCGGCAGCGCGGCGAGATCTCGTTCGCGTTCCGCCTGATTCCGGGCCACGTGCCCGGCTTCGACGAGCTCGGGCTTCCACCCGGCGTCGAGCGCCTCGCCGACCTCCAGCACGGCCTGGTCCTCGTCACCGGCGCCACGGGCGTCGGCAAGACGACCACGGTCGCCTCGATGATCGGGCACATCAACCGGACACGGCAGCAGCACATCGTCACGATCGAGGACCCGATCGAGATTCCTCCATGCCGACGAGCGCTCGATCGTCAACCAGCGCGAGGTCGGTATCGACACCGACTCGTTCGACGAGGCGCTCAGGCGCGTGCTCCGTCAGGACCCGGACGTGATCGTGATCGGCGAGCTGCGCGACAGCGAGACCGCCGAGACCGCGCTGCAGGCCGCCGAGTCCGGCCATCTCGTCCTCTCGACGATGCACACGATCGACGCGGCCGAGACGGTCCGCCGGCTCGTCGAGTTCTTCCCGGCGATCAAGCAGCCCCAGGTGCGCTCGATCCTCGCAGGCGTCCTCCGCGGCGTCGTCAGCCAGCGGCTCCTGCCGAAGCGTCGGCGGCGGCCGGGTGGCAGCGGTCGAGGTGATGGTCGTGAACAGCCCGGATCGAGGAGCTGATCCGCGAGGACCGCGCCGAGGAGATTCCCGAGGCGATCGCCGAGGGCGCGTTCTTCGACATGCAGACGCTCTCCACGGCGCTCATCGACCTCGTCATCTCGGGAGCCGCCGGCAGCGAGACCGCGGCGCTGGCCGCACCCAACCAGCACGACTTCCTGCTCACGCTCGTGCGCGCCGAGAAGGAGCGGGCCGCCGAGGCGCGCGGTGCGGCGGCCGAGCAGTCCTCCTCCGGCGCCCTCGGCGAGCCTTCACGGCTGCGACTGGCCGGACGCCCCGGAGAGCGTTAGTGAACGCGCATGCCCGGCTCTCCGACGAGTCCGGGTTCACTCTCATCGAGATGCTCGTGGTGCTGGCGATCCTGGGGATCGTGCTCGCGGCGCTCACGGGGCTGTTCCTCTCCGGCACCCGCACGGCGAACGACCAGAACGGGCGCTTCCAGGCGCAGCAGCAGGCGCGCCTGGCGCTCGACAAGCTTCGGCGGGAGATCCACTGCGGGGGCGCGATCACGACACCGAGCGGCTATCCCTCGTCCTCGGTCACGATCACGCTCGGCAGCTAGTGCCACGCCGGCGGAGCGACGACCGTGACGTGGTGCACGAAGGACAAGAACGGCGCCGCACCGCCCGGTCGCCGGCGCGCAGCCGTACACGCTCTGGCGCTACACCGGCGCGTCGTGCTCGGGCACCGGGACGAAGTGGGCTTCGAACCTCGTCGACACCGCCGACCGTCACCGCCGGCAAGATCTTCGGCGCCAGCTTCGTCTCCGCTCCGTCGCTCACGCAGGCGACGACGGGCGGGACATTGGCTGCCGGGACCTACTCGTACGACGTCACGGCGGTGCTCGCGGGCGGCGTCGAGGTTCCGGGCGTCGTCGCCTCGGTGACGGTCGCGAACACGAGGCTGACCAACACGATCACGGTCGAGCTGGTCGGCGTACTCGGAGCGACGTCCTACAACGTCTACGGCCGCGACGGCAGCGGCCTGCGCCTGCTCAAGAACGTCACGTCGGGCACGTCGTACGTCGACACCGGGCCGACCACGCTCACCGGACAACCCGCTGACGACTCCCCCAGCGCGACGATCGGCGTCGCCAGCACGGTCGGCTTCAACTCGGGCGCGAACACGATCGCCTTCGGCGCCGTCCGGCGTCGTCACCTGCACCGGGACGACGTCGACGAGCTTCACCGGCTGCACGCGGCGGCCAGGCGGGGCAGTATCCGAAGAACATGCCCGTCTACAGCGCGTCGAGCGCGCGCCCGCCGCGCGCGACGCTGTCGGTCTCGCTGGCGCGTCGACGCGACGCCGGCCGACGCGAAGCAGCGCTTCGTCCTGAACGACGACATCGTCCTCCGCAACAGCAGACCCTCCTGAGATGGAGCTCGCCCTCGCGGCCATCGCGTTCCTGCCGGGCCTCGCGTTCGGAAGCTTCCTGAACGTCGTCGCCGCGCGGATCCCGCTGCGGCGCTCGATCGTCAGCCCCGGCTCGGCCTGCATGGCGCTGCGCAGACGCCGCTCGCGTGGTACGACAACGTCCCGCTGCTCTCGTTCGCGCTGCTGCGCGGGCGCTGCCGCCACTGCCAGGCGGCGATCCCGTGGCGGTACCCGCTCGTCGAGGCGACGACCGCGCTGCTGATCGCCGGCTGCGTGCTCCGCTTCGGCCTCACCTGGGACGCCGCAGTCGCCGCGTTCTTCTGCGCCGCCCTCGTCGCGGTCTCCGCGACCGACGTCGAGCGCCGCATCATCCCGAACCGGATCGTGCTGCCTGCCGCGGCCGTCGTGCTCGTCGGCGAACACGATCCTCCATCCGTCGGTGGAGTGGGCTCGCAGCGGGCCTCGGCGCTGCGCTGTTCCTCTTCCTCGCCGCGCTCGCCTACCCCGCCGGCATGGGGATGGGCGACGTCAAGCTCGCGCTGCTGCTCGGCGTCATGCTCGGGCGCACCGTCCCGATCGCGCTGATGGTCGGCATGGTCGCGGCGCTCGTGCCGTCGGCCGTCCTGTTCGCCCGGCACGGCAGCGCCGCGCGCAAGATGAAGATCCCGTTCGGGCCGTTCCTCGCCCTCGGCGGCGATCGTCGCGCTCTTCGCCGGGCCGCTCGCTCCTCGACGCCTACCTGGGCCTGCTGTAATGGCGACCGAGCTGGCCGTGTCACCTGACGAGCAACCGAGGCTCGGCCGGTGCCGCCTCGCCGGCGACGCCGATCCCGGCGGCCAGCCGGCGGCCGCGTCGCGCGACGCGGCCTTCACGGGCTCGCTCGACGTCGCGCGGGCGCTCGCGGAGCAGTACCATCTCCCGCTGGTCGACCTCGCCGTCGAGGGCGTCGACGCCGACGCGGCCGAAGCTGATCGCGCTGCCGGTGCTCGAGCGCGTCGTGCGCGATCCCGTTCGCGTTCGACGGCGAGCGGCTGCAGGATCGCGATCACCGAGCCCGCAGAACGTCCAGGGGCTCGACGAGCTGCGGCTCGCGACGCGGCATGCGGTCGAGTTCCCGTCGCGGTCCGCGAAGACGTCCTCGCCGAGCTCCGCCGCCTCGCCCGCGCGTCGGGGGCGCTCAACGCGGCGCTGGTCGAGGACGCGGTCGAGCAGGTGCGCGAGAAGGCGAGGCGCGACGACCTCGAGGCCGACGACGGCATCTCGGACGCGCCGCTCGTCCGGCTCGTCAACTCGATCGATCTTCCAGGCGGCCGAGGACGGCGCGAGCGACATCCACTTCGAGCCGCAGGAGGATGCGCTCGTCGTCCGCTACCGGATCGACGGCGTGCTCCACGTCGCCCAGCGGATCCCGTCGCGGCTCGCCTCCGGCGTGACCACCCGCCTCAAGGTGCTGGCGAAGCTCGACATCGCCGAGCGGCGAAAGCCGCAGGACGGGCGCATCTCGCTCAACGCCGCGGCCGCCGGCCGCATGCTCGACATCCGCGTCGCGACGCTGCCGACGGTCGAGGGCGAGTCGGTGACGATGCGCCTCCTCGACAAGTCGCGCGAGGCGCCGACGCTCGAGGAGCTCGGCCTCTCGGACGAGATGCGCGACGAGATGCGCGAGCCTGATCCGGCGGCCGACCGGCGCGCTCCTCGTCACCGGGCCGACCGGCTCCGGCAAGTCGACGACGCTCTACGCGCGTCCTCAGCGAGACCAGCCGGCCCGAGATCAACGTGATCACGGTCGAGGACCCGGTCGAGTACCGGCTCGCCGGGCATCAACCAGGTGCAGATCAACCCGCGCGCCGGCCTGACCTTCGCCACCGCGCTGCGCTCGATCCTCCGCTCCGACCCCGACGTCGTGATGGTCGGCGAGATCCGCGACGGCGAGACGGCACGGATCTCGATCGAGGCCGCGCTCACCGGCCACTTCGTCCTCTCGACGATGCACACGAACGACGCCCCGGGCGCGATCACGCGGCTGAACGAGATGGGCGTCGAGCCGTTCGTCACGGGCGCCGCCGTCTCGGCCGTGCTGGCGCAGCGGCTCGCGCGGAGGCTGTGCCCGCACTGCGCCGAGCCGTACGACGTCACCCCGGACGACCTGATCGCGCTGCGCGTCGGGCCGGAGCGGGCCGGGCGCTCGACGGGGCGAGGGTCTTCCGCAAGCGTCGGCTGCGCCCGCTGCGCGAGACACCGGCTACCGCGGCCGGATCGGCGTCTTCCAGTACCTGCGGATGAACGAGGAGCTCGAGAGCCTGACCGCGAGGAAGGCGACGCGCGACGAGATCGAGGCCGCCGCGCTCCGGGAGGGCATGCGCACGCTGTGGGACGACGGCATGGACAAGGTCCTCGCCGGCCTCACCTCGGTCGAAGAGCTCGCCCGCGTCGTCGTCTAGGCGCCGTCGCCCAGCTCCGGGCCGCGGTCGGGGCCACCGGCGGCGGAATGTGGCGTGGAAAAGCGAGGCGTTGTCTGGAGGCTGCATTCGACCGGCGGAATGAGGCTGGTATGTGGATCACGCCGGCGGACGCGGATCCCCCAAATGGGTCAGGCATTTCGGCCTGAATGACCCGTTTGAGTCAGGCTCGCGTCGAGCGTCGGGCGGTACCAATGTGCGTGCGCGGCAAGTCGTGTTGCGCGTCCACTAACCAAGAAGGAGTTAACTGAATGTTGGATCGTATGCAGAAGCGGCTTGCCCGCGAGGAAGGCTTCACGCTCATCGAGCTGCTCGTCGTCATCGTCATCATCGGGATCCTGCTCGCGATCGCGGTCCCGTCGTACCTCGGCTTCAAGGATCGCGCCGAACAGGCGGCTGCCCGGTCGAACGTCCGCTCGGCCGTCCCGTCGGCCGAGGCGTACTTCGCCGACAACGGCA
Organism: uncultured Actinomycetes bacterium; assembly: GCA_963836925.1. Classification (GTDB taxonomy): domain Bacteria; phylum Actinomycetota; class Thermoleophilia; order Gaiellales; family Gaiellaceae; genus PALSA-600. The sequence goes on from CAWILJ010000008.1 coordinate 24,735, forward strand.
ACTACACCGGCATGACCGTGCGCGCTCACCGGGCTACGACACGACGGCCTGAAGGCAACTCGACAGCGGCATCACAGGTCGCCGGCACGTGACTCGGCACCGACGGCACGCACGTACTGCCTCGCAGCAAGGCCGTCAACGGCACGCAGCGCAAGCGTACGCGTCGGCCCCGGCGGCACCGGTCACCGGCGGCGAGCAGTCGTCGCGGCTCCGCTCTGCCTAAGGCGGCTGAATCGCTACTAGACGTTGCGACGAGAGGGGCGCGGGCAACCGCGCCCCTCCTCCCCAAGCGTCTGTCTCGGCATCACCTCCCCTCCAGGTCGCGGCCTGACCGCGAAGAAGGACGACCAGTGACACACCTCAGCTCCTCGATCGACGAACTGCTCGCCCTGATGGTCGAGCACGACGCCTCCGACCTCCACCTCACGGTCGGCTCGCCGGCGGTGATGCGGGTGCACGGGCAGCTCGAGCGCCTCCCGGATCGCCGAGCAGCTCAGCTCGGAGGAGACGCGCGAGCTCGTCTACGGGATCCTCTCGACCGAGCAGCAGAAGCAGCTCGAGACGAGGCGGCAGCTCGACTTCTCGTACTCCGTGCCGGGCCTCGCGCGCTTCCGCGTCAACGCGTACTTCCAGCGCGAGAGCCTCGGCGCCGCCTTCCGCCTCATCCCCGCCCGGATCCGCCCGCTCGAGGAGCTGCGGATGCCCGAGCAGCTCTACGACCTCTGCGAGAAGCCGCGCGGCCTCGTGCTCGTCACCGGCCCGACCGGCTCCGGCAAGTCGACCACGCTCGCGGCGCTGCTCGACCGGATCAACCGCGACGCGCTCCGAGCACATCCTCACGATCGAGGACCCGATCGAGTTCCTCCACCGGCACCAGGCGCTGCATCGTCAACCAGCGCGAGATCGGCTCCGACGCGACGAGCGTTCGCCGAAGGGCTTCGCGCGGCGCTCCGCCAGGACCCCGACGTGATCCTCGTGGGCGAGATGCGCGACCTCGAGACGATCTCGACCGCGCTGACCGCCGCCGAGACCGGGCACCTCGTCTTCGCGACGCTCCACACCCAGAGCGCGCCGTCGACGATCGACCGCGTCATCGACGTGTTCCCGTCCGAGCAGCAGCAGCAGGTGCGCGTCCAGCTCGCCTCGACCCTCCAGGGCGTCGTCACGCAGAACCTGATCCCGACCGCCGACGGCGAGGGCCGGGTCGCCGCGCTCGAGATCCTGCTGCCCGACGACGCCGTCCGCAACCTGATCCGGCAGGGCAAGGTCGAGCAGATCTACTCCGTCATGCAGACGAACACGCTCCGCGGCATGCAGACCATGGAGCAGTCGCTCGCCGACCTGACGCTCAAGGGCGTCATCACCGCCGAGTCTGCCTTCTCACGCACGTCCCGGCCCGAACAGCTGCGCGGCCTGCTCGAGCGGAGCAACTTCCCGTTCTCCGAGCTCGGGCGCTCTGCCGGCAACGGGCTCCGAACCCTCACCGAGACGAAGGTGTAACCAGTCATGGACTTCAAGCAGGAAATCAAGCTTTCCGACCTCGTTCGGAAGACGCGGCGGTCGAGTCGCGCCGAAGGGCACCCGGACGGGTGGTCTCGCGCAGCGCTCGAGGAACCGCGAGCTCGTCGGCATCAAGATCGGCGCGTCGCAGCTCGCGGCCGCCCGGGTCGTGAACAACGGCTCGGCCGCACCTGCGGCAGCTCGCCCGCCAGCCGCTTGCCGGCAGGGATCGTCGTGCGCGGCGAGGTCCGCGACGTCGCGGCACTCGCGGCGGCGCTGGACGAGTTCTTCACGCTCCACTCGCTCCCGCGCCGGGGCGTCCGGCTCGGGCTCTCGACGAACCACGTCGGCGTTCGCAGCTTCGAGATCGCCGGCATCGACGACGAACGCCAGCTCGCGAACGCGGTGCTCTTCCGCGCCCACGACGTCGTCTCGATTCCCGTCGACGAGGCGGTCATCGACTACCGGGTCGTGAACGAGGAGGTCGACGAGAGCGGCACCGTCACCCGCCGGATCCTGCTCGTCGCCGCCTACCGCGAGCCGATCGAGCGCTACGTCGACGCGTTCCGGCAGGCCGGGATCGAGCTCGTCGGCATCGACCTCGAAGGCTTCGCGCTGCTGCGCGCCGTCGGGCCGAACCCGAGCGACGGCGCGTCGGCGGACGCCGCGGTCGTCGTCGTCAGCGTCGGGCACGAGCGGACGACGCTCGCGGTCTCGAACGGCAGCCTGTGCGAGTTCATGCGCGTCCTCGAATGGGGCGGCACGAAGCTCGCCTCCGCCGTCGCCCGCGAGCTCCGCCTCACCACGCCCGAGGCCGAGACGCTCCTTCCGACCCTCTCGCTCGAGCCGTCGGATCCGACCGAGGTGGACAGCCGCAGCGAGCAGGCCGCAGAGGCCGCGCGCGGCGAGCTCCAGGCCCTCGCCCGCGAGCTCGTCGCCTCGCTCGAGTACTACCAGGCTCAACCCGGGTCGCTTCCGATCTCGGAGATCCTGCTCTCCGGCGGCACGAGCCGCATCCCCGGCCTCGCGGCCGAGCTCGAGCGGCTGACGGGCGTGCGCGTCCGCCTCGCCGATCCGCTCGTCCGCGTTCAGGCCGACGACTCGCTGGAGCAGCGCGACGACCTGGCCTCGCTGGCAGTCGCGATCGGGCTGGGGGTGGAGGACTGATGCGTGCGGTCAATCTTCTTCCCGAGCAGAACCGGCGCGAGGGTACCCGGACGCTCCTGACCACGAAGTCGGTGGTCGCGGGCGGCGCCACACTCGTCACCGCAGTCGGCCTCTTCTGCGGCGTCTCGTTCGTGCAGAACCACGACCGCGCGTCGGACCGGCACCAAACGCTGGCCGCGCTGCAGCAGAAGGTCGACGCGCTCGAGACGGCCAGGAACCGGACGGCGGCCGCCACGAGCAGCGACCAGGCCCGCGTCACCGCGTTCACGAGCGCTGCAAGCGCGCGGATGAGGTGGGACAACCTGCTCGACGACATCTCGCGCGTGCTCCCGGCAGGGTCGTGGCTCTCGAGCCTCGACATGCAGTCGGGCACGGCGGCGCCGGCAGCGACCACGCCGACGCCTGCGACCACGACCGCCCCGACCGCGTTCACCGCCTCGGGCGTCGCGTTCACCCAGGACATCGTCGCCGGCGTGATGCAGCGCCTCGAGCTCGTGCCCGCCCTCTCGGACGTGACGCTGCAGTCGAGCACGCGGACGAAGGTCGGGACGAGGAACGCCTACCAGTTCACGCTGAGCGCGAACGTGCTCCCGGAGGTGCCACAGCAATGAGCATCACACCCAGAATCCTCGCCCTCGTCGCCGCCGGCCTGATCGCCGTCGTCGCGCTCGGCGGCTGGTTCGCCGTCGTCTCGCCGCAGCAGTCGAAAGTGGCGAGCCTCGACGCGAAGATCGTCGACGAGCACGCGAAGCTCACCGACGCCAGGCTCGTCGCGAGGTCGCAACAGAAGACCGCCAAGCCGGAGGCGACCGGCGCAGCCGCGCTCGCGAAGGCGATGCCGACGACCGTCCAGATGCCGAGCATCGTGAGGCAGGTGCAGCAGCTCGCGGCCTCGTCGCGAGTCACCGTCGAGTCGTTCACCCCGTCGGCGGCAACGCCGGCCGCGGGCTACGAAGCGATGCCGATCGACGTGAGCGTGAGCGGCCGCTACGCCTCGGTCCAGGGCTTCCTGCGCCGTCTCAGGACGCAGGCCGGCTCGAACGGGACGCGCGTCCATGCGAACGGCCGTCTGTTCGACGTGCAGACGGTCAAGCTCACGCCCGTGGGCACCGAGGGCTCCGACCTGAACGCGTCGATCACTCTCGCCGCGTTCGTCTACACCGGCCAGCCGCTGCCGGCCGCCGACACGACCACCACGGCTCCCGAGGCCACGACCGGAACGGAATCCTCATGACCACGATCACCAGCACCTGGGGCCGCGGCCCCGCCTCCTCCGGCCAGCGCCGGCAGCTGATTCTCCTCGCCGTCCTCGGCGTCGTCCTCGCAGTCCTGCTCGTGTGGCAGCTGCCGAAGCTCGTCGGCGGCTCCGGCTCGTCGAGCGGGACCACCGCGACCACCGCTTCCGAGGCCGCTCCGACAGCGGTCGCGGCTCCGGCGCCGACCGGCGTGCAGACAGGCAGTGCGGCAGCGCAGACCAGCGCGGCCGCCCCCGGCACCGAGCGCTGGATCAAGCACCACGCGGCGCGGGATCCCTTCCGTGCCGCTGGCCGGCAACGAGCCGGCCGCACCGGCAACGACACCCGCGCCGGCGACGCCCGCGGCAACGACGCCCGCGGCGACCCCTGCCCCGATCCTGGCGGAGAAGCCGGCGGCGCAGCCCGCCACGCCGACCGCGCCGGAGACGCAGGCGCCCACCGCCGGTGCGACCAAGACGCCGGCCGCAGCGCCCGTGAAGGAGAAGCCGTCGATCGCGGTCCTCTACGCGAACGGCAACAAGCAGGCCGTCGCCCTCGGCGAGTACTTCTGGGCCCGCGACCTCGAGTTCCGCCTCGACGCCGTCAAGCCGAACACGATCGAGCTCTCGCTCGTCGACGGAGGCTTCAGCGGCGGCAGGCAGACGATCACGATCAGCCGCGACCACCCGGTCACCCTGGCGAACACGGCGACCGGAGTCGAGTACACCCTGCGCTTCGCGCAGGCGGCCTCCGGGATCGCCACGACCTCGCAGGCGGAGCCCACCACCGCCACCCCCGCAACGACGACCAGTACCACGGAAAGCTGAGGTAACGAGATGACCTTCCACCTGCCGCACCCGCGGCTCCTGATCCACGCGGCGCTGGTCGTCGCCTGCGCAGCCGGGTTCTCCGCGACCGGATCGGCCGCCGAGAAGTCTCACGAGCTGCCGATGCCGACCGGCCTCCAGACCTTCCTGCACTCCGCTGAAACAACCCGCACGCTCGCCACGAGCATCAAGGTGCCGACCTACCCGCGCACGCCTGCGTTCGCATGGAACCCCGTGCGCGGCGCGACCGGCTACCAGTTCCAGCTCTCGACACGTCAGGACTTTCGCGCCGACAACTCGCTGATCTGGGACTCCAGCGTGGCAACACCCGCCGCGTCGGTGCCCCTCGCCCTGCCGTGGATCACGGGCCCGTCGCTGTTCTGGCGCGTGCGGACCCTCGGCCAAGGCAGCCAGTCGCAGTGGACCACGCCGCCGAAGGCGTTCAACATGCGCTGGCTGCGCAGGCCAGAGCAGATCCGGGCCAGCGTCGTCCCCGGCCTCGTCCGCTGGAGCAGCGTCGAGGGCGCGACCGGCTATCAGGTGTGGTTCCTGAACGCCCCGGGCGGCCGGAAGACGTTCTCGACCGTCACCAACGTCGCCGACGAGCGCGAGTACTACCTCCACGGCAAGCCTCAGTCGGGCCCTGTCCTCTGGCGCGTTCGCGCCGAGCGCGTCGTCTACGGTGGGGCGAAGAACGGCCTCCCGACCGCGTCGTACGGGCCGTGGAGCTCGCTCCCGGCCTTCAAGTCGCCCGGTCCGGCCGCGGCGCACGCCTCGCCGGTCCGCCTCGTCAGGGCGGTCTCCGACGTCGTCTCGACCTCGCTCCATCCGAGGTCCCACAAGCTCGTCCCGGCGCTCACCCTCGGCGGAGCTCCGACGATCGACGGAACTCGGACGCTCTATCGCACCTACGTGTTCACCGATCGCGACTGCGTGAACCGCGTCTTCACCGGCTATCCGGTCTCGAGCCCGGCCTATGCGCCGCGGTCGTACGGCGGGCAGGCGCTGCCGGAGGGCAAGCAGCGGATGGCCGACGGCACCGAGGTCGAGCCCAACGAGCTCATGCACAACGGGACCGGCCCCGCGAAGATCGACCTCTGGGACACGACGGGCAGCTACTACGCGGTCGCCGTCCCGGTGCGCGTCCTGGAGCAGGCTTCCGCAGGAGGCCCGCAGCAGGTCACGACGACGCAGGGCAACACGAGCACGACCCAGACCGTCACGCCGAAGGGCGAGATCACCTACCAGGACACCGCGCTCCCGCAGGACGTCTGCGCGACGGGCCACTTGCTCACCTTCGCCAAGGGCGGCCAGACACCGACCCCCACGAGGGGCGGACACCCGGCCGCAACGGGCCTCTCGCAGAACGGACGGCTGATAACGGCCGTGGGGTGGAAGCCGCACTTCTTCGGCTCCCCGCTCGTGACGTGGGATCCGGCGTCGGGCGCCGTCGCCTACCAGGTGCAGTGGAGCAAGAGCAACTATCCGTGGCGGCCGGCAGGCGCGGTCCGCACGGCGGCGACTTCGGCCGCGCTCCCGCTCAGCCCCGGCGTGTGGTGGTACCGCGTCCGCGGGATCAACACCTCGCTCGGGGGGCAGCCAGCTCATGACCTGGTCGACCCAGGTGCCGATCGTCATCACCCAGCCGACCTTTTCCGTCACGGCGATGCCGGCAGCGGCGAAGCGGGGGTAGATGCCCGCGGTCCGTCACCGGCTCGTCGGCACCAGCGTGCGAGATCGTGTCGCCGCGCGGCTGCGCCGTGAGGAGGGCTTCGGCCTGGTCGAGCTGCTGATCGCGATGCTCGTGATGGCGCTCGGCATCATGGCGATCGTCGCCGGGTTCAGCTCGGGGATGGTCGCGCTCGGAAACGCCAGCCGTACCGGTACCGCCGGCACGCTCGCAGACAAGCAGATGGAGGCCTACCGGGCGCTCCCCTACACGAGCATCGCGCTCAGACTCGCCCCGAGTACTGGCGCAGCCCCGGACGCGACGTACACGGGCGACCCCGCTCTCACCGGGAGCACGCAGTCGGGAACTTCGACCTCACGACCGGTACCGCGTCGATCTTCGGCGTGTCGGCACGGAGTACGGCTACTGCAACACAGGCTCGCCGGTGACATGCACTCGTGTTCAGTCACCCGTCAACGGGCCCGACGGACGGAGCTATCGCATCGACACGTACATCGTCTGGTCGTGCGCCGCCGGCACGCTCCAGACCGCGGCGTACCACGGCACCGCGTACACCGTCTCGGCGCCGGGGTGCACCGACACGTCTACGCCGCCTGCCCCGCTGGCGCGAGCCCGTGAAGCAAGTCACCGTCGTCGTCCGCGAGCGCGACCCCATCGAAAACCTATGTCCGCGAGACGTCGACCTTCGACGCCGCGACCTGAGCCAGAACCGGAGGAACAAGAGTGGCCGCATACACCTACGACGCAATCAACGCCCAGGGCCTACGGCTGCGCGGCGAGATCCACGCCGCCGACCCGGCGCGGCGCGCGAGCAGCTCCGGGCCCGCGGCTTGCTGGCGCGGACGCTGCGCGAGCAAGGCGCGCGCGGCGACAGGCGCCGCGGCCAGGTTCAAGCAGGTCAAGCCGAAGTCGCTTCAGGTCTTCTCCCGCCAGCTCGCGACGATGATCGAGGCCGGGGTCAGCGTCGTCGCCGCCTTCGACGACCCTCGAGCAGCAGACCGACGACAAGTACCTGCGCCAGGTGATCGCCGAGGTCCGCTCGGACGTCGAGGCGGGAATGGTTCTCTCGAAGGCGTTCGCCCGGCATCCGAAGGTCTTCAACCGGCTGTTCGTGGCGATGATCGAGGCCGGCGAGTCGTCCGGCACGCTCGACACCGTCCTCGACCGGATCGCGATCCAGATCGAGAAGGACAACACGCTCCGGCGCCGCGTGAAGAGCGCGATGGTCTACCCGATCGTCGTGCTGAGCTTCGCGCCGATCGTGCTCACGTTCATGCTCATGTTCATCATCCCGGTCTTCCAGAACGTCTTCGACCAGCTGAACGGCCAGCTGCCGACGCCGACGCAGGATCGTGATCGCGATGTCGGACGCGCTGCGCGGCTACTGGTTCATCATCTTCCCCGCGATCGCGCTGATCGTGTACGGGTTCATGCGCTGGAAGAAGAGCGAGCGCGGCCGGCCCGTGTGGGACCGCTTCAGGCTCCGGATCCCGATGCGGATCGGCGAGGTCGTGCACAAGATCGCGCTCGCACGCTTCTCGCGGACGCTCTCGAGCCTCGTCTCGGCCGGCGTCGACATCATCAAGGCGCTCGAGATCACCGCCGCCACCTCCGGCAACTGGGTGATCGAGCGCGCCGTGAACAATGTCGGGCTCCGGGTCCAGGAGGGCGTGCCGATCAGCCAGCCGCTCGCCGCCGACCCCGCCTTCCCGCCGATGGTGAGCCAGATGGTGAAGATCGGGGAGGAGACCGGCGAGCTCGACAAGATGCTCGGCAAGGTCGCCGACTTCTACGAGGACGAGGTCGACACGAGCATCCAGTCGCTGACCTCGATCATCGAGCCGATCATGATGATCGGCGTCGGCGCCATGGTCGGGATGATCGTGATCTCGATGTACCTGCCGATGTTCAAGATGCTCCAGCTCGTCAAGTGAGCGACGGGGCCTCCCGGGGCGAGGTGCGCCCCGGGACGGCGGGGCTCGGCTGACGGCGCTGCGACGGGAACACGTCCGTGACCACGGTGTTCACGTTCTCGCTCGTCGACGTCGATAGCGGCGATGCCCTCGGCACCGTCGTCTACGAGCGCGGCGACTGGCGTCCGGGTGATGTGATCGCGCCAGGGGCACTGCGCGTCGTCGCCGTCGTCGACCCGACCACGGACGGCGAGCTCGCGCTGCTCCTGGTCGAGCGTGTGGACGGCCCGGCGAGCTCGCCCTAGGCGGTCGACCAGGCGCCGCGCCTCGCTACAGCCACGGCCTCGATCCGGCTGTGCACGCCGAGCGTGCGAAGCACGTTACGGATGTGATTGCGGACCGTCTCGGAGGTCAGATGCAGCTCGTCGGCGATCTGCTGGGTCGAGCGTCCATGCTCGAGCAGTCTCAGCACCTCGACCTGCCGTGGTGTGAGGCCCGGGTGTGGCGCTGCCGACGGCTCGGGGAGCACTCCCACGAGCTGGCCGAAGACGCCGACGATGTGGTCGCCGCTCCTGAGCGGCACCGCCGAGACCTCGAGCGTCACCCTGGTCCGGTCGGCTCTCAGAAGAACCCCTTCGGTCTCCGTGAACGGGACCGCGCCGATGATCTTGGCCGTGAAGAGCTCACGTGCGCGATGGGTCTCTTCCGGCGCGACGACCGAGGTGAAGCTCCGTCCCCGCACATCCCCGACGATCTCCATCGCCGCCGGATTGATCCAGCGGATCACCCCTGTCCTGTCGAGGACGTAGCTCGGCACGGGGACGTTCTCGAGAGCTCCGCGGAAATCCCCACCGAGCGGCTCGGACTCAGACATCGGCCCTGGCGGTCGAGGCGCAGCCTGCCATCGTCTCGACATCGTCGCTGATCCTCGGTTCGAAGTCCATCCCCCCGGCCGCGAGGCCGCCCGTCTCGTACACGGGCCGGCTCGGCCGAGTGCCGCTCGTCGGCCTGCCTGCCCGGCCCGGCCTGGTGTTCTGTTTTCTTGCTGGATCGCCGAAACAGCCGGGTGCCTGCCGGGTTGACGTCGATGCCAGGCGCCTATCGCGCTGCCCGTTTCCGCGACCTTCCCGATCCTCGCCGAGAGATCGAGCCGGTCCCGCCGCCTTGCTGCCCAACCTCGCTGGGCACACGTGGGCGGCTTTCTCAAGTGTCGTCGAGCCCGAACGACCGGATCCGCTCCGCCGCCACCAGGAGAGGGCCCTGGCCCCACGGAACCACGAAGCCGGTCGGCGCGTGACCGTAGTGCGACTGGTCGGTGCACGGCCAGACGGCGGCGGAAACGTCAGCAAGCACGCCGCGATCGTCGACCCTCGCGAGCGCGTGGGTCCATGCACGGCGCGTCGGCTCATTGAACTCGTCGCCGAGAAGGCCGCTCGCAAGTCCCTGCGCGAGCCCGGCGGCTGCGAATGCGGCGGTCGAAGATTCGTCGCCGGATTCCTCGTCACCGACGACTGCCGACCAGCCGCCGTCCCCGCGCTGTAACCGAACGAGTGCCCGCGCTAGAGCGAGCGTCGAGGCCTGGATCTGGCCGGTCGCCGCGTGTCCCGGCGGCAGGTACTCGAGCAGGTCGAGCAGCCCCAGAAGCGCCCAGCCCTGGCCGCGGCCCCAGCCGTAGCCGTATCGCTCCCCCGTGCGCTCGAGAAAGAAATGCCAGAAGACGCCGTTGTCGTCCTGCAACAGTCGGATGTGCCCCAGTGCCTGCTCGGCGGCGACCTCGACAAGCGCAGGGTTGTCCGTGAGCCGGCCGAGATGAGCGAAGAACGGAGGGTCGAAGTGCATGCAGTCGACGAAGATCCCCGGGCCCGCATCATGCAGCAGCGCCGCCTCGGGTGCCGTCAGCGGCTTGCCGCCGTGGGGCGGCCGCAGCGGCGCGTGCTCCCATGCGATGAAGACGGCGCCGACCGTGACACGCCGGCACAGAAACTCCGCGAGCTCGACCGCCGCCTCGATCAGCGCGTCGTCCTCGGTGCGCTCGTAGGTCAGGCAGAGCGCGTGTCCGGGCGCGGTGTTGTCCAGTTCGCGAAACGTGCGCTGGGCGCGACCCGCCCAGGCCTTGAGGGCGCCGTGCACGAAGCCCTGCCAGCGGGCGTCGCCGAGCAGGTCGGACGCCGCGAGCAGCCCTTCGTAGCCGATCGAGTCGCCGTACTTCCAGGGCTCGAAGCGGTAGCGAGCGAGAGCGTCCGCGGCGTGACGCAGACGCTCGTCGTCGCTCATCACGACTGGCGGAGACCGAGCAGCTGCAGCGTCGGCCGCTCGATGATCGCCTCGATCACCTCGTCCGGCACCTTCGGCAGCGGCGTGCCCTCCACGAGCCGGTTGATGCCGCGCAGCCCTGCGAGCGTGCGCTCGGCCGTGGAGAACGGATAGTCGGTGCCGAACAGGATCTTGTCCTGCACCCCGTACTCGATTGCCGAGACGAGGCCGTTGTAGTACTGCCACGGCCGGCTCTCGAGCGCCGAGATGTCGGAGAAGAGCGTCGGGTGCTTACGGATCGTGGCCATCGCCTCCTCCATCCACGGATGGCCGAGATGCGCGATCACGATGCGCAGCCGGGGAAACGCACGCGCGACAGCGTCGAGCGTGATCGGCCGGGCCCATTCGAGCGGCGCGTCGCGCACGAACGTCGTACCCTGGTGCCAGATCACCGGCAAGCCGAACTCCTGCGCCACCTCGTAGACGGCGAACGCGCGCTCGCTCAGTGGGTCGAAGTGCTGATAGATCGGGCCGAGCTTCAACCCCTCGAGCCCGAGGTTCTCGATCGCATGACGGAGCTCCGCGGGCGCGTCGGCGTCGCGCGGATCGACGCTCGCGAAGCCGATCAGCTTCTCGCGGTGCTCCGACACGTACGCCGCGACGTAGTCGTTCGGGACGACGAACCCCACGGCAGGCGCGGCGAACGCGAGCACGACCGCGTGCGAGACCGCTTGCACCTCGTGCCAGTGCCGCTCGAGCGTCGTGCCGATCTGCAGGTCGGGGCCCCAGACGCGGCGGGCATCCGCGATGAACTCGCCGCCCAGGTGCAGGTCGGCCTCGCCGACGTGCGTGTGGCAGTCGATCATGAGTAGCTCCTTGCCGGCGCATTGTCGTAGGCGAGCTGGAGCAGCACGCGGCGCTGCTCGTCGACCGGGACGAGCGGCGGGAGAACCTCGTCGGAGACGAAGATCCCCATCAGGTGCAGCATCGCCTTCGTGGTCACGATCTCGTCGCCGATGCCGAAGACGTGCGAGAAGGGCAGGATCTCGGCCGCGAACGTGCGCATCGCCGCTGCCGGATCGCCCGCGTTGACGGCGTCCCAGACGCTGCGGAACGCCTTTGGGAAGATCGCCGGCACGATCACCATGACGCCATCGACCCCGGCATCGAGGTAGCGAAAGAGGATCGGATCGTCGCCGCCCATCACGCTCATGCCGGCGGCCTGCAGCTTCGCCACCTTCGAGAGGTCGTGGTCGGTGAGCTTGAGGGTGCGCAGGTGTTCGAGCTCACTCGCCCAGGCGATCACGTCGTCGGCGGCGAGCGTCGTCTTCGTCGCGGCCGGGTTGTCGTAGAGCACGAGGTCGATCTCGAGCGCGGCATCGAGCTCGGCGAAGTAGCGGCGAAGGCCTTCCGGCGAGTTCGCGAAGTAGTACGGCGAGGCGCAAAGGACGCCGGAGGCGCCGTGCTCCTGCGCGTGGCGGGCAAGGCGCATCGACTCGGCAAGGCTCGTGTGGGTCACGCCGACGACGACGGTCTTTTCGCGCGGCGTCAGCTCCAGCGCCCTGGCTGCGATCTCCTGGCGCTGCTCCGTCGTGAGCGAGGGAGCCTCACCCGTACTACCGAGCAGCGTGTAGCCGTCGCAGTCGGGGAGCATGTGCTCGAGGAGACGCTCGAAGCTCTCGGCGTCGAAGCGGCCGTCGGCGAACGGCGTGGGGATGACGGGCAGGATGCCGCGAACGGCCATATTCCTATTGCCTCCTTGTCGTCGGTGTCGCCGGAGCGGCGAGTTGCAGTAGCCGGCGCGCGTTTGCGGCCAGGTCGTCGGGCGCGGCGAGGCTCGAGGCATTCACGAGCCCGCTGCCGACCGCGACCGCCGCAGCGCCTGCATCCAGGAACGCGCGCGTGTTCTCGAGGTCGACCCCGCCCGTGGCAAGGAGCGCGATGTCGGGAAGCGGTGCGCGGAGATCCTTCACGTAGCCCGGCCCGAAGCCGGCAGCCGGGAACAGCTTCACGAGCGGCGACCAGCGCGATGCGAGCTCGACCTCTGTCGGCGTCAGCGCACCGGGGACATACAGGATGTCGCGCTCGTGCGCCCAGGCGGCAACCGACTGGTCGAGGCACGGGCCGACGAGGAAGTGGGCGCCGGCCTCGAGGGCGGCAGCGGCATGCGCGACGGTCCGCACCGTGCCGGCGCCGACGAGGGCTGCGCCCTCGAGTTCGTCCACGGCTTCGGCGATGGCCCCCGTCGCACCGGGCTGTGCGAGGCTGATCTCGACGGCATGCAGCCCAGCGTTTGCGAGAATCCGGCAGGCAACGACCGCGTCCGTGGGGTTGTCGAGGCGGACAATCGCCAGCACCCGCTGATCGGCGATCGCCTCGAGGGCTTGCGCCGACGACGTCACCGAACCACGATCTGCGGACTGCGGTCGTCGAGGAGCTGGACGAACTCGGCGGGCGTGGTGAGCAAGTGGTCGCCGCGCATCGCGCACTTGACGGCGGCAGCGAGAGCGCCGGCGCGCAGCGCCTCGGCGAGATCCCGGGCCGCGAGCCCCCACAGGAGGCCGGCAACGAAGGCGTCGCCTGCACCGATCCTGTCGACCATTGTCGTCGGGTATGCGTGCTGCTCGAGGACGTCACCGTCGGCAGACGACGCGACGGCGCCGTCCGCGCCGGTCGTCAGCACGACCAGCTCGGAGTTGGGCGCATAAAGGTCTCGGAAGCGCACGACCGCCTCGCGCGGCGGACAGTCGACCGACCAGAGCTGATCGGCATCGCGCGCGCTGCAGACGACGATGTCGGCCGCGGCGACGAGCTCCGCCAGCACGGGTGCAGCCTCGTCCGCGCCCCACAGTCGCGGCCGGAAGTTGACATCGACGCAGACCTTCGCCCCCTGCGTCCGCGCCTCACCGGCGAAGCTTTGCGCGAGCTCCCGCGTGCTCGACGAGATGCCGGCAGTGATGCCGGACACGACGGCGTAGTCGGCGCCTTCGAGCACGGCCGGGTCGAGGGCATCGGGGCCGAGCGCCGCGGCAGCGGAGCCGGCACGGTCGTACCAGACGGTCGTCTTCCGTGGGGGACCGCCGAACTCGACGAAGAAAAGCCCGACGCGGCCGCTCTCGACCCAGCGCACGTGCGAGACGTCGACGCCGCAGGCGCGCAGCTCGTTCGCGACCCGCCGGCCGGGGGGCGTGTCCGGCAACGCGCTGAGCCAGCACGCCTCCCAACCCAGCTGCGCGAGCGCCACCGCGACGTTCGACTCGGAGCCGGCGACGTGGACGTCCAGGCGGTCGGCTCCATCGAGACGGTCATGCGTCGAAAGGCGGAGCATCGACTCTCCGACCGTGACAACCCGGGGCTTATGGCTCATACTGCGTCCCGACGCGCCAGGTCAGGAATTGGACACGGCGGGTGCCCGTTCCTATTATCGGAACTACGATCCATGATCGGTGCGAATAATCTCATCGAGCGCCACGATGGTCAAGGGACCACCGGCCTGACGGGCGTCGACCGCGTTCTCGCCTGTCTGCACCTGCTTGGCCAGGAGCCCGACGGGATGGGGCTCGACGAGGTGGCAAAGGCGCTCGGCGCGCCGAAGTCCAGCACGCACCGCGCGCTCGCGGCGCTGACACGAGCGGGCTTCGTCGAGCAGGGTGCTGACCGTCATTACCGGCTCAGTCTCGCCTTCCTCCGGCTCGCCTTCGGGTACTACGACAGGCTCGACCGGCCTCGCCTCGTGCAGCCGGTGCTCGCCGAGCTCGCGGAGATGTACGGCGAGACCGCGCACTACGCGGAGCTCGACGGCGCCGAGGTCGTCTACCTAGGACAGGCTCGGCCGCGCGGCCAGCGGGTGCAGATGACCGCGCGCATCGGCGGCCGCAACCCCGCCTACTGCACAGGCGTGGGAAAGGCGATGCTCGCGCATGCGTTGCCGGATTCGGCGGCGGTCGAGCGCTTCGTCGAGCAGCATGGGCCGCTCGCCCAGCGGACGCCGAAGTCACTGACGACTGGCGGCGCGCTCGGGCAGGAGTTTCGTGCCACGCGTGAGCGCGGCTACGCGCTCGACCGTGAGGAGAGCGACGCCGGCATCACGTGCATCGCGTTCCCTCTTTCGCTCGGGGCCGGCCACCCGAGCGGCGCGATCAGCATCTCCGCGCTTGCCAACCGGACGCCGCTCGAGGCGCTGATCAACACGGCCGACGACATCCGCGATGTCATTTGCCGCCACCTTGGCGACGGCGCAGTCCCGTCCGCGTCGGACTGAGAGCGGCTCTCGTGGGCTGGCCAGGTTCTTGACAAGTGGACGTCAAGCATCTTATGGTTCCCTCTTACACGAACTTGGTTCCGATTATCGGAATCTCTCAGTACAGGAGGAAGCGTGATGGATTCAGCCGATCGGGGGGAAAACGAGTTCGAGAACACCACGCTGAGCCGAGGCGAGGTGATCAGGCGGGGCGCGGCCGTCGGGCTGGGCCTCGCAACCGCAGGCGCGCTTGCCGGCACAGCCAAAGCCCGGGCAGCACGACAGAGCGATGCGATCACGCTCAACGTCTGGAAGCCGCCGCACAGCGCGCAAGACGCGCAATACATGAACGCGCAGTTCAAGATCTACAAGAAGACCCATCCGAACATCAACGTCGACTATCGCGTCACGCCGTGGGCGAGCTACGACGCGACATACACCGCCGCCTTCGCAAGCGACAACCCGCCCGACCTGCACTACGACGTCCCGCTCTACTTCTCGAAGTACGCGAAGGCGGGAGCGCTCGTGCCGCTGGACCAGAAGTTCGGCGCGGCGTTCACCGCGGCGGAGAAGCCGTACGACCCCACCGCGTTCGAGTCGAAGTTCCAGGGCCATGTGTACGGGATGCCCTTCCTCGGCGCCGGCACGTTCTTCGTCTGGAACAAGAAGCTCTTCAAGGCCGCCGGCCTAGACCCGAACTCTCCGCCGACGACGTGGACACAGGTGATGGCCTACGCGAAGAAGCTGACCTCGAACGGCGTGTCCGGCTATGGCCTGATGGACAACACGACCGGAGAGCTGGTCAACTTCTATCCGTCCATCCTGATCAACTACGGAGGCAAGTTCCTCGACAGCTCGGGGAAGTGGGTCCTGGACGACGCGAAGGCGGCCGCGGGTCTCGACGTGCTCGCCAAGATGTACCAGGCCGGGTATATGCCGAAGTTCGGCACGTACGTGGGGCACGACATCAACACGGCGTTCTTCGAGGGGAAGATCGCGATGATGCTCACGCTCTCGAACTTCATCTCCCCACAGATCGAGCAGTACAAGGGGTTCGATATCGGGATCTCGAAGGTGCCGCGCGGGCCCGTGAACGGCCAGACCCTCGGCGCGTTCGGATTCTGGAGCATCGCGACCAAGTCGAAGTACCCGCAGGAGACCTGGGACCTGATGCAGTTCCTCTGCTCGCCGAAGGTGATGGCCGGGTACTGCCGCCTCACGCAGCTCTTCCCTGCGCGGAAAGACGTCCATCCGTTCCCGCCCAGCTCACTGCTGGGGCGGATGGCGCCGACCCAGGGCAACTTCCTCGCCTCGCCGCTCATCTCGGTCGCGTGGAACACAGCGCTGGATCCGCAGGCGGAGAACGCCATCACCGGCCAGACGTCGTCGCAGGCCGCACTCAAGGCGGCGGCGCAGCAGATCAACCAAGAGCTGAACAAGTGACACGTCGCGCGGTGGGGGCGAGCGGGTGCATCGTGGTCGGCCCGGGCTGAGCCGACCGGATGACCGAAGCCTCGCTCGCTCCTACCGCGCCGGCCCCGTCGGCTTCGCTCCGGTCGCGGCTGCGCGGCCGCGCCACGCCCTATGTGCTGATCTCGCCGAAGCTGGTCTTCTTCGGGCTCTTCCTGGCGTTCCCGATCGGATGGGCGATCTACCTGTCCTTCGAGTCGGGATCGATCCTCGGGACGCTCCACTACGTCGGCCTGAGGAACTACCAGCGCCTGTTCCACGACTCGATCTTCTGGCTCAGCCTCGAGAACACCCTGATCTACGCCGTCATCGTCATCCCATTCGCGATCGCGGGTGGGCTGGTTCTCGCGGCACTCCTGAACCGGCCGATCCACCTACGCGGCGTCTATCGCGCCTCGCTCATCGTCCCGACCGTGACGCCGACGGTCGCGGCCGCGATCATCTGGATCTACCTCCTCGAGGGCAACGGCGGGGTCTTCAACTCGGTGCTCGGCTACTTCGGCATCGCTCCGATCCTCTGGCTCGGGAACCCACACCTCGTGATCCCGATGCTCGCGATGATCGAAGCCTGGCGCGGCATCGGCTTCTACACCATCATCTTCCTGGCGGGCATGCAGAGCATTCCGCGGTCGCTCTACCAGGCGGCGGCGATCGACGGCATCACGGGGGTCCGGGCGTTCTGGCACATCACCGTGCCGCTCCTCCGTCCGGTGATCCTCTTCGCGACCGTAATCGCAACGATCTTCAATCTGCAGCTCTTCGACAGCCCGTACGTGCTCACGCGGGGAGGCCCGGGCTTCGCGTCCACGACGCTGGTCATGTACATCTACAACGAGGCGTTCTCCTACGACAACATGGGGTACGCAGCGGCGATCGCGATGATGTTGATGCTGTTGATCCTCGTGCTCGCGGTGATCCAGCTCACGCTCTTCCGCAAGGACGTGGAGTTCTGAGCGTGGCGGCGCCCTCGAAATCCTCGACGGCGATCCGCGCCCACGGGCGAGGCACGACGTTCGCCACGTACGGCGTGCTGACGTTCGCGGCCGTCGCGGCGGTCGCGCCGCTGTTCTTCCTGTTCGTGACCGCGCTCACGCATACGTACGTCGAGCACGTCGCAATCAGCAAGCTCGCTCACCCGACGTTGGCGAACTTCCGCGACATCTTCGCGCAGACGCGCTTCGGGCGCTGGCTCCTGAACAGCTTCGTCGTCGCCCTTGCGACCACGATCATCGTCCTGTTCGTCGACTCGCTGGCCGGCTATGCGTTCGCGAAGAAGAGGTTCGCCGGGCGAGACGTGCTGTTCTTCATGCTGCTCGCGACGCTGATGATCCCATTGCCCGTGACGATTCTGCCGCTGTTCCTCCTCGCGAACCACCTCGGGTTGATCGATTCGTACTGGGGCTTGATCCTGCCGGTGGTGGCGGTGCCGGTTGGCGTCTTCATGATGCGTCAGTTCATCAAGACGATCCCGAGCGAGCTCGAGGAGGCGGCCCGGATCGACGGCTTGAGCGATCTCCAGATCTACTGGAGGATCATCCTCCCGCTCAGCAAGCCGGCGCTCGCGCTGCTCGGGTTCTACGTGTTCTTCTTCCAGTGGACGAGCTTCCTCTGGCCGCTCGTCATCACGTCCACCGACCACTCGCGCACCGCGCCGCCGGGGCTCGCGACGCTGATCGGCCAGTACATCACCAACTACGGGATGCTCTCGGCAGGCGCGATCCTCTCGATCGTCCCGATGGTGATCGTGTTCATCCTGCTCAGCCGGCAGATCTCGATGGGTCTCGTCGCCCGCACGGTCAAGGGCTGACGTGGAGCGCGTCTCCGTCAGGGGCGTGACCAAGCGCTTCGACTCCGTCGTCGCCGTCGACGACGTCACGCTCGCCTGCGAAGAAGGCGAGTTCCTCGTCCTCCTGGGGCCTTCGGGGAGCGGCAAGACGACGCTGCTACGTCTGATCGCGGGACTCGAGGAGGTCACAGCGGGCGAGATCGTGATTGCCGATCGCAACGTCACGCAAGTGCCGCCGATGGACCGCGACATCGCGATGGTTTTCCAGAACTACGCGCTCTACCCGCATATGACCGTCCGCAAGAACCTCCAGCTGGCGCTTCGGCAACGGAAGGTTCCACGCGACGTGATCGAGGCGAGGACAGCAGAGGTCGTATCTCTGCTCCAGATCGACGGGCTGCTCGAGCGCCTGCCGCGGCAGCTGTCGGGGGGTCAACAGCAGCGGGTGGCGGTCGGACGCGCGATCATGCGTGAGCCGAAGGTGTTCCTGATGGACGAGCCGCTGAGCAATCTCGACGCGCGGCTGCGCATGGACACGAGACGCGAGTTGATCACCCTGCAGCGCCGGCTTTCGGGGACGTTCATCTACGTCACACACGACCAGAACGAGGCCATGACGATGGGCACACGCGTCGTGGTGATGAACCACGGCGTGATCCAGCAGCAAGGGTCGCCGATCGAGATCTTCCGCAATCCCGCGAACATGTTCGTCGCAGCTTTCATCGGGGAGACCAAGATGAACTTCCTGCCGGCGAAGCTGACCCCGACCGCAGACGGCTTCTCGTTGCGCGGCGAAGACTTCGACGTCCCCCTGGACGGCCACACGCTCGCCGTTGCACAGCGTGCGATCGGCCCCGACCTGGTCATCGGCGTCCGCCCCGAGCACATCGCATCGACGAGGGACGCGACGCGCTGCTTCGTGCCACGGTGGTCACCTTCGAGGTGTTGGGGAGCCGTGCCCTGCTCACGGTCGCAAGGGAGAACGGCGGCCTCATGAGTGTCGAGGTCCCGTCCGTTCCCCACCGCGAGCCAGGGAGTGTTCTCGGGTTGGGAGTGAAGTGGGACGAGGTTCATCTCTTCGATGCCGCCACCGAGCGCGCGCTCGGTCGACGAGACGAGGAGGGCTACCGGCCGCGCCACAGCGCAGCCGAACGCGGATCGCGCGCGGTCACCGCGTCGTGAGCTCGACGATCGAGACGGTTCCCGAGGCGGTCGCCGACGGGATCTACGTGCTGGCCGAGTGCGCCAACGCACAGCGGCTGGCCGTGCCCGTTGCGCTCGGCGACCGAGGCGTGGTCGTCATCGACACCGGCCTCGCGGAGACCCCGGCGCGACTCATCCTCCCGGGCCTCGCGGCGCTCGGCGTCGCCCCGAGCGACGTGAGGTTCGTCGTGATCACGCACTCGGATGCCGACCACCACGGCGGGCTGGGAACGCTGTCGGAGGAATGTCCGGGCGCCTCCGTGCTCGCTCACCGCCTCGACGTGCCGTGGATCGAGGACGTGGAGCGGCTGATCGACGAACGCTACCGGGCACGACGCCATGACCACGGCATCGACGCGAGCGACGACTTCGTCCGCTGGGTTCGTGAGAACGTCAGTGGCGGCGGCGTCCACGAAGCCGTTGTCGGTGGCGAGCGGCTCAGAATAGGGCCATCACGCGAGCTCGAACTCGTACACGTCCCCGGCCACTCCCAGGGGCACCTCGCCGTCGTCGACCCGAAGACAGGAACCGGGCTGATCGGCGATGCCGTCTTCGGAGCGTCCACCCCCGACAGCGCGGGAGCCGCGGCCGCCGCTCCCGGCTACTACGACGTCGCTGCGTACCGCCGGTCGATCGGCCGGCTCGCGGAGCTCCGGCTCACGCGACTGGTCGGCGCGCACTATCCGGTATTCGAGGGGGAGGAAGCAGTACGAACGTTCCTGCGCGAGAGCGCCGAGTTCTGCGACCGGCTCGAGCGCGCCGTCCTCGATACGATCGGATCGGCTGCGGACGGGGGAACGACGTCGGAGATCGCCGCGGCCGTCGCCCCGCTCGTCCGCACGTGGCCGCCCGAGGCCGACGAAAGCGTCATCGTCGCAACCCTGGCGCATCTGAACGACCTTCGAGACCGCGGCCTCGTAGCGATGTCCTCGGGTCGGCCCGTCAGGTGGGGCCCGCGCTGATGCAGAGCCTCGAGAACAAGGCGGCGATCGTGACCGGCGCCGCCTCGGGGATCGGCCTCGCGACCGCGACGCTGTTCGCCCGTGAGAGCGCCAACGTCGTGATCGCCGACCTGGACGCGCAGCGCGGGGAAGCGGAGGCTGCGGCACTCCGCGAGGAGGGCCTCCGGGTCGAGTTCGTGCGCACCGACGTTGCGTCGAGCGAGGACGTCCGGCAACTTGTGGCGACGGCGGGTGATCTATACGGTGCGATCGGCATCCTGGTCAACAACGCGGCCTACCTCGACTATGACCACTACGGGTCCGTCGGCGAAACCTCCGAGCAAGACTGGCAGCGGTGTATCGACGTGACGCTGACCGGCGTCTTCCTCTGCTCGAAGTACGTGATCCCGTCGATGCTGGCAAACGGCGGGGGCGCGATCGTGAACATCGCGTCGATCGGAGGACTCGTCGGCTTCGGAGGGCACGCGGCCTACTGCTCGGCCAAGGGCGGGGTGATCCAGTTGACGCGCGAGACCGCGATCGATTACGCCGACCACGACATCCGCTGCAACGCGATCTGCCCCGGCCTGATCGCCACCCCGATGAATGCATCCTTCCGCGCAGAACCCGGATGGCAGGCGAATAGCCTCCGCAACTCGCTGATCAAACGTCCCGGCCGGCCCGAGGAGATCGCTTCGGCTGCGCTCTTCCTCGCCGGAGAGGGCGCGTCGTACATCACCGGCACCACCCTGACGGTAGACGGTGGGCAGCTCGCTCATTAACTCAGCGTAGGACGTCCTCGAAATGCAGATCGTCGACATCAAGACGCAGGTTCTCCAGCTTCCGTTCACCGAGGACCTCGCGGCCACCTACGGAGTGCGCACGCACGCAACGATCGTGCTGGTCGCGGTCGAGACCGACGAGCACATCACCGGGTACGGCGAGATCGTCGGGATCTTCCAGGAGACGGCGACCACGTTCCTGCACACGGAGCTGACCCCGCTTCTTCTCGGCCAGCACCCGCTGCGGCTCGAGTACGTATTGCACCGCATCGAGCATCTGATCGACTGGAACTCGCACGCCGCCTACGCAGTCGCCGCGGTCGACACGGCGCTGCACGACCTCAAGGGAAAAGTGACGGGGCTCCCGGTGTACGAGCTGCTCGGCGGGCTGTACCGGCCCGCGGTCCAATTCGACGGCCTCATCCACCTGCACGACCCGGAGACGGACGCCGCCAAGGCGAAGCTGTACATCGACCACGGCTTCCGGACGCTCAAGGTGAAGACGGGCCCGGATGCCGCGCTCGACGAGCGCCGCCTCGACGCGATCCGCAACACCGTCGGTGACGACGTCGCGCTCCGCCTCGACTACAACATGGCGCTGAGCGTGCGCACGGCCGTGCGGACGATCGAGCGGCTTGCCGTCTTCGGCCTCGAGTACGTCGAGCAGCCGACGCCTGGCTGGGACATCGACGGTCTTGCCGAGGTCGCGCGCTCCGTCAGCGTTCCGATCGCGGCCGACGAGAGCTGCTTCACGCCGCGCGACGCGATGCGGCTCGCCGAGAAGGAAGCCTGCGAGGTCTTCTGCGTCTATATCTCCGAGGCCGGCGGGATCACGCGCGCACGCGAGATCGTGTCGATCGCGAACACCGCCGGCATCGCATGCGTGCTCGGCACGTGGGGCGAGGGCGGGATCGGCTTCGCCGCAGGGCTGCACCTAGCGGCGTCGTCGCGCAACTTCGCGCTCGTGCAAGGCACGGGCTACCAGGTCATGGAGCGCGATTACGTCGACGCGCCGTTCACCATCCACGAGAACGGCGGCCTCGTCGAGGTGCCGGCCGGGCCGGGCCTCGGCGTGACGCCGAACCCGGACAAGGTGACCGCGTGCGCTGCGACCGAGGTCGACGCCGTATTCCGCGGCGCGCCGGACGGTATCCCGCGCCTCGGACAGGTGCTCGCCCGTCCGCACGGCCCGATCGGCGCCTGAGGCTGAGGGCAGCGATGAAGATCACGGACGTCGAGGCATTCGTCCTCGAGGCGCCGGGCGACTACGGCGTGGTCAGGGGCGCCGACTCACACGGGCCGAAGTACATGTGCGTCATCCGCGTCGCGACAGACGCGGGCCTCGAGGGATGGGGTCAGGTCGAGACACAGCCGCATGTCGTGAGGGCCATCGTCGATGCACCAGGTGAGAGCTCTGGCCTGTTCTCGGGGCTCCGCTCGCTCGCGATCGGCGAGGACCCGTGCCAGGTCGAGAGGCTCTGGGACAAGCTGTTCCTCGGTTCGTACTACTACGGCCGGCGCGGCGCCGCGCTGCAGGCGATCAGCGGCATCGACCTGGCGTGCTGGGACATCTTCGGCAAGTTCACGGGGCTGCCGGTGAGCACGCTGCTCGGCGGCCGGCGTCGCGAGTCGGTGCGCGCCTACGCGAGCACCCTCTTCCGCGACACGCCGGCGGAGGTACGCGAGGCGGGCGAGCAGTACGTCGCGCGCGGGTTCACCGCCGTGAAGTTCGGCTGGGGCGCATTCGGCCACGACGTACGCACCGACGCCGCGCTGGCCGAGGCGGCGCGCGCGGGCGTCGGTGACGAGACGGCACTGATGATCGATGCGGGATGGCGCCGCCGCAAGACGGCGAAGGAAGCGATCGCGATGGTGCGTGCGATCGAGCACGTGCGGCCGTACTGGGTCGAGGAGCCGTGCTTCCCCGAGGACTACGACACCTTCCGCCGGCTGAGCGAGACCGTCGAGACGAAGATCGCCGCCGGCGAGGCCGAAACGACGCCGTGGAGCTTCCGGCAACTCGCAGAGCGCGGGCGCGTCGACGTGCTGCAGCCCGACCTCTCACGCTGCGGCGGCCTCACCGTCGCGCGCCGCGTCGCACACCTCGCCGACGACCTCAACGTGCAGGTGGTCGCCCACTCGTGGGGGTCGGACATCCTCACCGCGGCGTCGCTGCACTACTCCGCGTTCCTCAAGTGCGAGACCTTCCTCGAGTTCAACACCTCCGCCGACCCGCTCAGCCGCGAACTGGCGAAGAACCCGCTCGAGGTGCGCGACGGTCACGTCGCTGTCCCCCACAGCCCGGGGCTCGGCATCGAGCCCGACCTCGAAGCGATCGAAAGGTACAGAGTCCTATGAGCCTTCGCATGACCATCGATCTCGACCAGGACGGCAAGCAGGTTGGCGCCGTCTGGGTTACCGACGCGTTCAACGACGACAGCGCATGGGGCAGCCTTGCCGTCCCGATCGCCTGCCTGAAGAACGGCGAGGGCCCGACTGTCGTCCTCTGCGGGGGCAACCACGGCGACGAGTACGAGGGCCAGGTGGCGCTTCGCCGCCTGCTGACGGAGACCGCCGCCGATGACGTGACCGGGACGTTGATCCTGCTGCCGTGCCTCTCGCCCCCCGCGGCTCGCGCGGTGCGGCGGCTGTGGCCGGACGGCAACAACTTCAACCGCGTCTTCCCGGGCGCGCCGACGGGCCCGGCGTCGCGGGTGCTCGCGCACTGGCTGACGAACGAGATCTTCCCGCGTGCCGACATCGTGGGCGACTTCCACAGCGGCGGGCGTACGCTGCTCTTCCCGCCGATGGCGACGATGCACCTCGTCGACGACCCGTTGCAGCGGCGCGCGATGCTCGAGGCGGCGCTCGCGATGAACACCGACTGGATGGTCGTCTACACCGACATAGGCGGCGACGGCCTGCTCCCCGGCGAGGTCGAGCGGCAGGGGAAGGTGATGGTCTCGTCAGAGCTTGGCGGCGCGGGCATGCTGACCACGGACTCGATGGAAGCGGCGTACTCCGGCATTGCGAACGTGGCGCGGCAGGTGGGCGTCCTCCGCGGCGAGGTGCAGACGCGCGAGCAACTCGGAAAGCAGCCAACACGGATCGTTCAGGCGACGGAGCCGGAGAACTACGTGCTCGCGCCGCGCTCGGGGCTGATGGAGCCCATCGCGCCGTTCGGGAGCATCGTCGCGCCGCTCGACCCGCTGGCGCGAATCTACGAGTTCGACGAGCTCGAGCGCGAGCCGCTGCTGGTCACAGCCCCTGTCGGTGGGATCGTGCTCGCATCGCGACCGATCCCGATCGTCGCGCGCGGCGACTGCATCGCGCTGATCGCGGCCGAGGTCTCGCGCGACCTGCTGCTCGCGTCGTAGGGCGCCCTATCGTGTGACACGTCGAGACGGACGCACAGTCGCGCGGGACTCGCGGAGGTCTACGCGGGGTCTACGGGCTTGTCGCGAGAGGTCTTCGGCCGCCAGCGCGGTGGAGCTGGCGGCCGACGTGGGGACCGAGTGCGTGTGGTCACACGCTGGTGGGGGGTACGACTTCGACGCCCTCAACCGACGAACGCGCCGGGACTGCGGGCGACAGGGACGGCGGCGCCTGCCGCTACGCGCGGCCGAGGACGAGGTCGATCCCGTTGAGCACGAGTTCGACATCCGCTGCCCGGAGTCGCCCGACGCGCTCGCTGAGCAGGTCGCGGTCGACGGCGACGAATCGCGCGGAAGGCGCGTCCGATTCGCGCCCAGAAGGACGATGCCCGGTGCTGAGGCCCAGCGGAGGTTGCTCGTCAACGGAACGACGACGACCGTCGCTAGCCGGCTCGTGCTTGGCGTCGCTTCCTGATCCGACAGGGTCCGGCGGGCCGGGGACCGCCCGGTAGCAGAACTGCTACGCTAGGTGCGTGAACGTCATCCCGCAGAAAGAGCTACGCAACAACGTCAGCGATGTCTTGCGGCGTGCCGAAGCCGGCGAGGAATTCACCGTGACGGTCGCAGGTCGGCCGGTGGCGCGGCTCGGCCCCACAGGAGCCCGTCAATGGGTGCGGGGATCCGCGCTTCAGAAGATCTGGCAGACCCCGACCCCTCAAACGCTCGCCGATGACCTGGCCCGGTTCCCCAGCGGCCTGGATGACCTTTTCGCATCCTAGGTGCGAGCGCTCCTCGACACCTCCGTCCTCATCGGATCGGAGAGCCCAGGCGACCTTGAAGGCGCGATCAGCGTCGCCTCTCTCGCCGAGTTGCATTTTGGTGTCCTCGTCGCGACCTCAGACGACGAGCGTTCCCGAAGAGCGACACGCCTCGGGATAATCGAGGCCACCTTCGACCCACTGCCCGTCGACGCCGACGTCGCGCGCGAATGGGGCCGGCTGGCAGCAGCGATCGACAACCGCGGCGGCCAGCCCAGGAGACGCGCCATAGACCTCGTGATCGCCGCCACCGCGAACGTCCACCGGGTGCCGCTCATGACCAGAAACGCCAAAGACCTCTCGGCGATCGCCGACCTGATCGATATCCGCGAACCCTAGACACACGACGCAACCCCGCTCTCGGCAACATCGGCCGCTACTACGACCCCAAACTGGACAGTTCCTCACTGTCGACCGGCAAGGTCGAGCCATGGGAGTGTCAGATCAGATCAACGGTGTAACACCTACATTCCGTTTGTTCGTTTCACGTGGGACTCGATGCGGGCATGGATGTGCACGCGTCGGCACCGTGCTCTTCCAGCGGCCGAATGGGACGCGCGTTCGCCTGGGACAACGAGCCGTATGGTGACACCCGACACTCCGCGAGAACTCCGCGGCGAGGACGTCAGTTTCGTGTAGTTTCTAACCGAAGATGACAGCTTTAGTCGCTCAGCGATGATGACCGTCGCGGGCTCGGACTGGCTCACCCTCGGCGAAGCGTCCAGTTATCTCGGTGTCGCGCCGGCAACGACACGGAAGTGGTCCGATCAGGGACGGCTCCCGGTGTTCTACACGCCTGGGGGACACAGACGGTTCCAGCGTGCCGCCCTCGACGAATTCATCAGCGGTGGCCGACGCCATTCGCCCTACATCACGCCGCTCGTCCTCGTGATCGGCGGCGACGACACGCTGCGGCTGTCCCTTCGCGTCCGCCTCGACGAGCTGGGATACGACGTCCGGCTGTCCGACGGCTCCACTACGAGCTCGCTCACGGCGCTCGAGGGTCGCGCTCCGAGCCTCGTGCTCCTGGACGTTGCGAAGCTCGGGAGCAAGGGCTGGCAGCTCCTGCGACAGATCGAGGAACAGCACGGTTCGGTTCACGTGATCATGTTCGACAGCCAGAGCGGCGGCGACCCGCGATCGGAACAGCCTTTCGATCTCGAGCGGCTCGTCGCGCGTGCGACCCAAACGCTGCCGGTCTAGGCGTCGAGCCCGCCCGGATTCGGTTTCGTCGATTCTCAAGCACGCCCGTGAACGGCGTGTTAGGTTTTACGACGTTATCGCACCATTAGCAGCGTTCCGACCAGGCTCCGCCCCGGTCCGGCGCTGCGCCCCAGCTTCCAGAAGGAGGGGTGCCCCGTCCGAGGCAAGAACGTTGCGATCGCGGTTGTCGTGCTCGTCGCCGCCGTGGTTGTCGGCCTGCTTGCCAGCGGGATCCTCTCGCGAAGCACGGGCGGCAACGGAAGCGCGATTCCCACGACAGCACCCTCCAGCTCGACGGCGACCCATCCCGGGTCGACCCCGCAGGAAGGCGTCGAGGCGAACCCGTTCGGTCCCGATGACTGGGGGATGTACGGCGGCACCCCCGACGAGATTCGGCACTCGCGGCTGACCGAGATCACGAAGCAGAACGTGAACGCGCTCGGCCGGGTCGCGACGATCGACTTCCGCCGGATCGATCCGGCGATCCCGAAGGGGCAGCAGAGCTTCCCGATCGTGGTCAACGGCGTCATCTACGTGACGACCGGAAACGACTACGTCTTCGGGATCGACGGCGGGAGCGGAAAGGTCCGTTGGGAATGGAAGCCCGACAACACCGGCGTCTTCGCCGACTACGGCGTGAACGCCAACCGCGGCGTCGCCTACTGCGACGGGAAGGTCTTCCTGCTCACGCTCGACATGAAGATCGTCTCGCTCGACGCGTCCTCGGGGAAGCTCGTCAAGGAGGTCCCGATCTCGGATGCCGTCCCAGGCGCGAGCGCCGAGTACAACTACTCAGAGACCCAAGCGCCGATCTGCTGGAACCACCTGCTGGTGGTCGGAGCGTCGGGATCCGATTATGGCGTCCGCGGTTTCGTGATGGCGTACACGACCGATCTCGCCGCGGCCTGGTCGAGCCCCTACTGGATCATCCCGCCCGACCAGACCGAATGGCGGTCGCTCGGCGTGTACATCGGCGGTGGGACGAACTGGAACCCGGCCACCATCGACCCCAAGACGAACACCATGTACATCACGACGTCCAATCCGTCGCCGATCTTCGACCCCCAGGTGCGGCCGGGCTCCGACCCGCGCACGGACTCGGTCGTCGCCCTGAACCTCCTCACCGGGCGACAGCTCTGGTGGCAGCAGCAGATCCCGGGTGACCAGTGGGGGTACAGCACGAGCCAGCCAGTCCTCCTGTACGTGGTCAAGATCAACGGCGTGAGACGGAAGGTCGTCTCCGTTGCGACCAAAGAGGGGACGTGGTGGATGTACGACGCGAGGACGGGCGCTCCGATCTACCAGCACGTCAAGCTGCTGAACAACGTCGAGCACCAGGCGCTCGTCCCGGGCAAGCCGGTGGCGGTGTACCCGTCGTCGCTCGGAGGGCTCAACTACTCGCCCTCCTCCTTCGACCCGACAACCGGCTACGTAATCAACAGCCAGGCCGAAACGGGAGTCGTCCTCCAGCAGCAGGCCAACGCGAAGCTGATCGATCGGAACAAGATCCGCGGCGACGTCGACAACGGCCTCGTCGCGAGCACCTTCGGCTACTCGCCGAAGGACTGGCACGACTTCGGCAGCGTGACCGCGGTGAACACGGCGCTCGGAAAGATCGCCTGGAAGCAGATCGTCCCCGAGCCGGGGCGCGGCGGCGCGACGACCACAGCCACCGGGCTCGCCTTCATCGGCGGGGGCGACGGCCTCCTGCGGGCGTACGACACCTACACGGGCAACCCCCTCTGGAGTTTCCAGACCGGCTTCCAGATCGCGGCGGCGCCCTCGATCTACGAGGCGAACGGCAAGGAGTACCTCGCCATCACCGTGGGCGGAACCGCCACCTCGTCCTACGGCGGGACCGCCTCTCAGCTCCAGATCTTCACCCTGAACGGCGACACGTCCCAGTCGCCCGCGCCCGCGATCCGCCCGCAGGGAGCCGGCCCCGGCGCGCTCAACACGCCTCCCGAGTTCTACGCGGCCGGAGCCCAGCCCCACACCGTCGAGCTGCAGCTCGTCTCCTCGCTGAACTCGGCCCGTTGCGAGGCAACGCTCGACGGCAGCTCCCATGGCACGACGACCGTGTCGGTGCCCGAGGGATGGAAGGTCTACGTGACCTTCACGAACCACGCCGCACTGTGCGCGGACGGGGTCGCCGTCGTCGACCATCCCGGAGCCACGACGGCGGTGTTCGAGGGGGCACAAACGCCGAGCCCGGTCGCCGGCGGCGGGATCGACTACTTCGAGTTCACGGCCTCCGGCCAGGGCAAGTACGTGGTCGCCTCCACGAGACGTGCGCGCGCACTCGCCGGCGAATGGATTCGATTCCATGTCGTCGCGTCGGATCAGCCGCCGGAGCTCTCTTCTCCGAGCGGGACCTTTGCCATCGTCGCGAGGGCAGGGCTCGGTGGCTAGGGCAGGGGTCGTCGCAGCACTCCTCGCGGCCCTGGTCGGGGTGTGGTCGGCCGCTGCCGGGCGAAACGACGCGACCCGCGCAGCGATCGTCACCCCCCCTCCGCTGCCGGTCGCCACCTGGAACGCCGACAGCGACAACCTCGTCGAGGCGGGAGGGACGATCGAGCTCGGCGGGGCCCCGGTCGCCGGCGTCCAGGTGCGGGTCGACGACTTCTTCGTCCCGGGCGCCACGAACGCCGAGGGGCGGTTCACCTACCTCGTCGACCACACGCTGCTCGGACGGCACGTGGTCGCGGTCACCAACACGGCGGGCGGGACGATCAGGGGAGCGGCCCTGACCGACGCACAGCAAGCGGCGCTACTCGCGACGCAGTCGTCCATCGAGGTCGCCTACACGGTACGCAACCTGACCGCGTTCCGGAACGCCGCCGGCGATCCCGTCGTCACCGGACAGATCGTCGATTCGAGCCGCGGCGCCCCGCCTGCGCCCGGGCTCCTCACCTACCGGCTGACCGGGACGGTGACCGATGGGGACGGCAAGCCGGTCTCAGGCGCGCAGGTGAGCACCCGCACCCTCGACCGCGACTACTGGACGATCTCGACCCCGACGGATGCCGAGGGGCACTACAGCTCGCTCTTCACCGCCTCGTCGGAGAAGCCCGTCGACCCGGTCCCGTTCACCGTTCGCGTCTCGATCGGCAACACCGTCTACCAGTTCCTTGCCGGGGAGTTCGTGTACTTCCAGCGCCTCAAGAGCGCGTCGCTGGACATCAGGCTGCCGCCGACCGGCTACGCGATGGCGATCCCGCGTCCCAGGTCGTACCCCGGGGCGGTTTACACCGGGGTCCTCGCCGGTCTCGCCCGCGGTGACACGCCCGTGCGCCCCCTCTCGATGACCTGGCCCGATCGCTCGGGTCGGTTCGAGATCGTCCTACCGCCGAGCCTGGCGGGGAGAACGCTCTCGCTCTTCGAGGACAAGCTCGCGGTGTTCTCCTCCGTCCCGGCCGAGCCGGGAGGGTCAGTCGCGCTCGCCGGCTGGCCGAGCTCCCTCCCGGCCGACGCACCGCGCGCCCTCGCCTCGATTCACCTGCCGGGCTGATCGGCCGCGAGCCTCGACGCGAGCTCGACCAGCAGCCGCACCCCGGCGCCGGTCGCACCTCGCGTGAACTCGTCGCGGTCGTCGTCCAGGAAGGCGGTCGAGTGGATGTCGAGGTGGGCCCAGGGGACTCCGTCGACGAAGCGCTCGAGGAATGCGGCCGCGAAGATCGGGTATCCGAAGCTTCGCCCGGATGTGTTCTTGAGGTCGGCGAGCGACGACTCCAGCAGGCGCCCGTAGCGCGGATGGAGCGGCATCGGCCACGCGTCGTCCCCGGCCGCGTCGCCCGCCGCGACGACCTCGCCGCGCCACGAGTCGTCGTTCGCGAACACCCCGATGTACCGGTCGCCGAGTGCACCGCGAATCGCTCCCGTGAGCGTCGCGACATCGACGAGCCTCCTCGCCCCCTCCCTTCGGGCATACCACAGACCGTCGGCGAGAATGAGTCGTCCCTCGGCG
This sequence comes from uncultured Actinomycetes bacterium, assembly GCA_963836925.1. Classification (GTDB taxonomy): domain Bacteria; phylum Actinomycetota; class Thermoleophilia; order Gaiellales; family Gaiellaceae; genus PALSA-600. The sequence goes on from CAWILJ010000008.1 coordinate 55,104, forward strand.
TCGGGGTTCGTGATCTCGACCGTGAGGCCGGCCGCGGTCTTGAGCACGTCGCCGGGGCGGAACGCCGCCCCGTCGATCATGTTCTCCGCCGCCGGGAGCACCCCGAGAACCGGCACGGGAAGCCCGAGCTCGGCGATCGCGCCAACGGCGCCGATGACGGCCGCTCCTCCGCCCATGTCCGCCTTTTGCTTGACGATGTCGCCCTGCGGTTTGAGGAAGTAGCCGCCCGAGTCGAACGTGACGGACTTCCCGACCAGGCCGAGGGCAGGCTCGCCACTCCCGGTGCGAAGCACGATGAGCCGGGCATCGTTCGCGCTTCCGCGTCCGACCGCGGCGAGCGCCGACAGTCCGAGCGCCTCGATCTGGTCGCCCCCAAGCGCGTCCACCGAGACTCCCACTGGGTCGAGGAGCTCGTGAGCGACCCGCGCCATCCCGGCGGGCGTCACCTCGTTCGGCGGTCCGTCAACGAGGTCGCGGGCGCGGTTCGTCCAGCGTGCGACCACCTCGGCCCGGCGTGCGACCTCCTGCAGCCCCTCGGGCGCACCGACCACCGCCAGTTCCTGCAGCTCGGGGCCCCGGGGGCCGGACTTGCGCCTCCCGGGCTCGTACGAGCCGATCACCGCACCCTCGACCGCAGCGCGAACCTGGCCCTCGGGAGCGAACCGCAGGTCAGGGTCGAACGCCCACGCGAGGCTCCCTCCGAAGCCTCGTCCGGCACGGGCCGCGGCTGCCGCCCCGGTCCGGACGGCCGCCGGGTCGATGTCGCCGCCCGTGTCCGACCCCGACGAGCGCCACGCGCGAGGCCGCGACGCCGTCGCCCCCGGCGACGTTGAGGATCGCGATCCGCCCCGGCTCCGCAGAGGCGTCCCCGGCGAGCAGCCCCAGGCGGCCGCCCACAAGCGCGTCCAAACGCTCGACGAGGGGCGACCGAACCCCGCAATACGGCACTGCCAGGAGCCCCGAAGCCGAATCCTCAGGCGCAGCCGGGTCGAGCGCGAAGTTCACGACCCCCTTCTAGCAACAAACGAACCTGTAAGCGAAGTTCCTTGAAAATCTGTCACTTCCGTGTAATACTTGCAACGCGGTGACGAACTGACTGATCATTCATCGCACAGGTCCGACGTCCTCAACAGAACAGGAGCCTTCAAGTGAAGTGGGTAAAGCCCGAGTTCGAGATCATCGAACTTTCGTCTGAAGTCACCTGCTACCGGTATCACAGGTAGGAGTCGACCGATGTCCGGAGCCCACGGACGCGGTTCGGTCCGGGGCTCCGGAACTTGGTCGTTCGGAGTCGCCGGCATGCCCGTCAGGTAGGCACCAGATGATCGTGCGGATCCTGGGTGCTGCCGCAGGCGGCGGCTACCCCCAGTGGAACTGCCACTGCGACGCGTGCGTCGCCGCCCGCGAGGGCTCCGGGCGGGCCCGAGCGCGAACGCAGTCGTCGATCGCCTTTCGGGCCCCTGGCGAGCCTTGGTACCTCGTCAACGCCTCCCCCGACCTTCGCCAGCAGATCGCCGACCTGCCGATCGAGCGGGACCGAGCGAACGGCCTCCGCGCGACCCCCTTCGCGGGGGTCATCCTCACCGATGCCGAGATCGACCATACGGCCGGTCTCCTGCTGATGAGGGAGTCGAGCTCGCCCCTCCGGATCTACTCGACCCGTCCAGCGCACGAGGCGCTCACGCATCACTACCCGGTGTTCACGATGCTGCGCCGCTATTGCGGTGTCGAGTGGGCCCCGCTCGAGCCCGGGGAGACGCTCGTCCTCGACGACGGCTTCGAGGTGGAGCCGTTCGTCACGGGCGGCGACCCGCCGCTCTACGTCGGCGACGCGATCCCGGACCTCGTCTCCGTCGGGCTGACGATCCGCGACCGCAGCACGGGCGGAGTCCTGACGTACGCGCCGGCACTCGAGGCGATCGACGACGCCGTCGCCGAGCGGCTCTCGAGCAGCGACTGCGTCGCGGTCGACGGCACCTTCTGGGAGCGGGACGAGCTCGTGTCGCTCGGCCTCGCCGAACGGGATGCGCTCGCCATGGGGCACATGCCCATCTCCGGCCCGAACGGGAGCATGGCCGCGCTCGCTGGGCTCGGGGCGAGGACGATCTTCGTCCACATCAACAACACGAACCCGATCCTGCTCGAAGACTCGCCCGAGCGCTCGACCGTCGCCCGAAGCGGGATCGACGTCGGCTGGGACGGAATGGAGGTCACGCTTTGACGAGCACCGTCCGGGAGCTCTCGGCAGGGACGCCGTGGGCGCCCGAAGGGTTCGTCGCCCATCTGCGGGAGCAAGGCGCCCGCTACCACGACCTGCACCCGTTCCATCGCCGCATGAACGGCGGCGAGCTCAACCGCGAGGAACTCGGCCGCTGGGTCGCGAACCGCTACTACTACCAGGTCTGCATCCCGCTCAAGGACGCAGCGATCCTCTCCAACTGCCCAGAGCGTGAGGTCCGGCGGGAGTGGATCCAGCGGATCCTCGACCACGACGGCGACGCCCCCGGGGGAGGGGGAATCGAGTCGTGGCTGCGTCTCGGCGAGGCGCTCGGGGTCGACCGCGAGGAGATGCTGAGCGAGCGACGTGTCCTGCCTGCAGTCCGGTTCGCAGTCGATGCGTACGTGAACTTCTGCCGGCAAAGGCCGTGGATCGAGGCGGTGGCGGCATCCCTGACCGAGCTGTTCGGGCCGGCGGCGATCAAGGTCCGGCTCGAGGGGATGGAGAAGCATTACCCGTGGATCGACCCGGAAGGCCTCGACTACTTCCGTGCGCGGCTCCACCAGGCACCGCGCGACGCCCAGTACGCCCTCGACCTCGTCGTCGAGCGGTGCCTCACCCTGCCCGAGCAGCAGCGCGCAGTGGCTGCGCTCGTGTTCAAGTGCGACCTTCTCTGGGCCCAGCTCGAGGCGATCGACCGCGGCGACACACGCCCCGGCCGGAACGGGTGAGCCGACGTGCCGACGCTGAACGTGCCGCGGCTTCCCAACGGCTTCCGCCTCCACTGGGATCGCGTCCGCCAACGCCACGTCCTGCTCTTCCCCGAGGGAGCGCTCGGTCTCAACGAGACCGCCGTCAACGTGCTCGAGCTGTGTGACGGGCAGCGGACGATCGAGGAGATAGCCGGCGAGCTGTCCCAGCGCTTCGACGGCGCCGACGTCCACGACGACGTCGAGAACCTGCTTCTTTCACTTGCGAACAGAGGGATGGTCATCGATGCTGGCTCCTAACCCGCTCCTCCTGATCGCGGAGCTGCCTACAAGTGCCCGCTGCACTGCCCGTACTGCTCCAACCCGCTGTCGATCGGCTCGGGTCGCTACCAGGAGGAGCTCACGACCGCCGAGTGGTCGCGCGTCTTCAACGAGGCCGCCGACCTCGGAGTGCTCCAGCTCGCCCTCACCGGCGGCGAGCCGCTCGTCCGCAAGGACGCCGAAGAGCTCGCCCGCGCCTCGACGGCAGCGGGGCTCTACAGCACGCTCGTGACGGCCGGCACCCCGTTCACGCCCAGAGCGCGCCGCGGCTCTGAAGGAGGCCGGCCTGGATCACGTCCAGGTCAGCATCCAGGACAGCGACCCGATCGAGTCCGACCTGATGGCGGGAACGAGGTCGTACAGGAAGAAGATCGACGCCGCCCACCTCGCCCGCGAGCTCGGCTTCCCGCTCACGATCAACGTCGTGCTCCACCGGCGTAACCTCGATCGGATCGAGGCGATCATCGCACTCGCCGAGGAGCTCGGGGCGCGGAGGGTCGAGCTCGCCAACACGCAGTACCAGGGTTGGGCGGCGATCAACCTGCGGCACTCATGCCCACCCGAGCCCAGCTCGAGCACGGTGAGCGGGTCGTCCAGGCCGCACGGGAGCGGATCGGCCCGTCGATGGAGATCCTCTGGGTGCTTCCGGACTACTTCGAGGACTTCCCGAAGCCCTGCATGGGCGGCTGGGGGGACACGCAATGGTCGTGACGCCCAACGGAGACGTGCTGCCGTGTCAGGCGGCGTCGACGATCCCCGGGCTCGGCATCGAGAACGTGCGCGACCGCGCGCTAGCCGAGATCTGGTTCGAGTCGGAGTCCTTCGAGCGGTTCCGCGGCACCGACTGGATGCCGGAGCCGTGCCGCACGTGTCCGGCCGATCGGCAGGAGCTCGACTTCGGCGGCTGCCGCTGTCAGGCGCTCGCCCTCGTCGGGGACGCAACGGCCACCGACCCGGTCTGCAAGTTCTCTCCGCATCACGCGATCGTCGTGGAGGCGCGGGAGGCCGCTCAGGGCGAGGATGACGGCAGCCTCGTCTACCGAACGCACGACGAGCAGGTACCGGTCGCGCCGTAAGCTCTGGAGGGAGTCAATCGATGGCGAGCGTCCCTGCAATCGAGATCTTGGGCCTCGGCCGCGACTACGGGCGCTTCCGCGCGGTCGACGCCGTCGACCTCGAGGTCGGCGCCGGCACTTTCTTCGGCTTTCTCGGCCCCAACGGCGCGGGAAAGACGACGACGATCCGCATGCTGACGACGCTGCTCCATCCCTCGCGCGGGACGGCACGGGTGGCCGGCCTGGATATCAGAGACGAGCCTCTCGGTGTGCGGAGAAGGATCGGAGTCGTGTTCCAGGAGACAACGCTCGACCTCGACCTGACGGTCGAGGAGAACCTCCGTTTCTGCACGCGGCTCTACGGACTCTCCCGGCGCGAGAGCGCGATCCGGATCGACGAGGCGCTCGAGCTCTTCCGGCTTTCCGACCGTCGACACGCCCGCGTGCGCTCGTTCTCGGGCGGCATGCGCCGGGCGCTCGATCTCGCGCGCGGGATTCTTCATCGACCCGCGATCCTGTTCCTCGACGAGCCGACCCTCGGTCTCGACCCCGCCCAGCGGCGCCGGATCTGGGGCTTTCTGCAAGAGCTCTGCTCGCAGGGTTCGACGACGCTGTTCCTGACCACGCACTACCTCGAGGAGGCTGACCCCTGCGACGCCGTGGCGATCGTCGATCACGGCCGCATCGTGGCGACCGGCGATCCGGCGTCGCTCAAGCGCAGCCTCGGCCGCGACCGCATCGACGTGACGACCGACCGGCCCGACGAACTCGCTCCTCGCGTGAGGGAGCTCACCGGGACCGAGCCGCAGCGGGCGGCGAATCGCCTGTCCGTGTTCGTCGAGGACGCCGACCGGGTGCTTCCACGCCTCTTGCCACTCACCCACCAGGGAGCCGAGATCGGGGTGAGCCATCCGACGCTCGAGGATGTCTTCGTCGACATCACGGGGCGGGGCCGCGGAGAGGAGCCGGCTGGATGATCGGCGCCGTCGCCGCGGTCGTCACCCGCGAGCTGATCCGCTTCGAGCGGCAGCGGGGGCGCCTGTTCGCCTCGCTCGCTCGGCCGCTCCTGTGGCTGGTCGTGATCGGGGCGGGGTTCGAGAAGCTCGTGCCGACCCAGGGCACCGTCTCGTACAAGCAATTCCTTCTGCCGGGGCTCTTCGGCATGGTGATCCTCTTCAGCACCATGCTCTCTGCCCTTGCGACCGTCCACGACCGGGAGTTCGGGCCGATTCGGATGCTGCTGGTCGCCCCCGTCCCGCGCTGGGTCATTGTGATCGCGAAGACGATCAGCGCGTCGCTGATCGGGATGATCCAGGTCGTCATTCTCTTCCCGCTGATCTGGATCCTCGGCCTCCACCCGTCTGCCTCGGCGCTGCTCGAACTGCTCGGGGCGGTCGCCCTCGGAGCGGTGGCGATCTCGAGCGTCGGCATGGTGATCGCGTCGCGGATGCGCTCGATCGAGAACTTCGCGGGGATCATGAACTTCCTCATGTTCCCGATGTTCTTCCTCTCTAGCGCCCTTTACCCCGCCGCCCTGCTGCCGGGCTTCCTGCAGCCGTTCGTGCGCGCGAATCCGCTCACCTACGCGATCGACCTGATGCGGCACACGCTGCTCGGAGGCCTCTATCCCGGAAACCTCGGGACGGACTACACCGTCGAGTTCGACGTCCTCGTCCTGGTCCTCGTCACGGCCATACTGACGACGCTCGCCTCTCTTCTCTTCGGCGAGGAGGACCACCTCGGACGGGTGCTCCTCAACGAGCCGCCGCGGAGCAAGCGGACGTTGACGGCCGCGGGGGCGAGGGCCCGGCGGTGGCGGCCCGGAAGGGTCCGTGGCGCCTCCGCGTCGATCACGGAGCCGAGCGCAGGCGAGACGCGCGCGGGCTAACGGTCGCCCATGCTCACGCGGTCGAACGGGGCCAGCGATGCCCTGATCCGAAGCCGCTCGTCGGCGCTGAGCTCTTCGAGCCGCCCGATCAGCCATGCCGTCCGCTGAGCCCGGACAGCGGCGACGAGCTCGCGGCCGCCGTCCGTGAGGTACAGCCCGACGCCCGAACTGTCGTCTCCGCGCTCACGGCGGAGCAGCCCCATCCCCTCGAGCCGCGCCAGATGTCCGGAAATGCCCGGAGCCGAGAGCCCCTCCCGAGCCGCAAGCTTCTGTGCGGTGATCCCAGGGTTGAACTCGAGCGCGACCAGGATCGCGATCTGGCCGCCGGTCACCCCGCTCGCATTCGCCTCGCTGCGAAGGTGCCGCGCCAGCCGGAGCACGACCGCTCGCAGGTCATTGGCGAGCTCGACGATGTCCTCGACATCCGTCGACCGTTGCACAGCCGGAACATACCCCAAAGCACACTGGGAGGCTGGAACGGGGCAACGCCTGAAAGACGACGCAGCCTAGCCGGCCGCGATCCGGAACACCGCCGTCCGAGGGGCTAGCGCGCCCAGAGCATCCGGCGGTCGCCGCCGGTCTTCCAGCCCGTCTCGCCGATGTTGACGACCGGCGAGCGCTTGATCTCCTGCTCCAGCCGTGTATGCGGAGCGGCGAGCGCCTCGCCGGCACGCTGGACGATCGCGTCGACCGATCCGGTCGAGAGCTCGACCCCGACAGTCCCGGGCGAGTCGGTGGTCACGACGCGAGACGCGGTTACGGACCGCGAGCGTGACGAGAACCCCACGCGGTGTGCGCCGGGGAGGTCTGGGTGAACGCCGGAACGATCCAGGACATCCGCCGAGGAGGCGCGCCGCATCCCGCGCCGCAGCAGAGCGCCTGGCGCTGCAGCTCGAGCCCGCGCTCTGGCACGCAGCGACCGGGGGGCTCCCTCGGGCGCAGGACACGCCGGCACGAGCGAAGCCGAGACGTTCGGGGGCCCAGGTCCTCGCCGGCATCCAGGCGGCGCACGATGCGCGGACGCGAGCCAGGCTCTACCTGGAGCGAACTGCAGGCGATCGCCGCCGAGCCGCTCGACGAGCCGCAGCCCTAGACGCCGCCGGAGGGGGCGAAACGCTCAGGCAGGCGAGACTGCTGTCGCCAGGTTCGATTGTTGGGTGTTTCTAACCCGGCGATAGCTATCGCACTGACGGGTGGACGAAGCAGTGACCTGCGCCGTCTCGTCACTCATCGGACGTAAAGACTCTCTCGCGCAACCCAGGCTCCTCTCTCCCGCTCTATCCGCTGTAGTCGAATCGGGCCGCGTAGCCGCAGTTGCCGCTGAACTCGAATCGGAGCCCGCCATCATCGACACTGAGGACGTCCGTGATCAGTTCCTCGCCGCTCGTTTCGTGACCCGGGATCACGCAGGTCACAGTCTCGCTTCCCGGGTAGGCCTCTCTGATTCGCACGCTGACGCGGTCGCTGATACGTAGCCACTGGCGCCGTGGCTGATGTGAGACCTCGATCTCGACTGGCCGGATCGCCGCAAGATCGCTTTTCTTCCACGCCCAGGGAAAGTGCGTCAGCGCGTCGCCTCCGAGCCGACCTGTGTAGATGCCCACGAGCGCGTCCCGTTGAGCGTCATCGGCACGAACGTCCACGTAGAGCACGAAACGCCAGGGCGATCCCGGTTCGTCGTCGTGGTAGCGGGTCGCGAGCGCCACCCCGAACCCATCCAGCGACACATCAGCCGCCCATCCCTGCTCGATCACCCAGGAGAGGACACCCAAGCACTCGCCGTAGGTCGAACGCCCACCATGAACGCCGTCAATTCTCCGGCACGGACAAATCGCCTCACAGTTACACGACTCGAAATAGCTTCCACGGATACGCCAGGCCGCCACAGGCCGCATTCTCTCAGGGTGCATTCGGCAACGCTCGCGCATGCGGCGGTGGCCTCACTCGGGCAACGGCTGCTTCCTCGTCTTAGGATCTCGCTGTCTCGTTACCCGCGGAAAGGAGTCGTTTTGCCAGTCGGTATCCGGATCAAGCTTCCAGGTGTGACACAGGAACAGTTCGACGCTGCACACGACCACATCAACCCGGATCGCTCCCCGTGGCCGGGGATGCTGTTTCACTCGTCCGGGCCGATCGAGGGCGGCTGGGGAGTGATCGACTTCTGGGAGTCGCGTGCAGACTTCGACGCACACCTCGAAGCCAACATCCAGCCGGGGATCGCTGCGTCAGGGGTGCAGATGCAGGGGCCGCCGGACATCGAGGAGTTCCCGGTCCACGAGATCATCCACCCCTAGCTGAATGTGGACGGTATCGTCGCTGTAGGGGCTGTTCTCGCACACTCGGGCAGGGCTGCTCGGCGTGATGCCGCATCGACTTCTCCCAGGATGGTCATCTTCCTCGTCCTCTTTGTCATGCGGCTGCTGATGCGAGGGGGCTTCGGTGGACGACGTCGCCCGCCGCGCGGCATGTGACCGCGGGCCCTCCGCCGCACCTGACGTACCCGGGCCCAAAAGGGCACGGCACGACGACTGTCAGCGTCGTCTGTGGCGGATGCGAGGCAACTCCTCGCAGTACGCCGAGAAGCCGGTGACGAAGCTTCTTAGTTGCTCGCGTGTCGCCTCGTCGACCAGTCCACCGCCATCCTCGAAGCGTTGCCGACCGTGGTCGATGAACAGCCATTGATCCAGCCACGGCCTCATCCTGAGGTAGCGGAACACCGACATCCAGGCGGCTTGCGCGTTCCTCGTGCCCGAACCGCCGCCGGCGCCCATGAGTGCGACCGGGAGGTCGCCGAAGACCGCTGGAATGTCGGCCGTCGGTCGGGACGCCCAGTCGATCGCATTCTTCAGAAAGCCTGGAATTCCCCAGTTGTATTCCGGAGTCGCGATGAGCAGACCATCCGCCGCCCGCAGTGCGTCTTTCAGCCCCCTCGCCTCGGGAGGCGAGGCGTGATCGAGGAGATCCGCGTTGAACAGCGGCAGCGACCCGATCGCGCCGAGTTGGCTCATGTCCATCTCGACGGGACTTGGGAGCAGGTCGGCCGCCTCGTGAAGGAGCGCTCGATTCCACGAGCCTTCCCGAAGACTTCCGCCAAAGGCGAGAATGCGCATTCCCCTGTCCTTTCTGTCCACAACCTCGGTGTCCGCAGTCTGCGTTGACGGTGCCCGGCACGCCAGCGTAACGACCGACTCCATCGTCCGCTCGGCGGCCGCACTGCCCATCCCGACTCCTATTGCGCCTGACGCTGATCGACGGGGGTCTAGCAGCGACCGATGCGTGCCAGGTGGCGCCGCCCCGTCGCAGGGCCTTCTCGAAGTGACGTGACCCTCCCGAGACGAGCTCCGCTTGGCTCGAACTTTGAGAGGGTGTAGCCCTTGGGGTCCGAGTTCAACGAAGGAGGCACCACCATGTACGCAAGCATCCGCGCATACGCCGGGAACCACGACCTCGCCGACGCGCTCGCAGAGCGCACCGACGATGTTCGGCAACTCATCAGCGGAATCAACGGGTTCAAGGCCTACTACCTCCTCAAGATCGACGAGGGGACGACCACGATCAGTGTGTTCGAGGACGAGGCGGGCGCGGAGGAGTCCAATCGGGTTGCCGCCGCGTGGCTGGCCGAGAACCTCCCAGACCTGAACGTCGCGGCGCCATACGTGACTGCGGGCGAGGTGCTCATAGCCTTCTAGGTCGCCGCCCTCGGGCGGCCTGCCAGCCGTCCCGGGGATAAACGCGTGCGTGGAGGTCTACCGCGGCCGCGTAGAGCCACGCCCGGGGGCCGAGAACTCGAGCCCCGGCCTCGTCCCTCGCGTAGATCCGGAATCGGGCTGCGCTCGCTGACCCAGGTCGATCCAGGGCCGCTCTAGGAGGGCGGAGCCTAGCGGCGGTCCCTCACCATGTAGGCCACAAGCAGGGCGAGCGGGAAGAAGATGAGGCTGAAGACAAAGAACAGAAAGAAGCTGTGACCCTTGCGAGCTGCAACGCGAGCCGGCCAGAAAGCAATGGCTATCCAGATGACGAGAAAGATGATCCCGCCAACCCACCAGCCGGACGAAGCAAGAAGAATTTCCGACCTCCCTATTTGACTTCGCCGCGTCTTCGAGAACGACACGCGCGGGGCGCTGCTGTCGCACCTCGCAGACTAGCCGCTGCGGGGGCATAGCCTCACGTGAGGGGTGAAGCCAGTGCTCCGTACGAAGCGGCTTGTGACCGCTTGGAAGCTACCGAGACCAGCGAGCGGATGGGATCGGGCCGTAACGGCCCCACCGGGGCACGCGCCTCGCTAATCGCCCGGGCGCCCTTGGTGAGGACTGGCGAGTCCCTCGATCATCGACTCAAGCCGGTTGAGCTGCTGTGCGAGGTTGTCGAGGCGAGCGTCGATTCGGCTCTCGTCTTCTATCTGGGAGTCCTCAGCGGCGGTGAGGCGCTCGCGGGCCGCGCGGGCGACGAAGGTGGAAGTGATTGCCGCGGTGACGATCGCAAGGAAGGCGATTCCCTCGAGCATGATGAGTGCGGCGACGAGCTTGCCGGCTGCGTCCTTGGGCGTGACGTCGCCGTAGCCAACCGTCGTGACCGTCTGCAGCGCGAACCACATTCCGATCCAGATATCGGGGTACTCCTTGTGGTCGAGCACGCGGAACAGTGCGCCACCACCCACCACGATCACCAGCGTTGCCGTGACGATCACGCTCGCCGCCGTGCGCATTCGCGGCGGCTCGCGGAGGAACTTCGACATGCGGCGCTCGATCGGGCTCGGCCGCGGAACGGCCTTGACCTTTTGCCCCGCTTTGGAAAGACGGCCCGGCTCGCTCACCTGGGGGTCACCGGTTCCTCGACTGGGGCGAGCTGGGCGTGCCGTAGACCGCGGCGGTGGGCGAGCGCGGGAGATAGGGCGGCGGCAAGGACGAGGATCGTGGTGGCGGCGATGATCCAGAAGAAGATCGCCATCACGATCCCGAGCGCGCCGTAGGTCCTCGAGTACCACTCGAGCCAGTGCTTCAGCAACAAACCGGAGACGATCCGTAGCCCTATCAGGCAGATCATCGTGAAGACCGCCCCGGGGAGGATGTCGCGTGCAGCGACGCGCTTGTGAAGCAGGATCCGCGGCGCCCAGACGAAGAACCCGAGGAGCAGGAGGAACCAACCGATGTCGAGTACCCAGCCGATCCAGGATGGGTCGCCGCGCAGAGCCTTGCTCTGCACGAAGAAGAGGAGGGTGATGACCGCGAGCGCACCCAGCACCTCCAGGTAGAGGACCTGGTCCATGACAGCGCGTTTGCGCAGGTCGAAGCCCCATGACCGGGCGTGCGCGAGCTGCAGGACCCGCCCGAAGCCGAGCCCGAAGAAGAAGAGATCGAGAGCGGCGATCAGGGCTGCCGAGAGTTTGTGGCCAGACGCCCCCTGAAGGACCGCGTCGAGGAGTTTCGATGTGCTCCCTTCGAGCCTCAGCCGGTGCTCGACGCGTTTCGCGAGTGCCTCGGGGTCGCTGTAGAGGTAGCTCGAGTAGATGAGCAGGAGCGGGAGCAACGTGAGGAAGAGGTACGCGGCCAGCAGCACCGCGTAAAGCTGTCCGTCAGCGGCTTGGTAGCGGCGCACCCACCCGATCGTGGCGCCCTTGCGCGATGCCGGATCCTGGTTCTCGATCCAGAGCCTCCCGCGTTCATAGGCGTCCGTCCCCCGCGTCTGCGCAGAGTCGTATGTCCGCCGGGTCCGTGAAGAAGACACGGTCGTCGAGCTCTCTTGCTTTGCCGGGTCGCGCTGGGTCACCTCGCCCCAACAATCCGCTGCATGCCGTTGCTCGGGAAGACACGCGCCCAACCGGACCGCGTAAGCGGTCTTCCTGCCGGCTCAACGGTCATCCGGTCGCCGACGCGCAGATTCGTCTCCCAGCCCTGTAGGACGAGTCGTCCGGATCCTAGAGCAACGCCGGCGCCGGCATAGAGCGCGTCGCCGGTCGCGGCTTCGGAATCGCCTAGGCGCTGATGCCGTGTGCGGCGGCAACGTGCGCGTTTGCCTCGTGCAGGGCCTTCTCGTCGTCGTGGCTGCCGGGCTTGAGGTCGAAGACGACTTTCTTCACCGTTCCCGTGAAGCGGTAGGGGGCCTTGACCGCGTAGGTTCGGTCGACGACTAGTCCGTTGTCGCGGCCGACGTCCATGCCGCTGTACCCCGAGAAGCGGAAGAAGACGGTCTTCTCGATCCGTCCCTCGCCGATCTTGGCGTCGTTCGCGTAGAGCGAGACGGTGCCTCCGGCTGAGCGTTCCTGCCGGTCGGCGTCGAACTGCATTCGGACCGTGACGTCTCCGGGCGGGATCGGTTGGGTCGAGACCTGCTTGTACTGCTCGACCCCCATCATCGAGTAGCTGTGGTGGAGCAGGCCGTTCGCGTCGACCCAGAGCGAGAAGCCGCCCATCTCGTCGGCCTCGGCGACGATCACGCCCTCGGCGCCGCCGTCGGGGACCGCGAGTTCCGCCTCGATCGCGTAGGAGCGGCCGTAGATGCGCGGGATCATCCCGGAGGCGATGTTCTGGACGTCGCCATAGAAGGTCTGTGTCGTGATGGTCGGCATCGGCGGCAGGATCCCGAAGAACACCGAGAATCCCGCGAGCAGGGGCAGCACGTTGTGCTGTTCCGCCTCCTGCCAGAAGAGTTCCTTCAGCTCGGCGAGCTTCTCCGGGTTCTCGCCGGCGAGGTCGTGCGCCTGGCTGAAGTCGTCGGGGAGGTAGTAGAGCTCCCAGCGATCCTGGTCAGGGTCGTACGTTCCGGGTGCGAAGCGCGCGATCGAGGGGGGTGAGGCGTCCCAGGGGATGCGGTCGAGCATGCATGCGGCCCACCAGCCGTCCTTGTAGATCGCGCGGTTGCCGTAGATCTCGAAGTACTGGACGGTGTGGCGTTCGGCCGCGTTCGCGTCGTCGAGGCTGTAGAGGAAGCTCGTTCCTTCCATCGGCTTCTGTTGGATCCCGTCGACGATCTTTGCCTCGGGCAGGCCGGCTGCCTCGAGGATGGTCGGGCCGATGTCGATGCAGTGGGTGAACTGCGACCGCAGTCCGCCGGTGTCATTGATCCTCTGCGGCCAGGCGACGACCATCGGGTTGCGGGTGCCGCCGAGGTGGGAGGCGACCTGTTTGCCCCACTGGAACGGAGTGTTGCCGGCCCACGCCCAGGCGGCCGCGTAGTGGGGGGCGTATGCGTCGGTGCCCCAGGCGTCGAGCCCGCCGTACCGGCGGATCAGGGACAGTTGCTGCTCCGGGGTCAGTGCGATCCCGTTTTGCATCGTCAGCTCGTTGAACGAGCCGGTGAGCGTGCCCTCGAGGCTCGCGCCGTTGTCGCCGAAGATGTAGAGGACGAGGGTGTTCTCGAGTTCGCCGAGCTCGTCGACTGCGTCGAGGAGCCGGCCGATGTTCGAGTCTGCGTTCTCTCCATAGCCCGCGTAGACCTCCATCTGTCGGGCGTAGAGCTGCTTTTCGCTCTCGGAAAGGGAGTCCCAGGCAGGCAGCGCATCCGGTCTCGGCGTGAGCTCTGCGTCGGCTGGGATCACGCCGAGCTGCTTCTGCCGCTCGAACGTCTCCTCGCGTAGCCGGTCCCAGCCCTGGTCGAACTTGCCCCGGTACTTCTCGCTCCACTCGACCGCGACCTGGTGGGGGGCGTGGGCGCAACCGGTCGAGTAGTAGATGAACCAGGGCTTTTCCTGGTCCTGGGCGCGCACTTCGTGGAGCCAGCGTACGGCCTGGTCCGTCAGGTCGTCGGGCAGGTAGTACTCGCCGCCCTGCCGGTCGGGCACACCGAGGGTGGTGTTGTCCTGTGTGATCAGGGGGTCGTACTGGCCCGTCTCGCCGCCGAGGAAACCCCAGAAGTGGTCGAATCCCCACGCGTTGGGCCAGCGGTCGAACGGGCCGGCCGCGCCCTGCAGGTGGTCGGGGGTCAGGTGCCACTTGCCGAACCCGCCGGTCGAGTAGCCGTTGCCCTGGAGCACGCGCACGAACGAGGCGCAGTCTTTCGGCACACTCGCGGTGTAGCCCGGGAACGGCCCCGGGAGCTCGCCGATCGACCCGAACCCGACCGTGTGGTGGTTGCGGCCCGTCAGCAGGGCGGCCCGCGTCGGCGAGCAGAGAGCGGTGACGTGGAGGCGGTTGTATCTCAGGCCCTGCTCGGCGACCCTCGTCATGACCGGCGTCGAGACGGGCCCGCCGAACGTCGACGGGTTCCCGAAGCCCGCGTCGTCGATCAGCACGAGCAGCACGTTCGGCGCACCCTCGGGCGGCTTCGGGGTCATGTTGATCGTCCAGTCGGCGACGGATTCGTCGAGCGTTCTCCCGATCGTGCCGCCGAAGCTCGGGTCGGGGATCGGGAGCACAGTCCGGTCCGGGCTGAACTTGCCCATCGCCTCGGCGAGCGACTCCCTCAAGGCGGAGACGCCCGTCTTGTCGCCCTGGACGATCGACCGGAGCAGCGCGCCCGGGAGCGCCTGTTCGACGCCGAGCCGCTGGGTGTCGTCGAACACGGCGATGATCCCGGCCGAGCCGGGCGGCAGGCTCTCCCCGATCTTGTCATGAATCTCGTTCTCGACTCGATGGTCGACGAACTTGCCGATCACTCCGCCGGCGACGGCTCCAACCGCGACCGCGGCGAGCAGCGGCGGCGCGAACAGCCCGACCGCCAGCCCGACCCCGCCGCCCCAGCCCATCCCCTTGCGGCCGAGGTTGTCGCCGGTCTGCCGCACCGCAACGCTGCCGTCCTGCGCGTGCGTGACGAGGATCACGCCGTCGATCTCGACCTTCTTCTCCTTGACGAGCGCGATCAGCGCCTCGAAGTCGCGTGTCGCTTCGTCGATGTCCTGATAGCCCGCGACAAGAACGTCCGTCGGCGTGTCAGCCATGATCTTCCTCTCTGCGTTCGTGACGGTCGCGGCATCAAGGCGCCGCGTGCTCGGAGCCTAGTCCAGCCGTGACGGCGGCAAGGACGGCGTCCTCGAGGGGGCGACGCAAGTGGGCCCTGACCGAACGACGTACCGTGCAGCATCGAGATGCTCGACGCCTCGATTCAAGTGCTTCTCTACGGTCTCCTCGCTGGGCTGAGTGCGCTCGCGTTCGCTGCGACGCTTGCGGTGATGCCCGGCGGACGGTTGAAGACGTTCGGCTTCGGCGCCGGGTTCGTCGGAGCGCAGGCGCTGACGTGCTCGGTGTTCGTGACCCTTGGCGTCGCCGCCGCCGGCTCGGGGAGCAAGAGCCACCCCGGCGTTCGAGCCGCGTTGGCGCTGGCGCTCGCGGTCGCGCTGATCGCTCTCGCCGTCAGGGTTCGTCGCAGACCTCCGAACGCGAATCCGCGTCCATCGTCGAACGAGAGATCGGGCGCCCGGACACAGGCCGTGCTCGAGCGACTCGGCCGTTTGCGCTTCCTGACGACCTTCGTAGCCGGGTTGGTGCTCGGGGTCGGCGGCCCGAAGCGACTGGTGGTGACGAGCCTGGCCGCCACAACGATCGTGACCGCGGGCGTCGGCGACGCTGACAAGACCGTGCTCATCGTCGTCTACGTCACGCTCGCGACGGCGCTGGTCTGGGGCCCGGCGGTCGTTTTTCTGCTCTTCGGAAAACGCGTCATCGCGCTGATGAGGGGCGCCGAGGGCGAGATCGCTCGCCGACAGCCGCAGGTCACGGTCTACGCGCTGCTCGTGCTCGCTGCGCTCCTCGTCATTGACGCGCTCGGCATTCTGCTGACCTAAGCCGTTTCAGGTTCAACGGTTGGCGAGCTTCCCTCCGCGAAATCAGTCTGGGTGGTCGCGGGGTCAGCACCGATGCGAGCGTCCACGAACGCCGTCAGCGTCTCGCTCGTCAGAAACGCCACTGCGACAGCGACCACGATCAACGGCGCGACCGCGAGCCCCGCCTTGGCGCAGAGAAGCGACGCGATCATGACCGAGGAGAGTGGAAGCCGGAGGACGGAGACGCAGGCGGCGCCGATGAGCGCCGCCACCGCCTGTGTCTCGGCATACCCAGGCAAATGCTGCGCCATCAGTCCAGCGACGACGCCGAGGAAGATCGCGGGGAAGGTCGGGCCGCCACGGAAGTTGCCAAGTGAGATCGACCAGGCAAGCCCCTTGAACAGCAAGAGCAGCGTGAGCGTCGAGAGCGAGATCGTCGCGGCCTGCCCGAATAGCGACCCGAACGACTCTTGCCCTGAGAACAACACCGCGTCGGGTGACTTGCCGGTCGCCTCGGCGAAGGCGATCGCGAGCCCGCCGACCGCCAGTCCTGCGGCGACCGTGAACGGGAACGGGTGCCGGTCGACCAGACGCTTCGCCCAGCGGGCGAGCTCCATGATCGCGAACACGACCACGGCCGTCGCGACGGCCAGCAGGATCGTCCAGACGAAGTCGCCCCAGCCAGGGCCTCCAAACGAGGGAAGCGGGAACGGGCTCAACGACCAGGCCGCGGTGCTGAACCCCGAGAACGACCCGAGACCGATGAAAACGAGCGAACCAACCCCGGCAGCGAGGAGACCCGGCAAGAGCACAAGCGGCAAGGTTGCCCCGCCGAGCCCGGTCGCCTCGATGATCAGCACGGCACCGATCACGGGCGAGCCGAAGATCGACGAAACCGCGGCGAAGCTTCCCGCCGCCGCCATCAGGCCGACCGCCTGATCGGGTGCGTCGCGCTTGACGAGACGCATCGCGATCGTGCCGAGCCCGAGTCCGAGTGCGATCAGCGGTCCTTCCGGTCCGAGCACGAGTCCCAGGCCGAGCGTCGCCACCGCAGCAAGCAGCACTCCTGGCAGGTCGATCGGGCGGATCCGCGGGCCGCCCGCCTTCAGCCCATCGGCAGGAACGTGACCCCCGTGCCCCGGGAGGAACACCACCGCGCACGCCGTCAACAAGCCCGCAAGCGCGACCCACGGGAGCGGCCACCACAGCGGGACGCTGTGATACCCGACCTCGCCGGGCAGCTTCTCGTACACCCAGAGCTGCAGCTCGTGAACCCCCTCCAGGAAGCACCACGACGCTGTCGAAACCAGCAAACCGACCAACGCCGCCAGCACCAACAGGACGCGGTACTGCCGGCTCCGGATCAGCGCCGCCGGATCGGGCGGCTGTGGAACATCGTCCATGGCGGTCACAACCTAGTTCGTTCTCCTGCCGTGAGCCCTGCCCCTTCACCTCCAGAACCTACGAGCCCAGATGGCAGCTCTCGACCCGACGAGATAAGAGCCACTTGATCGAGCTCAAATGGAGGCGGAGGAATCGAACCCGCGAAAGCTTTCACTCGCGCGCCGTAGAGCGAGAAGCACTGAAGCCGCACACGCGACGGTTGCTATTGAAGGTTCGTTGCGCGAGAGTCTGGGCTCTGTCGGCCGCTTTATGCCCTTCATGCGGATCGAGTATGACAGCGGTTTTGAGTTCTGCCCCGAGTGCGGCCCGCCCTTGGACAGGGAGTTCCAAGCGGCCGCCGGCGAGAAGCGCAAGGGCATGACGACGCTCTTCTGCGATCTGGTCGGGTTTACAGCATCGCCGGAAGCGGCTTTGACCCTGCGATAAAGTCACGCTCAAGGCGGGACGACAGGAAGGAGCGACCGGATGACGGGCGCGAGCCGAAGCAGCGAGTTCCCTGAGCGCCCCGGAGCCGGGACCGCGGTCAAGCCGAAGGTGGTGCCGCACTCCACTCGCGCGGAGCGGGCGGCGAAGGGGAAGGCGGCTCGTAGGGAGGTACCGCGCTCAGCGCAGACCCAGATCGAGTTTCCCGATACGCGCGACCCAGTGGCCCTGTTGGAGGAACAGGCGGCCACGCGGGTGCCGGAGCTGGTGCCGATCCGTTACGGTCGGATGCTGGTGTCCCCGTTCGCTTTCTTCCGCGGCGGGGCGCTGATCATGGCGGCGGATCTCGCGCGGATCCCGTCCTCCGGGCTGCGCGTGCAGCTGTGTGGGGACGCGCACCTGTCGAACTTCGGTATCTTCGGCTCGCCCGAGCGGAACCTCGTCTTCGACATCAACGACTTCGACGAGACGGCGCCCGGCCCTTGGGAGTGGGACGTGAAGCGACTCGCGGCGAGCTTCGCGGTCGCCGGACGCGAGAACGGGTTCTCAGCGCAGGAGCGGCGCACGACTGTGCTCGCAACCGTACGCGCCTACAGGGAGGCGATAAGCGGCTTCGCGCAGATGCGCAACCTCGAGCTCTGGTACTCGCATCTGTCGGTCGAGCAGGCGATGGCGCAGTTCACCGCCGGCGTCGACCCGAAGCGGCTGAAGCAGACCGAAGCCAGCATCGAGAAAGCCCGTGCCAAGGACAGCATGCAAGCGTTCGAGAAGCTGACCCACGTCGTCGACGGCGAGCCCCGCATCATCAGCGACCCGCCGCTGATCGTCCCGATCGACGAGCTCCTCCCAACGCAGGTCGAACGGGACGAACTCGAGGAGGAAGTACGCACCCTTGTGCGTTCCTACCGGCGGACGCTCGAGACCGACCGCCGCCACTTGCTCGAGCAGTTCCGGTTCGTCGACCTGGCCCGCAAGGTGGTCGGCGTGGGCAGCGTCGGCACACGCGCCTGGATCGCCCTCTTCCTCGGCATCGACGACCAGGACCCGCTGTTCCTGCAGATCAAGGAGGCGCAGCCGTCGGTGCTCGAGCGCTTCATCGGGAAGAGCGAGTACAGCAACTGCGGCCAGCGTGTGGTCGCGGGTCAGCGCCTGATGCAGGCGACGAGCGACATCTTCCTGGGCTGGCAGCACAACCGCTCCGGCCTCGACGGCCAGGAGCGCGACTTCTACGTGCGCCAGCTCAAGGACTGGAAGGGCTCCTTTGCCTTCGAAGCCGCCGTCCCGGCCGGCGCGTCCGCGTACGGGAGAGCGTGCGGGTGGACGCTCGCCCGCGCACACGCACGCTCAGGCGACAGGGTCGCGATCGCCGCCTACCTCGGCAGGTCCGATGCGTTCGACGAGGCAATCGCAACCTTCGCCGAGACCTACGCCGACCAGAACGAAAAGGATTACCACGCGCTCGAGGCTGCCGTTGCGTCAGGCCGGATCAGGGCCGAGAAAGGCCTCTAAGGTGGCGGCTCGAGCCGACGAATGCGCCTCCGGAAGCCTGATGAGAGGCGCGGAACTTTGGCGAGCCGCTGACTTCGGCCAGCACTGGTCAACGTCGCCGGCCCGCTCACCGGCGCCATCATCCCCGTCGGGTTCCCCCACGTTCTCCGCGGCGGCGGCGGCAAATCCGGCTCGGTGGCCGCGCAAGGCGACCTCTTTACCAGGAAACGACGTCCGATTGGTCGCGACCGAGCGTGGTCATCGCGCTGGCGCTCGTCCTAACCCGTGGTCAGGATCGGTCTGAGGCGAAATAACCGAGGCCTGCGCGAACGTCCGTGAATGCACTCCGGCGGGGCGGCCCTACCCTTGGAGCCGGTCAAGGTACGGCGTCGACTTCCCAGGATAAGAGCGGCTGGCGCAGGCTGATGGTGGTCCCGTTGGCGTCGGGACGGATCTCGACGTCCTCGAAGAGCCGTTGAATCAGGCTGAGCCGTCTGGCTTCATCTTCGTGGTCGGGGTGCCATTGGCCACCGGTGATGTCGACTGCGATCACCTCGTCGTCGATCGAGGCGCGAATCGCAATCGGGGTCTCAGGAGGGCCGAGTTCGATCGTAGTGGCCATGGCTTCGTGGACGGCGATGACCGTCTCGTCCTGGCGTTCTTCGGGTAGTTCGCTCGCCGCGAGCCAGGCACGAAGCCTCCGCCGAAACCGGCTGAGTTCGCCGGGATCAGCCGGGACAGTCATCCAGAGCGTATTCATCTACACATAGGGGCTCCGGTTGCTCTCATGTCGCGCTCCTTTCCATCGGTGTCAGCTCGGAAACGTTCTAACTGCGCAGCGCCTCTTCACGGTTGTGGACGACCTGGAAGTAGTTTGTGAGGTCGCTGATCTCGAATATCTTCTGCACGATCGCGGCTGAACCGAGCTGGACGCGAAACCGGCTGCCACGTCCCTCCGCGTGACGGTGCGCCCCTACCAAGCTGGCAAGCACCGACGAGTCGATGAAGCTCGCCTCGCTGACGTCCACGACGACCAGATCGTGGGTGTCGACCAACTCTGTGAGGAGTTCGTCGGTCTTGGTTCTGGTCGCCAGATCGTGTTCACCAAGCAGTTCGACGACGACAGCTCCGTCCCGCGGCTGCAAAACGCGGTGCTCGGGTGGCCCTTCGAAACCGTTCTGGCTCATCGTGCTACCTCGTCTCCGCTCCTGTCGAGAGTTTCGTCATACAGCTCACAAGGGATCGAGTCGCGGTTTCGCGTCCAGCCTCGTCGGGCTGGGCCACGACCCGCGTACGAAGGTTGATGGTCTGCCTCGCTCTGTGCGGGCCATCGCCGACTATTTTACCCCGCTCGGCGAACGCCGCAACCTCTTGGAACGCGGCGGTGGCCTGCGTGAGCGTGCTTAAGTCCGAGGCGGGTGAACCGTCTCTCGCGCGGTGTTGGAGCGGATGTCGGCGGATTCGAGCGGGCCAGGGCGGAGCGAATGGTCGATCGCGGCAGCCCGAGCTGTTCGCGCCCGTCGCGAAGGAACTGGTCGAGCTCTACCTCGCCGCCGGGCGCCCCGACCCCTTCGCGCTCGTCTTCGGCGACAGCGAGGGCGGCTACCACCGCCGCCAGAACTGGCGCCGTCGGGTCTGGATCCCTGGGCTGGAGCGCGCCGGCATCGCCTACTTCCGCACGTACGACCTCCGCCACACCTGCGCCACGCTCCTGATCTACGAGGGTCGTACGGTCAACGAAGTCGCAGACCACCTGGGCCACGCCGATCCGGGCTTCACCGCCCGCGCCTACGCGCACGTCATGCGCGACGCGCCGAAGCAGCGCCGGGTTTCGATGTCGCGCGCAATCGCCGCTGCCTGTAGACCCCTGGTAGACCCCTCAGCCTCTGAATCCGGGATCTCGACCGCCGAAACCGACGGAAAACCCCTGCAAATCAAGGAAGCCGACGCGCGGACTCGACCCGCGGACCCCTTCATTACGAGCGTTGATCAGGTGTCGCCTCGGGTCGCGCCTGGCCGCGCTGAGCCGCGTGGATCCAGGAAAACGCCGACACCGCGGTGGCGCCCGAAGACCTCGAACGACACTGGCGTAGACCCCGCGTAGACCCCGCGGCCAGGGAGATGGAACCCGGGAGGCGCTTCGACGCCGTGCGCTCGGCCACGACACCCCTCGCTCCGCATGAAATTCGCGCCTCCGGTGGTGACTGCTCAAGGGAACGCGGCCGGAATCGAACCGGCACAACATTGCAATCGTCCTCTCCGGAGAGAATCGGCGTGGCCTCTGGCCCGTCACTCCTCGAGTCGCGCATCGAGCGTAATCTCGGGCACGCCGGCGAGTGCCTTCGACACCGGACAGTTCGCTTTGGCCGTTTCGGCGGCCTCCAGGAATGCGGGCTCATCGAGCCCGGCGACACTTCCACGTACGGTCAACGCGACCCTCGTGATCCCGGCGCCTGGCTGGAAGGTCACTGTGGCCGACGTCCTCAGCTCTTCTGCAGGCGTCCCCGCTTCCGCGAGCCCGTGCGAGAGCGCCATCGCGAAGCACCCGGCGTGCGCCGCTGCGATCAGGTCCTCGGGGCTCGTTCCCGCCGGTGCGTCCTCGGCACGCGCCTTCCACGTGAGCTCTTGCGCGCCGAGCACGCCGCTCGTCGTCGAATCAATACGCCCGCTCCCTTCGAGAAGCGAGCCGTTCCAGGTCACATCGGCACGACGGTCGGTCGCCATGGTTCCCCTTTCTGCGGTTCGACCCCACGCGTCGAGTGAGGCCGCTCGTCTTGTCGGCAGGGAACGTACCGAACGGGCGTCATGGCCTTTAATGGACCTTACAGTGACGCGAAGCGGAGGCGGCGGGAATCGAACCCGCGCAAGGTTCCGCCCGAGCAGCAGGCCTTTGAGGCGACTTCGTTACTCGGCCCCATCTTTGCGAGGGACACCGCCGGTCGAGTCCTGCTACCGATTTTGGCTTTGCTAGTGGGAAAATGACTGTCGCGTTGGCCCGGCGATGCCCACCTTTCTCATGCCCGTGCGACCCTGGTGCGACCTCGGAGGAGCAGGGTGATCGGCCGTGCGGATTCTCGGTCAGAGGTCCTCGATGACCCTCACCCGAGCGAGTCCCGCACAAACCAACAGCCCTTACTTCACTCTCGGCCTGGTAACAGGACTCGGCGCTTCGGTCGCCGGCGGGGAGGCGACGACGATGTGGCGGATCGGCGCTGATGACTGCGATAGACTCACGCTCGAGGCGGGCGCGACAAGAAGGGAGCTAGCGGATGATGTCCGCCAGCCGAAGCAGCGAGTTCCCTGAGCGCGCCGGAGCGGGGACGGCTGTCAAGCCGAAGGTGGTGCCGCACTCCACTCGCGCCGAGCGGGCGGCTCGGGGGAAGGCGGCTCGTGGGGAGGTGCCGCGCTCGGCGCAGGCCCAGATCGAGTTTCCGGAGACGCGCGACCCGTTGGCGCTCCTGGAGGAACAGGCGGAGACGAGGGTGCCGGAGCTGGTGCCGATCCGCGACGGCCGGATGCTGGTGTCCCCGTTCGCTTTCTTCCGCGGCGGCGCGCTGATCATGGCCGCGGACTTGGCGCGAACGCCGTCGTCGGGTCTGCGCGTGCAGTTGTGCGGGGACGCGCACCTGTCGAACTTCAGCGTGTTCGGCTCGCCCGAGCGGAACCTCGTCTTCGATATCAACGACTTCGACGAGACGGCGCCCGGCCCGTGGGAGTGGGACGTGAAGCGGCTGGCGGCGAGCTTCGCGGTCGCCGGACGCGAGAACGGGTTCTCAGCCGAGGAGCGGCGCGCGGTCGTGCTCGACACGCGGGTGGCGAGTCTCCGAGTCGGGAACGATCAGTCGTCGGGCGCGAGCGGCGGGCCGACGTTGACTTGTCCGTGGGCGCGGAAGAGATCGTCGAGCTCCTCGGGCGACGGTCGCGGCGTCTGGCCCGGCGGCAATGTTGGCTTCATCGCCGGCACCGCCCCGTCTCGCACCATCCGCTCCAGCCCGGCCGGGGTGCTGAGCACAAGTACGCGCGCTCCGTCGCTGTCGACGCGGAAGGTGTGCGCAACCCCCATCGGAACCACGGCCGCCCCTCCCGGCATCAGTTCGAACCGCTGCCGGCCTGCCTGAACCGTCAGCTTTCCTTCGAGCACGATGTAGCTCTCGTCTTGCGGGTGAGTGTGAAGCGGTGGCGATGCGTGGCGCGGAAAGAGAAACTCGATCAGCGAAAACCTCCCATCGCTCGCTTCGCCCGACAGCCTGATCGTGGCCAACGTGCCCAAGAACCAGAGCTGCTCACCCTTACCGGAATGCGACCAGGTCGCCGTCGTGCTCACTCCGCCAGCGTAATCTCTGTGCTATCTGGGGGGTCGTGACTCGGCGCGAGACTCAGTCCCGAGCGAAGTCGAGTGAGCCTCGTCTACTTAAGAGCGTTCCTGCATCAGGGTCTGGATGCGGTCGAGGCGCTCGTTGATGTCGCGAACGTCGTCGGCCGTCGCCGGGGCGGCACCGCCGGAGCGCCTCGCCCGCTCCTCGGTGGCCCGCGACACGAACGAGCTTGTGATCGCCGCCGTGATCACGGACAGGAAGGCGAGCCCGAGCAGCATCACAAGCGCTGCCACGATCCGCCCGGAGGCGTTGGTCGGGACAAGGTCGCCATAACCCACCGTGGTGACGGTCTGGACGGACCACCACAGCCCCTGGCCAACCGTGGCGAAGTTCTTGTGGTCGATCGCGGTCATGAGCAAACCAAAGCCGACGGTCGCGATGGTTGTGACCGTGGCAATGACCGCGGCACCCCCGCGCGGTGTCTCGGCGCGCGCAAGGGCGCGGTCGAGCCAGCGCTCCAGACGGGTTTCTTCCTCCATCGGCTCGGCGTTCGCTCCGCGGCTCGCGTCTCCTACCCGGTCGGTCGTCCATCACTGCTTTCCGCCGTCGCAATGGAAGGGAGTCCGCGGGCCTGCGCGACGAGCGGCACGGGGGCCGGCGGGGCGTTACGGAATCCGCTTCGCGCACCCGCTCGCGGGCAAGTGCGGTATGCGGGTGCCGGTAGAGCTTGCGCACCAGTTCGCCCCTCGCGGTGACCGAGCTGCTCAGCGATGACGCGGTCGGGGCGAATATTCACAACCGCGACACGTGACCGGTGACGGGCTGCGAAAGAGGTATCACGATCCCCCGCCGCATAAGGCCGAGTAGCAGCCGGGCGCAAGCCTGGTCCTCGGTACGACTTCTGAGGATGCACGTGCCTGACGTCCGGAACGGCTTGGAAAGGGAAGCCGACGCGCGGATTCGAACCGCGGACCCCTTCATTACGAGTGAAGTGCTCTACCAGCTGAGCTACGTCGGCGCGCCCACCGAGTGTAGCGCCGGGGTGGCTCTTAAAAGGGTTCACCGAGCCGGTCGCGCTTTCATCCCCCGCCTCCACTGACCTTCCGCCCTCCGGCCCGAAAGCCTTCCGCGTACTGGTCCTCAGAAGCGGCTTCGACTTACTCGCGCTCCGTACTCGGTGCGAGGGGGAAGGTACGCGGTCGCGCGCTCCCGGGCAAGGGTCCCGCGGGAATGATTCCCGCAACGAGCGCGAAGTTTCGTCTAGGCCTCTGCGGACGCGGCCGCGGCGTCTCGCGCCGCGAGGATGGTCGCCTCCGCCTCGGCGCGATTCCCGAAGCCACGGGTGACAACCGAGCCCTTGTGGTCGAGGTCCTTGTAGACCTGGAAGAAGTGCTCGATCTCGTCGCGAAGCTCGGGCGGGATGTCGTGGATGTCCGACAGCCGACCCCAGTTCGGGTCGTTCAGCGGCACGCAGATGATCTTCTCGTCGGGGCCCTTCTCGTCCGACATGAGGAAGATGCCGATCGGGCGGACGCGGATCCGGCAGCCCGGGAACGTCGGGTCGCTGACGAGCACGAGCGCGTCGAGCGGGTCGCCGTCCTCGGCGAGCGTATGCTCGACGAAGCCGTAGTCGGCCGGGTAGCTCATCGAGGTGAACAGCCGCCGGTCGAGCACGACGCCGCCGAGCTCGTCACTCCACTCGTACTTGTTCCGGGATCCGCCTGGGATCTCGACGAACACGACGTCGGAGGTCATGCGATCGCCGGCTCGAGGGGCAGAAGCGCCACGACCTGAGGCTATCGTCAGGAGTGGAGCTCACGCGCCACCTGCACGAAGAGCGCCTCGAGCGCGAGGTGCGGCGCCAGGTTGAGCTCCTCGAGCCGGCGCCACGTCTCCCGCACCGCCTCCGCCGCGCGCTCGGCCCCGAGCAGGCGCTCGCGGGTCGCGTCGGCGCGGAGCTCGGTCAGCATGTCGGCGTGGATCGCGGCGCCCTCCGCGCCGACCCCGACGACGATGAGATCGCGGTACCACGATGCGAGCTCCTCGAGCTGCGCCAGGAGCTCCTCGCGCTCGGCGCCACGCTGCGCCCGCTTCACCCGCTGCTCCGCCTCACGCGCCGGCAGCTCGAGCCCCTGCACCTTGACCTCCTCGAGGTCGCGCGCCTCCGCCCCGCGCTCCCGGGCCGCCTCGAGCAGGGCCCCCGCGGCGTCGGCCGGCTCGAAGGCCGGCTCGCGATACACCGCCCGCGCCTGGGTGAGCAGCGCTTCCCGGCGCCGTACGGCGTGCGGGTCGAGCAGTCGCGACAGCCGGTCGAGCCGACCGCCGGCGACCCGCGCGAGCGCCACCCTGGATGCTTCGTCGAGGTCGGGCGCCCGCGCGTCGACGGCCTCGCGGATCGCGCGCTCCGAGAGCCGCGTGAAGGAGACGAGCTGGCAGCGCGACTGAATCGTCTCGGGGATCGGCCCGAGGTCGTCGGCCACGAGGACGATCACCGCGTAGTCGGGCGGCTCCTCGAGATCCTTGAGGAGGGCGTCGGCCGCGTCCTCGTTCATCAGGTGGGCGGACAGCACCAGGTACACGCGCCGATCCGCCTCGAAGGGGCGCATGTGGAGGTCGCGACGGAGCTCCCGGATCGCGTCGATCCTGATCATCTCCCCGAGCGCGTCGAGCTCGTACAGGTCGGGATGCACCGACCGGGTCGTCCCGAGCAGCGAGAGCGCGAACTCCCGCGCGAGGCCGCGCTTGCCGACGCCGGCCGGGCCGTGGAAGAGGTACGCGTGCGCCGGCCCCTCGGCGACCGCCGCCTCGAGGAGACGTTTCGCCTCGAGCTGCTCGCTAACCGACTCGAACCTGCTCACGCACCTGCTCCGCGATCGTCTCGGGCGCCAGCGTCCCGTCGAGTACCGCGACCCGGTCGGGATAGAGGTCGCCGAGCTGCCGGTAGCCGTCCGCGACGACCCGCCTGAACGCCTCGTCCTCGCGCTCGATCCGGTCGAGATAGCCGCCCTGCCTGCTGCGCGCGTCCCCGGCGCCGAGAGCGAGGACGAACGTCCGCGCCGGCATCAGCCCACCGGTCACCGTCCGGTTCAGTGCGAGCACCTGGTCGGCCCCGAGGCCGCGCGCGATGCCCTGGTACACGATCGACGAGTCGACATAGCGGTCGCACACGACCCATGTGCCCCGGTCGAGCGCCGGACGGATCACCCGCTCGACGTGCTCGGCACGCGCGGAGGCGAACAGCGTCGCCTCCGCCCAGGCGGTCATCTCGACCCCGTGCAGGACGACATCGCGGATCGCCTCTCCAAGCGGCGTCCCGCCCGGCTCACGCGTCGCGACGACCTCCTCGCCCTGCCCGCGCAGCCACTCGGCGAGGAGTCTCGCCTGGGTCGTCTTGCCCGATCCGTCCGGTCCCTCGAAGCTGATGAACACCGCGCGCCTACGATACGGCCTATGCGCGCCGCGGTCACAGGAGGGGCAGGGTTCATCGGCTCGAACCTCGTCGACGCGCTCGTCGCCCGCCGAGACGACGTCATCGTGTTCGACGACCTCTCGTTCGGGAAGCGCGAGTTCGTCAACGACGGGGCGGAACTGGTCGTCCGCGACATCCGCGACGGCATCGACCTCGACGGCGTCGACGTCGTCTTCCACCTCGCGGCGCAGACCGACGTCCAGACCTCGGTGCACGACCCGGCGCGTGACGCGGACCTCAACGTCGTCGGGACGGTCAAGGTCCTCCAGGCGGCGCTCGCCGCCGGAGCGCGCCTCGTCTTCACCTCGACGGGCGGGGCGATCTACGGCGAGTGCGATGCGCCCGCCACCGAGTCGACGCCCCGCTACCCCGGCTCCCCGTACGGGATCGCGAAGCTCTGCGGCGAGGAGTACCTCGCCGGCTTCAACCGGATCCACGGCACCTCGAATGTCGTCGTGCGCCTCGGGAACGTCTTCGGGCCCCGCCAGTCGCCGAGCCTCGAGGGCGGCGTCGTGTCGATCTTCCTCGACCGGTTGCACCGCGGCGAGCAGGCGGTGATCTTCGGCGACGGCCTCCAGGTCCGCGACTTCGTGTTCGTCGGGGACGTCGTCGCCGCGCTGCTCGCGGCCGCCGGCCATACAGGCGGCGTGTTCAACGTCGGGAGCGGGGTCGAGACCACGGTGCTCGACCTGTACCGCGCGTGCGCCGAGGTCGCCGGTGTCACCGCCGAGCCGAAGTTCGAGCCGGCGCGCCTCGGTGACCTGCGCCGGTCGGCGCTCGACGTCTCGGCCGCCGCCTCCGAGCTCGGCTTCCGCGCCGGGACGCCGCTCGCGGAGGGCATCGCGCGCACCTGGGCCTGGGCGACCGCCGAGTAGCGCAGGACTCGGCGCCCCACCGGCGAACGTCCGTCGTGTGGAGGCGCCGTTTCTCACGTCGCACGAGCTGATCCGTCCCTGGAGGCGGGCGACCTTCCTCGCCGCCGGCATCGCCGCGATCGAGCTCCTGGTCATCATCGGAGTCGGCGTGAAGCTGCTGGCGAGACCGGTCTCGCACGTGATCCGGAACGAAGCAGCGTCCGTGGCGACGCCGAGGCCGGCGGCGCCCGAGCCGAAGGCCCTCAAGCAGGCGATCCACCGCATGAACGCCCCCGCCGGGAAGGCCCGCCCGCGCAACCACGTGAAGATCATGGTCTTCAACGGCAACGGCCGGTCCGGAGCCGCGGGCTCCGAGGCGAGCCGCCTCTCGCACCGCGGCTACAAGATCGCCGGCGCCGCGAACGCGAGCCATCAGGACTACGCCACGAGCGTCGTCATGTACCGGCCCGGCTTCCGCGCCGAGGGGCTGCGGCTCGCAAAGGACCTCGGTGTGCACGTCGTCGGGCCGCTCGACGGGATCACCGTCTCCGCGCTCCACGGCGGCGAGCTCGCGGTCGTCGTCGGCGCGCGGTAGCCCTAGCAGCGCGGCCTGCCCGAGTTCACCCGCGCGAGCATCGCCGCGTACGCCTCGTTGTAGAGCGGGTTCTTCGGGTCGAGCGTCGTCGCGTGATTGAACGCCGTGTACGCGGCACGCGCGCACTTCCGCGTGCCGAACTGGAAGACACCGAGCTGGTACCACGCGTCGGCGCTGGAGGGCTGGACCTCGGTCGCTTTCGTGTAGTAGCCGTATGCGAGCTCGTTCACGGCCTTGTACGGCGCACGCCAGCCCTTCGCATGCCGCCGCTTGATCGCGGCGCCGATGTCCACCTCGGCCGCGGCCGCCTGGTAGAGCGGGTCGAGCGAGAGCGGGTTCAGCTGCCGGGCGCGCTTCGCGAGTGTGATCGCGCGGGCGTCGTTCACCCCGACCGCGGCCGAGGCCTGCGACGACCAGCGGGCACCCAGCCAGACCGCGACGAGCGAGAAGCCGACGGCGAGCAGGAGCCCGCTCGCCGTGAGGACGGTGAACGCCCGCGGGCGCGGCTTCGTCGATGGGCGCACCACGAGCGCCCCTGCGATCAGGAACACGGGCGCCGACACCGAGACGAAGTCCCAGTCGACGTCGAGCAGCGAGTGCAGGAAGTACGCGGGCAGCGCGAGCGCGAGGGCGAGCTGCGGCCCCGGTTCGCGGCGGCCGCGGACGACGAGCCAGCCGATCGAGAGGGCGAAGAGCGCGAAACCGACCACGCCGCTCTCGGTGAGGACCTGGAGCGGGACGTCGTGAGGCTCGATCGTCTGGTCGAGGCTCGACGTCCGGTAGCGGAGGTTCGTCACGACGAAGCTGCCGGCGCCGGTGCCCTTGACCGGAGCGCGCTCGAACCCCTTCCAGGCCTGCTGCCACCACGGCCAGCGGAAGTTGCCTCCCGAGGAGGCGAGGCGCCCCGGCGAGTTGGTGAGCTCGGCCGCCGACGGATTCGTGAACGAATGCCACCACGACTGCGCGTGGGCGGCTCCCACCGCCACCGACGCCGCGATCGCGACCGCGACCGCCGCGAGCGCGATCCTCCGCGTCGTCGACACGACCGGGAGGGGGAACCGGGAGAGCGCGACGGCGATCAAGCCGTCGGCGACGAGGACGAGCCCGAAGACGATCCCGGCGTGGAGGCGTGCGGTGTGGGTCTCACCGTCGCTCGTGAGCCCGGGGAGCGCAAAGGCGACGGCGAGGACGCCGACCGCAGGGAGCCCGGCCGCGACGAGCGTCGAGAGCGACTCGATCCAGGCGTTCGAGAGCCACATCCAGAGCGCGACGACCACCACCGCCACGAGCACGCCGCCGCGCGAGTAGGTCATCCCGATCACGACGATCCAGCCGTAGACGAGCAGCGTCCCGCCCCAGCGCAGCTTGGTCGCGAGGCACAGGCCGATCGGGAGCGCGATGTCGCCGAGCAGCGCGAGCGCGTTCCAGTACCCGACGGGTCCGCGCAGGCGCGCGATCCGGCCGTAGTCCTCGTACAGCCAGGGAAGGACCTTTCCCGCGAGCGACCAGACGCAGACGGAGCCGAGGAGGAGGGAGAAGCCGTAGAGGAGCCGCCTCGGCTCGGCGGCCAGGTACGCGCCGACGAGGGCGAAGGCCAGGTAGACGAAGGTGCG
Organism: uncultured Actinomycetes bacterium; assembly: GCA_963836925.1. Lineage (GTDB taxonomy): Bacteria > Actinomycetota > Thermoleophilia > Gaiellales > Gaiellaceae > PALSA-600. The sequence continues at coordinate 85,152 of CAWILJ010000008.1, forward strand.
GTTCGCGTAGCTCCAGCTCCGGTCCGGCTCGACCGACCACGCGACCGAGACGGCGAACCAGAGGGCGAGCCCCGCCAGGGGGACGAGAGCGATCAGCCCGTCCGGCGGCGAGCGCGTGGCGAACAGCAGGCCCGCGAGGACCAGAGCGCCGATTCCCAGCCAGGGGAGCCGCGAGTCGCCCGGGTCGCGGGCGAAGAACAACGCCGCCCCGCACAGCACGAGCGCCAGGGTGAGCGGCGACGAGAGTTCGCGTACCGCCCGCATCGCCTTCGACGCTAGCATCCGGGTCTGACTGTGCCGGCTCGGCTATACAGGAGCCTTACATAGTCGCAACCGGGCGCATATCGACGTCCGGAAGACTCGTCACCATCCACTCCGGACACGCTCTTCTGCCCAGTCGCTCCATGAGTCCAGCCCGCACGCGCGTTCTGCGCGTTCTTCTGTTCTGCTGCCTGCTCGCGGCCGTCGCGCCGCTCGGGGCGCAGGCCGCTGCGCGGACGAGCTCGGCCGTGCCCTGCTGGAAGCGCCTGCTGAACGACTGGTACGACGGGACGATCAACAAGGTGTATCCGGTCCCCTGCTACCAGCAGGCGGTCAGCCACCTGCCCGCAGACCTGCGGATCTACGGAAGCGCGCGCGACGACATCCTCGCCGCCCGGCAGGCGGCGCTGACGAAGAAGCCGATCCCGCCGGAGAAGGGCCATCCGAGCACGTCGCGCAGCACTACCACCACCACCACCACCGCCGCCACCACCACCGCCGCCGCTGTCTCGACCTCGACGACGACCACGACGACGAAGACGGTCACGACGAACGGCACGACGACGACCACGACCACCGTTCTGGTCGTCCCCGTTCAGATCACGCCGCCCAAGAAGAGCGGTGGGCTCGGCGGCGCCCTCGACAAGCTGAACCCCGGCAATCCGGACTCGTTCCCGCTGCCGCTCCTGATCCTCGGCGCACTCGCGATCCTGCTCGTGATCGCGGGCGCGGCCGGGATGCTCTGGCAGCGCTCGCACCCGCGCGACGACGGCGCGGAAGCCTGAGCGAACGCCTCCCCGGCTGGGCGTAGGCCGGTAGAATGGCTTCAGTAAAGGCTTTTTCAACTCCATCCGACGGTGGGCCTAGGCTGCTCGGTCCGCCGTTCGACGGAGTCAGGCGGGGCTCCGTTCGACCGGCACCAGACCCGGCCGACCGCGGAAAGAGGAGACGATGATGGCGTCCGTGAAGCAAGAGGAGAGAGTCGAGATCAAGCCCGAAGCCCTCGTGAACGCCGTGCAAAAGGAGGACGCCACCCTCGCGGTCCGACGCTACTTCACGATCCCCGGTCGCGACCCGTTCGACGAGATCGACTGGGAGGTTCGCGACGCGTTCATCCCCGGCAAGGACAAGCCGGCGTTCGACCAGAAGGGCGTCGAGTTCCCGAAGTTCTGGAGCCAGACCTCGACGAACATCGTCGCCCAGAAGTACTTCCGCGGCCGCATGACCTCCCCCGAGCGCGAGCGCTCCGTCCGACAGATGATCGGCCGCGTCGTCGACACCACCGTTCGCTGGGGCCGCGAAGGCGGCTACTTCGCGACCGACGAGGAGGCCGAGACGTTCGAGGCCGAGCTCAAGGCGATCCTCGTCAACCAGCTCGCCGCCTTCAACTCGCCGGTCTGGTTCAACGTCGGCTTCGAGGAGACGCCGCAGTGCAGCGCCTGCTTCATCCTCTCGATCGAGGACTCGATGGACTCGATCCTCGACTGGATCCGGCGCGAGGGCGTCATCTTCCGCGGCGGCTCCGGGTCGGGCGTCAACCTCTCCCGCCTCCGCTCGTCGAAGGAACAGCTGTCGAAGGGCGGCCACGCCTCCGGGCCCGTGTCGTTCATGCGCGGCGCCGACGCCTCCGCCGGGACGATCAAGTCGGGCGGCAAGACGCGCCGCGCGGCGAAGATGGTCGTCCTCGACGTCGACCACCCCGACATCCTCGAGTTCGTCTGGTGCAAGGCCCGTGAGGAGGAGAAGGCGCGCGTGCTCGAGGCGGCCGGCTACGACATGTCGCTCGACTCGCCCGACTGGTCGTCGATCCAGTACCAGAACGCGAACAACTCCGTCCGCGTGTCGGACGCGTTCATGCAGGCGGCCGAGGCCGACGCGGACTGGAACCTGACCGCCCGTACCGACGGCAGCGTCGTCGAGACGATGAAGGCGCGCGACCTGCTGCGGCAGATCTCCGACGCCGCGTGGCGCTGCGCCGACCCGGGCGTGCAGTACGACACCACCATCAACGGATGGCACACGCTCCCGAACACGGGCCGGATCAATGCGTCGAACCCGTGCTCGGAGTACATGTCGATCGACGACAGCGCCTGCAACCTCGCCTCGCTGAACCTGATGAAGTTCCGTCGCGAGGACGGCGAGCTCGACGTCGAGGCGCTCGAGCACGCGGTCGACGTGGTGTTCCTGGCCCAGGAGATCCTGGTCGGCAACTCGTCGTACCCGACGGCGGAGATCGAGCGCAACGCGAAGGCGTACCGCCAGCTCGGGCTCGGCTACGCGAACCTCGGCGCGCTGCTGATGGCGCGTGGGCTGCCGTACGACTCGGACGAGGGCCGTGCCTACGCCGCCGCGATCACCGCGCTCATGACCGGCCGGGCGTATCGCAAGTCGGCGGAGATCGCCGGCCGGATGGGCTCGTTCGCCGGCTACCGGCCGAACGCGGCCGCGATGCTCGGCGTGATCGCGAAGCACCGCGCCGCCGTCGGGAACATCGCCGAGGCGCACACGGTGCCGAACGATCTCCTCACCGCGGCCCGGAAGGCGTGGGACGAGGCGCTCGACCTCGGCGAGGTCACGGGCTACCGGAACGCCCAGGCGACGGTGCTGGCTCCCACCGGGACGATCAGCTTCATGATGGATTGCGACACCACCGGCGTCGAGCCCGACTTCTCGCTCGTGAAGTCGAAGAAGCTCGTCGGCGGCGGCGAGATCACGATCGTGAACAAGACCGTGCCGCTCGGGCTCGAGAAGCTCGGGTACGCGCCGAACGAGGTCGACGAGGTCGTCGCCTACGTCGACGAGCGGAACACCGTCGTCGGCGCCCCCTATGTGAAGGCCGAGCACTACCCGGTGTTCGACTGCGCGATCGGCGAGCGGGCCGTCCACTACGGCGGCCACGTGAAGATGATGGGCGCGATCCAGCCGTTCATCTCGGGAGCGATCTCGAAGACCGTGAACCTTCCCGAGACCGTCACCGTCGACGACGTCGCGCAGGTGTACATCGACGCGTGGAGGCTCGGCGTCAAGGCGGTCGCGATCTACCGCGACAACTGCAAGGTCGCGCAGCCGCTCTCGGGCAAGGGCGAGAAGGCACAGGGCACCCTCGCCCCGGTGGGCGGCGTGGCGGTTGCCGCGCCTCGGCGCCGGCGCCTGCCCGACGACCGCACCGAGGTCGGGCGCAAGTTCCGCGTCGGCGAGTACGAGGGGTACATCCACGTCGGCCTGTTCGACGACGGCACTCCGGGCGACATCTTCGTCGACATCGCCAAGGAGGGCACCACCCTCGCCGGGCTGATGAACTCGTTCATGATCGCCGTCTCGCTCGGCCTCCAGTACGGAGTGCCGCTCGAGGTGTACGTCTCGAAGTTCGCGCACATGCGCTTCGAGCCGTCCGGGCTCACGAACGACCCCGACATCCGCAGCGCGAAGTCGATCGTCGACTACGTGTTCCGCTGGATGGGCAAGAAGTTCCTCTCGGTCGACCACCAGGAGGAGATCGGGATCCTCTCGCCCGAGGTCAGGGCCCGGCTCTCGGCCGCGTACGCCGCAGGCGCACCCGCGGTCGCCGAGCTCGACGTCCCGTTCCCGACCCCGGGCCAGACCGCTCTCTTCAACACGCACGAGGACGCGATCGAGTGCTCCCGCTGCGGCGGCCGGATGGTCCGCGCGGGAACGTGCTACACCTGCAGAGACTGCGGTACCTCCACCGGCTGCGGATAGTCGAGCCGCGGGGCGACTCGTTCGAACCGGGCCGTCCGAAGGGGCGGCCCGGTGTTCGTTCTCGGGCCGGCGTCATTTCGATGGATAATCGCCCTTGCGGCGACGACGACCGCCACCGGATCGCACGACGAGAGGAGAGGGCGTGACCACCACAGAGGAGACGGAGGAGCGACAGTTCGATCCACCGGGGCCCGGGCCGTGGGAGCAGGACTCCGTGCACCTCCCTCGAGCGACGACGCGCTACTGGACCGAGGTCCACCCCGAGGCGTTCTGGCGGGGGACGTCCGATTTCTCCTCGTACTACGGGATGCTGATCGGCGGCCTCGCGATGGCGTACGTCAACGGCATCGGGTACAAGCAGGTCCGGCCGGCCCCGGAGGAGGAGATCCCGCAGCGGTTCGCGCGCGCCGAGGAGGCCATGACGCGAAAGCTCTGGCGCGAGCAGCTGCACGAGTGGGACGAGACCTCGAAGCCGAATGCGATCGCGAAGCACCGCGAGCTGCAGTTGGTCGATCCCGACTCGCTCTCGGACGAGGACCTCGCGGCCTATCTCGCCCGCTGCCGCGACCACCACTCGGCGATGATGACGCAGCACATGCGTTACACGGCGAGCGCCGTCATCCCCACCGGCGACTTCCTCGCCCACGTCGGAGAGTGGACGGGGCTGCCTCCGGCGCAGCTGCTCGCGCTGATGCGGGGCGCCTCACCGGTCTCGGCGGGTGCGTCGGCCGAGCTCCAACGCCTGCTCGCCGCGATCCAGGCCGACCCCGAGGCACAGGCGCTCCTTGCGTCGGAGGGCGATCCCGCCGCCACGCTCGAGGCGCTCCGGTCGCGCGACGGCGAGGCCGGTACCGCGATGACGGCGTACCTCGACCTGGTGGGCAACCGGCTGCTCGACGGGTTCGACATCTCCGAGCCGTCCGCACTCGAGCTACCCGACCAGCTCCTGCGCGCGATCCGGACTGCGGCGGGGGCAGACGCCGAGGAGCACGACCTCGACGCGCGCATCGCCGAGGTGCGCGAGAAGGTGCCGGCCGAGCACCAGGACGAGTTCGACGAGCTGCTCGGCGAAGCGCGGCTCCTCTATCGGCTCCGCGACGAGCGCGGGGTCTACAGCGACATCTGGGCGTCCGGGATCATGCGCCGGGCGGCGCTCGGCGCCGGGCGGCGCGCCGCGGCGGCCGGGCGGATCCACGAGCCCGAGCACATGCTCGACGCCGGGCTCGACGAGATGCAAGCCCTCGTTCGCGGCACCGGCGGGCCAGGCGCAGACGAGCTCGCGGCGCGGGCCGCGTATCGCACCAGCCACACCGCCAAGGACGCGCCCGCCACGCTCGGCCCCCCCGCGCCCCCGCCGCCGGACCCGTCCGGCCTGCCGCCGCTGGTGGGACGGCTGATGAACGCCGTCGGCATCGCGCTCGGGGCGCTCTTCGGCAGCTCGGAGGCCGAGCACGAGGAGTCCATGCTCCGCGGGCTCGCCGCGAGCACCGGCGTCTACGAGGGGACGGCCCGCCTGATCGAGAGCCCGACCGAGTTCGGCCGGATCGAGCAGGGCGACGTCCTCGTCACCGTCTCCACGACAGAGGCGTTCAACATCCTGCTTCCGCTCCTCGGCGCGATCGTCACCGACAGCGGCGGCCTCCTCTCCCACTCCGCGATCGTCGCGCGCGAGTACGGGATCCCCGGCGTGGTCGGGACCCGCGAGGCGACGAGCCGGATCCTGGATGGTGCGCGCGTGCGGGTGGACGGGAACGCCGGCGAGGTGACGGTACTCGCGTGAGCGACCTGCTCCCGCTCGCGGAGGTGTCCGACACCTCCGTGTTCGGATCGAAGGCGGTCGGGCTCGGGGAGGCCGTCCGCGACGGCCTCCCCGTCCCGCCCGGCTTCGCGCTCGCGGGCCCGCTCGTCGAGGCGGTAGCGTCCGAGGAGGACGATGCGATCGCGACGGTCGTCGCAACCATCCGCCCGCTCGGCGGCCCGCTGGCGGTCAGGTCGTCGGCCGTCGACGAGGACGGCGCCGACGCGAGCTTCGCCGGCCAGCACCTGACCCTTCTCAACGTGCCCTCCGCGGACGAGCTCGCGCACGCGCTCCGCGAGATCTGGTGGTCGGCGAACTCCGACTCGGCGATCACGTACCGCAAGCGGGTCGGCCTCTTCACCCGGCCGAGCGTCGCGGTGGTGGTGCAGCAGCTGCTCGATCCCGAGGCCGCGGGCGTGATGTTCACGCGGAACCCGATCACGGGCGCCGACGAGCGGATGATCGAGGCGAGCTGGGGTCTGGGCGAAGCCGTCGTCGCCGGGCTCGTGATCCCCGACAGCTTCCGCATCACCCGCGACGGCCGGGTGCTCGAGCGGCGCGCAGGCCTGAAGCGGATCGCTGTCCGAAGCCTCTCGACCGGCGGCACCGTCGAGGCCGAGGTCGCACCCGAGCTCGTCGAGCGCCTCTGCCTCGACGACCGGCGCCTCGAGGAGCTGAACCGGCTCGCCGTCCGCTGCGAGGAGGTCTACGGGCCCGACCGCGACATCGAGTGGGCGGTCGCGGACGATCGGGTCTACCTGCTGCAGTGCCGCGCGGTCACGAGGATAGGGATACGAGACTGATGGCGGGTGCACCAATCGACGCGCTCCGCAGTGTCTCGCTCTTCGCCGATCTCGACGACGACGAGCTCTCGCAGGTCGCGCTGCTGTTCAAGCTGCGGCGGTTCGCCGCCGGCGACACGGTCGTGAAGGAGGGCGCGGACGGCGCGGCCTTCTTCCTGATCGAGGCCGGCGAGGCGACGGTCTCGGTGCGCGGCACCGAGCGCGCGGCCCTCGGGCCGGGCGACCACTTCGGCGAGATCGCGCTCATCGACGAGGGCGTTCGGTCCGCCACGATCAGCGCGACCACGGACCTCGTCTGCTACGGCCTCACTCTCTGGGAGTTCCGGCCGCTCGTGATCGAGAACGGCAACATTGGCTGGAAGCTCCTCCACGGCCTCGCGAAGAAGCTCCGCACCGCCGAGTCCTGACGCGGGTGAGAGTCGCCGCGATCTCCGACCTGCACGGGTTCCTCCCCGAGATCCCGTCCTGCGACCTGCTCGTAATCGCGGGCGACCTCTGTCCGGTCGAGGACCACGCCCTCGACTTCCAGCGACGCTGGCTCGAGGGGCCGTTCTCCGAGTGGCTCGGGGGGCTCGACGCGGGGAGCGTCGTCGGCATCGCGGGTAACCACGACTTCGTCGCCGAGGCCGACCCCGAGCTCATGCGCGGCCTGCCGTGGACCTATCTCTGCGACGAGACGGTGGACCTCGACCCGCTCCGGATCCACGGGTCGCCGTGGACGCCCACGTTCATGGAGTGGGCCTTCATGAAGGACGAGGCCGACCTGGACGCCGTCTGGGCCCTGATCCCGCCCGACGTCGACGTCCTCGTGACGCACGGGCCGCCGTTCGGCCACGGGGACCTCGCAGTCCACGGCCTCCACGTCGGTTCGGACTCCCTCGCGGCACGGCTCTCTGGCCTCGAGCGGCTACGGCTTCATGCCTTCGGCCACATCCACGAAGGATGGGGAAGCCGGGAAACCGACGGCAACACCACGATCGCCAATGTCTCGTACGTCGATTTCGACTACCGCCCGGTCCAGCCGGCGACGGTCTTCGAGCTCTGACCTATCCGACCTGGGGATCCAGGATGAGCTCTTTCGGCGCCGATCTCGGCTGCGTCCTCGGGATCCCGCCGGCGCAGAAGAGACCGAGCAGCGCGACCAGCGCGACGACGCCGAGCGCGGCCTGCAGGGCGACGAGGCGGGCATTGCTGTTCTCCTCGACGACCGCATCCGTCGTCTTCCTCGAGACGTGGGCGTCGTCGAGGGCTGTGCGCAGGTCGGCATCCGACACGAACGCGATCCCGCCCGACAGCTTCGTCGTCGCCTCGTTCGCGACCCGCGACGGGACGTTCGGGTTGTTCTGGATGCCCGTGAGGAAGGTCGCGGTGAGAACCGCGACCAGCACCGCGCCGGCAAGCGCGGTCCCGAGCGAGGTGCCGATGTTCGTCGCCGTGTTCTGGAGACCGCCGACCTCGGGGCTCATCTCGTCGGGCACCGACGACACCGTGACGCTTCCGAGCTGCGAGGCGAGCGCGCCGATGCCGAGCCCCATCAGGAGCAGCGGGACGAGGACGATGCTCGCAGTCGCGTCGGCGTCGATCGCTCCGAGAAGCACCACGGTGCCGAGGAACATCGCGAGCAGGCCCAGCCGCACCACCCGCCGCGGGCTCACGTCCGGGAAGAACCGGGGGATGCCGATCGCCGCGATCAGGAGCGTGAGCGAGAGCGGCAGGAGCCGCACGCCGGTGTCGATCGCCGAGAGGCCGAGCGAGACCGACAGGAAGAGCGGCACGACGAAGAACACACCGGACTGGACGAAGTACTGGAAGAAGAACATCCGCAGGCCGCCGCGAAGCTGCCGCACGCGGAAGAGCACCCGACGGACGAGCGGCTCCTGGCCGTGCTGCTCACGGCGGCCCTCCCACTCGAGGAAGAGCCAGAGCACGAAGCCGCCGCCGACGATGAACCAGAACGTCGCCGAGATGCCCCACAGGTCGGGCGCGCCCGACTTGGCCTGGATCCAACCCCACGTGCCCGACTTCAGGACGCCGAAGACCGCGAGCGAGAGGCCGCCCGCAGAAAGGACGATGCCGACCACGTCGAGCTTCGGCCGCTCGCCGGGCGGCTCGTCGGCGATCCCGCGGGCGAGGAAGAGGATCGCGATCACGATCAGAACCTCGCCGGCGAAGACGTACCGCCAGCTCCAGTACGTGGTGAAGAGGCCGCCGATCAGCGGCCCGAGGGCCACCGCGATCGCGCCGGCGGCCGACACCAGCCCGTAGGACTTGGGCCGCGCCTCCGCCGCGAAGTTCGCGGCGACGAGCGCGACGACGGCCGGCAGGATGAGCGCGGCGCCGACGCCCTCGAGGAACGACCACCCGATGATGAGCACCGTCAGCGAATGCGCGAGCGAGGTCGTGAGCGAGCCGGCGCCGTAGATCACGCAGCCGATCGAGAACGCCCGCTTGCGCCCGATCAGGGCGCCGATCTTCCCACCCGTGATCATGAGCGCCGCCATCACGAGCGCATACAGCGTGATCGCCGTCTGGACGCCCGTCACTGTCGTGTGGCAGTCCTTCGCCACGGTCGCGATCGCGACGTTCATGACCGACGTGTCGAGCGTCATCAGAAACTGCGCCGCGCAGAGCGTGACGAGAACGAGCGTGGCGCCGGCCATCGCAGCCTTCTTCGCGGTCGTTCCTTCCACGGTCGGGCGAGCCTACTGGACGGCCCGGCTACGCGTCAGCTCGCGCGAGCCCGACGGTCTCTCGTTACGAGTGGGCGAAGGCGGCGGTGCCGTGCGGCAGGTTCTGCGCTGCCATCGCAACGAGCCCGGTGGCGTCGAGCGTGTCGGCCGACGGCGGCGCGGTGACGTTCGCAGCGGGGCCGTAGCCGCTCAGAGCGAGGTCGAGGTGAACCGTGGCCGTCTCGCCGTTGGCGCCGACGGTCTCGTCGACCGTCAGCTTGTGGACGTAGCCGTCGTCGCCGATCCAGACGTCGACCGGGATCGTCGAGGGGCCGCCGTTGTCGATCAGGTGCTGGACCGCCTGCTGCGCCGGGCCGCCGACGAGCCCTGCCGCCTTCGAGAGATCGATCGTCGCCTTGTAGCGTGTGGTCTTCGCGCCGGCGACCGTCTCCGGCCCGACGGTCTGCACCGAGCCGGCCGAGCGGAGCAGATCGAGCACGTTCGCGGGGTTCTGCGCGGCCTGGGCGATCATCTGGTTCAGGTCGACGCCGGCGCTCTTGCCGGCCTGTTCGAGGTCGACGCGGACCCAGCTCTTGCCGCCGGGAATCATCGACGTCAGGGCGGGCGCGTTCACGTAGACGACAGGGTCGCCGTTCTCCTCGAGGTAGCGAAGCTCCACCGAGCCGTTCCCGGCAGGGAGGCCGGCCGCGGCAAGCACCTGCGAGAGATCGGCGGTGATGTCGGCCTGGCCGTCGTCGAGCACGCCCTTCGCCGAGATCGAGAACGAGCCCTTCGAGCTGTCGGCAGCGACCGTCAGCGCGACCGTTGCGCCGCCGGCGTTCTCGGATTTCGTCGCAGCGGACGCGACGGGATCGACGCCCTGCTGGAGCCCGAGGCCGACGAGCGCCGCCGTGATCCCGAGGACGACGAGCGCGACTGCGATTCTCTTTGCCCGCATGACTCCAACCAGATTACCGACGCTCGAGTGCCAGCCGGACGCTGAACCCGATCAGGACCACGCCGGTCACCCGATCGAGCGTCTTCCGCACCGACGGACGGCGCAGGTACCCGGACGCGTGCCCGACCGCGAACGCATAGGCAGCCAGCCACGCGAGCGTCAGCAGCGCGAACAGCAGCCCGAGGAGGAACAGCGGCACGAATGCCGGTCCGGTGCCGTGGACGAACTGTGGAAGCAGGCTCGTGAAGAAGATCGCCACCTTCGGATTGCTGAGGTCGGAGAGAAGCCCCTGTCGCAGGGCCCGCGTGCCGCTCTCGGCCGTCCGCGCCGGCCCTACCGGGGGTAGGCCGCGCGACCGCAGCATCTGGATCCCGATCCAGGCGAGGTACAGCGCACCCGCGAACTTCAGCGCGTCGAAAGCGACCTCCGAGGCGCGCAGCACGGCGGCGATCCCGAGCGCGGCCGCCGCCGTCCAGACGAAGAGGCCGACGGTTACGCCCACCGCGGCGAGCATGCCCGCGCGCCGCCCGCCCACGAGCGCGTTCTTGGTGACCATCGCCGTATCGGGGCCCGGCATGACGATCAGGAGCATCGCGATCGCGAGAAACGGCAAGACGTCGATCCGCACGACGCGAAGTATGCCCGAGGTCAAAAGTGATAATGAGACTGAGTCTCGCTCTTTGGTAGGCTCGCTCCGTGAGATCCCTGCTCCTGGTCGCGTCGCTCGCAGCTGCGCTGGCCGGCTGCGCGCCCGCACATCGCGGCACGGGCCTCCAGGTCGTTGCCGCCGAGAGCTTCTGGGGAAGCATCGCGGCCCAGCTCGGCGGGACGCGCGCCACGGTCGAGAGCATCGTCCAGAGCCCCGCGATCGACCCGCACAGCTACGAGCCGACCGCCTCGGACGCCCGCAAGCTGGCCTCGGCGGACGTCGCGATCGTGAACGGGATCGGCTACGACCGCTGGGCATCGCAGCTCCTCGCGGCCAACCCCTCGAGGCGCCGCGTCGTCGTGGACGCCGGGAAGGTGCTCGGCCTGGGCGACGGCGCCAACCCGCACCAGTGGTACTCACCTTCGTCCGTCGGCCGGATGGTCGCCGCCCTCGCCGCGGCCTACGCCCGCGCCGACCCGAAGGACGCCTCCTACTTCGCCGCGCGGCGGCACGCCTTCGAGAGCCGGGGGCTTGCCCACTACGACGCGCTGCGCGCGCGCATCCGCGCCCGGTTTGCGGGCACGCCCGTCGGCTACAGCGAGAGCATCTTCGAGCCGCTCGGCCGGAGCCTCGGTCTCGAGCTCCTGACCCCGCGTGGGTTCGCGAAGTCCGTCGCGGAGGGCACCGAGGTCAGCGTCGCCGACAAGGCAGCCGTCGAACGGCAGATCGCCGGGCGCCGGATCGCCGTCTGGGTCCTGAACAGCCAGAACGTCACGCCGGAGGTCGGCCAGCTGACCACGCTCGCGCACCGGGTCGGAATCCCGGTCGTGACCGTCACCGAGACCCTGTCGCCGGAGGAGGCGACCTTCCAGGCGTGGCAGTCGCGCCAGCTGGCGCAGCTCGCGGCGGCGCTCCGGGAGGCGACGAGTCGATGAGCGTCGTCGCGCTGCACGGAGCCGGCGTCGAGATCGGCGGCCGCGCGATCTGGGAGGGAGTCGACCTCGAGATCGAGGCGGGCGAGCTGGTCGCCGTCCTCGGCCCGAACGGCGCCGGCAAGTCCACGCTGCTGCGAGTCCTGCTCGGCCTGCAGCCGCTCTCCGCCGGCACGGCGACGGTCCTCCGCGAGGCACCCGGCAGGGCCAACCCGCGCATCGGCTACCTGCCGCAGCGCCACGGCTTCGACGCCTCGACGCGCATCCGCGGAGTCGACCTCGTTCGGCTCGGGCTCGACGGCGACCGCTTCGGCCTGCCGCTCTCCGGCGGACGCGAGGCGCGGGCGCGGGTCGACGAGGCGATCCAGGTCGTCGGCGGCACAGCGTATGCCCGCCGACCGATCGGAGAGTGCTCGGGCGGCGAGCAGCAGCGGCTCCTGATCGCGCAGGCACTTGCCTCGCGGCCGGAGCTCCTGCTTCTCGACGAGCCGCTCGACAGCCTCGACCTGCCCAACCAGACCGCGGTCTCGGCGCTCCTCGGCCGGATCAGCCGCTCGCGGGGCGTCGCCGTCCTCCTGGTCGCCCACGACGTGAACCCGATGCTCCACGACCTCGACCGGGTCGTCTACGTCGCCGGAGGGCGGATCGTGTCGGGCTCGCCGGCCGACGTGATCACGAGCGAGACGCTGAGCGCGCTCTACGGCGTCCCGGTCGAGGTGCTGCGGACCTCCGACGGGCGGCTCGTCGTGGTCGGCACGCCCGAGGCGCCTGCTCATCATCACGACCGCCACGCTCACTGATGTTCGCCTACCCGTTCATGGTCAACGCCCTCGAGGCGGGCACGATCGTCGCGCTGATCGCCGCGGTCGCGGGATGGTTCATGGTCGTCCGCAGGCAGGCGTTCGCCGGCCACACGCTCGCCGTGATGTCGTTCCCCGGCGCGAGCGCCGCCGCGCTCGCCGGGATCCCGCTCGCAGCCGGGTACTTCGCCTCGTCTGCCGCGGCGGCGGTGGCGATCGCCGCAGGCTCGCGAGGGCGCGACGGCCGCGACCCGGTGCAGGAGTCGGCCGTGATCGGGACCGTCCAGGTCGCGGGGCTCGCGCTCGGGTTCCTGTTCCTCAGCCTCTACGGCGGGATCCTCGAGAGCCTCGAGACGATGCTCTTCGGCTCGTTCCTCGGCATCACCCATGACCAGGTGCTCGGGCTTCTCGCCGTGGCTGCCGCGACGCTGCTCTTCTTCGCGATCGCCGGCCGGCCGCTCCTGTACGCGTCGGTCGACCCGCTCGCGGCCCGCGCGCGCGGCGTCCCCGTCCGGCTCCTCGAGCCCGCCTTCCTGGTCGTGCTCGGCCTCGCGGTCGCCGCCACCGCGCAGATCACCGGCGTGCTGCTCGTGTTCGCGCTCCTCGTCGCGCCCGCGGCTGCCGCGCAGGAGCTCACACCGCGGGTCTGGCTCGGGCTCACCCTGACCGCGGCGATCGCGCTCGCCCTCACCTGGATCGCGCTCACGCTCGCCTACTACACCGACTACCCGGTCGGGTTCTACGTCACCTCGCTCGGGTTCGCCGCCTGGGTCGCGGCGTCCCTCCGGCGTCGAGTGTGCTGACGCACGAGTTCATCCGGAACGCCCTGCTCGCAGGGTCGGCGATCGCGATCGCCTCGGGGGCCGTCGGCTACTTCGTCGTGCTCCGCGCCCAGGTGTTCGCCGGGGACGCGCTCAGCCACGTCGCCTTCACCGGGGTGCTCGCGGCGGCCCTCGCCGGGATCGACCTCCGGGTCGGGCTCTTCGCAGCCACGATCGCGGTCGCCCTTCTCTTCGCGGCGCTCGGCGAGCGGTTCCGAGGCGACGACGTCGCGATCGGCGTGATCTTCGCCTGGGTGCTGGGCCTCGGGGTCCTGTTCCTCGACCTCTTCAACGCGAGCGCGCGCGGGGCGAACGGCGTCGTCGCCTCGCGCGCGCTGTTCGGGTCGATCTTCGGTCTCACCGCGCAGGACGCCCTCGTCGCCGTGTCGATCGCGGCGGGAGTCGCAGCCGCTCTGGCCGGGATCGGCCGGCCGCTGCTCTACGCGACGATCGCGCCGCAGAGCGCTGCCGCGCGAGGGGTGCCGGTCGGGCTCATCGGCGGCGCATTCCTGGTGCTGCTCGCCGTCGACGCGGGCGAGGCGACGCAGGCGGTCGGAGCGCTCCTGCTGCTCGGGCTCGTCGCGGCCCCGGCGGGCGCCGCGCTGCGCCTCACGGCGAGCCCGGCACTCGGCGTCTCCCTCTCCATCGGCTTCGCCGTGGCCTCGATCTGGGCGGGAGTCGCGGCCGCCTACCTGATCCCGTCGCTGCCACCGAGCAGCGCGATCATCGCCGTTGCCGTCGCGATCTACGCCACGGCGTACGTCAAGACCAGCTCGTAACGCTCGTCACTTGCATCACAAACGTGTCTAGCGGCAGTCGGAGCAGGCGCCGTGCAGGACGACGTCGTGGCCTGCGACCGCGTAGCCGGAGGTCTTCTCGAGCCGGTGGATCGCCTGCTCGAGGCCGGTGTCCTCGAACGCCTCGACCTTGCCGCAGGCGTCGCAGACGAGGTGGTGATGGTGGCCGCCGTCGGAGTGCACCGGCTCGTACCGCGCGATCCCCGAGCCGAGGTCGATGCGCTGCACGAGCCCCTCCGAGGTGAGCAGGTCGAGCACGCGGTAGACGCTCGCGATCCCGACCCGGCGGCCGGAAACGCGCAGGCGGTCGAAGATCTCCTGCGCGGTCAGGCAGCAGTCCTGCTCGGCGAGGAGGTCGATCACCGCGCGCCGGGCGCCGCCGTTGCGCAGGCCCTTCCGCTGGAGCGTCTCGAGCGTCGAGTCTCCCCACACACCTCGATGATAGCGGTTCTCATGAAGGGCGCCTGCCTGCGGAATCGAGCCCTCCGAACCGCTGCCTTCTGCACCGCCCCGAGCTACGAGCGGCGCAGGGCGCGGTACTCGGACGCCTCGGCGACGAGCGCCTCGAAGAGCCGGGCATCCTCGCCGGCCTCGGGATGCCAGAGCACGCCGACCGCGAACCGCCGGCCGGGTGCCTCGAGCGCCTCGACGTGCCCGTCGTCGTCCCGCGCGGAGGCGCGCAGCCCCTCGCCGAGCCGGTCGAGCCCCTGATGGTGATGCGACTTGATCGGCACCCGGTCACCGAGCAGCCCTGCAAGCTGCGTGCCGGGCTCGATCTCCACGTCGTGCTCGGCGAACACCCCGGAGACCTCCTTGTGGCCGTTGTGGCCGACGTGGTCCGGCAGGTGCTGGACGAGGTCGCCGCCGAGCGCGACGTTGAGGATCTGCGAGCCGCGGCAGATCGCGAGCAAGGGGAGGTCGCGCTCGAGCGCCGCCTCGAGCAGCGCGAGCTCGGCCCGGTCGCGGGCGGGCGCGATCCCGGTCGTCTCGGGGTGGCGCTCCTGGCCGTAGAGGCCGGGGTCGAGATCGGAGCCGCCCGAGAAGATCAGCCCGTCGACGGCGTCCAGGATCTCGTCGATCCCGTCGTCGGAAGGCGGCACGAGCACAGCGCGCCCGCCGGCCCGCTCGACCGCCCGAACGTAGTCGTACGGGATCAGCGCCGACTCGAGCTGCCAGTCCCCGAAGGCAGCCGGAGTGACGTACGTGGTGATCCCGACCAGCGGCTTCGTCATGCGGCCCATTCTGACGCAACCTGGATACGGTGCGGTGAACACCCCTTGCCGCCCGCGCGTCCGGTCCGCACACTCCGGGGACAGGCCGGGCGACAAGGAGCAGGTCCCCCAGGCCGGAGTGGGAGGAGGGGCCCCGGCGGGCCTCTCCTCACGCGTTCTCAGAGCGTGAGCGTCACCTTCGAGAGGCCGTGCGGGTTGTCGAGATCGCTCCCGCCCTGCCGTGCGAGATAGAACGCGGCGACCTGCCCCGGGATCACGGTGGCGAGCGGGCTGAGCCACTCCGGGATCTCCTCGACCAGCCGCAGCGGCACGGCGCCCTGGGCGCGAACTGCCGGGTTGTCTGCCACGACCGCGACGCGGGCGCCGCGGGCGGTCAGCCCGTCGATCACGGTCCGCATGCTCGAGAGCGTGGGGCCCGACGGGGCGAGCGCGATCACCGGCCAGTCGGGAGCGATCGCGGCCACCGGTCCGTGCATCAGATCGGCCGCCGACCACGCCTCGAACAGGAGCCCGGAGAGCTCGCGGATCTTCAGCGCGACCTCGAACGCGGTCCCGTAGTTGATCCCACGCGCGACCACCGTGCCGCCGTGGATACCGCCGTACGAGTCGAGAAGCGCGGCGTCCTCGAACGAGCGGTCGAGCTGCTCGGCGATCCGGCCCGGCATGAGCTCGAGCTCGCGGAGGGCGCTCGTGTCCCGGGTCGACCAGGCGAAGAGCAGCGCGATCGCGCCGAGCGAGTTGAGGTAGGTCTTGGTCGCGGCGACCGCACGCTCCTCGCCCGCCTCGAGCGGCAGCACCGCGTCGGCAGCGGCGGCGATCGGCGACCCGGGGCGATTGGTGAGCGCGATCGTCGGCCGGCCCTGCCGCCGCGCCTCCTCGATCACCGCGCAGACGTCGGGGGACTCGCCGGACTGGGAGATCCCGATCACGAGCGCTCCTTCGAGCCTGGGCGGCTGCTCGTAGAGCGTGTAGAGGGAGGGGGTGGCGAACGCGACCGGGACGCGGTTCGCGCGGCCGAGCAGGTACTGCGCGTAGCGGGCGGCGTTCGACGAGCTGCCGCGCGAGGCGATCAGGAGGTAGCGGACGTCGCGCCGCCGCAGCAGCGCGCCGAGATCCTTCGCGGCGGCACCCTGGGCGTGGAGTAGGCGTTCGAGAGCCACGGGCTGCTCGCGCAGCTCGAGCTCGAGCCGTGTCTCGGTCACTTCGGGCCTCCATTTCGGGGTGCGAGCAGGTCGGCGACGGCCTGATAGCTCGCTCGGCTGCCGCCGTGCGTAACGACGTAGCCGCCGGCGTGCTCGGGTCGCCAGAGTGCGACGCCCGTCTCGACGGCGATCGCGGGGGCAAGCCTGTCGGTGAGGTCGCGCATCCACGCGTGGCGGTGCGCGTCGCGCAGCACGACCACGAGCGGCCTGCCGCCGCGGATGCCCTCGACGCGCGCCGGCTCGGCGGTCGACTCGTCGAGGACGATCTCCTCTGCGCCCGGGATCACCGACGCGAGCGAATGCTCGGCTTCCCCCGCGGCGATGTTCGCCCGGGGCCGCAGCTCGACCACGAGCGGAGGCGAACCGAGCTCGACGGCGCCGTCGAGCGAGAGCGCCTGCCGTGCGGCGGCGCGGGCGGCGTCGAGGTCGCGGGCGCCGGCCACGGGCTCACGGGAGCCCACCCGCGCGACCCGGCCGGCAGCCTCGTGCAGGCGAGCCTCGTCGAGCTCGCCCTCGGAGACCGCGCGCACGAGCGACGCCCCGACGGCCGAGACGGCCTCCTCACCCAGGTCGTGGCCGATCAGAAGGGCATCCACCCCGGCGGCGATCGCCATCACCGCGCTCCGCTCGACGCCGTAGGTGTCGCTGACCGCCCTCATCTCGAGCGCGTCGGCGATCACGAGCCCGTCGTATCCGAGCTCGTCGCGAAGCAGATCCGAGATGATCGCGCGGCTGAGCGTCGCAGGCAGATCGTCGAGCGCGGGAACGAGGATGTGCGCGGTCATGATGGAGTCGACGCCCGCTGCGATCGCGGCGCGGAACGGCTCGAGCCCCGGACGGACGTCGTCGTGGACGACGGGGAGCTCGAGGTGGGAGTCGGCCACGGTGGTGCCGTGCCCGGGGAAGTGCTTGGCGCACGCGGCGACTCCCCGTCCCTGCAGGCCGCGCACGAACGCGGCCACGTGCCGGGCGACGAGCTCGAAGCTCGCGCCGAACGAGCGGATCCCGATCACCGGGTTCTCCGGGTTCGAGTTCACGTCGGCGACGGGCGCGAAGTCGAGGTTGATCCCGAACGCGGCGAGGTCTGCGCCGATCGAGGCAGCGACGCGCTCGGTGAGCTCGACGTCGTCGACTGCGCCAAGAGCCCCGTTTCCGGGGTACGAGCTGCCCCGGGCCACCTCGAGCCTGGTGACGTCGCCGCCCTCCTCGTCGATCCCGATCAGCACGTCGGGCCGCGCGTCGCGCAGCGACGCGGTCAGCTCGCCGAGCCGGTCGCCGATGTTGTAGGCGAAGAGGCAGATCCCGCCCAGGCCCTCCTCCAGCCCCTTCAGTGCCCAGCCGGGCGCCTCCTCACCGGGGAAGCTCGGCATCAGGCAGCCGGCCGCGGCCCGCTCGAGACTCATCCGCGCACCGCCCCCGCGGTGAGCCCGAACGCGATCCGGCGCTGGACGAGGAGGAAGAAGACGACCACCGGGATCGCAGTCAGCGTGGCGCCGGCCATCAGGCCGCCCCAGTCGGTCCCGCGGGCCGTCCCGAGGTAGGAGGACAGCCAGATGGTCAAGGTCTGCTTCTGCTGGTCGGAGAGGAGGATGTAGGCGAAGATGAACTCGTTCCAGGCCTGGATGAAGCAGAAGATCGAGGTCGCGACGAGGCCCGGCGCGACGAGCGGCAGGAGGATCCTGAAGAACGCGCGCGTGCGGCTGTCGCCGTCGACCATCGCCGCCTCCTCCAGGTCGCGCGGGATCCCGATGATGAACCCGCGCAGCGTCCAGATCGCGAACGGCAGCACGAACGTGAGGTAGGTGATGATGAGCCCGCTCAGCTGGTTCACCTGGTGGTACCGGGCGAGCACCACGTAGAGCGGGATGATCAGCGCGTTCGGCGGCAGCATCTGGATCATGATCACGAGGACGATGAAGATCGCCCGGCCGCTGAAGCGGAACTTCGCCAGCGCGAGCGCGGCGAGGAAGGCGAGCGCGACCGCCATGATCACGACGACCGTGACCACGATGAGGCTGTTCTTGACCCCGTCCCAGAAGTACGGCTTGTTGATCGCGTCGGTGAAGTGGACGAGCGTCGGGCGGAGCGGGACCCAGACCGGCCTGTAGGCATTGATGTCGATGCCGGGCTTGAACGCGGTCGAGACCATCCAGTAGACCGGGAAGGCCATGACGAGGAAGACGAGCGCCCCGAGGCCGTTCACGACCGAGCGGCGCAGCGCCCGGCGACGCATCGGTCTTCCAGCAGACAGCCGGGCGGCGGGTGCCCGTGGGAGTGACGGTCACCTGACCTCCCCGATGCGGATCATCTGGCGCACGTAGAAGAACGTGACGCCGACCATGATCAGGAGCATGATCACCGCGATCGCCGACCCGAGGCCGTACTCGCTGACGCCGAACGACTTCTCGTATGCGTAGATGCTCATCAGCCAGTAGTCCGGGTCGGGCCGCTGGAGCCGGAGCAGGAACGGCTGGGTGAAGACCTGGAAGTCCCAGATGATCGAGAGGCTCGTGAGGATGACGAAGATCGGCTTCAGGATCGGGAACGTGATGTCGCGGAAGCGGGCGATCCCGCCGGAGCCGTCGATCTGCGCGGCCTCGATCAGCTCGCCCGGCACCTGCGTCAGCCCGGCGTAGACGGTGATCGCCACGAACGGGATCGCGCCCCAGACGATCAGCGACGTGATCACGCCGAACCCGACGAGCGTGTTCGCGAACCAGTCGTAGTGGATGAAGTTCCCGAACCCGAGCTTGGTCAGCGTGTAGTTGAGCACGCCGTTCTCGTAGTTCGTCATCCAGAGCCAGAGCTGGCAGGCGACAACGACCGGCATCGACCAGGCGAGGACGAGCGCCGCGGTGACGGCGGTGCGCATCGCGGTGCCGAGCTCCTTGAGGAGGAGCGCGACGAGCGTCCCGAGTACCAGCGTGAGGCCGACGTTGACGACGGTGAAGATCACGGTCCGGAGGAGGACCTCCCAGAACTGGCTGTCACCGAGGACCGACCGGTAGTTGCCCAGCCCGACCCACTGGCCTTTGTGGGCGATGAGCTGGAACAGCCCGTAGTGCAGGAACGAGAGCTTGAAGAGGTAGTAGATCGGATAGCCGAGGATCGCGACGATGACGATCAGCGCCGGCGCGATCAGGCCGTACGGAACCGCGGCCTGGGCAGCGCGGTCCCGGTCGAGACGGCGAGGCCGCCGGAGCTGCCCGAGGGCGGCTCCGGCGGCGGTTGCGGATGCTCGGGCGGGAAGCGGGTCGCGCGGCATCCTCTCGCCTCGTCTTCTGCCTAGGTGCTGGCGTTCAGGATCTTCGTGATCTGATCGCTGGTCGACGTCGCAGCCTGCTGCACTGTCTGCTTGCCGGTCAGGATCTTGGTGAGCATCGTGCGGAGCACGTTCGAGCTCTCCACGTTCGCCCAGTTCTTCGCAGTCGGGACGAACCAGGTCGACTTCGCCGAGGTGGCGAGCGCCGAGCCCGGCGTGCCCCTGACGAGCTTCAGGAGCGAGGTCGTGTTCGGCAGGTTGCCGGCCTTCACGATCCCGGCCTCCTGTGCGTTCGCGGTGAAGTCCGCGATCCACGACTCGGCGAGCGACCCGTTCTGGCTCGACGCCGGGATGGCGAGGTCGGAGCCGCCGAGGAACGCCGGCATCGTCCGGCCCTTCACATGGCTCGGCATCGGGAAGGCACCCATGACGGGCTTGAGCTTCGGGTTGCCGGCCTTCGGGTCGAGCGCGTAGCCGAACTGCCAGCCCGGGCCGACGAACGACGCCGCGTGGCCCTGCGAGAAGGGCGTGGTCGGGAACGGGTTGGCCTCGTCGGTCGACTTGCTGGCGCGCGAGAGCGAGTCGAACGTGCTCTTGAACGCGTTCAGCCCGGCGATCGCGCGGGGCGAGTTGAGGGTGCCGGTCCACTTGCCGTCAGAGCCGAGTTGCGCGATCTGACCGCCGAAGTCGTAGACGAAGGCCAGGGCGGAGTACCAGTCCTGCCCGGCGACGTAGAACGCCGAGAAGGTCGTGTCGGCCTTGTTGGTCGCCATCAGCTTCTTGCCGTCGGCGACGAACTGCCCGAGGCTCGCCGGCGTGCCCTTGATCCCCGCCTGCTTGAACAGGTCGGTGCGGTAGACGACGACGCGGGAGCCCGCGTAGTACGGGACGCCCATCAGCTTGCCGCCGTAGGTCGCCGACTGCTCGAGGCCCTTGAGCCACGTCGAGGAGTTCGGGAACTTCGACTTGTCGGCTGTGAGGTCGGCGAACGCGCCGGCCGCCATGTACTTCGTCATCTCGGTGTTGCCCATCTCGATCACGTCGGGCACGTCCCCGCCGGCGAGCGTCGCGTCGAACTTCTGCAGGTGAGTGTTCCACTGCTGGTACTGGACGTTCACCGTGACGCCCGGGTTCTGCGCTTCGAACGCCTTGTTCGCGGCGGCCACGACCGTCGGCCAGCCGGACTGTGCGTCGACCTGCAGCCACACCGTGATGCTGCTGGCCGACGCCTTCTTCGTCGCTCCCACACCGGCCGCCACGATCGCGAATGCGACGACGGCCGACGCGCAGAGCGCGAGGATGACGCGTCTCTTCATTCCGAACCCTCCAGAGTCAGGCGGAGGCCACGCGATAGCCCAGCTCCGCTGAGTTGGTCAATACCACACTTCATTGTCCGGGATCCTCTCACAAGCCTGGTAGTGATGTCAATACCAAATTTCTCCACTGTTCTAGCCATTTTCGCTCCAACTGCTCGAAAACGGCCGCCGTCCTGGTACTGACCACAGAGCTCAGGCGAAGCTGTCGAGCGCACGGGCCGCGAGCCCGATCGGCACCGCGGGCCGGCCGCCGGCCCCGAGATCGGAGACGAGCCGGTAGCGATCACCGCGGTAGATCGAGCTCGTGAACTCGACGGTCTCGCCGGCGGCCGAGCGAGTGACGCGCTCGAAGAGAAGAGCAGGCGAGTGAAGCGGGACACCGAGGATATGAGACTCCTCCTCGCCCGTAACGGTTGGCTCGACGGTCTGGGTGCCTCCGACGATCTCGATCCCGTACCGGCTCACCATCAGGTCGTAGAAGGAGCTCTCCTCGAGGTCGCGCGCGGTGAGGCCGGGGAAGAGGCTCTCGGGGACGTGCAGGAGCTCGACCGCCATCGGCTCCCCGTCGGCCAGGCGGAGGCGCTTGACCGAGAGCACCGGCTCCGAGGGGGACACGTGCAGGATGCGACCGAGACGCGCCCCTGCCGGGATCGTCCGGAACTCCTCCGTTCGGCTGCCCGGCGTAAGGCCCCGCAGGCGCATGTCGTCGCTGAAGGAGGTGATCGTCATCCCCTTCGCGACCTTGGGCTCGGCGACGAAGGTACCCGAGCCGCGCCGGCGCGTCAGGCGGCCCTCGCGGACGAGCTCGTCGAGCGCGGCGCGGAGCGTGAGCCGCGAGACGCCGAGATCGTGGCTCAGGGCGCGCTCGGACGGGATCGCGTCGCCGACCTGGAGCGGCTCGATCAGCTCCAGGACCTGCTCGCGGGCCTCGCGCTGCTTCGTCACGGCGCGAGCGCGAGCTCGGATGCCGCTACGGCAGGCGCCAGGCGCAGTCCGGTCGCGGGATCGAAGAATTGGAGGCCGCGCGGATCGACCGCAAGCGTGGCGCGCTCCCCGATCCGGATGGCGGAGCCGGCATGGATACGGGCGGTCATGAGCGCTCCGCCGACGGCGATGAGCCCCCGAGCGTCGTCGGCGAGCTCGAGTGCCTCGGCACTCACCGGCCGGGTGTCCGCGGTGAAGAAGACGTGCGCGTCCGAGCCGAGGTCCTCGAGCACCTCGACGAAGACCTCCATCGTGGGCTGATTCGGCGCGAGCGCGGCGTCCTCGAAGCTCTCGGGGCGGATCCCCAGGACGACCGGGCCGTCGGCGGGCCGGTCCCCTGCCGGAAGCGGCAGCGAGAACTGGCCGAAGCGGACCGTGCCCGCCTCGACGACAGCCTCGACGAGGTTCATCGCGGGCGAGCCGATGAAGCCGGCGACGAAGAGGTCGCGAGGCTCGGCGTAGAGCCGATGAGGCGCATCGACCTGGACGATGCGGCCCTTCCGCATCACCGCGACGCGCTGGCCGAGCGTCATCGCCTCGACCTGGTCGTGGGTGACGTACACGGTGGTCACCCCGAGCCGCCGGTGCAGCTGCGTCAGCGAGGCGCGCATCCCCACGCGAAGCTTGGCGTCGAGGTTCGAGAGCGGCTCGTCGAGCAGGAACGCCTGCGGCTCTCGCGCGATCGCGCGCCCCATCGCCACGCGCTGCCGCTGGCCGCCGGAGAGCTGCGAAGGACGGCGCTCGAGGAGCTCCTCGAGGCCGAGGAGCTCGGCGACGTCGTCGACCCGCCTGGCGATCTCCTGCTTGGGCGTCTTGCGCGCCTTGAGCCCGTAGCCGAGGTTCTGGCGCACCGTCATGTGCGGGTAGAGCGCGTAGGTCTGGAACACCATCGCGATGTCGCGATCCTTGGGCGCGAGCCACGTCACGTCGCGCTCGCCGATCGCGATCCCGCCCGAGGAAACGTCCTCGAGACCCGCGATCATGCGCAGGAGCGTCGACTTCCCGCAGCCCGACGGCCCGACCAGCACGAGAAACTCGCCGTCGGGGATGTCGAGCGAGACGTCGTCGACGGCGACGACGTCCCCGTATGCCTTCGTGACGTGATCGAAACGGATCTCGGCCATGCCCGGCTGAGATGGTATAGACCGCAGGCGTCCGAGACAAGGAACTCGAAAGTGGTATTGACCACAGCGGGTCGCATTCGTAGACTGTCGCAATGCATTCGAGGGGCGCATGAGGCTGGGCACATGAGGCTGGGCGTCGAGGCGGCGCTCGTCGACGGCGTGTTCGTCAAGGGCGACGTCGAGATCGCCGACGGGCGAATCGCCCGGTGGGGGCTCGCCTCGCCGAACGGCTGTGGGCTGGCGGTCCCGGGCTTCATCGACCTCCAGGTGAACGGCTTCGGCGGCGTCGACTTCCTCGATGCGGACGCGGACGGCTACCGGAGAGCGGGGAAGGCCCTGCTCGAGACCGGTGTCACCGCCTACCTCCCGACGCTGATCACCTCTCCCGAGGAGACGCTGCTCGCCGCGCTCGCCGAGGTCCCGGCCGGCGAGGGGCACCCTCGCATCCTCGGCGTGCACCTCGAGGGCCCGTTCCTCTCGCCGAGGCGGCTCGGCACGCACGTCGGGAGCGCCCGGCGGGACCCCGACCTCGCGCTGCTCGACCGTTTGCTCGACGGCGGGCCCGTGCGCCTGATGACGCTCGCGCCGGAGCTCCCCGGCGCATCCGACCTGATCGTGCGCCTGCTCGAGCGCTGCGTGACCGTGTCCCTCGGCCACAGCGACGCGACGGCCGCCCAGGCCGAGGCGGCGTTCGACCTCGGCGTGCGCACCGTCACCCACCTCTTCAACGCCATGCGGCCGTTCCAGCACCGCGATCCCGGCATCGTCGGGGCCGCGCTCGCGCGCGACGACGTCATCGTCCAGATGATCATCGACGGCGTGCATCTCGCTCCCGAGACGGTGAAGCTCGTCTGGCGCGCTGCTCCGGACCGCGTCGCGCTCGTCACCGACGCGATCACCGCGGCCGGTGCGAGCGAGGGCGACTACTCGTTCGGCAGCTTCGACGTCTCCGTCCGCGACGGCACGGTTCGCGGCCCCGACGGCGTCCTCGCAGGCAGTGTGCTGACGATGATCGAGGCGGTACGGAACCTCCACGAGCTCGGCGTGCCGCTCGCGGGCGCCGTCGAGGCTGCGACCGCCGTTCCGGCTCGCGCGCTCGGGCTGAGCGAGCTCGGTCGCCTCGACGTCGGGCTTCCCGCCGACCTGCTCGTGATCGACGACGAGGTCGCGATCCAGCGAGTGCTCGTCGGCGGCGACGTTCGCGTGGCCGTTTGAAGGTCGCCGCAGCAGTCCTCGCGCTGGCGGCGCTGACCGCGGCCGCCGCTCACGGATCGTCCACTCCGCCGCTCTCCCGGCTCGTCGGGCAGAAGCTCATGACCGGCATCGACGGGGCCGCCCCGGATGCCGCGCTGCTCGCCCGGGTCCGGGCCGGCCAGGTCGGCGGCGTCATCTTCTTCTCGCGGAACACGACACAGCTCTCGACCTCGATCGCGCAGCTCCAGGACGCGGCCGCAGCCGGCGGGAACCCTCCCCTGCTGATCGCGGTCGACCAGGAAGGGGGCGAGGTCAAGCGGCTTCCGGCCGGTCCGCCCGACGTCTCTCCCGCGTCGATGGGGTCGGCCGCGAAGGCGCGTGCCGAGGGAGCCGCTACGGCCGCCTACCTGCGCCGGCTCGGCATCGACGTCGACCTGGCGCCGGTGCTCGACACGCCCTACGGCCCGTCGAGCTGGCTCGGCTCCCGGGCGTTCAGCCGCAACGCCGCCGTGAACGCCCGGCTGGGCCCGGCGTTCGCCGCCGGCCTTCAGTCGGGGCATGTCGCCGCCACCGCGAAGCACTTCCCCGGGCTCGGCACCGCGCGGGCGACGACCGACACGGCCGATGTCGTCCTCACCACGTCGAAGCAGGCGCTCGAGGCGCGGCTGGCACCATTCCGCGCCGCGATCGCGGGCGGCGTCGACCTCGTCATGGTGAGCAACGCGGGCTACACCGCGCTCGATCCGACGGGAACGCCGGCCGTGCTCTCGCAGCCGATCGTCCGCGGGCTCCTCCGCGGCGAGCTCGGCTTCCGCGGGGTCACGATCAGCGACGCACTCGAGGCGCCCGGCCCTCGCAGCCGAGCCGATGCACCGGTCGCAGCGAGCACGGCGGGCATCGACGTCCTCCTCTACGTGAGCGAGGCAGACAGCGGCGCCGCCTACTCGCAGCTCCTCGCCGCGGCGCAGGACGGAAAGCTTTCGAGGGCAGCGCTCGTCGCGTCCTGGAGACGTATCGAGGCGCTCAAGCACAGCCTTTCCTAGACTTGTCTTTTGACAACAGTTGTGGCAGACTGCTGCCATGGCCCGGCTGCTGCTCGTCACGAGCCCGCTCCTCGAAGGCCCGGACGTGGTCGCCGTCCAGCACAGGCTGGCGGCGCTCGGCTTCGATCCCGGCCCGTTCGACGGCGCCTACGGACCGGCGACCGAACGGGCCGTCCGCGCGTTCCAGTCCTCCGCGGGGCTCGAGGCCGACGGCGTCATCGGGCCGAAGACGCGCGCGGCATTGGCCCGGGCCGTGCCGCACCCCGCGGTCAAGAACCAGATCGGGCGGCGAGCTCTCGCCGAGGCGAAGCGGTGGGTCGGGACGGCCGAGGATCCACCCGGCTCGAACCGGACCCCCTTCGGGGCCTGGTTCGGGCTCGACGGCGTGCCGTGGTGCAACATCTTCGTCAGCTACTGCTTCTCGGTCGGCGCTCGGTACACGATCGCGGCGGGGTTCCACGGTGCCGGTTGCACGGCGCGCGGTTGCGCCTATGTGCCGACCACCGAGGCGTGGCTCCGCGCCACGGGGATGTGGATCGGCCGTGTCTCGCCGCTCCCCGGCGACATCGCGGTCTACAACTGGGACGGCGGCCCGCCGGATCACATCGGGATCGTCGAGACCGCCGCCGCCGGATCGTTCGCGGCGATCGAAGGGAACGCCGAGGGCGAGGTCGCCCGCCGCGACCGGGCGCTCACCGATGTGGACGGGTTCGGCCGCGTAGACCGGGGTGCGCACGTACCGGCAGCTCCGAAGCTCCCCTGAGAATCGGCGCGCTCCGAGAAAACACCTCCATTTGGGTCAAGAGACCGTCGAGGCACGGTGGCTACGGTGGAGTCCACATGTGGCCTGTCGAAATCTTGTCCGGGACAGACGGGAACGCGATCGCCGAGGCCGAGCGCCGGCTCACCCGACTCGCGCTGGACATCCACGACGGCCCGATGCAGAACCTGACCGTGATCGGGCTCGACCTGAGCGCCTTGCGAGGACACGTCCGCTCGCTGTTGCCGGCCGCCGAGCTCGACCGGTTCGACGCCGGAGTCGAGCAGATCGTCGAGGATCTCTCCGAGATCGAGAGCGCACTGCGAGCGCTGCTCGCCGGCCTCGAGGAGAACGCGGCAGCCCAGGCTTCGCTCCTCGAGGGGTTCGAGGCCGAGATCGCCGAGTTCAAGCACCGCTCCGCAGCCCGCGTCGACCTGGTCGTCGTCGGGGACCCCGAGCCGGAGACCGACTCACAGCGCATCGCCCTTCGCGCCATCCTTCGCACGGCGCTCGCCAATGTCGCCAACCACGCCGAGGCCGGCTCCGTCGAGATCCGGCTCACACAGCGAATCGGCAGCATCACGCTCGAGATCGAGGACGACGGGAAAGGATTCGACGTCGCCGAGGCATACAAGCCCGACCACTTCGGCCTGCGCGGGATCGACGAGCGCGCACGGCTGCTGGGCGGCCACGCCGAGATCAGAAGTCGCCCAGGCGGCCCCACTCGCGTGACTGCAACGCTCGTGACGTGGGTTCGTGCAAGCACGGACAAGAGCCTGAGCCAGGTTGCTTAGGGCCTCCTCACAGTCTCCAAACGACCCCCGAACTCCACTCTTAGCGCTGACGCCTACCATCGGGCGGTGGTAGCGAACTCCGCGAGGAGCGCGGCGGAGGGCGGCGAACTCCCCGTCATGCGCTGGTTCAACTCGGCGCGCGCTCTGAGGGTCGAGAGGCACTGGAGACGGATCGGGGGCGTCGCGCTCGCCGCGGCGCTCGGCCTTGCCGTCGCCGGCGGGGGCTCGGGCGCGCCCACCGCGGGACAGGCCGGAAAGGCCGCGGCCTTCTCCGGGTTCGCCCTCGATGCGTGTAACGCCCCCAAGATCGAGTCGCTTGCCGCCTGGCTCGCCTCCCCGTACCGCGCGCTCGGCATCTACATCGGCGGCGCGAACCGCGCGTGCCTCAATCCTCAGATCACGCCGGACTGGACCGCGGCGGCCGTCTCGACCGGCTGGTGCCTGATCCCGCTGTACGTCGGGCTGCAGGCGCCGTGCGTGGGCCAGGGCGGCCTGGCGAAGATCTCACCCTCCCTCGCCGCGAGCCAGGGAACGGCCGCAGCCGACGATGCGGACGCCCGCGCGACCGCCGTCGGCCTCGCTCCGGGGAGCCCGGTCTACTTCGACATGGAGGGCTACGCGCTCTCGAACCCGGGATGCACGCAGGCGGTGCAGTCGTTCGTGACGGCCTGGGTGAACGAGCTCCACGCGCTCGGCCACCTTGCGGGGATCTACGGCAGCGCGTCGTCGACGATCCGCGACATGCAGGCGCTGGCAACCACGGCGTCGGCGCCCGACGAGGTCTGGATCGCCAACTGGAACGGGAACCAGAGCGTCTTCGGCGACCCGTACATCTCCGATTCCCTCTGGGCGAACCACGACCGCCTGCACCAGTATCAGGGCGCGCACCACGAGACATGGGGCGGCGTCACGCTCGACATCGACTCGAGCTACGTCGACGCGGCCGTGGTCGGCGCCGGCGGCGCGCTGCCGGTGCCGGCGCCGCCGATCCCGCTCCCAGCGCCGGGTGAGTCGGCTGCCGGCTCGGTGAGCGCGACCGACCGCACCGCGTCTGTGAGCTGGCCGGCAGGAGCATTCCAGCAATCGGTCGTCGTGTCGCTGACGCCGACGCTCCCGTCCGAGCCCGTCGCAGGCTTCCGCGACGGAGGCTACGGCGTGCAGCTCCAGGTGCAGCAGACCGCGACGGCGGTCCTGCGGAGGTCGTTCGTCACGCCGCTGACGATCCACCTCGCCCGGCAGCCCGACGGGGTCGCGCCGATGACCTCGAGTGACGGCGTCGACTGGCGGCCGCTGCAGCCGCTCTTCGGCGGCGCCCTCGCGAACCGGGCGAAGGCCGGGTACACCCGCAACCCGGACGGGTCCTTCGACATCGAGACGACGACCGGAGGCTTCTTCGCGGTGCTTCCGGAGAAGGCGCGCCCGCCCGCGCCCGACGGGCTGACCGCGCAGTTCTCGCACGGGCAGCTGGTGCTCAGCTGGCCGAAATCGGTCGGCTCGGCCGGCGACGCGATCTCCTACCGCGTCACGCTCGGCCAGAAGCCCCTCCTCTCGATCCCGGGCCAGACGACCGCGGCGATCCCGCGCGTCCACCACGACTCTCCGAGCGTCTACCGCGTGGTCGCGACCGACGCAGCCGGCAAGTCGAGCGCGCCGTCGAAGCCGATCGTGATCCTGCCGACGAAGCGGCCGCCGAAGCTGCCGAAGGCGCTTCCCGACTGGGCCTGGCCGATGTTCGAGTGGATGCAGAGCGGCAAGGTCGGGAACCGCCCGAGGGGGCCGAAGATCCTGCCGTCCTGGTACTGGCGCTGGTACGACTGGCGGGCCGCGCCCTTCCACGTGCGCGCCTGACGATCCCTCGGTCGCGCTGGGCATCCGGCCGCAGGACAGTTTATGCTCGCAAATTGCCCGCTCGGACCGGGCGGGGCAGGCCGGCAACGACACACGAAAGGGCGCAGGAATGGATCAGCTAAAAGAGCTTCCGCGCGAGGCCCAGGTGACCCTCGGGTGCCTGGTGCTGTTCGTGATCTTCTCGTTCTTCGACTGGCAGCAGGTCTCGGTCGGCCCCTACACCGCCGGCAAGACCCTCTGGCACGGGATCGGGATCATCACCGTCCTGATCGCGATCGCGTACCTGATCTGGGAGATTGGACGCGCGCTCAAGTACAACGTGGACCTCGGGCAGGTCACGCCGCCGATGACCTCTGCGGGTTTCGCGATCGCGCTCCTCGTCTTCACGGTGATCACGTTCCTGGACTGGAGCGACTTCCGCCACTGGCCGCAGTGGATTGGCCTTCTGCTCTCGATCGTCATCGCCGTGGTCGCGTTCAAGCGCGCCAAGGACGAGGGCGTCGAGATCCCGAAGATGCCGCAGGGCGTCTCGGTCAACCGCGGCGGAGGCACCGCAGCAGCAGGAGCGCCGCCTCCTCCTCCGCCCGCCGCTCCTCCCGAGCCGGCGCCGCCGGTGGACGACGGCGAGCCCGAGCCCCAGGCGTGACCACCTGCGCGTCCTAGCCGGCGAGAGACGTTGAAGCGGGCGCCCGGACGACCGGGCGCCCGGCCCCTTTCGATGCCGCCGCGTACTGCGATCGCCGATGCCCTGGCGATCCTCGTCTTCGTCACGATCGGCCTCCTCTCCCACCACGGGGACTTGACCGTGGCCGGGTACGCCCGGGACGCGCTGCCCTTCCTCGGCTGCTGGTTCGGTGCTGCGCTCGTGTTCCGGCTCTACTCGCGGCCGGGAAGGTGGCGGCTCGCCGCGACGTGGGCCGTCGGCGTGCCGCTCGGCGTGCTCGTGCGCGCACTCGTGCTGGGCCGTCACCTCGGGAGCAAGGAGGCGGCGTTCCTCGTCGTCTCGCTGGTGACCGTAGGCGTCCTGGTAATCGTGTTCAGGCTGCTTTCCTCGCGGGTGCTCCCCTCGTCTCCATGACGGCGTCGATGAGGCCGTACTCGATCGCCTCGGCCGGGGTCATGAACCGGTCCCGGTCGATGTCGGCCATGACCTGCGCCATGGGGCGGCCGGAGTGCCGCGAGATGATCTCGGCCATCTGCCGCGTCAGCTCGAGGATCTCACGTGCGGCGATCTGGATGTCGGCCGGGGTGCCGCGGAACCCGCCCGAGCCCTGGTGGATCATGATCTTCGCGTTCGGCAGGGCGAAGCGCTTGCCGGCGGCGCCGCCGCAGAGCACCATCGCCGCCGCGGACATCCCCATGCCGAGGCAGACCGTCGCGACGTCTGGCTTCACGTACTGCATCGCGTCGTAGATCGCCATCCCCGCGTACGCCATCCCGCCGGGCGAGTTCACGTAGAGCCAGATGTCCTTCTCGGGGTCCTCGGCCTCGAGGAAGAGGAGCTGCGCCGCGACGAGGTTCGCGATCTGGTCGTCGACCTCCTGGCCGAGGAAGACGATCCGCTCGCGGAGCAGGCGCGAGTAGATGTCGAACGAGCGCTCGCCGCGCCCGTCCGCTTCGAGCACCATCGGGATGACCGAGCCCACCACCACACCTACCTCCTTCGCTAACGTGCAACCAACAGGTTGCATACTAGCGCAACCAACAGGTTGCGCGAAGGGAGGTCGAGAATGATTCGCAAGGAGATCGTGCTCCCGGCCGGCCGCGACGAGGTCTGGGCCGCGCTCACCGACCCGCGCCGGCTGGAGGAGTGGTTCGCGAACGACGTCGAGCTCGACCTGCGCCCGGGCGGCGAAGCCCGTTTCCGCTGGGGGAACGGCGAGTCGCGCACCGCGACCGTCACCGAGGTCGAGCCGGAGGAACGGCTCGCGTTCGAGTGGGACGAGGAAGGCGAGGTGGAGTTCACCCTCGACGACGACGCCGACGGAACGCGTCTCACCGTCGTCGAGACCTCTCCCGCCTGGACGACCGCGCTCGACCTGCAGGCCTCCGCACTCGCCGCTCGATGACGGACCCGCTCGGGCAGGTCTTCTCTGCCCTTGCGGACCCGAGCCGTCGTCACGTCCTCGGCTACCTCGCGGACCACGGCACGGCGACCGCAACCGAGCTGACGGGCGAGCTGCCGATGACCCGCCAGGCGGTCTCCAAGCACCTTGCGACGCTCAGCGACGCCGGGCTCGTGTCCGCCGAGCGCGCGGGGCGGGAGACGCGCTACAGGCTCACCGTGACCGGCACGGAGTGGGACGAGCGGCTCGACGCGCTCCGCCGCCACCTCGAGCGGGACGGCTAGATTCACCGGCGGTGGCTCTCTACGACCTGGTCAAGGATCTCTCGCTGGAGGTCGAGGACGTCGACTTCGACATCTGCGCGAGCCGGATCTCCCCCGAGTTCACCCGCCGGACGACGATCGTGAAGCTCCGTCACGGCGTGAGCATGCGTGGCGCGGAGTTCGAGGGACTCGGTGAGGACGTCACCTACGATCCGAGCGAGCATGAGCCGCACAAGCTTCCGCACGTCGACCTGAAGGGTTCGTGGACGCTCGAGTCGCTCTCGAAGCGCCTCGACGAGCTCGAGCTGTTCCCCCTCGGCGAGCCGGGCCAGGCGGCGTACCGCGACTACAGGCGCTGGGCGTTCGAGTCCGCGGCACTCGACCTGGCGCTGACCCAGTCGCGACGCTCTCTGGGAGCCGCCGTCGGTCGCGAGGCACGGCCCGTGACCTTCGTCTCCTCGACTCGCGCAGCCGCGCTCGACGGCTGGCTGGCTCTCTACCCGAGCCTTCGCTTCAAGCTCGACCCCGTCCCGGACTGGACGGAGGGGATGATCGCGGAGCTCGCGGCGCGCGGCAACGTCGACGTCGCCGACCTCAAGGGCGCCTACCACGGCACGGTCGTGGACAATCCGCCGAACCCGGAGCTGTACCGCCGCGTCGCCGAGGGGCTGCCGGACGCGTGGATCGAGGACCCCGCCCTGACCGCCGAGACCGACGCCGTCCTCGAGCCGCACCGCCACCGGATCACCTGGGACGCGCCGATCCATTCGTGGGCGGACGTGGAGGCGCTTTCGTTCGCGCCGCGCTGCCTGAACTGCAAGCCGTCGCGGTTCGGGACGGTCGAGCGGCTGTTCGAGTTCTACGACCGCTGTGCCGAGCGGGGGATCCAGCTCTACGGGGGCGGCCAGTTCGAGCTCGGCGTGGGCCGCGGCCAGATCCAGCTTCTCGCCGGCTTGTTCCATCCGGACAGCCCGAACGACACCGCGCCCGGCGGCTACAACTCTCCCGAGCCCGAGCCTGGGCTCGAGGTGAGCCCGCTCGACCCGAGCCCCGCGGCGTTCGGCTTCAGACGTGCAGTAGGCTGACCGCCGATGCGGCGGCAGCTCGTCATGTCGGTGATCTGTGCCGCAGCGATCGCGGTCGCATCGGCGTCGGGGGCACAGCCACCGGATCCCTGCGTGGTCGTGACCACGCTCGACGCCTCGACCGCACTCAACGCGAACCCGCCGAAGGCGACGCCGAAGACCGCCGGCACGACCCGCACCTGCACCTACAAGGTCGGGAAGAAGACGGTGGCCGTGACGACGCAGAAGGTCGCGACCAAGGGCGCATTCGACAAGAGCGCGAAGGCGATCAAGGGCGTCGTCGTCCCGATGCTCGGCACCGGGGCGGACGCCTACTCCGCGAACGGCACCACGATCATCACCTGGAAGAACGGCACCGAGGTCACGATCGCGTTCGCCGGCTTCCAGCCGTTCGTCTCGGTCCAGCAGGCGCTGGTCAAGTCGGTCACCGGCCGGCTCTAGGCCGATCCCGCGGGCAGCGCGAGCCCGCGTGCTTCAAGGATCTCGCCTGCTGCCGATACCACCTCTTGTGACCACCTCGAGCGGCGAACGTGCGAACCCCGAGCCGGTCTCGCCCGAGCTCGCCCTCGTCGACCCGGCACTTCGAGAACAACTCCTCGCCGGGCTTGCGCCGACGACGCCGCCGAACCGTTCTGCCCCACCCACAGTCGAGGCTGTGGGTCGGTTCGCAGCTCCCGAACCGGTCCCGCGCGCCACGCCGCGCACCCGGACGGTTGCGGGCCGCTGGCCCTCTGTCCGGATCCTCCTGCCTACCGGGGCAACGGCAGCTCGAGACGGTCGAGCGCGCGTTGTGCCTGGCCCCGCATCGAGCGAGTCGGAGGCGAGCCGAAGTAGACCCGCACGATCACCGAGTATGCGGCTGCCGGGCCCGCACCCGCGAGCTCGTACTCGCCACCGGCGACGTAGGTGCCGTCGCAACAGGGGTAGCGCCGCGCGCGATCGAGCCGCAGGTCGACCCCTCTCCCGGCGCCCCGGGCCGATTGGTAGACGGCCGCGAAGACGACGATGCCCTGACGCGGAAGTCGAGAGAGAGTCGCTTCGGGAGGATCCGCCGTCGGCCGATCGCGATAGCGGACGCCCCGGGCCGTCCAGGCGGTCGCCTCCTTCGGCGAGGCGACGTCGGGCACAGGGCCGTAGGAGGAGTGGAGCGTCCCACTCGCCCCGCTCTGCCAGCCCTGCAGGGGCCGGAAGCGCACCGGCTGTGCCCAGGGAGCGAGGGCAAGTGCTGCGACGAGCTCGACCAATATGGCTCCACTCTAGGCAGAGGCGGCGGCCCCGACATCTGAACGCCTCGGGGCGCCGAGGCCGAACAGTCCCATCACCGCCGCGGGCGACGACCCGTCTAGCCCGACAGCGCGGCGAGCACCTCGCCGTCGTCCGGAAAGCGCCCTTCGTCGCGCTTCGAGAAGACCGTCTCGTCGTCCGCGACGACGTCGAACTGGCCCTTTCCCCCCTCTGCGATCTCGGCGCTGTGCCCCGCCTCGTTCAGCTCGGCCGCGAGACTCGCGGCCCGTACGTCATAGCTGCTTCACGTGGGGCAATACAGGATCAGCACGTTCGCCATGCTTCGACTCTATCCGACCGAGCCGCGGGCCTTCGTGAGCGCCCGCCGGAGCGCCGGCTCCTCGACCCGCGCGAAGACGTCGTCCCAGCCGAGCCACTCCGCCGCGTGAATCTCCGCGGCGTCGGGTGAGAGCTCGCCCGCGGCGACGACGTGAAAGCGCAGGTCGAGGTGGTAGTGCTCGTCCCACGGGACCCAGTGGACATCGACGTCCAGCAGCCCGCTGCCGCCGAGCCGAGTCTCGAGCCCGGTCTCCTCACGGGCCTCGCGGAGCGCCGCGTCGCCGCCAGAGGCGTCGCCGGGCTCGAAGTGGCCTCCGGGCTGGAACCAGCTGCCGCTCTTCCGGTGGTGCACGAGGAGCGTCCGCTCGCCGGCGTCGTCGACCACGATCGCCGAGGCGGTGAAGTGCGCCTCGGGCTGCTCCCGCGCGAACGGCTGTGCCAGCGTGCCCGCCCATCCCCGCATGCGCTCGAGGTCGGCCGCCTCGCCGGGGTCGGCCGGCTCGTGCGCGGCGAGGAGAGCGACGAGCTCTTCCCGCGTCACTCGTACTGGAGCGCCTGCAGGACGTTCAGCCGCGCCGCGCGGCGCGCCGGGAAGATCGCCGCCACGATCCCCGCGATCACCGCGGCGATCAGGAACACGATCAGCTGACCGATCGGGAGCGAGAACACGAAGAAGCCGATCGTCTGGCCGATCAGCACCGCGAGGAGGATCCCGATCGGCAACCCGAGCGCCGCGCCGATCAACGAGGTGACCACCGACTCGTGCCGGATCATCCGACGCACCTGCACCTGCGTCATCCCGACGGCCCGGAGCATGCCCAGCTCGCGCGTCCGCTCGAAGACGGTGAGGACGAGCGTGTTCACGATGCCGAAGATCGAGATCACGATGCTCAGCCCGAGGAGCACGAAGAGCAGGTTCAACAGGATGTTGATGCCCTGCTCCTGGGCATGCTCGAACTCCGTCTCCGTCTGGATCTTCGCGTCGGGGAAGGTCTGGAGCGCCCTGTCGAGGAGCGCGGTGTTCGAAGGCGTGACGCCGCCGCGGGTGTTGATCAGCGTGAACACGTTCTGCGGGTTCGGGAAGTTCTCGTCGAACGTCGAGGCGGACGTCGTCACCGACCCGAACGGCGAGCCGCCCTTGGGCACCTTGAAGATCCCGTCGACGCGGAGGTCGATCGTCTTGTCGTACGGCGTCAGGACGCGCAGCGGCGAGCCGACCGCGAGGTCGTGCTTCTTGGCGAACGAGTCGCTCACGACCGCGCCCGTGGCGCCGAGCGTCTCGAGCGTCTGCTGCGAGCCCGCCTTCCACGGAACGGTGAGCACGCGCGAGATGCCCGGATCGACGGCGGTGAGGTCGAACTGCTTCCCGAACGCCTCGCCGCGGCCCGCTCGCACGCCCGCAGCGGTAGTGACCTCCGGCAGTTTCCGGACCGCTGCGACCGAGGTGATGTCGGTCGGCGTGAAGCCGTTCTGGGACGTCAGCGCGTAGTCGGCGCTGAACTGCTGCTTGACCGCGCTCTCGAAGCTCGACTTCAGCCCCGAGGCGAGCACCGCGACGAAGGTGACGAGCGCGAGCCCGATCATCAGCGCGGCCGCGGCCATCGCCGTGCGCGTCGGCGTGCGCACGGCGTTCCGCTCCGCGAGGTCGTTCGAGGTCTTGTCCGGGAGCACCCGCGGGAACCCCGGGCGCTTGCGGAACGGCCGCATCAGCAGCCAGAAGAGGAGCGTGATCGGGTAGACGACGATGCTCAGGGCGACGACCGCCCACGTCGCGACCGGGTCGATGCCGCGTGTGAGGGGCTTGACCAGCCGCGGCGCGACGATGGCGACGCCGACGAAGATGAGGAGGACGCCGATCCCGAGCGCGACGAGCCGGAGCCCGCCGGAGAAGCCGATCCCGAGCGTGCCGCCGAGGATCCCGAGCAGCCCGATCGCCGTGACGACGACCGCCGCGAGCGGCGCGAAGCGGGCGAACCGCAGCTGGGGCAGGACCGAGCCCTCACGCACCGCGGCGATCGGCGGCACCCGCGTCGAGCGGTAGGCCGGCCAGAGCGAGGCGAGCAGCGTGACGATGATCCCGATCGACAGCGAGACGACCGCCGTCCGCGTCGCGAACACCGTCCCCGTCTTCGGCAGGTCGATC
Organism: uncultured Actinomycetes bacterium; assembly: GCA_963836925.1. GTDB lineage: Bacteria > Actinomycetota > Thermoleophilia > Gaiellales > Gaiellaceae > PALSA-600. The sequence continues at coordinate 121,239 of CAWILJ010000008.1, forward strand.
CCGGCGGCCGAGAAGAGCGCGTCCATCCCCTTCGCGAGAAGCACGCCGAGGAAGAGGCCGATGACCGAGGCGAGCACCCCGATCACGAGCGACTCGAGGAGGACGGAGGTGAGCACCTGATTGCGGGTGGCGCCGATCGTCCGCAGCGTCGCGAGCTCGCGCGTCCGCTGCGCGATCGTGATCGAGAGCGTGTTCACGATCACGAACGCGCCGACGAAGAGCGCGACGAAGCCGAACGCGAGCAGGAACTTCTGCAGGAACGAGAGAAACGAGGTCGTGTCGCTCGCGTCCTGCTTCGCCTGCTGCTCGCCCGTCTTCACCTGCGCCGTCGGCGGCAGGATCGAGTGGATCTCGGCGAGGAGCCTCGGCGTCGACATCGCCGCCGTCTTCGAGACGCGGATCTGGTCGAGCTGGTTGCGCTTCTCGAACAGCTTCTGTGCCGTCGGGAGGTCGAAGATCGCGATGGTCGCGCCGCCGATCGTCGAGACGCCGCCGAGCTCGGCAATGCCGACGATGCGGAACGGCTTCGTCGGCCCGTGCACCGACACGCCGATCTTCTGCCCGACCCGGTAGTCGTGCTTGCCGGCCGTGCCCTTGTCGATCGCGAGCTCGTCCGGAGCCGCCGGCCAGCGGCCCGCCACCAGGTTCAGCGGGTTGAAGAGCTGGTCCTTCGGGTTGACGCTGAAGCCGAGGTTCGGCGCACCGCCGGTCGAGATCGACTTGCCGTTCCGGCCGACGAGGTGGGTCTGGTCGTACTCGACTCCGCCCACGGCGTCCTGGACGCCGGACAGGCCCTTGATCTTCGCGAGCAGCGACTCCGGAACCGTGGGCGCGGTCGTGTTGTTCGTGCTCCCGAACGCCGTCTTGCCGCTGACGACCGCGTCGGCGTTCTGGTACGAGACCGTGAAGATCGTGTCGAAGCCCTTCTTGATCGTGTCGGTGAGGACGTAGGTGCCCGACACCATTGCGACGCCGAGGACGATCGCGAACGCGGTGAGCAGGGCTCGCAGCTTGCGCCCGGCGAGACCTTTGAGTGCGACCCGGATCACCGGTCAGGCGGAGATCTGGTTGATCACGGAGAGGATCTCCGCCGGCTCGCTCCTCGCGCGCTCGTCCGCGATGAGGCCGTCGCTCAGGAAGAGGATCCGGCCGGCGATCGCAGCCGCCGCAGCGTCGTGAGTGACCATGACCGTCGTCTGGCCGTAGTCCTCGGTCGCGGCACGGAGAAGCTCGAGGATCTCGTGGCTCGTGGCGGAGTCGAGGTTGCCGGTCGGCTCGTCGGCGAGGACGACGGTCGGCTTCGAGACGAGCGCCCGGGCGATCGCCACGCGCTGCTGCTGGCCGCCCGACAGCTCGGCCGGCCTGTGGTGGCGCCGATCCGCGAGGCCGAGGCGCTTCAGCAGATCCTCGAAGAACGCCTTCTCGGGCTTCTCACCCGCGATCGAGAGCGGCAGCGCGACGTTCTCCTCGGCCGTCAGCATCGGCAGCAGGTTGAAGAACTGGAAGACGAAGCCGATGTGCTCGCGGCGGAGCAGCGTCACCTCGCGGTCGGTCAGCCCGGAGACGTCCTTGCCGCCGATCGAGACGGTGCCGGTCGTCGGCTCGTCCAGCGCCGCGAGGATGTGCATCAACGTCGACTTGCCGGACCCCGAGGGGCCCATGACGGCGACCAGCTCCCCCGGCATCACCGTCAGAGAGACGCCGCGAAGTGCGTCGACGGCAGTCTCGCCCTCGCCGTAGCGGCGAGTGACGTCGGTCGCGGTCACGACCGGATTCCCGTTCACGTGCCCGTCTGCGCTCATGCGGTCGAGACTACCGGTCACCAGCGGGCCGGGACCTACGGTTACCCGTACCTCGCGACGGAGTGGTGACCGGCCTCCACCGAGCGGCGAGGCGGGCGACGTGGCAGGATGGACATATGGCCGAGGGCGGAATCCGTCTCGGGGGTGCGCCCTCGCTGTGGGTCGAAGGGCGGCGCCGAGTGGGTCGCGGTCCACTGGGAGGAGCCCGAGACGAACGCGCGGACGCTGCTCGGCTTCGCCGTGCCCGAGGCGATCGCGTCGAGCATCACCGCGTACCTCCAGGCGCTCCGGTCGATGGGCCCGAACGACCCGGCCGAGTGGGTCCTCTCGCTCGAGGAGCCCTCGCGCGCGCTCTTCGGGAAGCCGGGACCGGAAGCCGGCGAGGTGACGTTCAGCTGGCAGGGAACGAAGGACGACGAGCCCGTGCGGGAGCAGATGGTTCCGGTGAGCGAGCTCGAGAAGTGGCCCGGGGCGCTCGGCCTGTACGGCTCGCCGGACCCGGACGAGATCCGTCGGCCCGACCGCTACGACAGGAACTAGACCCGCACCGGGCCGGGTCTCTGCCCGGTCCGCTTCACGCTTCGACGCCCGCGAACTGCGGGATGATGTCGCGGCCGTAGGCCTCGAGCGTCTCTTCCTGTGCGTTCGTCATCAGGTAGACGTTGAACTGGTCGACGCCGACCGACTCGAGCTCCCGCAGCTTCTTCGTGCAGTCGTCGGCCGTCCCGATCACGCAGAAGCGGTCGCAGATCTCGTCGGTGACGAACTCGCCGTGCGCCGCGCCCACGCGCGAGTGATCCTTGTAGTCGTAGAACTTCCGCGCCTTGACGAAGTCCGTCAGCTCGGACGGGATGTCCGAGTCCCAGCCGTACCGCTCGATCAGGTCCATGACGTGGTTCGAGACCATGGCCGGGAACCAGCGCACCTCCTCGCGGGCCTGCGCGAGGTCGGCCGAGACCTTCGACGGCGCGCCGATGATGCACTCGAGCGCGTCGGGATCGCGGCCCTCCTTCTCGGCGGACGCCCGGGCGGTCGCCATGATCCACTGGATGATCGCCGGATCGGCGAGCTGGATGATCACGCCGTCTCCGACCCGGCCGGCGACGCCGAGCGCCTTCGGCCCGTAGCCCGCGACGTACAGCGGGATCTGCGGCTCCTTCAGCGCCCAGGTCAGCTCGAGCTCCTTGCCGTTCCAGTCGACCTTCCGGCCGTTCATGAAGTCCTTGATCATCCGGAGCGACTCCTCGAACTCGGCCATCTTCACGGGCTGCTGGCCGATCACCCGGCGCGCCGAGTCGCCGCGTCCGATCCCCATCACCATCCGGCCGTTCGAGATGTCGTGGAGGGTCGCGTATGCGCTCGCGAGCACCGTCGGCTCGCGGGTGCCGGGGTTCGTGACGAAGTGCCCGAGCTTCATCGTCTTCGTGGCCGTGGCCGCGAGGGCGAGCAGCGGGATCGACTCCTGCCAGAGCACGTGCGAGTCGTACGTCCAGCCGACGTCGAACCCGTTCTCCTCGGCGAGCGCGAGCAGCTCGAGGAACCGCGTGTACGGCGGGTCGGGAAGGACGGTGACGCCGAACTCGATCGCCATCGTGCGGAGCCTACCGCGAAGATGCGCCGGGTCATGGAGACGACGCGTTGAAGATCATCGGAACCGGCCTGAACTACGCGGCGCACATCGCCGAGCAGGGGAGGCGGCCGCCGGTCGAGCCGCTCTTCTTCGGGAAGTTCGACACCACCGTGATCGGGCCGGGGGAGCCGATCGTCCTTCCGTTCGAGGCGACACACGTCGACTCCGAGGCCGAGCTCGCAGTCGAGATCGGCCGGCCGGGCCGGCGGATCCCGGAGGACGACGCGCTCGACTTCGTGGCGGGGTATCGCTGCTCGAACGACGTGTCGGCGCGAAACCTCCAGTTCGCCGACAAGCAGTGGACGCGCGCCAAGGGCTTCGACACGTTCTGCCCGGTCGGCGACCGGCTCGTGCCCGTGTCCGAGCTCGGCGACGGGAGCGGCCTGCGGGTGCGGCAGCGACTGAACGGCGAGCTCCTCCAGGACGGGAACACCGCCGACCTCGTCTTCGGCGTCCGCCGCCTGGTCGCGGCCGTGTCGGCGACGATGACGCTCGCGCCCGGCGACCTGATCCTCACCGGCACGCCGTCGGGGGTGGGGCACTCGCGCACGCCGCCGCTCTCGATGAAGCACGGGGACCTCGTCGAGATCGAGATCGACGGGATCGGGATCCTGCAGAACCCGGTCGTCGCCGAGGAACGCAGAGCCCGAGGCTAGGCCGCGAGGCGCGCGAGCGCCCTCGACGCGAGGCGGTCGAGCGCCAGCACCGACAGCTCGAGGTGCTCGGGCTTCGTGTCCTCGAGCTTCGTGTGCGAGAGACCGCGCAGGCTCTGGACGAACACCATCACGGTGGGGACGCCGGCGCGCGACACCTCGGCCGCGTCGTGGAGCGGCCCTGACGGGAGCCGGTGGGAGGTGCCCGCGACCTCGCGGATCGACTCGTCGGCGAGGTCGATCAAGGCGTCGTCGAAGAGGATCGGCTCGATCGACCAGATCCGCTCCCACTCGACCTCGATCCGCTCCTCGGCGGCGAAGCGGTCCGAGGCGTCCTTCGCCGCCGCGAGCATGCTCGCCAGCGTGCCCGCGTCGAGGTGGCGCTGGTCGAGAAGCTGCTCGGCGGTCTCGACGACCGAGGTCACGATCCCCGGGCGGCAGACGACACCGCCGGACGTGCACACGGCGCCCCCGCCCGCCTCGGCCGCGATCCGGCGGATGTCGAGCGCCAGCTTCGCCGCGCCCGCGAGCGCGTCGCGGCGCTCCGCCATCGGCGTCGACCCGGAATGCGCAGCCTGGCCTCGCCACGTGATCCGCGAGCGCTCGACGCCGAAGGTGCCGAGCACGACGCCGAGCGGGATGCTCCATCGACTCGAGCACCGGGCCCTGCTCGATGTGCAGCTCGAGGTAGGCGCCGGCGCCCTCGAGCTGCGAGCGCGCCTCGAGCGCGTGGTCGAGCTCGACGCCGTGGTCGGCGAGCGCCTCCGGCAGCGAGATCCCGTCGCGATCGGTGAGCTTGCGCAGCTCGTCCTGGTCGCGCATCGAGCCGGCGGCCGCCGACGAGCCGAACAGCGAGCGGCCGAACCGCGCCCCCTCCTCGTCGGCCCAGTTGACGAGCCGCACGGGCACGGGCGGCGCCCCCTCCTCGGCGATCCGGCGGAAGACCTCGCTGCCCGCGACGACGTTCAGGGAGCCGTCGAGCCACCCGCCGTTCGGGACGGAGTCGAGATGGCCGCCGATCAGGAGCGCGTTCTCACGGTGCTCGCCGATCGTGAACCACTGGTTGCCGGCCTCGTCGATCTCCTCACGGGCTCCCGTACCGGCGAGCTTCTCGCGGAGCCACGCGCGCGCCGTCTCCCAGGTGTCCGTCCACGCGACGCGCTGGGCGCCGTTCTCGTCGCCGGTGAGCTCGCGAAGCTCGCGAAGCTCGGTGACGCTGCGCGAAGGGTCCAGGGGCACGGCCTGACTCTACAAGTGCGATATTCCCCGGCCATGAGGAACGTCCTCAACCGCGTAGGCGTGTTCGTCCTCGTGCTCGCAGTCCTCTGGGGGCTCTGGGAGGGCTGGCACGCGATCGGCACCGAGCTCAAGCTGACCTGGCCGTTCCCGGTCAACGACGTGACGATGCCGCACCTGCACAGGATCGTGCAGTCGCTGTTCGAGCCGGCCCAGGTCAACGGCCCGTGGCTGATCGACATCCTCTGGCACGCGTCGCTCTTCACCGCCAAGGAGTGCGTGGTCGGGTTCCTGCTCGGCTCGCTCCTCGGGTTCGCGATCGCGGTCGGGCTGTCGCAGTCGCGCTTCCTCGAGCGCGGCTTCATCCCGTACATCGTCGCCTCGCAGACGATCCCGCTGCTCGCGATCGCCCCGATGGTCGTGATCGGCCTGGGCACGAAGGGCGTCACGGACTGGGTGTCCGTCGCGGTGCTCGCCGCGTATCTCACGTTCTTCCCGGTGGCCGTCAACGGGCTGCGAGGGCTGCAGGCGGCAGACCCCCGCGCGGTCGAGCTGATGCGCTCCTACGCCGCGGGCCGCTGGAAGATCCTCTGGAAGCTGCAGGTGCCGACCTCCCTGCCGTTCCTGTTCTCGGCCTTCCGGATCGCCGCGCCGCTCGCCGTCGTCGGGGCGATCATCTCCGAGCCGGCCGCCTCGATCCAGGGCGGCCTCGGCGGCGCGATCGTCAACTTCAGCCAGTACTACACGATCGAGCCGCAGGAGCTCTGGGCGACGAACATCATCACCGCCCTGCTCGGGATCGGCTTCTTCGTCGTCGTCGTCCTGGTCGAGAAGCTCGTCGTGCGCCGGGCGCCGGAGCACTACGCATGACCGTGCGTCGAGCTGGCGGGCGTGAGGAAGGAGTTCGCGCAGGGAAAGACGGTCGCGCTCCAGGGAATCGACCTGGCGATCGAGAAGGGCGAGTTCGTGTCGCTGATCGGGCCGTCCGGCTGCGGCAAGTCGACGCTCCTCCGTATCGTCGGCGACCTCATCGAGCCGTCGGACGGCAGCGTCACGGTCAACGGCAAGGCTGCCCACCAGGCGCGCGTCGACCGCGACTACGGGATCGTGTTCCAGTCCGCCGTCCTCTACGACTGGCGAACCGTCTCGAAGAACATCTCGCTCCCGCTCGAGATGCTCGGCTGGGACCGCGCGCGCCGGGCCGCACGGGTCGAGGAGATGCTCGAGCTCGTCGAGCTGACGGGGTTCGAGAGCCACCATCCCTGGCAGCTCTCGGGCGGCATGCAGCAACGGGTGTCGATCGCGCGCGCGCTTTCGTTCTCGCCGGCGCTGCTCCTCATGGACGAGCCGTTCGGCGCCCTCGACGAGATGACGCGCGAGCGCCTGAACATGGAGCTGCTGCGGATCTGGAGCGAGACCGGATCGACGATCGTGTTCGTGACCCACTCGATCGCCGAGGCGGTGTTCCTCTCGACGCGCGTGGTGGTCATGTCGCCGCGGCCCGGCCGGGTCACGGACGTCCTCGAGGTCGACCTGCCGCAGCCGCGGACCGTCGCCCTGCGCGAGGACCCGCGCTTCTTCGGGCTCGTGACCGAGCTGCGCGAGGCACTCGCGCGCGGAGGCGTGGAGTGAAGCGCGTGGGCGACTGGATTCCGGCGCTGCTCGTCTTCGTGCTCGGCCTGCTCGCATGGCAATTCGTGCTCTCGCCGCTCGCCGGGAAGTTCCTGCTGCCGAAGCCGTCGGCGATCGCGAGGTCGTTCTGGGACCACCGCCACGTGCTCCTGAACGCCGGGTGGTTCACGTTCAAGGAGGCGCTCGGCGGGTTCGTGATCGGCTCGGCCCTCGCGATCGTGGTCGCCGTCATGTTCGCTCGCTTCCGCCGGCTCGGGCACGCGCTGATGCCGTATGCGGTCGCTGCGAGCGCCGTGCCGATCATCGCGTTCGCGCCGATCACGAACGCCTGGTTCGGCGTCCTCAACCCGCACTCGAAGTGGGCGATCGCCGGCGTCCTCTGTTTCTTCCCGGTGCTGGTGAACACCCTGCGCGGCCTGATCTCGGTGAAGGCGGAGGCGGTCGAGCTGATGCGCTCCTACGCCGCCTCGGAGGCAGACATCTTCCGTCGCGTGCGCTTCCCGAGCGCGCTGCCGCACATCTTCGCGGGGCTCCGCGTCGCAACCGTGCTCGCGATGATCGGCGCAATCGTCGGCGACTACTTCGGCGGTGCCGTCACCGCGCTCGGCGTCCAGATCGAGAACTCGATCTCGCTCTTCGACTTCCCGCTCGGCTGGGCGGCGATCGTCGTCGCGAGCGCGTTCGGGATCGCGTTCTACCTGGTCGTGGTCGTCGCGGAGCGCTTTGCGTTGCGCGGGGTCCCGCCGCAGTAGAGAATCGCCCCCAGGTTCGACCCTCGGATGAAGGAGAGCGTATGAGACGGAAGTTCATGCTGATGGCGGGGATCCTCGCGGCGGCGGCCGCGACCACCGCGCTTCTCAGCGCATCGGCCGGAGCGAGCACGAAGCTGACGAAGGTCACGCTCCAGCTCAAGTGGGTGACGCAGGCGCAGTTCGCCGGCTACTACGCCGCGGCGGCCCAGGGCTACTACAAGCAGGCCGGGCTCGACGTGAACCTCAAGGTCGGCGGCCCGAACATCACCCCGGAGACGGTCGTGATCGGCGGCGGGGCCGACATCGGCCTCGACTGGCTGCCGAACCTGTTCGCAACCGACGAGAAGGGCGGCGGGCTCGTCTCGGTCGCGCAGATGTACGCCCGCAGCGGCATGACCGAGATCACGTGGAAGTCGAGCGGGATCGACACGATCGCGAAGATGAAAGACAAGAAGGTCGGCGTCTGGTGCTGCGGCAACCAGCCGGAGCTCTTCGCCGCCCTGACCAAGAACGGCATCGATCCAGGGAACCCCAAGGACGTGACGATCTTCAACCAGCCGTTCGACATGAACGCGTTCCTCTCCAAGCAGATCGACGCCGCGGCGGCGATGACCTACAACGAGCTGGCGCAGGTGCTGGAGACGAAGAACCCGGCGACGGGGAAGCTCTACTCGCTCTCCGACCTGAACGTGTTCAAGATGGCCAACGCCGGGACGGGGATGCTCGAGGACAACCTCTTCACGACGGGCAAGTGGCTCTCGAGCCCGACCAACCAGGACACGCTGGTGAAGTTCCTGAAGGCCTCGATGCAGGGCTGGATCTACTGCCGTGACCACGCGGCGGCGTGCGTGAGCATCGTCCTGAAGAACGGCCCGACACTCGGTGCCGGCCACCAGGCGTGGGAGATGAACGAGGTCAACAACCTGGTGTGGCCGAACCCGACCGGCATCGGAGTCGTCCCGGTCTCCGCGGTCGCGGCGACGGCGAAGATCGCGAAGACCTACGGCGTGATCAAGAAGACCCCGGCAGCGGGGACGGTCAACTACACCTACGCGCGGAAGGCGCTCGCCCAGCTCAAGGCGGCGGGCGTGAACACGACGGGCACCGGCTTCAAGGCCGTCGTCGTGAAGGTCACCGCGGGCGGCAAGTAACTCGTGCCGGGCCGGGGGGCTGCGGTGACGCGGCCCCCCGGTCTAGGCTTCCATCGTCGATCGGAAAGGAGCAGCCATGTCGGTTCTGATCAAGGGCGGCCGGGTCGTGACCGCATCGGACGACTACCTCGCCGACGTGTTCGTCGACGGCGAGCGGGTGACGCTGATCGGTGAGACGCTCGACGTGGAGGCCGACAAGGTGATCGACGCGAGCGGGAAGCTCCTGCTCCCCGGAATGGTCGACCCGCACACCCATCTCGACATGCCGTTCGGCGGGACGGTGACGATCGACGACGTCGAGTCGGGGCAGACCGCGGCCGCGTTCGGCGGCACGACCTGCCACGTCGACTTCTGCATCCAGGCGAAGGGACAGGCCTTCGCGGACGCCCTCGCCGACTGGCACGCGAAGGCCGAGGGCAAGCAGCTGATCGACATGGGCTACCACATCGCGGTCACCGATCTGTCGTTCGACGGCGCGCTCGACGAGCTCGCGACGCTGCCCGACCAGGGCGTCACCTCGTACAAGCTCTTCATGGCGTACAAGGGCGCGCTGATGGTCGACGACGAGACGCTCTTCCGCACGATGGAGGTGGCGGCGCGGACCGGGGCGCTCGTGATGGTGCACGCCGAGAACGGCGACGCGATCGACGTGCTCGTGAAGGAGGCGCTGGCCGCCGGCCACACCGAGCCGCACTGGCATGCGCTGACCCGACCGCCCGAGACCGAGGGCGAGGCGACGAACCGCGCGATCCAGCTGGCTCACGTGGCGGGGGCGCCGTTGTACGTGGTGCACGTGTCGTGCCTCGAGTCCGTGGAGCCGATCGCCGCCGCGCGGCTGAAGGGCTGGGACGTGTGGGGCGAGACGTGCACGCAGTACTTCTTCATCGACTACACCTTCCTCGAGAGACCCGATTTCGAGGGTGCCAAGTACGTGTACACACCGCCGCCGCGCGACAAGGCGAACCAGCAGGTGCTCTGGGACGCGGTGCGCACCGACGTGCTGTCGGCGATCTCGACGGATCACTGCGCGTTCAGCTGGGAGGGGCAGAAGTCGCTCGGCAAGGACGACTTCTCGAAGATCCCGAACGGCGGGCCCGGGCTCGAGAACCGGCTGCAGATGATCCACCACTTCGGCGTCCGCGGCGGGAAGATCTCGCTGAACCGGATGGTCGAGCTGCTCGCGACGAACCCGGCGAAGCTCTTCGGCCTCTATCCGCGGAAGGGGACGATCGCGGTCGGCTCCGACGCGGACATCGTCGTCTTCGACCCCGAGAAGCGGGTCACGATCACGGCGAAGGGCCAGCATTCACGCATCGACTACAACCTGTACGAGGGCACCGAGGTCGTCGGGACGCCCGAGACGGTGCTCCTCCGCGGCAACGTGCTCGTCGAGGACGGGGAGCTCGTCGCCACGCCCGGCATCGGCCGCTACGTCGCGCGCGCGAAGTTCGGCCAGGAGCTCGCCCCAGCGGGCCGCGAAGTCCCCGCGTAACAAGGCCCCGAGCCACGGAGGCGTCACATTTGCGTGACGCTTCCGTCACGTAACCTGGTACCGGACATGGCCGAACGGCCGCCGGGATTTGCAGGGCTTTTGCCTCTCCGATTGTCCTGCGGGGCCGTGTCCATGTGACGCTTCCGTCACGTAACCTGGTACCGGACGTGGCCGCTGCGGGCACGCCTCGGGCGGACTCGTCAGCTCGGGACGGTGAGGGCCGGGTGCGTCGCCTTGAAGACGTACGCGGCGATGTCCTGGATCTGCTTCTTCGAGAGGACGTTCCTGTACGGGACCATCCGGGTCGGGTATCCGGCCGCCTGAGCCTTCGTCATCACCGATGAGCCGCCGTCCGTGATCGCCTTGACGATCATCGCCTGGGTCAACGACACCTTGTCCAGATCGGGCCCGTTCGTCCCCACCGTCCTCGCGTCGCGCAGCCTGTGGCAGAGCCCGCAGGTGCTGACGAAGAGCGGCTTCCCCGCCGCCGGGCTGCCGACGAGCTTCGTCGGAGCAATGGTCACAAGGCGTGCGAGCGCGACTGCGGGTACGGCCACCGTGATCGCCGCAGCCGCAACGAGCGCACGCAGGCCTGGCCCCGTCACCATGCCGCCCAGTATCCCCTTGCCTCACGCGGCCGCGGGGTAAGTGCGGTGTAAGGATTCTGGGTCTAGCGTAATGCGTCTTCGAGCGCGGCCCGCAGGCTGCGGTACCGGAACTCGAGCTCGCCGAGCTTCTTCGAGACGGCGAGCTGGCCGTGGAGCACGAGGTCGGCCTCCTCGCCGAGGAGCAGACGCACCGCGGCGGCAGGAGTCGGGACGACCGCCGGCCTGTGAAGGACGGCGCCGAAGTCCTTCGCCGCCTCCCCCTGCCGGAGTTGCTGCGGCGCGACCGCGTTGACCGGGCCCTCGAGCCGCCCTTCGATCGCGAGCCGATAGACCGCCACGAGGTCGTCGACGTGGATCCACGGGAACCACTGGTGCCCACCCCCGACGGGGCCGCCGGCCAGCAGTCGGAACGGCAGCGCCATCAGCCTGATCGCCGGCGCTCCCGGGCCGACGGCGAGCCCGGTCCGCACGGCCACGTGCGGCACCCCGGCACCCGCCGCCGCCGCCTCCCACGCCGCGCACACCCGAGCCAGGAACGCATCCCCCGTCGGCGAGTCCTCGTCGACGACTGCGTCGCCGCTCGCGCCGTAGTAGCCGATTCCCGACGCCGTCACGAACATCGAGGGCGGACGCTCGGCAGCGGCGATCCCACGGGCGAGAGCTTTCGTCGTCTCGACGCGACTTCCGAGAATCGCCTTCTTCCGGGACTTCGTCCAGCGGGGCCCGCCGATCGAGACGCCGGCCAGGTTGACGACCGCCTCGCTCCCGTCGATCTCGGTCCCGGCCTCGTCCCAACCTGCAGCCCGGCCGGGCCCGGGTACCCCGCTCGGCCGCCGCGAGAGCACGACGACGTCGTGATCGTCCGCGACGAGCGACGCCGCGAGCGCCCGCCCGACGTAACCGGCACCGCCGCCGATCACGACCCTCATGCGTGCTTCAGCCGACGTAGTCCCACTTCGAGAGCGTCCTCTCCAGCGCCGCGATGTAGGCCTTGTTCTGCGGCCAGATGCTCGGCCCGCCGAGCCAGTGCTTCGCGAACGCCGTCCCGAGCTCCGTCGTGCACGCGGCCTTGTCGCCCAGCCGGTACTCGTCGGCGCACCAGGCGGCGAGCACGCCGCGGATGTCGCCGTCGGCCTTCCCGCGCTGCGCGACGTACGCGTGCCACCACCGCTTCGCGTCGCCGCGCACGAGCTCGAGTCGGGTCTGCGTGATGTCGGCGAGCTGCCCGGACGGATCGATCGTCCAGACCTGGACCGGCAGCCCCGAAGCGGCGAAGGAGGTGAACCGGTAGGCGAAACGGTCGTCGGCGGTGATGAACTGATACCGACCTTCGTGCATCTGCCCCTCGTACCCCGGGTCGCCCCAGTTCCTGTCGATCAGTCGGCCGCGGTACGGCCCGTCGACGAGAGCGATCAGCGTCTCGAAGCAGCAGTGCGCACCGCCGGTGAAGACGCTGAGCACCGCTTCGCGGAGAGGCCCGTCGTAGACGTTCTGGAGCGTCAGGCCCTGGTGGCTGCCGGGGCTGCAGCGAAGGTTCGTGCACAGCAGGCGGTCGACCACCGACCTGCCCCCGACCCGTACGACGAGTCGCAGCTTCCGGAAGTCGTCGAACCCCGACGGGCGCGCGCGGCGCTGGACCGTCATCGTGGCGTCGACCGGCCCGACGTGCCTGGTGACGGTCAACGTCTTCCACGGCGGCGGTGCCGCCGACGCGGGCAGCGCGGCGAGCGCCGCCGCAGCGACGCACGCCGTGAAGACCCGAGCTACCGCGTTTGCGGGAATCCCAGGTCGACCTTCGAAGTCGCCGGGTCGGGCCAGCGCGAGGTCACGACCTTCGTCCGCGTGTAGAAGTCGATGCCCTCCGGCCCGTAGATGTGCCGGTCGCCGAAGAGGCTCGCCTTCCACCCGCCGAACGAGTAGTAGGCGACGGGCACCGGGATCGGGACGTTGATCCCGACCATGCCGGCCTTCACGTCGAACTCGAACCGGCGGGCGACGCCGCCGTCGCGGGTGAAGATCGCGGTGCCGTTGCCGTACGGGTTCTCGTTCACGAGCTCGAGCGCGTCGTCGTAGGTCTCGACGCGCGTCACACCGAGCACCGGGCCGAAGATCTCGTCGGCGTAGTTGTCCATTCCCGGCTTCACGTTGTCGATCAGCGACGGCCCGAGGAAGAACCCGCCCGCGTTCGGGACGTTCTCGCGCCCGTCGACGACGACGGTCGCGCCCTCGCCCGGGGCGCGCTCGACGTACGAGGCGACCCGGTCGCGATGCTCGCGCGTCACGAGCGGCCCCATCTCGGCGTCCGCCTCGAGGCCCGGCGCGACCTTCACGGCGGGAATGCGCGCCTTGATCGCCTCGACGAGGTCGTCGGCGATCCCGCCGACCGCGACCACCATCGAGACGGCCATGCAGCGTTCGCCAGCCGAGCCGTAGCCGGCCGAGACGGCGGCGTCGGCGGCCATGTCGATGTCCGCGTCGGGGAGCACGATCATGTGGTTCTTGGCTCCGCCGAGAGCCTGGCATCGCTTGCCGTTCGCGGTCGCGGTCTCGTAGACGTACCGCGCGATCGGGGTCGAGCCGACGAACGAGATCGCGGAGATGTCGGGATGGGCGAGGAGGGAGTCGACCGCGACCTTGTCGCCGTGGACGACGTTGAACACGCCGGCGGGAACGCCCGCCTCGGCGAGCAGCTCGGCGGTGAGCACGGCTGCTGACGGGTCCTTCTCGGACGGCTTCAGCACGAACGTGTTGCCGCAGGCGAGCGCCGGCGCCCACATCCACATGGGCACCATCGCCGGGAAGTTGAACGGCGTGATGCCGGCGACGACGCCGAGCGGCTGGCGGATCGAGTAGACGTCGATCCCGGTCGAGGCCTGCTCCGAGTAACCGCCCTTCAGCAGGGTCGGGATGCCGCAGCAGAACTCGATCACCTCGAGCCCCCGCGCGACCTCGCCCATCGCGTCGGAGAGAACCTTTCCGTGCTCGGCGGTGAGGAGGCGCGCCAGATCCTCGCGATGCGCGTGGAAGAGCTCGCGGATGCGGAAGAAGAGCTCGGCGCGGCGCGACAGCGAGAGCGCGCGCCATTCGGGGAAGGCGGCCTTCGCCGTCTGGACGGCGAGGTCGATCTCCTCGGGAGAGGCGAAGTCGACCGCCCCCGTCTGGACGCCGGTCGCCGGGTCGTAGACGGGCCCGACACGCCCCGATCCTCCCCCGCGACGGGCCCCGCCGATCCAGTGGTTGATCGTCTCGACTGCCTGCGGCGCCTCGACCAGCTCCGTCATCGTCTCCCTCCTCGTCGCTTCCGCGCAGCGTATCGCGTGGATAGCCTCCGAGCGTGAACGAGGCCCTGCCCGACGGGCCCGAAATCCCCCCTCGAGGAGGACGTCGCGCCGGAGGGAGAGGAGGCCCCGCCGCCCCCGCCGACCGAGGAGCAGATCGCGCTCGCCGAGGAGCCCGGGCTGTGGCTCCCGGACGAGCCGAGCCGCATGGTGTTCCACGGCGTCGGCTTCTCGTTCGTCCAGCACGGGCGCTCGGCGTGGGTGCACCGCCTGCGGCTGCCCGAGGACGACGACGAGGTGCAGCGGGTGGTGAACCACGTCGACGCGATCCTCTCGATCAGGGAGCTGCCGGAAGCCACCTGGTGGCTCGGCGAGCGGTCGACGCCCGGGTACCTCGCGGACTATCTCCTCGAGCTCGGCCTCGAGCCCGACGAACCGCCGGAGATGCGCTCGCTCACGATCGCCAGGGCGCCCCAGGGCGAGCCCGAGGTCGAGGTGGAGGTGCGCCGCGCCGCGACCCTCGAGGAGCTGCTCCAGGCGCTCGAGATCGACTGGGCGGCCTTCGAGGTCGCCGAGGACGAGCGCGAGCTCCGCCGCTCGGAAGCGCGCGAGGCGTGGCCCCGGTACCAGGCCGACGGCACGCTCTCGACCTATCTCGCCTTCATCGACGGCGAGCCCGTCGGCTTCGCCAGGGACGTGTTCACGCGCCACGGCGTGGTGATGCTCGGGGGTGCGACGCTCCCCGAGGCCCGCGGCCAGGGCGTCTACACGGCCCTCGTCCTCGCCCGCTGGGCACATGCCGCCGAGCGCGGAGCTTCACGGCTCGTCGTCAGCGCCGGCCCGCAATCGGCGCCGATCCTCGAGCACCTCGGGTTCGAGCCGATCGGCAAGGTTCGGCTCCTGCGGCAGAAGGTCACCTGAGCCGCGGTACGATCACGCCGATGGCCACGGTCGAGACGAACCCGGACCTCGGGCGCCAGATCGTCGAGGACGCGAAGCGCTACGTCCTCTACTCGTGGTCGGTGCAGGACGCGATCGCGCCGATCGCGGTCGCAGGCGCCGAGGGACGTTACTTCTGGGACTACGAAGGCAAGCGCTACCTCGACTTCGCCTCGCAGCTCGTCAACGTCTCGATCGGCTACGGCCATCCGAAGGTCGTCGCGGCGATCAAGGAGCAGGCCGAGAGCCTCGCGACGATCGGGCCGCCGATGGCCACCGAGTCGCGCTCGCGCCTCGGGAAGCTTCTCGCCGAGATCACGCCCGGCGACCTGTCGCTCTCGTTCTTCACGAACGGCGGCACCGAGGCGAACGAGAACGCGATCAAGCTCGCGCGCTGGTACACCGGGCGCCACAAGATCGTCGCCCGGTACCGGAGCTACCACGGCGCCACCGCAGGCTCGATCACGCTCACCGGCGATCCGCGCCGCTGGGCCGCCGAGCCGGGGATCCCGGGCGTCGTGCGGATGCTCGACCCGTTCACGTATCGCTGTCCTGCGGGCCACCCCGATCCGTGCCCGGTCTGCACGGGCGCCCCGCATCTCGAGGAGATCCTGATGTACGAGGGGCCGGAGACGGTCGCGGCCGTGATCCTCGAGACGGTGACCGGCACGAACGGCGTCATCGTTCCGCCGGACGGCTATCTGCAGTCGATCCGCGAGGTCTGCGACCGCTACGGGATCCTGCTGATCTGCGACGAGGTGATGGCTGGGTTCGGCCGCACCGGCAAGTGGTTCGCGGTCGACAACTGGGACGTCGTGCCCGACATCATCACGATGGCGAAGGGGATCAACTCAGGTTACGTGCCCCTCGGCGCGATGACGGTGAGCCCGAAGCTCGCCGAGTGGGTCCGGCCGCGGTTCTTCGCCGGCGGCCTCACCTACTCCGGCCATCCGCTCGCGTGCGCATCGGCGGTTGCCTCGATCGAGGCGTTCCAGGAAGAGGGGATCGTCGAGAACGCGGCTGCGATGGGCGACGTGTTCCGCTCGGAGCTCCACCGGCTCGCCGGGAAGCACCCCTCGATCGGCGAGGTGCGCGGGCTCGGCTGCTTCTGGGGGCTCGAGCTCGTCAAGGACCGGGAGACCCGCGAGCCGCTCGTCCCGTTCAACGGCACCGGCGAGGCGGCCAAGCCGGTCGCGGCGCTCGCGAAGCACGCGCTCTCGAAGGGCCTCTACCTCATGACCCACTGGAACGTCGTCATGGTCTGCCCGCCGCTCACCATCACGAGGGACGAGCTCGACGAGGGGGTCGCCGTCCTCGACGAGGCGCTCTCGGTGGCGGACGAGTTCGTCGCCTAGATCCTTAGAGAGAAACCAGGCAGGCGGCGGCCGCGACGGGCATGATGGAGCCATGCTCGAGCCGCCCAAGCCGGCTGTGACCGAGGAACCGCCGCTTCCGCCGCCCGCGCCCACCGAGCACCGCTCGTCGGGCTTCGGGGCGCGCTTCGCGTTCATCTACGGCGGGCTCGGCGCCATCCTCGTCGGCTCGATCGTCGGTCTCGTGCTCGTTGCGCGCCAGCCGGGCGCGCCGAAGCAGCCGCCGTGGTCGACCTGGAAGCCGGCGACGAGCAGCACGGCGGACATGACCAAGCAGATCGCCGACCACGTCGCGTCGGAGTACAGGATCGGCTCGTCGGGGGATCAGCTGCTCGCGATCGTCCCGAGCAAGCCCGAGATCACGAGGAACACGAAGGTCTCGGACGTCTCGACGATCGCGATCCGGACGTCGGCGTCGAGCCAGAACTTCAGCCGGATCATCCCGACGAAGGCCGACATGCAGATGCAGCTGTGCGGCCTCGGCTCGGAATGCTCGATCGACCGCGGCACGGCGACCGCGGCGCGCGAGCGGCTCACCCGGCGTGAGGCGCTGGAGCTGGCCCTCTACACGTTCAAGTACGTCCCGTCGGTGAACGCGCTGATCGCCTACATGCCGCCGCCACCCGGCCAGTCGCCGCAGACGCTCCTGTACCTCGAGCGGTCCAATCTCTCGGACCAGCTGAAACACCCGATCTCGAAGACGCTCCCTCTGGCGAAGCCGCCGTCCGCGTCCCAGCCCGACCCGAAGGAATCGGCGACGATCGACCGGCTGACGCTGCCGGTCGAGTACTCGTTCGGCTACCAGCCGCTGTCGGACGGCACCGAGGCGCTCATCCTGACGCCGACGTCGTACTAGGAGGCGCCGAAGCGGACGGCGGCCTTCGCGTGGCGGCGCTCGGCCTCGACCTCGCGGTCCCGCGGCGCAGCCGTCGTGACGAGCTCGTCGAGCAGCGCCCTGGTGACGGCGGCGACCGCGGCGACCGCGCGCTCGCAGGCCTCGGCGTTCGCCCGCGACGGCTTCTGCATCCCGCTCACCTTCCGCACGTACTGCACGGCAGCGGCGTGGATCTCGTCGTCGGTCGTCGGAGGCTCGAAGTTGTAGAGGGTGCGGATGTTCCGGCACATGACCCGTAGTCTAGGCCTCGTCCGACCCCTCGCCGTTCCTCTCCGCCCAGAGACGCAGCACCTCGTCCTGGCTCGCGAACGCCATCTCGCCGGGGACCTCGCCCGGCCCGAACCAGGCGAGCTCCTCGACGTCGTCGGCTGCGACCGGCTCTCCTTCGGCCTCGACGATCCAGGTGAGGCCGAGGACGTAGGCGGCGTCGTAGGGATCGACGAACGCGCCGACCCATTCGACCGGCCGGACGTCCAGGCCCGTCTCCTCCCGGAACTCGCGGCGCAGCCCGTCGAGCGGCGCCTCGCCCTCCTCGAGGAACCCACCGGGGAGGTCCCAGAAGCCCTTGCGCGGCTCGATCTTCCGTCGGCCGATCAGGACCCGCCCGTTCCGGACGAGGAGGCCCTGGACCGCGGGCGCGGAGTTCGCCCAGTAGCTCGATCCGCACGCCGGGCAGCCGAGGTGGGGCCCGTGCCGCGGCTCGAGCTCGTGCCCACAGCGGGGGCAGAGCTTCCACCCGTCGAGGACAGCCATCCGGTGAGCCTAGACATCGCAGGGCCGCCAGTGCTCCGCGTAAGCCTCCGGCCCCGCTCGACGGGGATCGCGATGCTTCTCGCCGAACCTTCGTGCCCGCGACCGCCGGGCCGCTCCCGAGGGCCGAGAGGCCCTCGTTGACGCTTCCTATCGGAACAGGTCTCGCTCGGCCGGGATGACGAGCTCGGCCGCGGCCCCGTCACCCGTGACGGCGGCACCGCGGACGACGACGACGGGCAGCCCGTCCGCCTTCGTGCCGCGCACGAGGTTCGCGGCCGCGGCCAGCTCGTCGGCGACGGCGACCTGGCTCGTCCGGAGCGGCAGGCCCCCGCGGTCGGGTGTGCCCCGGAGGTCGCGCAACGGAGCGAGGCCCGCGACGCCGATGGCGACGTCGGTCGTTCCCTGCCGGAACGGCCGACCGAAGGAGTCGGTCACGACGACCGCCACGTCGAGTCCCGAATGCTGCCGGATCGCACTTCGGATCCGGCGCGCGCTCGCGTCCGGGTCGAGCGGGAGCAGGATCACCGTGTCGGGGTCCACGGCGTTCGAGTGGTCGACCCCCGCGGACGCGCAGACGAACCCGTGGTGGGTCTCCGCGATCACGAGGCCTTCGCGCGAGCGGACGACGCGCCGGGTCTCCTGCAAGACGACCTCGAGCTGCCGCAGGTCGGTCCGCTCGGCCCGCGAGCTCCCGGGCGCGGGCCGACGGCTCGACGTCGCGGAGAGCGACGACGCGCCCTTCGGCCTTCGAGACGATCTTCTGCGCGACGACGACCACGTCGCCCTCCCGGAGCGAGGCCTTCGCGACGATCAGCGCGCCGAGCTCGTCTCCTTCCCGGATCTCCGGGAGCCCCGCGACGGGGATGATCTCGATCACGCGCGCCGGATGCCGGTGACGGCGATCCCGGCGTGGGCCTTGTAGCGGCGGTTGAGGTTCACGATCACCGCAGTCAGCCCCTCCAGCGTCCGGGCGCTCGCGAGCGGGCCGACGTCGAGCGCGCGGCCGGCCACGACCCTGGCGGCGAGCTCGAGTGCGAGCGCCTTCGCGGCGGGGTCGTCGCCGCAGACGAGCGCGTCCTCCTCGGGCGGCTCGTCGCCGAGGTTCGACGCCGCGATCGAGTGGAGGCCCGCGACGACCGCGCCCGCCACGAGCTCCTGCACCCGCTCGGCGAGCGATCGCGCATCGGGGTCGGGGTGCACGCCGCCGGGCCTGAACGAGAGGTCGCTCGCGACGGACAGGAGCGGCGTCTCGCCGAGGGCCGCCGCGACCTCACGCGCAGTGTCGAGGGCGGCGTCGGCCTTCACCGCGAGGACGGCGAGGTCGACTCCGGCGGCGGCGCGGTCGTTTGTCGCACCGGTCACGCCGGGGCCGAGCTCGGCGGCGGCGGCCTTGGCGCGGGTCTCGTCGCGCGAGCCGATCACGATCTCGTCCTCCCCGGCCGCGACGAGGCGCGCGGCGAGCGCCCGGCCGAAGCTGCCGGTCCCGCCGAGGACCGCGACCTTCATGCGAGCGACGCAGCGGCGTCGAGCACGGCGAGGGCGAGCCGGCGGCGGGCGTCCTCGTCGACCATCAGCGTCCGGGTCGCGATCGGGCGAACGCCGTCGGGAAGCTCGGCGGGCGCATCCTGCTCGTCGAACACGAGGGCGTCGACGAGCCCCGGATAACAGCCGGCGACCGCTGCCGGGCCGGTGCCGCCGGCGAGCCGCGCGAGCATGCGGTCGGCAGGCCCCTTCACCGCTCGGCCGCCGATCAGCGGGCTCACGGCCACGCAGGGCACGCGGCGGCGCTCGACGGCGGCGCGGATCTCCTCGACCGCGAGGATCGGGCCGATCGAGACGTACGGGTTGCTCGGCGCGATCACGATCACGTCGGCCGCATCGATCGCCTCGATCGACGCCCGGGGCCGGTCGCGCCTCGACCCGCTCCGGCGTAGTGGAGCGCGTCGACCTCGTCGCGGTGGCCCGCGCGCGACGAACCACTCCTGGAACGGGAACGTCCCTGCCGGCGTCTCGACGAACGTGCGGAGCGGGTCGTCGGTCGAGGGAAGCAGGGCGCACCCGAGCCCGAATCCGGTTGCGAGCCGCTCCGTGACCGCGGAGAGCGTCGCGCCCTGGCCGAAGGAGCTGCGTTCGCACGAGGTGAAGGCCGATGTCGCGGTCTCCGAGCCGGAACCACGCCTCGCCGCCGAGGTCGGCGACGGTCGCGAGGGCATTCCAGCTCTCGTTCGCCCGGCCCCAGCCGCGCTCCTCGTCCGAGACGCCGGCGAGGGCGTAGAGGATGCTGTCGAGGTCGGGAGAGACATGGAGGCCGAGCACCTCGATGTCGTCGGCCACGTTGCCTATGATGCTGACGTTGTCTTATTCGACGACAGCGACGACGCCACGGAGGAACCGTGCGCCCCCGACGCCGCCCGAGAGGACGGCTGCCTTCACGCGGCCGCCCCGGGGCCAGAGCGTGGCGAGGACGCTCCGTGTCCGTGGGCCGAGCCGGCCGCGAAGACGCTCGAGGTCGGCGGCCGTATCCACGTCATCGACGAGATTCGGCGCCTCGACGGCCCGCGAGGGCCCGAGCGACGCGAACCGCTCCGCGCTGCCGGGGCCGTAGACCGGCGCGAACACGGCGAGAGACGAGAGCGCGAGTGCGTTCGTCGTGCCGTCGGCAGCAGGCGCGAGGGCGAGCCCGTCGTCGGGGACGGCGCCTGCGAGCGCGAGCAGATCGCGCGCGGTCACGCAGGGCAGGTCGGCGTTCACGACGAGGAACGGCCCGACTCCGCCGGACGCGAGCGCGGCGGCCTCGAGCCCTGCCCGCACGGCCGCGCCCTGCCCACCGCCCGGGTCGTGGACGGCCGTCACCCCTTCGGGGAGGCCCGACGCCGGACCGACGACGAACGTCGGCCCGACGACCGTGCACGCAGCCGAGGACGTCGCCGAGCATCGCCGAGGCGAGCGCCTCGCGTTCGGCCCCGGAGAGCCGGCCGAGCCTGCTCTTGCCTTTCGCTCCTCGGAAGGGAACGACCAAGGACGGCATCGGCAGGACACTACCGGCCGGCCGTGGGGCGGCGGAGCCGTCAGGCTGCGTCGGCGCCGCGCGCCGGGCGACCGCTCGATCCACTCGCGCAGGTCGAACCAGTGGGAGGCGCGGAGCGCCGCGACGACCGCCGGGTCGGTGTGCTCGGCGTAGAACACGTGGCTCGCGAGGTCGCAGCAGATCGAGACGGCTGTCGAGGTCGGCCGCCTCGATGCTCACGAGGGCGTCCGCCGGGAGCTGCGCCTCGCGGACGGTGTAGTGCTTGAACTGGAGCTCGGGGGCGAGCTCCATGAGCTGCGGCCAGTCCGGGCAGGTCCGTGAGCTCATCATGGCTGTCCGATTGGCGCGGAGGCCCCGATCTCCTGCACGCTCCAGCGGCCCTCGAACTGGACGGCGCCGGTCTCCCCCCCGACCGGGACGACGAAGAAGCGCGCGGCGTCGTCGTGGAGGTCGACGACCTTCCCGGTCTCGACGTCCGAGAGGCCGCAGCGGAGGTAGAAGCGGCCTCCGGCGAGCGGCAGGTGGTCGATCTCGAATCGCAGGAGCCGCTCTCCCGGCCCGTCTCCCCACCCGAGCTCGGCGGTCGGCGAGACGACGCCGCCGATCGCGAGGCCGCCGTGCTCCCGAACGCTCAGCGAGACGTTCGGCGCCGCGACGCCCGCCTCCGCCGCGACGACGAGCTCGACCGTCATCGGCTCCCCCGACGCGAACTGGACGCGCGGCTCGCCGCTCGGAGTCGAGCACCCGCACCGAGACGATCTTCGCCTCGCCGCGAGCCCCATTCGCGCAGCCCGGCCGCCATCTCGTCGGGGCTCCGCTCGTCCGCGAGCAGCCGGCGGTAGGCGCTGATCGCGTCGCGCGTCTCGCCGTCGAACACGACCGAGCCTTGCCTGAGCAGCACGGCGCGGTCGCAGAGCCGCTCCACCGCGTGGGCGTCGTGCGAGACGAAGACGATCGTCCCGCCCCGGCTCTTGAACTCGTGGATCTTCCCGAAGCACTTCCGCTGGTACTCCTCGTCGCCGACCGCGAACACCTCGTCGAGCAGGAGCACGTCGGCCCGGATGTGCGCGGCGATCGCGAAGCCGAGGCGCATGTACATCCCCGAGGAGTACGTCCGGACGGGCAGGTCGATGAACTGCTCCAGCTCGGCGAACGAGACGATCTCGTCCATGAGCTCCCGGATCCGGGCCCTCGGGATGCCGTGGATCGAGCCGTTGAGCTCGACGTTCTCGCGCCCGGTGAAGTCCTGGTGGAATCCCGCACCGAGCTCGAGCAGCGAGCCGACGCGGCCGCCGACCGCGATCCGGCCCGAGGTCGGCTTGAAGATGCCCGAGACCAGCTTCAGGAGCGTCGACTTCCCGGAGCCGTTGCGGCCGACGAGCCCGAGGGCCTGGCCGGGCTCGACCTCGAGGGAGACGTCGCGGAGCGCCCAGACCTCCCTGGTCGCGTGACGCCCGCGCGCGACGACCGCGTCCTTGATCGTCCGGTACGGCCGTTCGGAGACGCGGAACCGCTGCGAGACGCGGTCGACGACGATCCGTCCCGGGGTCACCGGGCTCCTTCCGAGGCGTTCCGCAATTCGCTCGAGGCTCGAGTGCGCATGACCTCATGATGACCGGGCACGAGGCCGACGGGTGGGGTGATGCTCACCCCGAAAACGCTAGCGCCCGGAGTCAGCGGGGTGCTGAGGGGGCTGGCGCGCCGTCTCGGAGTGGACGAGCTCGCGGAGCCTTCCGAGCACGGCCGGATCGGTCGAGGGAAGCACGCCGTGCCCGAGGTTGAAGATGTGGCCCGGCCTGCCGGCCGCCCGTGCGAGCACGTCGCGCGCCGCCGCCTCGATCCGCTCCCAGGGGCCGAGCAGCACCGCGGGGTCGAGGTTCCCCTGGACGGCACGGTCGTCGCCGGCGAGCGCCCAGCCCTCGTCGAGAGGGAGGCGCCAGTCGAGCCCGATCACGTCTCCGCCGGCCGCGGCCATGGCCGGCAACAGCGTCGAGCAGCCCGTGCCGAAGTGGATCGTCGGGACGCCCGGCGTCGCGCAGCGCCGCGAGGACCCGCGCCGACCAGGGGGCAGCGAACTCGGCGTAGTCGGCCGGCGACAGCGCCCCGATCCACGAGTCGAACAGCTGCACGGCGTCCGCACCCGCGCGCGCCTGCGCGACCGCGTACGCCACGAACGTGTCGGCGAGCCGCTCGAGGAGCGCCGTGCCACACGGCCGGCTCGCGGTACATCAGCGCCTTGGCCGCCGCGAAGTCGCGCGACGGCCTGCCCTCGACGAGGTAGCCCGCGACCGTGAAGGGCGCGCCGCAGAAGCCGACGACCGCCTGGTCCTGCGCGAGCTCGCCGCGGACGATCCCGATCGCCTCGAGGACCGGCGCGACCGTCTCCTGCGGATCCGGGACGACGAGCCGCTCGACGGCAGCGGTCGTGCGGACGGGCTCGTGGATCACCGGGCCGACGCCCTCGACCAGCTCGACGTCGACCCCCATCGCGAGGACCGGGGTCATGATGTCCGCGAACATCACCGCCGCGTCGACCCGGTGCCGACGTACCGGCTGGAGCGTGACCTCGGCGGTCAGCTCCGCCGACTGGTTGATCTCGAAGAACGCGTGGCGCTCACGGATGGCGCGGTACTCCGGCAGCGAGCGGCCCGCCTGCCGCATGAACCAGACCGGGGTCCGCTCGGTCGGCTCGCGCCGGGCGGCGCGGACGAGCAGCGGGTCCACGGCCCTAGACTAGCCGCCCATGACGAAGGGGCCGCTTGCCGTCCGCTGGGGAGAATGGGAGCTGGGAGAGGCACTCGCCGGGACGTCGTCGACGGCGCGCGTGACGCTCGAGAACGTCGGGACGGCCGCCTGGCGGGCCGGGATCGCCCTCAGCTACCACTGGCTCGACGACCGCGGGAACCCGATCGTCTGGGATGGGCTGCGGACGGCGCTGCCGGTGGTGGAGCCCGGTGGGCGCGTGAGCGTCGAGGCCCCGGTGCAGGCGCCGATCCCGCCGGGGCGGTACGGCTTCGCGTTCGACCTCGTCGCCGAGGGGATCGCCTGGTTCGCGGAGCTCGGAAACGACCCGACGGGCGGCGAGGTCGACGTCGGCCCGCGCCCGGGTGACCACGCGGCCGCGCTTCCCGAGTGGGTCGAGACGGCTCCCGGGTGGGCCGAGCGTGTCGCCGCGGCGCATGCGGAGGGGTTCGGCGTCGTCGCCGGCTCGATCGCGTGGGAAGGCAGCCTGGGCCGCCGACGACCCGCCGCGCTCGCACCGTACGAGCCCGGCCCCGGGCGGATCCCGGGGTTCTCGCACCCGCTCGTCTGCCCGTCGGTCATGGACGGCGTCGTGCTCGAGCGGCTGCCGGACGTCGCCGGCCTTCCTGCCTTCGCCGCGCCTCTCGACGAGCCCTGGCTCTACGACGGGCGGATCGTGCTTCGCGCGGTGCCGCAGCGCCGGCGCTGATCAGAGCTCGATCGCGAGCCGGTCGTCGATGCGGCTGAAGACGAGCGACCCGACGACGAGCGCCACGACGGCCGCCACGGCCAGGTAGACGACGTCCCCGGCCCGGGGGGCGTGACCGCTCCAGAGCGCGTCGCGAAGCGCCGCGATCGGAGGCGCGATGAAGTTCCCCCACTGCAGGACGTCCATCAGCTTCTGGTGCGAGGTCGCCGAGTCGGGCAGCGTCGAGAAGCTCCAGAGGATCGGGGTGAGGAAGAACCACGGCAGGAGCGCTGCAGCCAGGATGTGCTCGATGTCCCGCAGGATCGCATTGAGCGACGCGACGACGAGCGCCGTGCCGGCGACGAGCGCCGCGTACAACGGCGCCAGCGGGAGCACGAGCCAGACCGTCCCGCGCGCGCCCGGGATGAAGATCAGCGAGAGGACGATCAGGATCACGAGCATCACCGCGAACGTGACCGCCTGGGTCGCAACGACCGAGAACGCCACCAGCTGCCGCGGGAACCGCACCTTCCGGATCAGGTCGGCGCTCTCGACCAGCGACCGGGCCGCCGTCTGGAGGGACACGGCGAAGAAGATCCAGCACGCGATTCCCGAGAGGAGATACAGCGGGTAGTGCGGGATCCCGCCGCTCTTGTCGAGGATGATCCCGAACACGATCAGGTAGACCGCGACGAGCGCCGCCGGGTTGACGAGGGACCAGACGATCCCGAGCGCCGACCCGCGGTACTTGGCGTGGAAGTCCCGGCGGAAGAGGTTCGCGAACAGCTCCCGGTAGCGAACGAGGTCGGTGTACACGGCCATGGCAGCAGTGTAGGGGGCGCCCGGTCTCGTCCAGGGTCGGTCACGGCGTGCGCACCCCGGACGCTCGAGGCCGGGTCGGATACCCTCCCGGCTCGGGTCGGAGCCCGGGCTCCCGCGCGGTGTCCGACACGTCGAGCCGGTACCGTCCAAACACCGTGCTAACGGGGTTCCACTACCCTCCGCGCTTGTGAGCACAGCCGTCGCGATTGTCGCCCTCCCGGCGACCGCGGCCGTGATCTGGGCGCTGCTTCGATCTCCCGCGACGCGGCGCCTCGTGGCCGTTCCCTCGCCCGACCGGTGGCACGACTCGGACACCCCGAGCTTCGGCGGGATCGGCATCTACGTCGGCTTCAGCGTCGGGCTCTGGGGCGCCGCAGCGGTCGGCGCGTACGACCCGAGCCGCGAGCTCGGCGGCATCTGGGCGGCGGTCACGCTCGTGTTCCTCGCGGGGCTCGTCGACGACCTCCGGGGTATGTCCCCGATCACGAAGCTCCTCGCGCAGGGAGGCGCTGCGGCGATCGTCCTCGCGACGGGAACCCACGTCCAGCTCGTCTCGAACCAGATCGTCGGCGACGTCATCGCGATCGTCTGGCTGATCGGGCTGACGAACGCGTTCAACCTGCTCGACAACATGGACGGACTGGCGGCCTCTCTCGCGTCGATCTCGTTCTTCTTCTTCGCCGTCGACGCCGTGACGGTCCACCCCGACAACGCCCCGCTCGCATTCGCGATCGCCGGTGCCGCCGCCTGCTGCGGCTTCCTGCCCTTCAACCTCCGCCCCCGCGGCCGCGCGCTCGTCTTCATGGGCGACTCGGGCAGCCAGGCGCTCGGGTTCGCGCTCGCCTCGCTCGGGCTCGTCTCGAGCTGGCGCGTGGCCGGCACGACCGTCGCGACGCTGATCCTGCCCGTGCTCGTCCTCGCCGTCCCGATCCTCGACACGACGCTCGTCACGATCGCGCGGATGCTCGACGGGCGCCCGATCCACCAGGGCGGCCGCGACCACTCCTCGCACCGCCTCGTCCGGTACGGCCTCTCCGAGCGCAGCGCAGTCGCGCTCCTGGCGCTGATCGCGTTCTCGCATCGGCGGCTCGAGCCTCGCCTACAACGTCCTCGACAACTGGCGCTACACCGTCATCGGCGTCGTCCTCACCTTCGCGCTCCTGATCCAGTTCGCGAGCTTCCTCGCCGACGCCGACCGCCGACCGCAGCTCGACGAGCCGGTCTCCCTCACCCAGGTCTTCGCGATGCACTGGCGCCGCCTCGTCGAGGTCGGGGTCGACTTCGTCCTCATCAGCAGCTCGTTCGTCGCCGCGTACGCGATCGAGTTCGGCTGGCCCGGCAGCACCAGCCAGCGGTTCATCGCCGGGCTCACCCTCCCCGTCGTGCTCGCCGCGCGCTACCTCACCTTCATCCCGTTCGGCCTGTACCGCTCCGTCTGGCGCTACGCAGGGATCCGGGACGCGGTCGCCGCCGCCGCCGCGGTCGTCGTCTCCGAGCTGATCGCCGTCTCGTTCATGGTGCTGACCCAGGACATGCGCGACTTCACCCGCTCCTTCTTCATCGTCGACGGGCTGATCTGCATGGTCGCGATCGTCGGCTCCCGCGTGGCGGAGCGAACGATCGTGATCGGCAGCCGCGGCGTCCGCGACCGCACCGCGCGCCGCACCCTGATCGTCGGCGCCGGCCGCACCGGACGAGGCCTCGTCCGCGAGCTCCGCGAGACCGCCGGCGAGCGCGTCGTCGGCTTCCTCGACGACAACCCGCGCCTCCGCCGCCGCAGCGTCCACGGTGTCAAGGTCGTCGGCACGACCCACGAGGCCGCGCGGATCCTCGAGAGCACCGAGCCCGACATCGTGCTCGTCACGATCCCCGATGCTCCCCGCGAAACCCTCGACGCCGTCGTCTCGGCGTGCGCAAAGGCCGGCGTGACCTGCCGGTTCGTCAGACGCGAGCTCGACCTCGACCCGCACGTCGAGCTCGGCGCCGCGTCAGAATGAGCGACCGTGACGACGGTCTCTGTCGAGCAGCCACGGGCTGAGCCGAACCGGCGCTCGCTCGTCGACCGGCTCCTGGCCGCGCTCCCGGCCGTGGCGCTGGGGCTCGTCGTGCTCTCGTTCTATGCCGTCGAGGCCTGGTCGCGCAAGACCCCGTGGGTGTTCTCGGACGAGCTCGAGTGGACGCAGCTCTCGCGCTCGATCGCCCACACGGGCCAGGCCGCCCGCCGCGGCGAGCCGATCTACTTCAAGTCGATCTACGCGTACCTGATCGCGCCGTTCTGGTGGATCCACTCCACGGCGGCCGCCTACTCGGCGATCAAGTATGCGAACGCGGTGCTGATGTCGCTCGCCGCCGTGCCCTCGTACCTGCTCGCACGGATGCTCGTGAGCCGCCGCGGCGCCGTCATCGTCGCACTCGGCTCCGTCGCCGTTCCCGGGATGGCGTACGCGACCTCGATCGTCTCCGACGTCCTCGCCTACCCCTACTACGCGCTCTGCTCCTGGGTCGCCGTCCGTGCGCTCCGCTCGCGCCGCCGGCTCGACGTCGCGATCGCGCTCGTCGTGCTCGCCGGCGGCTACTTCGTCCGCCAGAAGCAGTTCACGAGCCTCGTCCTCGCCTTCGTGCTCGCCGCGGCCGGCCTCTGGCTTGCCGGTCCCCGCTCCAGGGAGCTTCGCCGCAACTGGTCCCGCGGCGACACGATCGGCGCGCTCGTCCTCGCGTTCGGCGCCCTGCTCCTCTTCAACCGCGTCGTGCTGCAGCACATCCACCAGTGGCAGTTCACGAGCCAGTACTACAAGACGCGGCTCGTCGACCTCGGCCTCCGGGCCGGCGCCTCCCTGACGATGGGGCTCGGGGCGCTCGTCGTGATCGGCGGCCTCACCTCGCTCCGGCTGCCCGACCGACGGGGCGAGCCCGTCTATCGCGCGTACGTCGCCTGGACGTCGGCGACGATCGGGACGCTCGCTCTCTACACCGCGGTCAAGGCGGCGTTCCTCTCCACGCTCTTTGCGACCCTCTGGGAGGAGCGCGACCTCATCTACCTCTCGCCGCTCCTCATCCTCGGCACGGTGATGGTGTTCGAGTCGAAGCGCCTCGACAAGCGGGCCGTGGCGGCGGCAACGGCGCTCGTCGTCGTCATGTTCCTCTTCAAGGCGATCCAGGTCGGCTGGCCCTACTACGACGCCCCGGGCTCGTCCCTGGCCGCCGTCCTCGCCCAGTACCGCCACTGGACGGCGCACGACCTCCGGCTCGCGCTGCTCGCCTCGACCGCCGTGGCCGTGCTCCTGATCGCCTACCGGCGTCGGCGCGGCGTCGCGGCGGTCGCGCTCGTTCTGGCGCTCGGCTGGATGCTGTCGACCGAGATCGCGGCGACCGTCGGGATCGACAGGCTCGCGACCACGTTCCGCGACAACCTCCCGAAGCCGCTCGACTGGGTCGACCAGGCGAACGGGCGCACGCCGACCGTCTACCTCGGACAGGCGATCAAGGACGGGAACGGCGAGAACCTGACCGAGTTCTGGAACCGCTCGATCACCAAGGTCGAGAGCCTCGACGGAACTGCCCCCGGCCCGGGACCGACGCCGAGCGCGAGCCTGCTCCGAGCCGACGGCCTGCTCTCGAACCTCGACGGCGCCCGGTACGTCCTCGCGGACTCCGGCGTCAACCTCAACGCGCCCGTGGTCGCGAGGAACGGGGCGATGACGCTCTACCGGGCCGACGGGCCTTGGCGTCTCGCGGACGCCGTGCAGCAGGTCTACCCCGACACCTGGTGCCCCGACTGGTGCAGCTACACCTACTTCGTGCCCGGGCAGAGCGGCGTCCTCAAGGTCTCCCTGGGCCGGCTCGCCTACAACGGCTCCGCACCGGCGGCACGGGTCACGGTGGTGATCGGCACCGTCCGGATCGACCAGCAGCACCAGACTCCGCGCTTCGCCGCCATCCAGCGCGACGTGCACCGCCTCGTCCCGAACGGCACGAGCGTGAACCTGTCGTTCCCCGTCGCCCAGACCCCCGTGCGGGTCGAGATCAACGTCGCCCCCCAGACCCTCATCCCGCCCACGAGCGTCGACCCTCGAAGCCTCGGCGTCCAGGTCGGGTTCCAGTTCGCTCAGGCAAAGCGCTGAACCTCGAGATCGCACACACCCTCGAGGAGCTCGAGCGCCTACGTCCCGGCTGGATCGAGCTTCCGTGGGAGCGCGAGGAGGCAGCCTACGAGTACTTCACGACCCGCCTCGCCGTCCGCCCCGGCGTGATCGGCCCCTACGCCGCCGTCGCGAGCCTCGACGGCCGCCCCGCGGGGGGGCTCGCGGGCAGGCTCGAGCTGCGCAGGCTCCCCGCGAAGGTCGGTTACAAGGTCGTGTACGCCCCGGCCGTCCGGCTCCTTCGCGTCGTCGACGGAGGCATCGCGGGCGCCGACGATCCCGCGGTGCTCGACGCGCTCCTCGGCGTCGTCCGCGAGGCGCTCGCCGGCGGGACTGCGGACGCGGCCGAGCTCCCGTCCGCAGAGGTCGGCTCATCGCTCCTCGGCGCGTTCACCGCCCTCGGCGGCCCCCTCGAGCGCCAGCCGTTCATCGTTCCGTGGACCAGGAGGACCCTCGAGCTGCCGCCGAGCTTCGAGGAGTTCGTCGCCTCGCGCAGCTCGAACACGCGCTGGCGGATCCGCCGCGACGCCCGCCGCCTGGCGGAGACGTTCGGGGACGATCTCCGGGTCGAGATCGTCCGCGACCCGTCGGGGCTCGACCGACTCGTCGAGAGCGCCGACATCGTCGCCCGCGCCACCTACCAGCGCGCGCTCGGCGCCGGATTCTCCGACACGCCCGAGCAGCGGGCGCTCGCGGCCGTCGGGCTCGAGCACGGCTGGGTGCGCGGCTACCTGCTCCGCCTGCGGGAGGAGCCGATCGCCTACTGGCTCTGCTCGACCTACCGCGACACGATCCTGATCCGGACGGCCGGCTACGACCCGAAGCACTCCGAGCTCCGCGTGGGCCTCTTCCTGCTCATGCGCGTGATCGAGGACGCCATCGCCGACCCGGCCCTCCACAGGCTCGACTTCGGGCCCGGGGACGCCGCGTACAAGCAGCAGTTCTCGAGCGAGAGCCGGCAGGAGCGGAACGTGGTCGTCTTCGCGCCGACCCTCCGCGGGCGCCGACTGAACGCGACCCGCACGCTCGTCCTCGCGCCGGCGCGGGGCGCCCGCAGGCTGCTCGACGAGACCGGCCTCACCGACCGCGTCAAGGCGCGGTGGCGGCACCGCGTCAAGTCGAGGTAGATACCGTTGCGCGGCTGAAGCTCTCGACGATCATCCGGCGGGCACCCAAGATCGCCCGGAACGCCGCGCACGACCTCAGGTACGGGCGGCCGCTCGGCGGCACGATCCGGACGAGGTACGCGCATCTCGGGGCCAACGACGTCGGCAACGCCGACTACGAGGATCTCGCGCTTCTCTTCGCCGGCATCCCCGTTCGCCCCGGTGACGTGATCGTCGACGTCGGGTGCGGCAAGGGGCGCTCGCTCAACTGGTTCCTCGACCGTTACCGTGGCAACCGCATCGTCGGGATCGAGCTCGACCCCGACATCTGCGCGGCCACGAAGAAGCGCCTCCGGCGGCACGCGAACGTCGAGATCCTCTGCGGTGACGCGACGGCGCTGCTCCCTCCGGACGGGACGGTCTTCTACCTCTTCAACCCGTTCGACGAGTCCGTCACCCGCCGCTTCGCCGAGGCGATGCTCGACCGGGGCGATCCCGCGACGATCGTCTACCTGAACGCCAAGCACACGGTCGCGTTCGAGGGCGACCCTCGCTTCACCGTCGCCCCTATCGCCCCTCCCGGGCTCAGCTTCCGCTCGGTGCTGGTGACGGTGCGCTGAGGCCCGACCGGCGCAGCCGCAGCAGGATCACGCCCCAGGCGAGCGCGAACGCGACCGAGGAGGCGAGCACCGCCGCGCCGGCGCCCGTCACCCCCCAGCGATCTCCGAGCACGACGATCAGCGGGAGCATCACCGCGGTCTCCACCCCGTGCGCCCAGAGCCGGAGGCCGGGCCTGCCGATCGTGACCGGGAACGTCTTCGTCCAGCTCAGGACGAGCTGGATCGCGGCCGCGACGAGGATCAGCCGCGCTGCCGGGACGGCCGGGAGGTAGTCGGCGCCGAGGACGTGCCGGACGAGCCACGGAATGGAGGTGAGCACCGGCACGAGCACGACCGCCGCGATCAGCGCCGAGCCCTTGACGTAGCGGCGGATCCCCGCGAGGACGACCTCTGGGCGACCGTGCTCCCAGTCGCGTGTCTGCTCGGAGAGCAGGATCATCCGCAGCGGCGAGGACAGCGCCGCGAGCCCCGACTGGGGCATCTGCGCGGCGCGGAAGAGGCCCACCTCGGCCGCGCTCCTGACGATCCCGAGGGCGAGCGGCGCGACCCACAGCCGCAGGGAGATCAGCCCGGTGTACGCGGCGCTCTGCACGACGAAGCGGATGATCGGCCCGCGGTCGTGACCGATCGGAGCCGGCCGGGCGGAGGGGAAGCCGCGGAGCGCGGAGAAGCCGAGGGCGAGGATCGAGACCGTCGTGACCGCCTGCGCGACGACGACGCCGGCAACGGCTGCCGTCACCCCGATCTGCGCTCCGACGACGATCCCGGCGAGCCGAAGGCCCATCGACAGCGTGAGCCAGGTGCCGCGGAGGTCGTAGCGGCCGCCGAGGATGAGCGTCGCCGCGGCGATCGACTCGAGCGCCTGGAGCGGCGGCAGCAGCGCGGCGATCAGGAGCGGCGCCTCGAGCCCGCTCTCGTGCGCGAAGATCGAGTCGACGAACGGGACGGTCGCGACGATCAGCGCAGTGGCGACGAGGGACGCGACGAGCTCGGAGGCGAAGGCGACCCGGATCAGGCGCCGGAACCGTCCCCACTCCTCGTTGGCGGCGTAGCGGAAGCCGTACTTCACCAGCGCGTCGTCGCTCGTGAGCCACACGAGCAGGGCCAGGAAGTCGGCGATCGCGATCACGATCGTGAAGCGGCCGGCGCCCGACGGCCCGAGCACGCGCAGGATCACGAGCGACGCGGCCAGACCGAGCGCGACGGACCCGTACACCCCCGCGAACGCGACCACCCGCCGCCGGGTGAGCCCGAGGCCGGCCACGGTCAGCCGGCGGCGCTGCAGAACACGCAGCCGACCCGCTTGGTGAGCGCGAGCCCGACGGGCCCGGTGTGCTCGAGCACCGAGAGCAGCGGGAGCGCAGCGCCCGGGAGCGCCTTGCGCTGCGGCAGGAAGAACGGCCGGAGCTCGATGCGCGAGAAGCCCGCGGCGCGAAGCTGCTCCAGCACTCCGTCGACCGGGAAGACCATCGGCCTGAAGTCGAACACGAACTTCTTGTGCGTGTAGCCGCGGACGCGGCGGAAGAAGGCGACACGATCCTCGGCGAGGTAGAACGACCGGAGGCAGATGGTGACGTCGACGGGCTGCGGGGGCTCGAAGTCCTCCATCCGCCCGGTCACGAACGCGAGCCCCGGGTTCCGCCTGGCGGCGGCCGCGACCATCTCCTCGGTGGCGTCGACGCCGGAGTAGACGAGGCCGCGGTCGGTGAGAGGCGCGGCCATGATCCCGTCGGCACAGCAGAGGTCGAGCACCGTGTCTCCGGGCAGCGCGGCGGGGCCGAGCCCGGCGATCACCTCGGCACGTCGGGTCGAGTACCGCTCCGGGTCGGCGTACTCGTGCTCGGCGAACCCGTCCGCCAGCGCGGCGTACTTGTCCCTCGTGCTCACAGGGAACGCAGCCTCTCCGGGTGCTTGCGCACGAACCGCAGGATGCCGCGCCAGTGCCAGACCGTGCGGCGGGTCAGCCACCGGTGGTCGGTGAGCGCCTTGTGCTCGTGCCGCACGACCGCAGCCGGGACGTACCAGCGCTCCCAGCCCGCGCGCATCGCGCGGTACTGGAGGTCGATGTCCTCGCCGTACAGCCGGAACCCCGCGTCGAGCCCGCCGAGCTCGTCGAGCATCGCGCGCCGCAGGAGCAGGAAGCCACCGAGCATCCAGTCCGCCTCGACCGGCCCGTCGGGGGAGGGCTCGTCGAGATGGTAGTGGCGCCGGGAGCGGACGACCTTGCGGAGCGGCGTCCGCCGCACGACCGTCCCGCCGACGGTCGGGAACCGGCGCCGCGACGGCTGAGGGCTGCCGTCGGGGAAGACCATCCGCGGCCCCGCGACCCCGCAGCGCGGGCGTCCCGCCATGAAGTCCCGCAGCGCGGCGACCGCGCCGGGCTCGGCGACGGCGTCGGGGTTCGAGACGAGCACCGCCTCGCCCGTCGTGCGCGTGAGCCCGAGGTTGACGTTCGCGGCGAATCCGAGCGGCCGGTCGTTTGCGAGCGCCTCGACCCCTGCGGGGACGGACCCCTCACGTTGGCGATCACGACCAGCTCGTCGACCTGCGGCTCGAGCGCGGGCAGCGACTCGCGAAGCTCGGCGGCGTTCCCGTGCGAGACGACGATCGCAGACACCTTCATGCCAGTAACACCTTCCGGTAGGCCTCGACGGTCCGGCGGGCCGTCTCCGCCCAGGAGAAGAGCCTCGCCCGCTCGATCCCGGCGGCGGCGAGGCGCTCGCGGTCCTCGAGCGCCCGACGCGCGGCGGCGGCGAAGTCCCCGTCCTCCGCGTACACGGCGGCGCCGTCGGCGACCTCGCGGAGCGCCGGCTCGGACGACGCGACCACCGGCGTCCCGCTCGCCATTGCCTCGAGCACCGGGAGGCCGAATCCCTCGAAGCGCGACGGCAGCACGAGGGCGGCCGCCCCGCGGTACAGCTCGGCCAGCTCGTCCTTGGACACGTAGCCGCGCAGGTCGGCGCCCCGCTCGCGGAGCGTCCGGGCGAGGGTCGCGTCCTTCTCGGGCCCGGCGACGACGAGCGGGAGGCCGACCGCGTCGGCGGCTTCGAGCGCGGCCTCGGGGTGCTTGCGTGCGTGGATCGCGCCGACGAAGAGGAGGTAGCGACGGTCGCCGGAGCCCGGTGAGAACGCCGGGTCGACGCCGTTCGGCGTCACGGTGACCTTCCGCTCCGGCACGCCGTAGCGCCCGACGAGGTCGCGCTTCGTGCGCTCCGACACGGCGAGCACGTGGTCGGCACGGCGGACGGCGCGCGGCACGACGAAGCGGAAGGTGAGCCGGTCGAGAACGCCCATCGCGCTGTCCTGCTCCTCGAACGAGAGGTCGTGCACCGTGACGACCGTGCGGCCGCGGTACCCGAGCGGAAGGGCGTGCTGGAAGTGCGCCACGTCGGGCCGCACGCGCCGGAGCAGGCGCGGCAGCGCGACGGCCATCCTCGCCTCCTGGAGCCGGGCGGGCAGATGGAGCGGCTCGACGCCCTCGGGGACGAGATCCGGGCGCCGCGTCACGGCGGCGAACCGAAGGTCGGGGGCGGCCGCCGGCAGCTCGCGCAGGAGGTTCGTGACGTAGGTCTCGTCGCCGGTGCGCTCGCGGCCGAGGACGTCCGCGTCCAGGAGGATCATCCCTCGAGCCTACGGCTCATGCGATCTCCTCGTACACCTCGCGCGTGGCCCGGGCCACCTCGGCCCACGAGGGCCCTCGGCGCGGCGTCGGACGGAAGGCGCGGGCGATGCCGTCCCGGATCGACTCGACGTCGTAGGGGTCGACATAGACGGCGTCGTCGCCGGCGATCTCGGCCATCGGCGAGTCGGCGCTCGTCACCACCGGGCAGCCGCAGGCGAGCGCCTCGGCGACCGGGATGCCGAAGCCCTCGTAGAGCGAGGCGTACACGAGGCAGCGGGCGCCGCGGTAGAGGGCCGCGAGCTCCTCGTCGCTCACCTCGCCGAGCCGGGTCACGTTCGCGGGCGGCTCGATGTTCCCCCACCCGCGGGCGCCGGCGACGCGAAGCTCGCCGTCCACCGCCGCGGCGATCCGTCCCAGGTTCTTGCGCGGCTCGAGCGTCCCGACCGCGAGGACGTAGTCGCCCTCGGCGCGAGGGCCTTCAGGCGTGAACACGTCCTCGACGGCGTTCGGCACGACCCGGATCTTCGCGTCCGGCACGGCCAGCAGCGTCCACAGGTCCCCGGCCGTTCGCTCCGAGACGGCGATCACCCGATTCGCGGCGTCGATCACCCGCGGCACCGCCCCACGTGAGTACCGGCGCGTCCACCGGTTGAACCACTCCGGATGGCGGAGAACGGCGAGGTCGTGGACGGTGACGACGAGCGGCGTCTTCGAGCTGAAGGGCCCGCGGAACGTCGGGCAGTGGAGGACGTCCACTCCGCCCGCCTTGAGGCGCGGGTACCAGAGCGCGTCCGCGGCCACGGTCCGCAGCCGCGAGGTGGCCGGGAATGACACCTCCTTCACGGGCACATCGAGATGGGTGAGGAGGCCCTGGAGGTACCGCGCTGTGCCTGCCCGCGTCTGGCGGAGCGGCGTCGTGTCGATGCCTACGCGAATCGCCGGTACCCCTCGAGGAAGACCTCGCCCGTCCGCTGCCACGAGAAGCCCTTCGCGTGGACGAGCCCGAGCCCCCGCAGCTCCTCTCGACGGTCGAGGGCCTCACGGATCGCAGCCGCCATCGCCTCGGCGCTCTCGGGGTCGCAGCGAACCGCCGCCCCGCCCGAGGCCTCGTCGAGCGAGGGGTGGGACGACGCGACGACCGGCGCGCCGCACGCCATCGCCTCGGTGATCGGCATCCCGAAGCCCTCGAAGCGGGACGGGTAGACGACGGCCGCGGCGCCTCGGTAGAGCCGCGCGAGCTCCTCGTCGGTCACGCGCCCGAGGCGGGCCACCCCCGGCCTGTCGAGCTCCGGCTGCTCGCCCCAGCCCGCCCCGCCGGCGACGGCGAGCTCGAGGCCGGTGTCGGCGAGGAGCGCGAAGGCCTCGACGAGAGTGCCGAGGTTCTTGCGCGGCTCGAGCGTCGCCACCGTCAGGAGATAGGGGTGCTCGCGGCCGGCGTCGGGCCCGTCGGGCGTGTACTCGGCCCCGATCCCCGGGTGCGCGACCACGACCCGGTCGCGGGGGAAGCCGAGCATCGCAGCGGTGTCGTCGGCCGTGAAGGCCGAGTTGGCGAAGATCACGCCGCACGTCGCGGCGGCGTTCCGGTACTTGCGGGTGTGCATGGAGCGGGTGCGGCCCGTCACCCACTCCGGATGGTGAAGCGGCACGAGGTCGTGGATCGTGGTCGCGCGGAGGCCGGCCCGCTGGGGCGGGTACATCCAGTCGGTGAAGTGAAGGACGTCGAAGTCACCCAGGAACCGCTCCGCGGGCGGGCGACCGAGCCGCGACCAGGCGGTGCGCCAGGCATGGGCGAACGGAATCGTCTTCAGCTTCAGCTCGACCGGGACCCCCTCGAGCGCCTCGGGGATGACGCGACGGCCCGCGGCCGAGGTCGGCGCGAACGCGACGACCCGGTCGCCCTCGCGCGCCGCCGCCTCGGCGAGCCCTTGCAGCGATCCGCGGATGTAGTTGTTCACGCCCGTCCGCTCGTGCGACAGCGGCGAGACGTCGAAGGCGATCCTCACGTGCTCGGCGTGAACGACAGGAAGTGGGCGCCGAGGTGCCGGTGGTCCCGCGGCCCCGGCACGGCGGTGCGCCCGACGGTGAACCGGACAGTGCAGGCGCCGTCTCTGGGCACGAGCGGCACGGTCATCGTGGTGATGCCGGTCACGGGGATGAGCGTGCGGCCGACCGGTGCGCCGTGCTCGGTCGCGACGACGGTCTGCGGGGTCTCGAACAGGCCCGCGTCTCCCTGGAGACGGACGGCGAGCGTCCCGCCGTCGCACTCGAGGCGCCGGTAGGTGACGGACTTGCCCGACCATGTGTCGTTGGGGTAGAGGCCGGTGACGCGATTCAGGATCACCACGGGCCCGTTCACCCGGTAGAGGGCGACGCCGACCGGATCGGTCTCGACGCGCTTGCCGCCGACCTCGACGTCCGACAGCACGTACTGCGCGCGCACGGGCCGGCCGGGAGCCGTCACGAGCACGCCCCCGGCCGTCTTCGTGGCGGTGATCTCGGGCAGCGGATCGGGGGGATGGGCTCCGTCGACGTCGTAGACGGTGCGGACGCTCCGGCTGAAGAACTCGTTCTCGTACACCGGGTACGGGGTCGGCATCGTCTTCGTCCACAGAACGACCACCTGGGCGTTCGAGCCGACGGCACGGTCGATCCAGTTGCGATGCGGCATGTGGGTGCCGGCCCAGAGCGAGCCGACGGTCGCCTTGTGGATCCCGTGGCGGCCGCTCTCGACGACGATCGCGGTCAGGACGAAGTAGACGGCGACGAGGGCAGGGAGCAGGAGCGCGTACCGCCGGGGGAGGAGCGCGAACAGCGCCGCCGCGGCGATCGATACCGCGAACGCGGCCCACCGTACCTGCTGCAGGTGGATCAGGTGATCCTGTGCCCACCACCACGGCATGAGGAAGAAGCTGTCACTGAGCGCGCTCGTGGTGATGAAGTGCGCGAACGGGATGAAGACCGGCAGCACGCCCGCCACCACCGCGGCGCCGACGACCGGCCGGCGGGCGCGCGGGACGACCCCGTCGGCTGCGAGCCCGAGGAGCGCGATCAGCCCGAACGGCGCGAGGTAGAACATGTTGCGCTCCTCGATCCGATCGACGTAGCTCGCCGACGCGAACGCCGCCACCTCGGCCACGAGCCAGACGGAGATCGCGAGCGAGGCGACGGTGAAGGCACGCGCCGCGGGGGTCGGCCGGCGCGGGGCAAGCCACATCGCGAGCAGGGCGGCGAACGGGAGCACGCCGAGCGCCAGGTCGAGCCCGGCGGCGTGGTAGAGGAAGAAGCGGAGGATCCCGCCCGGCGTGTAGCTCGCCGAGGTTGCGGCCTGGTAGGCGCCGAGGAGGGCGAGCGGCGAGCGCCCGCGTGCGGCCTCCGCGGCGACGGCCAGGATCACGCCGGCTCCGAGGAGCCCGTAGAGCCACGCGAAGGGGCGGATCGTGCCCCGGAGCCCGCGCCGCTCGACGAGGCCGAGCAGGAGCGGGGCGGTCGCGACCGCCGCGATCAGCGCGACCGCCTGCGCCCGGGTCTCGAACGCGAGCGCGCACAGCACGAGCAGTCCGACCTGCCGGACCACCGTCGGCCGCTCGAGCGTGACGACGAGGACGAGGGCGGTG
The DNA here is from genome assembly GCA_963836925.1 of uncultured Actinomycetes bacterium. Classification (GTDB taxonomy): domain Bacteria; phylum Actinomycetota; class Thermoleophilia; order Gaiellales; family Gaiellaceae; genus PALSA-600. The sequence continues at coordinate 159,814 of CAWILJ010000008.1, forward strand.
ACGAGGAAGATCGGGTAGAAGGCGTTCTCTGTCATCAGCACGCCCGTGTAGAGCATCGCCGGGACGAGGACGGTGAGCCCGGCGGCGATCAGTGCGAGCCGCTCGGGCAGCACCCTTCTGGCGAGGCAGAAGGCCGGGATCGCGGCGAGCGACATCACGACCGCGTTGAGCGCCTTCGCGGCCGCGTAGGCGGACGGGATCGAGGTGAAGAGCGCCCAGGCCGGCGCGATCAGTACCGGGTAGACGAACCCGTAGCCGTGCGAGGGGACGCCTCGGACGAGGAACTCGCCGTGGGCGGCGACGTTCTTCGCGAGCTCCGAGTAGACGATCTCGTCGACCATGATCCACGGCGCCACCATCCGATGCCCGAGCCAGACGCGTACGGCGATCGACACGGCGATGATCCCGGTGAGCCAGGCCCACGCCGGGATCGCGAGCGCACGGGAGCGGGCAGCCGTCACGGCGCTCATGCGAGCCCCGATTCGCGCGTGAGCCGGGCGAGTTCGGCCGCGTCGTCGAAGCCGATCCCGGCGGCGGCCTGGGCGATCGTGAGCAGCATCGCGTCCTGGGCGACCTGGCCGCCCGCAGCCTCCTCGAGCGCGGCGGTGTAGGCGTCGGCGACCCGGCCCAGGTCATGCTCGGAGTGGACGTAGGCGGCCGCGGCGGCGCCGAGCTCGGCGGCGTGGTCGGCGGCGAGCTCGAGCGCGCCGGCGATCGTCGGGACCTCGTGGTCGTCGACCGGGATCTTCAGCGCGGCGCCGTCGGGGAGCTCCGAGAACCAGCCGACGTCGGAGACGAGCACGGGCTTTCCGAGCGCGAGCGCCCGGATGACCGAGCCGGACGTCTCCCCCATCGTCGGCGAGCGCAGGTTGACGAGCACGTCGCAGGCTGCCATCAGCGACCGGAAGCGCTCCTCCGAGACCCACTGCTCGCGGATCAGCTCGTCGCCGCCGAGGCGGAGGCGCTCGAGACGGCGGTCGAGCTCGAAGCGCTCGCTCGCCTCGCCGACGAGCAGGAGCCGGGCGCCGGGGCGTCGGTCGCGCAGCTCCGCGAATGCCTCGAGGAGCGCCGGGATCCGCTTGTTGACGTTCATGTGGCCGAAGCAGCCGACGAGCGGCTCGCCGGTGTACTCGGTGGGCTCGAACCTCTCGTCGGGCCAGGCGGGATGCGGAATCCGCCAGATCTGGCCTGCGTATCCCGCCTCGCGCACCCCTCGCTCCACGTACGCCGAGTGGACGATCAGGCCCTGAGCGAGGTCGAGGATCGTGCCCGTGAGCGGGAAGCGGTCGGGCCGGGTCTCCCACGGCAGGGGGAGCAGGTTGTCGAGGACGCCGAGGCCGATGAGGCGCCCGGCGACCCCGAAGTCGCGCTCCATCGCGTCGAGATAGGCGCGCCCGTCGCCGCGGCCGATCGTGATCCCGGCGATCAGGTGGTGGAGCACGAGCTCGTGGAGGACGACGACGCCGGGGCGTGCGCGGAGCGCGTCGACGATCCACCCGTGCGCCTCGGGGTCGTTGCCGACGTGGTAGAGGGCGACGTCGGCGAGCGGCGCGCGCTTTCCGGGCCGGGCGAGGACGATCTCGCCGATCCGCTCGCGCAGCGCGGGCAGGAGGAGCGTCGAGTAGTCGGCGATCCCGGAGTGGGACGGCGGCATCGGGGAGTAGTAGGCGACCTTCACGAGAGCAGCGCCTCGATGCACGCGTCCCAGGTGATCCGCTCCGCGACGGCCTTGCCCGCCTCGCCCAGCGACCGGGCCTCGTCCGGGTGGGCGACGAGGTGCGCGCAGGCGCGGGCGAGGTCGGCGGCCTCGGGTGCGACGACGAGGCCGGTCCGGCCGTCGTGGACGACCTCCAGCGGCCCGCCTGCGTCGGTGGTCGTGAGCACGGGCTTGCCGGAGAGGAATGCCTCGTAGGGGACCATCCCGTAGTCCTCGTCGACGGGCGCGTAGTAGACGGCGAGGCAGCGGGCGTAGAGGTCGGCGAGCTCGTCGCCGTCGACGCGGCCGGTGAACCGGATCCGCCCGTTCTCGCCGGAGGCGAGCTTCTCGAGCCGGCCGCGGTCGGGCCCGTCGCCCACGATCACGACCCGCAGCGCCGGGTCGGCCTTCGCGGCGTCGATGAGGAGGTCGATCCGCTTGTAGCGGTCGAGCCGGTTCACCGAGAGGACGAAGCCGTCGTACTCCGCGGTGTGGTAGTCGAGCTTCTGCGGGGGCGGCGGCAGGACTGTCGCCTCGAGGCCGGAGTAACGCTCGAGGCGGGCGGCGACGTTGCCGGAGATGGTGAAGATCTTCTTCGCCTCGCCGAGTGCCACCCTGTCGAACCGTTCGATCGCCGCCCTCGTCGCGCGGTCGAGCGGCTTCTCGGAGAACGCGCGGAACTCACCGCGGTCGAAGTCGTACGCCTGGCGGAACTGGTGCACGAGCCAGACGACCTTGTTCGGGTGGCGGATCCCGTAGGAGGGGAACTTTGTCCCGATGACGAGGTCGGCCGGCTTCGCCTCGCTGCCGCCGAGGTCGACGAGACGCCACTGGAGGCCCGCGTCGAGCACCCGCAGCCCATCCCAGACGAACGGGAGCGCGATCAGCTCCACCTGGTGCCCGCGGACACGGAGCTCGTCGACGAGCGTGTCCGCGACAACCTCGGCGCCCCCGTAGACGAACGGCACCATCGGCCGGCACACGATGATTCTCACGCCCTCGACCGCCGTTCGCTGCCGAGGGCGCGGTCCGCGACACGCGCGGGCGGCTCCCACCGCCGGCGACGAGCCAGGAACGTGAGCAGGCTCATCGTTGTTCGAGGCGGGCGATGCGCTCGTCGAGGTCGTCGACCAGCTTGAGGACGGCGTCGTTGAACGCCCTCTGGTCGGCGAACGCCGGCTCGACGTACCACCGCATCAGCCGGCGCAGGAAGCGCTTCACCGGCCCGCCCTTGCCCACGATCGGCCGTTCCGCCGAGACCGCCCAGAGCCGTTCTGCCTGATCGCGTGCAGACAGCCGCACCTGGGCCGTGGTGGCGTCGACCGACCGCGGCCCGGCGGCTCGAACCTCTTCCTTGAGCCGCGCGAAGAGCGCGGCGATGTCGACCTTCTCCTCGGCCTCGGACATGCCCGGAAGTGTAAGCGGGGGCGGTTACGGCGAGGTAAGCAGCGGCGCGGGTCGAGAGACGGCGAGTTGCGCCTCGGCGTTCAGCAATGATCTCGACGTGCGCGAGGATCTGCCCGCGGGCACGGTCACGTTCCTCTTCACCGACATCGAGGGCTCGACGAACCTGCTCCGGGAGCTCGGGGCGATCGGCTACGCGGCCGCGCTCGACGACCACCGCCGGGTCCTGCGCGACGCGTTCGCGACGCACGGGGGCGTGGAGGTCGACACGCAGGGCGACGCGTTCTTCGTCGTCTTCCCGACCGCAGACGGCGCCCTGGCGGCTGCCGCATCGGCCCAGGACAGGCTTCTCGGAGGCCCCATCCGCGTGCGGATCGGCGTCCACACCGGCGACGTCCTCCTGACGGAGGAGGGCTACGTCGGCGAGGAGCTGCACCGCGCTGCCCGGATCGCCGCCGCCGGCCACGGCGGCCAGGTGGTCGTCTCGAGGCAGACGCGTGAGCTGGCGGGCGCCGACACCGACCGACCTCGGCGAGCACCGGGTGAAGGACTTCTCCGAGCCCGTCTGGCTGTACCAGCTCGGGGGCGACCGGTTTCCGCCGCTCAAGACGATCTCGAACACGAACTTGCCCCGGCCGATCTCGTCGTTCGTCGGGCGGGAGCACGAGCGGGGCGAGATCGCCTCGCTCCTCCGGAACGGTGCCCGTCTCGTCACGCTGAGCGGGCCCGGCGGCTCGGGGAAGACCCGGCTTGCGATCGAGGCCGCGGGCGACCTGGTGCCGAGCTTCGCGAGCGGCGTCTTCTGGGTCGGCCTGGCCACGCTGCGCGACCCGGCTCTCGTCCTCGACGCCGTCGCGGAGACGCTCGGTGCGAAAGAGGAGCTCGCGTCGCACATCGGCGAGCGGGAGCTGCTGCTTCTCCTCGACAACTTCGAGCAGGTCGTCGATGCAGCGCCGGGGCTCGCCGACCTGCTCGAGGGGTGTCCGAACCTGCGCGCGCTCGTCACGAGCCGTGAGCGCCTGCGCGTCCGTGGCGAGATCACCTACCAGGTGCCGCCGCTGGCCGAGCCGGAGGGCATCGAGCTGTTCTGCCTCCGCTCCGGGCTCGAGCCGTCCCCGGCGGTCGAGGAGCTCTGCCGTCGCCTCGACAACCTCCCGCTTGCGGTCGAGCTCGCGGCAGCGCGAACGGCGGCGCTCTCGCCCGCCCAGATCCTCGCGCGCCTCGAGCAACGCCTCGACCTGCTGCAGGGCGACCGCGACGCCGACGCGCGCCAGCGCACGCTGCGGGCCACGATCGGATGGTCGTTCGACCTCCTGACGCCGGCCGAGCAGCGGCTCTTCGCCGGCCTCGCGGTCTTCCGCGGCGGCTGCACCCTCGAGGCGGCCGAGCAGGTGCTCGGCGCCGACGTCGTCGTCCTGCAGTCGCTGGTCGAGAAGAGCCTCGTGCGGTACACGCACGAGCGGTTCTGGATGCTCGAGACGATTCGCGAGTTCGCGCGGGAGAGGCTCGGCGAGTCCCCGGGTGCCCGCGACGTTCGCGCCGGCCAGGCACGACTCGTGCGCTCGCTGGCGGAGGAGGTCGAGCCGCAGCTCGGCGGTGCCGAGGCCGACGCCGCGGCGAAGCAGCTCGACCTCGAGCGCGACAACGTTCGCGCAGCGCTCGAGTGGGCAGACGGAGCCGGCGACGCAGAGCTCGTTCTGCGCATCGCGGCCCCTCTCGAGCGCTACTGGTGGATCCGCGGCTCCCACGAGGGCCTCGACTGGCTTCGCAGAGGGCTGAACACGCCGGGCGCGCCGCAAGAGCTGCGCGCCGACGCCCTCGCGGCGGCGGGCGGGGCGGCCTACTTCACGGGCGATCTCGAGCAGGCGATCGAGCTCTTCAGCGAGGGACTGACGCTCTGCCGCGAGCTCGGCGATCGCAAGCGCACGGCGCGGATGCTCGCCCGGCTCGGCCCGCCGCTCTACGTGGCCGGACGAGCCGACGAGGGCGAGCACTACGTCGAGGAGGCCGTTGCGATCAACCGCGAGATCGGCTACCAGTTCGGGCTCGTCGAGTCGCTCCACATCCTGTCGGGCGCCTACCGGGAGCGCGGCGACCTGGCCGGCTGCCAGGAGCTGCTCGAGGAGTCGCTCGGGATCGCGCGCGAGATCGACGACGAGCTCTGGATCGGGTGGGATCTCGGGATGCTCGCGTTCATCGCCCGGCTGCGCGGCGACCTGGAGCGAGCCTGGGCGCTCGGGTGCGAGGCCGCCGCCCGAGCACGGCAGCGCAACTCCGCGTTCGAGCTTCTCACCGGTCTCGCCGAGCTGGCCGTGATTGCGGCCCTGTCGGGCGACCGCCGCCGCTCTGCGCTCCTCTGGGGCGCCACCGAGCGGCTCGACGCCGAGCTCGGACAGTCACTGTTCGAGACCGAGCGCGACCGGCTCGCGGCCGAGCTCGGAGAGCGCGACGAGGCGTTCGAGGCCGCTGTGGCCGAAGGGCACGCGCTCGAGCTGGACGAAGTGCTCGAGCTGGCGCTGCCTCAGCGACCTCTGTGAGTCGAGGAATCGGCGGCCCCTCCCCCGGCCCTGGCTTCCTTCGCGCGCATCTGGTGTCATGCACGAGACCGATGGTCGGCCGGAATGCCCTCAGACGCTCTTGCTCCGGTGCGAAGGGCGCGCCGGACCGATGAGCTACTCGTGGCCACTCGAGCCGTTCGATCAGGCGCACCCTGTTCGTGCGTACTTCAACGATCCCCGGATCTCCGGCAAGTCGAGGGCGTTCCACTTCGGGATCGACGTCTCGGCGCCGGACGGCACGGGCGTCTACGCGGTCGAGGCCGGCACCGTTCACCTCGAGAACCCCCGCGCGATCTCGGTTGCAGCGGATGGGCTCGAGTTCGGGTACTGGCACGTGGTGCCGGCGGTGCGGCACCTGCAAGAGGTCTCCCGGCACCAGCTGCTCGGCCACATAGACGCCCCGTGGCTGCACGTGCACTTCGCCGAGCGTCGCGGAGGCGAGTACAGAAACCCGCTCCGTCCCGGGGCCCTCACTCCGTGGCACGACGGCACCCGGCCGAAGATCACCCGCGTCGTCTTCTCGCGGAACGGCACCGAGATCCAGGCGGGGAGCGTCCACGGCGCCGTCGACGTGATCGCCGAGGCATTCGACACTCCCCCGCTCCCCGTGCCGCCGCCGTGGGAGGGCCTGCCGGTCACTCCGGCGCGCCTTCGCTGGCGCGTCCAGCGCGAGGGAGAGGTCGTCCGACCCTGGCACACGCCGGTCGACTTCAGGGCAACGCTACTGCCCCAGGCTGCGTTTCCTCGCATCTATGCGCCCGGGACGAAGCAGAACCATGCCGCCGAGCCCGGCCTCTACCGCTTCTATCTCGCCCACACCTGGAGTACGACGGCGCTTCGAGACGGCAGCTACAAGCTCCAGGTTCAAGCGATCGACCTCAACGGCAACACAGGGACTCGGACCCAACCCTTCACGATCGCCAACAACGTCTGACACCTGCCCACGGAGGCGGCCGGGCCTCGACACAACCGGCTCAGGCGCCGGGAAACGAAAAGCGATAGACGCGGGCGTTGTGCGGCGCGAAGGCGCTGGGATCGGTGAAGCTCCCGTTCCTCGCCGTAACGGGACGGGCGGGGTTGCCGCCCGGGTGTGCCAACACGGTGCCGTGCGTCAACTCCGCCGGGAGACCGGAGAAGCGGACCTTCCCGGTGGCGTTCGGGCTCTTCCGGACCGCGATCAGGTAGAAGGAGCTGCCCGCGCGCCGGGCGCTGAGAGCGACGTCCGCCGCGTCCGCCTTGATCGCCGCCTGGGCGAGCGGCGCGGTGAGCGCCTGCAGGTGCTCGGTATCGGTCAGCTCCTCGAGTAGCGGCCGCTGGACCTTCCGCCAGTAGGTCCAGTTCCAGCCGAGCTGCTTGTCGGCCTCGTTCATCACCTGCTTGAACTGGCCTCCGAAGAAGAACAACCCGCGGGCGCCGGCGACGATCGCGTCGTAGGCCATGAAGCGAGCCTGCTGCAAGGTCGGGAACACGACGGCGTGAGGCGGGAAGACACCGCTCCACGCGATCTGCAGCGTCGTCCAGATCGCCTTCCGCCGGGTCGCCTGAACGATGATGTCGGTCATGTCGCCCACGACGCTGATGTCGGTGTTCACAGGCGGCCCCCCCGCATGGGCGCCGGGAGGGAGGGGATAGATGTCGACGCCGTGGATGTCGCAGGCGGCCGCGTACGGCCGAACCGCGGCCGCGGTCAGCCTCGTGTCCCGGCTTCCGGCCGACGGGCTCGGCCCGCGCGGGGCCTCGATGATCGCCACCGGATGGTCGGGATCGAGCGTGCGCAGGTGCCGGTAGACCGCGACACACCCCGCGGCGGGGACGTGGCCGTGGGCAGGCTCGTCGACGCCCTTCCACACGCCGAGCCCGGGATGGCCCTTGAACTCGTTCACGATCTCGTCGAGCAGCGACTGCTTGCCGAGATCGCCGTCGACGCCCGCCAGCGCGAGCCACAGCTGCAGGCCGTGTTGCGGCGCGGCGTCGAGCTCCTGCGCGACCGAGAGGAGCTGCTCGTCGATTCCCTCTGCGCGCCAGACCGTGTAGTTCCGGACGTAGCCCACCCCCGCCGCCGCGATCTCGGCCCAGGCGGGCAAGCCGCTGTCGGGAGCGGTGCCCTGGAGCGGGGGCGGATCCGACAACCCGATCGGAAACACCCGCCTTCCCCCGAGCAGCAGATTTCCAGTTGCCGAGTCAACCGACGTCGCCGTCACATCGCCCCCGATCGCTTCGACCCATCGAACGTCATTCCACTGGTTCCCCGGCTCGAGGCGTTCCACGCCGTCGTCCGACGCCGGCTCTGTAGGCTGGCACCGCCCCCGGCCCCGGGAAGGAGCGCACGGTCACATCCCAGGGGCATCCGAGAACCGCATTCCGCCGGGCTTTGGAGCGGGGGAACCTTCTCGTGGCCGAGAGCACCGCCCGCGAGGTGGGGCACGTCGACCTGCGCGAGGCGCTCGAGCTCGCGGCGCTGATCGCGAAGCACGACCCGCGGGTGCGGGGACGGCGCGCGTCCGCGCGCTGGCTCCGGCGATGGCTCGAGGAGCGGCCGCGGGCGACGATCGACGACGCCGTCATGGTCGCCGGGCTGCTCGCCGCACTCGGCGGCGCCGAGCACGCGACGGCCCTCTCGACGCTCCGGGACCTGGCTCGGAGGAGCAAACTGCCACGAGCGTCGTGACGACCGACGAGATCATCGATCGCCTCTACGGCCTTCCGCCGGACGAGTTCACGCACGCTCGCGACGACGCCGTGCGCGAGCTGCGGAAGGACGGGCTCCGCGCGGAGGCGGCGCGCGTGAAGGCGCTTCGGAAGCCGACTGCGGCAGCCGCCGCCGTCAACCAGCTCGTCAGGAGGCACCGCCGCGACGTGGAGAGGTTCCTCTCCGCCGCCGAGAGCCTTCGCAAGGTGCAGGTGGCCGGCAAGGGCGACCTCGCAGCGGCAACGAGCGCCGAGCGCGACGCTCTCGCCGGCCTCGTCCGGACGGGAGGGGACCGCGTCAGGCAGTCGCTCCAGTCCGCGGCCGTCGACGAGGAGGCAGCGACGCAGCTCCTCGAGGGGCGCCTCGAGCACGAGCTCGAGCCGCGCGGGTTCGGGACGCTGTTCGCCGGCGGAGTGATCGCGCCGCCCGAACGGGCCGCGAAGACGGCACCGCCGACCACCTCGAAGCGGCCCGACGACTCCGCCGCGCGCGCGAAGCTCCGCGAGGCCGAGGAGCGACTCGCCGAGGCGAGCGCGACCGAGCGCGAGGCGCGCCGCACCTGGAAGCGAGCCGAAGCGGCGCTCGACAAGGCCGAGAAGGCGGTGGCCCGGGCACGCGACGAGCTCACCGCGCTCCGCTCGTAGGCATCCCCTCGACCCAGGGCGCTCTCTCGAGCGAGCGTCGCCACCTCGCGAGCTCGCGACCTGAAGACGAAGCTCGGCGACTTCGTGAGCGGCTTCGAAGCCGCCGGCCGGCCGGGGGTCGGGCACCTGGGGGCGGATACGATTCGCCTCCGTGGCGACGCAAGCCGGCGAGAGGTCCCCCACCGGCACCTCCGATTCCTCGCTGGGACGGGGCGCCTACCGGGTCGGTCGCGTGCTGGGCCGCACCCTCGCGTTCGTCGAGCGGGCCCCGCCGTGGCTCGTCCTCGCTCTGCTCCTCCTCCTGACCTGGGGCATCGCCGCAGAAGTCGGGCGAACCGCGCTGCACAACGGGGCGCTCTACTACAACGGCGGCGACTCGACCTGGTACTACACGACCGCCTGGTCTCTCGGCAACGGCACGATGCCTCTCAGCGCGATCGGCTACGGCTACCCGCTCCTCCTCGCGCCGATCGCCGCGGTCGCGGGCGCGAACGTGGTTGCGGCGCTGCCCGCGATCATGGCGTTCAACGTCGTCGTGCTCGCCCCCGTCGCTCTCGCCTGCATCTACGGGATCGTCCGGATGCTCGCGGGCCGCGCGTACGCCTACCTCGCCTGCCTCCTGTGGGTGCTCTTCCCGGTTCTCGTGATCCATTACTTCCTCGCCGACTACCACACCCGGTACGTCGACAACACGCTCCCCTCCGAGGTCGGACTGACGACGCTCGGCGACTACCCGTCCATGGTGCTGCTCCTCGTCGCCACGTACTTCACGCTCAGGCTCGCGTCGTCAGGGAGGCACGCCGACGCGCTCGCAGCCGGGTTCGCGGTCGGCATCGCTCTCGTGATCAAGCCCGCGAACGTCCTCTTCGTCCCCGCCCCCGTCCTCGCCCTGCTGGTCGCGAGGCGGTTCACCGGGCTCGCGGTCGGCGCCGCGGCCACGCTCCCGTCCCTGCTCGGGCTCGTGCTCTGGAAGCAGCGAGGCGAAGGTGTGCTTCCGCTCTTCCACGCGAGCGCCGACGGGCGCGTGACGCTCGCAGCCGTCGCGCTCACCCTCGCGGCGTCGTTGCACCTGAACACCGACAACTACGTGCACCTCAACTGGGCCGAGCTCCACCACAATCTCGACTCGCTCCGCGAGTACACGTGGAGCCAGCGGATGATCTACTTCACCGTCGGAGGAGGCCTCGTCGGCCTCGCGCGCCGCTCGGGAGTCGCGGTCATCCTGGCCGCCACCTGGCTCGTCATGTACTTCGTCGTCAAGGGGAGCAGCTTCGACATCACCACCGGCTCCTTCTTCACGCACCTGATCGCCGCGTTCCCGGCGTACTTCCTCCTCCTCGTGTCGGTGCCGTTCCTGCTCCCGTTCGTCGGCCGCCGCCGCTCCACGCCCCTCGCGGCCAGGGCCGGGAGAATCCCCGTCGCCGCTGCCTGCGTGCTCGGCTTCCTCGCGATCGCCGGGATGCTCTACGTCGGGGTCGTGCCCACCTCGACCGCCTCGAGCATGGCCGTCCTCCCCGGCCAGAACTTCATGGTCCCGGCCAACCAGTTCCCCGTCACCGCGACCGAAACCGGGCGCGGGGTGACCCTTTCGTGGCCCGCCCAGGACGGACACGGCGCCGACATCTTCTACGTCGTCATGCGGTCACCGGGCTCGGAGGCGTCCGACTGCCTCCGCACCGCGGGGACGTCTGCCGCGTGCCGCTACCCCGCCGCGATCGCCGGCGGCGCCAGCGGCTCGACGACCTCGTTCGTCGACCACCCTCCGGCCGGTCCCGGCGGCTGGATCTACCGCGTCGCCGTGAACGCGACACCCTACGGCCCGCCGAGCCCGACCGACGTGATCATGCTGAGCAAGCCGGTACGGGTCGACGCTCCCAACCGGTCGGCTACCCACTAGGCTGCACGCCCAATGCAAGGCAACCTCCAGCGCTTCCTCCCGATCCTGCTACTCGTCTTCGTGCTCCTCTTCGTGCTGCCGTCGATCCTGCACAAGAAGAAGTCCTCGGGGCTCAACTCGAAAGAGCTCTCCCAGGAGACGATCGCCGCGATGAACCTCGTCGTGGCGGGGCAGAAGAGCTTCACCGCGGGGCATGGGCGCTACACCGGCCACGTCGCCGACCTGATCCAGGGCAGCCAGAAGCTCGCGAAGTACATCGCCGACGGCGTGCTCGTCCAGGTCGACGCCTCCACGAACGGCAAGACCTACTCCACACAGGTCGCGAGCGGCGTCATCGTCCTGAACCGTTCTCAGACCGGCGGCATCGTGCTCGCGAAGAGCTGCGACGTGATCAAGTCCGGTTCGGGCGTCGAGTGCCCGGGCACCGGCACCAAGCCCACCACCTCCACGACAACGACGACGACCACCACCGCGACGACGGCGAGCTGAGGGCGGGTGCACTGACCCCGTGCTCGGGCTCTCGGCGCTGTCGTGGGTGCTGCTGATCCCGGCCGTCGCCGTCTGGCCCCTCGTCGGGCTCGTCATCTACCTGATCTGGCGCTGGGCGAAGCGTTCCACCGAGGCCGACGAGGCTCGGCGCAAGGCGCTCCTCGACGCCGCCGCCGTGCCGCCGGAGGAGCCGCCCGAGTAGCCGCATGCTCGCGATCGCACTCCTGACGCTCGTCCCGGGAGAGCTCGGCGGCAGCGAGTCGTCGACGCGCGAGCTGCTACGGGCGCTCGCGGGGGTGGGGACACTCGACTACCGCGTGTTCCTGCCGCCCGTCGCTCCGGATGCCTCCGAGGGGCTGCCGGCCGAGGTCGTGCCGGAGTACAGGCACGCCCACTCGGTCACGCAGCGGCTCGGGGCGATGGGACTTGCCGCCGTTCGTCCGGGGCCGATCCGCGCCCATCTCGCCGCGGCTGCCGCCGTGCACTACCCGCTGACGATCCGGATCCCGCCCGTCTCGGCTCCGACCGCGATCACGCTCCACGACGTGCAGCACGTCGACCTTCCGCAGCTCTTCTCACGGGGTGAGCGCGCGTTCCGTGCGCTCGCCTACCACCGCTCGGCGCGCTCGGCGCAGCTCGTGATCGTCCCGAGCGTCTTCGTGCGCGACCGCGCCGTCGAGCTCCTGTCGCTCGACGAGAGGCGGATCAGGGTCATCCACCACGGGATCGACCACGAGCGCTTCTCACCGGGCGATCAGCCGCGCGAGCCGTTCCTGCTCTACCCCGCCCGGCCGTGGCCGCACAAGAACCACGCCCTGCTCTACGAGGCGTTCGCCCACATCCGCCGCGACCGCCCCGAGCTGCGTCTCGTCCTGACCGGCGGCGGCCACGGCGACGAGTTCCCCGAGGGCGTCGAGACGCTCGGGAACGTCTCCGTCGACGAGCTCGTGTCGCTGTACCGCCGGGCGGCGGCCGTCGTCTTCCCCTCGCTCTACGAGGGCTTCGGCCTTCCCCCGCTCGAGGCGATGGCCTGTGGGTGCCCGGTCGCGTGCTCGGACGCCGCGTCGCTCCCGGAGGTCTGCGGCGACGCGGCACGCTACTTCCCCCCCGACGACCCGGAGGAGATGGCAGCCGCGGTCGAGGACGTCCTCGACGACTCCGCCGGCTGGTCGGCGAAGGGGCTCGCCCGGGCGGCCGGGTTCACGTGGGAGCGGTCCGCGGCTGCCCATGAGGACGTGTACCGGGAGCTGCTCGCCTAACCTGACGCCATGTGCGGCATCTGTGGACTTCTCGGGACCGGAGCACCGGACCCGCGGCGCGTCGAGGCCATGAACGAGGCCATCGTGCACCGCGGCCCCGACCACGGCGCGGTCGCCTCCTACGGCCGCTGCGTGCTCGGTTACCGCCGGCTCGCGATCATCGACCTCGACACCGGCGACCAGCCGGTCGAGAACGAGCGCGGAGACGTGGCCGCCGTGTTCAACGGCGAGATCTACAACTTCCGCGCGCTGCGCCGCGAGCTCGAGGCCAAGGGCCACGCGATCCGCGGCACCGGCGACTCGCCGCTCATCCCGCACGCCTACGAGGAATGGGGCCTCGACTTCGTCGCCCGGCTCGAGGGGATGTTCGCGCTGGCCCTCTGGGACCGCGCGGCCGAGCGGCTCGTGCTCGCCCGCGACCGGCTCGGGAAGAAGCCGCTCGTCTACGCGCGCCTGCCCGACGGCTCCGTCGCGTTCGCGTCGGAGACCAAAGCGCTCCTCCGGCTCCCGGAGCTCCCCCGCGAGCTCGATCTCGCCGAGCTCGACGCGTTCCTCGCCCTCCAGTACGTACCGCGCTCGGGGCTCCGCGCGGTGCAGAAGGTGCCGCCGGGATCGTTCGCGGTCGTCGAGGGCAGCGGCGTGCGCGTCGAGCGGTACTGGCAGCCGCGGCCGGCTGCGGGTGACGGCGACTGGATCGACCGCGTCCGGACGGAGGTGACCGCGGCCGTCCGGCGACGGCTCGTCGCCGACGTCCCGCTGGGCGCGCTCCTCTCGGGCGGCCTCGACTCGTCGATCGTCGTCGCCGCGATGTCGGCCGCCTCGCCCGGGCCCGTCCGCACCTTCACGGTCGGCTTCCCCGACCGCCGCTACGACGAGCGCCCCTACGCGCGGGCCGTCGCCGAGCGATTCGGGACGATCCACGAAGAGCTCGAGGTCGACGTTCACCCGGAGCTCCTCGAGCGCGTTGCCGTTGCCTTCGACGAGCCGTTCGGCGACGAGGCTGCCTTGCCGACTCTGCTCGTGTGCGAGGCGACCAGAAGGCACGTGACGGTCGCGCTCGTCGGCGACGGCGGCGACGAGGCCTTCGGCGGCTACGAGCGGTACCGGGCGCACGCGCTCGCCGGGCGCGTCCCTCGCCTCGCCGCGGTCGCCGGCCGGTCGGCCCTGGGTGCGGTGCCCGCCGCACGGCGCGAGCCGCGCTCGACGCTCTTCCGGGCCCGCCGCTTCCTCGACGCCGCGGCCCAGCCCGAGGCGGAGCGGTACGCCCGGCTGGTCGAGGTGTTCCCGCTCGAGCTGCGCCGGGCTCTCTGGACGGACGAGGCCCTCGCCCACGCAGCGGCGAGCATGCTCCCGCACGACCCCGACCTCCGCCTCGTCGACATCGAGTCGTACCTCCCGGGCGACCTGCTGCCCAAGGCCGACATCGCCTCGATGGCCGTCTCGCTCGAGCTGCGGGCGCCGTTCCTCGACCACCACGTGATCGAGCTCGGCCTCGCCCTTCCCCCCGAGCTCGCGCGCGGCAAGGAGGCACTGCGCCGTGCGTTCGGGGCGGAGCTGCCGCCCGACACGACCGGTCGCGGCAAGACCGGCTTCGGCGTCCCGCTCGACGGCTGGTTCCGCGGCGAGCTCCGGCCGATGGCCGAGGACCTGCTCCTCGGCGGCGCCGACCGCGGCCTCTTTCGCCGCGACACGCTCGAGCGGCTGCTCCGAGAGCACGCCGACCGGCACGCCGACCACGGCCACCGGCTCTGGTGCCTGTGCTGCCTCGAGCTCTGGCAGCGCCGCTACGTCGACGCCGGCGACCGGGCGGCGGTCGCGGCCGTGACGTGAGGATCGCGGTCTGCCGGCCGCAGGAGCCGTTCAAGCACGGAGGCGCGGAGATCTTCGCCGACACGCTCACCGCGGAGCTCAGAGCCCGCGGCCACGACGTCGAGCTCGTCACCGTCCCGTTCCAGACCTGGCCCAACGAGCGCCTGCTGACCGGCGGCATGACGTGGCGGCTGCTCGACCTGGGCCCGGACGGGCCGAGCCCGGCAGACCTCGTCATCGCGACGCGGTTCCCTTCGTACGTGATCGAGCACCCGAACAAGGTGGTGTGGCTCGTTCACCAGCTCCGCCAGGCGTACGAGCTCGACGGCACGGAGCGCGGCCAGTTCAGCGACTCGTTCATCGACCGCTCGTTCCGCGAGCGGATCGAGGCGATCGACCGGCATGCGCTCGGGCGCGCGAAGCGGCTCTTCGCCACCTCTGCGAACGTCGCCGACCGGCTCCGGAGCTCGACGGGCCTCGAGGCCGAGATACTCCCGCACCCACCCCAGGAGCTCGACTACCGCTGCGACGCGTACGACCCGTTCGTGCTCTCGGTCGGCAGGCTCGACTCCTGGAAGCGGGTCGACCTGCTCCTCGACGCCGCGGCGCTCGTGCCGGGGCTCGAGGTCGTCGTCGCGGGCACCGGCCCGGAACGCGAGCGGCTCGAGGAGAAGGCCGCGGGCCGGGCTCGGTTCGTCGGCCGCGTCCCTCCCGGCGAGCTCGCGCGCCTCTACGCGACCTGCCGCGCCGTGTTCTACGGGCCCTTCGACGAGGACTTCGGAATGGTGCCGCTCGAGGCCTACCGGGCGTCCAAGCCGGTCGTCACCACGTCCGACGCCGGCGGGCCGCTCGACTTCGTCGTCCCGGGCGAGACGGGCTGGGTGGCCGAGCCGGCGCCCGAGGCGCTCGCCGCCGCCCTCCGCGAGGCGCTCGCCGACGAGTCGACGGCGCGCCGCTACGGCGAGGCGGGCAAGCCCCGCGCCGACGCCATCACCTGGGACACCGCGCTCGAGCGGCTACTCGGCTAGTAACGCCGCTGCAGCCAGTAGAAGACGCCGAGCGGCGAGCTGTCGAGGATCGACACCCGGTAGCGCGGCTTCAGCCAGAGCGCAATCAGGACGGCGACGACGAGGGCGACGGGCACGCAGATCCACCCGTAGGAGGTGAGCAGGACGAGCGGCCACGTCACGACGAGCGCGACCGCGACGAACATCAGCGGGATCGACACCCACGGGGTGAAGAGCGCGATCATTCTGACCCTGTCGAGAACCCGGCGCATTGCGCGCTGAGGATACAAGCCCGATCCCTTCCACCCGAATCGGGGTTACCCTCCGCCGGTGGCGAGCAGGCCGTCCTGGCGTCTCCTCGGGGGCGGGCTCTCCTGGTCCCGGAGAGCATTGGTGCTGCTCGGTTTTGGCTCGACTGCATTCGTCTTCCTGGCGTTGCCCCTCCTGCTGACCCGCGGCGATCGCTATCTCGGAGACGGCCCGGACGCGCGCTTGTTCATCTGGTCGTTTGCCTGGTGGCCGCACGCGATCCTGTCGGGCGAGAATCCCTTCTACAGCCACGCGATCTGGGCACCGATCGGTCAGAACCTGACGTGGCTCACATCCGTGCCCGGGCTGGCGCTTCTCTTCGCGCCGTTGACGCTGGTAGCCGGCCCGATCGCCGCCTACAACACCGCCGTCGTCGTCGTGCCCGCGATCGGCGCATTCACAGCCTTCGAGCTCTGTTACTACGTCTCGAAACGGCTCGTCCCGGCGGTTGTCGGTGGCTACCTGTTCGGCTTTTCGACCTACGTGATGGGTGAGTCGGAGTCGGGACACATCAACCTGAACACCGTGTTCGTGGTGCCCCTGGTTGCGCTGATCGTTCTTCGTTTCCTCGACGGCAACATCGGCACTCGAGCCTTCAGCCTCTGGCTCGGGCTCCTGGTGGCGTTTCAGTTGCTGGTCTCGACGGAGGTCGCCTTCACGCTCACGCTTGCGCTCGTCGCCGCGTTGTTGTTGGCCTGGGCCTGCGCGCCGAGCAGGCGAGCCACGCTGAGAGCGATCATCGTCCCGTGCGTCCTCGGGTACGGGATAGCCACTGTTCTCACGCTGCCGTTCCTCTACTACCTGCTCACGGGATTCCACACCGGCCCGTTCTGGGACCGTCCGCATGCCGCCGACCTGCTGAACATCGTCATGCCGCCCCACTTCGGCCTCCTCGCCGGGAACTGGATGAACGCTCTCTCCCGGGGCTTCCCGGATCTCCCGAACGGCGAGGACGGGTTCGTGGGCCTGGTGACCATCCTCGTCGTGATCGACCTGGCACGCCGGGGCGGCTCGGCAGGACGCATGATCGGAGCGTCCTTCGCCCTTGTCGTCGTCTGCCTTCTGGGCCCTCACCTGGTGGTGTACGGGCACACGATCGCACCGGCGCCCTGGATCCTGGTCCGCCACCTTCCCGTGTTCGACAACACGCTCCCCGTTCGACTCGGCGGTCTACATGTCCCTCATCTCGGCGGTCGCCGTCTCGCTCTGGCTCCAACGGGCCGGCCGCTCACCCTGGCGAAACGTGGTCGCCCTGCTCGCGGTCCTGTCCATCGTTCCCGACCCCGTCACCCCGCTCTGGACGAGCGGCTACACGATTCCTTCGTTCTTCACGGATTCGGCGTACAGAAACTGCCTCGACTCGAACGAGACCGCGCTGGTGCTCCCTACGAGCTACGCCACGCCGCTCCTCTGGCAAGCGGCGAGCGACTTCCGTTTCAAGCTCGCGGGCGGCGACATCGCAGCGCCCAACATCCCGCCGGCCTACACCTCGTCCGCGGGAGACGACTTCATCACCGTCGGAAACCATCTCGACGCCTCCCAGGCCGCCAACGTCAGGTCGTACATAGCCGGCAAGGGCATCACGAGCGCCGTCGTCGCCGGCTACGAGTCCGACTACTTCACCGGAGCGCTGAACGAGCTCGCAAGTCCCGAGACAGAGGGCGGCGTTGTCGTCTACCACTTCACGCAGACCCCGCCGTCCTGCATCCCCACCGGGTGAGTCGTTCCAGGCACCGGCCTGCACGAGGGCCCGCCCGGCATCTCCCGCGAGCTAGTGCGAGCCGTTCCCCGCTGCCGCGGGCAGAGCGAGCGCATCCGGCTCGAGCCAGCCGTTGCCGCGATCCTCGAGCCAGTGGCGGTAGACCTCCTCGGTGCGCTCGGTGCAGCGCAGCTCGGGGAAGCGCTCGATCGCGCGCCGACGGGCCTCGCGCCCCATGGCGACCGCGAGCGCCGGGTCGGCTGCCAGCGTGAGCATCGCCCCGGCGAGCGCGTCGGCCTCCCCCGGCGGGACGAGCAGCCCCGTCTCGCCGTCGCGGACGAGGTCCTCGAGGCCGCCGATCGACGCGGCGATCACGGGGCGCGCGCGCTCCATCGCCTCGAGCGCGACCATGCCGAAGCCCTCGCCGAGTGACGGGACGACGACGGCGAGCGAGTCCTCGACGGCCTGCTGCACCGGGACGACGTGCCCGAGGAAGCGCACCGCCCCGGTCAGGCCGAGCTCACGTGAGAGATCCTTGAGCCCGTGCTCGAGCACGCCCCGGCCCGCGATGTCGAGTGTCGCGTCGGGGCGGACGTCGAGCACCTGCCGGAACGCGCGCAGGAGGACGACGTGGCCCTTGATCGGGATCAGGCGGCCGATGCAGAGGAAGCGGGGCGCGTCGCCGGCATAGGGCGCGGGCTCGGGCCCGGCGGCGATCCCGTAGTGGACGATCTCGAAGTCCGGCTCGACGAAGCCCTCGGTCTCGCTCAGGTAGCGGGCGAGGCCGCGGGAGATCGCGATCTGCCGGTGCGCCAGCGCGCCGATCGTGCGGTCGCCGAGCGCGAAGACCCGGCCCTCGCGGAACTCGTTGAAGCCGTGCTTGGTCGAGAGCCGCACCGGCACGCCCGCGACCGTCCCGGCTGTCTGCCCGTAGGCGTCGGCGTGGACGAGGTGGGTGTGGAGGATCGTCGGCCGGTGGTTGACGAGGTACGAGAGCACCCGCATGAAGGTGCCGGGGTCGACGTCGGTCTTCATCTCGATCCCGTCGACCGGCACTCCACCCGCCTCGAGCGCGCGCGCGAACTCCCAGGCGCCCGGCTCCTGCTCGTGGAGCATCAGGAAGCGGATGTCCCAGCCGCGCGACTTCAACGCCGGGAGCAGCTGGAGCAGGTGCGCCTCCGAGCCGGAGATACCCGCCACCTTCTGGGCGTGGAGGACGATCACCGCCCGGCCGCCTCGATCACGCCGTCGGCCCAGTGGCCCGCCGAGTGGCGGGCGACGACCCGCTCGCGCAGCTCGCGGCCGATGGCGTTCCGGTCCATCCCGGTAAGGGTACGCAGCCGCTCCGCGAGCGTGTCGGGGTCGTCGCGCGGGAAGCGGAGCTCGGCCGGGAGGATGTCGTCGAAGCCGGTGTTCGACGCGAGCACCGGCATGCAGGTCGAGGCGGCCTCGTAGACGATCTTGTCGAGCGCGCCCTCGCGCATGTTGTTCACGAGCACGTCCCGCGTGGCGAGCAGCGCAGGGACGTCCGGGTAGGGCACCGGGTCGCGCAGCGCGACGCCGAGGTCGAGGAGCCGCTGCCGCTCGGCCCGCTCCTCGTCGGTCGCCGAGGGCCCGTAGACCTCGAGCTCGACGCCCGCGAGCCGGGCTGCCTGCGCGATCGTCTCGAGCCCCTTCGCCGGCGAGGTTCGGCCGAGCGCGACGGCGCGCAGCGTGCGCCGGCGCTCGCTCGGTGCAGGCGAAGCGGTCGGTGTCGATCCCGTGCCCGATCGCGACGACCTTCGTCGAGTCGAGGGGAAACGAGCGGCGGTCGACGCTGAGGATCGCGGTCGAGAGCCGCTCGGCGAGCACGAGCGTCCGGCTCGGCTTCCAGTGCGTGAACCAGAGGAGGAGCGGCACCCGGGCGGGCTTGGTGAGCGGCGCGGCGAGGATCGCGTAGAGGGGGACGCTGTGCGCGACGACCGCGAGCGGCTTCGGCTTCAGCGCGCGGCGCAGCGCCGAGACGTAGAGCCGCCCGCGCGCGCTCTTCGAGGCTCCACCGAAGACCTCGACGCGGCAGTTGCCCGGCAGCGCGCCGGGAACGGCCCTGAGCGCGAGGACGACGACCTCGTCGACGCGCTCGGCGAGCGCCCGCACCTTCGGCGACGACGGCGCCGAGGATCGGGTCGTCGGGATCGACCACCTGCGTCGCGAACACGATGCGCCTCACAGGAAGTCGAGGTCCCCGAGCTCGAAGTGAGGGCGTGCCGGCAGCGGCAGCGTTGGATCGAGCGACTTGCCGAGCACGGTGAACGAGCGGTGGGTCGGCAGGTACCCCGCGCGCAGGTAGCGGCCCTGAAGCCACGGCGGCGGCGCGGCGACGAGCACGCGCCCGTCCGCGACCGCGGCCGCGTCGCCGAGAAGGTCGCCCTCGATCGCCGCGAGCATCCCGAAGCGCCCCTGCTGCCCCGACGACCGCGTACCCGCCGCCGGCGAGCAGCCGGTACGGGTCGGGCGAGTCGGCGAAGCGCCAGTTGAGCCACGGGCCGTCGCGGAGCGACGCGGTCGCCTCCCTCGGAGCGGCCGGACAGCGAGTCGTCGAAGCGGTCGACCTCGCACCGAGGTCGGACGGCGGGTGCGCGGAGAAGCGGCCGGGCCCAGACGCGCACCGAGGGCAGCTTCTGCCACCCGAGCGCGGCGACGAGGATCCGGGCCGACGCGGCGTTCGGGACGATCAGCAGCAGCCGGATCCCGAGGTCGCGCGCCAGCTCCTCGTTCGCCGACTCGAGCTCGCGGAAGATGCCGCGGCCCTGGAAGTCGGGGTCGGTGGCGAGCCGCACGGGCATCCCGACCTCGAGCTCCTCGCCGCCGACCGACATGCGGAGGAAGCTCATCGCCACCGAGCCCGCGGTCTTCCCGTCCTCCTCGCCGAGCAGCACGGACGCCGGCCGGACGGGGCTTCGCTCGTAGAACCAGGCAAGCGCCTCCTCGGGGGGCCGGTTCCCCCAGACGCGCTCCATCAGGACGGCGACGTCACCGCGCCGCGAAGGGTCGTACTCGACGACCCTCACCGCGTGGCGGTGCCGAGCGCCTGGTTGAACAGGCGGCGCGCGTGCGTACCGGCCACGGTGTCCTTCAGGGAGATCAGGTCGCAGGCGCCCGAGAGCACGAGCTCGAACGTCCGCGCCGGGTACGGCTCGACGTTGTAGCGCCCGAGCCGGAACGGGTTCGTGCTCGAGCCGTTCGCGCGCGAGATCGACGTGAACGCGATCTCGTACCCGGCCTGCTTGAGGATGCTCTCGTGCACCGGGTGGAAGTGGGCCTCCGACCCCTTCACGTAGGCGTAGGCGCGAACGGGGCGGCCGAGCTTCTCCTCGAGCTTCAGCTTCGAGACGGCGATCTCGCGGACGGCCTCGTCGAGCATGACCTCGGCCAGGGGCCGGTGGGCGATGCCGTGCGACTCGACCCGGACGCCGCTCCCGTCGAGCTCGCGCATGAGGCCCCAGTCGAGCGTGCGGTTGCGGACGCCGCGCTCGACGAGCCGCGCCTCGTGCGGCAGCGGCGTCTCGTCCTCCATGTACGCGACGGGGATGAACACCACCGCGGGATAGCCGTGCTTCTCCAGCACCGGGAGCGCGTTCTCGAGCGTGTCCCGGTAGCCGTCGTCGAACGTGATCAGCACCGCCTTCTCGGGCAGCGGCTTGCCGACGCGTGTAGTGGTCGAGGACGGCGTCGAGGCCGACCACGTTGTAGCCGAGCTCGCCGAGCCGCCCGAGCTGGTCGTCGAAGATGCCGACCGGCACCGTCGTCGGGTTATCGGGAAGATCGTTGACCTTGTGGTACATCAGGATCGACAGGGTCTTCTGCCCGTCGGGGTGCAGCCGCAGCACGGTCGAGGTCTCGCCGATCGTGCGGTAGAGCGCGTTCTTGACGGCCTGTTTCGCCTGCTGGGCGGTCATGAGCCATCGTACTCACGGGGTCGACGGCGCCCGTTCGGGCCGCTTTCCCAGCCGCCCGGCGCGAAAGTCTCGCCATCCCTGCCAGGTTGCGGCAGGCACTCCCGCCGACGCGGGGCGCGTGCAGCCTGGACGAGGTGGGCGCCGAGACGACCGTCAGCCGGCGCCGCCAGGTGGCGAACGTACCGAGCGGCGCGTGGCGCTCGGCCACGACGAGCGCGTTCCGCACGTCGTAGTACAACGCGGTCGGCGAGCTCTCGCCGCCCGAGGCGGCCGAGACCTTGTGCCAGACCTTGCTCGCCGGGACGACGTAGTGCCGGTACCCGGCCTCGCGGGCGCGGAGGGACCAGTCGGTGTCCTCGCTGTAGGCGAAGAGCTCGGGGTCGAACACGCCCACCTTCTCCAGCACCTCGCGCGGCACGAGCATCGCCGCCCCGCACACCCGGCCGGTCTCGCTGACGGCGTCGAAGCGGCCGTCGTCGCGCTCGCGGTAGCCGCGGTGGCGACCGTTGTAGCCGGAGCGCGGCTCGTACTCGGCGCCTGCGAACCAGATCAGGTCGCCCGGCTCGGCGAACAGGATCTTCGGGCTGAGCGCGCCCGCATCCTCGCGGCGGGCCGCCTCCTCCAGGAGCGGCGTGAGGAAGCCCGGATCGACCTCGGTGTCGTTGTTGAGGACGAGCACGTGGTCGGCGCCGTGCGCGAGCGCGTGCCGGATCCCGACGTCGTTGCCCTCGGCGAAGCCCAGGTTGGAGGGGTTCTCGATCAGACGCAGCTCGGGGAACTCGCTGCGCACCGCCTCTGCCGTGCCGTCGGAGGACGCGTTGTCGACGACGATCACGTGCGGCGCGGGGTCGGCGGCCGCGAGCGAGCGGAGGCAGGCGAGCGTGTCCTCGCGGCGGTTCCACGAGAGGACGACGGCGGCGACCACCGCGTCAACCTAACCGGCGCAGGTAGCCCCACGCCGTGACGAGCCCGGCCGGGCGCCAGACGGCGAGGACCGCGCAATACGCCGCGAGTCCGAGCGCCGCCGCCCCGATCGCGGTGGGCACGAACGAGGCGAGGCCGAAGCCCGCGAGCGCGGGAAGGCCGCACGAGAGGGCCGCGATCGCGACTCCGAGCGAGGCCGTCCGCAGGACGCCGAGCAGCGCGCCAAGAGCACCCCGAGCACCGCCGCGGTCGTCAGGGCCATCCCGGCTGCGATCCCGCCGAGGCCCCACGCCGACGACCCCGCCCACTCGACCGGCACGTGCGCGGCGAGCGCCCCGAGCGCCAGCAGCGGCAGCCAGCGGGCGCGGCCTCGCACGAACAGCAGCGGGAACGTGACGGAAAGGGCGATCGAGACGACCATCCAGGGCGCCAGGTAGGCGACGAGGCGCCCCAGCTCCGCGCCGGTGCCGCCGCCGTAGCTCGACCCGAGTGCCACCTTCGCCACCGGCTGCCCGGCGAGCGCGAAGACGCCCGCGGCCGCGGCGACGATCGCGATCGACACCCAGGACGCCGCGACCACGTGGTGCGAGGAGCGCTCGGGCGTCAGCTCGCCGCGCGACAGCGGCACGGACGAGACGAGCGCGATCGACGTCGCCGTCACCGCCACGAGCAGCGACGCGATCAGGTAGGCATAGGAGAACGTGGTCGGCTTCCCCGTCCCGAGCCCGCTCGCGAACCTGTAACCGATGATGTAGAGCCCCTGGAGCGCGAACGGCAGGGACACGCCCTCGACCAGGATCCAGAGCCGATGGCCGACGGCGCGGGCCGGTCGCCCGACACCGTCCTTCGCGACCAGAGCCGCCAACGGGACGCCGACGGCGATCGCGCCGTTCGCGGCAAGCCCCCAGCCGAAGGCCGCGACGCCGCGATGGACGAGCGCACCGATCACGGCGAGCCCGGCGACGGCCCCGAGCGCGTAGCCGAGCGCGGCCGTGCCGTAGTCGTCGAGCGCGGCGAGCGCGCTGGCACCGACGCCTGCGTACACCTGCGCCGCCGCGGCGGGCACGAGCCACGGCAGAAGCTGGGCCGCGCTCGTCTGCGCCGACGGGCTGCTCGTGAGGAGACTCGCGGCCCAGTGCGGCGCCGCGATCGCGACGGCGCAGAGAGGCAGGAGCGGGATCGCGAGGGCGAGTGCCCACGAGCCGGTCTCGCGGCCGAGGGCGTGCGCCGCTCGGGCCCGGGCGAACTCGGGCAGCACGACGACGCGGAGCGCGCTCGCGACCAGGACGACCGCGACGTAGACGGCGTAGGCCGCGAAGAACCCGTCGGTCTTCACGCCGTGCCCGAACTTGCGCGAGAGGATCGCTCCCGCGAGGGCCGCCGACGCGCTGACGACGGCGGTCGAGACGCCGGTCAGCAGGCCGCTTCGTACCGCGCTCCGGCGGCCTGAACGTCTACCCTGCATCGATGCCGCGCGACGATAGCGTCATCTGGTCGGAGGAAGAGCTCGACGCGCTCCGGCGCGACCTCGGCGACGCCTACGAAGGCCGAACGTGCGTCGTCACGGGTGCCGACGGCTTCATGGGCTCGCACCTCACGGACGCCCTGATCGAGCTCGGCGCCGACGTGATCGCGTTCGTCCGCGCGACCTCTTCCGGCGCCCTGAACAACATCGGCCGGCAGCGGACGCGGCTCGCCCGGGTCGTGTTCGCCGACCTCACCGACAAGACCTCGATCGACTACCTGATGCGCGACCTCAAGCGCGCGCCCGACAAGCCGTACATCTTCCACCTCGGCGCCCAGGCGCACGTCGGCGAATCGTGGCACCGGCCGATCGAGACCGTGATGGCGAACACCTTCGGGACGCTCTACCTGCTCCAGTCGGTCGTCGACCACGGGGTCGAGCTCGAGAAGTTCGACACCGCGGGCACGTCGGAGGAGTACGGCAACGTGCGCGAGTCGGTCTCGCACCACCACGACTTCGACGACCTCGGCAGCCTGATCCTCCACGAGCGCTCGCCGATCAACCCGAAGTCGATCTACGCGACGTCGAAGGTCGCCGCCGACTTCCTGACGATGAACTACCACGACGCGTACGGCGTCCCCGGGATCGTCACCCGGATGTTCAACAACTACGGCCCGCGGCAGAACCCGCGGTACGTGACCGGGACGATCATCACGCAGGCGCTCGAGCGCCCCCAGATCGAGCTGGGGCAGCTCGACCCGCTGCGCGACTTCTGCTTCTGCACGGACGGGGTGCGCGGCCATCTCACCGTCGCAGCGCGCGGGATCCCGGGCGATGTCTACGTCTACGGCCAGGGCGAGAACGTCTCGATGGCGGACTGGGCGGCGATGATCATCCGCATCGGCGAGGAGGGCGGCCACTGGCCCGCCGGCCGGGAGATCGTCACCTCGGAGGGGCGCTTCCGCCCGGGCGCCAGCGAGGTGATGGCGCTCCGCGTCGGGTACGAGAAGCTGAACGCCGAGACCGGCTGGAAGCCGACGATCTCCTGGGAGGAGGGCATCCGCCGGACGGTCGCGTGGTACGCGGCGAACCGCGAGAGCTGGGTCGGCCGCGTCGACTGGATGCAGGGGACGAAGGCCAAGCTCTAGTGCGCGCCCTCGTCACGGGCGGAGCGGGGTTCCTCGGCTCGTTCCTGGTCGAGCGTCTGCAGGAGCGCGGCTACGAGATGACCGTCCCGCGGCGGGTCGAGTACGACCTGACGAGGTGGGACGACGCCGAGCGGCTCTTCGAGTCGGCGCGACCCGAGATCGTCTTCCATCTCGCGGCGGAGGTCGGCGGGATCGGAGCCAACCGGGCGAATCCGGGCCGCTACTGGTTCGCGAACCTGATCATGGGCGCCCACGTTCTGGAGCTCGCACGGACGTACGAGGTCTCGAAGGTGGTCGTCGCCGGGACCGTCTGCGCGTACCCGAAGTTCACACCCACCCCCTTCCACGAGGACGAGCTCTGGAACGGCTACCCCGAGGAGACGAACGCGCCGTACGGGGTCGCCAAGAAGTCGGTGCTCGTCGGCGGACAGGCCTACCGCGAGCAGTACGGCCTCGACGCCGTCTACCTCCTGCCCGCGAACCTGTACGGGCCCCGCGACAACTTCGACCTCGAGACCTCGCACGTCGTCCCGGCGCTGATCCGGAAGATGCTCGCCGGGACGCCCGAGGTCGTGCTCTGGGGCGACGGCTCGCCGACGCGGGAGTTCCTCTACGTCGAGGACGCGGCCGACGCGTTCGTGCTCGCCGCCGACGGCTACTCGGGCGCCCAGCCGGTCAACGTCGGCACCGGCGTCGAGATCTCCATCCGGGAGCTCGCCGAGACGATCGCGGAGCTCACCGGCTTCGAGGGCGAGATCGTCTGGGACGAGTCGATGCCGAACGGCCAGCCGCGCCGCCGTCTCGACACTTCCCGCGCCGCCGAGCTGCTCGGCTTCGACGCGAGGACGTCGCTGCGCGACGGGCTCGGGCGGACGATCACCTGGTACCGCGACCAGTCCTGAGGCCGACGTGACACAGGTCGTGCTCCCGGTTCTGGCCCTCTTCGGGATCTGGGCGTTCGTCGCCGCCGTGGCCGCCGGCTGCGGCTCGCTCCTCGGGCGCCGAGGCGGCATCGCCATGGGCGACGTCTGGATCGGCCTCGCCGTCCTCGCGGCGTACCTGCTCGTCTGGAACCTGGTGCTCCCGGTGACGCTGTGGACCTGGCTCCTGCCGCTCACGGCCGGGGGATGGGGCCTCGCCAGGGCGTTCCGCGGCCGGGAGTGGCCGCGGCTCGACCGGCGCGCGGCCATCGCGTTCGGGGCGGTCGCCGTCGGCTGGGCGCTGATCGCCGACCAGGCGCTCGGCCCCTCGGAGGACTACGACTTCGGGCTGTACCACCTCGACCTGATCACGTACGCGAAGCACTACGCGACGGTCCCGGGGCTCGCGAACCTGCACAGCCGCTTCGGCGCAGGGGATGCCCACCTCCTCCTCACCGCGTTCCTCGACCAGCGGCCGCTCGCCGGCGCCGGCCCGCATCTCATCGACGGGCTGCTCGGCTCGCTCCTCCTGCTCGACGTCGGGCTTCGCCTCGCACGCCGCCCCGTCCCGGGCGCGCCGCTCTTCTCACGGCGGCTCGCAGTGCTGCTCGTCCCGGCGACCTTCGTGGTCGCCGCGCTGTCGCCGCAGCAGCGGATCAGCAGCCCGAACCTCGACTTCGCGACCTTCGTCGAGGTGGCGGTCGGGATGCTGTATTTCGCCGAGTGCGTCGAGCGCGACCTCGACCGGGCCGACGCGCTCACCGCCGTGTGCGTCCTCGGGCTCGCCTCGGCAACCCGCCCGCTCTACTGGGCGCTGACCGCGTTCGTCGGAGGCTTCTTCGTCGCCGGCACCTGGCGACGCAGCGGCCGGCTCTCGCTGCGCGCGGCCTGCCTCGTGTTCGCCGTGCCGCTCGCGCTGGCGGCCGGCTGGATCGCGCGCCAGGCGGTGCTGTCCGGCTATCCCCTCTATCCGCTGACGATCCTCGGGCTCCCGGCCGACTGGCGCATCCCGGTGTCGGTCTTGACGTCCGCCAACCGCGGCGACGACGCGTGGGCGCGATGGCCGGCGGTCGACCCGAACGCCGTCCTCGCCTCGTGGCACTGGTTCAACGCCTGGTGGCTTCCCGACCGCGAGCGCGACCTCGACGTCGTGTCACCGCTGATGCTGCTCGCGTGCGTCGTCCCGTCGCTCGCGTCGGTCGGCGTGCGCGACCGGACTCGCCGCGCGCGCATGTGGCCGATGCTGGCGGTCGCGGTCCCGTGCGCTCTCCTGCTCGTCCCGTGGTTCCTGATCGCACCCGACCCGCGGTTCGCCTTCGCGCCGATCTGGTTGGTGCCGGCCGCGCTCGCCGCATGGGCGCTGCCGCCGCTGGGGCGGCCCTCGCGGACATGGTGGTTCGCGGTGGCGATCCTCACCGTGCTCGGTGCCCGCGGTCTCCTCTGGGTCAGCCATACCCAGCGCCACCTGTTGCTGCCGGCGGCACTGGTGGTGTGGGCCGTTCTCGGCGCGGCCGGCCTCCTCGCCCGCCGGCAGGGCGCAACGCGAGCTGTCGCGTGGGGCGCAGCCTTCTCGGTGGTGCTCGGGGCGTTCGTGCTCACGTTCGACTGGCACCACCCCCATCTCCAGGAGGCGAAGGGGAGCGGGCCGCTCGGCCTCCCGGTGCCGCCGCCGCCGTCACTGATGACCGTGACGACCAGCTCGGGGCTCCAGCTCACGCAGCCGGTGGACGGCGGGAATCAGTGCTTCGGGGTCGTCCTCTGCGTTCCGCTCCTGATCGACGACAACCTCCACCTACGGGCGGGAAGCGTCCAGCAAGGGTTCAGCGTTCGCGGGTAGACGCGTCGCCCATACGCGCCTCGAGGAGCGCCAGGCGCTGGGCGAGGATCGTGTTCTGGTCGGCGAGCCTCGAGATCACGGTCGAGTAGTGGAGCAGCACGAGGATCACGAACAGGAGGCCGACCGCGAACAGCACCGCGGGCGGGTAGCTGCGGACGCCGAGCCAGCCCGCGATCGTGTTCAACCCCGCCCGCCAGGCCGAGAGCGCGACGAGCACGAGCCCGGTTGCGAGCCAGAGGAGGGCGTAGCGCTCGCGAAGGCGCCGCGACCGGATCAGCTCGAAGACGACGAGCAGGAGCACGACGGCGACGACGGTGGCGACGACCGAGATGCGAACGGGGGTCATGCATCCTCCTCGGAAACGACGTCGCGGCGGAAGAGGTCGACGAAGATCGCGAGCAGCACCTTGACCATGTAGTAGACGGAGGCGAGCGAGCCGATCGACGAGCGGCCGTACTCGCGCTCGCGCATCGTCACCGGCACCTCCTCGACCCGTAGGTGGTGGCGGATCGCCATCACGAGACCCTCCACCTCCGGGTAGTCGCGCGGGAGGTCGGCGGCAAAGAGCCGGATCGCCTTGCGGTTCAGCGCCTGGAAGCCCGAGGTCGTGTCGGTGAGCCGCT
This sequence comes from uncultured Actinomycetes bacterium, assembly GCA_963836925.1. Lineage (GTDB taxonomy): Bacteria > Actinomycetota > Thermoleophilia > Gaiellales > Gaiellaceae > PALSA-600. Next base: position 188,129 of record CAWILJ010000008.1, read on the forward strand.
CGTGGGCGATCCACGAGACGACCCGCGAGAGCACGCGGATCCCGACGCGGCGCGCGGCCGAGGAGCGGTAGCCCCCGGGCCCCAGGAACCGAGAGCCGATCGCGAGGTCTGCGTCGCCCGCGACGACGGGCCCGACCACGACGCGGAGCTGGGTGGGGTCGTGCTGGCCGTCGCCGTCGAGGCGCACGGCGAGCTCGTAGCCGCCCTCCCAGGCGAAGCGGAACCCGGTCTGCACGGCGCCGCCGATCCCGAGGTTGAAGGGGAGCGCGACCACGTGCGCCCCGGCCGCCTGGGCGATCTCGGCGGTGCGGTCGGTCGACCCGTCGGAGACGACGACGACCTCGAGGTCGGGATCGAGCGCGGTCAACTCGGCCAGGAGGCGGCCGATGTTCCGCTCCTCGTTGAAGGCCGGCACGACCGCGATGCGGCGCACCGCGGCAAGCGGCCCGACTGCGACGGCGGGGGCGGGCTGCTGCTCCACGGAGAGCTCAGCGGACATGCGCCGCCACTCCCAGGTCGAGCAGCTCGAGCACGCGCCGTGCCCGGTGCCGGTAGGTGTGCTCGTCGAGGACGCGCTCGCGAGCGCGGCGGCCCATCTCCTCGGCCTGCGCCGGATCGTCGAGGAGCGCCCGGTACGCAGCGATCGCCTCGTCGGCGTCCCGGACGACGAGGAGCTCGCTGCCGGGCTCGAACCAGCGCTCGATGCCCTCGTACGGGTTCGCGACGATCGCCGCGCCGCTCGAGGCGAGCTCGAAGGGCCGGCACGACGAGGAGGCGTACACGGTCGCGTGCGAGCGGCGCGTGATGCAGAGGTTGACCCGCGCCGCCGAGATCGCGCGCGGGAACGCCGGGAACGGGACGTCGCCGACGACGCGGGCGGCGCCGGTGTCGCCGAGGAAGTCGTGGCCGCCGAGCGTGAAGTCGACGTCCTCGAGCGCCCGCGACGGCTCGCCGACGAGGGCGGCCATCCACTCGCGGCGGAACTTGTCGCCGTACCCGTAGAAGAAGACGTCGGTCTCCTTCTCGACGGGCTGAGGCGCGAAGAACTCGGGGTCCGCGCCCCAGAAGACCGCCTCGGCGCGGCGGGCGCCGAGCGCCCTCAGGCCCTCGAGCCCGCCCTCGGAGTTCGAGATCACGAGGTCGTACTCGCCCGGGTCGGCGCCGTGGTAGTAGTTGAAGCCGGTGTCCATGCCGCCGAACTCGGGGAGGCTCATCGGTACGTCTCCGTCGTAGAACACGACCGGGATGTCGAACCGGTCGCGAAGCGCCGTCGGGATGCCGCGAAAGTGCGCCATCGGGACGGTGAACACCACGACTGCGTCCGGGCGCTCGCGCTCGACGAGCTTCTCGAGCTGGCGGCGCCAGCGGGGCGTGACCACGCGCCAGATCGCCCCGCGGGTCATGCGGTCGCCGATCGAGTCCTCGGGCGAGTCCTCGTCGCGGCGCAGGTGGTTGTCGCCCTTGAGCCGAGCGACGGCGTCGCGGACGCGCGCGTACGACTCGCCCTCGAGGAACGCGGGGTTCGGGGCGGTCCGCCAGTACGGCGTCTCGATCGGGCGCCCCCGGTACGGGGCCACGACGAGGTCGACACCCTCCGCGTGCAGCGCCTGCCAGAGCTGCCACCAGGCGGGCGTGCAGCCGTAGCGGAAGTCGAGATCCACCGCCGAGGCGACGCACAGGAGCTTGGGCGCGCGCATCCGCCGATTGTCGCAGGCAGCGATTACGTCGCCGTGAAGGGGCGCGATCTGTTCTCATTCGACGAGTGGGTGCCGTCGACACCGAGCTCGTCCTCGTCTCGCTGGCCGCGATGCTCTCACCGACGACGCTGACGTTCTCGATCTTCGCGCTCGTCCTCGGCGACCGGCCCCTTCGCACCGGGGTCTTCTTCTATCTCGGCGCACTCTCGGCGACGCTCGCGGTCGGGGTCGCGGCCGCGTTCCTGCTCGGCGACGTCGCAGCCTCCTCGCATCCGTCGAGCCCGAAGACGTGGGTGTGCGTCTTCGACATCGTCGCGGGCGCGCTGCTGATCGCCTGGGTCGCGGCCCGGCTGCGGCGGCCGCGCGACCCGAAGAAGGAGGAGGCGATGGTCGCGCAGATGAGCAAGGTCGCCTCGTCGCCGGCCGTCGCGATCGTCGGCGCGGGCGCAGCCCTCGCGAACCCCGGCGCGTTCATCCCGATCGCGCTCAAGGCGATCTCGCAGACGAACCCGACGACGGCCGGCTACGCCGCGCAGTGGCTCGCGTTCACGGTCGTGTCGCTGCTTCCGCTCCTGATCGCGCTCGTCATGCTCATGGTGGCGCGCGACTGGGCGATGGGCGTCCTCGGCAAGGCCCGTGGCTGGCTACAGCGGAACGCGAGAACCGTGGCCGCGGTGATCGTGATCGGGCTCGCAGTGGCGCTGATCCGCAACGGGGTCGCAGGCCTCATCTGACCGTTCGCCGGACGGCCGGCAACCGTGCGGGCTCAGTAGGCGCCGCGCCGGGCGACGACCGCAGGGATCGTCCTGGCGACGATCGTGATGTCGAGCCAGAGCGACCAGTTCTCGAGGTAGTAGAAGTCGAGGCGGACGAGGTCGTCGAAGGAGAGGTCGCTGCGGCCGGCGATCTGCCAGAGGCCGGTCATGCCGGGAAGCACGTTGGAGCGGCGGCGGTGCCAGGACTCGAGACGGCTGTGGTCGCGAAGCGGCAGGGGGCGCGGCCCGACGAGGGACATGTCACCGCGGAGGACGTTCCAGACGTTCGGGATCTCGTCGATCGAGAAGCGCCGGAGCAGCTTGCCGACAGCGGTGACGCGGGGGTCTTCGCGGATCTTGAAGAGCGCGCCGCTCGCCTCGTTCGCCTGCTCGAGCGCCGCCTGGCGACTCGCGGCGTCCTGCACCATCGTGCGGAACTTGAGCATGTGGAACGTGCGCTCGCCCAGCCCGACACGGTCGTCGGCGTAGAAGACCGGGCCGCGCGAGGTGAGCTTGATCACGAGCGCGATCAGGAGCCAGAGGGGAAGCCCGATCAGGATCACGAGGCCGGCGACGACCGCGTCGAACGCCCGCTTGAGCGCCCAGTCCGTGCCGGCGAGGATCGGCGGCCTGACCTCGAAGAGCGGGACCGCCTGGCCGGGGACGTACTCTCCGCGCTCGATCAGGAGCTCCGTGGTACGCGGCGCGATCAGTACCTTCACACCCTCGCGCTGCGCGGCCTCGACGATCTCGAGGAGGAGCGACTCGGCGATCTCGTCGTCGGCGACGATCACCTCGTCGAGCTCCCTGCCGTCGAGCGCCGCGACGACGGCCGGGCCCGGCGCGACGTGGCCCGCGAACTCGTAGTCGATGCCGCTGCGGCCGGAGCCGAGCGTTGCGCGCAGGTGCTTCACCTGCTCGCCCGCGCCGACCAGCAGCACGCGGCGCCGGACCCCGAGCTCGCGCAGCGCGGCCCCCGAGATCGACTCGTAGCTCCAGCGCAGCAGGCTGATCGACGCCGCGACGGTGATCGCAGCGACCGCATAGAGCCCGAAGGTGGTGAAGTGCTGGTCGGTGCCGATCGCGAACGCGAGCGCGAGCGCCGTGACGAGCACGATCGACGCGACGATCTTCCCCGCTCCCTCGCGGAGCTCGCGCGGCCCGTACAGGTGGTTCCTCCAGAACACGAGCAGGAGCAGGAGCACGAGGAACGGCAGCCAGTCGCTCTCCTGGTTCCACAGCAGGTTCCAGAGGATCGGAGTCGGGTCTCGGACGATCGACCGCAGCGCGATCGCGACGTACAGCCCGATCGTGAGCCCGGTGATGTCGATGACGACGAGGACGAGGACGCTCGCGGCGCGGCGCGCGAACGCCTCGAGCGGGCTGCGGCGAAGCAGGTAGGGCCGTGAGGAACGGACGTCCTCGCTGCTCGGCTCCTGCTTGACGGGAAAGGCCATCGGCGAATTCTAGGGCGGCGAGGCCACGACGGCACCTCGGATCACGGGACCGCGGAGCCGGATGACCGCACCGGGGAGCGGGCCCGGGGTCCACGTCCACGCGACGGGCTTGCCTCCGAGCGTGACACGGGCGGGCTTGTGCGGCGCAGGCACGAAGAGCTGCACGTCCTTCGGCTGGCCGGTCAGGCTCACGCGTGCGCCGTTCGTGACGAGGAACCCGGCGCGGCCCGGATGGGTCAGCTCGTTCACGCCCCACCAGGACGCCGTGGCCGTGCGCAGGTCGAACGGGATCACGGAGCCGGCGCGGGCATAGAGCGGGAACTGGTCGACTGGGTCCGGCGGTTGAACGAGCGGCCGCCTCCGACCGTCGTGCCGGCGTAGAGGTCGACCCACCGGCCCGGGGGCAGGTAGACGAACGGCGTCGTGCCGGGGCCGGTGACGGGCGCCGCGAGCAGGTCCGGGCCGACGAGCGTCTCGTAGGACGCGCTCCACGACCCGGGGTCGTCCGGGAAGCCGTAGCCGAGCGGCCGGAGGACGGGCTGCCTCGCCTGCAGCAGGCCGTACAGGTACGGGAAGAGCTCGTAGTGGAGGACCGCGGCGGCGCGGAGGCCGTCCATCGCCTCCTGGCCGAGGGTCCAGGGCGTCGCGTTCGGCCCGGAGCCGCCGACCTCCATCACCGGGGAGACGGCCCCGAACTGCGCCCAGCGGACGAAGAGCTCGGCGTCGTCGGCCGGAGGGGTCGCGTAGCCGCCGACGTCGGAGCCCCACGTCGTGAAGCCGCTCATCGAGGCGCTCAGGCCCGAGACGATCGCCCGCTGGAGGCCGATGTACTCCTGCGGCTGATCGCCCGCCCAGATCCCCGGCACGACGGACTGGCTGCCGACGGTCGCCGCGCGGAAGATCGCGGCGTCTCCCGGCGGCAGCGCCCCCATGACCGCGTGCTGGAAGAGGAGCGGATAGTCGTTCGTCAGCGACGGGTCGAGATCGCCGAGGTCGTTCTCGTCCCCGCGGTCGGCCTTGACGCCGTCGACGCCGAGGTCGACGAGAGCCTCGAGGCGGCGCTGGAACTCGGCGACGACGGCCGGGTCGCGCAGGTCGAGCACCTGGTGCGAAGGGTCGCCGATGGGGGTGCCCGGGTAGCCGTCGGGGCAGGCCGCGAGCGGCGAGACCCAGAGCATGAACCGGACCCCCCTGGCGTGAACCGCCTTGACGAGCCCGGCGGGGTCGGGGATCCGACCCGGGTCGAAGGTGAGCTGGCCGTTGCAGCGCTCCCAGGGGTTGTCGAGGAGCACCCAACCGAGCGGGATCTTCGCCGCCTGCAGGCGCGTGACGTCCTCGAGCACCTGGGCCGGGCCGTTGACGACGTCGCGCCACTTGATCAGCGCGAGCTCGGACGGCGGCGGCACCGACGGCCTGCCGGTCTCGGCCTCGTAGTCGGCCAGCGTCCGGGCGAGGTTGCCGACGTAGATGCGCTCGTCGAGGCTCGCGGCCTGGAGGCACACCTCGGCGCGCTCGGGGAGCGGCGGGAAGCTGCACGGCGGCTTGTCGCCGACCTGGCAGCCCTCACCCCCGGGCGAGCCGGGGAACGCGAGGCCGGCGGGGGCCTGGCTCGCGATCCGGACGCCCCAGCCGGCGGTGCTGGCGAAGTACGGGATGGGCGCATAGCTGCACTGGTAGCCCACCTCGACGGAGAGGATCTTCCCGCGGAGGTCGGCGGACTCGCCGTGCTCGCCGCCGCCGACGAAGTGATCGATGGGCGCGGTGTCGAAGGAGTCGTAGACCTGCAGGACGTCGGTCGCCGGGTGAAGCGCGAGCTGGATGCGCGCGCCAGTCTTCGTGGTGCCGACGGTGACCGTCGCGGTCCGGCCGGGCTCGTCGGTCGCGACCTGGTAGACGCCGCCTGTCGACGAGGTCACGTTCGTCAGCTCGTGGACGGCGCCCGTCGAGGCGAGCTGGTAGCGAAGGCGCGCATCCCCGTCCTCGGCGACGACGGTCTTCCCGTCGTCGAGCACGGTGACCAGGAAGGGGCTCTTGTCGATCTTCAGGGAGATGCCGTGCGGGGCGGGGGTCGAGCCGCAGCCGCCCAGGGCGGCGAGCGCGGCGACCGCGATCAGCCGGCGCATACGTCGGCCCACGGCAGCTCGCGGTCGGCGGTGAGCTGGTCGAGCCCGACGGGACGGCGGCGGCGGGCGAGCAGGGTGAGGGTGGCCGTGAGCGCCGCGCGGCGGGAGGCCTCGAGCAGCTCGTAGTCGTGGAAGTGGACGTGGACGATCTCGGGGAGCGCCCGGGGAAGCGCCTTCGCGGCGGCGCCGAGCGAGTGCGTCGTCGGGAGCTCGAGCACCGTGCGGCCGTCGTCGAGGACCACGTTCGCCGGCCGGTCGAGCGAGGCTCGGGGCGATCCTTCCGGGAGGTACGGCGGCCGCCACGCCGTGGCGGTGCAGTCGACGTACCCCAGGTCGGCCACGGCGGACATCACCTCCCCGTCGGTGTACCAGCCGCCGCCGCAGAAGAAGCGCGGCTCGAGCCCCTGCTCGGTGAACCAGGCGCCCTCGCGGCGGACGGCGCCGGCGGGATCCGGGCCGGTCGGGCGCGCGTGTGTCGGCGAGGTCCAGTGGATGTGGTGCCCGAGCGGCCCTCGCGCGGCCGCCTCGCGGGCACGCGCGACGAAGTACGTGCCGTCCTCGCTCTCCGCCGGCGGGCGCATGAGGGAGGCGATCGGGAACCCGCCGGGCCGCCGGTCGATCAGCGCGAGGTAGCGCGCCCAGACACCGTCGTCGAGGGGTCTCTCGACGTGGCACGACACGACCGCGTAGCCTTGCGTACCGGTCATGGCTGGGATCGGCGGACTCCTCGGCGCAGGTAGGCCCGGCCCGGGACGGGCGGGCGGATGAACGCGGCGATTGTAGACGCGACGCCGGCGTGACCCGGCGGCGGGCGTACACCATCGTCATCCTCGTGTGCGCGGTGCCGCGCGTCGCGGTGCTGCTGCACGAGCGCGCGGCGCTCCTGGCCGACCCCGAGAAGTCGCTCGACCTCGCGATCATGTACGTCAAGCACGGGGTGTTCGGCTACGTCCCGGGTCACCCCAGCGCGTACACCCAGCCGCTCTACGGGTGGTTCCTGATCCCGATCGACTGGATCGCCGGCGTGCACTGGTGGTCGGTCGGAGCGGCGCAGCTCGTGATCGCGGTGTGCACCTCGCTCGTCGTCTTCGAGACCGGGCGGCGGTTCCTGTCGCCGGGGATCGGGCTGCTCGCTGCATGCCTCGCGACGCTCCAGCCGTATCTCGCCTGGCACGACATGCACGTCAACCGCGAGATCCTCGACCAGCTCCTCGGGGCGGCGCTCTTCGGGCTGACGCTGCTCGCCGCCGAGAAGCGCTCGCTCAGGGTGGCGCTCCTGCTCGGGATCGTCTCGGGCGTCGCGATCCTCTCGAACGCGCGCCTGACGGCACTCCCGATCGTGCTGGCGCTGTTCCTGCTGTGGCGCGGCAGCGGCTGGGCCGCCGCGGTCGCCGTGCCGGCGCTCGCGGTGGTCGCGGTCGCGCCGTGGGCGATCCGCAACAAGGTCGAGGTCGGGTGCTGGGCGATCACGACGGATGCGCGCGCTCTCTGGAAGGCGAACAACCTCAACACGTACCGGACGCTCCAGCAGGGCCTCTGGATCGACCAGGTGCCCGACATCCCGGAGCGCGTCGGAGGAGTCCCCGACCGCTGGCGGACACCGGAGGAGGCCTACGGCATCTGGACCTCTCCCCGGAGCACCGGATCATCGACGTGCCCGAGTGCTACCAGCAGGGCTTCTACGAGCACCTCGTGTTCCGGTTCTGGGAGCACCACCCGGGTGCGAAGGGGAAGCTGATGGCGCAGGCGACCTGGATGATGTGGGACCCGAAGGTGGGGATCTCGGGGGCCCAGCAGGCAGGCGTCGACACCTTCCGCAACTGGGTCGAGCCGCTGTACACGGTGCCGCTCTTCATCCTCGCCTTCGCCGGGCTGTTCTTCGTCCCGCTCCCCTTCCGGGTGCTCGCGATCGTCTTCGCCCTGTACGAGACCGCTGCTGCATGGGTGTTCGCCGGGACGACGCGGTACCGGGTGCCGTGGGACTTCGTGCTCGCGCTGCTCGCCGCCGCGGCCATCGACCGCATCTGGAAGCGGTGGGTGTCGGGCTCCGCAAGGCGAGCCTCGGCGCGGCCGCGGGATCCGACACCGTCCGCGCGTTAGGCTGGGCTCGTGGACGCCGACCCGGTCGAGATCCGCGTGCTCGGGTGCCTGATCGAGAAGCAGCGGACGACACCCGACGCCTATCCGCTGTCGCTGAACTCGCTGCGGCTCGCCTGCAACCAGGCGACGAACCGCGAGCCGGTCGTCGACTACGACGAGCCCACGATCCGACACGCGCTCGACGGTCTCGCACGACGCGGCTGGACACGGCTCGCGAGCGGCCCGGGAAGCAGGGCCGCGAAGTTCAGGCACCTGTTCGACGAGGCGCTCGGCCTCGACGGCGCGGACGTCTCGGTGCTGGCGGTGCTGATGCTCCGCGGCCCGCAGACGCCGGGGGAGCTCAAGGGCCGGAGCGAGCGGCTGCACCGGTTCTCGAGCCTCGAGGAGGTCGACGCGGTGCTCGAGCGACTCTCCGGGCGCGAGCTGGTCGCGCGCCTCGCGCGCCGGCCGGGCCAGAAGGAGGAGCGCTATGCCCAGCTTCTCGGCGGCGACCCGGTCGAGCCGCCGGTGCCCTCACAGGAGCCCTCCCTCGCCGAGGAGGACGACCGACTGGCCGAGGTCGAGTCCGCGCTGCAGGAGCTGAGGGACGAGATCGCGGCGCTCCGCGCAGAGCTCGGCTCGCTCCGCGACCCGGGCTAGGCGCCCCGCCAGAGGCGCGAGAGCCCTCGCCGCCAGCGGCGGAAGAGGAGATAGGTCGGAACGAGCCAGACGGCCAGGAAGACGACGAGCCCGACGGTCGAGATCCCGCCGAGCGCGAGTGTCAGCCCGAACGCGAGCAGCAGCACGAGGCTGAAGACGACCCACGCGCAGGTGAAGACGACGAGGGCTGCGCCGCGCGCGACACCACGAAGGGCCACCTGGGGCATCTGCGGCGGAAGCTCCGCGAGCGCGCGGCGAATGTCCCCGAGGCTGCGAGCCTGCAGCGCCATCTCGCACCGCGCCGAGAGCTCCTCCAGAGTGAGCCGTCCACGCACGAAATGCTCGCGCAGAGACACCACGGCACGTTCGCGATCGGCGTCGCCGGCTCTCGTCATCAGTAGAGCCCTTCGCGGCGCGCGTAGCGCTCGGCGCGCTCGCGGTCGTACTCGTCGGCGTCGAACTCGGGATCGTTCAGGGAGCGGAGGATCTCGCCGCTCGAGGGGAGCTCCTCGCGATCGACGTGGCGCTCCGGGTTCCACAGGTCGGAGCGGATGAGCGCCTTCGCGCACTGCGTGTAGGCCTCCTCGACGTCGACGACGATCCCGAGCTTCGGGACCTTCCCGCCGACGGCGCTCGGCGCGAGCAGCTCGGCATCCTCGACGATACGGCCGCGGCCGTTGACCCGGAAGGTGTCGCCGACCCCGGGCACGAGGAAGAGCAGCGCGACCCTCGGGTCGACGAGGAGGTTCGTCAGCGTGTCCGCGAGCCGGTTCCCCGGCCGGTCGGGCAAGAGAAGCGTCCGCTCGTCGAGGACGCGCACGAACCCGGCCGGGTCGCCGCGCGGCGACACGTCGAGCCCGCCGTCGGGCCGGCCGGTGGCGATGCACACGAACGGGGAGCGCTCGACGAACTGCCGGGTCAGGCTGTTGAGCCGATCGGAGAGCTTGGTGACGACCACGGGGGCGGCGTTACCGCCGATGAGCTCACGAAGCTCGCCCTCGCTCGTGATCGTCCGACCGGCCATGCTCCGAGGATATCCGCCACGCGTCCGGAGCCCGGGCCACACTCCGACCTGTTGTCACGCGGCCCAACCACCCAGGTCGATTGACGCGCCACGCCCGCGGTTCCGCGGAACCGCTCTCGCGCCACCTGGCGACGGTGAAGCAGATCGAGGACGATCTCGCTCGGCTCGTCACCTATGACGACCGAATGACGGCGACTGCACGGCAAAACGGATGGCCGACTCTCGCTCCGACGTAGACCTGGAGGCGAGGAGCGGAACCAGCTTCGCAAGACGCTCTTTCAGCCGAGCCCGCCTGTATGCCGGTTCGCGGTGAGAAACAGCCGCCGGCGATCAGGAGACAGCGACCTCGGCTGCGCCACTGGGCTACCGCTCGGACGTCATGCCGCCGTCGTCCGGTTCTCGTGTGGCGGTCCGAGGTACGGGAACTCGGCGAGCAGGTCGTTGTGTGGCCCGACCTTGTCCTCCCTCACCTTCCCGTTCGTCAGGATGGCCATGAAAGGATCAGCCACATCGTCGGTGAGCAGGCGGCCATTCTCCGGGTACGCAACCGGCCGCGTGGGATCGTATGGCAAGACGTCCGGCAGCATGGTCCCCGCCACCCGCTCGGCCTCCTCCGGCGGGTACCCACCCGTGTGCTCCAGCGAGTGGGCCATCCCCTCCACGAAGCGAGCGTCATGTGCCGGCTCGCTGCCAAGGTACGCCGCCTTCTCCTCGTTCGAGACGAGGAACGGGACCTGTTGGGTTCGAGCCCCACGCTCCACTTGAATCCAGTTCGCGTCATCTGCAGGGATCAACGCTCGGTGCCAGAGACCTGCCTCGCCGTCTCCCAACTCGCTATTGGGGAGCTCCAGAACGATGCTGCACACGTCGCTGTCAGCGAAAAAATCATCTCCCGTGAACTGGAAGCCGCTCAGTGCCCCGCCCGCGTCGAAAAAGAATGGGTCGCTACGCCAGCCCGCGAAGAAGCGATAGTCGCCAGCCTGGACCACGTGCGCCTCCGGGCCCGTCGAAACCGGAGCACCTTCGACGATCGCTTCCCCGCCATCCCCCATCCCGGCGGCGTCGACGCCCTCGACGCGCCGCACTGTCGCACTCTGCGCCCCGTTCTCCAAGACCGAGAACCGGAACCGATAAGCCACGTCCGCGACGAGGTCCCCGTCGGTGTCGATCTTCAGCTCGTAGATCGCCTCCGGTGCGAAAGGCTCGGTAGTCGTGGGCCCTGGAGGGTTCACACCCTTGGATGGATGCACGTCCACGATCAGGATCGACCTGTTCCCGTCGCCCGGCTTCGGGAAGGCGTACAGGTCGCAGAAGTCGAGTCGGGCATCGCCCTGGGGAAAGCCGAAATCAGGCCCCGAGTAATGGTGCGACACAGCTGCTCCTCGTCCCCTGCCCGCGATTGACGTACGCGACGGCCACTATATGCGGCCGGACGATACGCCGCCTCCTCGAGGCTGCCACACGGGCCGTGACCGGGAGATCTCGCGCACACCGGCAGAAGCAGCGGGGTGATGGTCGCCGGATCGGGCGGAGCACGCTCCTGCCATGCGCCGGCGTTCCGGACCGACGCCTGAGCGACAGGAACTCATGTTCGAGGTATGACGGTGAGGACGCGAATGACGTAGGTCCGGAACTGATTCATGTAGTTGACGAGGAAGTTCCTGGTGGACTCGTCTGCGACCTCTCCCTCGCCCGGGAAGATCTCCGGGGAGTATCGGATGTACGCCTCGGGCGCGGTCATCTGCCGGGCATTGCAGAAGCTGAGTACGCCGCGCAGGCTCTGTTGCGCCATCGCGGTTCCGAGCTGTCCGACGGATGTCCCGATCACCGCGGCCGGCATCTGCGCGAAGGAGTTATGGCCCGATGGTCGCGATGCCCAGTCGATCGCATTCTTCAGCGCTCCGGGAATGGAGCGGTTGTACTCCGGGGTGACGATCAGAATGGCGTCGGATCCAGCGATCGCCTCCTTCATCGCAGTAGCCTCGAGTGGGAAGTTCTGGTCGTAGTCGGGGCTGTAGAGCGGCAGATTCCCGATGGGGATCTCCGTGAACTCGAGATCCTCGGGCGCCAGGCGGATCAGCGCCTGCGAGAGCTCGCGGTTGATCGACGTGGAGGAGAGGCTTCCGACGAAGTAGCCGACCTTGTACGTGGTCATTGACTCCCTTTCCTGGCGGGTTGCCAGCTCGAAGTGACGATCCGCGTCCCTGGCCCAGACGCTTTCTGCAACAAGACGAACTTCCCACGGCGCGTCGGGCTCGCCTGCGGCCGTGTTCCGGGATGTTCCCACAGGGATGTGGGACCGGCTCCGGCCCGACGGTCGCGCTCGTCGCAGGGTCCGCGCCCGCAGCCCAACCCGTACCCTGAGGAGGTGGCATCGAGATCGACGCGCAAAGCCCTGGAGGTGATCGGCCAGGTGGCGCTCGGGGCCGCGCTGCTCACGGCCGGGACCGCCCATCTCACCAAGAAGCGTGAGGAGTTCCAGGCCCAGGTCCCCGAGTGGCTCCCGGCCGATCCCGATGTCGTGGTCGTGGTGTCCGGGATCGTCGAGCTCGCCCTCGGCGCCGGGCTGGTGGCGACCTGGAAGCAACCCGCCCGCGCCCTCGTCGGGACCACCGCAGCGTCCTTCTTCGTCGCCGTATTCCCCGGCAACATCGGGCAATACACCGGGCACGTCAACGCCTTCGGACTCGACACCGACAACAAGCGGGCCGTCCGGCTGGTGTTCCAGCCGGTCCTGGTGGCATGGGCCCTCGCCTCCACGGAGGCAGTGCAGGTCTTCTGCAAGCGGCGGGCTCTGGCGCGCTGACCGCCCCGAAGGTGAAGTCCTTGCCATGCGGCAGTGTGCCGCTATGACGCCCTACCGGTCGGCAACCCTGGTCAAGTTTGGCAGAGCCGAGCGGCCGGCTCACGAGCTCGGCTTCGGCGGGACGGTGGGGTATCGTCGGCGCGTGAGCGGGAACCCCCTGGAGCGCGTCGACGCGATCGCCTGCGCCGCGTGCTTAGGCCCGACTTGATCGGTCGGTGACCGCCGCCAGCTCGGCCATCCGGTCGGCGTACTCCGCAGGGGTCGCGATCCAGCGAGCCGCGCTCTCGGCGGCTGCGGCCCCCAGGCGGACCGCGAGATCCTCGTCGTCGAGGATCTGCTCGATCGCGCCGGCCAGCGCCGAAGCATCGCCGGGTGGCACCAGGAGTCCGTTGGAGCCGTCCTCGACGATGTCGGGGGTTCCGCCGGCTCGGGAGCCGATCACGGCTCGACCGCGCATGAAGGACTCGATCACGATCCTCGGGAGCCCCTCCGAGGCCGAGGGGAGCAGGAGCGCCCGTGACCGGTCCATCGCGGCGGCGACCTCGGGGGCATCGATCCGGCGTTCCCATTCGACGCCTTCGCGAGCGAGCGCCTCGGCGACCGCGTCCTGCGTGCCGGTGCCCACCAGGTGCAACCGCGCGTCCGAACGTCTGGCGACGACGAGGCGCCACGCCGCCGCCAGCACCTCCACGTTCTTGTAGCGCTCGAGCACGCCGACGAAGAGGAGACTCGGCTCCGCCGGCACCGGCACCCGCTCGCCGGTGAACGCGTCGAGGTCGGTGAAGGCGGCGAACTCGGCGGCGGGCTCGCGGCCCAGGCTGCGAACGAGGCCCGTCGTGAACGCGGAGATCGTCCGGACGGCATCGGCGCGGCGGATGCCGTAGGCCCCCACGCGGTCGGTGAGCGGCGCGAGCAACCTCCGGAGCGGCGAGCCGTAGAGGCGCGGCGCGGTCCGCCAGTCGCCGTGAAGCTCGACGACGAGCCGGGTGCTGCGCGTCACGTGGCGGATGAGCGCGGCCTCGTACGGGCTTTGCGTGACGACCGCCTCGGGCCGGTGCTCGCGCACGAGCCTCCGTACCCGCGACGGCAGCAGCAGGTAGAAGAGTGGGCCGTCCAGCAACGGCAGCCGCCCGACCAGGTGGAACACACCGTCGTCGCGCGCGATTCCGTCGGCCGAGGTGGCGAGGACGCGCAGGTCGAACCGCTCCCGCAGCGCCGCGAACTTCCGCTCGGTGCTCTCCGGGAGCGGCAGGCGGTAGCGCGTGCGCGCCACCATCAGCAGGCTCGGCTTCACACGAGCACCGCCTTGACGACGGCGAGAACGCGATCCGCGTACTCGGCCGGTGTCGACACCCACCGCTCGGCGGCGGCAGCCGCCGCCCCGCCGAGGCGTGCCGCGAGGCCGTCCTCGGTCAGCACCCGCTCGATCGCTCGCGCGAGCGCCTCGATGTCGCCGAGATCGACGAGCAGCCCGCTCGCCCCGTCCTCCACGAGATCGGGGATCCCGCCCGCGCGGGTCCCGACCACGCCCCGCCCCCGCAGGAACGACTCGACCCCGATCCGCGGCAGCCCTTCGGAGGCCGAAGGCAGCAGCAACGCCAGCGACGCGTCGAACGCCGCCGCGACCTCGCCGGGCTCGAGCCGGCGATCCCAGTGCACACCGTCGCGCGCCAGCCCCTCCGCGACCTCGGTCAGCGTGCCCGTCCCGACCAGGTGGAGCTTCGCGTCCGGCACGCGCCGGGTAACCAGCCGCCACGCCGCAGCGAGCCCCTCGACGTTCTTGTACCGCTCGAGCACGCCGACGAACAGCACCCGCCGCTCGTCGGGCACCGGCACCCGCGGGCCGGTGAACGCGCCCAGGTCGGAGTAGGTCGTGAAGACGCCGAGCGGCCGGCGGCCCCGCCCCTCGACGAGCGACGCCGTGAACCCCGACACGGCGCGATGCCCGTCGGCGTGATCGACCGCCCAACCCGCAACGGCGTCGCTGACCGGGCGCAGCAGCGAGCGGGCCCGCGAGCCGTAGTGGCTGCTCCACACGCGCCAGTCGCCGTGCACCTCGGCGACGACCTTCGCCCGTGAGCGTGCGAGCGTCCGCGCGACCTCGGCGGCGGCCGCCTCGTACGGCGACTCCGCCACGACCACGTCCGGCCGGAACGACCGCAGCTCCCGGACGAGCACCGCGGGCAGCGTCGAGTAGAAGACGGGCCCGTCGAGCGGCCGCGGCGCCACGAGACGGAAGCGAGGGTCCGAGCCCGTCCCGCTCGCGACCACGCGCACGTCCATCCGCTCCGACAGCGCGTCCCACTTGCGCGCCAGGCCGTCCCGGAGCGGCAGCCGGTACCGCGTCCGGCCGACGAAGAGGACGCGCGGGATCAGAGGACGGCCTTCGGTTGCCCGCCGGGTCTCTGCCTCGTTCCGGGCTCCGTCGTGCCCACGCTCATCGCGCCGCCGCGACCAGGATCCGCTCGAGCCTCGAGTACACGCGGTCGGGGGAATAGTCGGCCACCGAGGGCGCAGCGTTCTCGCGCAGCCGCGAGGCAAGGGCCTCGTCGCCGAAGAACCGCTCGATCGCCGCCGTCAGCGCGTCGAGGTCGCCCGGCTCGACGACGAGGCCGTTCGCCTCGTCGCTCAGCACCTCTGCCACCCCGCCCGTCCGCGTCGCGATCACGGGCGTCCCGACGGCGAGGGCCTCGACGACCGTGTGCGGGAAGTTCTCCCAGGCGGACGAGAGCAGCGACGCGTCCGCGGCGTGAAAGAGCTCGAGCACCTCCTGTCGTGGCAGCGGCCCGAGAAAGCGCCCGTATCCGATCCCCTCGAGCGAGGCCCGGTCGGGCCCGTCGCCGGCGACCAGCAGCGCCACCCCGGCGCGGCGCGCCGCCTCGATGCCGAGATCGAGCGACTTCTGCGCCGTCAACCGGCCCGCAAACGCGAGCGTCGGACCGTCCATCGAGAACCGCGTCCGGAGCTCGTCGCGCGACGCCAGCTCCCCGAGTGACGGGGCCGGGTTCGGGAGCAGCGTCACCCGGTCCGGCGACACGCCCCAGCCGAGAGCCAGCTCGCGCAGGTACGCCGACGGCGTGACCACGTGCGCGGCACGCCGGACGTCGAGGTCACGGTGCAGCCGCAACGGCAGCGAGGCAGCCCCCGGTGAGCGCTGGAACTCCTCCAGCGAGCCCTTCGCGAGCCCCCACCGCCGGGCCCGCTCGTACGCGGGATCCGCCGTCAGCTTCGTCACGAACGGCGTCCGGCCGAGGAGCGAGCCCACCGACGAGCGTCCGAGCATCCCCGTGGTGTAGACGACGTCGGCCCAGCGCGCATACGTCCTCAGCAGACGGACCGTCGCCGCGTGGCGCACCCCCGGCGGCTTCGCGCGGCTCACCCAGTGCACCGGATAGCGCTCCGGCTCCGGCTCGGCGCCGGCGGTGATCACGACCTCGACGTCGTGCCGGCGCCCGAGCAGGAAGGAGGCGACCTCCGGGGCATGGGAGGCGGGGCCGCCGACGTCCGGCGGCCAGATGCCCGAGACGACGAGGACCTTCACGACGTCGCGACCTTCGCTGAGTGCCACGACGAGCGGAGCCGGTACAGCACGATCGTCCAGAGCACGCAGAAGACGCCCGTCGAGACGAGCATCGCCCCGGCGGCGCCGGTTGCTCCCCACTTCGAGGTGAAGACGAGAAGGAGCGGGACGAACACGGCGATCTCGACGCTCTGCACGATCACGCGCAGGCCGGGCCGTCCGATCGAGACGGGGAACGACTTCGTCCAGCCCCAGACCAGCCGTAGCGCCGCGGCGACCAGCACGAGCCGGGCGGCGTCGGTCGCGTGGGCGCGGAAGTCCGGGCCGTAGGCGAGCCCCATCAGGAACGGCATCACGATCCAGAGCACCGGGACGGCGACGACCATGAGCGCAGCCGACGCGCGGATGTAGCTCTTCAGCATCTTCGTCACCCGGTCGTAGCGGCCCGCCTCGAAGTCGCGCGTCTGCTCGGTGAGCATCACCAGCCGCACGGGGCCGGAGAGCGCCGCGAGCCCGGTGGCCGGGGCCTGGGCGTTCCGGAAATAGCCGGCCTCGACGATCGGCGCCACCGTCGGCACGAGCGATGTCCCCAACGCGCCGCGGGCCGAGTCGAGCGAGGAGGCGAGCGTCGAGGAGAACAGGAAGCTGCGGAGGCCCCGAACGTCCTCGTGGAGCGCCTCGGATCGAGTCGCGGGGAAGCGGAGGAACGCCGCGATCCCGACCGCGCCGATCGAAGCCGTCGCGATCACCTGGGCGACCACGATCCCGATCACGCCGCCGAGCACTCCGTACCGGCATCCGATCAGGAGCCCGGCCAGGCGCAGCGCCATCGACACCGCGAGGAACGCCGCCCGGATGTCGTAGCGCCCGCGGAGGATGATC
Source organism: uncultured Actinomycetes bacterium (assembly GCA_963836925.1). Taxonomy (GTDB): domain Bacteria; phylum Actinomycetota; class Thermoleophilia; order Gaiellales; family Gaiellaceae; genus PALSA-600. The sequence goes on from CAWILJ010000008.1 coordinate 205,132, forward strand.
GCACCCGCGGCCACGTTCTCGGGCGACTGGGCGAGGGGGAGGAGCGAGGCGACCAGCATCGGGACGACGACGCCGCTCGCGCCCCAGATCTCGTCGGAGAACGGAGCGAGCGCGCAGACCGCGATCGCAGCCAGCATCCCGCCGGCGAGCTTGAACCCCACCGCGACCTCGAACAGGCGGCGGAGCCGTCCCCACTGGCCGCCCTCCACGTACCTGAAGCCGAACTTGACGAGCGCCTCCTCGATCGTGAGGTCGAGGAGCGTCTGGAAGAACGCGGTGGCAGCGATCACCGCCGCGAATTTCGCGTAGTCGTGGACGCCGAGCTCGCGGGTCGCGACGACCGTCGTGAGGAACCCGAGCCCCGCTGCCACGTACGTCCCGATCGCCGTCGCCGAGCGACGCCAGATGAGGCGGGAGCGCACCGGGAAGGCAGTATAGTGGCGCCTCTTGACCCTCCGCCTGCGCGCAGCGGACGTCCTCCCGCTCGTCGCGGCCGCCTCGATCCCGCTCGTCTTCCTGCACGCCATGTACCAGTGGCACGGGAAGATCGGGCCGGCCGACGTCTACGGATCGGACCTCGCGATCGCCCTGGTCTTCGCCTCGGCGCTCGCCTCGGGTGTGCTCTTCGGCTGGCACCCGCTGGCGCGCATGCGGGTCGCCTGGATCCTGATCGGGGCGCTCATGGGGCTGTTCGTGATCGCGTGCTTCTGGCGCCCGCTCGAGCTGCCGACCAAGCACCTGACGACGGCGGCGAAGATGATCGAGTACGCCCTCCTCGCACCGTCGGTCGTCCTGCTCCTGCGCCGGCGGATCGACGTCGACCGCTTCCTGTACGTCTTCGTCGGCTGGGCTCTGGCAGCCGCACTGTGGGGCGTGCTCATGTTCCTCGCGATCGTCGACGACCCCGAGGGGCCGCGGCCGGGGCAACGGGAGGTGTCCTTCCTCGGCCACCAGGACTTCGGCACGTTCACCGGCGCCGCGCTCGCGATCGGGTTCTCGGCGCTCGCGCTCGCGATCCGGCCCGCCCTGGCCGCCGTCGCGATCACCGCCGGCGCGATCGGCGTGATCCTGGACGCGTCGGTCTTCGTCTATCTCGGCTGCCTTCTCGCCACGGTCGCCGTGGTCTGGATCGGCCGGCGAGCCGGGACGCTCAGCCTCCGGCGCGGCGTCGCGATCGCGGCGGTCCTCGTCGTCGTCGGCTCCGGCGTGTACGTCTTACGGGGATCGGACGTGACGAACTACCTCTCCTTCCTCGGCATCACGAAGTCCCACACGAACGCCTCCGGGAACGTGGAGACCGGCTCGCAACGGGCGCTGCTGGCCTGGATCGGCTACCGGATGTGGAGAGACCACCCCGTCCTCGGGGTGGGCTTCGAGCGCTCGAACTACGACTTCAAGCCGTACCTCCCGGCCGCCCACAAGCGATTCCCCAACCAGCCGGAGAAGGCGTTCCCGGGACCGTGGCGTCGCTGGGGCGTCCAGAACTTCTGGCTCCAGCTGCTCGCCGACACCGGCGTGATCGGCTTCGTGCTCGGCGTCGCGACCTTCGTCACGGGGATCGTGATCGCGTTGCGACAAGCGCGGCAACCCTCGTTCGTCGCGCTCTCCGCAGCCGGGCTCATCCTCGTGGCGGCCGGCGCGTGGAACGCGGTCGGCATCATCGCGGGCATACCGATGGACGCAGTGACGTGGATCGGGTTCGGCCTTGCGGGCGTTGCGCTCGAGGTGTCGTCGTGACCGTCCTCGTCACCGGCGGCGCCGGGTTCATCGGCTCCAACCTCGTGCGCGCGCTCCTCGAACGCGGCGAGGAGGTGCGCGTGCTCGACAACTTCTCGACCGGGTCGCGCGCGAACCTCGAGGCGCTCGGGGTCGAGATCGTCGAGGGCGAGCTGCGCAGTTACGAGCGGGTGCACAACGCCGTGCGCGGCACCGAGGTCGTCTACCATCTCGGCGCGCTCGGCTCGGTCCCGCGGTCGGTGCAGGACCCCCTCACCTCGAGCGCGGTGAACGTCGAGGGGACGCTCAACGTCCTCCTCGCCGCGAGGGACGAGGGCGTCCGCCGCGTCGTCTTCTCGTCCTCGACCTCGGTGTACGGGTCGAGCAGGTCGCTGCCGACGCGCGAGGACTCGCCGCCCGACCCGATCTCGCCGTACGGGGTCGCGAAGCTCGCCGCCGAGCGGTACTGCATCGCGTTCTCGCGCGTATACGAGGCCTTCGAGACGGTGGTGCTGCGCTACTTCAACGTGTTCGGGCCGCGCCAGAGCCCCTCCTCGCAGTACGCGGCCGTCGTCCCGCTCTTCATCACCGCGATCTCCGCCGGGCGGCCGATCACCGTCAACGGCGACGGCGAGCAGTCGCGCGACTTCACCTACGTCGAGAACGTCGTCGCGGCGACGATCGCGGCCGCGGGCGCCGAGGGCGCGAGCGGTCGCGTGTTCAACGTGGCGGCCGGAGCCCCCGCAAGCGTCAACCACGTCGCCGACACGATCGGCGAGATCCTCGGGAAGCCGGTGGACAAGCAGTTCGCGCCGCCGCGACCGGGCGACATCCGCGACTCGTGGGCCGACCTCGCCGCGGCCCGCGAGGTGCTCGGGTACGACCCGACCGTCTCGCTCGAGCAGGGTCTTCGGCTGACGGCGGACGCGCTTCTTGCCTGACGAGCAGATTCGCATCCTGCGGCTGATCGCGCGGCTGAACATGGGCGGCCCGGCGCTGCATGTCGCCTACCTCACCCGCGGTCTCGACGAGCGGGGCTACGCCACCACGCTCGGCGCAGGCACGCTCGCCCGGGGCGAGGGCTCCATGGCCTTCGTGGCCGAGGAGCTCGGCGTCGAGGTGCACACCGTCGCGCAGCTGCACCGCGACGTCTCGCCCGTCCTCGACCCGGTGTCGGTCGCGCGGGTCGCGCGCCTCATTCGCGACGTCCGGCCGCACATCCTCCACACGCATACCGCGAAGGCCGGCGCGATCGGCCGCACCGCGGCGATGATCGCGGGTGAGGCCCGGCCGCCGATCGTGGTCCACACGTTCCACGGCCACGTGCTCCGCGGGTACTTCGACCCGGTCCGGACGGCCGTCTACCGCGAGGTCGAGCGGTCGCTCGCCCGGGTCACGACCCGGCTCGTCGCGGTCAGCCCCGAGGTGCGCGACGAGCTCGTCTCGCTCGACGTCGCGCCCGCGGAGAAGTTCAGCGTGATCCGGCTCGGGATCGACCTCGACCGCAGGATCGTGGAGGCGGAGTCCGGCGGGCTCGAGCTCCGGCGGGCGTTCGGCGTCCCCGCGGACGCCTTCGTCGTCGGCTGGATCGGCCGGATGACCGCGATCAAGCACCTGCCCGACGTGCTCGCCGCGTTCGCGCGCCTGCGCGCGAACGGGATCGACGCACGCCTCGTGCTCGTGGGGGACGGGCCCGACCGCGAGGACGTGGAGCAGCGAGCACACGAGCTCGAGCTCGCCCGGTTCACCCTCTACCTCGGGTATCAGCGCGACGTCGCCCCCTACTACGGGCTCTTCGACGCGCTGCTCCTGCCCTCCGGGAACGAGGGGACGCCGGTCGTCGCGATCGAGTCGCTCGCCGCGGGCACGCCGGTCGTGGCGACCCGCGTCGGCGGCGTCCCCGACGTCGTCGCCGACGGCGTCGATGGGCTCCTCGCGAACGTCGGCGACGTCGAGGCGCTCGCCGCGGCGCTCGAGCGGCTGGCCCGGGACCCGACGCTCCGCGAGCAGATGGGCGCCGCCGGGCGCGAGCGCACGCTACCCCGGTACCGGGTCGACCGGCTCGTGGACGACGTCGACGAGCTCTACCGCGAGCTGCTCGCCGAGCGCGGGTTCCCGGCCCCGCCCCGGCCGTCAGAAGCCTGAGGCCATCGACCTGAACGCGCCGAACGCGGGCTTCTTCTTGCCGCCGAGGGTCATCAGGCCGGACTGCCAGCCGTTGATGTTCGAGTCGTCGCGCAGCAGGAACCAGAGCATCATGTCGATCCGCGGGTTGGCCCGGACGATCCGGAACGCCTGCGTGAGGTACGCGGCCTGCTTGGCCCACGAGACGCCGAAGGTCGCGTCGGGTGGGTTCGTCTCGTAGCCGTACTCGGTGATCCAGATGCGCTTGTTCCCGTACTCCCTGGTCACCTGCCGGATCAGCGTGCCGATGTTCCCGAGCTCGACAGAGCCCCCGTTCGAGACCACCGAGGTCGGCGTCCGGGACGGGTTCGAGTAGTACGGATGGTGATCCCAGGCGTCGAACGTGCGCAGGCCGTCGGCCTTCACCGCGGAGAGGAACGCGAGCGGCGAGACGGACGGGCGGCTCCCCAGAGGCTGGTTGTTGCCGCGCGGCGCGGTGGCGCCGCAGCCGACGCGCTCGGACGAGATGCCGATCCCGTGCACGCCGTCGTAGACCGCGTTGCAGATCTTCGCGTAGGCCTTGGCGCTCGCGATCACCCAGCGCTGCCCGACCTTCTGGAACTGGGGCTTGAGGAACACCGGGTTGTTCGGCTCGTTCCAGGCGAGCCAGTACCGCACCGCCGGCAGCTTCCCGTCCTCTCCCTCGTAGGTGCCCGAGTAGCGCATCGCCGCGGCGTAGGCGAACTTCTTCAGGTCGAGCGCGTTCCGCGGAGCCACGTTCAGCCCGGCGCCCCCGTTCGCCCAGGATGGCGTCCCGTAGATCGCGAAGAGCACCTTGATCCCGGCCGCCGAGAGCTGCCGCACGATCGGGTCGTAGACCGACCAGTCGTAGGCCGGGTCCGCCGGGCTCGTCGGGTGCGCCGGGCGCGACTTCGCCACGCCCATCGGGCCGCCCCAGTAGAGATCGAGTCGGGCGACCTGCACGTGGAGCTGCTCGTAGGTCGCAACGGTCTTCGCGGTCGGGCCGTAGAGCAGCGACGCCTCGTCGGTGATCCCGACCTGCAGGAAGCGCGAGCCCGACGCGGGCTGCGAGGCCGCGACGACGAGCACCGCGACGAGCCCGGCAAAGAGGGTCCCCCGGGCCACGGCTAGGCCTCGACCGGCTCCTGTCCGAGGGCTCGGACCCAGCGGCGCAGGCCTTCCTCCAGCGTGACCTCGGGCCCCCACCCGAGGATCTGCCTCGCCCGCGTGATGTCCGGGCGGCGCTCGCGCGGATCGTCCATCGGGAGCGCCTCGAACACGATCTCGCTCGACGACCCGGTCACGCGGATGCAGGTCGCGGCGAGCTCGAGCATCGTCAGCTCGTGCTCGGGGTTGCCGATGTTCACGGGAAGGTGCTCCTCGCTGGTCGCCAGCAGGTAGAGGCCGCGGATCAGGTCGTCGACGTAGCAGAGCGAACGGGTCTGGGAGCCGTCGCCGAACACGGTCAGAGGCTTACCCTCGAGCGCCTGGTTGAGAAAAGTGACCGTCGCGCGGCCGTCGTTCTTCCTCATGCGCGGCCCGAAGGTGTTGAAGATGCGCGCGATCGCCGTGTTCACGCCCTGCTGGTTGTGGTACGCCATCGTCAGGGCCTCGGCGTAGCGCTTCGACTCGTCGTAGACGCCGCGCGGGCCGATCGGGTTCACGTTCCCCCAGTAGTGCTCCGGCTGCGGATGCACCTGCGGGTCGCCGTACACCTCGCTCGTCGAGCTGATCAGGAAGCGGGCACGCTTCCACTTGGCCAGGCCGAGCGCGTTGTGCGTCCCCTGTGAGCCGACCTTCAGCGTCTGTAGCGGCAGGCGCAGGTAGTCGATCGGGCTCGCCGGGCTCGCGAGGTGGAAGACGTAATCGACCGGCTCGTCGATCCAGATCCCGTCGACGACGTCCTGGTAGTGGAACGAGAACTCCGGCTCGCGCAGGTGCTCGATGTTCTCGAGCGAGCCGGTCTCGAGGTTGTCGACGCAGATCACCCGGTGCCCGTGCTCGATCAGGTAGTCGCACAGGTGCGAGCCGAGGAAGCCGGCGCCGCCGGTGACCACGGAAGTTGGCATCCCGGGCCCATGCTACTGGCCCCCTCGGAAACCACAGGCAATCCTCACGGACCCTTTGCAATACCGTTCGGCGCGTGGCGGCGGCTTCCGGGAGACGCGCGGGCCTGCTCGCGCTCGCGCTCTACTCCGTCCTCGCGTTCTGCTTCTTCGGCATCGGGCCTCTCGTCGAGCCGGGCCGCCAGTACATCGGCGTCTTCGACGACCCGCAGATCCCGATCTGGTCCTTCGCCTGGTGGCTGCACGCACTCGAGCACGGCGCGAACCCGCTGTACACGCACGATATCTGGGCGCCGAGCGGCGTCGACCTCGCCTGGGTGAACACCGTGCCGCCGGTCGCGGTGCTGTTCGCGCCGCTGACCTGGATCCTCGGGCCGGTCCCCGCCTACGACATCGCGGCCGTGCTGCTCCCGGCGGTCTCGGCCTGGACGGCCTACCTTCTCTGCCGGCACCTGACGGAGGGCCGGTTCTGGCCCTCGCTCGTCGGCGGCTACCTCTTCGGCTTCTCGAGCTACGCGCTCGGGCATGTGCTCGGCCAGCCGCAGCTGACCGCGGTCTTCGCGATCCCGCTCATCGCGCTCGTGCTGGCGCGGGCGGTGGAAGGGCGGTACGGCCGGCGAGCGATCGTCTGGCGCCTCGGGCCTCTCGTCGCGCTCCAGCTGTACCTCTCGCTCGAGGTCGCGCTGACGCTCACGCTGGTGCTCGGGCTCGCGCTCGTGATCGGCTTCCTGCTCGCCCCGCCGTACCGCCGGCCGCTCGTCCGCCTCCTCGTCCCGGTGGCGATCTCGTACGCGACCGCCGCGGTGCTGGCCGCGCCGATCCTCTACTACGCGCTCACGAGCCTTCGCATCACCGGGTTCACGCCGCCGAGCGCCTACACCGCAGACGTCCTGAACTTCTTGCTGCCCACCCACCTCGAGGCGGTCGGGGCCGGCTGGGCGCACGCGCTCTCGAAGCACTGGTCGGGGAACAGCACCGAGCAGGGTGCGTTCGTGGGGGTGCCGCTGCTCCTGATGGTCGTCCTCTACGCTCGGGCGGGGTGGCGCACGCTGCGCGGCCGTTTCCTGCTCGTCGGGCTCGCCGTCATGACCTACCTCTCGCTCGGGCCGCACCTCCACGTCGCCGGTCGCAGCGTGATCCCGCTGCCGACGGTGCTCGGCCACGAGAAGGTGACGCTGCCCGGGGTCGGGACGAAGTTCCTGCCGCTCTTCGACAACATCCTCCCCGTCCGCTTCCTCGTCTATGCGTCGCTCGCGAGCGCAGTGATCGTGGCGCTCTGGATGGCGGCGACGCGCCACCGGACGCTCCGCTGGGTGCTTCCCGCGCTCACCGTGATCCTGCTCTTCCCGAACCCGGGCGCCGGCGTCTGGGCGACGACCTACGGCACCCCGTCGTTCTTCACGAGCGCCGCGTTCCGCGACTGCCTCGCGCCGGGAGAGATCGTCCTGCCGGAGCCGACGGGGCAGGGCGGCCAGGCGAACCTCTGGCAGGTCGCCTCGGCGTTCCGGTTCAAGCTCGCCGGCGGACGCCTCCAGACCTCGCCGCCGAGTGTCTTCCTGCACCCCGACGGCATCGCGCAGATCTCGGTCGGCTATCTGCCGGTGCGCAACCAGTCAGAGCTGCTGAGGCAGTACTTCGCCGCGAAGGGCGTGAGCGCCGTGATCGTGGACAAGCGTCAGGCGGGCATCTGGGCCCCCGCGCTCGACCGGATCGCGAAGCGGCGGGATCTCGGCGGCGTGCTCTTCTACCGGGTCGCCGGACGCGCGCGCGACGGCTGCGGCTGATTCGCCGCGAGCCAGCGGTCGAACTCGGCCCAGCGCCCGAGGTAGGCCTCGAGCTCGCGGAACCCGTCGCCGAGGTAGGCAGCCACGATCGGGGGGTTCTGGTCCGGGTATTTCTCGAGGCCCAGCTTGCACGTCTCGCAGAGGCGGCCCGTGGCGGGGCGACCGCACCAGGAGCAGGTCGCTGTGCCTCGGCTGGGGCCCTGGGGCGGCCGGCTTTTCATACGACGGTTAACCCCGCGTCGCCGGGACTGAAACCCCGCTACGGCGGCGAGTAGACGACGTACGGGCCGACGAGCGTCCGCTTCCAGCCGTGCGCTTCGAGGAGCGGCACCACGGGAAGCGACCGGTACGTCCGCCGGAAGAAGACGAATCCCTGCCGCGGCGACGCGTCGACCTTGCGCTCGTAGGGGCGGTAGCGGACGTTCGGATCGTGGGGCAGGAGCACGCGGGCTCCGCGGAGCTCGCCGCCCGCGAACCCGTTCTCGACCGCGGTGATCCTCTCCTTCGTGGCGAAGTCCAGGCGGTAGGCGATCCAGTAGTCGGCGAAGACCCGGTCGAGGCGGAGCCGGTCGAGCGTGTCGATCAGCGGTGTCGTGTCGCGCGGGGCGGTCGGCACGGGCTGGGGGAGCGCGAGCCAGTCGGACATCCGCGGGATCGCCACGATCGTGATCGCGCACCCGGCGGCCAGAACGGCGACGCCCCGCCGGTACGTCGACCCGAGCTGGGCGACGAGGAGCGTCACGACCGGGGTGACGACGACGGTGTACTGCGGCCACGAGAGGAAGGAGGTGCGCCGGTCGAGCGCCCAGAGGAAGGGGAAGATCGCGAGGACGACGTAGAGGAGCGACGCGTCCCGGCGCCTGCTCCGCCAGGCCCCGACGAAGAAGAGGGCGATCAGCGCCGCGAAGATCGCGTAGGTCACGATCGTCGGCGGGATGATCGGCTGCGCGCCGAACGGAGCCCGCAGGCCGATCGTCATCGGCCCGACCGGGTTCGCGAGGAGCCGCAGGCTGTGGCGGTAGTTCGCGAAGGAGCTGTGGATCCCGAGGGAGGCGAAGCCGTGGATCGCGTTCCAGATGATCCAGGGCGACGCCCCGAGCAGCGCACCGAGCGCCGCCACCCACCAGTGGCGGAGCGTGCGCCGCTCCCGCCACGCGAGCCAGAGCGCAGTGGGCACGGCGATCGGCACGATCTGCGGCGTCTGCCAGAACGCGAGCCCGACCACGAGGCCGAAGAGCCCGACCCGGACGCGATCGGGCCGCTCCGCCGCGCGCAGAGCGCACAGGAGCACGAGCGCGCAGTAGAAGACGTCCGCGGCGTAGAAGCTCTGGTGCTGGGTCAGCTGGAACAGGTTGAACGGCGGCCAGACCCAGAAGAGCGCCCCGGCGATGCCGGCGGCGGGCTCGTCGATCGTGCGTCTGCCGACCCTCCAGATCAGGAGCGAGGTGACGGCGGTGAGGAGGATCGGGACGACGCGGAGCGCGTAGTAGTTGGCGCCGAAGAGCGCGAAGAACGGCACGCTCGCGAGTACCTCCTGGGGCCCCGCGTACGGAGAGCCCCAGAAGAACCCCGAGACGTCGCCGTGCTCGGCATGGAGCACCATCAGGCCGACGACCGACTCGTCGGAGTTGGGAATGCTCATGTTCGAGCGGAACCACCAGACTCTCATCGCGATCCCGGCGATCGCGGCGGCGCCGTAGAGAACCCCCCAGCGCGAGAGCGCGAGCCGGCGAGCCTCTGCCGGCTGGGATCCCGCAGCGACCGCCACGGGCATCGAGTGTACGGCCTCGACCCTCTGTAGGCTCGGGCCGATGCGCCGGCGGCTCGCGGACCTCGACGGCCGGGTGCTCGCGGGCGCCGTGGTCGCGGTCTTCTTCCTCGTCTTCACCTCCTACAGCTACGCGCACGGCTCCGCGCCGTGGCGGGCGATCGGGGTCGACGCGCTGAAGACGAAGTTCGAGGACCTGCAGTCCGTCACCTCGAGCTGGGACTGCACGCGCCGCGGAATCCAGGCGTTCCCCGACAACCCGTGCGACCCGCAGGGGCGGCCCGCGAACTACCCGCGCATGTGGACGCACTTCGGCGTCTTCGGGCTCGGGCTCGGCGACACCGTTCCCCTGGGGATCGCGCTCGGGGTGGTCTTCTACCTCTCGGCGCTCCTCGTCCCCGGACGGTTGAGCGCGCGGGAGGGCGTTCTGTACGCCGCGCTCCTGCTCGCGCCCGTCACCCTGCTCGGGGTCGAGCGGGGGAACGTCGACCTGCTCATGTTCGCGCTGGTCGCGCTCGGCGTCGGGATCGTGCGCCGGTCGCCGTGGGGGGGCGCGGCGCCGATCGTGCTGGCGGCGGTGCTCAAGCTCTTCCCGGCGTTCGCGCTCGCCGTGCTCGTGCGCCGGCGGAAGCGTTGGGCGGCGCTCGCGGCGTCGGTGGTCGTGCTCGGGGCCTATGCGGTTGCGACCCTCGACGACATCCGGACGCTCCGCGACGTGATCCCGCGCGTGACCACCAACTCCTACGGCGCCGGCGTCGTCAGCCAGGCGCTCGAGGAGGCCGGGGTGAGCTGGGCGCAGAGCGCCGCCGAGTCGCGGTACATCCGGGTCGGCGTGATCGCGCTCGGCGTGCTCGCCGCCGTCGGCCTGGTCGCGCTCGCCCGTAGGCGTGGCGGGCGGGTCGCGAGCGAGCTTCGCCTCGACGCGTTCTGGGCCGGGGCCGGCGTCTACGCGGGCACCTACCTGTTCGGCAACAACTTCGACTACCGCCTCGTCTTCCTCCTCTTCTGCGTCCCCCAGCTCTGCACGTGGGCGCGCGAGGGAGGAGCGCCGGCGCCGTGGCCGGCGGCGGCGATCGTCGCGATCGTCGGCACGTTCTGGCTCTCGTCGGCGTTCCCGCCGCTGCCGTTCGGGGCCCAGACCTGGTACGAGGGGCTCTCCTTCCCGCCGGAGGAGGCCCTGAACTGGGGCATCTTCGCGTGGGTGGTGGCCGCGCTCGGCTCAGGTGCGCTCGCGCTGGCGCACGACCGGGGGCGCGACCCGGCCCCGGAGCTCCGCCAGTAGCAGCACGAACATCGCGACCAGGCCGAGGTTCCGCAGCAGGAGCACCCAGACGCTCCAGTTCTGGTCGCGCTGGCCGTGGCGGCCGCCGAGGTACTCGAGCTGGGTGACCGCGAGGACGGCGAACCAGACGATCGCCGCCCACCGTCCCTTCCTGCCGGCCGCGAGCGGCACGAGCGGCACGAGCCACGTGAGGTACTGCGGCGAGAGCACCTTGCCGAAGACGACCCACGCGCTCACAGCCGCGGCCCACGCCGTCACCATCCGCTCGTCGTCGTCGGGGCCCTTCCAGAACACCCAGGCGACGACGAGGACGAGGGCCACGGCGAGCACGGAGCTGAGGACGCCGACCGAGTCGGCGAGCGTCCCGCCGATGTCGATCGACCCCGGCTTGCCGCGGATCCAGCCGACGTGGTGGATGCCGAGCTTGGAGCCGGCGAGCAGGATCGACGCGCCGAGGCTCTCGATCTGGAGGTGCCGCTTCGCCTGCGTCCACAGGCTGTAGCCGACCCCGCCCGGCGCGAGCGCGAAGAACGGGAGGACGAGGACGGCCGCGGTCACGAGGAAGGCGGCTCCGGAGCCGGCGAGGGAGCGCACCCGCCTGAGCGCCAGGGGCACGACGACGGCCGGGTAGAGCTTCAGCGCCGTGCCGGCGCCGAGGAGCCCGCCCGAGAGCTTCTCCTGGCCGCGGAGCAGTGCCACGAGCGCGAGCGACACGAGGAACGCCGGCAACGGGTCGTAGCGGTTCAGGAACACCGGCCCCATCAGGACGGGCGCGAGAACGACCGGCGCCAGCCGCCAGCCGCCGAGGCCGAGGCGCTGGACGATCCAGGCGGCACACACGGTGAACCCGAGCCCACAGGCCGTCATCAGCAGCTTGAAGACGAGCACGTAATGCGCGTTCCAGATCAGCGCGGGCAGGGCGAAGACCGGCACCGAGCCCGGCGGGTACTCGTCGTAGAAGTCGCGGTACGGGATGCGGCCGTGGAGGACGAGCGCGCGGCCGTAGTTCGCGTACGTGCCGACGTCCCCGGGATAGGCGTGGCTGAAAAGGCCACCGTAGGCGACAGCGCACGCGACGAGGTAGACGGCGCCGGCGATGATGGTCGTCCGGTGCGCCGGCTGCACAGCGGCTTACCCTAACGTGGCGATACCCATGGCGACCGACGAGAAGGCTCCCCCGGGGCACTACGCCGCGCTGGCGCAGGCCTACGACCACCTTGCCGAGGAGCGGCCCGAGCCGACGAAGGGGACGCGCGGGTACCACCGTCTGATCGAGGCGGTCCACCGGTCGATCGTCCGGCCCGGCGCGTCGGTGCTCGAGGTCGGGAGCGGCAACGGCGACCTGCTCGCCGCGGTCGAGCCCGGACGCGGCATCGGCATCGATGTCAGCGAGGGCATGGTCGAGCTCGCGCGCTCCCGGCACCCGGAGCTCCGCTTCGAGCAGGCGGCAGGAGAGGAGCTCGCCCTCGACGAGACCTACGACTACATCCTCATGTCCGACCTCGTCCCGTACGTCGACGACCTGCTCGCGCTGTTCCAGAACGTCGCCGACCACTCGACCCCGGACACCCGGATCGTCGTCCACTCCTACAGCCAGCTCTGGCGGCCGGTGCTCGCCGCGCTCGAGGTGCTGCGGCTGAAGCCGCGCACCCCGATCCGCAACTGGATGACGATCGGCGACGTCAAGAACCTGATGCAGCTGACCGGGCTCGAGCCGGTCACGACGACCCGGCGGATCCTCTTCCCGCTGAAGATCCCGGTGCTGTCGGCGTTCCTGAACGGGGTCGTCGGGCCGCTTCCGATCGTCCGGCACCTGTCGCTGACCTGGTGGATCGTGGCACGCAAGCGGCCGCCGGACGAGCCCGAGGAGCTGAGCGTCTCGATCGTCGTGCCGGCCCGCGACGAGGCGGGCATGATCGAGCGGATCATCTCGGAGACGCCCGAGCTCGGCTCGCGATGCGAGCTGATCTTCGTCGAGGGGCACTCGACCGACGGCACGAAGGAGGAGATCGAGCGCCAGATCGCGCTCCACCCCGACCGGGAGATCGTCTACTTCCAGCAGACCGGGAAGGGCAAGGGCGACGCGGTCAGGCTCGGGTTCGAGCGGGCCCGGTACGACGTGCTGATGATCCTCGACGCCGACCTCACGGTCCGGCCGCACGAGCTCCCGCGATTCCTCGAGGCGGTCGCGACGGGCCGCGCCGAGTTCGCGAACGGGTCGCGCCTGGTGTACGGCCTCGAGCCGGGGGCGATGCGCTTCCTGAACCTGCTCGGGAACAAGGCATTCTCGCTGGTGTTCAGCGCGCTGCTCGGCCAGCCGGTGAAGGACACGCTCTGCGGGACGAAGGTGCTGAAGCGGGCGCGCTACGAGGAGATCGCGGCGGGGCGGTCGTACTTCGGCGACTTCGACCCGTTCGGCGACTTCGACCTGCTCCTCGGCGCTGCACGGCTGCAGATGAAGATCGTCGACCTTCCGGTGCGCTACCAGTCACGGACGTACGGCGACACGAAGATCTCGCGGTTCCGGCACGGGTGGCTGCTCGTGCAGATGGCGGTCTTCGCCTACCGCAAGCTCAAGATCCACCTCTACGACGACTGAAGCCGGACGTACGCGGAGGCGACGGCGGCGTCGATCGCCGCAGGCACCGGGACGACGCAGTCCGCGGCTGCGACTCGGCCGGTGGCGACGGCCTCGAGGCAGCGGGCCTGGAGCGCGAAGCCGAGGTCCATCGACTCGATCGAGTTCCCGAGCGGCCGCGGCCCGGCGAGGTTGACCATGTGGCCGCCGGTGAGGAGCTGGAGGCGGCGGCCGTCGGGAAGGCGGAGCGTCTCGATCCCGTCGGCGGCGTCGATCGCCTCCTCGGCGGCGGCGCGGACCGCGGGCACGTCGATCTCGACCGGGAAGTGGCCGACGTTCATCAGCACCACGTCGTCGCGGAGGAGCGGCAGGTCCGCGGCGGTGACGACGTCGCGGGCGCCGGTGGCGGTGACGACTACGTCGGCCCGCGCGAGGGCGTCGGCCTTGTCGGGGACGGCGAACCCGTCGAGCAGCGCCTCGAGCCGGGTCACCGGGTCGACCTCGACGACGGAGACCTCGGCGAACGCGTTCCTGAAGTGCGCTGCGACCCCCCGGCCGCAGGCGCCGTAGCCGAAGATCGTGACCCGCTTGCCGTTCGTCGACCGGTTCGTGATCCGGAGGTACGACTCGACCGTGCTCTGCCCGACCGCGTGCCGGTTCTCGGCGAACTGCTTGATCGGGCTGTCGTTGATGACCAGGATCGGCAGCTTCAGCTCGTCGCGCAGCGGCTCGAGCCGCATCCGTCCGGAGGTCGTCTCCTCCGTGCCGCCGATGAGCCCCTCGTACGGCTGCTCGAGCCAGCGGGTGAAGAGGTCGCCGCCGTTGTCGAGCAGGAGCTGCGGCTCGGCGGCGAGCACCTCTCGGAGCTGGGCATCGTGCTCGTCAGGGTCGGACGTCGGCGAGCCCACCGGCCGTACGCCGTGAGCGCCGAGGTAGTCGAGCGCCTCCTGCTGGGTGGTGTTGAGGTTCCCGGTCGAGATCACCTCCGCGCCGCCGCGCGCGAGCGTGAGGAGCAGCGCGACGGTCTTCGGCTCGAGGTGGATCCCGGTGCCGATGCGAAGCCCCGCGAACGGCTGCGTCCGGTCGAGCTCTTCCCCGATCGCGGCGAGTAGCCGGCAGCTCTCGATCACCCATTCGATCCGTAACCGCACCGCTGCGACGATAGTCGCGACACCGCCGGCCGGCGGCGGTCCCCACGTCCGCCGCCGGCCTCCCCCGCTTACGGCTCGATGTTCTGGTTGAGGCGGAACACGTTCGTGGGGTCGTACTCGCGCTTCAGAGCGACGAGGCGCTCGTAGGCCTCCGGGTCGTAGCCGCCCCTCCCCGAGCCCGGGTCGGTCAGGAAGTTGACGTACCCGCGACCGGTCGACGCATCCGCCGCCGCGGCGACGACGCTCCGCGCCCAGTCGACGTGCGCGTCGGCGAGCGACGGGTCGTGCCAGCCGGTGACGACGTTCAGCAGGAACGGCATCGAGCGGTCCGGGAACGCCGACCCCGCGCCGTTCCGCGCCACCGCGCCGCCCATCTGGTGGACGTGGATCTCGGCCTGCGGCCCGGGTGCGGCCAGGTGCCGCTCGATCAGCCGGTCGACGAGCGCGTCGTCGAGCCCGGTCAGGTTCGTCCCCTTGAAGTACGCGTGGATGCCCTTGCCCCAGAGCGGGTCGAGCAGCGTCTGGATGACGTGGTAGGGCATCGGCCCGAGCAGGTCCGCGATCGGCTCGGCCACCGTTCGAAACGGGGCGACGAGCGCCTCCGCCTCCTCGACCGGCCCGGCGGTCACCGCGACGAGAACCGCGACCTTCTTGCCGTGCCACTCGGCCGGGATCACCGGCAGCGGCGGCGCCGAGGTCAGGTTCACGAGCGCGGTGACCTGGTCCGGCGCGTCGGCCGACCACTCGCGGAAGAGCCGCAGCAGGTCGCCGGAGGCCTCGGCGGGATAGAAGACGGGCCCCGCGTGGACGACCGGGCCCACCTCGTGCAGGCTCAGCTCGAGCTGCGTCGCGACGCCGAAGTTGCCGCCCCCGCCGCGGAGGCCCCAGAGGAGCTCGCGGTTCTCGTCCTCGCTCGCGCGGATGAGCTGGCCGTCGGCGGTGACGACATCCGCGCCGAGGAGGTTGTCGCAGGCAAGCCCGTGCTTGCGCATCAGCCAGCCGACGCCGCCGCCGAGCGTGAAGCCGCCGACGCCGGTGCTCGAGACGAGCCCGCCGGTCGTCGCGAGGCCGTGCGCCTGCGTCTCGTGGTCGACGTCGGCCCAGGTCGCGCCGCCGCCGACGAATGCCACGCCGCGACCCGGATCGACGCGGACGCCCCGCATCGGGGAGAGATCGACGACGAGGCCGCCGTCTGCGCTCGAGAAGCCCCCCACGCTGTGGGCGCCGCCGCGCACCGCGAGCGGCAGGTCGTTGCTCCGGGCGAACCCGACCGCCGCGATCACGTCCGCCGCGCCGGCGCACCGGACGATCGCCGCCGGGCGGCGGCCGTCGTACATCCCGTTCCAGACGCAGCAAGCCTCCGCATACCCCTCGTCGCCCGGGGAGAGCACCTCGCCCTTGACGGCCTCCCGCAGCTCCTGCAACGTCGCTTCCCCGATCACCGGGGAGATCGTCGCACTCATGTTCCCCCTCCTTCGTCGAATGTCGGGGGAGTTGTACGCACGACCCCTTAGCACCGGATTAGCCCGGCGCAAATGCCTCCGCGGCGCGCACGTCGACGGCCGCGGCGCCGCGATCGTCGAGCGCCTCGACGAAGAGCGCCCGGGCCTCGGCGAGCCGTTCGCGGGCGAGGTCGAGGTCGCCTCGCTCGAGCGCGACCTCCGCGCTCAGGGCGACCGTGTTCGCGACCCAGCGGACGCGCTGCGTGGTGCCGAGGACCGAGCGCGCCTCCGCCAGCGCCGCGTCCGCGTCGTCCAGGCGACCGCGCACGATCTCGTAGTCGGCCGTCCTCCACATCGTGCTGGCGAATCCCCAGCGGTCGCCGGCGCGGCGGAACAGATCCTGGGCGTCGGCGAGCTCGCGGCCGGCACGGTCGAGGTCGCCCGACACCGTGTCGACGAGCCCGAGACCGGCGAGCGCGATCCCGATCCCGCGACGGTCGTTCATCGCGCGCCGCAGCACCAGCGCCCGTTCGAGCGCCGCGCGGGCCGGCTCGAACGAGTGCTCGGTGAGCTCGAGGTAGGCCTTGCGAACGAGCACCGCCGCCAGGCCCCGCGTGTCGTCGAGCGCGACGAACGTCCGCTCGCCCTCCTCGAAGAGCGCTCGCGCGCGCGCCAGGTCGCCGGCGACGCGCACGATCCCCGCGTGGTTCGCGAGGACGTACCCGACCGCCGTGTCGCTCGTCACCTCGGTGAAGGGCTGGAGCGTCTCCTCGAACACGAGCCGCGCGCTGATCGTCCCGGGGATCCCCGGCCAGTAGAGCTCGGCGAGGTTCAGCAGCGAGGGGATGCGCTCCGGGGACCCCGCGCGGCTGCGGAAGAGCTCGAGGCTGTCCGTGAGGCATTCCTCCGCCCGTCCGACGTCCTGCAGGAGCCAGTGGGCGACGCCGAGCGTGTAGACGCCGAGCGCCTCGGCTCCGGCCAGGCCCTCGCGCCGGGCCAGGACGAGCGCCCGGTCGAGGAAGCCGATCGCGTTGAGGCCGTCGTCCCACGCAGCGCCGAAGTCGGCCAGCCGCTGGAGCGCCCTCCATTCGGCTCGCGGGTCACCCGTGGACCTGGCCACCGCGAGGCTCTCCTCCGCCCGCGCGCGCCCGGCCGGCATGATCCCGGACCGGAACCCGACCGCCGACGCGGCCAGGAGCGCCTCCGCGCGAACGGCTGTCGGCTCGGGAGCAGCCTCGAGCGCGACGTCGAACCGCCGCTGCGCCTCGACGAGGTCGATGCGCCGGATCCAGAACGGCATCAGCGCGGTACAGAGCCGAAGCGCTTCCTCGGGATGTGAGTCGAGGAGCGAGTCGAGCGCGGCCCGGAGGTTCGCCGCCTCACGGTCGAGCGACTGGCTCTCGACCGCGGCCTCCGCGAGGGCGAGAGCCCAGCGGGCGTGCCGCGAGGCGAGCGCAGTGGCCTCGCCCGCCTCGTCGAGCTGGTCGCGGGCGTAGATCCGGACTGTCTCGAGAAGGCGGTACCGGCGGTCGGCGCCCCGCTCGTCGAAGCTGACGAGGGACTTCTCGACGAGCCTCCCGAGGACGTCGGCAACCTCGGTGAGGCCGAGGAGGTCGCCCGAGCACACCGCCTCGGCCGCACCGAGCTCGAAGCCGCCGGCGAACACCCCCAGGCGGCGGAAGAGCACGCGCTCGTCCGGCTCGAGCAGGTCGTGGCTCCAGCGCAGGGTCGCTTCGAGCGTCTGCTGTCTCGTCGGGGCCCGGCTCGCGCCCGCCCGCAGCAGGCGGAAGCGGTCGTCGAGCCGCTCCGCGATCGCGGCGGGGGTGAGGGCGCCGACGCGCCCGGCCGCGAGCTCGAGCGCGAGCGGCAACCCGTCGAGCCGGAAGCAGATGCGCGCGATGTCGTCGGCGTTCTCGTCGGTGAGCTCGAACCCCTGTGCGACCGCCGCAGCCCGCTCCACGAACAGTGTGACGGCCTCGTAGTCCGAGAGGCCGGCCGCACCCGGGTGGTGCTCCGGATCGGGGATGGCGAGCGAAGGGACGCGGAAGACGACCTCGCCGGGGACGCGAAGCGGCTCCCGGCTCGTGGCCAGGATGCTCAGCCGCGGCGAAGCGCGCAGCAGCATCGACACGAGCGCGGCACACGTCGGGAGCACGTGCTCGCAATTGTCGAGGACGAGCAGGAGCTCACGGCCGGCCAGGAATGCCGCAACCGCCTCGTCGTGCCCCTGGCCGGGAAGCGCCTGCACGTCGAGGGCGGCGGCGACCGCGACGCCGACCGACTCCCCCCTCGCGGGCGCGAGCTCCACGAGCGCCGCCCCGTCGTCGAACGTCAGCTCGACCGAGCGTGCGAGCTCCAGCGAGAGGCGGGTCTTCCCCGCGCCGCCGGTCCCGGTGAGCGTCAGCAGGCGGCCGCGGCCGAGAAGCGCCGTCAGCTCGGCGAGCTCGTGGCGGCGACCGACGAACGAGCTCGCGTCGGCAGGGAGCTGGAGCCGTCCGCCCTCGGCCTCCCCTTCGAGCGCCGCCGAGAGCTCGGTCGCGAGCGACTCGAGCTCGGCGCGACGGGCTTCGGCGAAGTCGTCGTAGCGGTTCTCGGGCAGGAGCTCGCCTCGGTAGAGCGCAAGCGCCGCGCGCAGCGCGGGCGCGGCGCGCAGGCGAAGCGCGGCCGACGCGGCCGCCTCGAAGGCTTCCACGTCGACCTCGGCGACGAGCACGAGCAGGCCGTCCCTCGCCTCGATCGCGTTTGCTCCGAGGGCGCGGCGCGTGACGTGCACCGCCTGGTTGAGGTTGTTCGCGGCGGCCGCGGGATCGAGCTCCGGCCACAGGGCGTCCATCGCCTGCTCGCGATGGAGCCGGTGGCCGCGCCCGAGCGCGAGCAGCTTGACCAGCTCCCGGGCCTTGCGCAGCCGCCAGACGCCGTCCGGTACCTCGACTCCGTCCGTCGAGGCGCTGAACCCGCCGAGCAGTCCGATCTCGACCTGCCCCACTCGCCGAGGATGCCCGGGGGCATCCGCCGCGTCAACCGTCGTAGATCGACCTGCTGTTGCCGGACCGGGCGTTGTCGGGGTACGGCACGAGGTCGTCGACGAAGCCGGGCTCTGCCCCGACGCGCCCCAGCCACGCCGAGACGGCCGGGTACGAGGCGAGCTCGTAACCCGCGTCCGCGGCGACATGCGTGTAGGCGTAGTTCGAGATGTCGGCGATCGAGCAGCGGTCGCCGACGAGCCAGCGGCGGCCTTCGAGCCGCCCCTCGAGCGTCTCGAGGGCGGTCCGGCCGAGGGCGAGGCGGCCGGGGACGACGTCGGCGCCCCGCCCGGTGAGGATCCGGAAGCGCGCGCTACCGATGCCCGACATCACTCGCTCCTGCTCGAACGAGAGCCACTGCACGGCCTCGCCGCGCTCGTACGTCGTCTGGGGCAGATACCGGCTGCCCTCGGCGAGGTACCAGAGGATCGCGTTCGACTGGGTGAGGACGTTGCCGTCGTCGAGCTCGAGCACAGGCGTCTCGCGAAGCGGATTGAGCCGCCCGAACTCGGGCGTGAGCGTGTCGCCGGCGAAGATGTCGATCGGCACCCGCTCGTACTCGCCTCCGAGCAGCGCCAGGAGGAGCCTTACCTTGAAGCAGTTGCCCGAGGCCTCGTAGTCGTAGAGCCGCATCCCGCTTTGAACGATACGGCCTCGGGGGGCGTGAGACGTTCGGCGCCTGCAGGGCCGGCGTTCAGCAGTAGCAGCAGGAAGCGGTGGAGAGTCATGATGCCGAGTGGGTTTCCGCGTCTGCCGTTCTGAAACATGGCGGCAAATCCAGCGCTGACCCGTCGCGTCGTACCCTTCCACCATGGAACTACTCGAACGTGGGCATGCGCTCGAGGCGCTCTCCGCTGCGTACGCGAAGGCGAAGCGCGGCGACGGACGGGTCGTATTCGTCGCCGGCGAGCCTGGGATCGGCAAGACGTCGCTCGTCACGCGTTTCCTCGAGGGGCTCGAGCCGGGAGCCCGGGTGCTGCTCGGAACGTGCGACGACCTGACGATCCCGCGGCCGCTCGGCCCCTTTCGCGACTTCGCGTCTCGGGTCTCGCCGGCGCTCGCAGAGGCTCTCGCGACGAGCGCCGCGCCGCACGAGATCCAGACGCTGCTCGTCGAGGAGCTCGAGCTGCCGCCCCGCCCGACGGTCCTCGTGCTCGAGGACGTCCACTGGGCCGACGAGGCCACGCTGGACTCGATCATGCTCGTCGGGCGCCGCATCGGTGCCCTCCCGGCGCTGCTCGTCGTCACCTTCCGCGGCGGCGAGGCGCCTCCGGGTCACCCGCTTCACGCCGTGGTGGGCGCCGTCCCGGCGGACGCGGCCGTGTTCCTCGAGCTCTCGCCGCTCTCCCGCGACGCGGTCGCTGCGCTCGCCGGAGACCGGGCAACGAGCGTCTACGCGACGACCGGCGGCAATCCGTTCTACGTGACCGAGCTCCTCGCGTGCGCCGTCGACGGGTCGCTGCCCCGGTCGGTCGCCAACGCCATGCGGGGGCGCGCCTCGCGTCTCGACCATCCGTCTCGGCTCCTGCTCGAGATCGTGTCGGTGGTGCCGAGCCGCGTGCCGGTCTCGGTGCTCGACGCGGTCATGTCGGGCTGGCCGGCGGCGGCCGAGGAGCTCGAGCGCCGCAGCCTGCTCGAGGTCGAGCCCGGTTTCGTCCGGTTCCGGCACGAGCTCGCGCGCCACGCGATCGCGTCGAGCATGACCGCGGCGGCACGGCGGCGCGTGCACGCGGCGATCCTCGCCGCGCTCCTCGAGGCCGGCGCCGACCCGGCGGAGATCGTCCATCACGCAGAGGCGGCGGACGAGGAGGACGTGGTCGCCGGGTATGCCGCGGTCGCCGCGCGGCGCGCGGCGGCGCTCGAGTCGCATCGCGAGGCGTTCTCCCACTATCTACGTGCTGCCGACTTCGCCGAACGACTCGTGCCGCGCGAGGAGGCTGCGGTGCACTTCGAGCTCGCCTCGGCCGCGTATGTCGTGTCGCGCCTCGACGTCGCGTTCCCGGCGATCGAGCGCGCCACCGCGATCTACCGCCTACTCGGCGACGAGACCTCGGTGGGAAACTGCCTGAGGGTCGCTGCACGGTTCCAGTGGTACTCGGGCGACGGCAACCGCGCGCGGAGCACCGCCCACGAGGCGGTCGCGATCCTCGAGCCTCTGGGCCCTTCGGCGGACCTCGCGGCCGCCTACAGCACGCTGTCGCAGCTCGCGATGCTCGGGGAGGACACGGACCAGGCGATCGCGATGGGCGAGATCGCGTACGAGCTCGCGACCCAGCTCGGCGACGATGCGACGCGGTCGCACGCGCTCGTCAACATCGGGTCGGCGAAGATCTGGGACGACCCGGACGCGACCGCGACGCTGCTCGAGGCCCGGGAGCTGGCCGACCGGAGCGGGACACGCCACGAGGCGGCACGGGCGCTCGTGAATCTCGCGTACACCCTCATGTGCTGGGGGCGGCCGCTCGAGGCGCGCGTCTACGCCGGGGAGGCGATCGCGTATGCGGCCGAGTACGAGGTTCACACCCTCGCCGAGTACGCCGGCACGATGCTCGCCTGGCTCCGGCTCCGAGCGGGCGAGTGGGAGGCCGCGGAGCGTTTCGCCACGCGCGTCGTCTCCCATGGCGAGTCGATTCCTCAGCTCCTCGGACGCACGGTGCTGGCCGAGCTTGCGGTGCGCCGCGGCGATCCCGGCGCGGCGGGGGCGGTCGCCGGAGTCGCGGCGCAGGCGGGGCACACCGGCGAGCTCCAGCGGATGGCCCCGGTCGTCGAGCTGGAGGTCGAGCTTGCGCTTCTCGGCGGGGGCCCGATGCCGCACGGGCGGCTGGAGGCTCTGCTGGACGAGATCCGGCGGATCCGCGGGAGCCTCGTCGGCTGGGGGGCGGTGCGGATCGCGGTGGCGTCGTCGCTCGCGGGGATCGAGGTCGACGTGGAGCTGCCGGGATCACCCCCGCTGGACGCGATCCTGCGCCATGACTGGCGTGGCGCCGCCGAGGCCTTCGGCGAGGTCGGCTGGGCCTACGACCGCGCACTGATGCTCTCGCTGCTGGACGACGAGGAGCCCCTCGCCGAGGCGATCGGCATCGCCCGCGGGCTCGGCGCCGAGCCGCTCGCGCGGCGGGTGGCCGAGCGGATGCGGCAGCTGGGCGTCTCGGTGCCGCGTGGCCCCCGTGCAGCGACCCGTGCCAATCCGGCCGGGCTCACCGGCCGGCAGCTCGAGGTGCTGGCGCTGCTCGCCGACGGCCTCTCGAACATGGAGATCGCCGACCGCCTCGTCGTGTCGCCGAGAACGGCCGAGCACCATGTCGCCGCGGTACTGGCCAAGCTCGGCGCGACGACCCGCTGGGACGCCGTCCGGCGCGCGGCCGAGCTCGAGCTGGTCCCGGCCGCGCGCGCCTGATCAGACGCGGTCGAATGCCCGCACGACGCCGCGAAGGCCCGTCCGCGGCGGCTTTGCCTGTCCGGCCAGCTGCTTCGCGCGAAGCTCGAGCAGCGGCACGAGGTGCGCGGTCGGCCGGAACGGGTCGGCGATGACCTTGCCGCCGCGCAGCGGCAGCGCCGCCACGACCGTGCCGTCGACCTCGGCGACCACGCAGCGGCAGTCCGGCTCGGGCACGGACTCGAGCGCTGCCAGCCGCCCGATCGCCTCGGCGTCGCCGATCGTGGTCATCCGCAGGAGCACGGACTCCCTGGTCGGCCGCCGTACGGGCGGCCTCGCCTGCCGGCGGTAGACGTCTCTCGTGGCGCGGTCGAGCTCTCGCTCCCGCGTCCGCACCATCGTCTCGGAGATGAACGGATGCATCGGATACCCCCTGATCCCTTTGCCTGTTTGTCTTGTCTGTTGTCTTGCTGACGGTACGGCCGGGCAGGGGTTGACCGATTCGGTGGTGCTACCCATCTTTGGCGGTGCCGCTACCGATCTTCTGGGTGGCAGGGGCAGAGCCGCTCGAGCCGTCGCAGGCGAAGAGTTGCGCTTCATGGAGATCGCGACGGTGGTTTGGCCGGGCGCGTTCCGGGCTACGGCGACGAGGAGTGGCGATGAAAAACGCAGTGCCGAGAGAGCTCGGGCTCGAAGGCGGAGAGGTACCGCGCCGCAGCGGGAACGCGCCAGTCGACGCGGAGGCGTTCACGACCTACTACGACACATCCGATCGGGGTTTGCTTCACACGGGGATCACGCTCCGGCACCGGGTCGAGGATGGTTCAGGGGCGTGGCAGGTGGAGCTCCCGACCGACGAGGGACGGATCGCGGTGGAGGAGCCCGGAGAGGCCGGCATTCCCCCCGAATCGATCAGGACGCTCCTGGCGGCTGTGCTCCGGCGGAAGGACATCGAGCCGATCGCGCCGATGCGAGCGCAACGGAGAGGTGGGCGGATGCGCGTGCCGGAGCCCGAGCGGCCGAAGCGGCGCGCCCCGGCGCTCGACCACCTTCGGGCGATGATCGCAGCCCAGGTGCAGGTGATTCTCCGGAACGACCCCGTGGTGCGATTTCGGGAGGACGCAGACGCCGTCCACGACATGCGGGTCGCCGTCCGGCGGCTCCGCTCGATCCTGCGCACGGCGCGCGTCATGCTCGACGACGAATGGGTCGAGCACGTCCGGGCAGAGCTCGACTGGCTGGCGGGGAAGCTCGGCGCAGTCCGCGATCTCGACGTGCTGACAGAGGGCCTCGGGGCGGACGGAGCAAGGCTCGACGGCGGCGACGCCACCGTCGCCTCGGTGTTGCTGCACCCGTTGCGAGAGGAGCGGGGCCGTGCGCGTGAGCGTCTACTCGCCGCGCTCGAGAAGCGCCGCTACTTCGCCCTCCTCGACATGCTCGATGCGGCGACCACCACGCTTCCGGCAACCCGCGTGGACGTCACTCTGAAGAAGCTGGCCCGGAAGGAGCTCCGGAAGCTCCGACGGCGCGCAAGGCGCCTCGACCGGCTGGACGACGCCGCGCTCCACAAGCTGCGGATCCAGGGCAAGCGCGCCCGGTATGCCGCAGAGCTCGCCCAGCCGGCGGGAGGCAGGAACGCTGCCCCGTTCATCTCGGCCGCGAAGGACCTGCAGGACACGCTCGGCGAGCACCAGGACGCGGTGGTGGCGCTCCGTCAGCTCCGCGAGCTCGCCCGGCGCACCGACCGCACCGACGCCGCGCTCGTCGCCGGCCGGCTCATCGAACGGCAGCGCGACCGCCGGGCACGGGCCCGCCGCCGGCTGCCCGAGGTCTGGCGCCGCGCAAGACGTCGCGGCAAGCGCGCCTGGGGCTAGACGCTGCGTGCCTGGTAGCGGGACTGCGCCGCGCGGGCGGAGTAGGTGGCGAGGTCGAGGAAGACACCGACCACGACGGCGATCCAGCCCGCGCCGTGGACGCCGTTCACGGGCCCCCAGGCGAGGGTGTAGAGCAGGATCGTCCACGGGGCGAACAGAAGGCCGAGAAGCGGCCACACCCAGGAGGAGAAGGCGGCGTCGATCCTCGTGGTGTCGAAGATCCAGAGCAGGGCGAACGCGAACCGGGGGCCGAGAAACGCCGCGAAGAGGGCAAGACAACACACGGGGGACGATTCTGCGTCGTTCCCGGCCTCTTGTCAACGGCGTGCTTCGCCGGGCGCTCGCCGATCGACCTCGTCGCGGGGTCGCATCCGCCTTCGTGGATAGGGTGGAGCGGTGACGGTCGAGGCTACGGCTGCGCCGCAGGAATCGAGCGGCGACCAGCGCCTCGCGATCCTGCTGGCGATGGCGATGTTCGTCCTCGTGGTCGACACGTCGCTGATGAACGTGTCGATCTCGGCGGTGGTGCACGACCTCGACACCACGGCAAGCGGCGTGCAGTCGGCGATCGCGCTCGAGGCGCTCGTCTCTGCAGCGTTCATCCTCGTCGGCAGCAAGATCGGTGACCTGATCGGCCGTAAGCGGGCGTACGTGATCGGGCTGATCGGCTACGCGGCCGGCGCGATTTCGATGACGCTCTCACAGAGCCTGTTGCCGATCGTGATCTTCTGGGCGGTCGTCGGAGGCCTCGGTGCCTCGCTGCTTCTCCCGGCGATGCAGTCGCTGATCCACGGAAACTTTCAGGGCGCGATGCAGCGGAAGGCCTACGCGCTCGTCGGCGCGGCCGCCGCGATCGCCGCAGCCGTCGGCCCGCTCGTCGGCGGCTTCATCACGACGTTTCTCTCGTGGCGGATCGCGTTCGCGGGAGAGGTGGTGATCATCGCGATCGTGCTCGTCGGAAGCCGGCGGGTACGCGATGTCCCGTATACCGGCGAGCGGCGGGTCGATGTGGTGGGCGCGATCCTGTCGGCGGTGGGCATGGGCGGGATCGTGCTCGGGATCCTCGTCTGGGGGGAGGGGAGCGCCGCCGTGGGCGTTCTGCTCGCAGCAGGCGTGGTCGGTCTCGGCTCGCTCGCCTGGTGGTTGGTGCGACGCAAGCGGGAGGCCAAGCCTGCGCTGATCGACCCGGGGCTCTTCCGGTCGAGGTACTTCCGTCTCGGCATCTCCTCGCAGACGCTGCAGCAGATCGCCCTCGGCGGCATGATGATCGCGCTCCCGATCTACCTGCAGATGGTGCTGGAGTACAACGCGCTCGAGTCGGGGCTCTCGCTCGCCCCCCTTTCGCTGAGCATGTTCTTCGTCGCCCTGGTCGCCGGGAAGAAGGCCGGCAAGCGCAGCCCCAGCAAGATCATTCGAGCGGGATTCCTGCTGCTCGCCCTCGGCCTGGCGGTCCTGATCCCGTTCGTGCCCCGCGTCCACTCGGGCTGGGCACTCGTCGTCCCGCTCCTGATCGCCGGCGCCGGGCTCGGCCTGCTCGTCTCGCAGCTCAACAACTACACGCTCTCGCCGATCGAGGAGGAGCGCGTCAGCGAGGCCGCCGGTGTGAACTCGGCCGGCGGGTCATTCGGGCTCTCGTTCGGACTTGCCTTCGCCGGAGCGATCATGCTCGCCTCGTTGTCGCTCCTCTTCACGCACTACGCCGACCAGAGCAAGGTGCTCTCGCCCGCCGAGCAGCAGCAAGTCTCGAAGGGCCTCGAGAAGAACGCCGAGGTGATGACCAACACACATCTCGAAGAGCTGCTCGCGGGGCAGCCTCCGGACGTCAAGGCCGAGATCATCGACATCAACACAAAGGCGAGGCCAAAGGCCCTCCAGATCGCGCTGCTCGTGCCGTTCTTCGCCGCCGTGCTCGGCCTCCTGATCGGCTTCCGGATGACACGGCTCCCCGACCCGGAGCCCTCGGCAGCAACCGAGGGGATGGTGCTCGGCTGAGCCTCACCCGCTGGACGCGAGCCCGGTGAGGAGTCGTCGCACCACCGTCGGAGGAAGAGACGCGGAAGGCGGCGGAGCCCTGACGCCGCCTGCGCGCTCTCCTAGCGCAGGTCCTTGTTCGACTCCATGTCGAACCACATCGCGAACAGGGTGAACTGGCTCCCCGCGATGAGCAGCAGCGCGACCAGGACGATCGTCGCCGCCGGGATCCCGTGGCCGAGGATGCGGAGCACGGTCTCGGCGATGCCGAGCGCGAGGCCCACCAGCGTCATCACGATGCCGAGAAGGTAGAAGAAGACGAGCGGGTGGAAGTCCCGGATCACGTACTTCTCGCGCATCCGCCAGAAGAATCCCTTCATGAGGAGCCAGGAGATCCGCGGCACCACGGACCGGATCCTGATCCCGGAGCGCTCGCCGACGTTGTAGATCGGGCGCGACGGCACGTCTCGGACCCGCGCGTTGATCACGTTCAGGTGCACGAGCAGATCGTTCGGGAAGCCGTAGCGGGTGTAGACCCGGTCGAGGTCGAGGCGGTCGAGGGTCGAGAGCGAGATCGCCGTGTAGCCCGCCTGCGAGTCGGCGACGTGCCAGTAGCCCGAGGCGATCTTGGTCAACAGCGACAGAACGGCGTTCCCGAGGTAGCGGCTGCGCGGAATCAGCTCCCAGGCGCGGCCGCTGATCAGCCGGTTCGCCTTCGCGTAGTCGACGTCGCCGGCCAGCACGGGCGCGAGGATCGACTCGAGCTCGTCGGGATCCATCTGGTTGTCGCCGGCCATCACCGCGGTGGCGTCCATCCGCTCCGCGAGCGCGCGCCTGTAGCCGGTCACGATCGCCGCGCCGACGCCCAGGTTCCGCTCGTGCGAGATCACCGCGATCTGGGGATCGGCGTAGCTGCGCGCCTTCTCGCCCGTCCCGTCTGTCGACGCGTCGTCCACGACCACGATCCGGTCGACGAAGCTGGGGATCCCGGCGAGCGTCTCGTCGATCAGCGCCGCCTCGTTGTAGGCCGGCACCACGACGGCGACCGACTTGCCGCCGATCACCCCGACACCCGCACCCTGACGAGCACCCACAGCGCGCGGAACCCGTCGCGCCAGGTGATCTTCTTCCCCTCCTCGTGCGTCCTTCCGTAGTAGGAAATCGGGAGCTCGTAGATCCGGAGCTTCCGCAGGCACACCTGGCCGGTGATCTCCGGCTCGATCCCGAAGCCGTTCTCGGTCAGCCTCAGCGAGCGGAGCACGTCCATCCGGAACGCCTTGTAGCCGGTCTCCATGTCCGAGAGCGTGGTGTTGAAGAGCGCGTTCGTCACGAGCGACAGGAACCGGTTCCCGACCAGATGCCAGAAGAGGAACGCCCGCTGCGGCTTCCCGCCGCGCAGGCGCGAGCCGTAGACGACGTCTGCGCGGCCACTGACGATCGGCTCGATCAGGTCCGGCACCTCGGCCGGGTCGTACTCCATGTCGGCGTCCTGGATCACGGCGATCTGCCCGTCGGCCTCGGCGATCGCCGTGCGGATCGCCGCGCCCTTGCCGCGGTTCGACTGGCGCACGACGGTCGCGCCGGCCGCCTCGGCGATCGCTGCGGTGTCGTCGGTCGAGCCGTCGTCGACGACGATCACCTGCGCGTCGAGCGATAGACCGGCGATCCGCTCGAGCACCTCGCCGATCGTGGCCGCCTCGTTGTAGGCGGGGATGAGGAAGGAGACCTTCACGTCCGGGCGATCGTACTCGGCGCCCGAGCCCGGATCAGGCCGGGACGGCCGTCCGGCGGGCGCGCAGCCCGACGATGATCGCGACGATGGCGCCGATCAGCAGCCCGATCAACCCACCGATGACCACGGAGTTCCGACGCGAGCGCGCGGTCGACTTCTCGGCTCTCGCCTGCTGGACGATCTGCGTTTGCTCGACCTGCTGGGCCAGCGACAGCTGCTGCTGCGTCGTCGTCTGCGAGTCGAGGGTTTGCCCGTAGGCGGCCTCCGCGGCGTCGAGCTGGCTCGCGATCACGAGCTGGTCGAGCGGGGAGAGGCCCTGCGCCTTCGCGACCGACGCGTTGAGAGCGTTGATTCTCGTCTGAAGGGTCTTGAGCCGCTGCTGGTAGTTGGCGAGCCTGACCTTGTAGATCTGGATCGACTGCCTGACATATCCGGAGGTCGTTTTCTTCTGGACGATGCGGGCGAGCGCGTTCGCGGCATCCTCGGCTCGCTTCGGTCTGTTCAGCGCGACCCCGATCAGGATGAGGATGCTGTTCGTGTTCTGGGCGGACGCCTGGAGATCGGCCGTGACGGTCGACGTCGTCACATGCCCGCGAAGCTGCGCGACGCTAATTCGCGCCTTCGCCGCCGCATACCGGAGTGCATCCTCAGACGTGGCAAACGCCTCGATCGCGGCAGGGCTCGAGAGGTACGAGAGCACCGTCTGGTTCCCGCCCGGCGAGAAGGCCTGGCCGCGCGCGATCAGCGCGGTCGCGGTGTAGGTGCTGCCGGAGCCCCCGAGCGTGTACAGCACGCCGACGAGCACCCCGATCGCGAGCCCTGCAACGGCGATCCAGGCGCGGGAGCGAAGCGCCTCGAGCCAGCTCCGCAGGTCGATCTCGCGCTCCGCCTCGAGATCGGCGGCCAGCTTGTCAGCACTCATGAAAGCGCCACTCTAGACGACGCCCATTCCCACTGAGCGCGGAGACCGTCCTCGAGTGACGTCGCCGGCTCCCAGCCCAACTCCCGTCTGATGCGGGTCGTATCGGCGCTCGTGCGCCGCTGGTCGCCTGCCACGGCCGGGCGGTACGTGACCTCGAGCGTCCGGCCGGAGATCCGCTCGAGCAAGGCGATCGACTCGTTCAGCGACGCCTCGAGCGCGCCGCCGAGGTTGTACGTCCCGGTGCCCCGCTCGGCGGCGAGGATCGTGCCTGCGACGATGTCGCCGACGTACGTCCAGCCGCGGGACTGGTCGCCGTCGCCGTACACCTCGAAACCCGACCCCGCTGCCAGCGCGTTCACGACCCGCGTGAACGCCATGTCGGGCCGCTGTCTCGGACCGAACGCGTTGAAGTACCGGAGCACCACGAGGTCGAGCCCGAACTCGCGCGCATACGCGGTGCCGAGATGCTCGCACGCGAGCTTCGTGATGCCGTAGGGCGACAACGGCCGCGGCTCCGTGCTCTCCGGCGTCGGGAAGCGCTCTGCCGCGCCGTACACCGATGACGACGACGAGAACACGACACGCGCGCCGTCGCGCGCCGACGCCTCGAAGACGCGCTGCGACGCGAGCACGTTCCGGCGGAGGTACGTCGGGAAGACGCCGCCGAAGCTCTGCACGCCCGGCTGGCCGGCGAGATGGAAGACGACGTCGACGCCGCGGAAGTCGAGCTCGTCCTCGGCGAGATCGAGGCGCCTGATGTCGAGGCCCCGCCCGTTCTCCTCCTTCAGCTCGACGTCGTAGTAGTCCGTGAAGCAGTCGATCCCGGACACCTCGTGACCGGCGGCGAGGAGCGCCTCGGCCAGGTGCGACCCGATGAACCCGGCCGCGCCGGTGACGAGGGAACGCATAGCCGGGAGGGTACTGGCGAGGTCAGGCGTCGCCGACCGGTTCGAGCCCATCGGCGCCTCGCGCGAGGATCACCTGTGAGAAGTACCGCGTCATCAGGACGCCTTCCCTGAACTCGCCCAGGCGCGGCTCGGGCCGCTCGCCCCGCGCGAGCGCCAGCGCCAGCGCGGGAAAGCCCGAGCCGGCAGCGGTCGGGAGCGGGAAGCCGCCGCCGAAGCGCGGGTTGACGTCGGTGACCGGCAGCGAGCCGTCGGCCTCGCGGAAGCACTGGATGTTCGCCGGGCCGACAATCCCCATCGCCTCCGAGACGCGGCAGCCGTGTCGGATCAGCTCGTCGTCGCGGATCGTCATCCCCTTGATCGACTCGCCGCCCTTCGACTCGATCATCGTCCGCGGGACCGCGCCCAGGCAGCGCCCGTCCGTGTCGCAGAAGACGTCGATCGAGAACTCCTCGCCCACGCAGACCCGCTGGACCATCGACGCCATCGTCGTGCGGGCGAGGTAGAAGTCGAGCTCCTCACGGCTCTCGGCCCGATAGATGTGACGGGAGCCGAAGCCCTTCCGGGCCTTGACGAGCACCGGGAACTGGATCTCCGCGGGCAAATCGTCCTCGAGCCACGTCGGCGGCGAGGCGACGCCGTTCGCCTCGAAGAACCGGTGTGCCTCGTACTTGTCCTCGCAGAGAGCGATCGTCGCGGGCCCGGGGAGCAGGACGAGCGCGCCGAGCTCCTCACGCCGTTCGGCGAGCAGGCGGTGGTCGAGGTCGGCCAGGGGCACGACGAGGCTCGCGCCGTGCTCGACGACGAGCGCCGCGAGCGCCCGGATGTACGCGGGGTCGTCCACCGGCGGCACGAGCGCGCGGCGGTCGGACGCGTAGAGGGCCGGCGCGAGCTCGTTGACGTCGGCCGCGACCGTGGTCGCGCCGGCGCGGCCGAACGCCCGGACGATGTCGACGCGCTGGCCGGCGCAGGTGAAGAGGACGACGGGCACGGCGGGGAAGGGTACTGCCTGTCCACCCCTAGACTCCGGGCATGCGGCGTTCGGTCGAGCCACGCACCGCCGTCGTCACCGGCGCCACGGGCCAGGACGGCTACTACCTCGTCCGCCGGCTTCTCGACGACGGCTGGACGGTGCACGCCGCCGTGCGCGACGTCGACGCGGCCGAGGCGATGTTCGGCGGACACGCCAACCTCGTCGCAGTCCGGCGCGACATCCGCGACCCGGGCCCGCTGCGCGCCCTCGTGGGCGACGTCCGGCCCGAGGAGCTGTACAACCTCGCGGGCGAGAGCAGCGTCAGCGCGTCGTTCGCCGACCCGCAGGCGACCTGGGAGTCGAACGCGCACGTCGTCGTCCACCTGCTCGACGCGGTCAGGCTCGACAGCCCGGGAACGCGCTTCTACCAGGCCTCGTCGGGCGAGATGTTCGGCTCGGTGCCGGGCGAGCGCGTCGTCCACGACGAGAGCGCGGCGCTCAACCCGCAGAGCCCCTATGCCGCCGCCAAGGCCGCGGCGCACATGCTCTGCCGCAGCTACCGCGAGAGCTACGCGGTGAAGATCGCCTGCGGGATCCTGTTCAACCACGAGTCGCGGCGCCGCGGCCCGCAGTTCCTGTCCCGGAAGGTCGTCGACCACGTCGCCGGCCTCGAGGCCGGGCACGCCGACCGACCGCTCGCGCTCGGGAACCTGAAGGCGCAGCGCGACTGGGGGTTCGCGCCCGACTACGTCGACGGGATGGTCGCGATCCTGCGCCAGGCCGAGACGCGCGGCCTCCCCGACGAGGCGGCCGCCTACCGCGACTACGTGCTCGGCACGGGCAGGCTCCACGCCGTCTGGGAGCTCGCCGACCGGGCGTTCGCGCTCGCCGGCTTCGAGCTCGAGTGGCACCTCGACGGCGACGACCCGCTCGAGTGGTCGGCGACCTTCGCCGGCTCGACCGACAGCGGCGGTCGTCGTCGACCCCGCGTTCATCCGCCCGTCGGACCCGCAGGCGATCGCCGCCGATCCGACCCGGACCGAGGCAGAGCTGGGCTGGCAGCCCCGCCCCGGGCTCGACCGCTTCCTCGAGGACATGCTCCTGGTCGGCGGTCAGTAGAAGAGGAACGGAAGCTCGGCGAGCGCGAGGAGGCCGAGGAGCGCCACGGTCACCTTGAAGGCCCTGCCCGGAAGCCTGTCGAGCGCGTACCCGAAGGCAAGCGCCCAGCCCGCGGCCGTCGTCAGCATGTAGGTCGCCTTGAGCAGATCGCCGTCGGGCGTCCAGTAGCGGACGGCGAAATAGAGGTACGCCGAAAGGCCGAGGAGGGGCAGGAGCGCGACCGCGAGCCCCTCCCGCCGGCGCCACGACGAGCGGGCGAGCAGCACCCAGCCCGCCAGGGCGAGCGCGGTCGGAACGAGCCCGAGGAGGGACTGGAGCTTCAGCCACCGTGCGGCGTGGGCCGACGGCCGGGTTACCGACTCGCCGTTCCCGTGCCAGGCCCAGACGCCGAAGTAGTCACCCCAGACGCCGTCGTAGGTCACGGGCAGCCAGCGGGTGTAGTGGTTCTCCCGGTAGGGAGCCGTGATCGCCGTCGGCAGCCCGAGCCCGTAGTAGAAGCCGGCCGGCAGATGCGTCCCCTGCGCGGGCTGCGGGAACTGCGGCTGGCCGCCGTAGGTGGTGCGCTGGTGGAGGTACCAGGGCGCCGGGATGGCGACCGCGAGGACGCAGACGATCGCGAGCGCCCGCCACCGCCTCGCCAGCAGGAGCGCGAGCGCAACCGCCGCGAGCGTCGCGAGCGCCCAGGCCCGCACGAGCTGCGCGGCCCCGAGCGTGACGCCGAGCGCCCACGCGTACCGCGGGTTCGCGAACGTCCGCACGCAGAGCCACAGGGCGAGCGCCGTGAGGAAGAGCGACATCGGCTCGGGGTGGAACATCGCGCCCGCCTCCACCACCACCGGCAGGAAGGCGATGAACGCCGCCGCTCCGAGCTCGATCCGCCGGCGGCCCGGCCAGAGGCCACGGGCGATCGCAGCGACGAGCAGGACCGTCCCGAGCAGGAACGCGGCGTTGACGACCTGCGCGGCGCGGTCCGGGTCGCCGTAGCCGGTCTGCTTCAAGAGCCAATCGGCCACGCCCGCGACGAGGTAGAAGCCCGGCGGGGTGTAGTACTCGGTCGCCTCGGTCGCCGACGGGTGCGGCAGGTGCCAGCCGGGGAACAGGCCGTCGGCGTACGACATGTGCGCCGGAGCGTCGTAGCCGGCTCCCGTCGGGTAGCGCGCTGCGTTCCAGAGCCCGAGGCAGACGACGAAGACGCAGATCGCTGCGAGCGGCCGCCGTCCCTCAGTCAGACGGCTTCCAGCCACCGGTCTCGCCCTTGTAGGTGCCGCCGAAGAGCGCGAGCGGCGTCCGCAGCAGGATCTTCGCGTCGATCGCGGGCGAGCGGTGCTCGACGTACCAGAGGTCGAGCTCGATCCGGTCGGCCCAGGGCAGCTGGGCCCGCCCGTGGATCTGCGCCCAGCCGGTCAGCCCGGGCTTCACGTCGAGCCGGTGGAGCTGGCGCTCGTCGTAGCGGTCGACCTGGTAGCGGAGCGTCGGCCGCGGCCCGATCACCGACATGTCGCCGCGGAGGATGTTCCAGAGCTGCGGGAGCTCGTCGATCGAGAGCCGCCGCAGGAGCCGCCCGGCGCGCGTGATCCGCGAGTCACCCTTGTCGACCGCGTAGCCGGCTCCCATCGTCTCGGCTCCGACGACCATCGTCCGGAGCTTCAGGAGCTCGAAGTCCTCGCCGTGGAGGCCCACCCGCGTCTGCCTGTAGAGCACGGGGCCGCCGTCCTCGACCTTCGTCGCGATCGCCGCGACCGCGAGCACGGGACTCGCGATCGCCAGGCCGACCCCGGCGATCGTCACATCGAGGATGCG
>CAWILJ010000009.1:0-167347 GCA_963836925.1 uncultured Actinomycetes bacterium
AAGCCGGAAGCCCCAGAACCAGCGGCTGTGCGAGCGGCAGTAGCCGTAGCCGCCGATGCCGGCGAGCGTGGACCGACGGACTGTCTCACGCGAGGCGGCACAGGGCACCGGTGTCGAGTCGAGCAGGCGCAGCCGGTCGCAGAACGACGGCGACAGCCGCGCCAGCAGCGACGACCGCCTGCGAACAGCTGCGGCGCGAGCTGCAACGCAGTCGCTTGTTGAACCCTGACTGGCCCAGGGATGTAGGGAAACAGATGCCCGAGGCGGCCGCCTGGCCAACCGCAAGAACCGCGTCTCGTTCGGGCAGTCCAGCAACACCTGCGCGACCGCGAGACAGATCAACTCGCTGTCGGAGATCCGTGGCGGTCGGCCGAAGCGTCGTCTGGTCGGCAGGGAGGCACTCCGCTCCGAGGGCCTCCGGCGAGGGGACGCGCCGCCATGTAGACGCGTCCACGCCGCGACGATACTGCTCGACGTTCCGAAGAACAGCATCGACCGGTCCTTGACGTTCCAGGGGAGGCTTGCCGGAGCAACGGCACGTCTCTGCGGACGGCCGCACTCGCATTCCCACATGATCCGGGCGACACACCGATCGCGAGCCCGGTGTCGGCGTCGGGCACGGAACTCAAGCCCAGGTACTCGGCTCCTCGGTCAGCCATGGGGAACGCAAAGCCTGTCGCGTACAGACGACGAAATCCCGTGCCCGCAATCGCAGCTCGACCTGGGCGCCGCGCACCATCGGCTGGGGCAAGCGGATGTATCAACGCCGGCCGAAGCGCGCTCTCCTTGTCATCGCGATCCATCTGGCGATCCAAGAGGGCAGATCTGATGAACATTCGGCAGCACGGAATCCTTGCAGTGACCTTAGGTGCCACACTCGCGCTGGGCGCAACGACCGCGAACGCGCATGTGCTCGAGCCGAACACCAAGACGGCGCATGCCAGCGCTAAGTCAAGCCACTATTGGCAGGTCGTCAAGAATCACAGCGGGGAGACGTATCTCGGGGCCCATACGAACCGCCATCCACCCCGATGATCGTTCCGGTACCCGCGGCGCCTAGCGCGTCCCATGACACAGCCGGGGGAGTCTGTACGCGCATTGCCCTGTCCTTTCTCTCCCTCCTCCACACCCTCGGTGTCCGCAGTCGGTGTTGACGGTGCGCGGCACGCCAGGGTAACGGCTGACCTCATCGTCCGCTCGGCGGCCACGCGGAACTCGCTCGGCTTCCCGGCGGTGACCGTGACATTCGTCTCCGCCATCGCGCTTGAACGCGCGATCGCGGGGCCGGCAAGGATGCCCCACGCTGTCAACGACACGGCTGCAAGCAGTGGAACCCTGGTCATGAGCGCTCCCTGGTGGTTTGACGCAGTGGATATATCAGCCCCGCCACCCGGCCCTATCCGCCGGGCCTTGATCGCCGGGCGCAAGCACTTCCGACTGCGCGACCATGGCCGGAGTCGGCTCTGGGGTAGGAAGCCGTCGCCGAGGACACGAAGGCGCGCGAGCCCGAGGATGACCTCACCGTGCTCGCGCTCGGGCTCAGAGGGCGCGGCAACCGTTGACCGCGGCGCACCGCCGTCGAACCCGCCGGCTGCGAACCGGCCGCGGGAGGCGAACAAGCTGGCCGAGCAGGAGCTCGCGGCGGCCTGCGGAGAGAAGAGATTCTTGTGCGGGTGCTCCGCCCGCGGCTGCGTCGAGCGGATCCCCTTGACCGAACGCGAGTACGAACACGTGGGCGCCGACTGCGACCAACTCGTCGTCGTGCCCGGCCACGAGAGTCAAGAGGTCGAAGTCGTCGTTGAGCGCTTCCCCGGCTATCCTGATCGTCGCGAAGTTCGGAGCGGCGGGCGAATAAGCCGTCGAGACCGACCCACGCGACTTAGCAGCGATCATCCGAAGGCCAGCGACGAACGGCCATCGCCCCTCACGGGAACGGCCCAACCAGACGGCTGAGCCGTTCTTCTTCCGGAGCTTTTTACCAGGACGGATATGTCTTTCGGCGCAAGGTTTCAGATCCGGACATTCGGACACACGATCGGTGACGTATCCAAGGATGAGGAGGGCACAATGAGATGGTTGCCTAGATTGCGTTTCCTTGTCATGGTTGCGATTTTCGCGACGGTGACAGCGGCGGTTGTCGCCCAAGGAGGCGCAGCGGTTCCGAAAACCTGCGGCTCCCTCATGGTCAATGGAACGAAGTTCTCCTATCGAGTGCAGGGCGTGCAGTGCACGTTCGCGCGCTCGTGGACGAGCAAGCTGATCAAACAGCCGGGGAAGCTTCCGACGCATCAGGGGACCTGGATGGTCGCTCTGCGTGGGCCTGCCGGCTGGCTCTGCGGTGCCGACGCAGGGTTCCCGAAGATGTCGCTCGGCTCCTGCCAGTACACCGTGCACGGCAACACGACATTCACCTGGGCGCGGGCTTACAGGTAAGGACTCCGATAGAAGGTCGAGCTGAAAACGGCCCAGCCACCTGGCTGGGCCGTTTTTCTAGGCGGCTGGCGCACAACGCGCCCTCGCGCCCGGGCCCGCCGGCCCTGCCGCTCTACGTTCGACGAACGTAATAGACGATCAGGACGACGAGCAAGATGATCACGAGAATGCCGATCAGTCCGTAGCCGGTTCCGGCCATTCCCTAGCAACGTTGTTGCCTCCTCAGTTTGGCCGGCTGCCAACGTGGATGCCCGGCAACGCGAAGGGGGGAAACCGGAGTCCGCCACGACGTGCCTTTGTGGAGGGCTACGGCAAAGCCGGAGGAGAGGAGTGCGATGCGGCGAACAGCTGCCACGTGATCATCAGCGGCGGTGGAGTCATGCGGCGGGCCGCGAGGCGCACATGTTGACCGCCTACCTGTTCGACCGGAAGCACGGCACGAAGGTCGAGACCTGGACGGAATCGCTTCGAGGGTTGAGCAAGGACGAGGTGCTCTGGCTCGACCTGACCACGCCCTCCGAAGAGGAGGCCCGAGAGGTGACGGAGGTCTTCGGGCTTCGCGCGGGTCTGGACCTGGATGCGTCCGAGCCGAAGGCGCGTCTTGTCCAGGAGGACGGGTATCTCGCCGTGACGGCGGTCGCGGTGTCGGATGCCGAGCGCGATGCCGAGAAGGAGCGTGTAGTTCTCGACTGCTTCGTCGGGCCTAACTGGCTCCTGACCATCCACAACGCGGAGATCGCTGTCATCGACGAGTTCCGCGAGACTGCCTCCGGCGAGGGCGAGCTCGGCATCCTCGACGCGCCCTCATTTCTCTCCGATCTGCTCGAATGGGTTGTGACCAGCTATCTGCGCGCTTTCGATGAGATCGAGACTGAGCTCGAGAAGTTCGACGTAGAGGCGCTGACCGCGCCGAGCCGCGACCCGGATGCGCAGATCAAGCTACTGGTCGAGGCGCATCAGCGCGTCGGGGAGCTCCGCCGGTCACTTGCTCCGCACCGCGAAGTGTTCGCTGCTCTCAGCCACTCCGAGTTCGATCCGCTCTCCTCCGAGACCTCGAGCAAACGATTCGTCGAGCTGACCGCCCGGCTCGACTCGGCGCTCGCCTCGGCACGCGACGTCAAAGACGCGATCGCGAGCTCGTTCGACGTTCTGATCGTCCGCACCGAACACCGCACAAACGAAATCATCAAGGTGCTCACGCTCGTCTCGATTCTTCTCCTCCCTGGTGCGCTCCTCGCCGGCATCGCCGGCATGAACGTGAACTTCAAACTCGACGTCTTCTTCGACTCGGCGCTCTTCTGGCTCGTCACGGTCACGGTGGTCGCGATCGCAGCGACATCGCTCATCCTCGCCCGAGCCCGCCACTGGATCTGATAGAGATCCGTGAGCGTCCCTCACCCGCACAATGGCCCCGGTGGGGTTCCGGCTCCGGCGCCTAGCTCCTGGAAGGGCAGCTGGGAAGACCCTCCTCGCCGAGCCGTCGTGAACCCAGCGAGGAGACCGCCGAACTCTTTGTGGTGCAGCCTAGTTTAGGCCGGTTCGTTCGGGTCTTCACTGCCGGCGAGCTTCAGCGAGCCGCCCTTGACGTCCGCGAAATGGCGCTCTTGGATCGGGAGAGCCCAGTCGACCAGCATCGCGACATTTACGTCACCTGCTCGTTCGTTCAGTGTCTTCAGGATCGACCAGTGCCCGACCTCTCCTGCCTCGGCCATCTTCAGGAACTCAAAACCGTCGAGCGCTTCGGAATCACTGTCGAGGTACTTGACCGATATCGAACCTGAAAAGCTCGGCGGCCGGCCAGTCGGGTCGTACGTCGAGGCCGGGAGCGTCGTCACGGGGCTCGTGAGCGTCGTGCTCAGCAAAAGGTTCGGGTCGCCCGGGTAGATCTTCGCACCCGGATAGTTGGCCTCCAGTACGGCGACCGCGTTGTTGATGCCCGACTCGGCGAGGGCGTACGACTTCTGGCCGGCGTTGCTCAGGTACGCGTGCCGCTGCGCTCGAGCTCGTCAGGTAGATCGTCGTGGTGAGAGCGATCGTGAGCACGAGCATGATCCCGAGCGCCATCACGAGCGCGATGCCGCTCTCGTCGCTCAGGCGGACCACGGAGCCGACGGCGCAGGCCTGCGCTGCCGGCGTCCGAAGCGGACGGTGGACGTGAGATTCCGGGCACCGACACACTGTCGCGGGCCGGGTACCGGGT
The DNA here is from genome assembly GCA_963836925.1 of uncultured Actinomycetes bacterium. GTDB lineage: Bacteria > Actinomycetota > Thermoleophilia > Gaiellales > Gaiellaceae > PALSA-600. The sequence continues at coordinate 4,634 of CAWILJ010000009.1, forward strand.
CCGCCTGACCCAACTGGGGGAGGTCCCCAGCCTGCGGCGTCGACTATCGCTTGCCCGCGCGACCGAACGCAGCGGGGAGGTGTCGGCCGAGGACTGGCGTCGCGGCGGTTCTGCTCGCCAGCGTGCCGGTCGCGGGCCTGGCGTCGTGAGTTGCTCTCTGCGGCCGGCTGACCTCGAGCTGTCGGCGTTCCTGGTGTGCCCGCGGGCGGGCGGCGATCGGCAGCTCGTCTAACGGCCGAGATGCAATTGCCGCAGGAGCGCGCGCTCCCAGGCGCGGGGCTGCGCCAGCCGTTCGCGATGATGGAGCGTGAAAACGATCAGCGCGCTCATCAACAGCAGGTTCCCGAGAATGAGGAAGACGTCCGCGAGGTTGAACGCGAAGCCGTGCTTGACGTTGCCGATCACGAGCGGGTTCGGCACCCAACGACCGTCCCAGCGCGCGGAGACGAGATTCCCGAGCGCACCTCCGCTCATCACGCCGGCGGCGACGGCAACGAGGCGCGACGGCACGAGCGTGAGCAGCACCGCCCCGATCAGGAGCGCCATGGAGAGGATGACCCAGCCGGGCGAGCGGTGGTGGTAGGCCCACCACGGCGTCTGCACGGTCGCCTTCACGATCTGATCGACGGACGCGAGAATCGCCGCCGGAGCCACGACGAGAAGAAGTCGGGTGGACGGCACGCGCACGCGCTGAGTTTACCGGCCGGGGTGCGCCGCGCTGTCGGCGAGGTATTCGTCCAGGCCGCATGGACTGGATCCAATGCAGGCTCGGGCGGCTGGGCCCGCCCTGCGATGAGCCGCTCGGCGCGGCGCGTGGGTGCGCTTCCGGCTCCTCGAAGGCGGGCCGGGTCTGCTTCCCGGCCCGCCCAAGTGCTGCTTGCCTAGTGTCCGAGCCGCTCGAGCTCGGCCCGACCGCGACCGGGTACGCCTGTCGTGCGCGGTGATCGCGTCCGGGCAGGCTCGAGGCGTTCGAGGGTCAGGTTCTCGCGCCGGCCTGCGACTGCAGCTGTCACGCCGCTTCCAGTTCGGGCACGGCGTCGAGTGCGATCTGGGGCTCCTCGGCCTCGGCCGGCTTCGACTCGAGCATCACCGCTGCGATCAGCGCACCGAGGGCGGCCATGCCGGCCAGGACGTAGAACGCGATCTGGAACCCGTGCGTCAGCGCGGCCGGGCTGAACGAGACCGAGCCGGCGTGCGCGTCGACGTAGCGGGTCGTGAACGTCGTCGCCACGGTCGTCGCGACCGCGACGCCGATCGCGCCGCCGATCTGCTGGGTCGTGTTGATCAGACCCGATGCGATGCCGGCGTCACTCTGGCGGACGCCCGTCAGGGCACCGATCGACATCGGGACGAACGCGAGCGCCAGTCCGAGCCCGCTGATGATGAACGGCGGGAACAGGTCGCTGAAGTAGTGCCCGTGTACCGGCAGCCGCGCGAACCACACGAGCGCGACCGTGGACAGCGCAAGCCCGAGCGGTAGCACCCGTCGGATGCCGACGCGCGTCACGACCGCCTGGGCGACCACCGAGAAGACGACGATCGTCAGGGTCAGGCCGATGTAGGCGACACCGGTCTTGATCGCGGAGTAGTGCAGGACCTGCTGCATGTAGAGCGTCAGCAGGAAGAACTGCGAGAAGATTGCCCCGCCCATCAGCAGGCCGCTCGCATTCGAGGCCGACAGCGTCCGCAAGCGGAAGATCCGCAGCGGCAAGAGCGGCGCCTTCGAGCGCATCTCGACGATGACGAACGTCAAGAGCAGGAGCGCCGAGACACTGAGCAGGACGATCGTCTCCGCCGTCCCCCAGCCGTGCTGCGCCGCCCGCGTCATCGCGTAGACGAGCAGCATCAGCCCGCCGGTGATCGACGCGGCGCCGGCGAAGTCGAAGTGGCGGTGCGCCAGGTCGGCCTTGCTCTCGCGCAGCAGCACCGGCGTCAGAGCCATCACGACGATCCCGACCGGCACGTTGATGAAGAAGATCCAGGACCAGTTGAGGCCGCTGGTGAGCGCGCCGCCGAGCAGCACCCCGGCCGCGCCGCCGCTTCCAGACGCCGCACCCCAGATCCCGAGCGCCGTGTTGCGCTCCTTGCCCTCGGTGAAGGTGGTCGTGAGGATCGACAGTGCGGCCGGCGAGAGCATCGCCGCCCCGAGGCCCTGGAGCGACCGGAACACGATCAGCGACGCCTCCGACCACGCGAGGCCGTCGAGCAGCGACATCACCGTGAAGAGGGCCAGGCCCGCGATGAACAGCCGGCGCCGGCCGAGCAGGTCGGCGAGGCGTCCGCCGAGCATCAGGAACCCGCCGAACATGATCGCGTAGGCGGTGATCACCCACTGCAGGCTCTCCTGCGAGAAGTGGAGGTCGACCTTGATCGACGGCAGCGCCACGTTCACGATCGCCACGTCGAGCACGACCATGAACTGGGCGGTCACGATCAGCGCCAGCGCAAGCCACTTCCGGCGGTCATGGCTTTCGACGGGCGCCTGTGTCAAACTTTGTGCGGTCATTACTTGTTCACCTCATCCCTTGTTTTGCTCAATCGTTCGTTCTTCGATGATTGAATGATGCAACGATAACAGAATGCCACCGTTAGCCGCTACACTGATTCGTCATGACCACGATTCCTCCAGCTGAGACGGTCACCTCGCGCCCAATGGCTCGAGTCGCGCAAGAGCTCTCCGAGAGCAGCGCGTTCCTGCTCGCGCGCCTCGGCATGGATGTGAAGACGAAGGCGATCGCACGCCTCGAGCAGGCCGGCTACGAGCTCTACGACTACAGCGTCCTAGCGATCCTCGCCGAGGGCGACCGCGAGACGCAGTCGGCGATCGCCGACACGCTCGGACTCGACCCGAGCCGCCTCGTCGCGCTCCTCGACTCCCTCGAGAAGCGCGGCCTCATCGTTCGCCAGCGCGACCCGAACGACCGGCGCCGGCACGTGATCAGCATCACCGCGGACGGCAAACGCACCCATGCTCAGCTGCGCGAGCTCACCCGCGAGATCGAGGCTCAGTTCTTCGCGCCGCTCGACCCCGAGCGCCGCAAGCTCTTCCACGAGCTGCTGATGGAGCTGGCCGCACGCCACGACCCCCGCTGCGTGCCCGGGCTCGACCTCGATACGCCAAGTCTCACGTAAGCACCTCCCGGCCGGTGTGTCGGGAATGATCGCGTAGCAACTCGAAGGCCCTGTCGGCGTCGATCGCATGGCGGGCCATGAGGTTCATTTGCCTGCTCGATCGTCGGGCGGCGCCCGAACGCGCCCTGTAGCTCCTCCGGCCTACTCTTGATCTCGCGCTTGTCGTTCGCGATCAGGACGCCGTCGTCGCTCGAGGCAGCCCATCGAAAGCCTCGCTCGTCGATGTCAACAACGAGGTCGGACTTCGCCACCACCTTCCGGGTCCCTGCCTACCGGGGTGCCCTCAGTCCGGGCTCTGCGGAAGAACCAGCTCGAAGAGCTCGAGCTCTGACTCTACGGGTAGGAAGCCCGAGCGCCTGTAGAAGCTCCGCGCTGGACGGTTATCTTCCTCGACGACGATCCGGAGCGAGCGTGCCTGTTCGGCAATCGCATACCCCTCTGCGTACGCGAGCAGGCTGCGGCCGACCCCGCGTCCCTCGTGGCCAGGCGCAACGAACAGCTGCTCGATAACGATCGTCTCGTTTTCCTCAGGGCTCAGGGCGACGGAGCCCGCAAGCTGGCCCTGCTCCCTCGCGACGAAGATCACGTCCTCGTGCAGAACTTCGAGGACCCGCTCGTCGCTCCAGCCAGGTCGACTGGCGAACACCGAACTTGCGAACACGAAGAGCTGGGGAAGATCACTTTCCGCACACGGAACGATCTCGACCGTGGAAGCCACGGCTGCACCTCTCTTAGTTCGACCATACGATCGTACGTCATTCGGCTGGATTCGCCCAGAACATCCTCATGACCGAGGCGATCGTCGCCGAACCACCCGAGAGAAACGGCGGCTGAGGCCGAGCATCGCGGCCCAGCCGGCCCGTCGGCGAACCGCCGCTGCACCGTGACCGCCTTCGCTGCCTTGTCAACGTCGCGCCGCTCCAAGGCGACCCATTCGTTGGTGCGAAGGCCGGTCTCAGCGGCGAAGACGACGAGCGGCCCGTAGGTCGGCCCGAGCTCGGCGTCGATCGCGTCGATCTCCGCGCGGGTGAACGGCACGAACTCCTCCGAGCGTGGCATCGGGTTCGGGCCTGCGTCGGCGACCGGGTTCGTGCGCAGGTAGCGCCCGCGGACGGCGGCGTTCAGCGTCTGGCGCATCGCGCGCGTCAACCTGTAGCGCGAGCTGTCGGTGAGCCCGGCGCGCCACTTGGCGACGTCGCCGGCGGCGCCCTCGAGCTCGCGGAGCGTCCAACTGCCGAACCGCTCCCGCGACGAGACGAGCCGCTCCTCGATCGTGTCCTTCGTGCGCTTCGCGACCGTCGCGCCCCAGCGGTCGAGGTAGATCCCGCAGAACGCGTCGAACGTGATCGACGAGTCAGGGAGGCCGTCGTTGAGTCGTGGCTCGACGTTCTGCTTGAACCAGGTGCGGGCGTCAGTCTTGGTGCGAAACCCCGTCCTTTGAGGACGTTTGCCGCCCTCGGGCCAGCGGATCCCGAAGTCGCCTTTACGGGTGCCGGCGAGCGAACGTGAGGCCGCGCCCGTCGAGGATCCGGTCGAGCTCGCCGTCCTGGGCGAGCAGCTCGGCGAGTGCCGGGCTCGGTTCCGGCTTCGGGATCTTCACACCCCTATTGTGCAGGGATTTTCGGTCGGCGCCTCATTCACCGGCGCAATGGAAAGCCACCCCAGAAGTTAGTCGGCCCCGACGACTTCCGTCGGGGCCGACTCGAAAGTCTGAGCGACTACCCTTCGCCGCCGCCACCGGCGAGGAAGCCGGTGTGACCGTTGCAGGCGACGCCGGGGCTCGGCACCGTGGCCTTGCCGCCTGCCGCCACGATCTGGCCGTACGACTGCACCCTGCCCGGTCCGGCATCAGGCTCGAACGGGTTGTTCTGGCCAGAGAAAGCGCAGATCGAGTTGCCCTGCAAGACGTGCCCCCCGGTAACCGGATCTGTCGTACCCAGGACATGGCCCTGTCCCCCATTAGGCCCGCTAGGCCCGGTGATCTCACCGGCGAACGCGGCGCCGGCACCCACACAACAAACAACGGCCGCGCAAGTGGCAGCCGCAATGAACGACTTGAAACGCATCGATTCTCCCTTACTCAGAGGCACCTACCGCAGGGGCCTGTCGCCACCAACCGTACAGATGGACGTCCGCCTGCAGCCTCTCGAACTGACTCGCGAAGACGAAGCGGCGAGCGGCCTCCCACGCTGCGCACCTGCCGAAGCCATTTTCGGTCGGCGCATCCGGGGGCTTCGGCGATCGAGGTGTCGGGGAGGCGGCCCCGGGACCTAGAGGGACCGCCTCCCCTCGCAGCAGCCGCAGGGAAGACCAAACCGGCCGCGCGTCAGGCCAAGGTACGGCGCCCTCGCGCCGCCGCGCGCGACCCGTTTGGGTCAATTGATGAGCGAGCCGAGCTCGAGCGCGAGCACGGTCGGGGTCAGGCCGCCGGCGGGTGTCCGCTCGGCGAGGCGCTCGGAGAGCAGCCATCCCTGAAGCTCTTCCGCGCTGAGCTACCCGAAGCGGCGAGCGTGGGCGGCGAGCTCGCTGGCGGTGATCTCCGGTCGGTCCGGCCCGGCCGCCGGTGCCACGCCGGTGGTGGTTCGGCGGTCGCGGCGTCGGCATTCGCGGCAGCGCTTGCGGTACTTCTCGAACGCCATCTCAGGCTTTGTTTCGCCGCACCCCTCGCAGACCTTGGTTGTCACCTTCGCCGCCGGCGCCGGTAGGGCGGACTTCGCCGCGTGCTCGACGTAGTGGCCGTTGAGGCGTTGCTCGACGAGCTGGTTGAGCTCGCGCTCGAGCGCCTGGTCGACGAGCTGCTCGAGCTCGGGTCGGTGCGCCTTGACGAGCTCGCGTACCTGCTCGTCGATCGCACCGTGATCGCTCACATCGCGAGTCTACGCCGCCACCGACTCTTCGATATGTCGCCCTCGTGACCCCGCAGCGCGATGCGCAAGAAAGGCTCTAGGGGTTCCGCTTGTGCCGGTACCGCTCGCGGCAGCTTGTGTAGGGGTTGCCGCCTTGCACATCGTGACGGTCACATAGTTGCCGGTCACAAGCGTGTGAACCCCTAGGTCGGTGCTCTCGCGATTGCAAGCGACCCCACGGTTCGTGCCTTGGTGGGGGTACTCGACGTCTCCGTAGATGTACTGCGACCGGCTACGCGGCAAACAGTCAGGTCATTCAGACTCTCTGGGATCAGCTGCGACCGGCTACGCGGCAAACAGTCGAGGTTCGCCGCTCGGGCGATATCGCCAGGCCAGAGAAGCAATGAACGCCGCCACTGCGAGCGCGGCCACGGTCGCGATGAGCAATACCTTGCGCATTTCCAATCTCCTTCTCGAGGTCTCCCCGACCGTTAAGGACGCGTACCCCAAGAGGGTTGCAGCGCGGCCACCCGCCGCCAATGACACAAACGGGTCGTTAAAGAACCACCCGCAGCACCGATAAGTGCGGCGGTGGCAGCGGCGACAAGATCGGCTGGTGCGAACCGCTCCTACACAAGGCGAGGACGCCGTGATGAGAAGAGTAGTTCTCGCGATCGTTACGGCGTCCGCGTTCGCCGTCTGAGTTCCGATCCTGTCACGACCGCGCTGGCGAGATTTCTGACGCCAGGTTGACGCCAGGTTGCGCGAGTTCCTCGTCGAAGCGACCCGCGCAAACATGCGGGCCATCCGGCCGTAATCCCTGTAGCCATGCGGCATCCGACGTCGTTCGTTCTCGACCGTTTTCGACCGTTCACCTGTTCTCGCGGCCTGTCACGCCGGAGGTCGCGGGTTCGAGCCCCGTCGCTCTCGCTGAAGAAAGCCTGCACAGCAGCCCTCGTGAATCGTCAGTCATCGCGGTTTCACGCGTTGAGGGCGATCGAGGGTCTCGGCGTCGTGCTCTCACCGCTCGTGCTCGACGTCGTCTTCTCACCGCCCGTGCAGTCGGGAACCCGGAGCTGCGTTTCGAGAAGCTGCGCTTGGGCACGCGCAGGGTCGGGTCGATGGAGCATCTGCGCCAGGATCCGCGGGAGCCGCGCCCGTTCCGCGGGGCTGTTCGCGTGGGCGATCGCGTGCCAGATGTCGAGGTAACTGCTCGCGAATAGCTCTGAGAGGCGGTACTCGACACGCGACCATCGACTCGCCAGGAATGGCCTTTCGGGATGTGCTCGCAGCGCGTCGATCCGCGCGAGTCGACGTGCCGTCGAGGCACGGATGTCGCGCGCGACGGCGATGGCTCCTTGCTCGGTTCCAATCGAGTGGCGGCCTTCGAACAAAAGAGCGCTCGTGCAGACCCTGGTGACACCGACCCTCCAGGCATCCCCATCGGGCCGATCGCTTGCTGCCGCCGCGATCTGCGTCACGGAGATCAGGCAGGCGATCACGAGCGCCGCCGCGAATGTCTTGGCCATTCTCTCTTCCCCCCTCGTAGCTTGGTTTGTGCCAACGACTCGTTCCTCGTGGCATCGTCCTCCACGCCGCGAGTTGAGGGAATACGACGATCGTCGTATCCTGCGGCCATGGCGAAGCCCACGACGACAGATCTCCGGTCTGTGCTCGGGGTTCTCTACGACCTCGGTTCGCTGGCTCCGGCCGATCCGTTTCCGCTGCCCGTGCTCGATCGGTTAGGGACGCTGCTCGGAGCGCATAGGACCGGTTATGGCGAGTTCGCACTCACAGACGGCGGTCGCAGCTACTCCGCCCTGTACCTCGCCCAGAATCACACCGAGCCGGCATGGCTTTCGGAGACGGTCGCGCGGCTGTGGCACCAGGACCCGATCACTTGCCGCGTCCATGCCCGCGCGGCTGAGCCGATGGCGGTCTCCGACCGGGTGAGCATGCCGGCGTTTCGCCGCCTCGAGTTCTTCCAGGATGTCTACCGCCCGTTCGGGACCGTCGACTCCGTTCGCCTCTTCCTGCCGGCGCCAAATGCGATGTCCCGGTTCTTCTTCTTCGACCAGGGGCAGTGGGGCCTGAGCCAACGGGAGCGCGACCTCCTCGTGCTGCTCCGTCCCCACCTCGTGCTTTGGCGCAGCCGGTGGAACGCCCCCGGCTCCCCGGCCGTATGCGAGCTGACAGCGCGGGAGCGGCAGGTCCTACAGGCGGTCGCGGGCGGCCCGACCAACCGCGAGATCGCAGACCAGCTCTGGATCTCTCCGCACACCGTCAGAACTCACCTCGAGCACATCTACGAAAAGCTCGGCGTTCGCACACGCACCGAAGCTGCCGCACTCCTCCGCAACACCGCCTCGTCCAGAGAGGAACTCCTGGCAGACACCCCGTTTCGACAACGCTCTCCAACCGCCGGCGAAACCGGATGAGGACCCGGAGCTCATTTCGCAGGACACGGGTCCGTGGTACGACCAGTAAAGGCACGGACCCGGCGCGTCGCAAAGCTCCGGATCCGTTGCCCCAGACATATTTCCTGGGTTCTAGAGGGCCTTGGTGCCGGTGGCCTCCTACTCGAGGACTCGCTTTAGTACATAGGTAGCCAGCGCGTCCGCGAGCCTCGGGCGTGAGCGCTCTCGGAGTCGCATCGGCTCCATCAGTCGCGCGGTCAGTTCTATACCGGGTCACACCCGTCAGTCGGTGAAACTACGCAGATAGCACGGGCCTTATCGATGAGCGGCCCGGACTCAGGTGCCGTCGTTCAGAGGTCGCCAGCGGCGCACCGAGGTCTGCTCCTCGTATAACTGTGGGGAGGGATAGCTGCATAGTTCGATCACGCCTCCCCAGGGCGGAGCGATATAGACCCACTTATTGCCTTCGCCTGACTCAAGGCTCGGCAGCAGAGTCGGACCATCGAAGACACTGCCGCCCGCCGCGACGACTTGGTCACATGCTCGATCAATGTCGTCTACATAGATTCCGAAATGCTGGATGCCCAGGTCGCTGGGTGTGGGAGGCGGAAGCCTTGCAGGGTCGTCGTACTCGAAGAGTTCGATCGAGGGTCCTTCACCAAGACGAAGCACGAGTGTCCGTGTCCAGCGTGCGGAGGCTCGTGTACCGAGTTTGGCCTGCTCTTCTGCGAGAACCTCTGGCTTGGAGGTGTCCCGATGGGTGTCCATCTTGAAGATCACCTCAGCTCCGAAAGCCTCCGAGAAGAAGCGGGCACCCTCTTCGAGGTCAGGGACTGTTATTCCCACGTGGTCGATGGCACGTATGCCTACAGCCGGCCCCACTCGACTCACTCCCCGCTCGGTCCGGTTGCCGGGCCCGCCCAGTAGCGGAGAGCGTCGCCTATATGCCGACGCATAAGGTCTTCCGCGCGGGCCGCATTCCCGTCCTTGAGTGCCCGTAGGAGCTGTTCATGCTCGTCGGCGTCCGATTGTTGCCAGGTCGGCTGCGAGGTGCGAGACGCAAGCAGTCGCCTTCCAACATCTGGAATCCATAACGAATCAAGAACCCGTACGAGTTCTTCGTTGTTGGTCGCACGCGCGAGGCTCAGATGGAAGTCACGGCTAGCGTCGTGGGCCTCTTCCGATGTGCGTGCGCCCCGTTCACTCTCCACGTGTCTCTCCAGAGCAGCGAGGTCGTCAAGGTTTACGCGTTCGGCCGCGAGCCTGGCGATTAGCGGCTCGAGCAAACTTCTCACCTCGAGGCGGAGTAAGACGTTAGTGATCCCGAGATCACCGACGAAGAAGCCGCGGTTGGTCTGGAACTCGACGATTCCCTCGCCCGACAGGCGAAGTAGGGCCTCTCGGACAGATCCTCGAGAGATCCCCAGTGCTTCTGCCAGTTCTTGCTGTCCGAGCCGTGTCCCTGGCGGGAGTGGCCGCGACACGATCAATCGACGGATCTCGTCGTAGGCGAGGCCGACGACCGAAAGCGGGGTCAGGGATCTGGGTTCGGCGGGGCCAGGGATAGTTGACATTCGATGTTCGAACAATATAGCGTCCCGCTCGACGCCCTTTGGATGGCGACCGGGAAGAGTCCGAAAGGGAGCATTGCTTCGTGGAGCTGTACTGCGACATGGAGCAGTTGCAGGAGGCCACGTGCCGTGGGATTGGCCCGACGACCGCTTCTCGTCGACCACCTGCGGGCCGCTCGTACTTTCGCTTCGATCCCGTCGCGGTCGAGTGGGGGCGCGACAGCTGCGAGATGATCGGGGAGCCGCTGCCGCCGGAGGTCGGGGCGTGAGGGGCTACAGCTCGCCGCGCTCGCCTGGGGGCGGCGCGTCGCTCGTCCCCTATCCGCCGTGGCATTACGTCGGCGACTTCCTCGTGCTCGAGTTCTGGGCCGACCCCGGCGCCGTTGCCGCCGTGCTGCCCGCCGGGCTCGAGGCGCATCCCGACCCGGGCCGCTGCGCCGCGATCTTCGCCGACTGGCAGTCGTTCTCGGAGGGCGGCGTGGAGCTCGTCGATCCGTCGCGCTCGCAGTACCGCGAGTTCTTCGTGGTCGCGAACGCGCTGCTCGACGGAAAGGAGGTGACGACATGCCCGTACATCTGGGTCGATCGCGACTTCGCGCTCGCCCGCGGCTGGATCCAGGGGTTCCCGAAGAAGCTCGGCTCGGTGTGGATGACGCGGCGCTTCGGCCTGGACTGCGCCGCCGACCCGGGCCTGCGACCGGGCGCCGTGTACGGCGGGACCTGCGCCGCCTACGACCGGCGGCTCGCCGAGGGGACGGTGACGCTGGAACGGGTCTCCGAGGAAGGCCCGACGCACAACGGGCCGCCACTCCTGAACGTCCGCCATTTCCCGCGCCTCGAGGCCGGCCGCCACGACGAGCCTGCGGTCCACGAGCTGGTGCGGGCGAAGAGCCGCGACCGCTCGATCTCCGGGATCTGGGAAGGAACGGCGACCCTCCGCCTGCACGAGGCCCCGGGCGAGGAGCTCGCCGCGCTCGCCCCGACGCGGATGGGGAAGGGCTTCCGCTTCACGTTCGCCTACACCGTCGACGACCTCGAGACGGTGCGCGAGCTGTGATCGACGTCCCATCCGACCGCTACATCGGCGGAGAGCGCGTCGCGAGCGCGGAAACGTTCGTCGATCTCTCCCCGCTCGACGAACGTCCGCTCGCCCAGGTCGCCCGCGGGGTCTTATCGAGACGGGCCGCGCGGTCGCGGCAGCCGAGGAGGCCTTCCCGGGGTGGGCCGCGCTCGGGCCCGCTGGGCCCGCCCTGCACCTGCGGCGCCTCGGCGACCTGATCGACGCGAGCATCGAGCCGATTGCCGAGGTCGAATGCCTCGATATGGCGATGCTGCTCCGCTCGCTGTGCGCGAAGGTGATCGGGCGGGCGCGCGCAACTTCCGCGCGACGCCGAGGCGCGCGAGGACCGCGTCTCGTCGTCGAACGGGACCGCGAACCGGGTCATCCGCCGCCCGAGCGGCCCTGCCGTCGTGATCACGCCCTGAATGCGCCTCGAGACGCTGCAGATCAAGTCGGATCATTAGGAACCCTCTTCAGTGGACCAGGAGCACGTCATGGTCAAACTGAGCTGAGACTGTCGTTTCGACGGAAGTGTGATGCATGAGGCGCTCGAGGATCCCGTGCTCCCGAGCTCCGATAACGATGAGCTCGCTGCCCCGTTCCTTGGCGACGGCCAGTAACCGCTCTGCGGGTGCGCCAACCTCGACCGTGAACTCGATGCTGAGGTCTCGGTCGGCGACCAGCTCGCGCGCACGGTCGAGCTCATGCCGAAGCCTCAGCTCCTCCCCCTCGCCGGCTACGTCTTCTCGGCTGGCCGGGCCCGTTTCGCTCGGTGGGATCAGTCCTGCAACAGGGCTCAATCCTCGATGGGGCTCTCCGCCAATCGTGGGGGCCTGGTCGCTTCCCCTGGCAACAGCGACGACGACCAGGGTGGCTGGGAGTGCTTCCGCCAGGGTCGCCGCACGAAGGAGGGCGCGGGAACCCTGTTCGGACCCGGAATATCCCACGACAATCGGCCCCATCGTCAAGCGCGAAGGCTGAGCGCCTCGGCCACGTTTTCGAGCACGCGAACATGCTCATCAATCGAAGGAAGGTGCGCGTACATCGTGTTGATCGCCACGTGGCTCGCCCCCGCTTCTCGCCAATGGTCGACTAGCTCCACCATTCGCTCGAGGCTGAACTTCGCCCCGTCGTCGCCCCACTTGATGCGTCCTTGCATGCCGAGTGAGTCAGGGTCGCGGCCGGCGTCACGCGCGGCTTGATGAACGATCGCTTTGGCGGCCTCAAGAGCCGGACCAGGAAGCATGTTGTCGGGGATCCAACCGTCTGCGAGTGTGCCGGCTCGCCGGTAGGCAACCGGAGACTCTCCCCCGTACCAAATCGGGATCGGGCGCTGAATTGGTCGAGGGTTCAGTCCTGCGCCGCTCACGCTTTCGAACTCGCCCCTGTAGGTAACAGATTCCTGAGACCACAAGAGCCTCATCAGTTCGATCTGCTCGACGATCCTGCGGCCACGAACCCCATAGTCCACCCCGAGTGCCTCGTATTCGAGTTTGTTCCATCCGAGCCCTACTCCGAGCCGGAGACGGCCACGCGTCAAGAGATCGATCTCTGCAGCCTGTTTGGCAACGAGTACCGTTTGACGTGGTGGGAGGACGATGATTCCTGTCATCAGCTCGAGCGAGCTCACGCCCGCCAGGTAGCCGTACAGCACAAACGGCTCGTGAAATGCGTCGGTGAGGTCGTAGGGCCCATCCCACGAGGTATGAATGGACGTGTCCGCGCCGACAACGTGGTCATAGATCATCACGTGCTGGTAGCCGAGAGCCTCCACGGTCACCGCATAAGACTTGATCGCTCCGACATCCGGCCCGATGTCTGTCTGCGGAAAGACGACCCCGATTTGCATCACTGCGAGACTGCCGACGGCGCCGAGATCAATGCGACCTCATGCAGTTCCGCTGCCCAGTGTGCGTGCACAGCGCTGAGATGGTTGTGCATCAACTCCACGGCACGTCTCTCGTCGCGCGCTTCAATGGCTGTTGCTATTTCCGCGTGTTCGGCGACGTCCTCCGCCTGCCAGTCAGACGACTGAGCAAGGCGCCGTGCCAAGAGCTGGCGACCGATATCGATGAGCCAAAGTGCCTCGAGCGCACGTGTGAACTCTCGGTTTCCCGTGGCGCGGCTGACGGCCAGGTGAAACTCACGACTCAGGTCATGAGCAGCGCCCGGCGACTTGGCTGCTGCCTCGGACGACACCACCCGATGCAGCTCTCTGACGTCGGTCTCAGTTCGTCGCTCGGCTGCCAACTGCGCGGTCGGTGGCTCCAGGAACAGCCGAACTTCGAGCCGCTTCACGACCGCATCAAGATGGAAGGGCGCAGCCACGAAGAACCCTCGGTTGCGACGGAAATCGACGAGTGTGTCTCCGACAAGTTGGTGGAGAGCCTCTCGCACCGAAGTCGTTGAGATCCCGAACGAGGCGGCAAGCTCACCCTGGTTGAGTCGTTGATCCGAGGGAAGCACACCCGCGACGATCAGTCTCCTGATTTCAGCGTAGGCCAACTCGACAACCGAGCCCGCCTCTATCGGTTCGAGGTCCTGCACTCCGACGAAGCATATAACGCGAACACCGACCATTGACAATCGATGTTCGATCATCTAGGGTCGCGACCCATCAGCGGAGCAACGACGACGGGGATCGAGTTGGAGTGCGGGCATTGGCCGGCCGCCCTGTCCGCGTAGAGGTTGACGGGGTCTCACTCTCAGGACGGCTCGAGTCCGATGCCGTCGTGTTGGAAGACGGACGGGTGATACCCGAGGCTGAGACCGAAATTCCTCCCACCAGTCCGGCCTTCGAAGATCATCGGGGTCCACCTCGCGTACCGGAGCCGCGTGGAGGAGTACGGAATTCCCGATCCGGCGACACCGTCGTACTTCATGAAACCTCCGACGTCGCTGACGGGGCATCGAGCAGGAATCCGAAAAGCCCGGGGCTCTCGATTCCTGAACTACGAGGGCGAACTCGCCGTCGTGATTGCGCAGCGAATGTCTTTCGTGGCTGAGGAAGAAGCACTCGACTACGTCGCCGGCTATGCCTGCGCGAACGATGTTGGCATGCATGATTTTCGCCACGCGGACCGGGGCTCGATGCTTCGCGTCAAGGGGCAAGACGGCTTTCTTCCCCTTGGCCCAGCAGTCGTTTCGGCTGCCGAGTTCGATCCGACCGCATTCGTACTCCGGACGATCCTCAACGGCGACGTCGTCCAGGAAGCAAGTGCAGAAGACCTCATATTTTCGGCCGCTTATCAGCTCGCTGACCTCTCACGGCTCATCACGCTCGAACCAGGAGACGTCCTCCTAACTGGCACGCCGGCGAATTCCCGCCCGATGGAGGTTGGTGACGTCGTCGAAGTCGAGATCAGCGGCCTCGGTCGACTTGCCAACACCGTCGTCGATTGGGATGTTGACCTCACGGCGTCTGGCGCACAGATGGAGGTCACCTCGGATGCGCTGCACGTCGCTCTAGCGGTCACAGAAGCCGAGGCTCAGGCACTCGTCGCAAGTGGTGGGATTTGATGAGCTTCGTCGAGGACGGGTATGCCGCGGTCGATTGGCTTGCTGGGTACGAGGAGCGGCTCCGGGCGGCACCGGTTCTCTCGCCACTCAACCCGGGTGACCTGCGGGCGGCCCTACCGATCTCAGCACCCGAGCACGGGGAGCAGTTCGATGCACTCCTGCGCGACCTCGACGACACGATTCTGCCGGGCATCACGCATTGGCAGAGTCCACGATTCTTCGCGTACTTCTCTACGACCGGGTCGGCCCCTGGTGTCCTGGCCAACATGCTCGTCGCCGGCCTCAACAACGTGGGCATCCTCTGGCGGGCTTCCCCGGCTCTACAGGAACTCGAGGAGACGGTTCTCGATTGGCTGAGGCAGCTTGTCGGTCTTCCGGATGGACTTCACGGCCATCTGGAGGAGGGCGCGTCGATCTCGACACTGGGCGCGCTGGCGGCGGCACGTCAGGCGAAACCGGACTGCCGCGTCGTCGCGTGTTCTGAGCACGCACACTCGTCGGTGGACAAGGCGTGTCGGCTGCTAGAGCTCGAAGTTCGCAAGGTTCCGGCAGACGACGCTTTTCGGATGCGAACCGAAGAGCTTGATCTCACTGACGCATGTGCAGTCGTCGCCACAGTTGGTACGACGTCTTGCACGTCGGTCGACCCGGTGGCCGAGATCGCGGAGGCGTGCAATGCCGCGGACGTTTGGCTCCACGTCGATGCCGCCTATGCCGGCTCGGCGATGGTCTGCGACGAGCTTCGCTGGGCCTTCGACGGTGTCGAGCGTGCCGACTCGGTCGTTGTGAACCCGCACAAGTGGCTGTTTGTTCCCCAGGGCTGTTCGGCACTGTGGACGCGGCGACCAGACGATTTCCGCGCCGTCTTCAGCCTCGTTCCCGAGTACCTCCGCACTACCGACTCGGTCGTAAGCTTCAGCGAATACGGCCCCGAGCTCGGTCGACGGTTTCGCGCGCTTCCACTCTGGGCTGTGCTGCGTTGCTACGGAGCGGAGGGGCTTCGGTCAAGGATCCGCGAGTCGATACGCCTCGCCGCGCTTTTTGAGTCCTGGGTTCATGAGGATGCAAACTGGGAGGTAGTCGCGCCGCGCCACTTTTCGGTGGTCTGCTTTCGGCGCAAAGGCTCTGACGCGGAGAACGAGGGGCTGATGGCGCAAGTGAACACCGAAGGCGAGATCTTCCTCTCCCACACCAAGCTGGACGGCCGCTACGTTCTTCGACTCGCAATCGGCAACGAGCGCACGTCTGAGGCAGACGTCGCTCGCGGCTGGGAAGCTCTTCGACGAGCAGCGTGATGTTCATCCACGCGCAACAGGCTCGTTCATGCCGTCACCCCCGGTGGCCTCGCCCCAGTCGCGGGACTCGCCCCCATCGTCTCACCGGCCTCATGGCCAAGTGTCACCCACATCGAGCAAGCACGAATGACTAGGAGGAACGAACGATGATGATTTCACGGAGTCGTCCTCAGACACGGACCCTGCGCTTGGGAACGGTAGCTGCGTTGACGGTTCTTGCTGCAGCCGCCGTCTCGGCAGGGTCGCTCGGCGCCGGTCGGTCGACGACGGCAGACAATCCCTACAAGTTGATCTCGCCGGGACAGCTCACGGTTGGCATGGACCTGGTGCAGAAGCCGCAGTTCTACACCACGCCCGACGGTAAGCCGGCTGGGTTTGACTACACGCTGCTTCAGAAGCTTGCAAAGGACATGAAGCTCAAGCTCGTGGTCAAGAACCTGACTTTCGCGGGGCTGATCCCAGGGCTGCAGGCCGGTAAGTTCGATATTGCCTCTGACGACCTCAGCAACACGCCGGAGCGACGCAAGGTAGTTTCGTTCTCGGGTTATTACTTCCCCAATCAGATCATTCTTGCTGTACCCGAGAAGTCCACGACGCCGGCGACGAAGGCGGCATGGAACGACCCGTCGATGACGATCACTGGTGAGCAGGGATCGGTCGACGAGTTCGCAGTTGAAAAGAGCTTCCCCAAGGCCCATTTCAAGGGCTTCCCGGATAACAATGGCGCACTGCTCGAGGTCGCCACCGGGCGCGCCCAGGCAAGTGTCGTCGAAGCGCCGCTTCTCGCGAACTACCAGTCCTCGAACCCTCACACGCTCAAGGCGCTTGCTTTCCCTAACAGCGTTCTCCCTGCCTACTTCGGCGCATGGGCAACCCAGAAGGGAAACACCGCCCTTGACGCTGCGCTCACCAAGTGGATCTGCACGAACATGAAGAACGGGTTCATCCCTGGCGTCTACAAGAAGTTCCTCGGCACGACGATGCCGGCGATCCCTGGTTGCTGAGGAGCCTCAAGTACAGGCGCGGACCTCAAGTACGGGCATCGAGCATTGGTGGGAGCAGAGAAGTGCGGTTGCTCCCGCATCGATCAAGAAGAACGACGTCATGGGACATCTCAAGGTGAACGGGAACATTCAGCCGTCGTTTGACACCACCGTCGGCGCAGCGATGCCGGCGGTGGTGCTCACGGGGATACGCAAGTCGTTCGGCGACAACGAGGTCCTTCGCGGGATCGACCTGACAGTCCGCCACGGTGAGCATGTCGTCATCTTTGGCCCATCCGGTTCGGGGAAGTCAACGCTGCTACGAACCATCAACCTGCTTGAAGAGCCTAACGAGGGCTCGATAAAGGTGTTGGGTGTCGAGTACGGGCCTGCGGCAAGAGAGACGGGGGTCTCGCGTGGGCCCGCCATCGAGCTTCGCCGAACCGTCGGAATGGTTTTCCAGCACTTCAATCTGTTCCCGCACCTAACCGCAGTTGAGAACATCGCGCTTCCCCTTCGTCGGATCAAGCGGGTGAACCGACGAGAGGCGGAGACCCTTGCCGCGGAGCATCTCGAGTCCGTCGGGCTTCGCCGCTGGGCGGCCCACTACCCATCACAGTTATCCGGCGGTCAGCAGCAAAGAGTCGCGATCGCACGAGCTCTGAGTCTTGACCCCAAGGTGATGCTCTTTGATGAACCGACGTCAGCGCTCGACGCAGAACTCGTGGGAGAGGTGCTCGCGGTACTGCGACGACTCGCTTCGCTCGGAATGACGATGGTAATCGTCACACACGAAGTCGGGTTTGCACGAGAAATCGGAGACCAGAACATCTTCATGGACGAAGGCCTGATCGTCGAATCAGGCTCTCGGGACATTTACGACTCATCGACCAATGAGCGAACGCGAAACTTTCTAGGAGCCGTCTTATGATAGTCGCTGCGACAATATATCGGTGGAGTTTGTTGTGGACATATAGGTGGGCTTTTCTTCATGGGCTCGCCACGGCATTGAAAGTCGCGGTTGTGGCTCTCTTGATCTCGATGGTGGTCGGACTGCTCTTCGCGGTGTGGCGGATGACACCCGCGCCATACTGCTGGCCGGCGACGATCTATATCAACGTTTTTCGTGGCCTTCCGGCTCTTGTCTCGATCATATGGGTCTACTTTGGATGGTCATTGGCGCTCGGAATCACGCTAAGCGTTTTCCAAGCCTGCGTGATTGCGCTGGTATTGCTCTACTCGGCATATCTCGCCGAGATATTCCGTGCTGCCCTCACGGCGATCCATCGTGGGCAAAGGGAAGCGGGGTTGGCGCTTGGACTTAGACGCTCGCATGTCTTCTTGCTCGTTGTGTTGCCGCAGGCTGCGCGAATCGCAATCCCTAATATCGGAAGTTCGCTCATCGGAATGGTCAAGGATACGTCTGTATTCATGACTATTGGTCTCGCTGAGGTGGTGTACGTCTCCGAGAACGCCGTAGCGGCGACGTTTCAGCCGTTTGTGTTTTACACGGCAGCCGGGGTCATTTATGTGGTCATCGCCTTCGTGATTGATTTCGTCGCCCGAATTCTAGAGCGAACAATCGGGGGACAACCGAGCGGACGGATCCCCCTCATGCTTACCGGACGAAAGCGGCGGAGGTTCACCGCATTGGCCGAGGCGCCGATGACGCGTGACAGGGAGATTCTCGTCGGGTGAACAGCGATTCCTTGCTCAGCGGCAAGACAGTGGTCGTGACGGGGGGCGCAAACGGAATGGGCGCGGGCATCGTTGAGTTGTTCTTGCGACACGGTGCCTCGGGGGGTGCAGTTCTCGATCTGCCGGAGGCCCTTGGCCAGGTTGAGACGGGGATCGGTTGGTTTCAGGCGCCTGTAGACCTGCGTGACGATGAGTCGGTCGCTGAGTGTTTCGCGCTTGTTCGAGCTGGGCTTGAGTCGATCGACTGCCTTGTCGCTTGCGCGGGGATCGTTCCGCTTTGGACGGGGATCGCGGCACTCGACCCTCGCGAGTGGGACGACGTCTTCGCAGTCAACGTACGGGGAGTGATGCGCACGATTCAGGAAGCTCTGCCAGTCATGGCTCCCGGTGGGTCGATCACCGTCATTGCTTCACAGAACGCCTGGCGCGGGAATGAAAACCTTGCTAGCTACACGGCGAGCAAGCACGCGGTGCTCGGACTCGTCCGGTCTGTCGCACTTGAGCTTGGCCCTCGAGGAATCCGGGTGAATGCCGTCGGGCCAGGTTCAATCGCAACGGATGCCTACCTCGAACGCCTGCGACGTCGCGAAAGGGAAGGGGGCTCGCAGGTTGAGGAGTCGCTGACGCGAGACGGCAGCACCACCGCGCTGGGTCGACTGGCAACCATCGACGAAGTAGCGAATGCCGTCCTGTTCCTTGCGAGCGACCTCGCGTCGGGCGTCGCAGGCCACCTCTTGCCTGTTGGCGCGAGCGTGCGATGAACAGTGCCCCGTCAGCAACGGACGTAGGGCGGCGACCAGACTCTGTCCTCCACCGGTCGCGCACAGTGAGCGCGATTTCCGTCGCGCCTGTGAAGTCCTTAGGGCTTTCACATCCCACCGAAGTCGAGCTTCTTCCCAACTCGGTCGCCGGCGACCACGAGTTCTTCCTCGTTGATGAAGAGGGTCGGCTGTTCGTCTCTCGGCGGTTTCCTAGCCTCGTCAAGATCGGCGCAGAGGTTGCCGGCACTCGACTCGCTCTGCACTTCCCAAACGGCGCTGTCGTCGACGGAGAGATCTCGCTCGGGGAGGAAACGTTCACCGATTTCTACGGTTTTCGCACAGTTGAAGGCAACGAGGTGATTGGGCCATGGTCGGGTGCACTCTCCCGTTACGCCGGGTGCCGGGTGAGGCTTCTCCGCGCCCGACGAGGCGACGGATTCGACCTGGCTCCTGTAACGATCGTTGCAAGCGCTTCTGTGGCACGTCTCGGTCGGGAAAGCGGGTGTGCAGTCGACCATCGCCGTTTTCGCATGCTCTTCGTAGTCGACGGCTGCGAGCCCCACGAGGAAGACACCTGGCGAAGAGTCTCGTTGGGTGAGGCAATCGTCCGAGTTGGCAGCAAACTCGGGGGGCCGGTGCCGCGCTGCGATGTCATCACGCACAATCCGGACACCGGCGAGCGTGACCTCGATGCACTTCGCTTGATCCGGGGATACAGAGGGAAAGCCGCCGAAGGAATCGTTTTCGGTGTCTACGCTGACATCGAACGCCCCGGACGGGTTCGGCTCGGAGACCAAGTGGAGCCACTGCCATGAGCGCCGCACTAGTCACTGGGGGTGCTCGCGGAATCGGCAGGGCAATCGCCGAGACCCTTGCCGGGCGTGGCGACCGAACGACCGTCGCGGACATCGACCTCGATGAAGCGGAGACCACCGCAGCCGAACTCCGCGAGCGCGGGCTCAACGTTCATGCGGTCGCTCTCGACGTCACCGATACGAGTCAGATAAGCGAAGTATTCCAGCAGGTCGACGGGGAGGAGTCGCTCACAACCGTTGTCTGCAACGCAGGGATCGGGTTCATCACCGCCCTCGTAGACACCACCGAGGAGGAATACGACCGCCTGATGGCTGTGAACGTCAAGGGCGTCTTCTTCGTGATGCAAGCCGCCCTGCGGAGAATGGTTCCGAGAGGAAGCGGGAGCGTGGTGGTTATCAGCTCTACCTCAGGATTCACGTCGTCCACCAAACCCATGGCGATCTACGACGCGTCTAAAGCGGCGGTCAAGATGTTCACGGTCTCCGCGGCGCGTGAGGTTGCCGAGAGCGGGGTCCGGGTGAACGCCGTGGCGCCGGGCACCGTGGGCACCGACCTCATCAAGGCCATCATGAGTCCTGAAGCGCAAGCGAAGCTGATCGACGACCGAATACCGTACGGGCGACTCGCGGAACCGAAGGAGATTGCAGATGCGGTCGAGTTCCTCTCCTCCGAACGAGCGGCGTACGTGACCGGCCACACTCTCGTCGTAGACGGCGGTTGGCTTACATGAAAAACACCGACGAAAGGTGAGTGATGGGGGCAGTGCCAGGCGTCGTACGAGCGATCGAGCACGTTGGGATAACCGTCCCCGACATCGAAGAGGCCTCGGCGTTCCTAGAGAAGGCATTTGGAGCCGAAGTCATCTACGACATGAAGCCCGATCCGGGCGCTTCGCAAGTCGACTCCGCGCTCGATTCACAGTCCACCCTGGGCATCAGGCCGGGCGCGCTATGGAAGGCGAGTCGAATGCTGAGACTTGGCGAAGGACCAAGCATCGAACTCTTCGAGTACAGCGACGAACAGCAAGCCAGAGCGGCAATCGCCAGCGACATTGGCATTCAGCACTTTGCGGTATACGTCGACGATATGGCGGCGGCACGCCAACGGGTGATCGACGCAGGCGGTCGAGCCCTTGCCGGCCCGTCGCTCCTGCCCGGGCTTGAATCAGGGGAGGGAAACATGTGGCTCTACACACTCGCCCCATGGGGAAGTCTCATCGAGCTCGTGAGCTTCCCGTCACCTCAGCCGTACGAGAACGGAACACCGCTTCGCCGCTGGCGACCCGAGACTTGAAACGCCTCGCAGACAGGAGATCGAGAAGATGATCAAGGTTATGTGGCTCATCAAGAGAGCCGACCATCTAAGCCTGGAAGAGTTCCGAGCATGGTGGACGGAAACACAGGCTCCCGACATCCGCGACGAACAGGTCCCGCACCTCGTCCGCTACATAGTCAACATCCGGACTGAGGACAAGTTGGCTGCAAAGCCCGCCGAGGAGCCGGAATGGGACGGCATCGCGGAAGAATGGTTTCCAACAGCCGCTGCCTTCAACACCGTATACAGCAAGGAAGACAGGGCTGCGCACGAGGACTTTGTCGCCCACACCAGCCGTTGCCAGCGTTTGATCGTCGACGAAATCTCATTCGTGTGACCAGCTGATGATCGAGGGGCGCGCGAACGCCAATGGGCGCTTCGGCGCCGGCGGGCGCGCGGTTTTCACCATGTCGGCGATCGCGCTCGCCCTCGACCTCCTCTACGGGATGGTCGTTCCGACATTCTCGCTCTACGTAACCTCACTGGGCGGCTCCGCATTTCTCGTGGGAGTTCTCGCCGCGGCGGTGGGACTCACGGCTACCGTGGGCGCTTTTCCGATTGGTTCGCTGTCGGATCGCGTGGGTCGAAAGGCCGAGCTTGTCGTCGGCTCCCTCATCTTCTGCATCGCAAGCCTGCTGGTCACCGTCCCCTCGGAGCCGGGACTTCTGATCATTCCGCGCGTCCTCTACGGCGTAGCGCTCCTCGCGACGTTCCCCGTCGGCATCGCCTACCTAACCGACGCTGTCGCTCCGTCAGGTCGCGCCCTCGCTATCGCAATCTACGTCTCGGCACAGGGCCTCGGCTTCACAATCGGACCGCTCCTTGGCGGTTGGATCGCGAGCACCCAGGGCTTCCCGGCGGTCTACTACGCCTGCGCCACAATCGGGCTCATCGCGACAGGGGTGGGATGGTTGGTACTGGACTTCGACAAACCTGTCACACATCCGTCAGGGCAGCACCTTTCGAAAAGGCCCAGTTTCCTAGGCGGACCAATCCTGGGCGCCAGCATGGCCAACACCTGCATGCTGTTCATGGCGAATGGAGCAGTGCTTCCATTCCTCTCCCTCTATGGGGCGACTCTCGGACTCGGCACCTTCGCGATCGGGGTGCTGTACGCCACTCGTTCAGGCGCGTCAGTCCTTGCACGAATTCCAGCAGGTGTCGTCGCACGACGAGTACCACACGGCACGATGGTGCTCGCTGCCCTGCTCGTGGACGCTCTCGCAGCGTTCGCAATCGCAGGCTCGGCATCACCGACACCACTCTTCATTGCGGCCATCGTTGACGGCATCGCCTTCGGCGTCTTCATGACGGCCGGCCAGTGCGTCGTTGCGGACGAGGCACCCCCCGAGCACCGAGGTGCAGCTATTGGCTCGTTCGCCGCAGCTGGCGCCGCCGGCGAAACCGTCGGTGCCCTGCTTTTCGGTGCGATCGCTCACGTCGTCGGACTGGACGCTGTCTTTGTTGTCGCCGGGATCCTCCTCCTTCTCGGCGTGCCAATCGTCTCGAAGCTACTACGCCAGCGCCAGCGCTTCACGCCGAGCGCTGCCGGCGGGATGTGACGTAACCCACGAGCCGAGAACGAACCGCCCCGTTGCCGACAGAGAGAGGCAGACTTGATACACGCGACCCGGATGCAGCACGTCGGGATCTCAGTCAGGGATCTCGATCGATCACTCAGGTTCTACAAAGACGTCTTCGGTGTCGATCCCGACTTCGTAACTGAGGGCAGTGGCGAGGCAGTCTCCAAAGCGGTTGGCGTGCCCGACGCCGAACTGGCCTTCGCCTTTCTACGCATCGGGCCGACGATCCTCGAGCTCCTGGAGTACAGAAACCCGAGAGGGCGCGACTACGACCGCCGAAACTGCGACGTCGGAGCTGTCCACGTCGCTTTCGAAGTCCCCGATGTCGGGTCTGCCTACGAACAACTCGTGGGACACGGAATCGAATTCAACGCACCGCCGCTCGTCATCACAGAGGGTCCGCTCGCGGGGTGCAAGTTCGCCTACTTCTCGGACCCGGACGGCGTCCAACTTGAGATCTTCGAGGTCGGAGACGAAAAGTGATCGCGATGACTATCGAGGCGGTCCGCGCAAGCAACGGCTCTACGGCCTCGACGCCCGCGGGCTGCGACCGGTTCACGAGTGGGCCGGCGGGTTCGAGCAGTTCTGGAACGAGAGCTTCGACCGGCTGGACGAGTACGTGCAGGACCTCGAGCAGGCAAGGCAGGAGGGATAGCTGATGAACGCGACGGGACGAGGAGCGCCGGCGCAGTCCGCGACCGCCGACCGCGAGATCGTGATCTGCCGTGTCATCAGCGCCCCACGGGAGCTGGTGTTCGAGGCGTTCACCGAGGTGCGGCACCTGTCGCGGTGGTGGGGACCGGAGGGGTTCACCACCACCACGCGGGCGTTCGAGTTCCGCGTCGGCGGGGAGTGGGACTTCGTGATGCACGGACCGGACGGGACCGACTACCAGGAGTGGATCTCCTGGACCGAGATCGCCCCGCCGGGGCGAATCGCGTTGCTGCACGGTGAGTCCCGCGGCGACCCGAACGCCTTCGAGTCGGTCTTGACGTTCGCGCCCGACGGCGCGGCGACCCGGATCGAGATGCGCACGGTGTTCCCCACCAAGGAGCTGCGCGACGAGGCGGTCGAGACCTACCACGCGATCGAGGGCGGCCGGCAGACCCTGAGCAAGCTGGCTGCCTACGTCACGAAGATCGGTCGGAAGGGAGCTGAGGACTGATGGCCGGAAAGGTCTTCTTCAGCGTGACGATGTCGCTGGACGGGTTCATCGCGCCCGAGGAGCGCCTGGACGACCCGGAGGTGCAGCGCTGGACGGCGCAATGGATGGAACTGCAGCAGTGGATATTCCCGCAACGGTTCTTCCGGGAGAACCTGAAGCTCGGCGAGGGCGGCGAGGAAGGACGCGACAACGACATCGCGCGGGAGACGTTCGAGCGCACCGGCGCGAATGTGATGGGCAAGCGCATGTTCGACCTCGGCGAGCAGGCGTGGCCGGAGGAGGCGCCGTTCCACACCCCGGTCTTCGTCGTGACGCACGAGAAGCGTGACCCCTGGGAGCGGCCGGGTGGCACCACCTTCCACTTCGTCAACGACGGCATCGAGCCCGCGCTCGACCAGGCCCGCGAGGCCGCCGGCGACCGGGACGTCCGCATCGCGGGCGGCGGCGCAACGATCCTGGAGTACGTGAACGCCGGCCTGATCGACGAGTTCACAATCGCGCTCTCACCCGTGCTGTTCGGCTCCGGAATCGCCCTGTTCGAGGGCGTGGACGCGGGCCGGGTGGCCCTGGAGCCGATCCGCGCGGAGCCGACGCAGCGGGTGACCCACCTGACCTACGCAGTCCGGGAGCGGTAACTGTCTCGACCACGTCCCGTCCGATCACGGTCATCTACTGGATCGCCTGCTTACCGGAGCCGCCGCGGGAGCATCAACCGAGCTCGTGACCCCGCACACCCGTCACCAGCGAGGACCCAGGAGGATCGCTCGGGCCGCCAGAGCGGTAGGCGACGAGCAGGTCGCTCAGTTCACGGCGACGTGGGCGAGGGCGGTCCCGCCGCTGAACTGGTCGTATTGCCACTGCGTCACGTGGGGCCCGACGATGTGGGTGAAGTTCTGCCAGAGGTAAGGAACCCACGGCACGACTCTCGTCATCACCGTCCTGTCGAGGCTCTCGTAGCACGTGAGTCGCGCCTGGCCTGCGAGGACTGAGCACTCGTCGATTCGGGTGTCGACACTCGGGAGGCCGTTGATCGTCCCGGAGACGCCAAGGGCCTTCGCTTGCGACGGCTTCAGTCCGACGAGCGAGTAGTTGGTGTTGCCCTGCGGGATGATCGTCCGCCCATCGAAGAGCGGCTGGAAGAACGTGAGCGGATCGGCGTAGTCCTTGAACCAGCCCGGGAAGATCGCGATCGCGATGTTCTTCGACGTGGTCTGCAGCGTCGGGAAGGCGCCCGCGATGGTCAACGCGTGGAACGTAATGCCCAGCTTCTTCGCGCCGGCTGTCACGATCGGTAGCAACCGCGTGAACACCTGGCCCGAATCGTTCAGCAGCAACACGTTGTGGCACGCAGGAGCGCCGCAGGTGCCGTTCTTGTCCACGTCGTATCTCGAGCCTTTCATGGCAGTCTTCGCGTTTGCGAGACTGCCGTGATCCCCTGCCGTCCGGTACGGGGCGTACTCGGCGAGTTGGTTGTCGAAGATCGAGTCGGGAACGATGTGGCCGGCGATCTTCCCGACAAGCGGGCCGCCGGCGACCTGGCGAAGCGCTGCCTTGTCCATGATCCAGTTCATCGCTCGACGGACATGGACGTCGTCGAAAGGCGGCTGTGTCAGGTTCATGGAGAGATACAGCGTTCCGTCACCGGGGTTCACATGGAGGTACTTGCGCTTCGAGGGGTTCGCCGAATACCGCTCGAGCGCCTGCGGCGGCAGCGTCGCAGCGTTCTCGTCCTCGAGCTCGCCGGCGCCGACACGGTCGACGATATCGCTGACATTCGGGTCGACCGTGAACGCGAACTCGTCGGGGAAGTTCTCGCGGGCGGCGCGTGAATCGGTCTTAGGGTCGTAGCCTGGGTTGCGAACGAGATCGAGGCGCGAGACGCCGTCCCACCCGCTCAGCGGCTTCAGCGCGGCGCAGGACGCCGCGGAGACTTTGTCGGCTCCGAGGATCATGTACGGCCCCGTCGAGACGAGGTTCTTGCCGTACCGTCCGGGCTGCGCCTCGAAGCAGCGGCCGACTTCGGGCGGGATCGGCGCGGTGGCGGGCATCGCCATCCGGTAGAGGAAGTCACCGGTCGGCTTCGTGAGAGTGAAGACGATCGTGCTCGGATCCGGCGTTCGGATCCCCGAGATTGTCTTCGCCTTGCCGGCCGCGTACGTGTCGAAGCCGGCTATGGGCGAGTAGTAGAACCCGTACTCGGCACCGTCCTTGGGGTGCGCGATCCGCTCCATCGCGTAGAGAACGTCCTGGGAGGTGACCTGCCTGTCGACCGGCGGACCGAACTTCACCCCGTTCTTGATGTGGAACGTGAACGTCTTGCCGCCGTTGGTGGGCTTCGGGACCGTCGTTGCGATGTCCGGGACGAGCTTGTTGCCGGCGGGGCCTGCGACGTGGTCGTAGCCGACGAGCGTCCTCACCAACAAGTTCGAGAGGATCCCGAAGCCGAAGTTGAGGTACTCCCCGGTCGGGTCGAGGTTGTCGGTGAACCCGAAAGAGGACTCGAACGCGACGCGGTAGACCCCGCCCGGCGCCGGCGAGGCGTGCGAGGTCGGCCGCGCCTGAGCCGCCGCCAGCAGGCAGAGCCCCGACGCGACGACAGCGAGCGTGAGGACGACGCGAGGCGCCTTCCTCAGCGAAACACCTTCATTGCCCATTTGGGGGACGTGCCTGCCGACCCGTGCACTCGACATATTCCGGTCCCGTCGCCGCTTGCCGCTCACCCTATTGGGTCTCGTAACGAGTTGCAAGGCTCACGACCTCGATCACACGACGCTCACGACTCCGCAGATGATCGACGCCGCACCGCGCGGTCGAAGACGAGATCGGTGCGCTGGGACTGCGGACCGAGCGCGGCCTGTTGAGCCCCGGGTCGAGCGCTCGGATCGCTTCGCTGCGGTAGAGGCGACGAGGTTGAGAGTCAGCCGGTGAACGGCGGCGGGGTCGGCTTCGGGTGCCGTCGGCCGTTCGTGTGGAACGCGCCTCGAGCAAGCCGCGAAGAGTGGCTGACCGCTAGCGCGCCCTCGTAGTCGTACGACCGGAACGCCCCGTTCCGTCGGACCCTCCGGTTTGCAGATCCGTTACGCGGAAATCGCGTTTGCCCGCAGCTCGCGCTCGAACTTGCGCCAACTCTGCACGCGCTCTGGCCGGAGCGCACCCGAGTGGACCGCGGCGACCACCGCGCAGCCGGGCTCGTTGGTGTGTATGCAGTCGGTGAAGCGGCACTCGCCGGTGAGCTCGTCGATGTCCGTGAAGGCCTTGTCGAGGCCGCCCGTCGACTCGCTGAGGCCTAGCTCGCGCAGGCCGGGCATGTCGATGATGGCGCCGCCCTCAGGCAGGAGGATCAGCTGGCGGAGGCTCGTCGTGTGTCGCCCCCGGTCGCCCGTCCCGGTTTCTGAGGTCGCCATCAACTCGCGGCCGGCAAGTCGGTTCACGAGCGTCGACTTGCCGACGCCGCTCGAGCCGAGCAGCACGGCGGTCGCGCCCGGTTCGATGTGGCGCTGCAACCGCTCGCAGCCGGCGCCCGAAAGAGCGCTGACGACGTGAATCGGCGCACCGGCCGCGACCGTTTCGACCTGCTCGACAAACGGCCGCGGATCGTCGATCCGGTCGGCCTTGCTCAGCACGATCTCGGGCGCAGCGCCGCTCTCCCAGATCGCAACGAGGCACCGCTCGATCCACTCGAGGTCGACCTCCCCGCCGAGCGAGGCGACGAGGAGCACCAGGTCGATGTTCGCGACCAGCGTTTGCGGACGCGTCGAGCGGCGGGCCGCCACCACGGAGCAGGGCTGTCCGCCGCGGCAGCACCGACCGGACCGCGCCGTCGGCGAACCCCACCCAGTCGCCGACCGCGACCTCGACCGCTGCGAAGCCCGCCCCCGCGGGCGGACGGGCCCGCACGACGCCGGCGGCCGTGTAGAGCTCGAGCGCGCCCCGGTGAACGGCCATCACCCGGGCCGGTTCGAGCTCACGCTCCAGATCACCACGCCAGCCGGCGTCCCAGCCGAGCACGCTCAAGTCAAGCGGGCACAGAAGCGTTCACCTCGCCGGTCGCGCCGACCTCGCCCCTCGCCTTACTTGCCACGCGAGGTCTTCCTCACCTTCGACGTCTTCTTCGTCGCCGACTTCGACGCGGGGTTCAGCGGCGTTCCGGCGGCTTGGGCTCTGAGCTTCTGCTTTCTCGTCGCCATCCCGGATCACGACTTCCCGAACAGCCGCTTCCAGAACGGCACGGCCTTCGTCTCGCCCGCCGTGGTCGTCGCGGGTGCCTGTGCTTCGGCAGCGGCTGCTTTCGGCTCGCCACTCGGAGTCTCTGTCATGTCACACCATCAATTCTGCGGCTAGGCCGCCTGGACGGAGACGTGAACCAAACGATCACGACCGGGCTAAACGCCACTCGGCCGCACACGCCCTACCGCGGAGTCCTTCAAGTCTAGAGCAACCCAGGGTCTCAGCACGGATCGGTGGCGAACTGCCCCTGATCACGCAGTCCTCGGCGGTACGGGCAGCTAAGAAGGACTTTGTTACTCACGCCGGTGGGAGAGAGCGCGAGTTGGTCGAGGTCGACGGATTGTCGGCAGGTTCGGCAGCGGCCGGTCTAGCGCTTACCGAGCTCGAGCGGCCGGGCGGGCTGCTCGTAGCCGGGCGGGAGCTCGTCTGTCCCTTCGGGGTCGTAGACGTAACTGACGCCGTGGCTTCCTCTGAGCATCCGGACACGTGTGATCCGGCGGTCGTTCTGATCCGCTTGATAGATCCGTCGCATCACCCAGTCATGAAAGTCGGCCGGACTGATGCCAAGCTCGCTGAGCCTCGCTTCGATGTCATCGGCTCTCTTGGTCGTGATCGCCATGGCGGGCATGCTGCTCGGCGAGCCGGACGGAGTCGCCGACCGAAAGGCGCGGACTCGAGCGAAGCACTTGCACGATCAGGCAACTGCGGCATCGTCGAGTGTGGCCGCGCGTGGTGAGGCTAGGCTCGTCGTGGTGTCCTCTTCCAGGCAGGATGGCTCGGGGCTTCGGGTGGCGATGTTGGCTCCGATCTCGTGGCGGGTGCCGCCGCGGCATTACGGGCCGTGGGAGCAGTTCGTATCGTTGCTCACCGAGGGGCTCGTGGCGCGAGGGGTCGACGTCACCTTGTTCGCGACTGCCGACTCGCGAACAACGGCGCGGTTGGTCGGTTCGGCGCCGACGGGATATTCGGAGGACCCGGGATTGGACGCGAAGGTCTGGGAGTCGTTACACGTTTCTGCGGTGTTCGAGCGGGCTGACGAGTTCGATCTGATCCACAACAGCTTCGACTTCTTGCCGCTGACCTACAGCCGTCTGGTCGACACGCCCGTACTCACGACCATTCACGGCTTCTCTTCCGAGCGGATCGTGCCCGTGTTCGAGACCTACAACCGCAGTAACTACTACGTGGCGATCAGCGAATCGGACCGACACGAGAAACTGGACTATCTCGCGACGATCCACCATGGAATCGGGCTGGACGAATTCGAGTTGGGCTCGGGTGAGGGCGGTTACCTGTTGTACTTCGGCAGGATCCACCCCGACAAGGGAACAGTCGAGGCCGTCGAGGTCGCCAAAGAGGCGGCTATGCCGCTGATCCTGGCCGGGATCATCCAGGACCAGGCATATTTCGACCGGTTGGTAGCGCCATGCGTCGACGGTGACCGAGTCACCTACGTCGGCCCCGTCGAGGCCGGCCGGCGGAGCGAGTTACTCGGTGGGGCCCGGGCACTCCTGCATCTCATCAACTTCGATGAGCCGTTCGGCTTCAG
This sequence comes from uncultured Actinomycetes bacterium, assembly GCA_963836925.1. Lineage (GTDB taxonomy): Bacteria > Actinomycetota > Thermoleophilia > Gaiellales > Gaiellaceae > PALSA-600. The sequence continues at coordinate 34,570 of CAWILJ010000009.1, forward strand.
CGTCATCGAGGCGATGGCCTGTGGGACGCCGGTCATCGCCACAGCGCGGGGCTCGATGCCCGAGATCGTCCGTCACGGGGACACCGGTTTCCTGGTTTCGTCCCACGACGAAGCAGTTGAAGCGGTACAAGCGTCGACGGCTCTGGACCGGGTAGCGATTCGAGCGTCCGTCGAGAGCCGGTTCGGCGTCGCTCGCATGGTGGAGGACTACCTCGGCGCCTACCACCGGGTTGTCGAGCTGCAGCGGGCAAAGCACGGAGCTCAGTACGGCCCCGCTGAATGATCTCCGCATCTGCCGCGAGTCCCCTCGGATCGACTGTTCGCTTCGACCACGGGCCGGGGGCCACTCCGGTTCGGTCGTTCCGATGAAGGTGGAAGCCGAGTCCGAGACAGGTAGGGGCGTCAGGCCGGTGCGAGTACGACGGCCTCGGACGGCGCGAGGGTTCCGTCCCAGTGGCGCCCTTCGCGGTCGCGTGCGGTTGTGAGCTCGACCTCCCAGCCCTCGACGGTCGCGACGGACCTGACGTCCCGATCGGTGAAGTTGACCGCCGCGCGCCGAACGTCGTCGGCATGCGACCGCTCGTAGACGAGTGTTCCCGGCGGGCAGTCGAGCAGCCGCCAGCCCCCGACTCTCAGCGCGGCGGAGCTCCGTCGGATCAGGAGCAGTCGTCGATAGAAAACGAGGATCGAGTCGGGATCGGCGCCCTCGCTTTCGGCGTTCCAACGTTCGGGTTGCGGCGGCCAGGGCAGCCAGGGTCGAGCGGGCCAACCATGGTCCGGCGTCCCGTCCCACGGAATCGGCGCGCGTGATCCGTCTCGACCGCCTGGGTCCACCCGAGACGCGGCGGGAACGTCGGCATCGAGCAAGCCGAGTTCTTCCCCGCGTAAAGACAAGGCGTCCCGCGCAGCGTGAGAAGCACGAGCGCGGCCGCACGGGCGCGTGGCTCCGAGCCCTCGTAACGCGAACGGTGCCGGGGCTGGTCGTGATTCGAGAGGACCCAGCAGGGCCAACGGTCGAGCGGCGCGAGCGCCCGCTCTGCTTCCATCAGCGCCCTCGAGAATGCCTCGGCCGACCACGGCAGGTGCATCAGCGCGAAGTTGAAGACCATGTGCAGCTGGTCGTCGACTCCGTAGTAGGGGGCAAGCTGAGCCGGTGTCCGCAGCGGCACCTCGCCGACCATGACCCGTTCGCCCTCGTAGTCATCGAGCACACGCCGAATGCCTCGCAGGAGCTCATGCGTGCGCGGATGCTCGTGAGAGTCGACGATGTCGAGATGAGCGAGCTCGTCAGGTCGGTCCGGCAGCCGCTCGTCCTTTCCGATCAGATGGACAACATCGGCGCGAAAGCCGTCGACACCACGATCGAGCCAGAAACGGAGGACGCCGTGCATCGCCTCGACGACCTCTGCCTTGGCCCAATTGAGGTCGGGCTGCTCGGGGAGGAAGAGGTGGAGATACCACTGCCCCGTTGCGGCGTCCCATGTCCACGCAGGCCCACCGAACGCCGACCGCCAGTTGTTCGGCGGCTTGTCGCCCAGACCATCTCGCCAGACGTACCAGTCGCGCCTCGACGAATCACGCGACGACCTCGACTCGAGAAACCACGGATGGACGGAGCTCGTGTGGTTGGGCACCCAATCGAGTAGAACCCGGAGCCCGCGCCGGTGTGCCTCGACGAGCAGACGATCGAAGCCGCGGAGGTCGCCGAAGACCGGATCGACGGCCGTATGGTCGCTGACGTCGTAGCCGAAATCGGCCATCGGGGAGCGGTAGATCGGGGAGAGCCAGATCGCGTCGACACCGAGGGCGGCGACGTAGTCGAGTCTCGAAGAGATGCCGGCGAGATCTCCGATGCCGTCGGCGTTCGAGTCCGCAAACGAACGCGGATAGATCTGATAGATGACCGCCGATCTCCACCAAGGCGGGCTGCTCTCAGCGCCGGCCTGACGATTCATCGAACCTCACCGGACACGAGCACTCGCCCATCCTAGGTGGCGGGCTGAGGCCTCCCGGCTCGGGAGCGACCGCCCACAACCGATCCGCGACGTGCCGATGACGGTCGACCTCGGCGGACTGCGCAAGGCTCCGTGCTCGGACGAGACGAGACCGTACCTCCGCCACCCGCGCCGGAGGCGTAGTGTTGGTGCCTCACTCTCAAGGAGAGGGGTTGCGATGGCATTCGCACGCGTTGTTGCCTTCGAAGGGGTTGACCAGGACCGCATCGAGCAGCTCAAGCGGGAGCTGCAGGAAGGGGAACCGCCGGAGGGGTTTCCCGCCGCCGAGATGCTGATGCTCCACGACGCCGAGAACGACAAGTCGCTCGTGCTGCTGATCTTCGAGACCGAGGATGAGTATCGGATCGGCGACGAGTTCCTGAATGCAATGCCCGCCGGGGATACCCCGGGGAGGCGAACGTCGGTCACGAAGTACGACGTCGTCCTACGCATGTCGCCAACGCAGACCTGACCGCTCGGACACCGTCGACTTCCAGGCAGGCCCTGCCGGGAGCCGCGCCCGGCAAGCAGCCGGGCTCGCCGACGGCCGGGGACTGTGAACGGATCCGCGAGCATCCTGGATCGCCTCGCGTCGGTCCTCGGCAAGGCCGGACGGAGCGGTCGGGCGGTGGTGGTCTCGATCCCGGCGGTGGCGGCGCTGTCTACCGTGCAAGGGTCTGGATCGACGTAAGACGAGGGAGGAGGTGAGCGCGTTGCTCGCACTCACGCGAGCGCGGGTGAAGCCGTGTCGACCGGCTGGGTGTGTCGGCCTCGGGCGCCCTGCACCTGCGGCGGGATCGGGTAACGCGAAGAGGTCGTGGGGGTGAGGCTCGGGCGTCCAGGCTCGGCGCGGCAGCTAGCTGTCGACTTGGGCACCGCGAATACGGTGGTCTTCAGGCGCGGCGAAGGGATCGTCTTGTTCGAGCCGTCGGTCGTCGCGATCGATCAACGTACCGGCGAGGTCCACGCCGTCGGGGCTCAGGCGCGTCTGATGATCGGCCGCACACCCGCGCACATCACAGCGACGCGTCCCCTCCGACACGGCGTGATCGCCGATTTCGAGACGACCGAGCAGATGTTGCGCCACTTCGTCCGCCGTGTCCTCGGGGGAGCACACTCGCGCACCCACGTCATGGTGTGCGTGCCGAGCGGGATCACTCCTGTGGAGCGGAGCGCCGTCGAGCAGGCAACGCTCGCTGCAGGCGCGGCGCACGCCTCCCTCATCGACGAGCCGCTCGCGGCCGCGATCGGCGCCGGCCTCCCGGTCGGCGAGTCGGTTGGTTCCCTGATCGTCGACATCGGTGGAGGCACGAGCGAGATCGCAGTGACCGCACTCGGCGGTCTCGTGGTTTCGCATTCGATCCGCGTCGGTGGCTACGAACTCGACGACGCGATCGTCCGGGCGGTTCAGCAGGACGAGCAGCTGCTGGTCGGCCAGGAGCAGGCGGAGCAGCTCAAGATCGCAATCGGCAGCGCGACCGCCCGCTCAACTCCGGCCATCGCCGAGATCGCCGGCCGCGACCTCAGCACCGGGTTGCTCCGACGCGCGAGCATCGATGCCGAGCGCGTCCGGCACGCGCTCGAGCGGCCCCTCGCCCAGATCATCGACGCGATCAAGGACCTGCTCGAGCGCACACCACCCGAGCTCTCCGCCGACATCGCCGATCAAGGTGTCATGCTCGTCGGTGGAGGAGCCCTCCTCCCCGGCCTCGACGAGCTCATCCGGCGTGAAACGGGCCTGACCGTCACGATCGATGACGAGCCGCTGACCACGGTTGCGCGCGGCGCCGGCAGCGCGCTCGAACAGCTCGAGACCGGCCGGCAGAAGCGCCCCCGCCCGAGGAAGGGCACCCCGAGGTTCGGCTGATCCGAGGCCCGCTATCTCGGGATGCGGGGGGCCGACGGAACGGGCCCCGCTCATGGGAGCCTCAATCGAGGGGGTAGTTCTGACGCCAGTGAGCTTCGGCGTTGTCGAGCACGGCACGAACGCTTCGTCCCCGAAGTCCTCGTCCGGTATCGAGCGTGTACCCATTGCGAGCCAGATGGGTCTCCGGCGAAGCAGGCCGGAACGTGGCCTCGAAGAACCCGGGCCGTGTCTCGCGAACCCGGATCGTCACGTCGCCGAGCTCGCGCGTCTCCTCGGGAACATCCCGCTCCGAGACCGGGTCGGAGGGCCGGTTGTCGGCGCCCGCGCTACTTGCCACCTGGCGTCTCTTTCGGCCTCTTGCCCTCGAGCCCCAACGTTCGGCGGCGGTAGATCCCCTGAACGATCTCGGTCTCAGTCTGCCTCACCGAGCTCCACCTTCCGGCTCAAGCACTATCCGAGCACCAAACATCAAACGCTGACGGAAGAATCGGCCCTGCGCGCGGAGCTTCCTCGCTCCCGCCCCGTTTGCAGCGACCCTTCCATCTCCCGCACCAGGTTGGCGCTTCGACGCTGTTCGGGTCTCCACCGGGGTCCTGGCACGCAGACCCAGTCCCGTCACTCTACTCCCTCGGGGGGCCAATGGGAGCCCGGATCGGCACCGACCGAGCCGTCGAGCCGTCCGGTCGCCACTCAGTCAGCCCATCTCGATCGGTACCGGCACGCCGAGCTGCCCCATGCGCCGGAGGTGTCGGAAATGCGAGTGAACCGCTGCTGCGAGGGAATGCTGACTCGTGTACCGCACGTCGTGCTCGAGGCAATGCCGGCGAACGATCGCCCGATCGCCGGATAGTGCGTATGCGGAACACCCGGGAAGAGATGATGCTCGATCTGGAAGTTGAGGCCTCCGAGCAGCCACGTCAGGATGCGGTTGTTCGGACAGAAATCCACGGTCGTCTCCACTTCGTGAACCGCCCAGACACGACGCTCGGCAATCAGCTCGTCGCGCGAGACGAAGGTTGCCTCCTCGACGCAATGAGCCAGCTGAAACGTCGTCACCATCACCAGGCTGAGGATCATCGTCCAGCCGATGTAGACGGCAACGACAACCCACCACGGGAAGAAGAAGAGCGGAATCACGAGGGTCCAGGCGAAGAACAGCGTCTTCCCGACGACGAGCGCGGCGAGGTTCCACCCCCGCGGGAAACGCATGGTGGTCTGTGCGAATCGTCCGCGAACGAGGGAAACGAGATCGCCGGTCGTCTGCCACCGGACACCCACCAGGGTGTACATCGGCCAGATGTAGAGGTGCTGGAAGCGGTACCACCGCCGCGGCTGCTGCGAGGGCGCGAATCGCGCCAACGGGACTTGGTTCACGTCGTCGTCACAGCCGTCGACGTTCGTATAGGTGTGGTGCGACACGTTGTGCTTGAACCGCCACGCGTAGCTGCTGAAGCCGAGCAGCGTATCGGCGGTCCAGCCGAGTAGATGGTTGTAGCGGTCCTTTCGAAAGAACGCCCCGTGGTTCGCGTCGTGCTGCACGCACAACGCGGTCAAGATGAGGCCCATCGCGAGACCCGCAAAGCACGCAGCGACCACCACGGGCTCATGGGGCGCCAGGATCAGGCAGGTCCACGAGATCACGCTCAACGCCACGGCGATGACCGCCTTCGCGTAGAGCTGCCGGATCCCGGATCGCGACGTTCGTGGGTCGGACAGATACAACTCGACCTCGCGCCGAGTCTCTCGAAGGAACGTCCCGCCGCCCTCGAACGCGACCTTGCCGGCGGCAGGCAATCGGTTCTCACTGATACGCCATCGTCGTAGCACCCACTGGGTCGAAAGGATCCAAGATCGGCGTCGTACCTTCGCCGACACTCCGACCGACATGGCTACGGACGGAAACGGGGCGCCCCTGGCTCGACTCCCCCTAGTAGCACCGCTCACGGCTTGAACGCGCTTCGACCAGATTAGCAACCTCTCCTACCCGTCGAGGCCGGGCTGTCACCCGGGCGAGTGCTCTTGACGGTGATCGGAGGTGACCACCTAGATGCCTGTCCGCAGTGAATCGCCGTGACTGCGTGCTTCGTCGATCCTCACGGCGGCCGACTTCCGTCTCGACCTCGAGCGCAGAAGCTTGTCGGCGCGTCCTCAAATGCCCATGCGAGGAGCGGCGATCAGGTCGGTAGGGGCGCCGGTTGTCCCACGGTCTCCGCCTTCGAGCGTCTCGGCAATGCCGCAAGTGCGAGCACGATGAAGCCGATCCCGGTGAGCAGCAGCGCCACGCCGACGACGATGCCGAAGAGTGAGATTGCGTTGCCGGTGAAGGCGAGGTAGAGCGCCGTCGTCAGAGCCGTCTCGGTCACCCAGAGGTTGCGGGCGCCGTTCGAGACGGGCTTTCCGGACTGGGGATCTGTTTGCGCGTACTTCGGGTCGCTCGTGCCCCCGTTGAAGTCCGTGGTCTCGTCCGGGGCGTCGGGCTTGGCGGCGTACTGTCCCATCTGCGAGTAGGTCAACCCGCTGCTCGCTCCGAGGGCGTGGATGCGCATGTACCTCGCGAAGCACTGGGCCGCGTTTCCGTTGTCGACATGCTTGCCTGCCACCGAGCAGCTCGGAGCTTCGACCGGAGTGAACGTGAACTGCTGCGAGGCCGGGATGTTCGCCTTCTGCTGCGCCGCGGCGATCTTCTGCTGCTCCGCCTTGATCGAGTCGACCTCCGGCTGGATCCCGCTCGGAGTCATGTCGGGTGTGCCGGTGATGTACTCGTTCTTCAGGTTGGTGTTGACGGTATTGCCGCCGATCACGCTCAGCACGATCACCGCGATCCCGAACGCGGTCAGCAGACCTCCGGACACGAACCCGCCAATCCGGAACACTCGATCCCGTGTCACGACCGACCCCCTTGTTCGGAAACGCGGCTGACCCCGACGCGAGTCTGGCAAAGGCGGAGGCCATGTGCAAGAAACGCACAAGACCAGGAGTCCGGTTCGTCGCAGGCGCTTCCGACTCGCGCACCCGCCGAACGCCGGCGCGACGTGGGGGCCGACCCGCAAGGCCCGTGCTGACGCTCACCCCCCGCCCGTCATTGATGGCGTCCCCGGTCCAGTCGCGGCACCGTTCCTCGAGCTCGAGCATTCGCCAAGGTCGAGTCGGCCGAGATGTAGGCTCGGGAGCGTATGAAGCTCCTCGGTTTCGCGGTGAGCATGATCGCCGGCCTCGTCGCGATCGGCGCCGGAATCTATCTGCTCGTTCAGCAGGGCCCGAGCGGAGACTCCTGGTTCGAGGTCATCGCGCACGGAGCAGGCGTCTTCTTCATCTCCTGCGGGCTCTTCATGATCGGATCGTCGATCGTCGCCGGCGCCTCGCGAGACACGTAGCGGCCGGATCGGTTCGGGTACCGCCGTGCCCTGGTGGCTGCGCCACCGGCGCTCGAGTTCTTCGGTTTCGGCGGCCTCAGCATCCGGGTCAGGGCGGGCTAACCTGCCGAGCCACGTGTCCCGGCCCATAGCAAGCAGCTCCGCCCGTTCGGATTCGGGTGTGCCTAGGAGCTTGCGGCCGCCGGTGCCTCCGCGTCGAGGAGGTCCGCGAGGTCGGCGGTCACGTCGTTCACGACCACGCGCCGGGCTTCGACCACCTTCAGCAGTTCCTGAGCCTTCGCGACGCCGTCGTCATCGACAAGCGCCACGAGCGCACCTTCGCCCTCGGACAAGTCCGCGCCCAGACCCTTGAGCTGGTCGTCCGGGAAGCCCGAGTCGCGGAGCTTTGCGACCAGGGAGCCGATTCCGGCACCAACGGCGCCGCCGCCGATCACGCCGATCGGGCCGGCGATGATTCCGACCACGGCGCCTGCGAGACCACCGACCTTGGCGCCCTGTCCCGTGTTCATGTCTTTCGTCTCGACGAACTTGATCTTCCCATCCGTGGTCTTGTGTACGACCGCGCCCTGTTTGAGAGCACCACCGAGTGCTCCGGCAATGGTCGCCAACCCCTCGCCGGCAGCGTCGGCATCGGCGAAGGTAGCTGCGATGACCTGGGGCATACGCCCTCCTCTCTGAGTCGGCTCTCCGCTTCCTGGCCGCGAACACTAGCGGCCGAGGGAGCGGTGACGAGCCGCGACTTGCCGACGCGGCTCGACCCGACCAGCACCCCGCTCGAACAGCTACACGCGCTCGAGGACGAGCTCGGAGAGCTCCAGATCGCTCTCGAGACCGGACCCGGTCGGCACCAGGCCGACTGCCGTCTCCCACGGGGCCGTCGTCTGCGCGACGAGCGCCGCGCGGGCGATCTCGTTGATCGCGGTCAGCGTTTTCTTCGTCGCTGCCCGCCGGCTCGTCCACTCGATCTCGAGCAACGCGCGCCGCAGTTCCTGCACTAGATCTTCGGTTTCCATGTGGCTCATGGTAGGAGCGGACAGCGGGGCCGTACATGACCCGATCGGGGCAACTCCCGACGAAGCCGGCCTCACCGGGTTACGCCGTCGCCTGGCGCAAACCGCCTCCGGGCGCGGCGTCGGCTCGGCGCCGCCATCGCCGTGTTCGAGCTTTGCGGCGACCCGACCGCAGGCGGACGGCGTCGCTTCCAAGAAAGCCCCGGCCCTGCTCGAGTCCGCGAGAAACGGCGCGGCGAGGCCGGTCATTGGTTCTTGTCGCGACCCACGCGACAGGGGCTACCTTCATCGGAGGCAGGGCCGGGGCCCGCCATCCCCCCTGCCGGGCCCCCGCCCGTCAGATGTATACGTAGGCGAGCGAGAATCGGTTCAGACTCCACGCATGACCGATGTCTGCACCCATCTCATGTTCCAGGACGGCTCCGCGCGCGAGGCCGTCGAGCGATATGTCGAGCTGATCCCCGGCTCGGCGATCACCGCTGTGACCGGGCCGGACGGTGCCGGTCAAACGATCCGGTTCACGTTGGCGAGCCGGCCGTTCATCGCCTTCAACAGCCCGATCGTCCACGACTTCGGCTTCACGCCGTCGATGTCGATCTTCGTGACGTGTGACACCGCGGAGGAAGTCGATGAGCTGTTCGGCAAGTTGAGCGCGGACGGCTCGGTGATGATGCCGCTCGACGACTACGGCTTCAGTCCACGCTTCGGCTGGTGCACGGACCGTCACGGCGTGTCGTGGCAGGTCGGATGCACGTGAGCCGCCGCTCGCGCCGGACGTCAGCCGAGCCCGGCTCACGGCCGGCGCTCGGGCTCGAACATCGGCATCGACGCCAGGTAAGGAATGCCTGCCCTCGGGGGCAAACCGCGGGACCGGGCGTCAGACCGGCTTGCAGGCGGGGTCGTCCATCGCCTTGATCGCGGCGTCCGCATCGGCCTGGGACTTCGCGGACGTTCCGGCCGGTTTCCCCGACCACATCTCGTCGGGGGTGACGCCCGGGCCGATCACCGTGGCCCGGTACTTCTCGCCGTCGCCGTTCGGATGCTCCCCGTGCTTCGCGAACAGGTAGCAGAAGGTCCCGTTCGTCGCGTGGGAGAGGAAGCTGTTCTCGCGCTTCCAACCCGAGCCGTAGGCGGAGTCGAAGGTGTCGACGTAGATGTTGCGGCCGAAGCTGTCCTTCGGGACGCCCGCCGACGTCGAGGCGAAGCCGTAGACCCCCTTGCCGGCGTACTTGAACGTGCCGAACAGGTGATCGAGCCCCTGGTTGGATCGATCGGTCGTCATCTCGAGGACGGGCAGCCCGCCCGTCCAGTGCGACACCCGTAGCTCCTCCGCTGCGCTCTCGCCGGTCGACGGCACGCCGTAGTTCTTGAGCTCCCGCTGCCATTTCTGAAGGCCCCAGTAGGAGCCGTCGGGCGCCTTGCAGACCTTCACCAGCCAGTCGAGCGCGGGCCCGTTGTAGGGCTGGCACGTGCCGCCGAAGGTCTTCCAGTACTTCTCTTCGTCGTACTTGCCATAGCCGCCCGAGTAGTCGAGCTTGAACGCAACCTGCTCACCGCCCTTGGTCGGCGGCTTCGCGTTCACGGCGTTCCAGACGAGCAGGTGCTTCTGCGTCCCGCCAACCGTGTATGTGACGAGCGCCTCACCCTTGTCGTTCACTGCGAGGGAAATCCCGGTCGGGTTGACGGCGACCTGCTCCGAGGAGCGCGCCACCGGCACTGCGGCGAGGGAGATCGCCGCGGTCACGACCAGGAGCCGCAGGTGGGCATTTCTCATGCCGAGCACCCCTCCCCGTCTTGCGCACCAACGAGGCGGAGGATAGCCGTTTCAGGCGGCGGTCGAGAGTCGACGGCCGGTCGGCGGCGCTCAGCTGCATCGGAGCGCTCCGGCGTCACCGGCGGGCGGACCCGTGGCTCGCGTCTACCCGTCGACGAGGAGCCCGGACGTCGGGCCGAGCAGCCTGCTCGACCGCTTCGAGACGTGGGGAAGGCAGACGAGGCGGTGTGTCAGCGGTAGCCCGGCCTCACGGAGCTCGAGCTGTTCCTTGCTGATCGGTTTCCAGATGGTGTCGATCACATCGATCGGATCTCGGTCGAGGTCTCCGAGGGGGAGCTCGAGATGCTCCGACCAGAGACGGAGCCGGGTTTCACGGGCGAGGGTCGGGTCGTGGCTGACGATGTTCATCTCGGTGTCGTTGAAGAGTGAGTGCTCGTTCAGGTTGGCCGAGCCGATCGTGAGCCAGGCATCGTCGATGACCGCGAGCTTCGCGTGGACGTAGATCGGATCCGCGCGGACGCCCGAGCGGGCATAGAGCGTCGAGGCGAAGACCCGGCCCTGGTCCGCGTCCGCCTCGAGCAGCTCGCCGAGGACGCCGCGGGTATCGTCGGCTCCGGTGTTGGGCTTCGCCGGGAGGACGACCAGAAGACGGAAATCAGGTGTCGGCGGGTGCGCGATCTTCTCGGCGAGGATCGCAGCGATCTCCGGTGACCAGAGGAACTGATTCTCGAGGTAGATGAAGCGCTCGGCGGCCCGAAAGGCGCGGACGTACGACTCGAGGATGCCGAAGTCTCCGGTGGGCGTCGCCTCGTAGATCTTCTCGGGCACCGTACGGACGATCTGCAGCTCGACGTCCCCGGCGGCCGGCTGCGGCTCGGGCGGAGCGAGCCGCTCCCCTGTCGTCTCGTGCCAGCGCATGCAGAAGTGCTCTGCAACATCCCCGACGGAGGGGCCTTCGATCCTGGTGGCGACGTCGTGCCAGCCCACCTTTGCCCGCGCCGGGTGGCTGGGGGTGTCGAAGCGGTCGCCGTCCTCGGACGTGAGGTCGATTCCGCCGACGAATGCGATCCGGTCGTCGATGACGACGGTCTTCTCGTGGTGGCAGTGCAGTGGCCGCTCGCGCGAGTCGAGCGCTACCTGTACGCGTGACCCGGCGACGAAGAGGTCGCGCATCTTGCGGACATCGCCGCGCGATGGCCGAAAGAGCGGCAGTGGTGCGCCTGCCCACGCGAGCACGCGCACGTCGATTCGCTCGGCGAGCTCGGCGAGCAGGTGTCGAAGGGCCGCCGAGCTGCCGTTTCGCTCGAGGTCGAAGGACGGCGTGAAGTACCAGCCCGTCACGTGGACGTGCGAACGCGCGCGCTTCATCTCGGCGGCGAGAGCCGGCAGCGCCTCGGCGCCGTCGATGAGCACCTCGATCGCGTTGCCGACTCGCGGCGGATAGGTGGCACCCGCCCAGCCGCCGGGTGCCGGGTCGAGGGCCCGGTCCCAGCCGAGCCGCCGCAGCCGCCGCTTGTGGTGAGCGCAGATCTGCCGGCTCAGCTCGGTCCCGAACCAACGCTCCGCCGGAGCCATCAGAGCGCTCAGCCTCGCCCATGACGGATCTTCTCCGGTCTGACGACGGGGTGACGGCGGCATCGACTCCCCGCGTTAGGAGCGGGGGCCCCCCGAAGACACCGCTCGGGCCTGATTCGGCCGCCCTGCCTCGGCACGAGGCGAGTGGTCGGCGACGACTGCCTCTGCAACCTCGGCGCCGGCGCCGAACTGGAGCAGGCGACCGCCGAAGGCAATGCAGCAGATCGCAAACCAGGCCCAGCCGAGAGCCAGGCCGCCGATCACGTCGGTGAGCCAATGGACGTCGAGGAACACACGGCTCGCCGCGACCGCCACCGCGATCGCGACGGCCCCTCCCGTGATCGCTGCGCGAGCCCAGCGCGGACGCCCGCGACCGAGAAGCAGGGCGGCCGCCGCGTAGAACGCCGCCGCGGTCGTCGTGTGACCGCTCGGGAACGAGGGGCCGAGAGTCGCGGCAGCCGGATTGAACGCAGGACGCGCCCGATCGACAACCTCTTTGATCACGGTGGATGCCGCCTCCTCGCCGGCGACGACCAGGACGATGAAGGGCACGATCCACCTTCCCCCTGTCCGGTGCAGCTCGACGAGCGCGAGGACGACGCAGAGGCCGATCACGACGTAGATCGATCCCAGCTGCGTAACCCCGTTCAGCGCGTGCGTGGAGACCGAGGAGGCATTGCGAGCTCCCCACTTCGCCACGCTCCTGTCGATCCCGTTCAACCGAGCGTTGGTTCGCACCAGGAAGGCGAGCAGCCCGAGAACCGCCCCTGCGACGATGACGAAGAGAAGCGCAAGCGAGAGCGCCAGACCTGTCGCCGACTCCGGGTCCAACCTTCGCCCGAGCAGCCGCCGGATGCCTGCCTGACCGCCGGCCGTCTCGCCCACCTTCTCGGCGGTCGCGAGAGCCGGGCTCCGAGCGAAGGACGACTTCCTCGGGTAACGCCAGGTGGCGAGTCCGACCGACGAGCCGGCGGCCAGAGCGACGATGAGGAGTACGAGAAATGGCATGGTGTCGATTCTGCGCCGACTTGGTCGCGGCGGATCTGGACTGTTCTGCCCGCGCCGACCCGCCGGGAAACGCGCTCGCCCCGCGGCCGAGGTTCGCTCGAACGGATTTCCGGGTACCCGGCAGGAGCCGCCGATGGCCGCCACCGGGACCAGATCGCTCCCCCTTCGGACTGGTCGCGCCATTCGCGACCAGCTGCTTCGCGTCGAGGAAAAGCCACTGGCGGTGGTCGTTGCCGCCGCGGGCGCGACGATCGTCGTCTCGTTTCTCCTGGCGCTGTCCGTCGGCTGGGGGCACGTGAGTCATATCGCCTACGCCAGGCACTCGTGGCTCTGGCTCGGCGTCTGCCTCATCGGCGAGCTGGTGGCCTACCTCGGCTACATCCTTACCCTTCGAGACATCGCCTGTGTGGACGACGGCCCGGAGATGGACCTCGCGGCATCGACGAAGACGGTGGTGGCCGGGTTCGGTGTGTTCGCAGCGACGCGCGGCTCGGGCGGCTTCGCCGTCGACTACTGGGCGCTTCGACGCGAGGGAGCCAGCCGACGGGATGCAGCCCGCCGCGTCCTCGCGCTTGGATTCCTCGAGTACGCGACCCTGAGCGTCGTTGCGCTGGTTGCGGCCGGAGCGTTGTACGCGGGTCTCGACGGCCACGCAGGCGAGACGGCGACATTCCCGGCGCTGCTCGTGATTCCGTGCGTCGCCCTCGCGCTCTGGGCCACCTCCCAGAAGCGCTCGCGGCGTCTCAGCCGCCATCGACCGAACGGGAGCTGGCTCCGCCGCATGATCGCGGATTCCGTTGCCGGAGCCGGCAAGGCCCGAACCATCCTCACGAGCCCGCGCGAGCACGGCCTCGGCGTCTTCGGCATGGGGCTGTACTGGGCAGGCGACATCGCCTGTCTCTGGGCCGCGCTGCAGCTCGTCGGCGGCAAGCAGATCACGCTCGCCGCTCTCATCCTCGCCTACTCCGGTGGCTACGTCCTGAGCCGGCGCTCGCTACCTGCCGGAGGCGCCGGAGTCGTCGAGGTCGCCCTGACGCTCGCGCTCGTCGGCATGGGGGTCCCGTTCGCCCCTGCGCTCGTTGCGGTGCTGATCTACCGACTGTTCAACTTCTGGCTTCCGATCGTCCCGGCGCTGATGCTCATTCCGACGGTCCGCGAGCTTCGCGGCCGGTTCCAGCGCGCCGAGCAGCAGGCGGTCTGAACGTAGGGAGCGCGCGGTCGGGGCGGTCCCGTGGTTGTCCCGTCGGCATACGGAAGGTTTGGCCGAACGACGATTGGGAGACACCAATCGACACCTACTTGGGAGGTTCCGCTCCGAATGGCCACGAGCACGGCGATACGTAACGAATTGCACACGTCCGGTAGAAACCGCGTCGGTACATCCGGCGACGGGCATCGGTCGGCTGCACCGGTTCTCGACGGCCGGAACGCAGCGGCCGTTCGATTGGCGCGACTCACCGGCCGGGCGCACCCGGCCCGGACGTTCGTCGTTGGAGTCATCCTCGCCTATGCGGCCATCGCCGGTCTCTCCATCCTGCTCGGTCTCCTCGTCACCAGGGTGTTGATCGCGAACGGGACGATCGCCGGCGACGACGGCGCCTTCGTCCGGGCTCTGTCCCACCACCGGTCGGGCGATCTCACGGAGGCGTCGCTCATCGGTTCGATCATGGCGGGCGGCGTCGTGCTGCCGATCCTCGTCGCCGCGTTCGGGGTCGTCGCGGCGCTGTTCAGGCAATGGCGCCTGGCCGCGTTCCTGATCTGCGCGCTCGCGATCGAGTCGGCCGCTTACAGGACGACGACGCTCCTCGTCCCGCGGCACCGTCCGACCGTCGTCAGGCTCGAGAACCTCCCCGTGAACGCGAGCTACCCGTCCGGCCATACCGCCGCGGCGATCGCCGTGTACGGCGGTCTCGCGCTGCTGGCGACCTCCCGGATCGCGAGCCTGTGGGCCCGCGTCGCGATCTGGTGCATCGCCGTGGCGATCCCGATCTACGTCGCGCTGTCGCGGATGTATCGCGGCATGCACCATCCACTCGACGTGGTCGGGGGCGCCGCGATCGGCGTGGCAACCCTCGTGGCAGTCGTGCTGGTCTGCCGCGCGTCAGGGTTCGCGGTCGCCGCTCGCGATCGCACGCGGCATCCCGGGCCGGGACGAGCAGCGTGAGCAAGGTCGCCGTCATCGCGCACTCGGGCAAGTCGTTCGGCGACGGCTTGCTCGGGCTCCGCCGCGAGCTCGAGCGGAACGGCATCGCCGATCCGCTCTGGCACGAGATCCCGAAGAGCAGGCACGCTTCCCGGCAGGTCAAGGGCGCGCTCGCGGCGGGAGCCGACCTGATCTTCGTGTGGGGGGGCGACGGAACGGTTCAGCGCTGCATCGATGCAGCCGCAGGCTCCGACGCCGCGCTCGCGATCGTCCCGGCCGGTACCGCGAATCTCCTGGCCGGCAACCTCGGCATTCCGCAGGACATCGCGCGCGCGGTCCAGATCGGCCTGCACGGCGAGCGCCGGAAGCTGGACGTCGGGCGGTTCGACGGCGAGCGCTTCGGCGTGATGGCAGGAGCAGGCTTCGACGCGGCAATGATCCGTCAGGCGGACGGCACCCTCAAGGACCGCTTCGGCCGCCTCGCCTATGTCTGGACGGGATCGGAGAACCTGCGGGCGAAGCCCTTCCGCACGAAGATCTCGATCGACGGCACGTCCTGGTACAAGGGCCGCGCAAGCTGCATTCTGATCGGGAACGTCGGCAAGCTGTTCGGCGGGCTCGAGGTCTTCGAGCACGCCAGTCCCGAGGACGGCCGCCTGGAAGTCGGGGTCGTCAACGCCGACGGCGTCGTCGACTGGGCACGGACCCTCGCGCGGACTGCCGCCGGTCATCCCGAGAGATCCCCGTTCACGCGCACGACGAGCGCACGGAAGATCGACGTCAAGCTCGATCGCAAGGTGCTCTACGAGATCGACGGCGGCGATCGGGCTCGGGTCAAGTCGTTCAAGGTCCGGGTGGAGCCCCGGGCGATCTCGATCTGCGTCCCCAACGACAGGAGCCCCGAATGACGCCACCCGATCACACCATCTCTCCGGTCCTGGAGGCTCGCTCGGCAGGCGAAGGGTTCGTGCACACGAGAGCTTTCGAGGTGCTCTCGCGCGCCGGTTTCATCGCGCGCGGGGTCGTCTACGGCATCATCGGGCTGCTCGCACTCGACCTCGCGCTCGGTCAGGGCGGCAAGATCACGAACCAGCAGGGCGCCCTGCGCACGATCGAGCACCAGCCGTTCGGTCACGTGCTTCTGGCGCTGGTCGCGATCGGGCTCGGGGGCTACTCGCTCTGGAGGCTCTTTCGCGCCGCGCTCGGCCACGGCCCCGAGGGTGCGGACAGCACGCTCGAACGTCTCGGCGCGCTCGGAAGCGGGATCGTCTACGCGCTGATGTGCGCAATCGCCGTCCAGACCCTGATGAGTTCCGGCGGATCCTCCGGCAACGCCAAGGCGACGACGAGCGGCGTCTTCGGGTGGCCGGCAGGCCACTGGCTCGTCGGACTCGCGGGCGTCGTGCTCGTGGGCGTCGGGATCTACCAGCTCCTCCGCGGGCTGCGCCAGAAATTCCTCGACGACTCGAAGACCGAGCAGATGAAGCCGGCCGTCAAGAAATGGTTCACCCTGTTCGGAACCGTCGGGCACGTGGCAAGGGCGATCATCTTCGGGCTCGTCGGGATCTTCCTGATCAAGGCGGCGATCGACTACAGGGCAAACGAGGCGATCGGTCTCGACGGCGCGCTCGCCAAGCTCTACAACCACGCGTTCGGGCCGTGGCTGCTCGGCGCGGTCGCAGCCGGGCTCATCGCGTTCGGGCTCTTCTCGATCGCCGAAGCGCGGTACCGGCGAATCTAGACTCGCAACGGCTCCTCGAAGCGCCTGCGGGCGCCGTCCGTGGCCGGGCGCACAATCCGACAGGAGTGCCTCGTGACTTCAGGCACCACTGACCGTCGACCCGACCGGACGCCCCCGAGGCAAGGAGCTGAACCGTGCATGAGCCGTTGAAACGCGCCGAGGAGGGTGTGCTCGGCTGGATCGACCGGGACATCACCGAGCCGATGGCGAACTTCCGGGATCCGCGTCAGGAGTGGAGGCGTCTGTTCTCCGAGCTCTACGGGACGTTCCTGCTCGTGATCGTCGCCGCCGGAGGCGGGATGATGGGCGAGGCGTTTCCGAACACGATCACCCGCACCGCCGCCGTGGTGGCGCCCGGCCTGATGGTGATGGGGATCATCTTGTTCATGGGCAAGGTGTCGGGCGCGCACCTGAACCCGGCGGTCAGCATCGCCTTCTCGCTGCGGGGCGACTTTCCCTGGCGCAGGGTGCCGGGGTACGTCGTGGTGCAGCTGCTCGGGGCCACGCTGGCGGCGCTCTTCCTGCACGAGGTGATCAAGGTCTCGGCCAAGTCCGGCTCGAACTACCCCGCGAGCGGCTTCTCGGGCTGGCAGGCCTACCTGATGGAGGCGCTGCTCACGCTCGGGCTCGTCAGCGTCATCCTCGGCACCGCCTCCGGCGCGCAGAACATCGGCATCTTCGGGGCGATCGGCGTCGGCGCCTATATCGCGCTCGCCGGCCTCTGGGGAAGCCCGATCTCCGGCGCGTCGATGAACCCGGCCCGCACCTTCGGGCCCGATCTCGTCGGGCGCGACTTCGGCGAGTACTGGGTCTACGTCGTGGGGCCCCTGACCGGCGCGATCATCGCGGTCGGCTTCGCCTATGTCCTGCGGGGCGCCGGCGGCGGCAGGGCGGGGTCCGCGGCGGCGCAGGGCGACCTCTTCACCGAGGAGCGGGCGCCCGACCAGGCATGAGCTTCACGCCTCGGGGCCTGCCGACGGCCTCGAGGCCTCCTCGACCAGGCTCCGTTGCGCGAGCACGAAGAGCAGCCCGAGCGACGGCAGCACGACGGCGACGGCGATGCCGAAGACGATCAGAACGCTCTCGAGCGTCTCGCCGGGTGCTGCGGACTGCGCGATCGTCAGCTTCTGCGGCAGCAGGTAGGGGTACTGGGCGACGCCCCAGCCCCAGATGACGGCGGCGACTGCGCCCACCGCGAGCACCCGCGCGCCGCGGCCGGCCTTGCGGTGGAGCAGCACGAGCACCGCGATCCCGCAGACCAGGGAGATGACGACGAGCGGCAACGCCTGACTCTTCAGGCGGTCGAAGATGTACTGGGCATCGCGGTGCAGGGCGACGAGGCCGGCGACTGCGAGCGCCCCGGCGACGACGGCGGCGATGAGGGCCCGGCTGCCGAAGTAGCGCTCGAGGTCGGGCGCACCGGCGCGGCGGGCGTCGCTGACGAGGAAGACGGCGGCCAGATAGGCGCTCGTCGCGACGAAGAGCGCCCCGATCACGATCGAGAGCGGATTGAGCCAGCTCGTGACGGCGTCGCCGGTCGCGTTGCCGACCGGCACGCGACCGCCCGCGACCGCCCCCACGACCGTTCCCATGAAGAAGGGCGTGAGCACGGACGCGAGCCCGAAGAGCGCGACCGCGAGAGTACGGCCCCACGGGCGTTTCGCAGTGTGTTGGAACGCGAATCCGGATCCCCGGAGCACGATTCCGAGCGCGGCGAGGCTCAGCGGGATGAACAGCGTCGAGAACACGGCCTCGAAGGCGGAGGAGAAGCCCGTCCAGGACACGACGAGCACGAAGATCAGCCAGACGTGGTTGGCCTCCCAGACCGGACCGATCGCCCAGTCGATCAGCTCCCGGGGCCGCCGCGCAGGCTCGCCTCGTCCCGCAAGCAGGCTCCACAGCCCTGCGCCGAAGTCCGCACCGCCGAAGACGGCGTACATCGTCGCTCCGACCCAGAGCACGACGGCGACAGCGGTGGCGCTGCTCATGGGGCGCTCTTCCGTCGCACCATGGGCTCCGCTCCGGCGCCGGCACCTCCGTTCCAGATGAGCGCTGTCGAGCCTGCGCTCATCCTGCCGCTCCGGCCGCCAGGTCCGGCGGCGGGCTCGTGTCCGGGCTGTACGGCGCCGGGACATCCTCGGCGTCCTCGCTGCGCCAGCGCCGCGACATCGTTCGCAGGACGATCACGAGCGTCACGCCCAGCACGACGTAGAGGCCGACGATCAGCCCGAAGGTGATCCAGATCCCACCTGCGTTGGTGACGGCGTCCGAGGTTCGCATGACGTTGTAGACGATCCAGGGCTGACGTCCGACCTCGGTGACGATCCAGCCGCACTCGAGCGCGATCACGGCCGCGACGCCGGACACGGCCGTTGCGCGGAGGAACCACTTCGACTGCGGGAAGTCCTTCTTCCGCCACCAGCCGATGCCCAGCCAGAGCGCGAGGCCGATCAGCAGGGTGCAGATCCCGACCATCGTGTCGAAGGACCAGTGCAGGAGCGTGTTGGCCGGCGGGCGGTCGTCGGGGGGCACCGAGTCGAGCCCGGTCACCTGCGTGCTCGTGCTCCAGCCGACGAGGAACGAGTCGAACCCGGGGATCCCGATCCCGCCCTTCACCCCGGTCGAGGTGCAGCGGCCGAAGATGTACTCGGTGACGTCGGTCGAGGTCGTCTGCACGCACTCCATCGCCGCGAACTTGATCGGCTGGTGCTCGGCGATCGCACGCGCGGCCGTGTCGCCGACCGCGAACTGGATCGGCGTCGCGATGCACGCGACCGTCAACGGGATCAACAGCCCGAGCCGATGGATGCGGTCACGCCGGCCGCGGAGCATCCCGACCGCGTAGATCGAGGCGACCAGGAATCCGGTCACGAGGTAGGCCGCCAGGATCATGTGCGGCACCTCGTAGGGCACCGCCGGGTTGAAGATCACCTTCCACGGGTCGACCGACGTGACGTCGCCGGTCGTCGGCGAGAACCCCTGAGGCTGGTTCATCCACGAGTTCACCGCCACGACCGAGAACGCCCCGCCGAACCCCGAGATCACGACCGGCACGCCCGTCCAGAAGTGCGCCCACGGCGACAGGCGCTTCCAGCCGAAGATGTAGATCGCGATGAAGATCGCCTCGAGGAAGAAGAAGATGCCCTCGATCGCGAAGAGCACTCCGAAGACCTCGCCGAAGCGCCCCGTGAACGCCGGCCACAGGAGACCGAACTCGAACGAGAGCACGGTCCCGGTCACCGCGCCGACCGCGAAGGTCACCGCCACCGCCTTCGACCAGCGCTGCGCGAGCTCAGCGCGTCCGGGTCGTTCCGGCGCAAGCCGAGGTAGTTCGCGATCACCATCATCGCCGGCAGCGCCACGCCCAGCGAGGCCAGGACGATGTGGAACCCGAGGGTGAACGCCATCTGGCTGCGCGCCGCCCCGAGGTTCGACGCGAGCGTCAGCAACTGCCTAGTCCTCCTCCACCGTGATCCGGCCGACGCGCTGGTGTGTCATCGCGGCTCCGGCCCAGTCGACGACGGCCTTCGCGCGGTCCTCGTTCGTGGGTAGCAGCGCAAGGTGCACGGTGCCCCACGCGAGCTGTGCCTTGAGCGCCGGTCATCGTCTTGCCCGCCGAGCATCTGCACGACGGCGGCGCCGCGGCCGATCGTCGCCATCGTGCCCTTGTCCTTGTAGGCGAACGGCTTGGTCTTCTTGCCGGCGATGCGCCTGGCGATCGTCTCGCCCGCGTGCTCGCCCGACTGGAGCGCGACCGACCCGAGCTGGGGGAGGACCTGGCCGGTCTTCGAGTCCGTGATCGCGGCGACGTCGCCGAGCACGTACACCTCGGGGTGGCCCTGCGCAGGGTGAGGTCGGGGCCGACGGCGATGCGGTTCCCGCGCTGGAGCTCGACGCCCGCGGAGTGGACGAGCTCGTTTCCCTGCAGCCCGGCGCCCCAGACGAGCGTGTGCGCCTTCAGCTCCTCGCCCGACTTCAGCGTGACCCGGGTCGGCGCGACCGACGCGACCGCGGTGCGCGTCTTCACCTCGACCGTGCGGTCGGTCAGGGCCTTGGTCGCGTACTCGCGCAGCTTCGGCTTGAACATCGAGAACAGCTCCGGGCCCGCCTCGACCAGGGTGATCCGCGCCTCGTCGGCGCTCACGTTCGGGTAGTCGCGGGCGAGGTTCCCGCGGTAGAGCTCGGCCAGCGCGCCCGCCGTCTCCACGCCGGTCGGGCCGCCCCCGACCACGACGACGTTCAGGGCGCCGTCCTGCGATGATGCCCGGATCCCGGTCGGCCGCCTCCCAGCGCTCGAGCAGGTGATCCTTGAGCCGGACCGCGTGGGGGAGGGTGTACATCGGGAACGCGTGCTCGGCCGCGCCCTCGGTGCCGAAGAAGTTCACCTGGGCGCCGAGGCCGAAGACGAGGTAGTCGTAGGAGATCGGCGCCAGCTCGGCGAAGCCGACCCGGCGCGCGTCGAGGTCGACGGCGGTCACGGTGTCCTTGTGGATCGTGGTGTTCTCGTGCCGCGCGAGCAGGTCACGCAGCGAATGCCCCACACCCGTCGTCTCGAGCAGCCCCGACGCGAGCTGGTAGAGGAGCGGCTGGAAGGTGTGGTAGTCGTGCCGGTCGACCAGCACGACCTCCGCGTCGGCGTCCTTCAGCTTCTGGGCGGCACCCACACCGGCGAACCCCCCACCGAGAATCAGCACGCGCGTCACGACGGCGCGATCCCCCAGGCGCCCGTCGCCGACTCGCCCGGCTCGAGGCGGATCAACGACTCACCGCTCCGGAACGCATTCGGAGGGCAGCGTCATCGGCTCGACCGCAAGGCTACGCCGACCCACATCCGGCAGCGTGTCGCCGGTGAAGAGCATCAGATACGGGTACGACTCGTCCACCCACAGCGTCCGCGATCCGCCGCTCACCGGATCATCGAGCCGCACACGGGCACGGCCATCCCCATCCCGCTCGAGATCGGTGAACGCGTTGTCGAGCCTCGTCCCACCGATCGGCCGCGACACCCGAAAGTCGAACTCGGTCCCCCCGACCGCCACGTCGCCCTCCGGAAGGCCGCGGTCGTCCGAGATCACCACACGACCTCCCGGAGCCCGCAGCTAGAGCGTGTCCACCGCTCGCGGTCCCGAGCGTCAGGTACGGATGCTGCCCGCAACCGTAAGGACAGACCGCCGAACCGAGATTCGTCGCCGTCGTCCGCACCGAGAGACCCGCCGCCGAGCTGAGCGCGTACTCGATCCCGAGCGCGAGCGCGAACGGATAACCGGGCTGCGGGTGGAGGACGTGCTCCATCACGACGCTGTGGGTCTCGCGCTCCCTGACTCGCCAGCCTGCCCAGCGGACGAGGCCGTGGATCGCGTTCGAGGCCTCGGGCTCGCTGAGGGGCAGCTGGTGCCGCTGCCCGTCGAACTCGTAGCTACCGTCCTCGATCCGGTTCGGCCACGGACTGAGCACCTGGCCTCGCCCCGAGGAGGACTCCTCCTCGAGCCCGTAGCCGTCGAGGACGTCCCGGCCGTCCACCGAGTAGGCCCGAAGCCCGCCGCCGACCTCGACAACGACCGCCCGCTGGTTCCCGAACGCGATCTCGTACTGCTCGCCCGACGGCGCGAGAGGCACACGATCCCCCCTCACGCCATCCGCTCGAGGAGATGGTCGCCGACGCGAAGCGAGTTCGCCATCGCCGTCAGAGCAGGGTTGACCGCGCCGATGCTCGGGAAGATGCTCGTGTCGACCACGTAGAGGTTGTCGAGCTCGTGGGCCTTGCAGTCGACGTCGAGCACCGACGTAGCCGGATCGTTCCCGAAGCGGCAGGTGCCGGCCTGGTGCGCGACGCCGGCCACCGGGATCTCGTTCTTCATGTACGCGAAGCGGTGGATCAGGTGGTCCGGGTCCATGTCGAGCTTCCCGAGGATCGACTTGAGCTTCCCGTAGAGGCGCTTCTTCGGCTCGTCGTTCGTCGGGGTGTAGGCGAGGTGGACGTTGCCGTCGGCGTCGACCGTCACCCGGTTCTCGGGCCGCGGCAGGTCCTCGGTCGAGAGCCAGAAGTCGATCGCGTGCTTCGCCACGCGCTCGAGCGACCACTCGGGGGCGAGCTTCGTCTCGGTCGGCTTCTCGCCGCGGAACATCTCCGGCTGGGACTTGCCGATCATCTGGATGTTCCCGAGCGGGAACTCGAAGTCGTCCGCGCCGAAGTAGAAGTCGTTCAGCCCGAGCGTCTTCTGGAAGACGGTCGGGTTCTCGTCGCGGGAGAGGGCCAGCACCGCCTGGCTCGCGTGGAACATGTAGTTGCGCCCGACCTGGTCGGAGCCGTTGGCGAGCCCGTTCGGATGCTTGTCGTTCGCCGAGGACAGGAGCAGCTTGGCCGTGTTGGCCGCGCCGCAGGCGAGCACGACGATCGAGCCCGCGTAACGCTCGGTGTCGCCGTCGCGCTCGACGACGACGCCGGTGACGGTCGTGCCGGCCGCGTCGGTCTCGAGCTTGAGCGCCCTCGCGTTCGTCAGCAGCGTCACGTTCGGGTGCTCGAGCGCCGGCCGGACGCCGAGCACCTCGGCATCGGACTTCGCGTGGACGAGACACGGGAAGCCGTCACAGGTGGAGCAGCGCACGCAGAGGCTGTAGGGCCGGTTGGCCTCGTCGAGGCGAACCCCGCACGGCGCATGGAACGGGTGGTACCCGGCCGCGGCGAGCTGGTCGGCGAGGCGCTGGATCCGCGGCTCGTGCGAGACGGCCGGGAACGGGTACGGAGCGCTCGCCGGCGGCTCGGTCGGATCCTCGCCGCGCGCGCCGTGCACCTCGTAGTGCTGCTCGGCCAGCGTGTAGTAGGGCTCGATGTCGTCGTAGGAGATCGGCCAGGCGGGCGAGATCCCGTCGTGGTGGCGGAGCTCGCCGAAGTCCTCCCGGCGCAGCCGGTAGAGCGCCGCGCCGTACAGCTTGGTCGCTCCGCCCACGAAGTAGTGGATCTGCGGCTGGAATGCCGTCCCGCCGGCGTCGTACCAGGTGTCCGGCGAGATGTAGCGGTTGTCGACGAACACCTCCGCGGTGTCCCAGTTCTGCGGCTCCCTCTGGAGCCAGTCGCCGCGCTCGAGCAGGAGGATCCGCTTTCCAGAGGGGGCGAGGTGCCGTGCAAGGGTGCCGCCGCCGGCCCCGGTCCCGATGATGATCACGTCGTAATCGTCCATCGCGTCCTCCTGGGCCTGGGCGAATTTCCGCCTCCGCCCTGTCCTAGTACTGCGCCATGAGCTCGGGAAGGATGATTCGTGCTGCGGCCTCCATCAGTGCGAGGTGTGAGAAGGCCTGCGGGAAGTTGCCGAGGTGGCGGCCGGTGTCGGCGTCGAACTCCTCGGCGAACAGTCCCAGCGGTGATCCGATGCGGAGGAGCTTGTCCATCAGGTCGCGTGCCGGCTGGAGCTCGCCGACGATCGCGAGCGCGGAGACGAGCCAGAACGAGCAGATCAGGAAGGTGCCCTCTTTGCCCGAGAGGCCGTCGTCGGTCTCCTCGGTGCGGTAGCGGAGCACGAACCCGTTCTCGGTCAGCTCCTCGGCGATCGCGGCGACGGTCGCGCGTAGCCGCTTGTCGTCGGCGGGCAGGAAGCCGAAGATCGCGGCGAGGAGGACCGAGGCGTCGAGCGAGTCGGTGTCGTAGTGCTGGCGCAGCACGCCGCGCTCGGAGACGCCGTGCTCGAGGATGTCGGCCCGGATCTCCTCGGCTGTGGCGCGCCAGGCCGTCGCCTTCTCCGGGTCGCCGCGGATCTCCGCGAGCTGCGCCGCCCGGTCGAGCGCGACCCAGCCCATCAGCTTCGAGGAGACGTAGTGCTGGGGGGCGCCGCGGGCCTCCCAGATGCCCTGGTCGGGGTTGCGCCAGACCTTGGTCGCGCACTCGGCCTGCGACTCGACGATCGGCCACAGCCGCCGCGGCAGACGCTCGCTCCGCCGCGTGTGCAGCAGGATCGAGTCGAGCACGGCGCCGAAGACGTCGTTCTGGCGCTGGTCGTAGGCGCCGTTGCCGAGCCTGACCGGGCGGGCGCCCGCGTAGCCCGAGAGGTGGTCGAGCGTCGACTCGGTCAGGTCGGACCGGCCGTCGATCCCGTACATGATCTGCAGCGACCCGTCCTCGGTCGGCTCGACGTCGGCGACGAACTCCATGAACTCGTCGGCCTCCTGGTCGAGGTTGAGCCAGTGGAGCGCCTGGAGCGTGAAGGTCGTGTCGCGCATCCAGGTGTAGCGGTAGTCCCAGTTGCGCTCACCTCCCGGAGTCTCCGGGAGCGAGGTCGTCAGCGCCGCCACGGTCGCGCCCGTCGGCATGTAGGTCAGCCCCTTGATCGCAAGCGCGGAGCGCTGAACCGGCTCGCGGAAACGATGGTCGGGAATCCGGGCCCGGCTGAGCCAGTCACGCCAAAACCGCGTCGTGGCAGCGATCCTCGCCTCCGCCTCGCGGGCGTCTGTCGGGGCGTCGAGCCCTTCCGCCCACGAGAGCGCGCAGAAGGCGCGGTCGCCAACATTCAGCGTATGCCGTCCGCGCGCCCGGCCGCCCTCGACACCGAGCGGGAGGTCCGAGACGAGGCGAATCGTCAGGCCCGGCGGCGGCGGCGTCCGCCGTGTGTCCGGTCGCCGTCGACGAGCGCCCACTCGGCGGGCGCGCGCCCGTAGTCGAACACCGGCTCGCACACGAGCTCGACCTCGACCGACCCATCGATGCACTCCACCGTTCGAACCAGCATGTGGTCGCCGTCGTCGTCCGCCGGAGCCCGCGTATGCGGCGTGATCTCGTCATCGTGCGACCGCGGCCCCATCGTCAACGCGTCACGAACGACGACCCACCCGCTCGGCGTCTTCCACGTCGTGACGAGCACGTTCGTCCCCGTCTCGTACTCCCGCGAGGCCGGATGGTTGATCCCGAACGGCCCGAGCCGAAAGAACCCCGCCTCCCGATCGAGCAAGCTGCCGAAGACGCTCGGCGAGTCAAAAGCGGGAACACACAGCCAGTCGATCGCCCCATCCGGCGCGACGAGCGCGCCGGTATGGCAGTTCGAGAGGAACGCATAGTCGGCGATCGGCGGGAACGGCGACGGCGCCGCGGCGCTCTGCGGTGCCGGCTCGGCTCTGCGGCCGTCCTCGGTCATTCGCGACCCAGGGCCCGTGCCAGCGCCCGTGCCCTGAGACGAGCTCGTCGCCTTCCTCCGGGCCCCAGGAGCCCGGCGCATACGGGAGAACGGGAGGCGGCGAGTCGAGCAGCGGCTGCATCACGCGCCAGGCCTCCTCGACGGCGTCCTGCCGGGTGAAGCGCATCATCCGGCCGAGCATCGCTGCGTGGAGGAGCACCTCGTAGGGCGTGGGCCCTTCGCCGCCCTCCTCCCCGAACTCCATGTCGAGCTCGATCGAGCCTGGGCCGTCGGCGCGGTGCGCCTCGACGACCAGCCTGATCCCGGTGGTGGGGTCGAGCTTCACGACGAGCTGGTTCGGCTGCATCTGGCGGTCGAAGTCGGCGAAGCCGAGACTGCGGCGGATGCTTGAAGACGAGCCGTAGCTCGGTCTGCGTCACCGGGAGCCGCTTGCCGGTGCGGATGTAGAACGGGACACCGGCCCAGCGCCAGTTCTCGATGTCGAGCCGCAGAGCTGCGTAGGTCTCGGTGGTCGAGTCCGGCGCGACGCCGGCGATCGAGCGGTACCCGTCGTACTGGCCGCGCACGTAGTTCGCCGGGTCGGCGGGCCGGATCGCGCGAAAGAGCGCGACCTGCGCGTCCTTGATCGTCTCGGGCTCGCCGCGGGCCGGCGCCTCCATCGCGCACATCGAGACCACCTGCATCAGGTGGTTGACCACGACGTCGCGCAGCGCGCCGACCGGGTCGTAGAAGTGGCCGCGATCCTCGACGCCGAAGTCCTCGGCCATCGTGATCTGGACCGAGGCGACGTAGTTCCGGTTCCAGACCGGCTCGAGCATCGAGTTCGCGAACCGGAGGTGGATGATCTCCTCCGTCCCCATCTTCCCGAGGTAGTGGTCGATCCGCAGGAGCTGCGACTCGTCGATGTACCGGTGGAGCTCGTCGGCGAGGGCCCGCGCCGACTCGAGGTCGTGCCCGAACGGCTTCTCGACGACGACGCGGGCGTTCTTCGTCAGGCCGGCCTCGGCGAGGCCCTTGACGACACGGCCGAAGAGGAACGGCGGGATCTCGAGGTAGAAGACCGGCGTCTCGGCGCCCTTGATCGCGTCGCCGACGCGCGTCGTAGGTCGCGGCGTCCGCGAAGTCCCCTGCGACGTACGAGAAGCGAGCCGCGAGACGCGTGAAGACCTCCTCGTCGAGCTGCTCGCCGGTGCCCGACGATCGACTCGCGCGCACGCTCGATCAGCTGCTCCGACGTCCAGTCGTCGACCGCCACGCCGACGATCGGGCAGTCGAGCAGCCCGCGGCGCTCGAGCCGGTACAGCGAGCGGAACGTCATCACCTTCGCGAGGTCGCCGGTGATCCCGAAGATCACGAAGACGTCTGCGGGGCGTGGTGCGCTGTCCCCGGATCCTGTCCCCTCCGCCACCTTCTCCCCCCATCCGCCTGCGGACGATTGCGCCGCAATGCTATACCCGGCTGTCAGCAGATCTCGGTAACGGTTTGGTGACACGTCCTCGGGTGAGCGTCGCCTGCGCGTCGCGGCGGATCCGGAGCAGCTCCGCGACCGACCAGGCCTGGAAAGGGCAGCCGGTCGCGAGATGGGGTGCGGCGCCGTCGGCGGTCTCCGAGATCGAGCCGAGGCCCCATTCGCCCAGATGGGCCTCGATGCCGTCGAGGACGCCGTCGAGCGGGGGCCTGCACGCGCCGGGCGGCGTCCACGTACGGCCCGAGAAGCCACGGCCACACGGTGCCCTGGTGGTAGGCGGCGTCGCGGTCGGCCGGGCCGCCGCGATGGTGGGGGCGGTAGCGCGAGGTCGTCGGGGGCGAGCGAGCGCAGCCCGAGCGGGGTGAGGAGGCTCCGGCTGCACACCTCGACGACGCGGGCGGCGGTCTCGTCGTCCAGCGGCCCGTTCGGCAGCGACACCGCGAGGAGCTGGTTCGGCCGCACGGACGCGTCGTCCCCGCCCGGGCCGTCGACCACGTCGAGGAGGCCGGCCGCCGTCGGGGCGGACGAAGCGCGCGACGAACGACGACGCAGCGCGCTCGCGCAGCGAGGCGAAGCGGTCGTCGTCGCCGGCGAGCTCGGCGGCGACGTCCAGCGCCCGCAGCCAGAGCGCGTTGACCTCGACGGGCTTGCCGGCGCGCGGGGTGACCGGGACGCCGTCGATCCGCGCGTCCATCCAGGTGAGCGCCCACCCCTCGGCGCCCTGGCGCAGGAGCCCGTCGGCGGGGTCGACCGAGATCCCGAACCGCGTGCCCTCGAGGTGGTGGTCGACGATCTGCTCGAGCACGGGGGCGAGCTCGTTGCCGAGGTCTTCGTCGCCGGTGACCGCGACGTGCCGGCCGACGGCGTGGACGAACCACAGCGTGCCGTCGACCGTGTTGTACTCGAGCGAGCCGGTGTCGGCGGTGTTCGCGAGCATGCCCTCGGAGAGGGTGGCCGCCGACGCGAGCAGCACCTCTCGGCCCTCGTCGTGGCGGTTCGTCGCGAGGTAGAGGCCCTCGTAGGAAGTCATCAGGTCGCGCGACCACTCGCCGAACCACGGGTAGCCGGCGACGGCGGTGGGCCGCCCGGCGGTCGTGATCGTGAACTGGTCGGCCGCGAGCACGAGCCGGGCGTCGATCTCGTTCTCGGCGCCGGAGGCGCGGATCAGCTCGCGCGCCCGTTCCCTCGCCGGCGGCGACGATCTCTCGGCGCGCGGAGAGCCGGCCGTCGAGCGGCAGGGCGGCGGCGGTCACCTCGTGCGAGGCTCCCGGCTCGAGCTCGACGCGGAAGCACGCCCGCGGCCCAGAGATCCTCACGGTCGGCGAGGCCGCGGGCTGCCTCCTCCCGGGCGCGGATGTCGCGGTACCACTCGCCCCCGGGCTGCCAGCCCGCTCCTTCGACCCGGTAGGCGTGCTCGAAGACGAATCCGCGTCTCGTCCGACGCGACGCCGGGCGCTCCGTCGGCATGCCGCTCGCCGTGGACGTTGCGCCAGGTGCAGAGCGGCGTCAGCTCGAGCGACACCGGCCTGTCGCAGGCGAGCAGCGCGGTGCACGATCCCGACGGTCGGCGATCCCGTGCGCGGCCGCGATCTCGCGCTCGAGCACGATGCCTCCGACCTGCCAGCGCCAGCGGGGCACGCCGTCGGCGAGGTCGAACGAGGCGAGCAGCTCGTGGCCGCGAGGGTCGACGTCGCCGGACCCCCATTCGTCGGTGGCGAGCCGGACGCGGGCATCACCGAGGACGAGGACCGGATCGAGAGCGGCGAGGCCGAGCATCCGCTGGGCCGGCCCGGCGACCGCCACGACGAGGAGCCCGTGGTAGCGGCGCGTGCGGAGCCCGGCGACGGTGCCCATCGCGTAGCCGCCGACGCCGTCGGCGACGAGCCATTCGCGCTTCGCCGCCTCGTCGAGGGTGCCGCAGGCCTGCGGGCCGAGGCGGACCGTCACTGCCTCGGCCTTCGCGGGGCCCTCGGACATGAGCTGCGCCGAGCGTCGGCACCGGCGCACCCCGCGCGCCGCAGGATGAGCTCCGCGACGAGCCCGGTCCACCCGGTCTGATGGCTCGCGCCGAGCCCGGCGCCGTTGTCGCCGTGGAAGTACTCGTTGAAGAGCAGGTTGTCCTTCCAGGCCGGGTCGTGCTGGAAGCGCTCGACCCAGCCGAAGCACGGCCGCCTGCCGTCGCCGCCGGGCACGAAGAGGGAGATCAGCCGCTCGCGCAGGTCGGCGGTGATCTGCTCGAGAGTGAGCTCCCGTCCCGAGCCGGTGGGGTACTCGACCTTGAGGTCGTCGCCGAAGAACCGCGCGTAGCGGCTGAGCGCCTCGACGACGAGGAAGTTGACCGGCATCCAGATCGGCCCGCGCCAGTTCGAGTTCCCGCCGAACATGCCCGGTCGTCGACTCGGCGGGCTCGTAGTCGATCTCCGAGTGCATGCCGTCGACGTCGAGGACGAACGGATGCTCGCCGTAGACGCGGGAGACGGCCCGCAGCCCGTACGGCGAGAGGAACTCCCGCTCGTCGAAGAGGCGCGAGAGCAGCCGGAGCAGCCGGGTCACTCCGACGACGCCGAGCAGGATGCGCCGCTTCTCCGGGGTCACCGCTGATCGGGATGGGCCGACTCTGAGCATCTCCGCTGCGCGCTTGTTCACGGTCTCCGCGCGGTCGACGACCTCCTCGTCGATCGCGGCGACGCCGAGCAGCGGCAGCACCCCGACGATCGAGCGCACCTCGATCGGCACCTCTCTGCCCGTCGGGCAGCCGCAGGCGGTCGTAGAAGAAGCCGTCGGCCTCGTCCCAGAGCCCCTGCGTCTCGAGTGCGTCGGTGATGAGCGCGAAGTGCTCGAGGAACTTGATCACGAGGTCGGTCGCCGGCCGGCCGCGGTTGTTGAGGATCGAGGCGATGGCGGCCATGGTGAGCGCGTAGAAGCCCATCCAGCCGGTGCCGTCCGACTGCTCGAGCAGCCACCCTTCCGGCAGGTGCGAGCGGTCGAGCGGGCCGATGTTGTCGAGGCCGAGGAAGCCGCCCTCGAAGACGTTCGAGCCGTCGCGGTCCTGGCGGTTCACCCACCACGTGAAGTTGACGAGCAGCTTGTCGAAGATCCTGTTCAGGAAGGCGGTGTCGCGGCCGCCGTCGATCGCGAACACCTCGATCGCGGCCCAGGCCTGGACCGGAGGGTTCACGTCGTCGAACGACCACTCGTAGGCGGCGAGCGCGCCGTTCGGGTGCTGGAACCACTCCCGGCAGAGCAGGATCAGCTGGTACTTGGCGAAAGCGGGGTCGACGCGGGCGAGCGCGACGCAGTGGAAGGCGAGATCCCAGGCCGCGAACCACGGGTACTCCCACTTGTCGGGCATCGACATGATGTCGAAGGCGTCGAAGGTCCTCCAGTCCTTGTTGCGGCCGGAGAGCCGCGAGTCGGGAGGCCTCGGCTGCGTCGGGTCGCCGTCGAGCCAGCGCGCGACGTTGTAGGCGTAGAGCTGCTTGCTCCAGAGCATCCCGGCCAGGGACTGCCGGAGGACCAGCGCCTCGTCGCTCGCTCGCCTCGGCCGGTGTGAGCTCGGCGTAGAACTCGTCGGCCTCCTCGAGACGCTCGGCTGCGATCTCGTCGAAGTCCGCCCAGGGGCTGCCGCGTCGGCCGGTGGGCCGGAGGCGCACGCGCACCACGGCCGTCTCGCCGGGCTCGACGTCGAGCCGGTACCAGAACGCGGCCTTCGTCCCGGCATCGGCGGCGACGGTCGCCGCACCCGAGACGACGTGGTCGTTGATCCCGTCCTTCGGGGTGCCCGTCGCCGGCGCGGCTCCGAACAGCCGCTCGGCGTTCGTCTCGTTCTCGCAGAACAGCACCTCGGGCGCGCCGTCGGCCACGAGCTCGAGCCCGCCGAGGAAGGGATGCTCGGTCACGACACGGGCCGACTCCTTCCAGCCGGAGCTCCGGCCGCGTCTCCCCGTCGATCCCCCAGGCCCAGGTGTTCCGGTACCAGGCAGTCGGGAGGACGTGCAGCGTGTCGGCCTCGGGCCCGGCATTCGTGACGCGCACCGTGAGGAGGAGGTCGTGCGGGTCGCTCTTGGCGTAGTCCGCCTCGACGATCCAGTAGCGGTCGTCGTCGAAGGCGCTCGTGTCGAGCAGCTCGTACTCGGGGTCGAGCTTGCCCCGGCGCCCGTTCTCGGCCACGAGGTCGGCGTACGGAAACTCGGCCTGCGGGTAGTGGTAGCGCCAGCGGTTCCAGGCGTGGCTCGGCAGGGCGTCGAGGTACCACCAGTACTCCTTGGCGTCCTCGCCGTGGTTGCCCTCCTGCCCTGTCAGCCCGAAGATCCGCTCCTTGAGGATCGGGTCGCGGCCGTTCCAGAGCGCGAGCCCGACGCACAGCCGCTGCTCGACGTCGGAGAACCCGGCGAGCCCGTCCTCTCCCCAGCGGTATGCGCGCGAGCGGGCGTGGTCGTGGGGAAGGTAGTCCCAGGCGGTGCCGCCGGGGCTGTAGTCCTCGCGGACCGTGCCCCACTGGCGCTCGCTGAGGTAGGGGCCCCAGAGGTACCAGTCGCCGGCCTGCCGCAGCCCGTCCTCGAGCCGCCCGAATGTCTCAACGCGATCGCGCTCGGCGCTCATCGCTCCCCCGGACCCGTCAATCTGCCCCCGCAATCAACTCGGCACCACGCTAGAGCGCGTCCATCGTGACCGCGGATCGCGCGGGTGTCAATCTGGTGCCGAAGTGGAGAACGCGGCGGAAGGGTCCGGGCGGACTGCCGGGCACCCCCGACTAGACTCGCACGATGTTCGACTACGCCGCCCGGCGGCGGCGGCTGGGCGAGCGCCTCGAGGCCGAAGGCATCGCAGCGCTGTTCCTCGGGCCGTCCGCGGACCTCGAGTACCTGACCGGGCGTCGAGCGCCCGGAGCCGAGCTTCGGCCAGCCGCTCTACGCGCACGGCTGGGTCACGGGTGCGTTCTTCCGTCCCGGCGCCGACCCGGTGTTCGTCCTGCCCCGGATGTTCGCGACCTTCGACCTTCGGGAGACGCCCGAGGGCGAGGTGCTCGTCGTGAACGAGACCGACGACGGCTTCTCCAGCTTCGAGGGTGTCGCGTCCGGCGTCGCGGGCACGGGAGCCGTCGCGGTCGGCGATCGGATCTGGGCCGAGACGACGCTGAACCTCGCGCGAGTCCTGGGCGTCGAGCGCCTCCGGACCGGGTCGTGGCTCGTGAACGAGCTGCGGCGGATCAAGAGCGACGAGGAGCTCGAGGCAATGGGACGCGCGATCGCCGCGGTGGAGCAGACGATGGCGGCGACGGCGCCGCTCGTCGTTCCCGGCGTGTCGACGGCCGAGCTCGTCGAGGCCGTGGAGCACGAGCTGCGGGTCGCCGGCTCGCGGTGCCCCTCCTTCGCGACCCACATCTTCACCGGCCTGGGCGAGGACGACTTCGACTCGGGGGAGGCCACGGCGCGGCGCCCGATCCCCGACGGGACCTCGGTCATGTTCGACTTCGGCGGCGTCGTCGACGGCTACTCCTCCGACTTCGGCCGCACGATCTACTGCGGCGAGCCGCCGCCCGACTACCTCGAGGCCTACGAGGTGATGCTCGCGGCCCAGGAGGCCGGGCGGGTCGTCGCGAAGGCCGGCACTCCGGCCCGCGAGGTCAACGCCGCCTGCCGGCGCCCGATCGAGGAGGCAGGCCTCGGCGAGCACTTCCGCCACCGCATGGGTCATTGCATCGGGATGGACGTCCACGAGCGGCCCTTCATCTCGGACGAGGACGAGACGCCGCTCGAGGCCGGGATGACGTTCACCGACGAGCCGTCGCTGATCGTCCCCGGGCGCTACAGCCTCCGGATCGAGGACATCCTGGTGTGCGAGGAGGGCGGCGGGAGGAAGCTCAACTCCTACCCCGCCGCCCTCGTCGCGAACGGGTGACCTACGCCGGCGACACCTGCGACACGTCGACGGTGTAGACCGAGTTGTAGATCGCGCCCCGCAGGTCCTTGGTGGACACGAACACCTGTGTCGGCTGGATCAGCGGGAAGAACGGGCCGCCCTGGTTGAGCAGCCGCTGGATCGAGCGGTAGACGACGGCACGAGCGGCGGGGGCCGTGGTCACCGTCGCCTTTGCCGCCAGCTTCTCGATCGCCGGGTCGGCACCCTTCGGCCAGCCTGCGCGGAGACCGACGAGGTTCCCGGGAGTGAAGACGAGGTAGTCGGCGGGATCCGGATAGTCCGGGCCCCAGAGCGAGAGCCCGAACGCCGCCTTCCCCGACCGGTAGTCGTTGAGCCAGTTCGACGTCGGCGAGCCCGACAGGTTGACGTTCAGGCCGATCGTCTTGAGGCTGGACTGGATCTTCTGCGCCATCGACGTGAACGGGACGCCGTTGATGGTCAGGTCGCTCGGATAGATCATCGTCACCTGCTGGCTCCCGACGCCGGAGGCAGCGAGCGCGGCCTTCGCCTTCGCGACGTCCGTCTTCACTCGTGCGCTCTGCGGAAGGGAGCCGAGGAACATCGAGGGGATGACGCCGGGCGCCTGGATCGCTCCCTTGCCGGCCAGGCTGACGAGCGAGGCGTAATCGAGCCCGTACCGGATCGCCTTCTGGAAGTTCGGGTTCGACGTCACCCCGGAGACCTTCGAGTTGGCGTTGGTCCACATGAAGAAGATCCAGGTCGAGGGCTGGAGCGAGACCTTGACGTTCTTGTTGCTCGTCAGCGTCTGCGCCTGGTCTGCGGACAGGTCGACCGCGATCTCGTGGGAGCCGCGGCCGACGTTGAGCAGCTGGGTCGCCGCGACCATGTTCCGCACGACGACGCTCGACCACGGGGACTTCTTCCCGCCCCAGTAGCTCGTGCTGGGCGCGAGGCTGATCTGGGAGGTCGTGCTGTAGGCGCCGAGCGTGTACGGGCCGCTACCTGCCCCCGT
Source organism: uncultured Actinomycetes bacterium (assembly GCA_963836925.1). Lineage (GTDB taxonomy): Bacteria > Actinomycetota > Thermoleophilia > Gaiellales > Gaiellaceae > PALSA-600. The sequence goes on from CAWILJ010000009.1 coordinate 68,538, forward strand.
CGAGGCGGTCGAGTTGAGCCAGTTCTCGGCCTTGTCGGTCTTGGCCGCATTCGAGGCGTCGCTGCCGCCGTTCTTCATCACGAGCGCGGAGTTGAGGATCCCGGTCGACGGGTTCGCGAGGATGACGGGCAGCTGGGTGGCGGGCGTCTTCGAGCGCATCACCACCGTGTACTTCGAGGGCGCGGAGACGCTCACGCCGGCGAGCAGGAACGACGGGTTGCCCTTGAGGTTCACGAGCCGCTTCAGCGACCAGACCACATCGGCCGACGTCATCGGCGTCCCGTCGGCGAAGTGGACGTTCCGCCTGAGCTGGAACGTGTACGCCTTCGCGTTCGGGCTCGCCTTGTACGAGGAGACGAGCAGGGGCACGGGGTGCGCCAGGTCGTCGCCCCGGTAGGTGAACAGGGTGTCGTAGATCGCGTGGTCGACGAGCGACGCCGTGGGATCGAAGGCGCGACCCGGGTCGGACGTCTTGATCGTGAACGAGTTGTCGATGACGAGCGTCGGCGCCGCGGTGGGCGCCGTGGCACCGACGGCGGCGAGCACCGACGCGGCCACGAGGGCCGAGACAAGCGACGCAACGAGCGCCACCCGCCTCCTGCGGAGTCTTTTCACTTGTTGCTCCCTCTGTTGATGACGATGGGGGTCGAGAACTGGGCCTACGACGCTATTGGACGTCGGCGCCGGCCACAAGTCTGGCGCGCTCGGCCGGAGAGGCGGCGGGCGCGCCTTCCGGCTGGAGCCAGCATGCAGCCGACCGCCCGTCGGCCAGCATCGCGAGCGCCGGCTCCTCGGCGCTGCAGCGCGCGAACGCGTACGGGCAGCGAGGGTGGAACCGACAGCCGCTCGGCGGCTGCCCGGGATCGGGCACCTCGCCCGGCAGCGAGTCGGGGAGGAAGCCGCTCCCGTCCGGGTGGGGTATCGCGTTGATCAGCGACTCGGTATAGGGATGGAGAGGCTGCTCCCACACCGTCTCCGTCTGCCCGGTCTCGACCATGCGGCCGAGGTACATCACCGACACGGCGTCGGCGACGTGGCGGACGATCGCGAGGTCGTGGGAGATCAGCAGGAGCCCGAGGCCGAGGTCGCGGGAGAGGTTCACGAGGAGATTCGCGAGCTGGGCCTGCGCCGAGGCGTCGAGCGACGCGAGCGGCTCGTCGAGCACGATCACCGACGGCTCGGCAGCCAGGGTGCGGGCGATCGCGATGCGCTGGCGCTGGCCGCCCGAGAACTCGTGCGGGAACCGCGCGGCTGCGGAGGCCGGGAGCCCGACCAGCTCGCACAGCTCCTGCACCCGAGCGGGCCTCCGGTCGGCGGGGAGCAGGTCGAGCGTGTCGAGCGCGTCGGCGAGCTGGGCTCCTACCTTGCGGCGAGGATTGAGCGACGCGTACGGGTTCTGGAACACGAGCTGAAGCCGCGCCAGCTCGCGCGGGCGGCCGCGGCGGCCGAGGGGCGCTACCTCGCGGCCCTCGAACATGACGGATCCCGCCGTCGGCCGGACGAGCCCGACGGCTGCTCTCGCCAGCGTCGACTTCCCGCAGCCCGATTCGCCGACGAGGCCGATGATCTGCCCGCGGTCGATGCTGATGCTCGCACCGGCAACAGCGCGCACCCGCCCGCCGCCGCGGCGCTCGTAGTCGACGACGACGTCTGTGAGCTCGAGGGCGCTCACGCGGTTGCAAAGGGGTCGACGGGACACGCGAGCGCACGCCCGTTCGAGGCGACGAGCTCGGGCACGTTCACGCGGCAGTCCTCGCGTGCGAACGCGCACCGCGGGTTGAAGGCGCATCCAGGCGGGATCCCGCCCGGGTGAGGGGGCGACCCCGGGATCGCGACGAGCGGCTGGTCGTGGCGAAGCTCGGGGTGGGGGAGCGCGTCGAGCAGCGCTCGCGTGTACGGGTGGCGCGGGCGGCGGATGACGTCCTCGCGCGGTCCCGACTCCACCACGCGGCCGGCGTAGAAGATCGAGACCCGGTCGGCGATCGCGGACATGACGCCGAGGTCGTGGGTGATCAGGATCACCGCGAGCTCGTTCTCGCGGCGGAGGCGGTCGAGCAGCCGGAGGATCCCCGCCTGCACGGTGACGTCGAGGGCCGTCGTCGGCTCGTCGGCGACGAGCAGCTTGGGGCGGCAGGCGAGGGCGATCGCGATCGCGATCCGCTGGCGCATCCCGCCCGAGAACTGGTGCGGGTAGGCACGCAGGGCCTCGCGTCCGTCCGGGATGCGCACCTGCTCGAGCAGCTCCAGCGCTCTGCTCTCCGCCGCGCGGCGGTTGAGCCGCAGATGGAGCCGCACGTGCTCGGTCAGCTGACGCCCGACGGTGAGCATCGGGTGGAGCGACGTCATCGGGTCCTGAAAGACCATGGCGAGGTCGCGTCCCGCGAGCTCCCGCCGCCGCGCCGGCGGGAGCGCGAGGAGATCGCGGCCGTCGAAGCGCACCTGCCCGTCGACGACTGCCCCTTCCGGGAGCACGCCGAGCAGGGCGAGCATCGACATCGTCTTCCCGCTGCCGCTCTCGCCGGCGACGCCGAACACCTCGCCCTGCTCGACGCGGTAGTCGACTCCGTCGACGACGGTGAGCAGCCCACCCGCGGTCGGCAGCCGCACCCGCAGCCCGTCCACCTCGAGCAGGCTCATTCGCTGCCCTCCCGGAAGCCGGTGCGAGGGTCGAAGACGTCCCGCAGGCTGTCGCCGAGGAAGTTGAAGGCGAGAACGACCGTGAAGATCGCGAGGCCCGGGAACGTCCCCATCCACCACCACTGGAAGTACTGGGTCCCGTCGGCGACCATCGACCCCCATTCCGCCTGCGGCGGCTGGGCGCCGAGGCCGAGGAAGGAGAGGCCGGAGAGGAGCAGGATCGCCGTCGCCAGGTCGAGGGTCATCAGGACGAGGACCGGCCCGGCGACGTTCGGCAGGACGTCGCGCACGAGCGCGCGGCGCGCGCTCGCCCCGAGCAGGCGGGCGGACTGGACGTACTCGGTGTCCCCGACGCTCATGACGAGGCCTCTGACGATCCGGGCGTACGGCGGCCACGCCACGATCACGATCGCGATCGCAGCGTTCTGAAGGCTCCGGCCGAGGACGGCCGCGACGACCATCGCCAGGATGATCGGCGGGAAGGCGAAGACGAGGTCGGTGCTCCGCATCGCCAGGCCGTCGAGGGGCCCCCGGAAGTAGCCGGCCAGAGCGCCGATGGTCGCGCCCACGGTTGCGGCGAGCACGACCACGAGGAGCGCGAGCGGCAGGGTCACCCTGGCGCCGTAGACGACGCGGCTGAGCACGTCCCGGCCCAGCTCGTCGGTGCCGAACAGGTGCTGCCAGGACGGCCCGACGGACGGGGTGAACGTCTGGGCGAGAGGGTCGGCGGGAGCGATCAGCGGAGCGAGCACCGCGATCACGACCCAGGCCGCCACGACCCCGAGGCCGATCAGCGCGAGCGGCTGCCGCAGGCCCGGGTGGATGCGGCGGGCCGTCGTCCGGGAGCGGGCACGGAGGACGCCCGCGGTCACGTGACCCGGATCCGCGGGTCGATGACCCCGTACAGGATGTCGACGATGAAGTTCACCGTCACGTAGACCGCCGCCACGAAGAGGCTGACCCCGGCGATGGCCGGGACGTCGACGTTCACCGCCGCCTGATAGGCGTACTGGCCGACGCCGGGCCAGGAGAAGATCTTCTCCACGAGCACCGCGCCGGTGAGCACGTTCGCGAAGACGAGGCCGAGGACCGTGACCACGGCCGGCAGGGCCGCACGGAGGATGTAGCGGCGGACGACGATTCGCTCCGGCATCCCCTTCGCGCGGGCGGCGCGCACGTAGTCGTTCCCCACCACCTCGAGGACGGCCGAGCGCGTGAACCGGGTGAGCAGGCTGACGTTGAAGGCGGCGAGGACGAGGGCGGGCAGCAGCAGGTGGTGGAAGGCCGTGCCGAACAGCCCGAGGTTCCCGTCGAGCAGCGCGTCGACCGTGTACATGCCGGTCACGCTGGGGGGCGGGCTCGTGCCGGGGTCGAGCCGCTGGCCGCCGGGAAACCACCCGAGGCGGTAGAAGCCGACATAGAGGACGATCAGCGCGATCCAGAAGGTCGGCATCGAGATGCCCGCGAGCGAGACCACGCGCAACGCGTGGTCGGTCGGCCGGTTCCGGCGAAGCCCGGCGATGACGCCGAAGGTGACGCCGACGATCGCCGCGAACACGATCGAGTAGAGCGCCAGCTCCGCCGTGGCCGGGATGAACTGACCCAGGTCGTGGGTGACGGCGTCGTGCGTGAGGGACGACTGCCCCAGATCGCCGTGGAAGAGGTGCTTCAGGTAGATCAGGTACCGCACCGGGAAGGGCTTGTCGAGCCCGTAGTGCTGGTCGAAGGCCTTGACCGCGGCCGGATCGGCGGCGGCCTGCTCGCCGAGGTTCGTGGCGGCCGCGTTGCTCGGGACGAGCTCGGTGAGCACGAACGCGACGAACGTGATCCCGAGCATCAGCAGCAGGAAGGCGCCCAGCCGTCGAAGCACGAAGCGAACGAGGCTCGTCGAGGGGCGAAGCCCGCGCCTCCGTCCGGCGGGAGTCGTCTCGGTGACCGGCGCGACTGTCACCGCAATACGCTATCCCGTCGTCTAGGATCGGCGTCCGTGCCGAGCGGATCCCACGACGAGCTCCCGTTGGTCGAGATCGTCCCCGGCTACTCGAGCCGGCTTGCCGACTGGGGCGGCATGACGGTCGCCTTCGAGAAGGCGCACGCGGGGCAGGACGCTTCGAGCATGGTCAAGGGGCTCCCGGACGACCGCTGCCAGGCGCCGCACTGGGGCTTCCTCTTCTCCGGGCGGATGGTCGTGGACTACGGCGACCGGCAGGAGACCGTCGAGGGCGGGCAGGCGTACTACGCCGCGCCCGGCCACCTGATCACGTTCGAGGCCGACTGCGAGGCGCTCGAGTTCACCCCGACCGACGAGCTCGAGAAGACGATGGAGGCGGTCCGCCGGAACCACACGGCCGGCGAGACGCTCGGCGGTTGAGCGAGGGCATCACCGAGGTCTACGACCTCCGGGTGACCGTCGACCGGATCGAGGGACGCTCGGTCTGCGGGCTCCAGGTCGGCGACTCGTTCGAGCTGACGGAGTCGAGCCGGCTCCGCATTCCCGACGGCCGGCACTTCTGCGTCTACGCGCTCCAGTCGATCCTGCCGTTCCTCGCCGCGAAGCAGCGCGACCTGCCCGACGGCGACTGGCTCGAGCAGGACGTCCACTTCGCCTGTCCAGATCCCGAGGAACGCGTGATCATGCGCGTCGAGCGGATCGGGCGCCGCCGGCTGCCCACGTCGGAGCTGACGTGACCGGGGCGCTGCGGGAGCTCGGGCTCGGCCTGCAGACCGACAAGAGGCCCGGCGACTATGCCCTGCTGGCGCAGATTGCCGAGGACGGCGGCTTCGACGTCGTCACGTGCTTCAACGACCTCTGGTACCAGCCCGCTCTCTCGGCCCTCCTCGAGATCGCCCGGGCCACGGAACGGGTGCGTGTCGGGCCGTCGTGCCTGAATCCCTACACCGTGCACCCGGCCGAGCTCGCGGGCCAGACAGCCGCCCTCGACCTCGCCTCCCGCGGCCGCGCGTTCCTCGGCCTCGCGGCCGGGTCGTGGCTCGGCGGGCTCGGAATCCCACAGGCCAGTCCGGTCACGACGATCGCGGAGGCGTGGGAAGTCGTCTCCCGGCTGCTCGCCGGCGACCGCTCGGGCTTCGAGGGCGAGGTGTTTCACCTCGAGCAGGGCGCGGGCCTCGCCTACGCCGTTCAGCGCGACGGGGTCCCGCTCCTCGTGGGGACGTGGTCGCCCGGGCTGACGGCGTTCGCAGCCGAGCGCGCCGACGAGCTCAAGGTGGGCGGCACGGCGAACCCGGCGATGATCGGCCTGGTGCGGAAGTGGCTCGGGCCTGCGCACGTCGGGGTCGTGGCCGGAGCCGTGACGGTCGTCGATCGCGACGGGCCACGAGCCCGGGAGCTCGCCCGCCGTCGCGTCGGGATGTACCTCGACGTCGTGGCCGCACGCGATCCGACGTCGGCGCTCGACCCGGCGCTGCTCGAGGCGCTCGGTGCTCGGGTCGCGGCCGGCGACGTGGAGGGGGCGGCGGAGCTCGTCTCCGACGAGACGCTCGACCGCTTCGCGTTCTCGGGGACCCCGTCACAGGTCGCCGACCAGGCCGAGGCGCTCTTCGAGGCCGGCGTGCGCCGCGTCGAGTTCGGGTCGCCCCACGGCCTCGACGAGCGGTCGGGAGTCGAACTGCTCGCCCGCGAGGTCGCGCCGAGGCTGCTCGGCTAGCGGCCTCAGCGGTGCGACGCGGCGGGCGGCAGGCTCATCGAGGCGAGCAGCGACCTGTACGGCGTGTCGGGGACGGTGATCAGGCCGCGGGTCGGGCGGTCGAGATCGAAGGTCACGAGCAGCAGCATCGTCACGAGTGCCGCCGCGATCACCATCGGCGACAGGCCGCGACCGAGCACCGAGAGATGGAGCCCGAGCAGGCCGAGCGCGGCCGCGGCGCCGAATACCTCGAGCGCGAGAACGGGGCCCGGCACCCGATTGTTGAGCGCCGAGACCCGCACCGTCTGCTGGTCGATCATCGAGTTGAGGGCATCCACGTACAACCTCGGCGCCGATGCGATCGGCGCGGCGGCGATCGATTGCCCCGCCAGGCTCCACAGTCGCCGCTGCACCACGTCCTCGGCGGCGATCGTGCGCACCATCGCCGAGCTGTTCGGCACCTCGTGCGACAGTCGCAGCGCAAGCTCGGTGTACTGGTGCAACAGCAGGAGCGATCGCGCCCGGACCGGCTCGGCGAGGAGCTGCGCGCGCAGGTACGTCGTCCCGATCGCGTTCGAGTCCGAGACCACTGCGGCTCGGCGATCCTCGTACCTGCCGACGGCCAGGGTGAGGCCGAACGCGAGGATCAGCCCGACCACACCGAGAAGCGCCGCCTGCAGCACCCCGAACGACTCCTTCAACGTCTCGTGGTGCTCCCGCAGGCGGCGGCCCACGAGAACGCCGGCGCCGGTCACGGTCGCGACCACTGCGAAGATGATCAGGGCGACAGCCCAGCTGCTCAGCGAGAAGAACACGGTCCGACCAGGGATCGTATGTCGGCCGTCTACCGCGCCGGGGAGTACTGCGAGCGGTATGGCGCCGGCGCGACTCCGATCGCGATCATCCTCGGTTCTCAGGTTTCGTTGATATTCGGATGCTCTGATGGACAGAGCCACAGGCACCATTCACGAGCGGGAGGCGCGACCCAGATGACCGAGACCGAGATGAATCCGGAGCCCACGAACGAGAGCTCGGCGCAGCGCCCGGGCCTCGGCCGGCTCGCCGCGATCGGCGCCGGCATTGTCCTCGTCGTCCTCGTCGCGTCGGCTGCGGGTGCCGTCGTCGGGCACGAGCTCTGGACCTCGTCCAGGTCGGCGGCACCGGCGCCGATCGCAACCCCGTCGCCCGGCGGCTCCGGGATCTTCGGGGGCGGCTCGGGTGGGAGCTCGACCGGCAGCGGGCCGTCGAACGCGGCTGCGATCGCCGCGAAGGTGAATCCGGCCGTCGTCGACATCGACTCGAGCAACACCTACCAGGGCTCGATGGGCGCGGGCACCGGGATCGTGATCAGCTCCGACGGAAAGGTGCTCACGAACAACCACGTCATCCGCGGCGCCACGCGGATCAGCGCCACGGACGTCGGCAACGGGAAGACCTATGACGCGAAGGTGATCGGCTACGACCCGAGCCACGACGTCGCCGTGCTGCAGCTCCAGGGCGCCTCGGGCCTCGCGACCGCGAAGCTCGGCGACTCGGCGAAGCTGGCGGTCGGCGACGGGATCATCGGGGTCGGAAACGCCGGCGGCGCCGGCTCGACCCCGTCGTACGCGGGCGGCTCGGTCACAGGCCTCGGCAAGTCGATCACGGCGACCGACGAGTTCGGCGGCTCGAGCGAGCAGCTCGCGAACCTGATCCAGATCACCGCGGACATCCAGCCCGGCGACTCGGGCGGGCCTCTCGTCGACTCGAGCAGCGCGGTTGTCGGGATGATCACAGCCGGTTCGGCCGGGTACTCGGGGGCCGCCTCGGGCGCCGCGTACGCGATCCCGATCGACGACGCCTCCAGGCTCGCGCTGCAGATGATCTCGGGCCATGCCTCCTCGACCACCCACATCGGCGACACGGCGTTCCTCGGCGTCTCCATTTCGTCGGGGGCCGGGGGCGGCGAGCTCTTCGGCGGCGGATCGAGCGCCCCGACCTCCGGCGCGACGGTCGGCAACGTCCTGTCGGGCGAGCCGGCGCAGAAGGCCGGCCTCGCCGCGGGGGACACGATCACCTCCATCGACGGCCGGTCGGTCGACTCGCCGAACGCGCTCAGCAACCTGATGCTCGGGCACCATCCCGGCGACCAGGTCAGGGTCGGCTGGACGGACGCGTCGGGCTCGGCGCACACGACGACCGTCGTGCTCGCGAGCGGCCCGCCCGCCTGACCGGGGCTCCGGCCGCCCCCGGAATTATCCGGCCGGAGGGCTGGAGACGCCGAGCGCTGCCTTGATCTGATCGATCGCTCCGGTCTCGGGGGCGCTCACGCCGCCCTTCGCCTCCGCAACCGCCTCGGCGGTGCCGACGACGAGTTGCCGGTAGGCGTCGACGTCGTCCGGAGCCTTCGTCGTCAGAGTCGCGACCGAGGAGCGCAACGACTCGAGCGTCTCGGTCTGAACCTTCTCGCGCGAGCTCGTGATCCCGAAGCCGGTCCCGTGGACCTGTGCCACCTCGCGTGCCAGCTGGCTCGTGTTGTTCTCGCCCTCGCTCCGCAGGTGCTTCGCGAGCGCGGAGGCCTCGCCGAACGAGTCCGTGAACCCCGGGTCGCTGGTCGAGACGAGCATGCCGGCGCCTGTGACGCCCTTGTGCATCGTCTCCCACTCCTCGTCGGTGAAGTCGGCCTTCGTCGCCATCTCGGCTCCTTTCGTCGGGGTGCGCCGAGTATCGCAGCGCTCCGGCCCCTCGCCGCGCTCAGACCGGACGGAGGCCGTTGGCGAGGGCGTAGCGAACGAGCTCGGCCCGGCTCTGCAGGCCGAGCTTCTTCATGATGTGGGCCCGATGCGCCTCGGCCGTGCGCACGGAGATGAAGAGCTGCTTCGCGATCTCGTGGTTCGTGTGGCCCATGGCGAGCAGCGTGAGCACCTCGCGCTCGCGGTCCGACAGCGGATCCTCGCGCGGGCTCTCCGGGGAGGGCTCGGTGTCGATCAGCCGGGCGCCGAGCTCGGGGTGCACGTAGCGGCCGCCGCCGGCGACCTCGCGGATCGCCCCGACGACCTCGTTCGCCACGGCCTCCTTCAGCAGGTAGCCGCTGCGCGCCGGCGGCGAACGCCTCGCGGACGTAGCGCGGGTCGTCCTCCATCGAGAGGATCAGCACCTTCACCTCCGGGTTGTCCTCGAGCAGCTCGGGCATCGCCTCGAGCCCGGGTCGTCCCGGCATCGTCAGGTCGAGCAGGACGAGGTCGGGATGGAGCGCCCGGGCCCGCTCGACCGCCTCGTCGGCGCTGCCCGCCTCGCCGACGGCCTCCATGTCCTCCTGCGTCTCGAGCAGGAGCTGGAGCCCGGTGCGCACGACGGCGTGGTCGTCGACGATCAGGACGCGGATCACCTGACCGGCACCTCCACGACGAGAGTCGTCCCGGCGTCCTTGCTCGACTCGATCGTCATCCGCCCCTCGAGCAGCTCGACCCGCTCGCGCATCCCCTCGAGCCCCAGGCCGCCGTTCCGCACCTTCGCCGGGTCGAAGCCGCTGCCGTCGTCCTCGAGCACGAGGAGGACGCTGCCGTTCTTCGGCGTCACGAAGACGCTCGCGCGGGTCGGGTCGGCGTGCTTGGCCACGTTCGTCAGCCCCTCCTGCACGATGCGGTAGAGGGCGGTCTCGATCGCGGTCGGGAGGCGATCGGCGCCGAGCTGGGCCTCGAGGTCGACCTGGATCCCGGTCTGCGTCGAGAACGTCGTCGTCAACCGCTCGAGCGCGCTGACGAGGCCGTAGTCGTCGAGCACCTTGGGCCGGAGCTCGAGTGCGATGCGGCGAACGTCCTGCATCGTCTGCGCGACCTGCCGGCCGAGATCGGCGATCGCCTGCCGGGTCGCCGGATCGTCGACACGCTCCTCGACCGATTTCAGGCCGAGCGACACCGAGGTGAGGGTCTGGCCGGTCTCGTCGTGCAGCTCGCGCGCGAGGCGGCGGCGCTCGTTCTCCTGCGCCGCCACCACGCGCTGAATCGCGTCGCGGGCGACTCGCTCGGACAGGTCGACCGCCACCGCGGCGCGCGAGGCGAACGTCTCGGCGAGACGGAGGTCGTCGTCGGAGAACCGCTCGCCGGGGCCGAGGACCTTGTCGTGGGCCGCGATGACGCCGATTGCGCGCTCGCGCACCACCAGCGGCACCCAGATGCTCGTGCTGGCCGAGAGGCGCCCGTCGAGGTCGCGGTCGACCGGCGGGTCGCCCGCCGCGACGTCGAGACGCTCGCTGCGCGCGCTGCCCAGCACGTGGCCGCTGATCGTCCCGCGACGCGGGACGCGCTCGTCGAGGAAGTCCTCGGTGCCGGCGCCCGAGATCGCGGCGAACCGAAGCTGCGTCGTCCCCGCCGGGAGCAGGACCGCGACGACGCGGGCGCCGACGAGCTCCCGCAGCCGCGCCGCGACGAGGTCGAGGAGCGGCTGGAGCTCGGTCTCCGTCGCGAGCGCGTTGCCGACCTCGTTCAGCGACTCGAGCCGCTGTGACCAGCGGGTCGCCTCGAGCGCTCGCGCGCGTGTCTCCTCGAGCAGCTTCTGGATCGTGAACCCGAAGATCGTGGCGACGGCGAGCCTGATCACGATCGGCCGCCATGACTCGGCCGGATAGTCGGGGCCCGCCGATGACGAGATAGGGGGCGACCTCCACGAGCAGCAGGACGAGCAGCCCGATCACGAGATCGCGGCGGCTGCCTGCGAGAGCGAGCCAGAGGATCGCCAGGTAATAGAGGCCGCCGAAGCCGGAGGCTGCGCCGCCGTCGCTCATCCGCAGCAGGCCCGAGAGCGCGAGGAACCCGAGCGGGACGAGGAGCTGCGTCGACCGGGGCCAGCGCTGCCACTGCGTCGAGAGGAGGATCAGACCGGCGCCGAGGACGGCGGCTGCGACGATCTCGGTCCAGTTCCGGTCGGGCGCGGGAAGCGCCACGAGGCCGAACGCGACGGCGACGGCGATGATCGTGAACGCGACGGTGCGCTCGGCGACGCGGCCGTGCAGGACAGGGCCCTGGTCGTCGCGCAGCTCCACGGTGATGAGGTTACGCATCTCGACGGCGACCCGTGCGATCAGGATCGGGTTAACGACGGAGGCCCGCTGTGTCGGCGGGCCTCCGTCCTGCTCATTCGGAGGGCAGCCCTGGCGAAAGGCTGCTCGGAGCGGCGTAAGGAGAGCCGGAGAAGATCCCCTCACGCCTCTGTTGCGGGTGCAACACTCGCGCTCAAATCTAGGTTTCGGGCCTTCTCCCCACAAGCGCACCAACTACGGGACTTCGTTAGCAATTACTACGAAGAGATCGCGGTGCGGAAACGGCGAGGGCCCGGTCTCCCGGGCCCTCGCGGACGGCACGAGACGACCGGGCTAGCTGACGCCGGCCGCCTTGAGGGTCGCGCGAACGCGGCCCGCAGTGAACGGTGCCTCGGTCAGGCGCACGCCGGTCGCGTCGTAGAACGCGTTGGCGATCGCGCCCACGAGCGGGCAGGTCGGAGGCTCGCCCGCGCCGAGAGACGGCTGGTCCGTCCTCTGCACGAGCACGTTGACCACCTTCGGCGAGTCCTTGAACCGGAGGATCGGGTAGCCGATCCAGTCGATCGAGGTGACCTGGTTCTTGTTGAACGTGACCTCCTCGGTCAGGGCGCGGCTCGTGCCCTGGATGAGGTTGCCGATCATCTGGTTGTAGATCAGGCTCGGGTTCATCGAGAACCCGGAGTCCTGAGCGCCGTAAAGATGCGTGACGCTGATCTTGCCGGACTTCTTGTTGACCTGGATGTCCGCCACGACCGCTGCGTAGGCGCCGCCGTGATGGCTGTTGGCGATCCCGCGGCCGGTGACGATGTTCTCCTTGCTCAGGTTCGAGCCCGGGACCCACGGCTTCCAGTTGGCCGCGGTTGCCGCGGCCTGGAGGACTGCCGCCCAGCGCGACCCGTCGAGGTCGGTGTTCATGTTCTGCAGGCGGAAGGCAAGCGCGTCCATCCCAGCCGCGACCGCGAGCATGTCCATGATCTGGGCGTCCGCCAGCGTCGTCTGCTGCGCCCCCGGGGCGCGAACCGGGCCGCTGTGGAAGATGCCGTACGGCGAGCCGATCGGCTTGTTGACCACCTTGTAGTTCGTGCCCGACACCTTCATCCACGGCGAGAGGTTCTCCGTCACCGCCCCGCCGCCGGTGATCGACGACGGAAGCGCGTTCGCGGTCGCGTTCGGCGACCCCGGGCCCGTGCCGACCAGCTCACGCCCGGTGTAGAGGCTCGTGCCGCCCTGGCCGAAGCCTGTGGCCTCGTAGGCGACCATGTTGCCCTTCGCGTCGATGCCGGCCCGCATGTCGTACATGATCGCCGGGGCGAAGTGGGTCCACCCGTGCTCGTCCCAGCGCATCATCTGCAGGCGCACCGGGGCGCCGACCGCCTTCGACAGGATCGCAGCCGATTCGGCCGTGTCGAAGGCCACGCACCCGTTCCCGAACGACCCCGCGCCCTCGAAGAACAGCACGCGGATGTCACGGGCCTGGAGCGGAGCGAGGACGTTCGTCAGGTCGGTGACGAGGTTCTCGACGTTCTGGGTGTTGCTCCAGATCGTCGCCTGATTCGCCTGGACGTCGGCGACCGCGCAGCTCGGGCCGATCGGCATGTGGCCCTGGTAGTGATGCTTGAACGTGCCCGAGACCGTGTGCGCGGCCGACGCGAGCGCCGCGTCCACATTTCCTTTCGTCGCGGCGTTCAGCGACGCCGGGATCTTCCCCTGGGAGTCGACGTCGCGGTAGTGGCTCCAGAGGTTCCCGGTTCCCGGGAGGATCGGGTTCGTGTTCCACACGACCTTCAGCTGCGCCGCAGCCTGGATCGCGTCGAACTCCTTCGGCGCGACGACGCCCAGGAAGTTCCCGACCTGGACGACCTTCGCGTTCGGGATGTGGGCGATCGACTTGGCATCGACGCTCACCGGGACGTTCGAGTTGTACGGATAGGCGCCCTGCCCGCGCGGCCGCACCATGCGACCGTGGAGCATCCCGGGCACGCGCACCTGGTGCACGTAGGTGTACTTGCCGGTCACCTTGTCCGGGATGTCCAGGCGGACGACCGGGTTCGGGTCCTTCAGCACCGTCTTGTACGCCGAGAACGGCTTCGCCGGGGCGACGCCCGGCTGCAGGTTGACGTTCGCGCCGGTGAGGTTCAGGAGCTTGCCGCCGACCAGCTCGCCGTAGGTCGTCGACTTGCCGCCGCCGGAGATGACGCCCTTGTCGACCGACAGGCTCCCGACCGGGACGCCGAGCTTGGTCGCGGCCATCCCGAGCAGCGCCTGGCGTGCGAGCGCGCCGACGTTCCGGATCTTCGGGCCGGTGCCGGACATCGCGTTCGAGCCGCCCTCGCCGCCCGTACTCGCGACGGTGTAGGTGTCGACGACGGACTGGTGCGCGTCGTTGAAGCGGCCGTAGTACATCTGCGACATGTCCATGTCGAGCTCTTCGGCCAGCACCTGGAGGAAACCGGTGGTGATCCCGTTCCCGGTCTCGATCTGGCTCGTGTAGAGGGTCGCGGTGTTGTCGGAGCCGAACTTGATCCACGAGTCGACCGAGTTGATGTCCGGCAGGTAGCCGGCCGGAGAGGGCGCGGCGGCTGCACGGCCTGCGAGCGCGGACCCCGCGAGCGAGAACCCGACGACGAATGCGCCGCCGCCCTTGACGAACGAGCGCCGAGAGAACTGCTTCTCGTGAAGGAGACCCGTCATCACGCACCGCCCTTCGCCATCACTGCCGCGGCCTTCTGGATCGCGGTCAGGATCCTCGGATACGTCCCGCAGCGGCAGAGATGCCCGTTCATCGCCGTCCGGATCTGGTCCTCGGACGGATTCTTCGTGGTGGCCAGAAGATCGGCCGCCTGGATCATCATCCCGTTCTGGCAGTAGCCGCAATGCGGCACCTGAACGTCGATCCACGCCTGCTGCAGCGGATGCAGAGCCGGCGCCGCCGCCGTCGTGCCGCGCTGCGCCGCGAAGAGGGCCGGCAGGCCCTCGAGCGTCGTGATGCTCTTCCCGGACACCGCCGCGACCGGGGTCACGCACGACCGGATCTCCTTGCCGTCCAGAAGCACCGAGCAGGCGCCACACTGCGCCAGGCCGCAACCGAAGCGCGGGCCGTGCAGGTGGAGCTCGTTGTGCAGGACATACAGGAGAGGCGTATCAAGGCTGGCACTGACGCCGTGCGTGAGCCCGTTCACCTTGATCTTGATGCTGTTCGCCATTCCTCCTCCAATGTTGGAGTAGCGGGACATGGCGCCCACGGCCCACCAGGCCGCCTGCCGGGCGCCGACACTCGAGCTTAGGAGCGCGTTCCCCGCGGCGACAATGGGCCGGAACTACTACTCAGGGCCAGGAAACTACGACTTTGCCGTAGGTGGAAAATACGGATGCTTCGGGCGGCGGGCGGGCGGGGAGTATGATCGCGTCGTGGGAGGGTCACGCAGGAAGTGGGCCCAGGTTGCCGTCTTCGGGCTGCTCACGCTCGTGGCGGAGCTCACGGGGCGGAGCATCACCCATCGCCTCGACCACCGGGTCCGGGTCGAGCCGCTGGCGACGCCGATGGCGCCCTACTACCCGTTCCTGCTCGCCGGCGTCCGTGTCCTGGCCGCGCTGGCGCTGGCCGCGGTTGCGTGGCGGCTCGTCCGCGCTCACGCGGCCGCGAGCGCCGGAGAGGCATTCCTGCGGACGGTCGGCGAGCGGCCGGTTCCGGTCGCCGAAGCTGCGGCTGAAGCTGACGCCGCGTCTCTGGCTCGCGTCGTTCGGCGCGACCTCGCTCTGGTTCCTCGTCCAGAACGACGCAGAGCGGCTCTCGGAGGGCCGCTGGCCGCTGTTCGCGCCGTGGCTCCACACGTACTCGCTCCCGGTCTTCGCGGTGCTCTCGGTGCTGCTCGCCGTGGCGTGGAACGCCGTCCGCAACTGGATCGTCGAGGTCGAGCGCTACATCGCCGACACGTTCGAGCGCGTATGCCGGGCGCTCCGCCGGGGAGCCGTGTCGGTGCGCCGGACGCGGCCGTGCGACGACCGCGCGCCGCGTCACCTGTTCGGCGCCGCGTTCGAGTCGCGGCCGCCGCCTCTTCCCGCCTGACCCGCGGCATGGTTCCGCCGCGGGCGTCGTTCTCATCCGACGACCCAGGGGGAAGAGGTGGAAACACAGCTCGATACACACGTACACGCCGGGACGGCCTACCGCAGCGGGCGCGCCCGCGCGATCGGCGCTGCTCGGACCGCTCACCGTGCGTCGTCGGGGCTCGTCTGGGCGATCGTTCAGCCCTACCGGCTGACGCTGCTTCATCCGCACCACCAGGGCTTCTGGTGGCTCGTGCATCGAGCCGCCGCTGCTCGTAGCGGCCGCAGGGCTGTTCTTCTCGATCGTCGTCGCCCGGCCGTTGATCGCCGACCTCGAGGAAGCGGATGCAGCCGCGCGCTGAGATGGTGCACTGGCTGTTCGCGAGCGGCGTGCTCGTGCTCGGCCTGATCATGGTCGCCCAGGCGATCGCCGGGCCGGCGGTGTGGGGCAAGCGGCGGTGGCGGGTCTACCTGTGGCCGGGGATCGCGTTCGGCCTCGGGATCCTGATGTGGCCCGTGATGACCTTCTACACCAACTCGGCCATCCACATGGTCGCCCACAGCGTGTGGGCGCAGGCGTTGATGGTGATGGGCGCCGCGGAGCTCGGGCTCGCGAAGGGCAAGCTGTCGAGCCGCTGGTGGCGGCTCGCGGCGCCGGTCGGGATCGCGTTCTCGGGCGTCGCGTTCCTCGTGCACGAGCAGAACCCGTGGTTCTTCTCGCGCTCGGCGTTCCTGCACCACCTGATCGGCTGGACGCTGATCGCGGACCGCGCTCTTCCCGCTCGCGCTCGTCTTCCGGCCGCGCTCGACGTTCCTCCGGTACGGGTTCGGCGTTGTTCGTGATCGCGCTCGCGGTGATGCTCATGTGCGACCGCGACGTCTCGGCGGTCTTCGGCCATCTCTCGCCGCTCGCGGGGCCGCCGCACCGATGAGACGCGTCCTCGTGTGGCTCGCCGCGTGCGCGCTCCTCGCGCCGGCGGCGGCCTGGGCGCACGCGACGCTCAAGGCGCGCGTCGCCGGGCTTCGAGCAGGAGCTCGCCGCCTCGCCGAAGGCGGTCAGGCTCCACTTCGACCAGTTCGTGAGCTTCCCGTCCGTGAAGCTCTACGACGCCGACGGGAAGACCTACCCGGTGAAGGCGCACGTCCGACGGGCCTGAACGTCGTCGCGCCGGTCCACGAGAAGCTGCCGCGCGGCGCCTACACCGTGCGGTGGCACGTGCTCTCGGCCGACGGGCACGTCGTCTCCGGCGTGTGGACGTTCGGCGTGCGCGTGAAGGCGCCGCCGCCGACCGAGGCGTTCGGCGCGGGCGGGCCGACCAGGACCGAGCACGTCGTGCGCTGGCTGTACTTCCTCTCGTTCGCGGTGCTGATCGGCTCGCTCGGGTTCCGGGTCGTCCTCGGGCGCCGTCCCTTGCCGCCGCGGGTCGACAAGCGGCTGTTCGCGCTCTCGCTCGGGGGCGTGATCGCCGTGGTCGAGATCGGGATCCTCGCCTTCTGCCTGCGCTGCGAGGACGTGCTGCAGCTGCCGTTCGCCGAGTACGTCTACGGCGATCTGACGCCGATCGCCGACGGGACGCGGTTCGGCCAGGCGTTCGTCCTGATGACGCTCGGGTTCGCGTTCGTGGCGGCGATCGTCTACCTCGCGTGGCTGCTCGACCGGCCGCTGCTGTACCTACCGGCGCTCGTCGCTGTCGATCGGGCTCCTGTCCGGGCTCTCGCTCTCGGGTCACGACGCCGTCGACGCCGGCTCGTCGAAGGCGACCGAGCTCGCCGACTGGGTGCACATCTCGGCGGCGTCGCTGTGGCTGGGCGGGCTGCTCGCGCTGGCCGTGGCGGTGTGGCCGGTCGCTCCGGAGCTCCGACGCGAGGCGTTCTTCCGCTTCTCGCGGGTCGCGGTCGTGCTCGTCGGGCTCGTGCTCGCCGCAGGGACGTACCTCTCGCTCGTCCGGGTGCCGCATCTGCGCGACCTGTGGACGCAGCGCTACGGCGAGGTGCTGCTCGTGAAGATCTCGCTCGTGGCGCTGGCGGTGGCGTGGGGGGCCGTCCACCACTTCTTCGTGCGGCCACGGCTCGCGGGCGCGGCGCCGCGCGCGTCGTCGCGCGTCGGGCGGAGCCTCGTCGGGGAGAGCATGGTCGGCGTGGCCGTGCTGCTCGTGGCGGCGATCCTCGTCGACTCGAAGCCGCCGCCGCGGCCGGCGCCGTCGGCGCACGTCACCCAGGCGGCTGCGGCTCATCGCTGAGGCAGAGCTCGCGGAGGCGAGCGGCATAGGCGGGAGCGGTCGGCTCGTCCTCGTGCCGGAAGTAGACGTAGGCCGGCGGGCGCGAGGCGAACCGCGAGCGCCCGAGATCGGCGTCCGAGTAGGGCGGCTCGCGGAGCCGTATGTAACGGTAAGGCTCGGCGCCGAAGTCGTTCACGCGCACGATCCCCTCGACGCCGTCCCACGAGTCGTGGCGGAAGTCGAACGCGAGCTCGGTGCCGGCGGCGGCTTCGCGCAGCTGCGTCGAGGAGGCGCGTCGTCGCGGGCGTTCTGGATCGACGACGCGGATGGGCCCGAGCCGGTCGCCGAGGCGGTCGACGCGCGCCAGGTAGGCAGGGACCCGGCCGGGCTGGGCGATGGCGAGCTTGGGCGCGAACCGGAAGCCGTCGGGGACGGTCGGCGCCCCAGCGCTCGAACTGCTCGGGCGCAGGGAGCCGGTAGGCGGTCGTGTTCAGCTCGACGGTGTCGAAACGGTCGCGTAGAAGGCGAGGAACTCGGCCGGACGGGTGCCCTGCGGGTAGAAGCCCGGGCGCCAGCGTCGGGTACGACCAGCCGGAGGTGCCGATGCGGATCGTCACGGCGGTACGGTACGTCCGGGGCGAGGATTACGGTTGCTCGCCCGTGGCGGCGACGCGCGACATGGCTTCCGAGAACACGATCGAGCTGCTCGACCACGGCTTCGTCCGGCTGGACGCGCGCATGGCCGACGACCTCTCGGTCGTGAACGGCGCGCGCGTCTCGTTCGCGCGCCGCAAGACCGAGATGGACGAGTCCGACGAGGCGCTGATCCGGTTCCTGATGCGGGACAGGCACGGCTCGCCGTTCGAGCACAACGCCTTCCGCTTCCACATCCGCTGCCCGATCTTCGTGGCGCGCGAGTGGTTTCGCCACCGGGTCGGCTCGTTCAACGAGTTCAGCTTGAGATATGCGAAAGCGTCGGAGGACTTCTACGTCCCGGAGCCCGAGGACGTCCGCACGCAGGTGGGAAAGCCGGGTGCGTACTCGTTCGAGCAGGTCGCGCCCGGAGCTCGCCGAGCACGACGCGGGAGAAGCTGCAGGAGGTCTACGACGTCGGCTTTCGGCGCCTACGAGGAGCTCGTCGAGGCCGGCGTCGCGCGGGAGCTCGCCCGCTCCGTGCTGCCGGTCGGCGCCTACACGCAGTTCTTCTGGACCGTGAACGCGCGGTCGCTGATGAACTTCGTCTCGCTGCGGAACTCGCAGTTCGCGCAGCTCGAGATCCGGCGGTACGCCGAGGCAGTCGAGACCTTCTTCGCCGAGGCGATGCCGGTCACGTACGCTTCGTTCGTCGAGGGCGGTCGCGTAGCGCCCTGAGGGCCGCGCGAACCCTAAGAACCTCCTAAGACTTGCCCCGGAGGACCGGAATGTGAGGCTCTCCTGCGGCGTTTAACCATGTGAACGGCGAGCAGCGCTGGGGTAAGGAGAAAACCGCGCGCCCGTGAACTGACGAATAGAGGAGCACATGACTGAAGATACGATGACCCTGCACGACGACGAGACCGCCGAGGAGCTGCTGGTGGGTGCGCAGCGCCGGCCCGAGCGCGCCGGCGCGATCGAGGAGGACGACACCCCGGCCCCGTCCTTCGTTCTCGACGAGATCGACGAGGCGTTCGCCGAGGACGACGAGGACGACGACTTCGAGCTGGATCTCACGGCCGAGGCGCCGCTGACCACCGACTCGCTGCAGCTGTTCCTGAACGAGGCCGGCCGCTACCCGCTGCTCACCGCGGCGGAGGAGGTCGAGCTCGCGAAGCGGATCGAGCGCGGCGACCGCGCGGCGAAGGAGCGGATGATCACCTGCAACCTGCGGCTGGTCGTCTCGATCGCGCGCCGGTACCAGACCCAGGGCATCACGCTCGGCGACCTGATCCAGGAGGGCGTGATCGGCCTGATCCGCGCGACGGAGAAGTTCGACTGGCGCAAGGGCTTCAAGTTCTCGACCTATGCGACCTGGTGGATTCGCCAGGCGGTGCAGCGCGGCGTTGCCAACAAGGCGCGCACCATCCGCATCCCGGTGCACGTGGTCGAGCGCGAGCAGAAGGTGACGCGCACCGAGCGCGAGCTGTCGGCGAAGACGGGCCGCGCCCCGAGCGACGAGGAGATCGCGAAGGCCGCGAAGCTCCCGCTCACCCAGGTGCGCGAGGTTCGCGAGGCCGCCCGCGCGGTGGCTTCGACGGATGCCCCGATCGGCTCCGACGGCGACACGAGCTTCGGCGACCTGTTCGCCGCCGGCGGCCCGACGACCGAGGACGAGGTCGACGCGACGATTCGCGGCGACGCCGTCCGGCGTGCGGTCGCGAAGCTGCCCGACCGGCAGCGCGACGTGATCTCCCTGCGGTTCGGCCTCGTCGGTGACGGCCCGAACTCGCTGGAGCAGATCGGCAAGCAGCTCGGCATCACGCGTGAGCGCGTCCGGCAGATCGAGGCCGACGCCCTCCGCCGCCTCGCGGCGGACGACGCGATCGCCGACGCGGCGTAGTTCTCCCTGACGCACGACCAGCGCGTCCCGGTGAGTCCGGTCACCGGGACGCGCAGCGTGTCCCGAAGGGACGGCGCCGGTGTCAGACACCAGCGCCATCTCAGGCAACATCCGTGTATCCATGCGGCACGATCTGTCCGTTATGGAGAGTGCAGGTGCCCGACACCACCCCGACCGGCCACGATGGCCAGGTCGTGAGAAGTCTCGGCAGAAGGGGCGAGGTCGAGCTACGAGGTGGTCATGACCACGTGACCGGGATACTGGGTTCCCTTGGTCATCTCGGTCACGGCCCACTTGGTGTGGCCGGTGATGCGGTACGGGACGCTGAAGGCCACCGTGGTCGCGCCGTCGGCGCCGACCTTGAACATGCCGCAGACCCACGTGGGCTTGCCGTTCTGCGTCAGCATCAGGACAGGTAGTGGGAGTCGGCGCCGTGGAGCGCCGGCAGGCCGGTCACGGTGAGCTGCACCGGCCAGTTGCCGTTCGAGTCGGCCGCGCCGACGCGCAGCGACGCAAGCGAGTTCTGCTCGCCCGACATCCCGACCACACGCACCGCATGGAGCGCGCTCGGAGAGTGGTGCGCCTGGTGCGCGAGGACGTAGCCGCCCGAGAAGCAGGCCACGGCGACGGCGGCTGCGATCGAGATCGCGGCCGCCGTCCTGCGGCGCCTCGGGAACTCGATGACCTCGGCCCCGCCGACGTCGGACGGCGCGTCCGGCAAGATCCGACGGAAGGTCGGCCGGCGGCCCCGCGGCGACGAGGAGCTCGTGCACCCGAAGCATGCGCGAGCGGTCCTCCGGGCTCACACCCGTCAGATCGACCATGCTCGTCGAAGTCGGCCGTCACTCGAGCTCACCCTCCAGGATCTCGGCGAGGTGCATCAACGCGCTTCGCGTCCTCGTCTTCACGGTACCAAGTGGAATTCCAAGTCGTGCGGCGACTTCGCTCTGCGAGAGATCGCTCCAGTACGCAAGGGCGATGACCTCGCGCTCGCGCTCCGGCAGCCGCTCGAGGGCGCCGTGAACCTGCCACTGCGTCCACGACTGCTCCGCCCGGTCGTCGGGCCCCGAGCTCGGGCGACGGCTCGTCGGGAGCCTCGGCCGGCAGGCTCGTTCCGCGCGCGGCTGCGGTCGACGATCGCGTTTCGGGCCACGCCGTAGAGCCAGGGCGCGCCCGGCCCGCGCTCCGGCTTGTAGGTGCTCGCCGAGCGCCAGATCGAGACGAACGTCTCCTGCACGGCGTCCTCGGCGCGCCCGCGGTCGCCGAGCCGTCGCAGCGCAAGCCCGAACACCGGGCGCGCGTAGCGCCGGTACAGCTTGTCGAATGCGGCGCGGTCGCCTTCACCCGTCCGCTGGATGAGCTCCCCATCCGAGCACACGCCGGCAATCCTAGGGACCGGGAAGGCAACCGCCATCGCTTCCTACTTCGGATCGGCGGGCGGAACTCGGTTTTGCGTAGGGCGACGCCCCGGGAGGCGCCTACCCGCCGGCAGCCCCGAACCGCCTGCCCACCTCGTCCCAGTCGACGACGTCCCACCACGCGGCGAGATAGTCGGGCCGACGGTTCTGGTACTTCAGGTAGTAGGCGTGCTCCCAGACGTCGATGCCGAGGATCGCGGTCTTCCCCTCCATCAGCGGGTTGTCCTGGTTCGGCGTCGACACGACCGACAGCTCGCCGCCGTCGACGACGAGCCACGTCCAGCCGGAGCCGAACCGCTTCACGCCCGCGTCGTTGATCGCCGCCTTCAGCTGGTCCGGGTCGCCGAACGCGTCGTTGATCGCCGCCTCGAGCGCACCCGGAGGGGTCTCCGCCGCCCCGCGGCTTCATGATCTGCCAGAAGAGGGAATGGTTCCAGTGCCCGCCGCCGTTGTTCCGCACCGCCGCGCGCTTGTCCTCGGGGATCGACGCGAGATTCGCTGAGCACCTCGTCGATCGTCCGGTCGGCCCACTCGGTGCCCTCGAGCGCCGCGTTCAGGTTCGTCACGTAGGCCTGGTGGTGCTTCCCGTGGTGGATCTCCATCGTCTTCGCGTCGATCGTGGGCTCGAGCGCGTCGAAGTCGTACGGGAGCGGGGGTAGCTCGAATGCCATCGTCTCTCCTTTTTTCGGTCGCCTTCGCTGGGAGGATATGCTCCCCGCGCCAGGTGGTGAGACCGTGACCTTCGCTGCAATCGTCGCCGCCGGATACCTGCTCGGTTCGTGCCCCTGGGGCTACTGGCTCGTCCGGCTGTTCCACGGGGCGGACGTCCGCAGCCAGGGCAGCGGCGCGACCGGGGCCTCCAACGTCTGGCGCGCCTACGGGCCGCGCCTCGGGCATCGCCGTGCTCGCCCTCGACGTCCTCAAGGGGTTCGTCCCGGCGTTCGTCGGCGTGCACCAGGTCTCGACGCTCTGCGGGATCCTCGCCGGCGCCGCCGCGATGGCCGGCCACTACCGGCCGCGCGTTCCTCCGCTTCAGGAAGGGCGGGAAGATGGTCGCGACCGCCGGGCGGCGTCGTGATCGCCGTCGCGCCGTGGGTCGCCCTCGCGATCGCGGCGGTCTGGCTCGTCACCTTCGCGCTCACGCGCTACACGTCGGTCGCCTCGATCGTGTCGGCGTTCGCGCTGCCGCTCGCCGCCGTGGGGGTTCGGCTACCCGGCCGAGGTGATCGCGTTCACGGCCGTCTCGGCGGCTCGCGATCGTCTGGCTCCACCGCGGGAACCTCCGCCGCCTCCGGGCCGGCACCGAGAACCGGTTCCGGCGGCGCAGCCGAGCAGCGCTCTCCTGATGACCGACGCCGGGCTTCGCCGGGCTCGTCGACCTGGCCTGCCACGACCTTCGCACGCCGCTGGCCACGGTCAACGGCTTCTCGAAGACGATCCTCCGCGCAGGCGAGATCGACGACATCCGCTACGTCGAGCTCATCGACGAGGCGCGCCGGGCAGATCGCCGTGCTCGTCGACCAGCTCGGCCTCGCCGCGCGGATCGCGTCCGGGCGCTACGACCCCCACCTCGTCGAGGCGAACACCCTCGAGCTCGCCGCGGCTTCGGGCGTCCCCGCGTCCGGCGAGGGCGCAGCCGCTCGAGACCGACGCCGACACCGTGACGCTGGCGCTCACGGCGCTCGCGGCTGCTGCCGTGCGGTTCGGCGCCGAGGGCCCGGCCGTGGGCCGTATCCGGTCGCGACCTCGAGCTTGCGCCGATCGCCCGCGCGCGCGACGACCGAGGACGTCGGCGCCCTCGTCGCGCGTGCCGCGGTCGCGGCCCTCGGCGGCTCGGTCGAGCTCGACGGCGAGACGCTGCGCGTCCGGCTCTGACTACGAGGCAGGCGGCGGGCGGGCGTCGGCCGCGTCGACGCCCGGCTCGTAGCAGGCGCGGCAGCGCGCCTCGTAGGAGTCGAGCGCACCGATCTGGACGGTCGCGCCGCCGAACGGCGCCGGCCGGCCGTCGACGAGCCGCTGCGTCAGCGTCGCGGGGCCGCCACAGCGGTGGCAGACGGCCTCGAGCTTGTCGACGAACTCGGCGACGCAGAGCAGGGTCGGCATCGAGCCGAAGGGCTCGCCGCGGAAGTCCTGCGCCAGGCCCGCGGCGACAACCCGGGCTCCGCGCGAGACCAGGGAGCCAGATCGCCTCGACGATCCCGTCGTCGAAGAACTGCACCTCGTCGATCCCGACCGCGTCGTAGCCTGCCGCGAGCCGGGTCACGTCCGCACCGCAGCGAGCGCGTGACAGCCCGCATCTTCGCGCCGGCGTGCGAAACGACATGCCCCACGTCGTAGCGGTCGTCGACGGCCGGCTTCACGATCAGCGCCCGCTGGCCGGCGATCTCCGCGCGCCGCAGCCGCCGGATCAGCTCCTCGCTCTTCCCGGAGAACATCGGCCCGCAGACGACCTCGAGCCATCCTCCCCGATGCGGTTGGATGCGAATCACGGGGCGTGACCCTAGCGGGGCCACCAGACGTACACGTTCGTCGGCTTGCGGACGAAGCCCAGGCGCTTGTACAGGCGGTTCGCCGACTCGCGGTACGGCATCGACGTCAGCTCGAGCATCAGCACCTGCGCCTGCGTTCGCACGCGCTCATCACCTCGAGCACGAGCGCCTCGCCGACGCCCTGGCCGCGCGCGGAGGAGTCGACGATGACATCCTCGAGCCGCCCCTTGAGCCCGGAGGAGACGCGATACATGACGAATGTCGCCGTGCCGACGATCGAGCCGTCCTCGTCGTCGCGGGCGACGAGCAGCGTCTGCTCCGCGACCGTCTCGGCGAGCTGCTCGAGCGTCGGCGGGCGTGCGCGCCTCGGTGAGCTGCGGCAGCAGCCGGTGGATCGCCTCGAGGAGCTCCTCGGTCGCCTCGTGCGCCTGCTCGAGCCTCACACAACGTCCCGCTCCGGTGCCGGGAAGCCGGCACCTCCGTCCGAGACCGCGTGCACTGCCAACCGCGGTCACATTGGAGCCTCCGTCAAGCCTAGGCTCACCGCAGCAGCCTCGACATGCGCCGGTCGGCGAGGACCCGCCCGCCGGTCTGGCAGGTGGGGCAGTAGTAGATCGTGTGCTCCTCGAAGTCGACCCGCGCGAGCGGGGTGCCGGCAGTTCGGGCACGGCTCGCCGAGGCGGTCGTGGACGCGGTAGACGGCGGGGTTCGCGCGCCCCGGCCATCCGCAGCTCGAGGCCGCGCTCGAGCTCGCTGCGGATCGCACTCCGCGAGCCGCTCGGTCTCCTCGGCGTCGAGCGACGTCGACAGCGCGTACGGCGAGAGTCGCGCGACGTTGAGGATCTCGTTCGCCCAGGCCCGCCCGATCCCGGCGATCGCGCGCTGGTCGCGGAGCAGCGAGTGGAGCCGTCGTGAGTCGCCCGGCGAGGATCGGCGCGAGCGTCTCCGGGAGTGAGCGTGTCCGCCTCGGGCCCGAGGTACGCGAGCTCCGCTTCGATCTGGCCGGGCGCGCATCAGCCAGACGCCCGCGCGCTTCTTGCGGCCGCCCTCCGTGAGGACGAGCTCGCCGCCGTCGGCGAAGCGCAGCCGGAGCTCGCGGCGACTTCGGTGACTTCTCGCCCGGCGCGACGTAGCGGATCCGCCCGGCGCTCATCAGGTGCACCATCAGCACGGGCCCGTCGTCCTCGGTCGGGAAGAGGAGCCGCTTCGCGCGGCGCCGCGGCGCCCGGCGAGCCGCTCGCCCTCGAGCGCCGCCAGCGGCGGGTCGAACGTCTTCAGCGTCGCGATGTGCGCCGGCCCGGCCTTCTCGATCGCGCTCCGCGAGCACCTCGGGGTCGAGGGCGCGCCGCCAGGCTTCGACTTCGGGTAGCTCGGGCATCTGCCCAGCCTAATGACGGCCGGTCAGGCTTTGAGCCCGGCGGCCGCGCTCCCGCCGAGGGTCTGGAGCGCGTTGTAGGCCTTGCCGAGCTGCAGCGTCGCCTTCTTGAACTCGGTCGTTCCCTGCTTGAGGAACGGGGTGACCTGGCGGCTTCGGCCCTTCGTCACCGCGCCGATCGCCTTGGCGAAGTCGTTGGCGCCGTTCTGGTCGTGGATGCACGCGGAGTTGAGCGCGTCCCGGAAGGCGTTGAGCCGCGTCGTCGGGGGTGCGCCGGCGAGCTTGATCCTGTCCTTCGGCTGCTTGCAGTCCGCGAGCGCGACGAGCGTGTTCGTCAGCGGCGAGGTTGTCAGGCTTGTTCCCGGCGACCAGCGCGTTCGGCTTGACCGCCTGGGCGATCACGACCTTCAGGCTCGAGTTCTGGACGTTCCAGACCTTGACGAGCGGCGAGATCCATGCCTGCTCGGCAGGGCTCAACGTCGCGCCCGCGACCGGGGACGAAAAACGCGACGGCGACGGCGACGACCACGGCGGCCAGACGATGGCGAGCGCGACCGCGCATGGAATCGAGTGCAGCCCGACGGCGCCGTCCAGTACAGTCGCCAGCGCCGGTGAGCGAGACCGTCCGGTTCGAGCAGGTCGGCCTCTGGCGCAGCTCGCACGGCGTCCGCAAGGTCATCCTCGACCGGATCGACTGGACGGCCGGGGAGGGCGAGCACTGGGGGATCGTCGGCCCGAACGGCGCCGGCAAGACGACGCTGCTCCGGATCGCCTCGGCGCAGATGCGGCCGAGCGACGGGGCCGCCTACGTGCTCGGGGCGAGGCTCGGCACGGGTGCCGCTGCACGAGCTCCGCCGGCGGATCGGCCTCGTCGAGCCTGCGCTCGGGCGCCGCTTCTATCCGGAGCAGCGCGCCGTCGACGTCGTCCTCACCGGCTTGATCGGCTCGATCCTCCTCGCCGAAGAGCTGCCCCCCGGCGCGGTGGAGCGGGCTCACGCGGCGCTCGAGGCGGTGCGCGCCGACGCGCTCGCGACCCGCCTCTTCGCGAGCCTGTCGGAGGGGGAGCGCGCGCGGGTGCATGCTGGCCCGCGGGCTGATCTCCGACGCGCCGCTCCTCGCGCTCGACGAGCCCGCGGCCGGGCTCGACCTCGGCGGACGCGAGCTTCTCCTCGAGGCGTTCGAGCAGGCGGTGAAGGCCCGCCCGGACGCTCACCACGCTCACCGTCACCCACCACCTCGAGGAGCTGCCGCCGAGCACGCGCATGCGCTGCTCCTCCGCGACGGCGGCGTCGTCGCCGCCGGGCCGCTCGAGGAGACGCTCACCGACGAGACCCTGAGCGCGTGCTTCGGGCTGCCGCTCCGCCTCGAGCGGATCGACGGCCGGCTGTTCGTGCGCGGACGCGCCGCTAGGACGCGTCAGCTTCACGATCGCCGCGATCCCGACGACGACGATCGCCGCTCTGAACGCCGCGGGTGGGAGCCGCCGGCCGACGTGCGCTCCGAGCACCGCCGCCGACGACCGATCCGATCGCGATGAGAAGCGCGACCCCCCAGGCGACGTCGGCCGCGAAGGCGAAGACGAGCGCCGCGACGACGTTCGTCAAGCGTCGCGAGCACGTTCTTCAGCGCGTTCACCCGCTGCAGCGAGTCGGTCAGCGCGAGGCCGAGCACCGCGAGCAGCAGGATCCCCTGCCCGGCGCCGAAGTAGCCGCCGTAGACGCCGGTCGCGAGGAGGCCCGCGGCCGTCCACGGCCCTCCGTGCGGCCGGTGCCGGCGCCGCCGCGTTCTCGACCGCCTCGAGAGCCACGGCTGGAAGACGATGAGCACGAGCGCGCAGGCGATGAAGCAACGGGACGATCGCCTTGAACGCCGACGCCGGCAGCGTGAGCAGGAGCGTCGCGCCGATCGAGGGCGCCCACGAGCGACGCCGTCCCGAGGACGAGCGAGCGGCGCCGCTGCCCCTCGAGCTCGGCGCGGTAGCCGTGCGTGCCCGAGAGCCCGCCGGGCACGAGGCCGACCGTGTTCGACACGTTCGCCTGCACGGGCGCGTAGCCGAACGCGAGCAGCACCGGGAACGTGATCAGCGTGCCGCTCCCGACCACGGTGTTCACCGTCCCGGCTCCGAATCCGGCGGCCGTGATCGCGATCGCCTCGGGCACGCTCATCCCCGCCGTTCTACACTTGCCGGGTGGACGCGGCACCAAGGCCGACGAGATCGCGCTCGCCCTCGAGGAGGCGATCGTCTCCGGTGAGCTCGCGCCGGGCTCGGTGCTCCGCCAGGAGCAGGTCTCCGCGCAGTACGAGGTCAGCCGGACGCCGGTGCGCGAGGCGCTGCGCCGACTCGCCGCGCTCGGCCTCGTCTCGTTCGAGGCGAACCGCGGCTTTCGCGTCCGGACGCTCTCCCGGTCGGAGATGTGGGAGGCGTTCCTGCTGCGGGCGGAGCTCGAGAGCCTCGTCACCGGCATCGCGGCCGAGCGGATCACCGAGGAGGGCCTCGACGAGCTCGAGGAGGCGGAGACGCCGCTTCTCGCGCCTCACCCGCGCGATGCGCGAGCGGGAGCCGGGCGCCGACCGCCGCTCGCTGACCGTCGAGTGGATGCAGGCGAACCACGGCTTCCACGACGTCATCTACCGGGTCGCCGACCTGCCGTACGTCGAGGCGGTCGCAAAGAGCGCCCGCCGCACCTTCTCCGGCCCCGCCGTGTGGGCGCCCGGCGACGAGTCGATCGACGAGCTCTATCTCGCGAACGAGCGGCAGCACGAGGCGATCCGCGGCGCGCTCGCGGCCGGAAGCCCCGAGGGCGCGCGCGCACTCGCGCGGGAGCACGTCCTCTGCGTCGTTCCGGCTGCTCGAGACGATCCTCGAGCAGGTCGGCCGCGCTCTCACCGACGAGCAGCCGGCCCGCCGCAGACGCGCCTCGTGAGGAGCGCGCCAGGCGGGTCTCTACGCGGCGTCCGCGCGCCGTGTCCTTCGGTCGCGCGGGCTCCACTGCGCTCGGCGAGCGGCTGACGCGGGTCCGACGAGCGGCTCGTCTTCGTGGTCGGCTCTCCGCGGTCGGGGACGACGTTCCTCGCCGGCGCCATCGGGGAGCAGCCCGGGTTCGTCGACCTGAGCGAGGTGAACCCCCACAAGGCGGCGATCCCGTCGCTCGTCGGGCTTCCCGAGGCCGAGGCCGCGCAGCGGATCCGGGCGGTCCTCGAGCGCGTTCGCGCGCTCGCGCTCGTTCGCGGCTGGCGCGGCGTCGAGCAGACGCCCGAGACCGCGTTCGTCCTCGGCGCCGCGCTCGCCGCCTACCCGGACGGGCGCGCGGTGCACCTCGTCCGCGACGGCCGCGACGTCGTCTGCTCGCTGCTCGAGCGCGGCTGGCTGAGCGCGGGCCGCACGGGCGGCGACGACGCGAGGCTCGCCTACGGCGGCCGCGCCCGCTTCTGGGTCGAGCCGGACCGCAGTCGCCGAGTTCGAGGCCGCGAGCGACGCGACCCGCGCGGCCTGGGCGTGGCGACGGTACGTGACTCGGCCGCGCGCTCGGTCACCGACCCGCGCGTGCTGGAGCTCCGGTACGAGTCGATCGCCGCCGATCCGGCCGCGGCCGCGCGCACGGTCGCGAAGCACCTCGGAAGCGGCCGCGGCGCCGCTCGAGCGGAGCCTCGGTCGATTCAGCCGACACCTCGATCGGCCGCTACCGGCAGGACCTGTCGCCCGAGCAGCTCGCCGACGTCGAGCGCGAGGCAGGGCCGCTTGCTGCGCGAGCTCGGCTACGACTGAGCGTTCACATCGTTCTCTAAGGACCTTCTTAGGCGATCTCCCTAACCTCGGACGGTCAACTCAGGCACCGGGCACTCAGAAAGGTGGTGAACATGCGGCGGACACTGTTTCGCGTGACGGTCGGAGCGATGGTTGCTGTGCTCGCAGCCGCTCTCGCCGGCTCGGCTCTTGCGCGCGCGGCACGGCTACGGGCCGCGCACTGGCGTTCCACGGGCTCCGGGCAGGCGGGCTCGGGCCCGGGAGGCCTGATGGGCGGTCATGTCTTCTTCGGAGGGCCGGGCGGCTTCGGCGTGCGCGGCTTCGGGATGGGCGGCCGCGGCGGGCCCGGCGGCTCCCGGCGGCGCAGGCGTCCTCACCTCCGACGTGCTGACGCCGGCCGCGGCGTTCCTCGGCATCTCCGTCTCGACCCTCGCGTCGGATCTCAACGGCGGCAAGACGCTCGCCCAGGAGGCGACCGCGAAGAGCAAGAAGGCCGACGACCTGATCAGCGCGATCGTCGCGGCGCAGAAGACGAACCTCGACAACGAGAAGGCGGCGGGCTGGATCACCGCCGACCAGGAGACCGCGATCCTCGCGCGCTACACCGACGCGGTCACCGATCTCGTCAACAGCCGGCCCGCCGGTCCCGCCGGCCGGCGAGGACCGGCGGCCTGCTGCAGACGGCGGCCACGTTCCTCGGGATGTCGGTCTCCGATCTCCAGACCGCCCTGAAGTCGGGCAAGTCGCTCGCCGACGTGGCGAAGGACAAGGGCAAGACCGTCGACGACCTCGTCACGGCGCTGCTCGCGCCGGCGAAGAAGAACCTGGACCAGGCCGTCACCGACGACAAGATCACCTCGGCCCAGGAGACCGACGATCCTGGACCACCTGACGACGGCGCTCACGAACCTCGTCAACCACATCGAAGCCGACCGCGCGCGCAGATGAGCGCGATGCAGATGAGCATCGTCGAAGTACGCGACGCTGAAGGCGTTCGGCAAGCGGCACTAACGGCGCACATCTCCCTCCAGAGTGACCGACGAGGCCGGGCCGAAAGCCCGGCCTCGGCCGTCTCGGAGCACTGGGCGTCCCGGTCTCGAGCTATTGCGCCGCGACGCGGCGGCGGCGGGCGGCGCCGGTCTGCTCGGCGGCCGCGGAGACGGCGGCGGCGACGGCGGGCGCGACGTCGCGGTTGAAGACGCTCGGGACGATGTACTCGGGGCCGAGCTCGTCGGTCTTCACGACCTCGGCGATCGCGTGCGCGGCGGCGAGCTTCATCTCCTCGTTGATCGCCGTCGCGCGCACGTCGAGCGCGCCGCGGAAGACGCCGGGGAACGCGAGCACGTTGTTGATCTGGTTCGGGTAGTCGGAGCGGCCGGTCGCGATCACCGCCGCGAGGCCCTCGATCTCCTCCGGCATGACCTCGGGGACCGGGTTCGACATCGCGAACACGATCGCGTCGTCGGCTTCATCGTCGCGACGGCATCACGGCTGACCGCGCGCGGGCCGGAGAGGCCGATGAACACGTCGGCGCCGGCGAGCGCCTCGTCGGCGGTGCCGGCGAAGCCCTCCGGGTTCGTGCGCTCGGCGTACGCCGTCTTCCAGGGCCGAGGTCGTCGCGGCCGAGGTGGAGCGCGCCCTTGCGGTCGCAGCCGATGATGTTGCGGACGCCGAGGCCGAGCAGCATGTCGGTGCAGGCAACGCCGGCCGCGCCGACGCCCGTCATCACGATCCGCACGTCCTCGGCCGCTTGCCGACGAGCTTCAGCGCGTTCACGAACGCCGCCGTCACGACGATCGCCGTGCCGTGCTGGTCGTCGTGGAACACGGGGATGTCGAGCAGCTCCTTCGAGCCGGCTCTCGATCTCGAAGCAGCGCGGGGCGGAGATGTCCTCGAGGTTGATGCCGCCGAAGCCGGGCGCGATCGCCGCGACCGCGGCGACGATCTCGTCGACGTCGGTGGTCGCGAGGCAGATCGGCCAGGCATCGACGCCGCCGAACTCCTTGAACAGCATCGCCTTGCCCTCCATCACCGGCATCGCCGCCTCGGGCCCGATGTCGCCGAGCCCGAGCACCGCGGTGCCGTCGCTCACGACGGCGACCGTGTTCTGCTTGATCGTGAGGTTCCAGACCTTGCTCACGTCCTCGGCGATCGCGGTGCAGACCCGCGCCACGCCGGGCGTGTAGGCCATCGAGAGGTCGTCGCGCGTCTTCAGCGGCGACTTCGACGACCATCTCGATCTTGCCGCCGAGATGGAGCAGGAACGTCCGGTCGGACACATGCTCGACCTCGACGCCCGGGAGCGCGTGGACGACCGCGACGATCTGCTCGATGTGGTCGGCGCTGGCGGCGTCGACCGTGACGTCGCGCACCTTCTTCCCTTCTCGACGCGGACGAGGTCGATCGCGCCGAGGCTGCCGCCGGCATCGCCGATCGCGCGCGCGAGCTCCGCGAACGCGCCGGGCCGGTCGTCGAGATGCACCCGCAGCGTCGCGCTGAACGACGCCGACGGCCGGACGTGGGACGTCATGGCGCCCATCGTCGCAGAACGCGGCCCGGCTCGGTGTCACCAGGCGGCACGGAGACGTTGCGATTCCTGTCGGCCCGCGGACGCGCGAGGCCTGACGTCCAGACGGCGTGCAAGCGCTGCCGGGGCGGCTACGCTCGTTCTCGACACCGGGATGAACGCCCGACAGGTAGCCGCGCTGGCTCTCGCTCTCCCCGCGCTCGCGCTGGGAGCGGCTGCGTGCGGCGGGTCGAGCGGAGGCGCGACGAAGACCTCCGCCGCGCAGCAGCGCATCGCCGAGAACCACTGGCGCTCAGGCTTCATGCTCTGGCGGCGCTAGACCCAGAACGCCCTCGACGGGATCTCCGTCATCTTCTCCACGCAGGCGTCACTCGACGGGATCCGCAAGGCCGGCACGCACCTGTCGTCGACGCTCGTCGCTCTTCGAGGCGACGCTCATCGGCTGCTCGCGAGACGATCCATCGCCTCGGGCCGGTCCCGGACGTCTTCGCGACCGCCGGCCGCTACGCGGTGCGAGCGTGCAAGAGCCTCGAGAAGGGCGAGCACGAAGTCGAAGGGGTCGTCGGCAGCCTCCGCCGCGGCGGCGGCTTCGACACGCTCGACCCGCTGAGCGGCGCCGGCGACCTGCTCTCGACGGGCCAGGCCGAGCTGACGACCGCCGGCCATGCGCTCGAAACCGCGTCGCTGCCCTGACTATCGTCAGCGGCGTGAGCCTGCCTCCGGAGTTCCGCAGCGCAATCGCCCGCGCCCTGCCCTCGGGACGCGCTCGTCACCGAGCTCGCGCAGCTCCGGACCTACGAGTGCGACGCCCTCACGGGGCACCGCGCGATCCCCGAGCTCGTCGCGATCCCGGGCTCGGCCCCGGACGTCCAGGCGGTGGTGAAGCTCTGCCACGACCACGGCGTGCCGTTCGTCGCGCGCGGCGCGGGCACCGGGCTCTCCGGCGGCGCGCTGCCCGTCGTCGGCGGCGTCGTCATCTCGCTCGCCCGGCTCAACCGCATCCTCGAGGTCGACCTCGACCGCCGCCGGGTCGTGGTCGAGCCGGGCGTGACGAACCTCGCGATCACGAAGGCGGTCGCGGCCGACGGGCTCTACTACGCGCCCGACCCGTCGAGCCAGCAGGTCTGCACGATCGGCGGCAACGTCGCCGAGAACTCGGGCGGCGCCCACTGCCTCAAGCACGGCTTCACCGTCAACCACGTGCTCGCCGCGGACGTCGTCCTCCCGGACGGCGAGCTCGTCACGCTCTCCCGCGACGACGAGGGCCCGGACCTGCTCGGCGTGTTCGTCGGCTCCGAGGGCACGCTCGGCATCGCCGTCAGGATCATCGTCGGGCTCCTGCGGGCGCCGGAGGCCGTGCTCACGCTTCCTGGCCGGCTTCGAGACGCTCGATGCGGCGGGCGACGCGGTCTCGCACGTGATCGGCGCCGGGATCCTGCCCGCCGCGATCGAGATGATGGATGCCCTCGCGATCGAGGCAGTCGAGGCCGCGGTCGGCGCCGGGTACCCGAAGGGGGCGGGAGCCGTGCTGATCGTCGAGCTCGACGGCCCCGCGGCGCTGGTGGCGGAGGAGTCCGCGGCCGTCGAGGCGATCTGCCGCGACAGCGGCGCCTTCGAGCTGCACGCGGCGGAGACGGCCGAGGAGCGCGCCCGGATCTGGCGCGGCCGCAAGTCGGCGTTCGCGGCGATGGGCCGGATCTCGTCGAGCTACTACGTCCAGGACGGCGTCGTGCCGCGCACGCGGCTGCCGGAGGTGCTGCGGCGGATCGCAGAGCTCGCCGACGAGTACGGGCTCCGCGTCGCGAACGTGTTCCACGCAGGCGACGGCAACCTGCACCCGCTCGTGCTCTACGACGACAGCGGTCGACGGCGAGGCCGAGCGGGCCGAGCGGCTCGCGACGGCGATCCTCGACGCCTGCATCGACGCGGGCGGGTCGCTCACCGGCGAGCACGGCGTCGGCGTCGACAAGGCGTGCTCGATGCCGAAGCTCTTCTCCGAGCGCGACCTCGAGGCGATGCAGCTCGTCCGGGCCGGCTTCGACCCGGCCGGGCTCGCGAACCCGGGGAAGGTCGTTCCCGACGCCCGCGTCTCTGCGGCGAGGTGCCCGGGCCCTACCGCGCGCACCCGCTCGAGAAGGCAGGCCTTGCCGAGCGTCTCTGAGCCGGCGACGCCTCGAGGAGGCCGCCGAGGCGCTCGGCGGGGCCGGGAACGGTCTCGATCGAGCGCGACGGGGGCGAGACCCGCCTCTCGACGGCGAGCCTCGACCGCGTCCTCGAGCACGAGCCCGGCGACCTCACGGCGATCGTCGAGGCGGGGATGAGGCTCTCCGAGCTCCAGGCCTACCTGGCCGGGCACGGGCAGATGCTCGCGCTCGACCCGCCCGGCGACCCTACGGTCGGCGCCTGCCTCGCCGCCGATCTCTCGGGGCCGCGCCGTCACCGCTATCGGCGCGATGCGCGATCTCGTGATCGGCGTCACCGTCGTCCTCGCGGGCGGGCTCGTCGCGAGCTCGGGCGGGAAGGTGGTGAAGAACGTCGCCGGGTACGACCTCGGCAAGCTCTTCTCCGGCTCCCGCGGCCGGCTCGGCCTGATCGCGCCGCGTCGCGCTCCGCCTCCATCCCCGCCCGGCGGCGTCGGCCACGGTCGTCGCCGAGGGCGATCCGCGCGCTGCCTGGCAGGAGCTTCGCCGCTCGCAGCTCGAGCCGAGCGCCGTCGACCTCCTGCCCGGCCGGCTCGCGATCCTCTTCGAGGGGCCTGCCGCGACGGTCGACGCCCAGGTCGCCGGCTGCCCCGGCGAGCACGCCGACGACAGCGTCTGGCACGAGTGCGCGACTGCGCAGTCGGGTGCCGCCGGGCGCGAGCCGTTCGACTGGCAGGACTGCGTGCTCGCGCGGCCCGGGCCGGGCATCGCGTTCGTCGCCTGCCTCGTCGCCGCGGCCCTGGTCGCCGCTCGCCGAGCGCGTCCGGGCCTCTTTCGACCCCGACGGGATCCTCGTCTGATGGACGCCGGGCTCATCTCCGACTGCGTCCACTGCGGGTTCTGCCTCCCGAGCTGCCCGACCTACGAGCTCTGGCACGAGGAGATGGACTCCCCGCGCGGCCGGATCTGGCTGATGAAGGCGACCGTCGAGGGGACGCTCGAGCTCGACCGGACCGTGGCCGAGCACTTCGACCGCTGCCTCGGCTGCATGGCCTGCCTCACCTCGTGCCCCTCGGGCGTCCAGTACGACCGGCTGATCGAGCTCGCGCGCGAGCGCGTCGAGCAGGAGGTGCCGCGCCCGCTCCGGGAGCGGGTGCTGCGCTCGCTCGTCTTCGCCGTCCTCCCGCATCCCGCGGCGGACGAAGCTCGCGCTCCGCTTCTCGGCGCTCCCGGCGCCCGGTCCGTTCAGGCCGCTCAAGGAGCTCGCTCCACCGTGGCGGGAGCCCGTGTCGCCGCCCGCCCGCACGCCCGCCTCCGGCGAGCGGATCGCCCGCGCCGGGCTGCTCACCGGCTGTGTCCAGTCGGTGCTGTTCGGCGAGGTCAACCGCGCGTCGGCGAGGGTGCTCGCCGCTTACGGGTACGAGGTCATCGCGCCGTACGCGGGCTGTTGCGGCGCGCTCGCTCTCCACGCCGGGCGGCGCGAGCAGGGACTCGAGCTCGCCCGCCGC
Organism: uncultured Actinomycetes bacterium; assembly: GCA_963836925.1. GTDB lineage: Bacteria > Actinomycetota > Thermoleophilia > Gaiellales > Gaiellaceae > PALSA-600. Next base: position 103,841 of record CAWILJ010000009.1, read on the forward strand.
AGGCCGACGCCGCGTTCGTCGCGGCCGGCGCGGACGTGATCGTGACGAACGCCGCCGGGTGCGGCTCGCACCTCAAGGACGCGCAACTCGAGCCTCGAGGTCCTCGACATCCACGAGGCGCTCGCGCGCGGCCACGCTCCCGAGCTTCATCCGCTCGAGCGGCGAGTCGCCTTCCAGGAGTCGTGCCACCTCGGCCACGCCCAGCGCGTGCGCGACGAGCCTCGCTCCCTCCTCCGCTCGATCCCGGGGCTCGAGCTCGTCGAGCCGGCCGAGCAGGAGCTCTGCTGCGGAAGCGCCGGGATCTACAACCTCGTGCAGCCCGAGGCAGCGCGAACGCTCGGCGACCGCAAGGCCGCGAAGGTCCTCGCCACCGAGCCCGACCTCTACGTCAGCGCGAACCCCGGCTGTCTCCTCCAGGTCTCGGCCGCGCTCCGCCGGGCCGGGCCGGCCGCTCCCGGCGGCGCATCCGGTCGAGCTCCTCGACGCCTCGATCCGCGAGACGGCGCCGCCGGGGCGCCTCTAGGCTTCTCGGCGGCACATGAGCGAGGAGCGGGCCGTCCACACGCTGCGGGCCCAGGCGCCGGCGCCTCTCGCCCGGGGGTGGGCGGGCGGTCTCGCGCTGGGGCTCTGCGCCTGCGCGTTCGTCGGCGCCCTCGCCGCGGCGGGGGTCTCCTCGCGGGTGGGCTCGCCCCCGACCGGCGGCCTGTCGACACTCGAGGCGATCGCGCTCGTCGTCCTCGGGTCGCTCGCGGTACTCGGGGTCTTCGCGCTCCTCGTCGCGCGCGGGGTCGACGAGCGCCGGTTCGAGAAGGCACAGGTACCTCTCTGGAAGCGGATCCTCGTCCTGATCACCGTCACGGTGCTCTGCGTGGGGGGCTTTGCGCTCCTCGTCAGAGTGCTCCCGGTGCGCCAGATCCACCTCCACGTGGCCGGTGGAAGCGCTCCGGCTCGGGCCGGGAAGAAGCACCAGCCCCCGCCTGTCGGCCGGGGGCCGTTCGACTCGAGCTGGGCCCGCGTCGCCGCGTTCGCCGTGGGCGGCACGATCGGGATCGTCGGGTTGTTCCTGCTCTACCGCCGGCCGGGGCTCCGGCCTCGCGTCGAGGAGGACCCGGACGCCAGGCTCGACCGCGCGATCGCCGCCGGGATCCAGGAGCTCGAGACGGAGCCCGATCCGCGGCGCGCCGTGATCAGGGCCTAGCGGGGATGGAGCACGCACTCGCAGCCGACGGCCTCCCGCGAGAGGCGTCGGAGACCCCGCTCGAGTACCTCGAGCGCGTGCTCGAGCACGTGCAGGCGAGCAAGGGTGCCACGGCCGCGCTCACCGGCCTCTACGAGCAGGCCAAGTTCAGCAGCCATGCCATCGACGAGCCGATGCGGCGGGAGGCCCTCGCGGCGCTCACCGACCTCCGCTCGGAGCTCGACCCGTGAGGAGGGTCGCGTTCCGCCTCGCCGTCGTCGCGCTCGTCGCGACGGTCGCGCTCGTGCTCGCACTCGATCTCGGCGCGAGACACCAGGGCCTGATCGTCGAGCTCTACCTCGACCTTCTCTGCGCGCTCGTGCTCGTCGGCCTCGTCGTTGCGGCACGCTCGGCGCTGCCGGCGTCGCGGGCGCTCCACCGCGCGCGCCGGAGGCCGCCGACGGAGAAGCCGGAGCGTCCGCAGCAGCTCGCCTGGCTCGAGCGGCAGGTCCGCGCCGGACGGGGATCCGCCGTCGAGCTCTCGCCCCAGTTCAGGCCCGTCGTCCGCTCGATCGCCTCCGCGGCCCTCCTCCGCAGTCACGGCATCGTGCTCGACCGCAGCCCCGACCGGGCGCGCGAGCTCCTGAGCGAGAGGTTGTGGGTGCTCGTCCGGCCCGACGATCCGGAGACCGCGCTTCCCGACGGCGACTTCCGCGCGCTCCTCGCCGACCTGGAGGCGATCTGATGACGCTCGAGGAGCTCGCCGCCCGAGCCGCCGCGATCCTCGACGAGATCGAGCGGGTCGTCGTCGGCAAGCGCGAGGCGCTCGAGCTCGTCCTGACCGGCATGCTCGCCGACGGGCACGTCCTCCTCGAGGACTACCCCGGGCTCGCGAAGACGCTCATCGCACGCTCGTTCGCGCAGACCTGCGAGCTCGACTTCTCGCGCATCCAGTTCACGCCGGACCTCATGCCCGCCGACGTCACGGGCTCGGCGATCTACGACCAGCGCAGCGGCGAGTTCGAGTTCCGTGCCGGGCCGATCTTCACGAACCTCCTGCTCGCCGACGAGATCAACCGCGCCCCGCCGAAGACGCAGGCGGCGCTGCTCGAGGCGATGCAGGAGCGCCAGGTCACCGTCGACGGCCGCACCCGGCAGCTCGGCCCGCCGTTCCTCGTCCTGGCGACGCAGAACCCGATCGAGTACGAGGGCACCTACCCGCTCCCGGAGGCGCAGCTCGACCGGTTCCTGCTGCGAACCTCGATCGGATACCCCGGCCGCGAGGACGAGGCGTCGGTGCTCGCTCGCCGGCTCGACCGCGGTCGGGACGAGCTGACGCTCGAGAGGGTCGTGGACGGCGAGACGCTGACCGAGATGCAGCAGGCGGTCGAGACCGTCCATGTCTCCCAGCCGGTGCGGCTCTACATGGTCGACCTCGCCGCGGCGACCCGCACCGCGGCGCGCGTCCAGGTCGGCGCGAGCCCGCGCGGCTCCCTGGCGCTGCTCAAGCTCTCGCGCTGCCGCGCCGCGCTCGCGGGCCGCGACTTCGTGGTTCCCGACGACGTCAAGGCCGTCGCCGGGCCCGCGCTCGCCCACCGGTTGACGCTCCGGCCGGAGCTCTGGGTCACCGACGTGCGAGGCGAGAGCGTCGTCCGGGAGGTGCTCGAGTCGGTTCCGACGCCCCCGACGGAGGAGGCCGCACCGTGACCCGCGCGGCGCTGCCGAAGCTCCGAGCCTACCCGGTGCTGGCGGCGGCAGGCCTGTTCGCGGCGGTCGTGCTCGGGCGGCCCGAGCTTGTCGCTCTCGCGGTGCCGTTCGCGCTCTTCCTCGCGGTCGGCATGGCAAGTCTCCCCGCTCCCGACGTGACCCTGGCCTCCGGGCTCGACCGCGCACGCGTGGTCGAGGGCGACGAGGTCGAGCTCTCACTCGAGGCTCGCAGCGAAGGCGGGGTCGAGCGGCTCGAGTTGAAGCCGATCCTCGCCGGAAGGCTCGAACCGGCCGAGCCGCCGCCCGCGTTCCGTCTCCGGCCGGGCGAGGAGCGGACGTTCACGGTCCCTCTTCGCCCGGCGCGCTACGGGGCGTACCGGGTCGGCGCCTGCGAGGTGCTGGCGTTCGACGGGTTCGGGCTCGTCGTCGACTCCGCGGCTGTCGAGGCGTTGCTGCCGCTGCGCGTCTACCCGGGGGCCGACCGTGTGAAGCGGCTGCTGGAGCCCGCCGAGACGCAGCCGTACGCCGGCAACCAGGTGGCGCGGGTGAAGGGCGACGGGATCGAGTTCGCGGACCTGCGCCCGTTCGCGCCGGGCGACCGCGTCCACCGCATCAACTGGCGCGCGAGCGCGCGCCGGCAGGCACTCCAGGTCAACGAGAGCCACCCGGAGCGGAACGCCGACGTCGTGCTCTTCCTCGACACGTTCGCCGAGGCCCGAAGCGGCGACGCCGGGACGCTCGATCGCGCCGTGCGGGCCGCCGGCGCCCTTGCTCACGGATATCTCGCCCGGCGCGACCGGGTCGGGGTCGTCGGTTTCGGCGGCGTCGTGCGGTGGCTTGCGCCCTCGACCGGCCGGGTGCAGCTCCACCGGATCGTCGAGACGCTGATCGAGACCGAGATCGCATTCTCGTACGCCTGGAAGCGCGTCGACGTCCTGCCGCCGCGGACACTGCCGCCGCAGTCGCTCGTACTGGCCCTCTCGCCGCTCCTCGACGACCGCGTCCTCGACGCGCTCGCCGATCTTCGGGCCCGCGGCTTCGACCTGGCGATCGTCGACGTCTCGCCGTTCGCCGTCGTCGAGCCGCTCCCGAACGAGGGCGGCGAGCTCGCGTTCAGGCTCTGGCGTCTGTGGCGCAGCACCCTCCACGACCGGTACCGGCAGCTCGGGATCCCGGTTGTCGAGTGGACGGAAGGCGTCGACATCGTCTCGGCGCTCGAGGAGGTGAGGTCGTACAGGCGGCGCGCTCGCACGCTGCGCGGCTGACCGCGGCCGGCGCGGCGGTCGCGCTCGAGGCCGCGATCGCCGCGTTCCCGCTCCTGCGTGCCGGGGCGCTCCGGCCGGCCGTGGGCGCGGGCGCCGCCGCCGCGCTGGTGCTGCTCGTGCTCGCGCTCGCCGGGCTCGTGGGCCTCCTTCCGTGGTCGCTCGGTCTCGCCGCCGCCGGGTTCGTCCTCGTCGACTCCGCCCGGAGCGAGCCCGTGCTCGCCGCGCCGGTCGTCGGGGCGGGTCTTCTGCTCGTCGCCGAGCTCGCCTACGCTTCGCGCGAGCTCGCCCGCGGACCGGAGGAGCACGCTCGTCGCCGCGTGGCCCGTCTCGCCCTGGTCTCGGCCGCCGCTCTCGTCGCCGCCACGGTGCCGGCGGTCGCGACCGGGTTCGCGCCGCCGTCGGGAGCGTCTGCCTCACTCCTCGCGCTCGGCGCGTCCGCGGTGCTCCTCGTGCCGCCCGTGCTCCTACTCGAGGGGTCGCGCCCATCACTAGACTCGGCCCGTGACCGACTTCCCGCTGACCGGCGGCTGCAACTGCGGCGGCGTTCGGTTCGAGGTGAGCGAGCCGCTCGTCTCGGCGAGCTGGTGCCACTGCACCCGCTGTCAGCGGCGCACGGCGGGCTCCGCCTCCCCGCAGGCGCGCGCGAAGCCCGGGTCGCTCACGATCCTGCAGGGCGAGGAGCTGCTCCGTGCCTGGTCGCCGCCCGACGGCTTCGACAAGGTCTTCTGCTCGGCGTGCGGCTCGAGCATGTGGAGCCGCAGCCCGGACGGCACCTCGTACGCGATCCGCTTCGGGGTGTTCGACGCCGATCCCGGGATCCGCCCGAGCTGCCACCAGTTCGTCGCCTACGCGGCGCCGTGGGCCGTGATCCCGGACGACGGGCTTCAGCGCTTCGACGAGCGCCGCCCGCCGGACGCCTGAGCTCGCGTTAACACAGCTCCCGGCAGGGGCTGTGTTTGACTCACGGAGCCGATGGGGTCCCTCTCGACCGCCGTGGTCTGCCTGGTCTTCGCCGCCGCTGTCGTCGCCACCTGGCTCGCCGGCACCTCGCTCTCGAAGTCGACCGACGAGATCGACCGGCGGTTCGACCTCGGCGACGCGCTCGGCGGCGTCATCCTGCTCGCCGTTGCCGGCAGCCTTCCGGAGCTCGCGATCACGGTCACCGCCGCCGCGGCCGGGAACCTCGATCTCGCCGCCGGGAACCTGATCGGCGGCATCGCGATCCAGACGATGGTGATCGTCCTCTGCGACGCGGCCGCCTCCCGGACGCAGGCGATCAGCTTCCTCGTCGGGTCGCTGATTCCCGTCCTCGAGGCGATGCTCGTCGTCGCCGTCGTGGCCGAGGTGATGATGGGCGCACTCCTGCCCGAGCACGTGAGCATCGGGCCGGTCAGCCCGGCGTCGATCGCGATCGTGGTGACCTGGCTCGGCGGGATCTACACGCTGAACAGCGTCCGCAAGACGCCGCGGTGGGAGATCGAGATGCCCGGCGCGCGGCCCGGCCGTTCTCACCGCCGGAGGCGGCACGATCCCGTCGTGCCGAACCCGACCGGGTCGGCGCGCACCGCGATCGTCGTGTTCACGGTCGCCTCCCTCGTCACGCTCGGCGCAGGCGTCGTCCTCGAGGAGGCGGGGAACGAGCTCGCGAACCGCGCCGGCATCAACGGCGTGATCTTCGGCGCCACCGTGCTCGCGTTCGCGACCGCCCTTCCCGAGATCAGCTCGGGCCTTGCAGCCGTCCGGATCGGCGACCACGCGCTCGCGGTCGCGGACATCTTCGGCGGGAACGCGTTCCAGGTCGCCCTCTTCCTGGTCGCCGACATCGTCGCCGGGAAGCCGGTGCTCCCGTACGCAGGCGACCTCAACGCGTGGCTCGCCGGGCTCGGCATCGTGCTGACCACGATCTATGCCTGGGGGGTGATCGTGCGGCGTGAGAGCTGCGTGCTGAGACTCGGCCGGGACTCGATTATCGTCGTCGTGCTGTTCGGGCTCGGGATCGCGGGCCTCGTCGCCGTCTCCCACGGTTAGGCAGACCGTTATCCTGGCGTCATGATCGGGCCGATCATGAAGGGCATCGGGCTCGCGACGAGCCCGAGTGGCCGCAGGGTCATCTCGACCGCCGTCGTCATCGCTCGGAGCGAGCACGGGAAGAAGGCGATCGCGCAGGCGCGCAGGCTGGCGGCGAGCCCGGAGAGCCGCAAGCTCGTGAACCAGGCCGCCCGCACCGCGGCCCGCGCAGGCAAGGCGGCGGCGGGCCCCGAGAGCCGCGAGCGGATCAGGGAGGCGGCACGCCTCCTCCGCCAGCGCAAGCGCTGACCCCGTGAGCACTCCCCCGCGCCCGTCGGGCCCGGCCGGGACGCCGAGCGGCCGCGCCCCTCGTCGCGGCTTCCGCTTCCACTGGGGCTGGGTCGTCTTCTTCCTGGTGCTGCTCGGCATCAACTACTGGCTCGGCTCGCGGGCGACCAGCCCGGCCTCGCGCGTCCGGATCCCCTACAGCCCGTTCTTCCTCGACGAGGTACGCAAGGGCGCGGTCGTCTCGATCACGTCGAAGGGGACGGCGATCCAGGGGACGTTCAAGGCGTCGACGAGCTACGCGGGCTCCAAGCCCTCGACGCGCTTCAGCACCGAGATCCCCGCGTTCGCGGACACGAAGGCGCTCTCCCAGTTGCTCGAGTCGGAGAAGGTCGTCGTCAACGCGAAGCCCTTGACCGGCTCGGTCGCGTGGTGGGAGAACCTCCTGGTCAGCTTCGGCCCGACCCTCCTCTTCATCGGGCTGCTCGTGCTGCTGATGCGCCGCGCCTCGAACGCCCAGGGGATGCTGGGCGCGTTCGGCCGGACGCGCGCCCGCCGGTACGAGCCGACCGGCGGGCGGGTGACGTTCGCCGACGTCGCGGGGATCGACGAGGCCAAGCAGGAGCTGAGCGAGGTCGTCGACTTCCTCCGCAGCCCGGAGCGCTACGTCAAGCTCGGCGCCCGGATCCCGCACGGCGTGTTGCTCTCGGGGCCGCCCGGAACGGGGAAGACGCTGCTCGCCCGCGCGGTGGCCGGCGAGGCGGACGTGCCGTTCTTCTCGCTCTCGGCGTCGGAGTTCGTGGAGGCGATCGTCGGCATCGGCGCCGCGCGCGTCCGCGACCTCTTCACGCAGGCGAAGGAGGCGGCGCCCGCGATCATCTTCATCGACGAGCTCGACGCGATCGGGCGCTCGCGGACGTCGGGCGTGGCCGGGTTCAGCGGCGGCAACGACGAGCGCGAGCAGACGCTCAACCAGATCCTGACCGAGATGGACGGGTTCGACTCGTCCACGAGCGTGATCGTCATCGCCGCGACGAACCGGCCCGACGTGCTCGACCAGGCGCTGCTGCGGCCGGGTCGCTTCGATCGCCGCGTCGCCGTCCAGCCGCCCGACCGGGCCGGCCGGAGGAAGATCCTCGAGGTGCACACCCGCTCGGTGCCGCTCGGCTCCGACGTCGATCTCGGCCGGATCGCGTCGACGACGCCCGGCATGGTCGGGGCGGACCTCGCGAACCTCGTCAACGAGGCCGCGCTCCTCGCCGCCCGCCGAGGGCACGCGAACGTGCTCGAGGCCGATTTCACCGACGCGCTCGAGCGGATCGTCCTCGGAGCCGAGCGCAAGGTGATGATGAGCCCCGAGGACCGCCGCCGGACCGCCTACCACGAAGGCGGTCACGCGCTCGTCGGGATGCTGACGCCGGGCGCGGACCCGGTGCGGAAGATCTCGATCATCCCTCGCGGGCAGGCGCTCGGCGTGACGTTCTCCGCCCCCGAGGCCGACCGCTTCAACTACGACCGCCCGGAGCTCCTCGCGAAGATCAAGGTCGCGCTCGGCGGCCGGGCAGCGGAGGAGCTCGTCTACGGAGAGCCCACCACGGGCGCCGAGTCGGACATCCAGCAGCTCACGGCGATCGCACGCCAGATGGTCGGCCGCTGGGGGATGAGCGACCAGCTCGGGCCGCTCGCGCTGCTGCCCGCGGAGGGCGCCGGGCCGCTGCTCCCGGGCGCGTCGGAGGTCTCTGCCCGGACGCAGGAGCGGATCGACGGCGAGGTCATGCGGATCGTCGACGAGGCGCACAAGCAGGTGCTCGCCCTCCTTGCGGACAACCGCGACAAGCTCGATGCGCTCGCGGCGGCGCTCGTCGAGCACGAGACGCTCGACGAGGACGACGCCTACGCCGCCGCCGGGGTGCCGCACGAGCGCGAGGTGCCTGCCGAGGCCGCCGCGTTCGCCGCGGCGATGACGATCGACGACGGCGAGTCGTGACGCGCAGGCGGCTCGCGCCGGAGGGGCGCGTGCTCGCGACCGTCGACCGGGTCTCCGGGTAGCCCGCGGACTCAGGCGCTCGCGGGGGCGGTGGCGGGCGCCGACGGGGGCGTGTCGCGCATCCGGAAGTCGCGTACGCTCGGGACGGAGCAGACGGCGACCGTGGCGACGACGATCCAGGCGGCGCCGATCCAGAGCGTGGCGGAGGTGCCGATCGCGTCCGCGACCGGGCCCGCGAGCGCGTACCCGGCCGGCAGGAACGCCATCGCGCCCATCCAGTTGTACGCGCTCACGCGGGCGAGCTTCCCGGGCTCGATGCGCCGCTGCACGCACGTCTCCCAGACGATCGAGCCGAACGAGAACGCGAAGCCGGAGAGCGCCGCCGCGGCGGCGATGACCTCGAACGGGGCCGTCACCGCGAGCAGGACGCTCTGGATCGCCGTCAGCGCGAGGAACGGGCCGATCACGACCATCGACCGGTTCGGCTGGAACCGCAGCGCGACGAAACCGCCCACGAGGGCGCCGATCGCCTCGCCCGTGACGACGGTCGCCCAGGCCCCGGCTCCGCCCAGCGACTGCTTTGCGATGTAGGGACCGAGTACGAAGAACGGCGCGTAGGTGATCAGGAAGTACAGCGAGATGTAGCCGGTCACGAGCCAGACCCACGTGTGCTCCGTGAATGCGCGCCAGCCCTCGGCCAGCTCTCTGGCGAAGTTCCGCGCGACGGCGGTGGTGCCCGTCGCGGCGAGCCGCAGGCGCGTGAGGAGCGTGGCGCTCGTCGCGTAGGTGGCGCCGTCGAGGAGCAGCGCGTAGCCGGCGCCGATCGTGGCGACGATCGCGCCGCCCGCCGCGGCGCCGAGCGGGAACGCGGCGTAGCGGGCGATGTTCATCAGCGCGTTCGCCTGCTGAAGCGATTCCGGGCGGACGGTCTGCGGCACGAGGCCGCTCGACGCCGGCGAATAGAACGCGGTCGCGACCCCGCCGACCGCCTGGAGCGCGACGAGCTGCCAGACCTCGGCGTGCCCCGACACGAGCAGGAGCCCCATCGTCATCCGCACGACGAAGTTCGCGCTGTCCGAGGCGATCATCACGAGCTGGCGCGGCAGCCGGTCGCCCACGACGCCGCCGACGAGGAGCGTCGCCACCTGCGCGAGCGTCCAGGCCGCGAACGCGAGCCCGACGTCGGTCGCCGAGTCGGTGAGCCCGAGCACCGCGAACGCGACCGCGATCGGCGCCAGGTTCGTCCCGAAGAACGAGATCGCCCGCGCGGAGAACAGGTAGCGGAAGTTGCGCTCGCGCAACGCCTGCACGCGAGGGATTAAGCGGGGAGGGCCCCGGAAGGGGGCCCTCCCTGCCTGCCGTTCCCCTGCCTGCCTACTCGATGCCTGCAGCCCGTAGCGCGCCGCGGACGTTGGCCGAGTTCATCGGCGCGAGGCGGATGCGGACACCCGTCGCGTCGAAGAAGGCGTTCGCCATCGCGCCGGCGATCGCTGCCGTGGGCGGCTCGCCCGAGCCGGTCAGCAGCCAGCCGTTGTTGAACGCGTTCGTGTTCCCCTTGCTCACGTCGGTGTCCGACGCGCCCGGCGCGAGGTCGGGCTCGACCGTCGTGTAGACGCCGGGATGGGCGTTGACGAGCGTCACCTTCGGCGACTCCGCGAAGCGGAGAATCGGGTAGGTGACCCAGTCGAGCGAGGTGAGCCGCTCCTTGGTGAAGATCGGCTGGTCCAGCATCGCCCGCGAGAACGGACTACGGCTCTCGATCCGTCGGAACGACGAGGTCAGGAACGGCGCCGCGAGAGGGCGTCGAGGCCGACCGCCGCGAGGAGGAGCGCGCCCATCGTGATCTGCTCGTAGAGCGGGTCGAACTGGAGCAGCAGGTAGCCGTTCCCGATCAGGGCGATGAAGAGGACGCCCACCACGGTGCGCCACACGGCGCCCTCGCCGCCCAGGATGCTGGTGCCGCCGACGACGATCCCCGCGAGCACGGTGAACGCGAGGGTCGTGTCGTCGGGCGAGGCCTGGGCCGAGAGTACCCGCGAGGTGTCGATGACGCCTGCGAGCCCGGCCGCCGTGCCCGAGAGGGCGAAGGTGAGCATGCGGATCGCGTCGACCCGGACCCCCGCGAGCCGCGCCGCCTCGGCGTTCCCACCCGACGCGTACATGTAACGGCCGGCGGTCGTCGTCGAGAGGAGGATGCCGAATGCGATCACGACGAGGATCATCAGCCAGATCGAGGACTTCACGGTCAGGAAGTCGGTGCGCGCGACGTCGCCGAAGTTGTTCTTCGTGAACAGGACGAGCAGGTTGCCGCCGGTCACGAGGCTCGCGCACCCGCTGACGATGAAGGACATCGCAAGCGTCGCAATCAGCGAGTTGATCCGGAACACCGTGACGACGAAGCCGTTGACGAGGCCGATCAGCAGCCCGGCGCCCACCCCGAGCAGGATCGCGACACCGGTGCTCGAGTGGATCGCGAAGTACGCGGAGACGACGGCGCCGAACCCGTATACCGCGCCGACGGAGAGATCGATGCCGCCGGCGATGATCACGAGCGTCCCTGCCGCGGCGATGATCAGCGTCGCCGACTGCTGGTCGAGGATGTTCAGCAGGTTCGGCCTGGTGAAGAACGGCGAGCTGGTCAGGCAAAGGACGACGAAGAGGATGACGAACGGGATCAGGATCCCGAGGCTGCGCAGTCGCATCATGTCGGCGCCCGAGCGGAGCGAGCTCTTGAGGCTCGCCCCGTAGGCACGGCTCGTCACGATGCCGTCCCCGCGAACGCGGCTGCCAGGATCGCGGGCTCGGCGATGGCGTCGCCCTCGAGCTCGGCGACGAGGCGCCCGAGCCGCATCACGAGCACGCGGTGGGCCAGCCCGACGATCTCCTCGAGCTCGCTCGAGATCAGCAGCACGCCGAGCCCGTCGGCGGCGAGCGAGGCGATGAAGTCGTAGATCGCGCGCTTGGCGCCGACGTCGACCCCGCGGGTCGGCTCGTCGGCGATCACGACGCGAGGCTCGCAGAGGAGCATCCGGGCGAGCAGCACCTTCTGCTGGTTCCCGCCCGAGAGGGCCGAGACCGGCGCCGAGTAGCTCGCGCCCCGCACGCCGCAGCGCTCGAGGACGTCCCGGCCGGCGCTCCGCTCGCTGCGGCGGCGGACGACGCCGGCGGTGCTGTACTCGCCGAGCCGAGAGAGAGTCGCGTTCTCGATCGACGAGCGCCCGAAGAGGAGCCCGTCGTCCTTGCGCGACTCGGGGATCATCGCGAGCCCGGAGCGGAGGCTCAGCCGCGGGCTCCGCCCGAGCCGGAGGCCGCCGAGCACCACCTCGCCCGACCGGATCCGCGAGGCGCCGAACACGGCGCGGGCGAGCTCCGTGCGCCCGGCGCCGACGAGGCCCGCAAGCCCGACGATCTCGCCCGCGCGAAGCTCGAGGCTCACGCCGTCGACACCGGGTGCGTGCAGGTCGCTCACCGTGAGCACCGCCGGGTCGCCGGGTGCGGTGGCGCGCTTCGCCGGGAAGGTCGACGTGAGCGGGCGCCCGAGCATTGCCTCGACGAGCGAGGCCTCGGTCTCGGCCGACGTCGCCGCCGTCTTCACGATCCGCCCGTCACGCAGCACGGTCACGGTGTCGGCCAGCTCGAGCACCTCGCGCAGGAAATGGGAGACGAGGATGATCGTCTTGCCCGACGCCGAGAGCCGGCGGACGATCTCGTGCAGGTGGCGGGTCTCGTCGGCGTCGAGCGCCGCCGTCGGCTCGTCCATCACGATCAGCTGCGCGTCCCTCGACAGCGCACGCAGGATCTCGACCTTCTGCTGCTCGGCCGTCCGCAGCCGACCCGCCGGGATCGACCCCGGAAGGTCGAACCCCGCCGACTCGGCGAGCTCGGCGTAGGCGCGTGCCAGGCGGCGGTTGCGCACGAACGAGGCCTCGCGCGGCTCCACGCCGAGGAAGACGTTCTGCGCGACGGTCAGGTGCGGGACGACCGACGGCTCCTGGGCGATCGCTGCGACCTTGTGCTCGAGCGCCTCCCGCGGTGACCGGAACGCCACCTCGGCGCCGCCGAGGATCATCCTCCCGGCGTCGGCGGAGTGGACGCCGGCAACGATCTTCCCGAGCGTCGACTTGCCGGCGCCGTTCTCCCCGACGAGCGCGTGGACCGAGCCGCGTCCGACGGCGACCGTCACATCCGCGAGCGCCTGGACGCCGCCGAAGTGCTTGGCGACGTCCAGGAGCTCGAGGTATGGACGCTCTGTCCCTGCGATCGAGGGCCCGACTCTAACCGGGCCACTCCGCGGTGAACTTGGAGGCGTTCGACTTCGTGACGACGCCGCCGTTCGAGAGGTTGGCGAGGACGTCGATGCCGCCGCAGCCCTTGCCCGTCTTGACCGCCTTGATGAGGCACTGCATCCCGAGCTTGCCCTCGGTCGCCGGCCGCTGCATCACGGTGCCGAACCACGCGCCGGAGGAGACGGCCTTGAGCCCGACCCCGCCGCCGCCGTAGCCGATCAGCGTTACCGTCTTGCCGTTCAGCGCCTGCTGCGCGCCGGTCGCGCCCTGGTCGGCCCCGACGATCACGTTCATGTCGGGCTGCGCCTGGAGCATCGTCTGCGCGGCCTTCAGCGCGTTCGCCGGGTTGTAGAACGTCTCGCCCTCGGCGACGACCTTGACCCCGTGGCCCACGGTCGCCTGGTTGAAGCCCTTGCGGATTGCCGTGTCCAGCGACGAGACCTTCACCGAGTAGAGATAGCCGACCTTGCAGGGGTTCGCCTTCAGCGCGGCGCAGGCCTCGTCGACGAGCTGGCCCTGCTTCTGGCCGATCTCGGTCTGGACGAAGACGACATTGCCGGACATGCCGGGCACCGGCTGTGCCGCCGTGCTCGGGTTCGCGCCCAGGATCTGGTCGATGTTCACGACCTTGATCCCCTTGGCGATCGCCTGCTTGACCGTCGGGATCAGCTGCGGCCCGAAGATCGGCTGGACGATGATCCCGTCGTACTGCCCGGAGGTGATCGCGGTCTGGAGCTCCGCGAGCTGCTTCTTCGGGTCGTTGGCGGCGTCGAACACGGTCACCGACGCGCCCTGCGACTTCGCCACGGACTTGGCGGCAGAGAGCATCGGGGCGTCGTAGCTGTTCGCCACGGCGAACGAGAGGTACGCGATCTTCGGCTTCGAGGTGCTGGCGCCCGCGCCGCCCGAGATCATCGCTGCGGTTGCGATCGCCAGGATCGCCACGGCGACGACGGCCCGGGACCGCGAGAGCCACGAGGGGTTGTTCACTTGGGTCATCCTCCTTAGGGAGTGAGTCGGAGACATGAGACGCCGCGTTCCTCTAGTGGTTTGAGCCCGCGGCTGCCGGCTCGCCTGCAGCTTGGGCCCAGTGCGGCTGGATGGTCGTGTGTTGCAGGAGGTGGTCGAGGGAGGCGCCGGCGTCGTCGCGCGCCCGGCGGAGGTCGCCGTGCACGAGCTTGCCGTGCCGCTTCAGGAACTCGCCGGCCACGATCACCGAGTCGACGTTCCGGGTGTCGGCCTGGTGGACGACGGTGGAGACCGGGTCGATCACCGGCCACGTGTTCGATTCGTCGCAGCGGACGACGACGACGTCGGCCTGCTTGCCGGGCGTGAGGGAGCCGGTGCGCTCCTCGAGCCCGCAGACCCGCGCCCCTTCGATCGTCGCGAACTCGAGCACGTCCCGCGTCGAGAGGAGCTCCGGCTCCTCCGTGCTGCCGGCGGCGAACGCCGCCTCGTGCTCGATCAGGCGGGCGGAGGCCCAGAGGAACCGCATCTGCGTGAACATGTCGCCCGGCACCGTCGTGACCACGTCGATGCTCAGGCTCGGCCGCAGCCCGTGCGCGAGCGCCTTCGCCGTCGGCGGCGTCCCGTGGCCCATCGACATCTCGACGGACGGGGCGATCGACACCTTCCCGCCGGTGTCCGCGATCAGCCGGAACTCGGCGTCCGACAGGTAGTTGCAGTGGATGTAGGTCGTGTCGGGCCCGAGGAGACCCATCTCGTTCAGCTGCGACACCATCGAGAAGCGGCCTGCCCAGGGGCCCATGCCGACGTGGACGCTGATCGGCGCGCCGACCTCGCGCGCGAGCTCCCAGTCGTGCCTCACGACCTCCGGCTTGCAGAAGCCCGGGCCGCGGGTTCCCATCGCGAGCGTCATCAGCCCGTCCTCGCTGGAGAAGTACTGCTCGCGGACGCGCCTGATGTCCTCGGGGGCCTTCAGCTCGCTCTCGAACCACCAGGCGGCGAGGGAGGTGTTCGGGTTGCCGTAGCAGTAGACCGACCGGAGACGTGCGTCGGCGAGGCCACGGATTGCCTCGTCGGCGTGCTCCGGCGTATTCGAGATGTGCGACCAGTCGAGGAGCGTCGTCACTCCCGCGTCGATTGCCTCGAGCGAGCCGAGGTAGTTCCCGGCGTACACGTCCTCGGGGCGGTAGGCAGGCGCGAGCTGGTCGAGGACGAGGTCGAAGTAGCCGCCGAGGCTCACGTCGGGAGCGATGCCGCGGATCACGGTCTCCCACGTGTGCCGGTGCGAGTCGATGAACCCGGGGATGACGATGCAGCTCGCCGCGTCGACGACCTCGGCGTCCGCGGCGTCGAGCCGGTGGCCGACGGCTGCGATCCGGTCGTCCTCGATCAGCACGTCGCCGCCGTGGAGGTCGCCGATCGCCGGATCCATGCTCAGGACATGGCCGCCCCGGAGCAAGATGCGCCTCGGCACGTGAAGACCTCCCTTCCCTGGTGTTTCCAGCGCTGTGTGTCCAGTCAGCCTGAACTTCTGTTGCGCGATTCTTACCACCTTGCCGGGATTCGATCAAGTAGCTGTTGACTGACGCTGCACGCTGCTTCTATCGTTCCGGCATGGCAAGTGGAGCGTCAGTCATCGTCGGCGGCACCTCGGGCCTCGGCCTGCGGCTCGCCGAGACCCTCGCGGTGCGCGGCCGCGACGTCGTCATCACGGGGCGTGACGCCGACCGCTGCGCTCGCATCGGGGCGGGCATCCCGGGGGGCACCGTCACGCCGATCGCGTTCGACCTCGCCGAGCCCGAGACGATCGGCGCGGCCCTCGAGCCGGTCGGCCCCGTCGAGCACCTCGTCCTCGCCGCGATCGAACGCGACTACAACCACGTGCGCGAGTACGACATCGCGCGCGCGCTCCGGCTCGTCACGCTCAAGCTCGTCGGGTACACCGAGGTCGTGCACACGCTCGCGCCGCGCTTTGCGCCGGGCGCGTCGGTGCTCCTCTTCGGCGGGCAGGCGCTGAGCCGTCCCTATCCGGGCTCGTCGACGGTCACCACCGTGAACGGCGGTGTCTCCGGACTCGTCGGGACGATGGCGCTCGAGCTTGCGCCGATTCGCGTCAACGCGATCCATCCCGGCATCGTGGGCGACTCGCCCGAATGGGCGAGCAAGCCGGAGGCGGTCGAACGGACGACCGCGCGGACGCTCATCGGACGCACGGTCACGATGGACGAGATCGTCGGCGCGTCGCTCTTCCTGCTCGACAACGGCGGCGTGAACGGCGTCAACCTGGTGCTGGACGGCGGATGGAACGCGCTCTGACCGTCGCGGTCGTCGGGCTCGGAAAGATGGGCGAGCCCATCGCGGAGCGCGTCCTCGACGCGGGGTACCCGCTCGTCGTCTTCAACCGCAACCCCGAGCGCGCGAGGCCGCTGGCGGCCCGGGGCGCCTCGACCCTCGACTCGGCTGCCGAGGCCCTCCAGCGCGCGGATGTCTGCGTGACGATGCTCGCCGACGACTCGGCCGTCGAGGCGGTGCTCCTCGGCGAGGGCGGGCTCCTCGCCGGCGCGCGTCCCGGGACGACGCTGATCGAGATGAGCACCATCTCCGTCGGGTCCTCCGAGCGAGTCGCCGAGGCGGCCGCCGGCGCCGGCGTCGACTACCTCCGCGCGCCGGTCAGCGGCAACCCAGTGGCCGTTCGAGGCGGGGCGCTCACGATCGTCGCCTCCGGGCCCGAGACCGTCTTCGCCGAGCTCGAGCCGGTGCTGGGCTCGATCGGCTCGAAGGTGCTGTACGTCGGCGAGGGCGAGAGCGCGCGCGTCGTGAAGCTCGTCCTCCAGATCCTCGTCGGCGGCACGGCGGAGCTGCTCTCCGAGGCTCTCGTGCTCGGCGAGGCCGCCGGCGTCGGGCGGGCGAAGCTCCTCGAGGCGGTGAGCGCCTCGGCAGTCGGGTCGCCGTTCGTGGCGTACAAGTCCCCGCCGCTCCTCGCGGACGACTACTCGGCGACGTTCACCACCGCGCTGATGCTGAAGGACGTCGACCTCGTGCTCGGCCTGGCCGCCGAGCGCGGCGTGGACCTGCCGTTCGCCGGTCATCTGCGCACACTCCTCGAGGCGACGGCCGAGGGCGGTCACGCGGATCAAGACTTCATGGCGCTGTACCTCCAGCTCCGGCAGGCGGCCTCCGGGGGAAATCGCGACCGGGACGAGGAGACGACACGATGAGCCAGCCGAACACGAACATCGCCTCTCGTGGGGCGACGATGGCGGTGGACTGGGAGCAGCGGATCGACTACGCGCGCCTGCGGTCGGAGCGGCTTTCGCGGGCGAAGGCGTCGCTCGAGGCGTCCGACCTGGGTGCGCTGCTCCTCTTCGACCCCAACAACATCCGCTACGTCACGAGCACGCACATCGGTGAGTGGGCGCGCGACAAGAACGCACGCTGGGTGCTGCTGCCGCGCGGGGACGATCCGATCCTGTGGGACTTCGGCTCGGCCGCGCGCCACCACCAGTTGTACGCCCCCTGGCTGCCGCCCGAGAACTTCCGCGCGGGGGTGGCCCCGATGCGCGGCGCGATGCCGGTCGAGACCGGGGTGCCCGATCGCCTGGCTCAGCGGATCCTGCTCGAGCTGCGGGAGCGTGGCCTGGCCGGCGAGCCGGTGGGGATCGACATGGCCGACCTGGTTACGATCGAGGCGCTGAACCGGGCCGGGATCCACTGCACCGACGGCTCGCGGGTGATGCTCGAGGCGCGGAAGCTCAAGACAGCCGACGAGATCGCGCTCCTCGACCACGCCTGTGGGATCGTCGACGCCGTCTACGAGGAGATCTACCGGATGCTCCGCCCGGGCGTCCACGAGCATCAGGTGGTGGCCAGGGCGCAGCAGCTCCTGTTCGAGCTGGGCTCCGACCAGGTCGAGGCGATCAACGCCGTCTCCGGCGACCGCTGCAACCCGCACCCGCACGTCTTCTCCGACCGGCTGCTCCGGCCGGGTGACCAGGCGTTCTTCGACGTGATCCATTCGTTCATGGGCTATCGCACCTGCTACTACCGCACCTTCAACGTGGGCGGCATCTCGCAGTCCCAGCTCGACGCGTACAAGCAGTGCCGCGAGTGGCTCGATGCGGCGATCGAGCTCGTGCGCCCGGGAACGACGACGGACGAGATCGCCGCGGTCTGGCCGACCGCGGAGGAGCTCGGGTTCCCGAGCGAGGAGGCGTGCTTCGGCCTCCAGTTCGGGCATGGCGTCGGGGTCGGCCTGTACGAGCCGCCGATGATCTCACGGGTGCACTCCTTCGACTGCCCGATGGAGCTCGAGGAGGGGATGGTGTTCGCGCTCGAGACGTACTGCGCCGCGTCCGACGGCCACTCGGCGGCCAGGATCGAGGAGGAGGTCGTGGTCACGAAGGAGGGCAATCGCATCCTCACGCGCTTCCCGGCCGAGGAGCTCCTCGTGGCCGGCAAGACCTATGTCCGCGGCGCCGACCTGCTCGAGCGAGAGACCTCGGACGCAGGAGCCCAGGCGTGACGGAGCTCCCGACGGCAGGAAGGCGCCGGACGAGCCGGTGCCGCGGGCGATGAGCAGTTACCGGCTCGTCCGCGGCGAGGAGATCGCGCTCGCGCCGGCCATGCCCGAGCAGGCACGGGGGCTCACGCGGCAGGTGCTGATCGGGGGCGACACCGGCGCCACGCATACCGGCCTGACGATGGTGGCGCTCGAGGACGGGCACGTGAACGAGCACCTGCACTCCTACGAGTCGAGCTTCTACGTCTTCTCGGGCAACCCGGTGCTGTATCTGGACGGCCACGGGGTGCGGCTCGAGCCGGACGCCTGCGGAGCTGTCCCGGTGGGGGTGCCGCACGCGTGGCGAAGCGAGGGACGGGCCGAGTGGATCGAGATGCTCTCGCCGCGGCCGCGCGGCGCCGACCGGCCGCCCGACACGTTCTTCCTCGGCCCGCCGCCGGACGGAGTCGTGGCGCCGCTCGACCTCCGCGACCCGCGGAACCGGAACCTCTTCCACCTCTCCGCAGCCGACATGGACGCTCGAGCCCTGAGCAGCGGCTCGCGCGCGACCGCCCCGACCGTGTCCGCGAGCATGGCGACGGCGGCGCTTCTCTACAGCGGGATCACCGTGAAGATGCTGGTCGACAAGCGCCTCGATGCCCAGCTCCACACGATGTTCATGGTCGGCTACCAGCCCGGCGCGGTCGCGCACCCGCACGACCATCCGTTCGAGGAGTCGTACGTGATGCTCGAGGGCGAGGTGGACGTGGTCGCAGACGGCGACCGCTACACCCTGCGGCCGGGCGACGTGTTCTGGACGGGCGTCGGCTGCATCCACGCGTTCTACGAGACCCAGGGCGGCACGGTGAAGTGGCTCGAGACCTCGGCGCCCGGGCCGCCGGACCGGCACTCCTACCGGTTCGAGCGCGACTGGGAGTACCTCGCGGAGCGGCTCGGAGATGCCTGAGGCCCTGGACCGCGAGCTGTACCTCGCCCTGTACCGGCGGATGCAGCTCATCCGCGGCGTCGAGGAGCTGATCCAGTCGCTGTTCCTTCGCAACGAGGTGTACGGGACGACGCACCTCTACTCCGGCCAGGAGGCGGTTGCGGTCGGGTTCGCGAGCGTGCTGACCGCCGACGACCGGGTCGCGGCGACCTACCGCGGCCATGGTCACGCGCTGGCGCGCGGTGTCGACCCGCAGAAGCTCCTCGACGAGCTGCTCGGCCGCGCGACCGGGATCAACGGCGGGCTTGCCGGGTCGATGAACGTCACCTCGCCGTCCGACGGCTTCATCGGGAGCTTCGGGATCGTCGGCGGGAGCATCGCCGCCGCGACGGGCGCCGCGCTCGCGCTCAAGCGCTTCGGTGGCGTCGCGGTCGCGTATTTCGGCGACGGCGCGACCAACCAGGGCTACTTCTTCGAGTGCCTCAACTTCTGCCAGGTGAAGCGGCTGCCGATCGTGCTCGTCTGCGAGAACAACGGCTACGGGGAGTACACGCCGTTCGAGGAGGTGACCGCGGGGCCGATCCTCGCGCGCGCCGAGGCGATGGAGGTCCCGGCCGAGCAGGTCGACGGGATGGCAGTGTGGGAGACCCGCGCGGCCGCGCAGCGCGCCACCGAGCACGCGCGCTCGGGCAACGGCCCGTACTTCGTCGAGGCGATCACCTACCGCTTCGTCGGCCATTCCCGCAGCGATCCGGGCAAGTACCGGCCGGAGGGCGAGCTCGACCGCTGGAGGGAGCGCGACCCGCTCGTCGTCCTGCGCGCGCGGCTCGAGAAGGAGGGCGTCGAGGCGGCGGCGATCGACGAGATCGAGGCCTCGGTCGCCGACGAGCTCGTGCAGATGGAGGAGCGGGGCCTGGCCGCGCCGTTCCCGGAGCCCCGTGCGCTCGCGGAGTTCAAGTCCTGATGCCGCAGGACCTGGTCATGCCGAAGCTCTCCGACTCGACCGAGCAGTCGGTCATCGTCAAGTGGCTCAAGCAGGCCGGCGAGCCGTTCGCGCGGGGCGAGCCGCTCGCCGAGATCGAGACCGACAAGGCGACGGTCGTCTACGAGGCCGAGACCGACGGCGTGCTCGAGACGATCGTCGTCGAGGAAGGCGGGGCGGCGCTTCCCGGCGAGCCGATCGCGACGATCGACGGCGACGGCCCGGCGTTCTCTGCTCCGCCCGTTCCCGCCGCCCCACCAGCCCCGGCCGGCGGCGGCCGGCGCATCGACTTCCGGACGGCGGTGCGGGAGGCGCTCGACGAGGCGCTCGACGCCGACGAGCGGGTCGTCTTCTTCGGCGAGGACGTCGCGGTCGCCGGCGGCGTGTTCGCGGCGACGCCGGGCCTCTACGAGAAGCACGGCCCGGACCGCGTCTTCGACACCCCGATCTCGGAGCTCGCGCTCGCCGGCGCCGCGTTCGGGTCTGCCGTGACCGGCCTGCGCCCGGTGGTCGAGGTCATGTTCGGCGACTTCCTGCCCCTCGTCATGGACAGCATCGTCAACCAGATGTCGAAGTACTGGTTCCTGACCCAGGGCGAGGTGAGCGTCCCGGTCGTGATCCGGTCCGTGGTCGGCGGCGGCGGGCGGTTCGGGGCGATCCACTCGCAGATGCCGGCCTCGTGGCTCATGGGGATCCCGGGGATCAAGATCGTCGCGCCCTCGACGCCCGGCGATGCGAAGGCCCTGCTGCGGGCGGCGATCGAGGACGACAACCCGGTGCTGTTCTTCGAGCACAAGCGCCTCTACGGGGTCGAGGGAGACGCCGACGCCTCGAGCCCCGTGATCGGCGAGGCTTCGGTCGTCCGCCAGGGCGGCGACGTCACGCTCGTGTCCGCGATGCGCGGCGTCCACGAGTGCCTGGGCGCAGCCGAGACGCTCGCGGGCCGGGGAATCGAGGCCGAGGTCGTCGACCTTCGCACGCTCAGGCCGCTCGACACGAAGACGGTGCTCGACTCGCTCGCGAGGACGAACCGCCTCGTCGTGGTCGAGGAGGGCCCGCTGACCGGCGGCTGGGCGGGCGAGGTGCTCTCGCTCGCGACAGAGCAAGGCCTGAGCGACATCGACGACGCGTGGCGCATCGCGACCCCGAACAGCCCGATCCCGTACAGCCCGCCGCTCGAGGACGCCCACCTACCGGGTGCCGCGCGGATCGCCGCCGAGGTCGAAGGACGCCTCCGTTGACAGACCTCACCCACGAGGTCTCGCACATCGGGCCGCGGCTGCGGGTGCAGCGCGAGTACCTCGGCGTCAGCCTGCGCGAGCTCGCGCGGCGCGTCGGGGTCTCGGCGAGCCTGATCTCCCAGATCGAGCGCGACAAGGTCAACCCGAGCGTGAGCACGCTCTACGCGCTCGTCCGGGAGCTCGGCCTCGGGATGGGCGACCTGTTCTCGACCGACGAGCTGCCGCCCGCGACGCGCCGGAGCTCATCGGGGCTCGTGACGGCCGCTGAGCGCTCGGTGATCAGCCTCGCCTCCGGCGTGACCTGGGAGCGGCTGACCGCTGCGGCCGACCCGGGCGTCGAGTTCCTGAAGGTCGCCTACGACGTCGGCAGCGAGTCGTGCCCAGAGGACTCCCTGATGCGCCACGGAGGCAAGGAGTACGGTTACGTGACGGGCGGGAGGCTCGGGGTTCAGGTCGGCTTCGAGCGCTACGACCTCGGCCCGAGCGACTCGATCTCGTTCGACTCGTCCTCGCCCCACCGGCTGTGGACGATCGGCGACGAGCCCGCCGAGGCGATCTGGGTGGTCGTCGGACGACAGAGTGACGGCCGCACCTCACCCGCGATAGGCTGATCCGGTTCCGCTTCCAGAAAGGAGTCACCGTGCTGACGGCGACCAAAGACCTCGTTCTGCCCACGACTGTCACCGGCTCGTGGCCCCGGCCCTCGTGGTTCACGGGGAACCTCTTCGAGCGGCCCTTCTCCAGCGGGATGGCCGACGTCGCCTACCGCGAGCAGTTCGTGGACGCGATCAGCTCGGTGCTCGCCGACCAGGAGCTCGCGGGGCTCGACATCCTCACGAACGGCGACTACCACCTCGACGCCGACCTTGCCGGCCGCTCGTGGTTCTCGTACCCGTCCGAGCGCCTCTCGGGGATCTCGGAGTACGACACCGAGACGACGTTCGGGTGGTCGTACCCGGTCGGGTCGTGGCTGAACGAGATCGTCGGCGGCTGGAAGTACCACGCCGTGACCGACAAGATCGCGCCGAGGGTCCCCCTGGAGTTCGCGAAGATCTGGCGCGTCACGCAGGCACGGACGGAGCGGCCGGTGAAGTTCGGGACGATCGCCGCCGACCTCGCCGCCACCGTTCTCACGGTCAAGACCGACGCCTACGCCCAGGACAAGATGGACCTGATGTGGGACATCGCGACCATCCTGAACGGCGAGCTGCGCGAGCTGCAGGCCGCCGGCGCGAAGGTGATCCAGATCGAGGAGCCGGCGATTCACAGCGCGGCCGCCTACGGCGCTGCGCCCGAGTACCTCGACTTCCTCGTCGACCTCTTCAACCACACGGTCGAGGGCCTCGACGACTGCGAGCTCTGGATCCACACCTGCTGGGGCAACCCGGGCGCCCAGCACTGCTTCGATCCGCAGATCTCCTACGAGCCGTCGATCGACATCTACCTCAACCGGTTGAAGGGCGACGTGTGGACGATCGAGTCGAAGGAGAGCGGCCACAGCCTGCTGCCGGCGTTCGCGCCGTACAAGGGCAACCTGTCGAAGAAGGTCGCGGTCGGGATGATCAGCCATCGGCGCCTGCAGGTCGAGACGCCCGAGGACATCGCCGCCGACGTCCGCACCGCGCTCGAGTACATCGACGCCGACAAGCTGATCCTCTCCTCCGACTGCGGCTTCGGGAGACAGGGCGTCCCGCGCCCGATCGCGATGTACAAGGCAGCGGCGCTCGCGCAGGGCGCGAACATCGTCCGCGGGGAGCTCGGAGCGGAGCAGACGCACGTCCGTGCGGCCGACCCGGACCTGCAGGTCGACGTCCCGGCCCGCGCGGCGGAGGCAGTCGGAGCCTAGGAGAGCCGGCCTTCGGCTCTCGCGCGCTCGACCACGGCCGGAGGCATCGGCAGGGGCGGCGGTCGTCCGTCTGCCAGCTGGTGCATGAACACGTAGAGCAGGGGCGACCAGGGCGACTCGAGCTGGAGCGCGGGCTGGCCGGAAGGCTGGACCTGGACCGACGGCCCGCCGTCTGCTCCGGGCACGAGCTGCGACGGCCCGAGCAGCGTGTAGGCGACCGAGGCCGTCTTCCCCTGCCCCGTCGCGACGAGGCGCCGGTCCGTGACCACGAGGTCGACCGTGCCGAGCCTGTGCCAGCGCGGGGTGACGGCGCGTTGGGCCTCCCCTCTCCAGGCGGCGTCCCGTCCGATCGCCACCGCTCCGGTCACGGCGAGGGTCAACGGGCCGCCGAAGACGAAGAGCGCGGGCGGATACTGCTTGTTCTCTGCGACGTATGCGAGGACGGTGACCGGCGCCAGGTGGGCGTGGGCGACCTCGTCCGGCTCGAGCGGGATCGGGACCTGCTCGACGGGCAGCGGAGCTCCCCCGGCGAGCGCCTCGGCCCACTTGTGCGCGCTGAGGTACCCCTCGTCGAACGCGTTCCAGGCGTCGTCCACGAGACCTGAGGCTACTGCCCAGCCACGTCCTTCGAGCTCTGCTCGATCCGGAGCCGGTTGCCTGCCGGGTCGCGAACCGCCGCGTCGCGGACGCCCCAGGGCTGGGTGGCAGGCTCCGACAGCACCTCGACGCCGGGTACGGCGGCGACCCTCGCGAACGTCTCGTCGAGGTCGTCCGTGCCGAAGTGGACGGGGTACATGTCGCCCTTGGCGAGCAGGGCCGACAGGGCGTCGCCGTCCTCCTGGGAGCGGCCGGCGTGCGGCTGCGACAGCACGATCCCGATCTCGGGTTGGCTCTCGGTGACGAGGGTGATCCAGCGGTAGCCGCCGTTGGCGACCTCGTTCTGCACCTTCAGTCCGAGGGCGTCCCGGTAGAAGGCGAGGGCGGCGTCGGGGTCGTCGCCGAGGATGTGAACGGTGCTGAGTGAAGTGGTCATGGCCCGATGCTAGGCGTCCCCGGCGGCGGCCGCTACGAATGATCGCCGTGTGCCGCCCGGACAGCCACGGTTTCCGGGGTAGGGTCTCGTGGATGGTCGGTCGGTCGCGGTGCCGGGTATGAGCGCGTCGGCCGCGGTCGCCGGTGTGGGCGAGCCGGTCGTGGTCGAGCGCCAGCAGCGGGTCGGCCTGGTCTTCGCGGCGCTGCTTCTCGTCGCGCTGTTGGCATCGCTCGATCAGACGATCGTCTCGACGGCGCTCCCGACGATCGTCGGCGATCTCGGCGGTGTCGAGCATCTCTCCTGGGTGGTGACCGCGTACCTGCTTGCGTCGACGGTGGTGACGCCCCTGTACGGGAAGCTCGGTGATCTCTACGGGCGAAAGCCGGTGTTGCAGACGGCGATCGTCGTCTTCCTGGTCGGTTCGGCGTTGTGCGGGCTCGCGTGGAACATGCCGTCGCTGATCGCGTTCCGCGCGTTGCAGGGGCTTGGAGGCGGGGGGCTGATGGTGACCACGACGGCGGCGGTCGGCGACATCGTGGCGCCTCGCGACCGCGGCCGCTACCAGGGCTACTTCGGCGCCGTCTTCGGCGTCTCCACTGTGATCGGGCCGTTGATCGGCGGCTTCTTCGTCGATCACCTCTCGTGGAACTGGATCTTCTACATCAACCTGCCCGTCGGTCTGCTCGCACTGGCGGTGATCGCGGTCGCCTTCCACTCCTCTGCAGAGCGAGCGCGCCACTCGATCGACTACCTCGGAGCAGGGCTCCTCGCGGGCGGGCTGTCCTCGGTAGTGCTCTGCACGAGCCTCGGCGGCACGACGTACGCCTGGGGGTCGGTCCAGACGATCGGGTTCGCCGTGCTCGGCGTCGTGTTGCTCGCGCTGTTCGTGTTCGTCGAGAGCCGTGCCGCGGAGCCGATCCTGCCGCTGGGGCTGTTCAGGAACCGGACGTTCTCGGTCACGAGCGGGATCGGGTTCATCATCGGGCTGGCGCTTTTCGGCGCGGTCACCTACTTGCCGCTCTACATGCAGATCGTCAAGGGACGGAGCGCCACGGCGTCTGGGTTGCTGTTGACGCCGATGATGGCGGGCGTGCTGATCGCGTCGATCGGCAGCGGGAACGTGATCTCGAAGACGGGCCGCTACAAGCCGTTTCCGATCATCGGCACGGCGGTTGCCGCTCTCGGGATGATCCTCCTGTCCCGGCTTGCCGTCTCGACGCCGCTTTGGCTGGCCGCGGTGTACTTGCTCGTGCTCGGGCTCGGCCTCGGGCTGGTGATGCAGGTCCTCGTTCTCGCCGCCCAGAACGCGGTCCCGTACGAGATGCTCGGGGTTGCGACGTCCGGATCGACGCTGTTCCGTCAGATAGGTGGCGCGGTTGGCGTCTCGATCTTCGGAGCGATCTTCGCGAACCGGCTCACCACGGAACTCGCCGCGCGCATACCTGCCGGCGTCCATGTTCCCGCCGCTGCGAACCCGGCGCTCGTCCGTCACCTCCCGGAGGCCGTCAAACAGCCGTTCATCGAAGCGTTCACGGCGGCGATCACACCGATCTTCCTGGCTGCCGGCGGGTTCGCGATCGCAGCTTTCCTGCTGACCTGGCTCCTGCGAGAGGTGCCGCTCCGCGAAAGCAGCGGGGCCGACTCGATCGGCGAGAGCTTTGCCGCCCCGCGCGAGGGCCGCTCGGACCGCGAGCTCGAACGAATCCTCAGTTCGATCGCGGGCGGGCGCATGCGGACGGAGACCTACCGGCGAATCGTCCACGAGTCTGGCACCGAACTGACACCGGCCGAGGCATGGTTGCTCGGCCGCCTCGCCACCAGCGGCACCCTCGAGCACGGTCAAACGAAAGCCACGACGCCGGAGGAGGTCGCCGCGCTCACCGCCGACCTGCTTCACCGCGGCTACCTCACGATCGAGCCCGTCGGCGGCCGCCTCGAGCTGAGCGAGCACGGCCGACAGGCGAACGCCGCGCTCGTCGAAGCAGGCCGCTCCGTACTCACCAGCATCGCCGCCGACATCGACCCGCCCGAGGAAGAGGTCTCCGACATCCTGCGCCGCCTCGCGATCTCACTGCTCGCAGACATCCCGAGAGACGCGGCCCGCGAGCCGCGTGCATCGGCCATGAAGACCACGGCACTCGCCGGATGAGGCGCTCGCGGTGACCGGGCGCCGGTTGTCGACCCTCCGTTGACACGGGCGGTCGCTGCGGCGACGAGGAGGTCGCCGTGCTCCGAAGCTCGGCGGAACGCGGTGCGTGGGTGGCCCGTGAAGGCCAAGCGTGGCGGCTCGAGGAGAGCGTACGCGGCAGCTGCGCCACCATCTCGTAGCGCATCGCGACGAGTTTGGCCGGAAGGCTGGAAGGGCAGGCTCTCGCTGAGTGCTGTTCGTCGATCTCCGCCTCCGAGGGTCGCTGCGTGGCTGATGGCTCTTCGGGTCGCATCGCGCTTGCCGGCAGCGAGCGTGGCACTCTTCCGGGCTCGGTCCGAATCGGGCCGGCTGATCCGGATGGCGAGGCGACGGTGACCGTTCTCGTCCGTCGCCGCTTGGACTCGCGAGAAGTCGATCCGGCAACGCTCGGATCGCAGAGTCCCGTTGCCCGGCAGCATCTGTCGCGCGCGCGGTTCGCCGAGGAGCGGGGCGGGCACCACGACGATCTCGCCCGGGTCGAAGCATTCGCGCGCTCGTACGGGCTGAGGGTGCTCGAGTCGAGCCCCGAGCGGCGAAGCGTCGTCGTGCAGGGCCGGGTGGCCGATCTTTCGGCCGCCCTGGGAGCCGAGCTGGGTCAGTACGACCATCCGGGCGGCCCGTTTCGCGGGCGGACGGGCCCGCTCATGCTGCCGGCGCAGCTCGAGCCGATCGTCGACGGCGTCTTCGGGCTCGACGATCGCCCGCAGGCCCGCGCCCAGTACCGGATCGCCGATCCGGCTGCGGTCACGGCGTCGTTCACCCCGGTCGAGGTCGCCCGCCTGTACGACTTCCCGACCGGTCTGACCGGCGCCGCCGGATGTGTCGGCATCGTCGAGCTCGGGGGCGGCTACCGAGAGGCCGATCTCGAGCAGTTCTTCACCGCCATGGGACTGAAGGTCCCGGCCGTCGTCTCGGTCGGGGTCGACGGTGCCGGCAACCAGCCTTCCGGGGATCCGAACAGCGCGGACGGCGAGGTGCTGCTCGACATCGAGGTGATCGGCGCGATCGCGCCTGACGTACGGATCGCCGTCTACTTCGCGCCCAACACCGACCAGGGGTTCGTCGACGCGGTCACGACAGCGGTCCACGACAAGCAGAACGCGCCGTCGGTGATCTCGATCAGCTGGGGAGGCCCGGAAAGCAGCTGGACCGGGCAAGCCCAACAGGCGCTCGACCAGGCGTTCGCCGATGCTGCCGCTCTCGGCGTCACTGTCTGCGTGGCCTCCGGCGACAACGGCGCCGGCGACGGCGTCGGCGACGGGAAGGCGCACGTCGACTTTCCGGCCTCGAGCCCGCACGTGCTCGGCTGCGGCGGCACACACCTCGTGGCGAGCGGCTCGACGATCATCGCTGAGTCCGTGTGGAACGGCGGCAGCCAGGGCGGCGCCTCCGGCGGAGGGGTCAGCGACACCTTCGCTCTCCCCGGTTGGCAGCGGGCCGCAGACGTGCCTCCGTCGGCCAACGGCGGCGACAGAACCGGACGGGGCGTCCCCGACGTCGCCGGGAACGCCGATCCCACAACCGGGTACCAGATCGAGGTCGACGGCCGAACGTTGACGATCGGTGGCACGAGCGCCGTGGCACCGCTCTGGGCCGGCCTGATCAGCCTCGTCAACCAGAGCCTCGGCAAGCCGATCGGCTTTCTCAACCCGCTCCTCTACAGCCTCGACGGCAACGCCTCCGCGCTCCGCGACATCGTCAGCGGCGACAATACGATCGGCGGTTCTCCGGGGTACGACGCAGGCGTCGGCTGGGACGCGTGCACCGGCCTCGGCAGCCCCGATGGCGCAAAGTTACTGAGCGCGCTCGCCGATGCCTGACGTTCCGGTTCTCGCCCGAGGGAACGATCGTCGACCGGGAGCACAACGGTGCTTCAGCCGTATCGAGACGCCAGGCGACGTTTGCGCGAGCCATGTGCCCGGCCGGCGGAGCTCGCGCAGTCGTTCAGCCTTACTGCTTCGGCAACAGGGCGGGGAGGGCCGCCAAGGTTGCGCAGCCCTCCGGTCGCACCCGGTCGTTCGGCTACCGGTGGTGGTGAACCACCCGTAACCGCTTCCGTCAGCCAAGGACCAGGGCTCGCCTGAGTGGTCTGGTTACAACGCCCCCAGGCCGGCCTTCGCGGCCTTTTCTGCGAGCTGTCCGGGGTCGACCCCGTACTTCTGAAGCAGCGCCGCATCCTTTTCGTGGTCGATCCTGGCGGGTAGTTCGTCGAGTGCAGCCTGTACGCGTGGCGACTCGCCCTGTTTCTTGATTTCGTCGATCACGAACTCCTTGTCGAACTCCATGACGGTCCTCCGTCTGCACTGGTGGGCTTCGGTCGGTAGCCGGTAGCCCTTGCGTCGCGATTCTGGAGCCGCTGCGATGCTCGGCTCCGGCCCCGGTGGTGAACACACCGGTACCCACCGCTCGAGACCCAAACACGCAGGACGCAGCGAGAAGGTCGCGCAGCCTCCGTTCTTGCGTCCGGGTCCGGACGAGAGGAGCCAGGGATGACCATCGCCCTGCCGCTCGCCGCCCGAGATATGGTTCGCGTGCGCATGAGCGCGCCTGCGGTTCCTTTCTCGCGTACGGGGTAGGTCGATGGCATGCCAGACGAGACCGACAAGGCTGACGACCGGATCAGGCGCGAGGATGGACACGAATACGAGGAACGCCGCGAGGGCGACGAGCCAGACCCTCCGGCCGACGACCCGAACGAGGACGAAGTCCCACCGTTGACAGAACCCGGCGCCGAGACCTGACCCGTCCGCGCAAACACGACCGCGACGATGTGGAGAGCGGACCTCCGCTCTGGCTGCGGCTCGCCCAGGATGAGATTGCAGTGCGCTCGCACGTCGATCCGGACGGGCGCGAGACGTTCCTCGATCACATGCTCCAGATGGAAGCACGGCTGAAGAGCGCGTATCCCAGCATGCCGTCCGAGCTCAGGAATCAGTTCGAGGCGCGCCTCGCAACGAGGGGATATACGGAGGATGCCTGGGACCGGGCGGTGACTTGGCTCAAATCGACGGACTGGTTCAGGTCGCGTCGAGGGGAGCTGTGAACGTCACTCGATCGCGGCTCGGGATGCGCCACCATCCTCTGCCGCTCGAGGTCGGCGCGCGCTCGTCGACTGCGAGGCGCGTTACCGCGTCGTGAAGGTCGAGCAACCGCCTCGGATGCGGGGTTCGGGCGCGTCGGGCCGAACGGGACGTGGCCGAGGGACTCGAGAGGGTGACGCTTGTGCGCCGGCGGAACATCCGCCCGGTGCCAGAGCGTGTTCGGCTACGAAGCTGTGGCCTCGAGCTTCTGAACCCAGCCCGCCTCGAACGCGTCGCGAGCGGCGACCTCGGTGGGGAAGCTCTCGCTGCGTGCGAAGAGCCCGTCGCGGACCTCGAGGAGGAAGAAGTAGCGGCCGAGCGTATGGCCGTGCTCCGAGCCTCGTAGCGGTCGGCGGATTTGGCACTGGCTGAGGAGCACGCCTTCCGCGAGTTCCTCGTAGAGGTCGTTGCTGAAGTCGAAGACGGTTTCGCGCTGAGCCAGCGCGATAGCGTCGATGAACTCGCTCACGCCGAGAATGAACCGGGGATCCGCGTCGACGAGGAACCACATCCCCTCGGGGTGAAGGAGTTTGCGGAGCGCCCGGTAGTCGCCTCTCTTCCACGTGATGCTCACCTGCCGCATCACCTCGCTCGCGCTCGGTGTCGACTTATCGGGGGCTGAACGCGATGGAGTGGACATTGCTTGCCTTGGCTCCGTTCCGAAGGTGAGCGCCCGGGTGTGGGAGGGGGAAGGTGAACCCGACGGACGTACAGCGTCCTGAGGATAGCCCCGTCTCTCGCACCGGCGCTCCGTCTACAGCTCGGCGAGCGCGCGGGCATGCTCGTCGGCCTCGGCCCGTGTCTCGGGGCGAAGTCGGGAGGGTGTGCCGGTGGCCGCGCGCACGCGCGCGACGCACTCAATCGCCGGGGCCGATGGCGAGTTCGGCCCAGACCAGGCAGCAGTCGCCGGCGGTGCGTCGCGTTCCCCACCGAGATGAGAGTTTCGCGACGATCGACAGGCCCAGGCCCCCTCTGCCGTCGGGCTGGTGTGGTCGCATCCGCGGAGTACCGCCGGCCATCCCGCGGTCCGTCACTGCGACGGTCAGAAACCCGTCCCGTCGACTCACGCGCACCTGGATCAGGTCGCTGGCGACGCAGCCCGAATGCCGGACGGCGTTCGACACCAGCTCGCTCACGACGAGGCGAGCGCTGTCGCGGACAGCATCGATCCCCTCGATCACGTCGAAGGCCTTCCGAGCCAGCCGCGGGGCCGCGACGTCGCAGCGTACGGCCAGCCGCAGCTCAACCGACTCAGACCGCGCAACTCCGTCGGACTCACCCGACTCCACGAAACCTATTCCCATCATCCGCCTCCCAGACCAGCCGACGAGCTCGGCGATTCTTGGCCGAACCGTTCAACCCACACTGCTGAGGGCTGATAGACGTTTGAGGCCCGATTCTTTTGTTCCTCTCCCTCGCCCTAACCCGATCCCGGGAGTTCGAAACCGCGCCGATCGCCGCGCCCAGGTTGCCTGTGACCGCGGAGCCGTCCCCCCACCGACGCGCCCTGCTCTGAGTTCCTAGCAGACTCGGGAACAACTGCAGCGTCTATCGCAAGCTCGGCGAGCACACCCGGTCCGGGCTGACCGCCTTGAAGGCGGCCGGCAGCGAAGGAGCGGCTTGCACACCAGCCTCGCGCTGGCCATCCTCTCGGTGTGGGCGGTTCGTTTTCACTCGATGCCCCGGCGGTCGAGACGCTGGCGACAGACTTGCAGCAGGTCGTCGGTCCTACGCACGTCGTCTCGGACCCTGCAGTCACGGCTGCGTTCGGCCACGACCTGACCGGACGCTTCCGCGGACGTCCAATGCTCGTCGTGAGCCCGGCGACGACCGGGGAGGTGGCAGCGGTCGTCCGCGCCTGCGCCGAGGCCCGGGTGCCGCTCGTCCCGCAGGGAGGGCACTCGGGAATGGTCGGTGGAGGAACTCCACGTGACGGCGAGGTCGTCTTGAGCCTGCGGCGGCTGACGGCGATCGAACCAGTCGACCGCGTGGCGCATCAGGTCACGGTCGAGGCCGGCGTGACGCTCGAAGGGCTTCAGGGGTTCCTGGCCGCGATCGGGCTCGAGTTCCTGGTCGACCACGGGGCTAGAAGTGCGGCGACGATCGGCGGCATGGCCGCCACCAACGCGGGCGGGTCGCAGGCGATGCGCCACGGGATGATGCGGGACCAGGTCGTCGGGCTGGAGGTCGTGCTCGCCGACGGCAACGTGATCTCCCGGCTCCAGGGCCTCGCGAAGGACAACACCGGCTACGACCTGACCGGCCTGCTCGTCGGCAGCGAGGGCACCCTCGGGGTCATCACTCGGGTACGGCTCCGGGTCGCTCCGCTCCTAACGAGCCGCGTCACGGTGCTCGCCGGCGTCGAGAGCCTGGATCGTGCGCTCGACATTCTCGAGGTGGTCACGCGCGGAGTGCCCTCGGTCCAGGCGGTCGACTTCTTCGAACTCGGCGGCCTTCGGCGTGTGCTCGAGTATCTCGGACTTCCGCGGCCGTTCGAGTGCGATTTCGAGGCCTACCTCGTGATCGAGTGTGCAGACGAGTCGGACCCGACCGAGCAGCTCGAGGTTCTTCTCGAGGTCGTTGGAGATGCGGTCGCCGCCGACGATCCCGAGGGTCGCCGGCGGCTGTGGCGCTACCGCGAGGCGCTCAACGAGACCGTCAACGCGCTCGGCGTCCCCCACAAGCTCGACATCTCCGTTCCCCTCGCTGCGCTGCCCCGCTTCGCGCGTGAGGTGCGCGAGGCGATCGCCGAAGTCGACGATCAGGCGGAGATGCTGCTGTGGGGGCATCTCGGCGACGGGAACGTCCACGTGAACGTCGTTGGCCCGCCCTCTGACGACGAGCGCGTCGACGAGGCGGTGCTCGAGCTCGTCGCGAGCCTCGGCGGCTCGATCAGCGCCGAGCACGGCATCGGGGTAGCGAAGACGAGGTGGCTCTCCTTGACGCGCTCCGAGTCCGACATCCGCGCGATGCGCGCGATCAAGGTGGCCCTCGACCCGCTCGGGCTGCTCAGCCCGGGTCGGTTGCTCGCCTGATGGGCGGCGACCCGGGCTCCGGTGCCGAAATATCGCCGCAACGGGCTGAAATTGGCGATCTGAACACGCCGGAGGAACGAACTATTGTACGAGCGTCAATGTCGGTCGAGGAAGCACCTACCGGAAAGAGCCGGCTCGTGGGCTCGGTCATCAAGTGCTTCGCCCTTCTCGACATCCTCGCTGCGGCGCCAGGGCCGACGGGCGTCAGCGAGCTTGCCCGGCGCACGTCCACTGCCCGCGGCACGACGTATCAGCGCCTCCAGACGCTCGTCGCGGCAGGTTGGGTCGAGCCGGCCGGCGACGGGAGGTACCGCCTGACCCTGAGAGCCCTGGAGGTCGGCAGCGCCGTGCTCGAGCAGGCCGACCTCGGATCGCGCATCCTCCCTACGGTGACCTCGATCTCGGCTTTGACCGGCGAGACCTCGTCCCTGGCTGTTCTCGATGCCGGTACCGCGATGATCATCCAGCGGGTAGCCGCCGATCGTGCCCTCAAGGCCGATATCAAGTCTGGGACGCGGATGCCCCTCGACACGTCGGCCTCGGGGCGCGTGCTCGTTGCCTTCAGCCCCGAGAAGGAGCTCGAGGCTTTGCGCGAGTTCGGGGTCTCGATGCCTGCCCCAGCGATCCTCGAAGAGGCGCGGAAGCGGGGGTACGCGTCCCAGCACGACGAGTATTTCCCCGACATGTCGTCGATTGCTGTGCCGATTCAGTCCCCGAAGGTCGGGCTGATCGCTCTTGCGATCACGGCCCCTTCATCGCGCTACGACGAAGGGGCGGCCCTGCAGGCGCTCAGGTCGGGTGCGGAAGAGATCTCGCAGCTCGTTCGAGGCTAGAACGGCTCCTTCCGTCACGGCGTTCCGGCTGGTCACGTCATCACGAGGCCCGATGTCTCGACCGTGATCGTCCGCATCGGGGGCGGGGTCATGCGGCTCTTTGAAACCAGCATCTCACCCTCGACGGCCACCATCGAGATGCCGGGAACGTCGCCGATCGAAAGAGCGTCGAGGGCAGTCGTCATCGTTCCGCCGATCGGCGCATCGAGGACGACGATGTCCCCCGGTGCACCGACTTCGATCCGCCCCGCCTCGAGCTTGTAGCGCCGCGCGGTCTGTCCCGTGGCTGCGCAGATTGCCAGCTCGGGATCGAGTCCGCCGAGGGCGCAGCAGTAGGCGATCGTCCGGAGCATGCCCAGAGGCACGACGCCCGTCCCGGAAGGCGTGTCCGTTCCGATCTGGAGCCGGTCGACCGCGTCCCGCTGTTTCAGCATCGACACGATGTCACGCAGGGCGCGCGTGTTTCCTGCCTGCACCACCTCGATCGCCGCGTCGGTCCCCTCGAGGATCTGCTCGATCTCGGAGAGAGGGCGCGTGGTCGGGCCGCCGTTCGTGTGACTCGCCACGTCGGGCCGGACGGCAAGCGCGAGTTCGGCGCCAACGACGGACGACCCCGGCACCGACGCCCCGCCGATGTGCATGGGCACGGTCCAGCCACGTTCGCGCGCCCATGCCACCATTGGAACCACGTCTTCTGGCGCGATGACACCGCCGAGCCCGATCTCCCCCAGCAGCCTGACGCCGGCGGCATGCATCTCGTCGAAATCCGCCGCCGTGAGGCCGTGCTCGAGCAGGAGGGCGCCGCCGTGGACCTTCGCTCCGCCGGGCCGCAGGTTGCGCGAGCTCTGATGCGCAGCGATCGCGATCGCCTTGACGCCGGCGGCCGTGCGCGGCCGTCCGGGCCAGTGAGCCTCGCCTGCGGAGATCAGCGTCGTCACACCGCCGTGCACGTAGCTGGTGATCCAGCCGCTGGTTCCCTGCCGCGGGGTGTAGTCCCCGAGCACGGGATGCGTGTGGGGATCGATGAGACCCGGCACGACCGTCCCTCCGCCCACGTCGACCGTCGGAATCGCCTCGTCGGGCTTCAGGTCTTCGAAGGCGCCGAGCGCGGCGATCCTCCCTTCCCGGATGAGGACGGCATCGCCGTCCGCTCTCGGCTCGTCGAAGTCGCCCGTGAGGACGAGACCCGCGCCGTGGAGGAGCAGTTCGCCACTCATGCCCACGCCTCGAGTACGTCTTCGACGGTGACGACCTCACCGAAGTGCGTCTGGATGTCGTACAGCGTCGAGGCCTCCTCTCGCTCACCGGTGGCACGGCAGGCGTCCTGTACGACCCAGACCTGGTAGCCGAGGAAGAACGCGTCGTGCACGGTCGATCGGACGCAGATGTTCAGGGCGACCCCGGTTACGACTACCCGGGCAACGTCGTGCTCTCGCAGCCAGAGGTCGAGGTCGGTCTGGAAGAAGGCCGAGTAGCGCCGCTTGCTCAACACCCGCTCGCCCTTCTGCACGCCGAGGTCCGGATGGAGCTCGGCGCCCCAGGTGCCCTCGAGCGCGTGGACGATGCGCTTCCTGAAGAGACCGTCGTCGGCATCGAGATGACCCGGCCGGATCCACAGGATCGTGACCCCGGCGCGGCGGGCTGCTTCGGCCAGGCGACGGTTGGCGTCGATGATCGGTCCGCAGTCGGCCGCGGGCATGGCCCCGGCCGGCTCCAAGTAGTCGTTGACGAGGTCGACCGCGAGCAGCCCCGTCCTCGTCGGCGGGACGTCCATTGCGTCGCGAGTCGACTGCTTGGCTGAGAACGGATCGACGTGTTCCCCGTCCGGAAGGGGCTCAACGGAGGCCATCGACGCCCTCGGCGTCCTCGGCCCGGAGCCCGCCCACGCGAGCATGCGGGCGAGGCCCATCCGACACGGCCAGCGCGACGACGATCTCGTCGGCGGCCGGGGCGTCGGGCACGCGAAACTCGACCGAGTCGAAGTGGGAGCGAACCATCATCGCCGTCTTGTGATGAACGGGGATGTCGATCGTGGCTCCCTGGCCGCCGCGCTTCTTCACGCTGGGCAGGATCGAGACACCGTTCGAGAGGCTTCGGGTTGGATGCCCGAAACGCGGGTGCAGGAGAGCCGCGATGTGCTCGATCTCGCCGTTCTCGCCGACGATGCCGCCCTTGCCGTAGGCCTCGACGTTGCCGTCGAGAAGGGATAGGGCGCGAGTCATGAAGTCGGTCGCGAGCTGCTCACCCGCGTTCTCGAGGATTTCGAGGTCGTCTGCCCAGCGCCCGGCATACGGGTTGCTGATGACGACTGCGATCACGGCGCGGCGGATCGGCCGCTCAGTGCCTCGGAGGCCGTCGCTCAGAACCTCTTCGAGCAGGGTGACTCGCTTGCGGATGGTGACGGCTCCATCGGTGCCGTCGAGGACTGGTAGCTCGATTGCGCTAGTGGGCGTGTTGCTCACGGGTACCTCCATGGTCGAGTGCATCGTTCGGCTCGTCACGGATGACGAGCGGGAAGCTGTCGGCTGCGGGGGCGTTCGACCAGCTCTGAAGCGTCTGCCCGCCGTCGATCAGGTATGCAGCGCCGGTGATGTGCCGCGCGTCGCTCGAGGCGAGAAATGCGACGAGGCCGGCCACGTCTTCAGGCGCAGCGACGCGCCTGAGAGGGATGCGGGCGGCGAATCGGTCGCGTTCGGCGCTGCTGTCCTCGAGGTCGGGAATGCCGAGGGCCGTCTCGACGACGCCGGGGCAGACGGCGTTGACGCGGATTCCGTACGGCGCGGCCTCGAGCGCGGAGACCCGGGTGAGGCCGAGGACGCCGTACTTGCTCGCCGCATAGGCGCCGCCGCCGGCGAGCACATCCCACCCGGCCATCGAGGACGACATGTTCACGATCGCTCCGCCGCCCCCGGCGGCGATCATCGCGCGAAGGGCAGCCTGGAGGACGAGGAACGCCCCGCGCAGGTTGACGCGCAACACCCGGTCGAAAGCGGCGACGTCGAGCCCATCGACCGGCGCTGCGGGCCCGGCGATGCCTGCGTTGTTGAAGACGATGTCGATGCGTCCGAAGTGGTCGACGGCTCGCTCGAAGGCCGACGACACCTGGGCCGGCTCACCCACGTCGGCGGCGAGCGCGATTGCCTCGCAGCCGCTCCGCGCAACGGCCGTGGCCGTTGCGTGGGCCGCGTGCTCGTCGACGTCGACGAGCACCACGCGTGCACCCTCGGCGGCGAACCGGGCGGCCGCGGCGGCGCCGATCCCACCTGCGGCGCCGGTCACGAGCGAGACCTGGTCGCGGAAGCGGTTCACGCCGCCTCGGTGGGGTAGGACCGCCAGGAGTGCTCGGCCCGGCAGCCGAGGAGAGCGTGCGCCGCGTCGGTGTCGAGAAGCGGCGCCCGGCCCGGAAGCGGCTTGCGGAGCTCGACCTCTGCGAACGTTGAACGGACGAGCGCCTCGGTCTCGGCGTCCATGAACGTGTCGGGCGCGCTCACGTACACGGCTTCGTGTCCGCCGATCGTCGGCTCGAGTGCCGCGAGGAAGGCAGCGGCGGCGTCACGCGCATCGATGTAAGCCCAAAGGTTGGAGGCACCAACGCTCGGGTCTTCGCGGCGCGGGACGACCTCGTCGGCGAAGGTGGCAGGCGTCTGGATCCACGGCATCCGCAGGCTGATCGCGCTCAGGCCGGAGCGTCTTGTGGCAGCCGCGACGATCTCCTCGGTGACGAGCTTCGAGAGCGCGTACGCCTCTTGTGGGGCGAGGGGATGGCTGCTGTCGATGGGCAGGTACTCGAGCCGCACCGGGCGCGGGTTGAAGGGTAGTCCGATGACGCTGAACGAGGAGGCGTTGACGAGCCGCGGCACGGCATGGAGGACGGCAGCCTCGACCACGTTGTAGGCGACGGTGACGTTCGTGTGGAACACCTCGACTGCGGTGAGCCCGGTCGGGCGCGGAATCGCTGCCGCGTGCATCACCGCCGAGGCTCCGTGAAGTGCCTGCACCGCTTCGCCGAGGACCGTCAGGTCGGCGCGGACGAACTCCACGTCGGAGGAGGGCGGGGGAACGCGATCGACGGCGCGGACCGGGAGGCCGGAATCGTCGACGGCTTCAACGAGATGGCGGCCGAGCAGTCCGGCGGCCCCGGTCACGACGACTGTCACAGCGCGCCGGCCTCGCGGGGCGGAAGCGCGCGGATCATGTGGCAGGCGAGGTCGAGGTCGCCGGCAGCGTCCGCGATCGGCGTCCGCGGCTCTGCCGCGCCGTTGATGCAGTCCGCGAAGTGGAGCCATTCCCGGCGAAACGGGCTTTCGTGCGACACCTGAACGACCCGCTCGGCTGCGCTTCCCTCGTCGGCCTCGCGCCGCCGAAGGACGGTCGAGGCGTAGCGGACGTATGGGTTCGGAAACTCCACGCGGAGCTGCTCTTCGGCGCCGTAGACGGCCAGCCACTCGTCCCACCACTCGTAGCTCGTGCCCACACCGAGCTCGAAGGTGCAGGGAACGCCACCCGGATACTCGAGGCTGACGTGCAGTTGGTCGTCGCCGCGCGCGTACGCGTAGGCGACGCGCTCGGGAGGACCGCACACGGCGCGGAGAACGGCGAGGTCGTGGCTACCGAGCATCAGGAGGAGGGTGTAGAGGTCTGCGTAGCCGCCGTGGGAGGGGCCGAGCGCATCGGCGATCCGGTCCTCGACCTCGGCGCGCGCCCGTGTGACCGTCGCCTCGGGCACGTCATCGCCCCGGAACTGGGTGTAGAGGTCGCCGTGGCGGTCGAAGCGGCCGGCGAAGTTGTGGAGGTGCAGCGCCCGGAGACCGTTCATGGCCGCGGTGATG
The DNA here is from genome assembly GCA_963836925.1 of uncultured Actinomycetes bacterium. Taxonomy (GTDB): domain Bacteria; phylum Actinomycetota; class Thermoleophilia; order Gaiellales; family Gaiellaceae; genus PALSA-600. The sequence goes on from CAWILJ010000009.1 coordinate 142,032, forward strand.
CGGGTAGCCCGCTCGACGGCCGGGTCGTAGAGCTTCATGTACCCGACGAGCGCAATCACGCCCGCGGCCCGGGCCGCCTCGACGAGCGGCTGTGCCTCGGCGGGCGTGAAGCTGAGCGGCTTCTCGACGAGCAGGTGCTTCCCGGCCGCGATCGCGGCCGCTACGACCGGGGCGTGGTCGTAGGTGCAGACGGCGACCGCGTCGACCCCGTCCGAGCCGACGAGCTCGTGGTAGTCGGTCGTCCGGAACGCCACGCAGTACCGGTCCCCCAGGTGGTCGATCGTGGCCGGCGAGAGGTCGCAGAGGGCGGCGATGCGGAACTCGTCGAGCTCGTGCAGGAGCGGAAGGTGCATGACCTGCGCGATCTCGCCGCACCCGATCACCCCGACCCTGATCGGCGTCGCCGGCGTGGTCATCGCAGGAGGGCTCCTCCGTCGACCACGCTGATCGTTCCGGTGATGTAGCGGGCCTCGTCGGTGCAGAGCCAGCGGATCGCGTTTGCGATGTCGAGCGGCTCGAGGCGGTGGATCGGCAGTGGGAGCTCGAGCGTCACGCCGACGCCGGGAGCGGTCGCCTGCCACGTCTCGGCCGCCTCGTTCTGGGTCATGTCCGTGGCGGTGCCGCCGGGATGAACGGTGTTGACGCGGATCCTCTCGGGTGCGAGCTCGAGCGCGAGGCTCTTGGCCAGGCCGACGAGACCGGCCTTCGCTGCGGAGTAGTGCCCGATCGTCGGCAGCGGCTTGAGCGCTGCAGTCGACGACACGATCACCACGGAGCCGCCGCGGCCTCCTTCGAGGATGGCGGGGATGGCGGCGCGGCAGGTGTTCCAGGTTCCGGTGAGGGTCACGTCGAGCATCGTCTGCCACTCTTCCTCGGTTGCCTGCCACGTCGTTCGGGGCCAGCTCGCGATGCCGGCGTTGGCGACGAGGATGTCGAGCCTGCCGAAGCGCGTCACGGCTGTGGCGGCCGCGTCGCGGAGCGCGGCGATGTCGCGGACGTCCGCCGGGACGGGGGCTGCCCGACCACCCGACCCGGCGATCAGCCGGGCGGTCTCGTCGAGGCCGGCGGCGTCGCCGGTCGTGTAGTCGAGCCCGGCCACCGGTGTCGCGACGTCGGAGACGACGACCGCTGCCCCCGAGTCGGCGAGCGCGAGCGCCGTGGCCCGTCCGATTCCGCGCGCTGCCCCGGTGACCAGTGCGACCCGGTCGAGGAGCTCGCGCATCAGGCGGTCTCGCCCCCATCGACGTCGAGAAGTCCGCCCGTGATGTAGGAGGCGCGGCGGCCGAGCAGGAAGGCGATCGCCTCGGCCACCTCTTCGGGCCTCCCGACGCGGCCCAGCGACGTCCGCCCGGCCAGGCGTTCCGACCAGGCGCTCGACTCCTGCCCCGCCGGCTGGTGGCCTCGGAGCATCGGGGTGTCGATCGGGCCCGGGCTGACGCAGTTCACTCGGATCCCGCGAGCGCCGAGCTCGCGCGCGGCCGCCGCCGACCAGTGGATCAGGCCGGCCTTCGAGGCCGAGTAGGCGCTGAACTCGGGGCTTCCTTTACGGCCGGCGGCCGAGGCGACGACGACGATCGACGCGTTGCTCGACTGCTCGAGCGCCGGAAGCGCGTAGCCCGCGAGCAGCCCGGCCGCGACGAGGTTGACGTCGAGCATCCGCCGCCACAGGGCAACGTCGGTCTCCTCGATGGATGCGTAGCCCGTGACGCCCGCGGTGATCGCGAGGCCGTCGAGCCCGCCGAGCTCTGCGACCGACCTCTCGATAGCCGTCCGGCAGCCCTCGTCATTGCCGACGTCGGCACGGATGGCGGCCGAAGGATCGGAGTCGACGACCGCCGCGGACGCGCCGCGCCGCACGAGCAGCGAGGCGAGTGACGCGCCGATGCCGGACGCACCCCCGACGACGGCGACGCGCAGGCCGACGAGCTCGTTGTCCGTCACCGTGTCAGACATTCAGCTCCTCGATCCGGCTCGGCCCGGCGGCGCACAGGAGCTCGACGACGGGGCCGGCGAAGTCGGGATCGCACTCGAGGACGACGCGGCAATGTGCCCCGGGCTGCGCCGGGAAGGAGCTGTAGAGACCGCGGAGATCGAAGACGGTCTGTCCTCGCCCGACCCCGGGACCGGTGTCCACCGTTGCCCGCACGGTCGGCATGAGGGTCGGCTCGAGGGTGCCGGCGGCGACGGCGACGGCGAGCACGTCATGCATGCAGGACCGGCGCTCGCCGAATGCCTGCTCGGCGAAGAAGGCGAAGTAGAAGTCGAGGATCCGGCCGACGTATTCGGCGATCCCGCCGGCGGCGAGCAGCTTCTGCCGGTCGGCCTCGTCGAGCAGCGTCCTCATCGTCACGTCGAGCGGCACGACCGTCAGCAGCCAGTCTGCGTCGAAGACCGCGTGGGCCGCCTCGGGGTCGCACCAGATGTTCGCCTCGGCAAGCTCGGTGACGTTGCCCGGGGCGAGCGCGGCGCCGCCCATGATGGTCACACCCCGAACGAGTCGCGGCAGCTCGGGGTCGAGGGAGAGCGCAACCGCGAGGTTCGTGAGAGGTCCCGTAGCGACGATCTCGATCTCGCCGGGTCGCTCCCGGGTGAGCTCGATCATCTGCTCGGCCGCACCGAGCGGCGAGGGGGCGCCGGTGAAGCTCGGCTCGCCGATGTTGCCCTGGCCGTCGTCGCCGTGGACGTGGTGGGCGTAAACCGCGGGGTGGCCGGCGAGAGGGCCGGCAGCGCCGGCTGCGACCGGAACGTCGCCTGCGCCCGCCATGGCCAGCGCATGCTGCGTGTTCCTCGTCGCCTTCTCGACCTCGACGTTGCCCCACACCGAGCCGGCGGCGACGAGCTCGATCCCCGGGTGCAGGGCCGCGTACAGGAGCGCGATCGTGTCGTCGACGCCGGTGTCGACATCGAGCAGGAGCGGCGTCGCCTTCATGCGCCGACGCCCGGCTCGAGCTGGAGCCCGAGCACGTCGCGGACGTAGGCGACCGATTCGCGTGCGCTTCGCTCGGCTCCTCTGGCGCTGATGTCGAGCTCGACGATCGCGAGTCCGTCGTAGCGCTGCCGGAGCAGCTCCCGGCTGAGGCCGGGCAGGTCTACGACCCCGGCGCCGAGCTCGCAGAACGCCGCATAGCGTGCTGGGCCGGTGGCCCCGGCGGGGGCCGTCGTGTCCTTCAGGTGGACGTAGCGGACTGCGTCCCCGTAGTCGCGGACGACTGCAACCGGGTCGGAGCCTACGGCGGCGAAGTGGGCGGGATCGACGCAGAGCCCGCAGCGTGAGGTGTCGAGCCGGTCCATGACCCGGTCGAGCTGCTCCCGGTTCTCGACGAAGGTGTCGAGGTGCGGGTGGTAGGCCGCCGTCACGCCGAGAGCCCCGGCGAGGTCGCCCACCTCCTCGAGGGCGCTGCAGAAGCGTTCGTAGTCGTCGGGCTCGGGCGGCTCGTCCGGGCGTGCGGGCGGGCCGCCTCCCAGCACGAGCACGGGTGCGCCGAACCCGGCCAGCAGTCGGGCGATGGCGCTGAGCGTGTCGCGTTCGGCACTCCAGGTGCGCGGGTTGATCAGCTCGGCGTTGCAATAGAGCGACGAAAGCCGGAGACCGAGGTCTTCCTGCACCCGGGAGAAGAGCGCGATCCGCGGCCAGAGATACAGGTCGCCCGTGAGGACGGGAGGGTCGACTTCGCCCGCACGCATGAAGCGGCGGGCGAAGTCGTTGGAGAAACCGTCACGGGCAAGCGCCTCGAACCAACGAAACCCCTCGCCCGCCAGGAATCTCAGACCGTCCTCGAGGTCGAGACCCCCGAGATCCCAGCTGTTGAGGTGATAGCCGATCGAGAAGCGTTGCTCGAGTGTCGTCACGGTCCGGGTCTAACCGCCCTGCGTCCCGCCGCACTTGGTCAGGTACTGGTACTTCTTGCCGAGAGGCGTGTTCACGTTCTGGGGTGTGAGGAGCACGGTCGGGGTGTAGGACAGCTTCGCCGACGACGGCGCGGAGCCTGAGCGCACGCCGTGCGCCTTGAGGTAGTCGACGGCCGCCTTGACGTCGAGCGATCCGGTCAGATACGGCGACTGCCCGATCGTCGCGGCGAGCTTGTTCTGCTTGAGGAGTTGGATCTGGGGCGGGCTCGAGTCGAACGAGATCAGCTTGATCTTGCCCGAGTCGCCGGCGGCTGCGATCGCAGATGCGGAGCCGACGGCCTCGGGGCCCGAGGATGCGTACACGAGCTTGAGGTCGGGGTTGCCGATGATGATCGACGCCGTAACCGAGGCCGCCTTCGCGGTGCTGTTCGCCGCGTAGTACGGGCCGACGATCTTTAGATTGGGGTACTTCTTCTTCAGAATCGGTACGAGGCCCGTGTACCGGTCGCTGTCGGTCTTGTTGCCAGTCGAGTCGGCGACGATCGCCATCTTGCCCGTTCCACCCGTGAGCTTGCCAATCTCGCCTGCCAGCGAGTTGCCGCCGGCCAGGAAGTTCGAGATGAACGTCGTCAGACCGTCGGGCGGGTCGATCGATTCACCCGAGAGCACGACCGGCACTCCCGCCTTCATCAGCGGCCGGATCACTCCGCCCCAACCGTTGTTCGAGAAGGGTGCGAGGATCATCGCGTCGGGATTGGTGGTCGAGGCGGACTGAAAGGCCGAGTACTCCGCCGAGACGCTGTTGCTGGTCGGGCCGGTCCAGGTGAAGTTGATGCCGAGCTTTTTCGCCTCGTCCTGGGCACCGCACTTGATCGTGACGAAGTACGAGTCGTTGATCAGCGCGGAGACGAACGTGACGTTGTACTTGGTGGCGGCGCTGGCGGAACGTGAAGCGCTTGCGGATGCGCCGGTAGACGCAGCGAACGCCAGAGCGCCGACCAGAACGGCGAGGGCGAGCGCGGCAACGGATCTTCTACGCATGATGGCTCCTTTTCTCACTGCTCTCTCTCGAGGTGAGGTGGGCGTGGGTCGTCGTGTTGGTCGTGAGGTCACCGGCGAAGTCGCAACGTGCCGGAGGTACGCCTGCTGTCGAGGTAGACGGCAGCGATCAGCACGAGGCCGATCGCAATGAGCTGGTAGAAGGCCGAGAGCCCGATGACGACGAGGCCGTCCTGCAGGATCACCGCCAGCAGGGTTCCGGCCAGGACGCCGGCGATCGAGACACGACCTCCGAAGAGGCTCGTGCCACCGATGACGCAGGCGGTGATCGCGGTCAGCGCGTCGCTCTGGTGGCCGGCGAGGTTCGTCGTCGCGAACCTGGTCAGGTCGATGAATCCGGCGAAGCCTGCGAGGGCGCCGACGATCACGAACGCCACGATCAATTGGGCGTCGACGCGGATGCCGGAGCGCTCGGCGGCGCTGCGCGACGAGCCGAGCGCGAGCATTCGCAGTCCGAAGCGCGTCGTCCGGAGGAGCCACCACATGAGCAGCCAGACCACGAGCGCCGCCAGCGCCGGCAGTGGAATCGACCCGAACTTGCGGATGCCGACATCGTTCTGGAGGTTCTCCGGAATGCCGGTGATGTCGGTGCCGCCAATCGCCAGGTTGGCGATCCCGGTCACGATCCCGAGCGTCGCCAGCGTGGCGATGAGCGAGGAGACATGCAGCTTGGTGACGACGAGGCCGTTGAACAGACCGACGACCGCGCCGACGAGAACGCAGACGAGGACGCCGACCAGCGCGGCGACGAGCGTGCCGTGCCCTGCGAGGTCGATGATCACCTTGCCGCCGTAGACCGAGGCGAGCAGAAGCCCGGCACCGACCGAGAGGTCGATCTCCCCCGCTCCGAGCAGGAGGGCAATCCCGCAGGCGAGGATCAATGCGGTCGCGGAGTCGAGAGCGATCACCTGCAGCGTCGGGATCGACCAGAAGGTGTTCTCGGGCGAGAGCGCGCCGAAGACGATGAAGAGCAGCGCGTCGATGACGAAGATCCAGGAGGCGGTGGTCGAGAAGACCGAGCCGAGCAGCGACGGCCGGCGCGGGGCCACCGGATCGACGACGTCGTCGGGCGCGACGATCGATAAGGGCTGGCTCATTGCAGCCTCGTCTGGGGCGGCTCGTGGTAGCCGACCATCGCGTCGACGATGTCGCGGCCGGTGACCTCGCGCGCCGACGCCTGCAGCGCAACCGAGCCGTGGAGAAGCACGATCAGACGGTCGGCGACGGCAAGGACACGCGGGATGTCGTGGGAGATGACCATCACGCCGAGACCGCGGTCGGCGGTGGAGCGGATCAGCTCGCAGACGACGTCGCTCTGCCGAGTGCCGAGCGCGGCGGTCGGCTCGTCGAGCAGGATCCCGCTGCGACTCCACATTGCGGCGCGGGCCACGGCAACCGCCTGCTTCTGTCCGCCCGAGAGGGCTCCGACCTGGACGCGAACGGAGGGGAGCTTGATCTGTAGCTCGGCAAGCGCCCGCTCGGACTCGCTCGCCATCTCGCGCCGCGAGACCATCCCGAGCTTGCCCCTCCAGCCGCGCAGGACCCGCTCGCGGCCGAGGAACATGTTCTCGAGCACCGTCAGGTCGGGCGCGAGCGCGAGGTCCTGGTGGGCCGTCGTGATCCCGAAGCGCTCGGCGTCGCGGATCGAGTGCAGATCGACGCGCTGCGCGTCGATCTCGAGGTGGCCTGTGTCGGGGTGCTCGACGCCACAGAGGCACTTCGCGAGCGTCGATTTCCCTGCGCCGTTGTCGCCGAAGACGGCAACGACCTCACCCCGGCGAAGCTCGAACGAGACCTCGTGGAGAGCCCGGACGTGCCCGTAGACCTTGCCGATCGACCGCGCCGCGATCACAACCTCGCCGGTGGGATTCGACGATCCCGCTCCTCCACCACTCGACACGCGACGCCCCCGAAACTCGACGAACGTTTGCCTACACCAAACGCTGTTTGGTGTGGACACAACGTTGTCACAACTACCCGCTCAGGTCAACTTCATCCGCTGGGGCAGTCGTCCCGGTCGAGGCTCGGCCCTCCCCGAGCACAAGGGAATGTCGGCTTCCTCAAAGGCGGTCGCGGAGTAGACTTACGCCTCGGCCGTCGGCGAGGAGACTGGCATGGTAGGTCGCGAGGACAAGGGCCCAGTCTGGAATCCGGAGAAACGCCCTCGTCCCGCGTCCGGGGACCATGCTCCTGCCGGAGATCCGGTCCGAGAGCACATTCTCGCGCTGCAGCAGTCGGCCGGGAACATGGCTGTGAGCGCGGCCGTCCTGAGCCGTGACCCAGTCGTCCATCAGCCCACCCACCATGGTCACGGAAACTCGCACGCCCCTGAGCCGGAGGGCCCACCGAAAGTGGCGTCCTGGGGCGTTCACGTGATCAAGGGCGGCGAGGGAGCCGGCGCTCCTCGCCACATGGATCCCACCACGACGAGGATCTTCAAGGGAGACAAGGCGATCGTCTCCGTGGAGTTCGACAGGATCGCCCAAGAGCAAGTCGGAATGTCGTTCAAAGTCTCAGGTGAGGGCGTGGACATGCCGGAGGCAGGTTGGAAGACGCCGCGCAGGTACGAAACGACCGTTACCTTCGCTCACGTCGGACACAGGACGATCAAGGTCGAGGTAGGGCAGGGGCCCACGCTCGAGGAGCACGACGAGGAGTTCACGGTCGTCGCCGACCTCCAGGACTTCGCGCTGGCGTGCACTCAGGCGCAGGCAAAGCTGCTCGAGCGGTTCGCGGCAGCGCAAGAGAAGATCAACATCGCCGCGAGCGCGTTCCGCAAGGCCTATGACGAGCAGGATGCCGACCTCAAGGACGTCTCGGCTCAGGAGAAGATGATCGAGGACCTGATCTGGGGCGCGGTTTTCGCAGCCGCCGGCGGCCTTGCCGGCGGCGCACTAGGCGGTTGGCTCAAGACCGTGAACGAGAAGGCACTCAAGGATAAGGACTGGCTCATCGACACGGCCAAAGACGTCACGAAGTTCGCCGTACGCTCCGGCGACCGGCTGCGTGGCGGCGGCCATGGAGGTCCACCGTCGACTGCCGGGGACTCCACCGCTCCCGGCGTCACCGATCCGGGGAAGCCGAGCGGTGAGCGCAAGGCCTCGGGAAAGAATCCGCTCGACTTCCTCACCGACCTCGAAGCCGCGGTCGCAGGCGACGGTCGGGAGGCGCATGCGAAGCTCGGCGCCCTCGTCGGCGACGCTCGCGCGGCTCGCGACGCGGACTCGAAGGCGGACTTCGAAGAGGATCCCGTCGAGCTCGTGGCGAGAGGAACGGAACTGGGCATGCTCACGAATGAGCTCCAACAGGAGAAGAAGTGGTACCTCAAGGGACTCTGGAAGTCCTGGCTGGGCGCGTATGCGTGGAAGATCAACTACGTCATGGACGACGCGAGCGTGGAGTCCAATGTCGGCCGCAAGGTGCACAAGAAGATCCAGAAAGCAGCCGAAGATTGCGGCGAGACGGCCGATCAGTGGATCCAGGAGTTCGGCCTCGACTTGAAGGGCAAGCTCGAAAAAGAAGCTGAAGCATCGAACGTCGAAGCCGCCAAGCACACTCACTACGAGATGATGGGGCCGTGACCGACGCCCCCACCATCGGCAGCGACGTTCGCCGTCCCGACCTCTCGAGTACGGATCTCACCGGAGGGAGGCTCGAAGGCTCAGTCCTCATGTTCGTCGAGTTGGCGAATCTGGAAGGCCGGGGCGCTCGGCTCAAGGAAGTCGAGGTGCGCTTCGCGGATGCGCACGGTGTCAACTTCGCAGCTGCCGAGATGGGAGGCTCGAGATGGGAGCACGTCCAGCTGCGAGACGCGGATCTCTCGGGGACGGATCTCCGTCGGGCGATCTTCCGGAACTGCAGCCTCGAGGGAGTGCGTCTCGACGACGCCGACTTCTCCGACGCGGCGCTGATGAACTGCTCGTTCGACGGCGCTTCGTTCCGCCGGTGCAACCTCGCCGGCGCAACCACCGTCGGCTGCTCGTTCGCCGACGCCGAGCTCGAGGCCGCCCGGAACTTCTCGACCTGTCGCGACATCGTGGTCGAGGTGCTTCGGCGTGCGGTCGGAGACGATCGTGAGGATCTCGGCGTCGTCGGTGCGATCGCACTCGAACGTTCCTGGTGCTGGGAGCACTGGGCGGAGAAGCTGACGCCGGAGCAGCGACGGCGAGGACTGAAGATCTTCGCGAAGTATCGCGACTCGGGTTGCGCGGCGGCCTTACGGCTGCCCGCGATGCACAAGCCGTAAGGATGTTCAAGACGCCGCCAAGACTCTGTACCGAGCACGTTCTTGGCCACCACTCGGGCGATTACCCAGCACCCTTGGGGCGCGGAAGATGGGCGAAGGTGATCAGGACCTACGTCTAAACGGTGACGTAAATGCTGTCGCCGTCGACGCGTACGGGGAACAACTTCAGCCTGATCTCCGGGAATGCGAGGCACACACCGGTTGGGATGTGGAACTCCTGCGCGTGCCAGGGGCAGGTGACGATCTCACCTTCATGGCGCCAGGTGAAGCGCCAGCCCGACTTCTCGTCGCATTCGATCGTTCCCGATACCGCGCCCTCGCAGAGCGGTCCGCGCTGGTGTGGGCAGAGGTTTGGAAGCGCGTAGTACGTCCCGCCGACGTTGAAGAGGCCGAGCTCGCGCCTGCCGGCGCGGACGACCTTGTGCTCTCCCTCTGGGATCTCGTCGACGTGCGCGACCGCGGCCTCAGGCATATGGCCCGTGGGGGATGTCGATGCCGAAGAGTTCTGCTGCGTTCAGGCCCATTACCTTGCGCCGCACCTCGTCGGTGAACGGCAGGCCGGAGACGTACTGCGGATGATCGAAATCGTGGTGCGGCCAATCGGACGCGAACAGCAGCTTGTTGTCGCCGTCGAAGAGCTCCATCAGCTTGAGCAGGTCGCGGCGGTCGGCGGGCTCCTCGATTGGCTGTGTGCCGATCCAGACTTTGCGGAGGTATTCGCTCGGACGCTTCTTCAGCGCCGGCAGCTCGCGGCGCCGCTCCGAGAACTCCTTGTCGAGGCGCATCATCAGGAACGGCATCCAGCTCATCCCGGCTTCCATCACCGCGATTTTCAAGTCGGGGTAGCGCACGAAGACGCCGGTTTCGATCATGCTCGTGAGGTTCGCCATCATTGCCCACGGATGCGCGATCGAGTGCCGCGCGGACGTTGTCTCGAACACGTGTAGCTGGAACGGGAAGACCGGGTGCACCGTCGTCACACTGTGCAAGACGACGGGCAAGCCGACTTCACAGGCCGCCTCGTAGACCGGGTTGTACTGCCGGCTGCCGTACAGGGGATCCACCGCGCACGCCGGCAGGTAAACGCAGTGCCAGCCCTTGCGTCCCGCATGCCGGCGGATGTCGGCCGCGCTGCCTTCGGGATCCTGCGGCGCGACGACGATCGAGCCGAGCAGCGTCTCGTCCTCGGCGAGCCAGCGTTCTTCGAGCCACTGGTTGTACGCGCGCGCGAGCGACCCGGCCCAGTCGGGATCCGGGAGCTTCGCGATCATCAACAGGTGGTCGGGGAAGATGATCGCGCGGTCGACGTGCAACTCGTCGAGTTCTTGCCGCAGCTCGGCCGCAGTCGTTACCGTCACGTCCCGCTCGAGTCCGCCTGGGAACGGGATCGCGAACTCGGCGTTCGGTGAGAGGCCCGGAAGGTCCATGTAGCGCTCCGGAATCTGCGCGATCTGCCGCAGCGCGACGTTCCACGGGTCCGGTGCGTACTCGGCGAGTTCGGCGGGCTGTTCGTGGACGTGGACGTCGCCGTCGACGATGAACATGTCGGTCAGACTGGATCGGCTGATTTCGCGCTGGGCTGCGGGGTCGGTCATGTGTGCCGTATCCTCCGTGCTGGTCGATGGCGGAGACGCCGTTTCGCGCAGTGCACGTCCAACACGCCTTCGAGGGGTTCGAGATCGAGGGCGACACGATCGTCGCCCGTTGCGAATGCGGCACGATCCTCGGCACTTCGCCAGGAGCCTTCCGGCCGTGCCCCGACTGCTTCGGCGACGCCGCTTGCGCGCGATGCGGGGGCACCGGCGTGGTCGTCGATCACGCGCGCCTCGCCTGGCGCTTGCCCGAGTAGCTCCGCCTCGCGGGACTCGGGAGCTCGGCGGGTGCCGACGATTCGAGTTCCGCGAGCGCGCGCCGCCACACCTCGTCGGGTGCACGGATGTAATGCACCTTCTCGTAGACCTCGAAGCTCGGCACGCCCTTGCCCGGTACGTTGTCGCATACGAGGCCGACGGGAGACGACTGCCCCTGCGCCCAGTCGAACGCCTCGAGCACGTCCGAGAGCACGTTCGCGTCGACGCGGCGGGCGGCGAGGCCGAAGGCCTCGAGCTTCTCCGGCACGGGCTCGACGCCCATGATATCGAGCGGTCGCGCCGTCCGCCTGCATGCGGTTGTTGTCTACGAGCAGCACGAGGTTGTCGAGGCGGTGGTGAGCTGCGCACTGGATTGCCTCCCACGCCTGTCCTTCCTGCAGTTCGCCGTCGGAGAGGATGCAGTAGACGCGTGCGTCGCTTCCGCGGAGGCGCTCGCCGAGCGCCATCCCCACCGCTTGCGATGGACCCTGGCCGAGCGAGCCGCCCGTGATCTCGAAGCCCGGTGTCCCCTCGAGGGGGCTTTCTTCGATCCGCGAGCCGTCCATGCCGTACGTGCGCAGCTCGTCGAGCTCGTAGAGGCCCTGCTCGTGCAACGCCGCAAAGAGCACGATCGCGCTGTGGCCGGTGGAGAGAACGAGCCGGTCGTGGCCCTCCCGGAGCTCGGAGAAATAGAGCGCCGCGACGAGGTCGGCGAGGCCGAGACCCTGGCCGGCGTAACCTTGCCCCCGGCCGCGGCACATCTCGATCACCGTGCGCCGGATCGCGTGCGCACGACCGGCGAGCTCCGCGGTGCTCACGCGACCACCTCCGCGATGCCTGCCGCGTCCAGGCCGAGCTCGCGCCGGATGTGGTCGAGCGAGCCTGCGGGCGCCCAGCGGTCGGGCACGCCCAACCGCCGCACGACGACGGGGAGCCCGAGCTCGGCGACGACCTCGCACACGGCCGAACCGAGCCCGCCGACGGTCGAGTGGTTCTCGATCGTCGTGACGGTCTCGAAGCGCGCGCAGAACGCTCGCACGGCATCGACCGGGAACGGCTTCAGGACGGGCGCGTGCAACAGCGAGACGCGATCCCCGAGGAGCTCGGCCGCCTCGAGTGCCCACTCGCAGGCGAGGCCGGTCGAGATCAGGCCGAGCTCCCCGCCGCGCAGCACCTCGCGTGCCCCGAACTCGAGACCGTCTGCCGGGAACAGCCGCTTCACGGTCCCGCGCAGGCCACGCAGGTAAACCGGGCCGGTCTGGCCTGCTGCGAACTGGACGGCCGCGGCGAGCTCCGTCGCGTCGGCCGGGTCGATTACGGTCATCCCCGGCAGCGCGCGCATCAGCGCGATGTCGTCGATCGCCTGATGTGTCGCTCTGAACGGCGTCGTGATCCCGGGCAGAAATGCGACGACCACGCCGCGTGACGCGCCCGTGTCGAGGGCCATCGCGATCTGGTCGTACGCTCGGCGCGTGGCGAAGACGCCGTAGGTGACCGCGAAGGGCAGGAACCCCGTCTTCGCCAGGCCTCCGGCGACGCCCATCATGTTCGCCTCGGCCATTCCGACCTGGAAGAAGCGGTCGGGGAAACGCTCGGCGAACGGAAGGATGTCCGTGTACTTCGAGAGGTCGGCCGACAGGACGACGACATCCTTGCGGCGCTCGCCAAGCTCGACGATCGCGTCCGCGAACGGCGCTTGCACCATCTCGGCGGCAGCGATTGCGCTCACAGCAAGGACCCCCCGTTCACCTGCAGCACCGTGCCGGTGACGAACGTGGCGAGCGGGGAGAGCAGGAAGACGCACGCGCCGGCGATCTCGTGGGGCCGGCCGAGCCGGTCGAAGAGTGTGCGCGAGGCGGCGACCGCACGCGCCTCCGGCGTGGCGGCGAGGAGCCCCGGCGTGTCGATCGGCCCGGGCGAAACGGCGTTGATCCGCACTCCGGACGGTGAGACCTCGCGGGCGAGCGACTTCGTCATCGCGATCACGCCGCCCTTCGCCGCCGCGTAGTGGGCGGCCGCCCGGATCGATCCGTATTCACCGGCGGTCGAGGCGAAGTTGACGACCGAGCCGGAGCCGCGGAGCGGTCATCCCCGGGAGAACCGTGCGGCAGGTGACGAACGCAGTCTCGAGGTTCGCGCGCATCGTCTGTTCGAACGCCTCGGGCGTCACCGCGTCGTACGGCAGCGGCGCCCACAGTCCCGCGCAGTTGACGATGCCGTCGAGCGGCCCGAGGTCCGTCTCGACGGCGGTGTGGAAGGCGCCGAACGAGTCAGGTCGGCGGCGTCGCAGGCGCGGCCGAACACGTCGAGGTCGGTTGCGATCTCATCGACGCGATCTTCGGACAGGTCGGTGACCGCCACCTTCGCACCGGCGGCGACGAGCATGCCCGCGATCGCGCGGCCGATGCCGCCACTCGCCCCGGTCAGCACGACCACCTGGTCGGCGAGCAGAGGTTGGTCGCCCGCGGCCGCGAGCGCCGCGGCCTCGAGCTTTGTCGCCTGTGTGTCCGTCGTCATGGTCCTCCGTTTCCTAGGCGTTCAGCCGATGGTCCGCTAGCAGGTCGTGGGAGAAGTGCATGCCGTGACCCGGACCCTGCGACGGTCGCGCGACGCCGTCCCGCACGGTTAGCGGCTCGACGAGCAGGCGCTCGAGGATCGGCAGGTACTCGAGCGTGAGCGCGTTCGGGACAGCGCACGCGAGATGCACGTGGATCTCGGGGATGAAGTGCGGCGCAAGAGGTAGCCCGAATGTCTCGGCGAGCTCCGCCACTTGCAGCCAGCCCGTGACGCCGAGGCGGATCACGTCGGGCTGGGGGATGCGGATCGCCTGCGCGCCGAAGTACGCCCCGAAGTCGTGGGGAGTGAAGAGGGTCTCGCCGGCCGCGATCGGCGTCGCCGTCTGCCGCTGCAACGCTGCATGACCTTCGACGTCGTGCGGCACAGGGGCTCCTCGAGCCAATACAGGTCGAACTCGTCGAGGGCCCGGAGGCGGCGGGCGGCCTCGGCGTGGGTCCAACCCATGTTCGCGTCGACCATCAATCGGCTGTCGTCTCCGATAGCGGAGCGCACGGCGCCGACGCGATTCACGTCCTCCGCGAGCGTCCGGCCGACCTTCATCTTCACGGCCGAGAAACCGGCGGCGCGGAACTCGTTCATCTCGTCGACGAGCTCCTCGAGCGAGTAGGCGAGGTTGACGCCGCTGGCGTACGCGTCGATCTGCTCGCGATGCACGCCGAGGAAACGGTAGAGCGGCAGGCCGACCTCCCGGGCGAGCGCATCCCATTGCGCGATGTCTGCCGCAGCGATCGCCACGGCCGTTACGCCACTGTTGCCGACGAAGTGCAGCTCGCGGTGAAGGCGGTGCCAGTGAGGACGTACGTCGCGGCAGTCCGCGCCGAGCAGGATCGGGCCGATCTCGTGCTCGAGCATCGCGTGCACCGCGGCACCGCCGCGGCCGACCGTATACGTGAAGCCGGAGCCGCCGACTCCGTCGTCGGTCTCGAGCTCGAACGTCACGAGCTCGAGATCCGAGATCTCGTAGCCGCTCGCGCCGATGCGGCGCTCGCCCCACCACACCTCGCGCGGAACGCGGTAGTGCTCGGTGCTGAAACGGGCGATCTTCATGCGAGTGCTTCGATCTCGGCGCTGAACTGGTCGATCGCGTCCCGGCCATCCAGGATCCCGAACTCAAGCGTGTACACGCGCTGCTCGCCGGGCTCGAGGTCGAGCCGGTAACCCTTCTCCCTCAGCTCGTGCGGATTGCCGAACGGATTCGTCGCCGGCTCGAGCCCGATCGCGTACAGACCCTCGCGCATCATCCGCCACGCGAGGTACGCCGGCAATACGCGCGCGTCGTAACGCAAATAGACGCCGATCCCGCCGCGTAGTTCGAGGGTTCACTAGCGCAACCGCGGCCCTGCCATCTGCGCCGGGCTTGTGCGAGAGCAGGTAGCCGCCGAACGTGAAGCCAGGCTGCGGCGCCGTGATGCTCCGCCAGTCCTCGTCGTGGCGCCGCCGACACCGGCGAGAGTAGCCAAGCGAAGCCGGCTCCTCATCGACGGCCGCGACGAGATAGGCGCCGTCGTCGACAAGCGGGAAGCCGAGGTTGAAGTGATAGAGCAGCTGGTGGGGCGTCGTGAACCAGCCGTCGTTTCTCACCGTGTCGACGACCGTGAACGAGCTCGAGCCGAGCTCGGTTTCGTAGCGGCGGCTGAGCGAGAGGTTCTCGCCGTAGGCGATCTCCTGCCGCACGAGCCCCTCGGCGTAGAGGAAGCAACGGTCATCGTCCCAGCGCTCGCCGTAGTCGAAGCGGCTCGCCGGCGTGACGGCGATCCGGTCGTGCGTTCCGTAGCGCGCCGTCAGTCTTTGCGTGAAGCCGAACGACGAGGTGTCGACCTCCTCGGGCACACCGATCGAGACCAGCCCTGCCGTGTTGAAGAGGCCGCCGAGGCCGACTCGGAGCCAGGCATGCCCGTCGAGGTCGCCCTCGTAGTACCACGGTGCGGGCAGCCCCTTGGCCGGCAGCCAGCAGAGGCCGACGCCGCGATACTCGGCAAAGCCCACGTCGAGGCCCCGATCGGGCATCACGCGAAAGCGCAGGCCGCTTCCGGTGCGAAGCTCAATTGCGCGCATCCCGCGCGAGTGCCCGTCGTCGAGGAGTACGAGCTCGGTGCCGCCGGCCTGCGCGAGGCTGCCAACGCGCCGCATCAGCTCGCGCCGGGTGAGGTCTCCGTCGCCAAAAGTCGTCATGCGGTCAGCGCTGCCAGCTGCTCGCGGGTGCGCAGGCGGCGCTCCTCGACATCGGTGAGCCGGCGCACGACGACCTGAACGGTAAGGACGCTCAGCAGCGCGATGCCGCGGTAGAGCTCGTAGGCCGAGTCGCTGAGGCCGAGGCTCGAGAGGCCGCTGTTCAGCACGCTGAGGAAGACGACGCCCAGCGCGGTGCGTCCGACATTGCCTTCGCCACCGGCTAGGCGCGTGCCTCCGATCACAACGGCGATGATGGCGTCGAGCTCGAGCCCCGTGCCGGCTGTCGGCTGTGCGGAGCCGAGCTGGCCGACCGTGAGAATCGCCGAGACCGCGATCATCACGGCCATCAGCAGGAAAATCAGCACCGTGTACCAGCCCGCGTTGATCCCTGCGCGATGCGCGGCGCCGGGGTCGCCGCCCATGGCGTACGTATAGCGGCCCATCTTCGTACGCGCGAGCAGGAACGCGCCGCCGACGTACGCAACGATCACGATCGGGACCGCGATCGTAAAGCCGCCCCACGTCGCGTTGACGACATGGGCAAGACCGCCGCCTACAACGATCGGGTTGCCCTGCTTTGCGCCGACTGCGAGGCCGCGCGCCCAAATGTACGCCGCGAGCGTGACCATGATCGCGTTCAGGCCGAGGTAGCCGACGAGGTAGCCGTTCACGAGGCCGACGGCGAGCGCGATGCCGCAGCCTGCGAGCAACGCGAGCAGCAGGTTCTGGTCGGACGTCCAGACGAGGCCGATCACCGCTCCGACGAGCGCGATCATCGATCCGGGTGAGAGGTCGATGTGCCGTGAGATGATCGCGAACGTCATCGCGACCGCGACGAGGGCAAGCGGCGCGTTACCTGCGAGGAGCGTCTGCGCGGTCTGGCTGTTGAGCCACGCGGGCTCGGCAATCCAGAATGCGAGCAGCAGTCCGAGCGTCATCAGCAGCAGGAACCAGGCGTCGATGTAGCTGCGCGCGAAGAGTCGCAGTGCGGCAGACGATCTCATTGGCGCCCTCGCAGAAGCCTGTCGGTCAACACCGCGACGAGCAGCAGCCCACCGAGGAACGCCGTCTGAAACGACGGGTTCATGCCCTTGATCGTCTCGTAGTTGGTGATCATCCCGACGATCAGCACGCCGATCAGCGTCCGCTCGACGCGTCCGACGCCGCCTGCCGTGACGCTGACTCCGCCGACGAGCGCCGCGATGATCGCCTGAAACTCCAAACCGATGCCGTCGTTCTGACTGACGAGGCCGATCTGCGCGACGTTCAAGAAGCCCGCAATGCCATACAGCACCGCCGCGAGGACATAGACGCCGATCCCCACGCCGACAACCGGCAGCCCCGAGAGTCTTGCGGCGCGGCGGTTGCCGCCGACGGAATAGACTCTGCGGCCGAACGGCGTCTTCCGCATCGCGTACGCGACCACGGCGTAGAGGCCGAGCATCACGACGACCATGATCGGAAGATTGAAGAGCACGTTCTTCGTCGCGAGGTCGTCGAAGACAGAGTTCGTGACCTGCAGGTAGCGCAGGCCGAGGATCGACTGGGCGAGCCCGGCGGCGACCAGCAGGCTGCCGAGCGTCACGAGGATCGGCTCGATGCCGACGACGGTGACGAGGGTGCCGTTGACCAGCCCGATGCCGGCCGACGCGAGCAACGCGACGCAGAGCGAGGCGCCCACCGGCCAGTGGTAGGTCGTCGTGAGGTCGGCGCTGATCACCTCGCTGAGGAGCACGACCGATCCCACCGACAGGTCGATGCCGCCCGAGAGCATCACGATGGTCTCGCCGATCGCTGCAACGCCGACGACCGAGATCTGAACGAAGATGTTGCGGATGTTCCCGGAGAGCAGGAAGACGCTCGACGTGAGGCTGAAAGTGAGCAAGAGCACGCCCGCGATGGCGAGGACGCCGAGCGACTCACCGAACCAGCGCAGGTTCTCCGACACACGCGAGCGGCCAACCGCGCTACGGAGGCCGAAGGGGCCGGAGCCGGCGGTCACGGTGACGCCGCTCCCATTGGTGCGGCCGGAGCCGAGACGCCTCCCTGGATCGCGACCAGCACCTGCTGCTCCGTCGCGCTCTCGCCCTCGAGGATCTCGGTGATTCGTCCCGCGTACAGGACCGCGATCCGATCCGAGATGCCCACCACTTCTGGCACATCCGTTGAGACGACGAGAACGCCAGCGCCGTCCGCAGCGACCTCCTCGAGCCGTCGGTAGATCTCGAGCTTCGCGCCGACGTCGACGCCGCGGGTCGGCTCGATCAGCACGAAAACGTCGGACCGGTGCATCAGCCACCGTGCGAGCAGCGACTTCTGCTGATTTCCGCCCGACAGCACCTTGACTCGACGGGACAGGAACGTCACCGCGATTCCCGTGCGCTCCGACACGCCGCGCGTCAGCCGCCGTTCCGCGCGGCGGCTGATTACGCGCACGAACGGCGCGACCAGGACGCGTGGGAGCGACGCGATGCTGATGTTCGAGCGAACCGACATGTCCGGGAAGAGGCCTTCCTCCTGCCGGTTCTCGGTGATCAGCGCAAGGCCCGCCCGGAACGCCTGGCGCGGATTGCGCACCGTTGTCGTGCGCCCTTCGATCGCGACGGTGCCCGAGACGTCAGGCAGGTCGCCGGCAAGCGCGCGCGCCAGCTCGTTCTGCCCCGACCCGAGCAAGCCGCAGACACCAACGATCTCGCCGCGCCGAAGCTCGAGGTCGACGCCGCGCACACGTGCCGCGACTTCGAGATCGCGTACGACGAGCACCGGATCGCCCGGCTCCGCGGCGCGCCAGTTACGTCGAAACACGGTTTCCGCCTTCTGGCCGAGCGTCAGTTCGACGAGGTGCTCGACCGTCGCCCCGCGGCAGTCGACGTCCCCGACGACGCGGCCGTTGCGGAGCACGGTCGCGCGATCGCAAATCGTCAACACCTCGCGGTAGCGGTGGCTGACGAAGATGATCGCCACGCCCTGGTCGCGCAGCTCGCCCATGATCCTGAACAGGCGTGCGACGTCGGCCGGCCCGAGCGCGGCGGTGGGCTCGTCGAAGATCAAGATCCGCGGACGACGCAGCGTCAGCACCTTCGCGATCTCCACGAGCTGGCGCTCGGCGATCGAGATGCTGCCGACCTTCTGCGTCGGATCGATAGAGTGGATGCCCATACGGCCGAGCGACTCGCGCGCCGTCCCGACTATCGCCCGCTCGTCGATGGCGAGCGCGCGCGTCGGCTCGTTCGCCAGCGAGATGTTGTGGGCGACCGAGAGGTTACGCAGCAGGCTGAGCTCCTGGTAGACGATGCCGATGCCCAGAGAGTGCGCATGGCGCGGGCTCGCGATCTCGACCTCCTCTCCATCGACCTGTATCCGGCCCGAAGTGGAGCGGTACTCCCCGGCGAGGATCTTGAGCAGCGTCGACTTCCCGGCGCCGTTCTCACCGAGCAGACCGTGAATCGTGCCGCGCTCCACCGTCAAGCCGATGCCGTCGAGCGCCAGCACGCCAGGGAATCGCTTCGTCATGTCACTGACTTGGAGGAGCGGCGCGGCAGCGTTCATTTCGGTCAGACTAGGCGGTCGCGCGCCGCGCCGTCTGCCCGGCGCGCGACCACCTACCGGGACTACTCGTTGGCGTCGAGAACCTTGCAGTGATACTTCTGCGAGGCGATCTGCTGCAGCGTCCCGGCGAACGGGAAGGTGTTCAGCTTCGATTGCATATCGTTCGCCATCTTGGCGACGCAAGCGGCATTTTCCGGCGTGACGAGGAGCGACTTCACCGTGTCCACCTTCGGCAGCTTCTTGCCCTGCGCAAGCTGCCAGGCGAGCTTCGCAAACGCGTTACCGGTCCAGTACGGCGAGTAGAGCTCGGTCGAGTAGAGCTCGCCGCTCGCGACGTCGTTGATGAAGCTACCGTCAACCGACACGAAGACGATGCAGTTCGAGCTCTTCGTCCAGTTCGACTTGGTCGTGCACACGCGGTTCTGACGCTGCGCAACGTTGAGGGCGGGAACCGTGATCGTGTCGCTGAGCCCGTAGACCATCGAAAGGTCCGGATACTTGACGAGCCAGTCCTGCATCGCCGCCGACGCCTTCGCTGCCGTCCAGTCGGTCGGCTGCTCGGCGACGATCTTGATCCCGGGCTGTGTCTTCATATAGTCGACGAATCCTTTGGCGCGCAGGTCGCTCGCCGGCTGGCCGAGCAGCCCCTCGAGAACCGCGATCGTGCCCTGGGCCTTGCCGTAGCGCTGCTTCAACAGCTTGACCGCGTTGATCGCGTCGATACGGCCTGAGCGGATCTCGTCGAACACGGCACTCGCCGTGGCGCCCTGCGTGAGGGAGTAGACGCTCAGAACCTTCGTACCCTTGCTCACCGCGTACTTCACTGCGGGAACGAGCGCCTTCGCATCGACGGGATTCAGCATCACGACGTTGACGTGCTGGTCCGCGAGCTGTTTGAGGATGGTTGCCTGCGTCGAGGGGTTCGACTGGCCACTGACGGCCTTGAACGAGAAGCCGGCCTGGTTGGCGTAGGCGGCCGCCGCCTGGTGCTGGGCGTCCCAGTACGGATTTCCGGAGCCAAGCTCGAGCCAAACGATCGACGGCTTCGACGCCGCAGTGTGGGCAAGACCGCCCGCCGGCAGCGCGATCGCGAGTGCGAGCGCGCCGAACGCAATCGCAACGCGTGCTGGCATTTTGACGAAGCTCATGTAGTCGCCTCCTTCGGCGCTGGTGCGAAGATTGCTGGAACGGGCGATCCTACCACGATCACCTGTCTTACTGCTAGCCTGCCTGGCTGTCCAGTAGCAGGTGAACTTGCCGATGATCGACATGACTTCGAAGGCTCAACTCGTCGAGATCCAGCCGCTGCCGCGGCTTGCGTTGTTCGAGGCGCTCGCTTCGGAGCTCGAGGAGTGGATCCTCGGCGGCAGGCTCGAGTCCGGCGCGAAGCTGCCCTCCGAGGAGACGCTCGCCAAGCGCTTCGGTGTCAGCCGGCCGGTCGTGCGCGAGGCGCTGGCGCGCCTCCGCGAGCGCGGGTTGATCGATACCGTCAACGGGAGCGGGACGTTCGTGAAGCCTCCGGACGCAGACCATCTCACAGATGCCTTCCTGCGTCACCTCCGAGTCGGGGCCAGGGCGTCGATTGCCAAAGCCTACGAGGCGCGCATCGCCATCGAGACGACGACGGCGCGACTCGCCGCGGAGCGCGCGACGAGGCTGGATCTCGTCGCGATCCGCGCGCGGCTCGAGGACATGCGCAACGACCGGCACGATATCGAGCGCTGGACGGTTGCCGACCTCGGCTTTCACACAGCCGTCGCGTCCGCTGCCCACAATCCGTTCCTCGTGACGCTCCTCGCTCCATTGGTGAAGGTGATCGAACGCGGCATCATCGAGTCGTTCCCGAGCCCCGCTGCGGTCGCGGCCGGGTTGCGGGCCCACGATCTGATCTGGGAGCGTCTCGAGGGTCGCGACCCAAACGGCGCCGAGCGCGCGATGCGCGAGCACCTCGCCGATTCCGAGCGGCGCTTCGCCTCCGCGAATGCTCGCAGTGCAAAGGACCTGAAGCAGTGAAGATCGTCGAAATCGACGTCTGGAAGACAGACGGGAGCTGGCGCAACTGGGTCTTCCTGCGGATCGAGACAGACAGCGACCTCGTCGGCTACGGCGAGTGCACGGTCGAGGGGCGCGAGCACGCGGTCGAAGGGGCGGTGAAGGACATGCGCCGCCGGCTCGTCGGCCGGGACCCGCGGCAGCTCCGCGAGCTCGTCGACATGCTCACGCGCCGCGGTTACTGGGATGCAGGGCCCGTTGTCAGCTCAGCCGTCGGAGGGATCGAGATGGCTCTGTGGGACATCCTCGGCAAGAGCCTCGACGCTCCGGTGCATGCGCTGCTCGGCGGACGCGTGCGCGACTCCGCACCCGTGTACTCGAACGCCTGGTACTTCGGCGCTCAGACTGCTGAGGACTTCGCCGAGCGCGCCGTCGAGAGCGTCGCACTGGGGTTTCGCGCGCTCAAGTTCGACCCGTTCGGCTCGTCGGGTCTGACGATCTCAGACGACGAGCTCCGCGAAGCGCTGGCGCGCATCGCGGCGGTACGGGAGGCGGTCGGGCCGTCGGTCGGCCTGCTGATCGAAGGGCACGGGCGCTTCGGCATCCACAGCGCCGTGCGCATCGGGCGGCTGCTCGAGCCGTACGGCGTCCTCCTCTTCGAGGAACCGCTGCCACCCGGCGACTTCGCCGCCCTGCGCCGCGTCGCCGACGCCGTGCCGGTTCCGATCGCAACCGGAGAACGTTGCTACAGCGCTCGCGAGTGCCGAATCGCAATCGAGTCGGGCGCAATCGCCGTCCTCCAGCCAGACGTGATCCACGTCGGCGGCATCCTTGCGACCCTCACGGCCGCCGCCGCGGCCGAGTCCGCGTTCGTCTCGGTTGCCCCACACAACGCGTCGGGGCCGATCGCCACCGCGGCGACGCTGCAGGTCGCTGCGGTGGTGCCGAACCTCCTGATCCAGGAGATGTTCGCGCCGCTCGATGCGCCCTGGAAGGAGCTCGTCGCTCAGCCGGCAGTCACCCTGGTGGACGGTCGCGTAGCGATCCCCCGAGGACCGGGGCTCGGAATCGAGCTCGACGAGAGCGAGGTCCTCCGTCACCCGTTCGTCGAGCGCGACCTCAACCTGCTCGAGAGCGAGTCGATTCTCGAACGCTCCGTGCTATCCGAAGAGCTTGTCGAGTAAAACGGGCGGGTTTTTCCACGGCCTCGACCGCCGCGCCCTCTTCGAACGCGGCGACGTCTACCGCGTCGCGGCGGACGAGGAGCGCGCCGCGCAGCGTCTCGTCCGCGTCGCGATTCTCGGTGCAGGCGGAGTGGCGCAAGCGAAGTACCTGCCGGCGCTCGCGCGACTCAAGACGAGCTGGGAGCAGGTCGAGCTCGTCGCGATGAGCACGCTCGACGAGCGCCAGCTGGAGAAGCTGCGCGGCACGTGGCACGTGCCGGTGCACCGCGACAGCTACGAGCTGCTTCGCGAGCACAGGCCGGAGGCGGTCATCATCACGAGCTCCGACGACGCCCACGCGGAGCTCGCCCTCGGGGCCCTCGAAGCAGGCGCGCACGCGCTCGTGGAAAAGCCGCTCGCGCGCTCACTCCCCGACGCCCGCCGCATCGTCGAAGCGGCGGAGAAAGCGGGCAAGCTGCTCGTTACCGCGTGCAACAAACGCTACTCGCCGCCCTACCTCCAGGCGCGCGTCCTGCTCGACGAGAAGGCGGTGCCGTCGCCGTCGCTACTTCACGCCCGCTTCGTCCTCGGGTACGACTACGTCGACCTGTTGCCGTCGGGGACGGTCCACCTCTTCGATCTCGTCCGCCATTTGCTCGGCGACGTCGCGTGCATCTCGGCGACGGCACCGTCGACTTCTGCGCGGTCCCGGCGCGGGAGCGGGCCGGCACACGCGCTCATCGAGTGCGAATTCGCCGGCGGCGCCCGTGGGAGCCTGCTCACGACGGCTACCGCCCTAAGCCTGCATCCTTGGGAGCGCGTCGAGGTCTTCGGCGACGGCGCCTGGCTCGTGGTCGACGACCAGTCGACGCTGACGCTCTATGCCGGTGAGTACGAGCCTGCACGGACATGGCGCCCCGTCGCGCCAAGCACGCTCGTCTCGGCCGAGGAGTGGGGCGGGTACGTCGGCATGCTCGACGACTTCCTCAGCGCAGTTCGCACCGGCGGAGACCCGGTGACTACGTCGCGCTGGGACGGCTACCGCGCCTGCGAGCTCGTCGCTGCGACGGAGCTGAGCCTCGAGCGAGGCGAGCCGGTCGCGCTGCCGCTCCCAGCTGGTGATTGACGAGCTGAACGTTCGACGGCATGTCGGACGCCCCCACCATGCACGCATCGCCTTCGAAGGCTGGCCGCGGGCTCGAACACACTCTCTCCGAAATACGGAGAGGACCTAAGATCCCATGGCACCAGCTGCGACGAGCTGCAAGCAATCGCTCTGGAGGCGAGGCGAGTTGAAGCAGATCGTTACCCAGATCCGTACGCGCGTTTGCGAAGAGGCACAAGCCTCGCCAAAAATCCCTGCAAATGAAAATCCCTGCAAATATAGCCTCAGCATGGGCCGGACAGGGATCGAACCTGTGACCTTGGGATTAAAAGTCCCCTGCTCTACCAACTGAGCTACCGGCCCGCGATACTGCTGTCTATGGGGAAAGGGTACGCGGAAGGATCTGCCGTCGAGGAGCGTCTGGCGGCGCTCGAGCGCGGCGACGACAGCCGCGTCGGGCTCGACGAGGGCCGCGCGGCGGTGTACGGGAGCACCGAGGAGGAGCCGCGAGCGGCACTTCATCGGCTGGGCCGACGAGGTCGACCCGGACGAGCTCTTCGCCTCAGGTCGTGCCTGGGGTCTCCAGGTCGTGCGGCGGAGCTCGTAGGTCCCGCTCCCACTCGTCGAGCAGGCGCTCGACGTGACGGCGCTGGGCTGCGGAGAACTCGAACCGGGCGACGATGCGGCGCGCCTCGGCGGGGTCGTCGCTCGCGATCGCCGCCTCGAGCCGCTCTCGCAGCGGCTCGGGCTGGCGAAGCTGGCGGCGCAGCCAGCGGAGGAGGCTGACGCGGGCGGCGCCTTCACAGGCTCCAAGCCCACACCGCCTCTCGGCGCTCGGTGACGAAGCCGAGCCGCTCGTAGAGCCGCGACCGCGCCGGTCGGGTTGCCGGCGTCGACCTTCAGCCCGACGCGTCGCTTGCCGCGCCGCGCGAACTCGGCGAGCCCGGTCGTGACGAGCGCCGCGCCGAGCCCCCGTCCGCGTTCGGAGTCTCGGACGGCGAGATCCTTGAGCCAGCCGCTCGACCAGTGCAGCGCGCAGCCGACGAGCGTCCCGTCGCGCTCGGCGAGCCACCAGACGTCAGGGTCGAACTCGGGATCGCCGGTCATGTAGCCGTCCAGTCGGCGTGCGGGATCGGCACGTACAGCGGGTCCCAGCCCCGTACGCCTCGTCGAGCAGCCGGTGCACGGTCCGCGTCCGCGGGCGGAACGTGCGGATCGTGATCCCGCCGGGCACGCGCCGCTCCTCGATGCTCGCTGCCGAGCGGGTGCCACATCACGAGCGTCTCGTGCCGGAGCTCGAACGGGTGCCGCTCGGCGAGGCGGCGAGCGGGCTGTCGGCGGAGAGCACCGTGACGGCAGACGCGTGTCGCCGCGGAGGCGCGCCCGTGCCGCGATCCGCTCGAGCAGCTCGTCGGCGAGCGTCGTCGGCCGCCGCCAGCGCGAGCTCACCGCGCAGGCTCAGCGCCGCGTAGCCGACGACGCGGCCGCCGTCCTCGGCGACGAAGTTGTCCTCGCCGAGCGCGAATCCGGGCTGCTTCCACTCGCTCCGAAGGTGCTCCGCGCGCACGCCCGCGACGCCCACCGCGGCCCGGTTCTGCGCGCCCAGCAGCTCTGCCGCCGCCTCCAGATCGCCCCACCCGGCCGGACGGATCGCCATGCCCAGGATTGTGGCGACACGCCCGCTACCCTGCCCTTACGCCCCCATCGTCTAGTGGCCTAGGACTCCGGCCTTTCACGCCGGCAGCACGGGTTCG
>CAWILJ010000010.1:0-66221 GCA_963836925.1 uncultured Actinomycetes bacterium
TGCCTCGAGTACGTGCAGGCCGCGTCGAACGACGCCGCGCTGGCGTTGATCGACAGCGGCCAGGTCGACTGGACGCACAACTTCGTCCCGAACGTGGAGAAGGCCTACGAGTCGAAGGACCCGCAGCACTATCACGCGTTCTACGCGACCACGGCGTACCCGATCTCGCTCACGTTCGACGACACGAAGTACCCGTTCAACCTCGTCGCGTTCCGCAAGGCACTCAGCCTCGCCATCGATCGCGACTCGGTCTCGAAGCTCGGCGAGTATGGCTACGCGCCGCCGACCGACGCGATCGGCCTGAGCGGCTTGTTCCCGAAGTGGATGGTCAGCGGCGCCGTCAAGGCGCAGGCGAAGGCGGCGGCAAAGTACGATCCCGCCGCGGCGAAGTCGATGCTGACTGCCGCCGGCTTCACGTACGAGGGCAACCAGCTCATCGATCCAAAGGGCAATCCCGTGTCGCTCGACATCCACGTGATCTCGGGCTGGTCGGACTGGGTCGCCTCGAACCAGATCATCACCAAGAACCTCTCCGAGATCGGCATCAGCTCGAAGGTGGCTCTCGAGCCCGACTGGGGCTCCTGGCAGCCGAACGCGATGGCCACGAAGAACCCGACGCTGCTCTGGCAAGGCGGCTCTCAGGGCTCGCCGTACGGCTACTTCTACGCCAACCTCGACAAGAACGCGTTCATTCCCTCAGGCAAGGACGGCACGCCGACCGGCAACTGGGAGCACTTCGCCGATCCGACGGCGACGAAGCTCCTGGACACCTGGAAGATAACGCTCAATCCGGCGAAGCAGCAACAGCTCGCCACGCGGCTCGAGGGGATCTTCCTCAAGGAGCAGCCGATCATCCCGCTCTTCATCGGTCCGCGCTGGTCGACCTACAGCACGAAGTACTTCCACTGCTACGACACGCCGAAGAACTTCTTCGGTGACCCGATCTTCACCACGTTCCCGGACAACATCCTCTCCTTCACCCGCATCTGCCCAGGAGGGCAGGCCGGGGCGTAATCGAGGGGTAGACATTCCTTCGAGCGGGCGGCCCCCGGGGCCGCCCGCCGTCTACCCTCCGCTCGAGACCATGCGCTGGTTCGCCCGTCGTCTCGTTTTCTACGTCTTCGCGATCTGGGTCGCGCTGACGATCAACTTCCTCCTCCCGAGGCTGATGCCGGGCAACCCGATGGGCGGCGTGCTGCAGCATCTGAGCAGCGCCCAGCTCTCGGCGAACCCCGGCCTCGTCGCGACGTACCAGGCGTTGCTCGGGGGCGGCCACCAGTCGATCTGGCACGACTACGTCGTCTACCTGAACCGCATCGTGCACTTCAACTTCGGCATCTCGACGTCGAACTATCCGACGCCGGTCTCGGAGGTCGTCGGCCGCACGCTGCCGTACTCGATCTTCCTCGTCGGCGTCGCCTTCCTGTTCGCCTTCGCCATCGGCACCGCGGTCGGGATGTTCGCGGCGTGGAAGCGCGGCGGCTTCCTCGACAACCTCGTCGTTCCCGCGTTCATGGTGCTCGGCGCGTTCCCGGCCTTCTTCATCGCGCTGATGGGTCTCTACATCTTCGGGCTGAAGCTGGGCTGGTTTCCGATCCAGCACGCCTATGACAGCGACATCACACCCGGGCTCAACTGGCCGTTCTTCAGCAGCGCGTTTCGTCACTCGCAGCTGCCGATCCTCGTGATCATCGCGGCCTACACCGGCTACTGGGTGCTCAACATGCGCACCGTGATGATCAACACGATCTCCGAGGACTACGTGACGATGGCCAACGCGAAGGGCCTGCGCGAGCAGCGGGTGATGACGCAATACGCAGGACGGAATGCGATCCTGCCGCCGCTCAACGGGTTCGCCGCGCAGTTTGCGGGCGCCGTCGGAGGCCTGGTCTTCATCGAGTACATCTTCAGCTACCCCGGGGTCGGCTACACGCTGCAGAGCGCCGTCCTCGGGAACGACTACCCGCTGGCTCAGGCGATCCTGGTCGTGCTCTGCCTCTGCGTGATCGCTGCGAACCTGATCATGGACGTCCTCAACCTCGTCCTCGACCCACGACTCAGGACGAGCTGATGTCGCAGCTCGACCCCACAATCATCGATCAGACAGCCGTGGAGTTCGCGGCGCCCGTGCCAGCGGTCATCGCCGGGAGGCGGGTGCGAATCCCCGGCTGGCTCGCCTTGATGCTCGGAAACGGCAAGTCGTGCATCGGTCTGATGATCGTGGCGTTCGTGGTCGTGGTCGCGGTGATCGCGCCGTGGATCTCGGTCGCACACCCGAACGACTTCAGCCTGCTCGACGCTCATCAGGCGCCGTCATGGCACCACCTGTTCGGAACGACGGACCAGGGCAGCGACGTCTTCTCGCAGGTCGTCGTCGGTGCGCGGCGCTCGCTGCTCCTCGGAGCGGCCGCGGCCGCGCTCGCGACCGCGGTGGCCGCGATCCTCGGCGTGAGCTCGGCCTACATCGGCGGGATGTACGACGAGATCGTGAATCTCGTCATCAACGTCTTCCTGACCATCCCGGCGATCCCGCTGCTCGTCGTGATCTCGGCCTACCTGAAGGGCCGCGGCATGTGGACGATGGCGGTCGTTCTGGCGCTCGTCCTGTGGGCCTTCGAAGCACGGATTCTCCGGGGCCAGGCGCTCTCGCTCCGGAACAGGGATTTCGTGCTCGCAGCGAAGGCATCCGGCGAGTCGACCTCGCGCATCGTCTTCGGTGAGCTGATGCCCAACATGATCAGCAGGATCGCCGCGGCGTTCGTGCTGGTGTTCTACATCGCGCTTCTCGTCGACGCCGGGCTCGAGTTCCTCGGCCTCGGCGACGTCAGCCACACGAGCTGGGGCATGACGCTCTACTGGGCGCAGACGAACTCGACCGTACTCCAGGGCGAATGGTGGCCGTTCGTCTTCCCCGGTGTGGCGCTCGCGCTGACCGTCCTCGGGCTCGTCCTGATCCTCACCGGGGTCGACGAGGTGAGCAACCCACGCCTCCGTGCCGAGAAGCCGCCGCGCCGGCGGCGCCACCGCCTGCTGCCTCTCTTCGTCGGGAGCCGCTCATGGGCGAAACCATGACGAGCGCGATCCAGCATCCCCATCCAGCCGCGACGAAGACCGAGACGCTCCTCGAGTTGCGGGGCCTTGCGGTCGACTACGGCTCGACGCGCGTCGTCAACGGCGTCGACCTCGCGATCGGTGCGGGCGAGATCGTCGGCCTCGCCGGCGAATCGGGCTGCGGGAAGAGCACGGTTGCGAACGCGATGATGCAGATCTTGCCGCCGACCGCACGTGTGACCGGCGGCAGCATCCTCTTCCGCGGCGAAGACCTGGTCGCCCGATCGCGCGAGGAGCTACGAACGTTCCGCTGGCAGAACGTCTCGATCGTCTTCCAGTCGGCGATGAACGCGCTCAATCCGGTGACGCGCGTCGGCGACCAGTTCGTCGACATGATGCAGGCGCACGAGCGGATCTCGAAGAAGCAGGCGTTGGCGCAGGCCGGCGACCTGCTCGAGCTGATGTGCATGGACAGGCAGCGGGTGCGCGCGTATCCGCACGAGCTGTCGGGTGGCATGCGCCAGCGCGTGATCATCGCGATGGCACTGGCGCTCGAGCCCGAGCTGATCATCCTCGACGAGCCCACCACAGCACTGGACGTCGTCGTGCAGCGCGAGATCCTGCAGCGTGTTCAGGAGCTTCAGCGTCAGCGGCAGTTTGCGGTGCTCTTCATCACGCACGATCTCTCGCTGCTGATCGAGACTGCGCACCGGATCGCGATCATGTATGCGGGCTCGATCGTCGAGACCGCGGAGTCGAGCCGCCTCGGGGCGAATCCGCTCCACCCGTACACGCGAGGGTTGCTCGCATCCTTCCCTCCGCTACGGGGCCCCCGGCAGCGCTTGACCGGCATCGGCGGCGCGCCGCCGGATCTCCGCGATCCTCCGGCCGGCTGCCGGTTCCACCCACGTTGTCCGGAGTGCCGTCCCGACCGTCTTGGGCTGTACGAGCGTCAGACGACGGAGGTGCCTCTGCTGCGGGAGCTCGAGCCGGGTCACCAGGTCGCGTGCCACCTCGTGGAAGGAGCGACGTCGTGAGCGCGCTCGAGGTCAGGAACCTCGAGAAGCGCTTCCTCCTCGGGGGCAAGCTCAACCGGCCGCAGGTTCATGCGGTCGACGACGTCTCGTTCGAGCTCAAGCCGGGGACGGTCACGGCGCTCGTCGGTGAGAGCGGCAGCGGCAAGAGCACCGTCGCCCGGCTGCTCGCCCGCTTGCAGCTGCCGACGGGCGGCTCGGTGCTCTTCGAAGGCGGCGATGCCGCGAAGCTGCGGAGCCGCAGGGAGGAGCTGTACTACCGCTCCCAGGTGCAGATCATCTTCCAGGATCCTTTCGCGTCGCTCAATCCCGTCAAGACGATCCGCCACCATCTGGCCCGGCCCTTGCAGCTCCACGAGATCGTGCCGCGCGGTCAGCTCGACGAACGCATCCACGAGCTGCTGCGGGCCGTGGGCCTGACACCGCCCGAGAAGGTTGCCGAGAAGTACCCGCATCAACTCTCCGGCGGGCAGCGGCAGCGCGTCGCGATCGCGCGCGCGCTGGCGGTCGAGCCGAAGGTCGTGCTCGCCGACGAGCCGACGAGCATGCTCGACGTCTCGATCCGGATCGGGATCCTCAACCTGATGCTGAAGCTGAAGGAGGAGCGCGACCTCGCGTTCCTGTACGTCACCCACGACCTTGCGGCAGCGCGATACGTCGCCGACGAGATCCTCGTGATGTACGCCGGCCAGATCGTCGAGCAGGGGCCGATCGAGCAGGTGCTGGCCGATCCGCTGCATCCCTACACGCAGCTCCTGCTCGACGCCGCACCGGATCCCGGCGTCGAGGCGAAATGGATCGAGTTCGGGTCGCCCGCGTCGGCGGCGGTCGATCCGCCCGAAGGGTGCCGGTTCGTGGCGCGGTGCCCCCTGGCGATCCGTATCTGCTCCGAGCTCACCCCGAGTCTCGTCGAGGCCCGGCCTGCCCAGCTCGGGCGCTGCCACGTGACTGCGCCTTCCCCTCCCCTCAGCGAAAGGACGACGCCATGACAGACCTCGCGAATTCCATCCCGGCGGATTTCCTCTGGGGAGCGGCGACCGCCTCGTACCAGATCGAGGGTGCAGCACGCGAAGACGGACGCGGTGAGAGCGTCTGGGACCGCTTCTCTGCGACGCCCGGCAAGGTGCGAGGAGGCGATACGGGCGAGGTCGCGTGCGACTTCTACCACCGCTATCCGGACGACGTGAAGCTGATGACCGAGCTCGGGCTCGACGCCTTTCGCTTCTCGATCGCGTGGCCGCGGATCCTGCCGCGGGGTCGCGGCGCGGTGAACGAGAAGGGCCTCGACTTCTACGACCGGCTCGTCGACACGTTGCTGGAGCAGGGGATCGAGCCGTTCGCAACGCTTTTCCACTGGGATCTGCCCCAGGCCCTGGAGGACGAGGGCGGCTTCCGGGTGCGCTCGACCGCCGAGGCCTTCGTCGAGTACACCGAAGCGGTCGTCGGCCGGCTCGGAGACCGAGTGCGGCACTGGGCGACACACAACGAGCCCTGGGTCTACGCCTGGATCGGCCATTCCTGGGGTCGCCACGCACCGGGCCTCACCAGCGAGGCGGAGGCGGTTGCGGCGTCGCACCACCTGCTGCTCGGCCACGGCTGGGCGGTCGAGGCAATCCGGCGGATCGCACCCGAGGCGCAGGTCGGGATCGTCCTGAACCTCCATCACATCTATCCGCAGTCGGCAGCACCCGAGGACGAAGCGGCCGCGTGGCAGGTCGACGGCGAGGGGAACCGCTGGTTCCTCGACCCGATCTTCCGGGGGACCTATCCGGCCGACCTGCTCGAGCGCAACGCGCTGGTCGCGCCGCACGTCCAGGCCGGCGATCTCGAGGCGATCGCCGCTCCGCTCGACTTCCTCGGCGTCAACAACTACTTCCGGTTCGTGGTCGCCGCCGGGGCCGACCGACCGCAGATCGTCCACGATCCGGAGGCACTGAAGACCGAGATGGGCTGGGAGGTGTATCCCGACGGCCTGTACGACCTGCTGATGCGAGTCACCGAGGACTATGCACCCCCCGCGATGTACGTGACCGAGAACGGCGCAGCCTTCGGCGACGTGCGCGTGCACGACGGCAGCGTCCACGACCCGGAGCGGATTGCGTATCTGGACGGCTACATCGGGGCGATGGCGCGCGCGGTCGAGGAGGACGCGCCGGTGAAGGGCTACTTCGTCTGGAGCTTCCTCGACAACTTCGAGTGGGGGGAGGGCTATTCGAAGCGGTTCGGCCTCGTCTATGTCGACTACCTCACACAGGAGCGGGTGCCGAAGGACAGCTTCTACTGGTACCGGGGGTTGATCGGCAGCCGGCTCGACGCACCGCGGCCGGTCGCGGCCGGCTGAGCGGGAATGAGGACGGTGGCGATCGCCGTCATCGCCTCGGCGGTGGCGGCGTGTCTCGTCGGCGCGGGTGGCCGAACGCATTTCGTCGCGCGTGCGATCGTGTCCGATCGAGCGCTCGGCGCCTCCAGTCACGACTCCCAGCTCGTGAACGCCTGGGGGCTCGCGTCGATGAGAGCGGGCCCGTGGTGGGTGTCGAACGAAGGCCGCGGCACGAGCACCCTCTACTCGTCGGAGGGACGCAAGCAGCATCTCACCGTGGCCGTTCCAGGGGGCCCGACCGGCGTGATCTTCAACGGGGGGACAGGTTTCGTGATCGGCCACGGCCGGCACGCGGCGCCGGCCCGGTTCCTCTATGCGTGTGAGGACGGCCGCATTCGAGCCTGGTCACCGACCGTCCCGCACGGCTGGTCGAAGCAGGCAGTCGTCGCCGTCGACGGCTCCGGAACGGCGGCTGTGTTCAAGGGGCTGGCGCTCACGCACGGTCGGCTGTACGTGACCGACTTCCACAACGGCCACGTGCTCGTGTTCGACCGTCACTGGCGACCGGTCCCTCTCGGGCACGCGTTCGTCGATCCTTCGATCCCGTCGTGGTATGCGCCCTTCAACGTCGTCGCCGCCGGGAACCGTCTGTTCGTCAGCTACGCCTGGCCGGCGCCCGTGAACGGAAACGACATGTCGAGCGGCGGCTATGTCGACGAGTTCGACCTGCGGGGCAGGCTGGTGGCCCGCATCGGACGCTCGGCGGGTTTCGCCGAGCCGTGGGGGCTCGCCCTCGCTCCACGCCGGTTCCCGGGGTTCGGCGGCGATTTACTGGTCGCCAGCTTCGGCAGCGGGCGCATCGATGCGTTTGCGCCGCGCCGCGGCCGCTGGGTGCCGGCCGGCAGCCTCGGTGTCACGGTTCCCGGGATCTGGGGAATCGCGTTCGGGACCGGCGGCATGAGCGGACCGCCCACGACGCTGTTCTTCACGGCCGGGCCGCACCGCTGGCTCGGATCCTCCGAGCTCGACGTGCACGGCGAGCTGGGCTCGATCACGCCCGGTTAGCGCCTGGCCGGGCTGCCCCGGCGCGGCCGACGGCCGCGCCTCGGGCCTAGGCCTCTGGGTCGAGCGGGATCTCGATCGCCTCGTCGCGAGTGATCTTCCAGGCGCGGAGCTCGCCGAACGCGAGGCCGTAGATCAGGAACGGCTTGCCGGCCCAGAGACCCGACAGCTCTCGGTCGGTTCGCGAGGGGCGCGGCTCGGTCTCGGGGTGCGAGTGGAAGACGGCGAGCTCGTAGCCCTCGTCCTCGAGGAACCACACGTCGGGGTCGATCTCGAGCTCGTAGCGGTACGGCGAGGCGAGCCGGTTCCGGCCGCGGAGGTAGCGCTCGGCGGCGCCGTCGCGGAAGAGGATCACGCCGCAGCACTCGTTCGGCGCCTCCTCGGCGGCGTGCGCATGGAGCTCCTCGCGGATCGCAGCGGGCACTACCACCAGAGCGTCTCCTCCATCGAGCCTTCCACGTCCTCGGCGTTCCAGAAGTCGCCGGAAAGGTACTTCCAGCCGCCGTCGGCGAGCACCGCGACCACCACCGAGCCCTCCGACAGCTCGCCGGCGAGCTTCCGCGCCACGTGCACGACCGCCCCGGCCGAGACACCCGCGAAGATGCCCTCGCGCTCGAGCAGCGCGTGCACCGCGGCGACCGACTCGGCGTTCGAGACGAGGAGCTTGCGGTCGAGCTTCGACACGTCGAGGATCGGCGGTACGTACCCGTCCTCCAGGGAGCGCAGCCCCATCACCGGGTCGCCCGGCAGCGGCTCCGCCGCCGCGACGACCACGCCGGGGAATGCCTCGCGCACCCGCGCGCCCGTCCCCATGAGCGTCCCACCCGTGCCGAGCCCGGCGACGAGCGCATCGACCCGGGGCAGATCGCGCACGATCTCCGCGCCGGTCCCTTCGTAGTGGGCCCGCGGGTTCCACTCGTTCGCGTACTGGAAGAGCATCGTGTACCGCGGGTCGGCCGCGGCCATCTCCTGCGCCAGCCGCACGGCCCCGTTGGAGCCCTCGTTCGCCGGCGAGTCGACGATCTCGGCGCCGTACAGCTGCAGCACGAGCCGCCGCTCCGGCGTCGCGTTCGCCGGCATCACGCACGTCAGCTTCAGGCCGCGCAGCTTCGCCACGAGGGCGAGCGAGATCCCGGTGTTCCCAGAGGTCGGCTCCAGGAGCTGCGCACCCGGTGAGAGCCCTGCCGCGTCGACCATCGACAGGGCGATCCGGTCCTTGATCGAGCCGGTCGGGTTCTGCCCCTCGAGCTTGGCGTAGATCTTCACCCCGGGCGGCGAGAGTCGGGAGAGCTCGACGAGCGGCGTGTTCCCGATCAGGTCAAGGAGTGAACCGACGACCATATCCGGGCCCTCGTTGGCGTGAGCTGTGCGTTCCTCTTACGGCTGTTGGGTTGGCGACATTTGCGGCCGGAGCCGGGCTTTGCCCGGCGGCAGGCCGAGTCATCGAGTGTCTGTCGCACCTGGGGAGGAGGGGGCTCGCGGGGGAGCCTGGTTGCTTCCCCCGCGGTCATCGCCGCCGGCCATGGCAGGCAGGAGGACGACGGTCGCATCGTCGCGCACGGGCGCGTCGAGCCCGCCGCTCGTCCGGACGTCCTCGCCGTCGACGTAGACGTTCACGTACGGCTGGATCTCCGACCCGTCGTAGACCTTCGCCCCGAGCTCCGGAACACGGGCAGAGAGATCCTCGAGCAGCTCGCGGACGGTCGAGCCCGTCGCCTCGACCTCCCGCACGCCACCCGCCTCACTCCGGAGGACCGGAGGAACACGTATCAAGCTCAATCTCCGGCTCCGCCTCGGGCGACGCTCATCGCGTGCAGAACTCGACGTAGTCGATGTACTCCGTGACCGTCGGGTGCTCGCCGCAGACCGGGCAGTCCGGGTTGCGCCTGATCTTCACCTCGGTGAAGTCGGTCGTGAGCGCGTCGAACAGGAGCAGCCGGCCGACGAGCGGGTCGCCGATCTCGGCCGCAAGCTTCAGCGCCTCGTTGGTCTGGAGCGTCCCGACGATGCCCGGCAGGACGCCCAGCACCCCGCCCTCGGAGCACGACGGGGCCAGCTCGGGCGGCGGCGGCGAGGGGTAGAGGCAGCGGTAACACGGCCCCTCGTGCGGCTTGAACACCGTGACCTGCCCCTCGAACCGGTAGATCGACCCGTGCACGACGGGGATCCCGCGCCAGACCGACGCGTCGTTGACGAGGTAGCGGGTGGGGAAGTTGTCGGCGCCGTCGACGATGATGTCCCAGCCGTCGTCGAGGATCCGGTCGATGTTCTCCGACGTGAGCCGCTCGCGGTACGTCGTCACCTCGACGTCGGGGTTGAGGGCCTCGATCGCGCGCTTCGCGGAGTCGACCTTCGGCGTGCCGAGGGTGTTGAGCGAGTGCGCGATCTGGCGCTGCAGGTTCGACTCGTCGACGATGTCGGCGTCGATGATCCCGAGGTGCCCGACGCCGGCCGCCGCGAGGTAGAGCGACGCCGGTGAGCCGAGCCCGCCTGCCCCGATCAGCAGGATCTTCGAGTCGAGCAGCTTCAGCTGCCCGGCCTCTCCGAGCTCCGGGATCAAGAGGTGGCGCGAGTACCGCGCCCGCCTCTCCGGCGAGAGCTGCTTCGGGATGACGATCTCGTACCCGTTCCGCTTCCAGTCCGTGTAGCCGCCGGCGAGCGACAGCGGCTTCTCGTAGCCGAGCGCGAGCAGCGACTCGGCGGCGAACGCCGAGCGCGCGGCGGATGCGCAGTAGAGCACCACCGGGGTGGACTTGTCGGGGACGACCCCTTCGATCCGCGATTCCAGGTTCCCGCGCGGGACGTGGACGGCGCCGGGAAGGTGCCCCTCGTCCCACTCGTCCTGCTCGCGGACGTCGATCCAGGCCGCGCCGCCGAGGTCCTGCGCCTCGCGAGCGTCGACCTCGACGATGCGGTCCTTTACCTCTCCGAGAAGTTCCCTGTAGGTCGCCATTCCTTCAAAAACTATAGTAGCGCCCCGCACATTCCCCTGCGGCTACCTTTTCCCAGGAAGGCCCGTGCAGTCCCGCTCAACCGTCTACATCGCCGTCGCCGTCGCTGCGCTCGTCGCCGCCGGGATCGTCGTCGGCCTGACCCTCGACACGAGGACGACGCCGCACCAGCCGCAGGCCGCAGCGGGCAAGCCACCGGTGCCGCAGGGCCTCACGGGCGAGGTCGGCAAGCAGATCGAGACGGCGTTCCGCGACTGGCCGCACGGGAGCATCTCGACGATGCAGCGCCTCGGCATCCAGTACCTCGGCGGGAGGACGCCGAACGAGCGCGCCCGGAGCGCCATCGTCCAGTACTACCGCGGCGTCGCGCTCCTCTGGGCCGGCTATCCCTCGGACGCGCAGACCGCGCTGGAGAAGGCGAAGACACTCGGCCGCGACACGATCATCCAGGGCCGCGCCGACAACCTGCTCCATCCCGAGTTCTTCCAGCCCGGTCAGGGCCCGCCCTACCCGGTGTTCATCCCGACCACGTCCGACGAGCTGCTCCGGCAGGGCTCGGTCCTCCAGCAGCAGGGCCACCAGGCCTCGGCCGAGCGGGTCTTCGCGCGCGCCGCCAAGCAGCAGCCCGGGAACATCGAGGCGCAGGTCGCGAAGGCAGTCGCCCTCTTCGACGAGGACAACCTGACGCCGACGTTCTCGAGCCTCGGCCCGCTCTCGGCCAGGTACCCGAAGAGCCAGATCGTCCACTACTACCTCGGCTATCTGCTCGCCTGGACGGCCCAGGGGCAGGAGGCGATCACGCAGTTCGAGAAGACCGTCCAGCTCGGCCCGAGCACCGAGGTCGGCAAGGCGGCGAAGAACTTCCTCGAGGGAATCGCCTCGAGCGGCTCGACCGGCTCGTAGCTCCGTCCGAACCGACTGTTACAAAGCCCCCACGTCGAGGTCGAGGCACGACGAGAGGGAGCCTGGGAGTGGGTGAGGAGGAGGTTGGCGCCGTCTATCTCGAGGAAGAGCTCGAGGATGCGGAGCTCGACGATGACGAGGAGGTCGACGAGGAGCTTCCGGCCGGGGCGCCGGAGGCGATCGACGACGAGGAGATCGAGCCGTTCGAGGTCGAGCTCACCACCGACTCGCTGCAGCTCTTCCTCAAGGATGTCGGCCGCGTCGACCTGCTGACCGCGGCGCAGGAGGTCGAGCTCGCGAAACGGATCGAGCGCGGCGACCACCGCGCGAAGCAGGAGATGGTCGAGGCGAACCTGCGTCTCGTCGTCTCGATCGCGAAGCGCTACCGCAATCAGGGCCTGCCGTTCCTCGACCTGATCCAGGAGGGAACGATCGGCCTCGTCCGCGCGGCCGAGAAGTTCGACCATCGCCGCGGGTTCAAGTTCTCGACCTATGCGACCTGGTGGATCCGCCAGGCGGTCGCCCGGGCGCTCGCCGACAAGGGGCGCACGATCCGCATGCCCGTCCACGTGGTCGAGAAGCTCAACCGGATCCTCCGCGCCGAGCGGAAGCTCCGCTCCGACCTCGGCCGCGAGCCGACATCCGCCGAGATCTCCCGCGAGGTCGACATGCCCGTCGAGGAGGTCGACCAGATCCGCCGCACCTCCCAGGCGCCGGTGTCGCTCGAGAAGCCGGTCGGGGACGAGGAGGAGTCGGAGTTCGGGCACTTCATCGAGGACGAGACCGAGCCGCTCCCCGACGAGGTGGCCGGGCTCAAGCTCCGCGACGAGGCGCTCGCACAGGCGCTCTCGCAGCTCGGGGACCGCGAGCGGAAGGTCCTCGAGCTCCGTTTTGGCCTGAACGGCGGGCCGCCGTGCACGCTCGACGAGGTCGGGCGCGCCTTCAACGTCACGCGAGAGCGTATCCGCCAGATCGAGAACCACTCGTTGAAGAAGCTCCGCATCCTGGCCGATGCGGAGAAGCTGCGCGACGTGGCCTGAGTAGACTCGGCTCGCGATGGCCGAATGGTTCGACGAGCTTGCGGGCTTCCTCCGGATCCCCTCGGTGAGCGCCGACCCGGCGCACGCCCGCGACGTCGTGCGCGCCGCCGGCTGGGTCGCGGATTTCGTCCGCGGCGCCGGGGGCGAGGCGGAGGTGATCGACTGGGAAGGCCACCCGCTGGCGATCGGCGAGATCCACGCCTCGCACGGCGGCGACGCCCCGACCGTGCTGCTCTACGGGCATTTCGACGTCCAGCCACCCGCGCCGCTCGACCTCTGGGAGAGCGACCCGTTCGAGCCCGAGATCCGCGACGGGTACCTCTACGGGCGCGGCACGGTCGACGACAAGGGCCAGCTGTTCGCGCTTCTCTCGGGCGCCCGAGAGCTCGCCCAGGCCGGAGAGCTTCCGGTCAACGTCCGTATCTGCTGCGACGGCGAGGAGGAGATCGGCGGCCACTCGATCGTCGACTTCCTCGCCGCCGACGAGCGCGGCGCGGACGCGGCGGTCATCTTCGACGCCGACATGATCGAGCCCGGGCTGCCCGCGTTCATGATCGCGACGCGGGGCCTCGTCTACTTCCACGTCGTCCTGCGGACGGGAGCACGCGATCTCCACTCCGGCATGTACGGCGGGGCTGCCCTCAACGCGGCGCACGCACTCGCGCAGACGATCGCCGGGATCGTCGCGAAGGACGGGCGTCTCGCCGAGCCGCTCCGGAAGGGCCTCGTGCCGCCGACCGACGAGGAGCTTGCAGGCTGGTCGCAGCTGCCGCTTGGCGCCGGCGAGCTGACGCTTCAGGGAGCGACGCCTGCCGACCCGCACGCGGCCGAGGAGTTCTACCTGCGCACGTTCGGCGAGCCCGCGCTCGACGTCAACGGCATCGAGAGCGGATCGCCGCACCTCCAGAAGACGGTGCTTCCCGTCGAGGCGGTCGCGAACCTCTCGATCCGCCTCGCTCCAGGGCAAGGCGTCGCAGAGATCGCGCCCGAGGTGGAGCGGCTCCTGCGCGACGCCGCACCCGACGGAGCGGAGCTCGAGGTGCAGATGCTCTCGTCTTCGCCGCCGGGGCTCGTGCCCACTGACGCGCCACCGATCCGCCTGGGTCTCGACGCGTTCGAGCGTGTTTTCGGCAAGCGGCCCGCGCTGGTCCGCTCGGGCGGGACGCTGCCGATCGTCCCCGCGCTTGCCGACCGCGGGATCGCGACGATCATCACCGGCGTCGGCCTCCCCGACTCGAACCTCCACTCTCCCAACGAGCGGCTCGTCGCCGATCACGTGCCGCTCGGCATCGCGGCCTCCCGCGAGCTGCTCCTGGCGTTCGCCGCCCTCTAGAGGGGTCGCTCGCAGTCGACGTTGACGTAACCCGAGCGGAACGGCTCGGCCTTGCCCGACTCCGCATCGTAGGCATGGCGCCACACGCAGCCGGTGTCGTTGGTCAGGAGATGGAGCGAGACGGACGTCTCCGCCGAGGTCGTCCGCACGCGGTGGATGTCGTCGCGGGGCGGGATCAGGACGTAGAAGTCCCCGGGCCCGAGCGAGCGCTGCTCGACGAGCTCGAGCGTGTCGTCGTGGTGCACGTAGATCTCCTCGTCCTGGGTGCCGCGGTACAGGCCGACGAGGCCCCAGGCGAGATGGTCGTGGATCGGCGTCGCCGAGCCCGACGGCACGACGAGCGAGAAGAGCGAGAGCGACCCGTCGCCTGCCCGGTAGAGGAGCCACTGGCCGATGCCGCCGCCCATGCCGCTGTCCGGCACCGGTTCCTGGAACTCGTCCGGGAGCCAGTCCGAGCGGGCGAGCAGCTCGGAGAACCGCGACCGGATCGCCTCGCACGCCTCGAGCGGCGACGAGGCCGCCGCGATCGCGCCCCGGACATCCGCGACGAATCCGCGCACGACCGGCGTATCGAGCACGAACTGGTCCTCCATCCGACGGAGGCTAGTGCCTAGTCCCAGGGCGGCGGATTGTGCACCCAGCGGCCCGCCACCATCGTCGCGACGACCTCGGCGTCGAGGTCGTCCCACGGGTCGCGGTCGAGCACGACGAAGTCGGCGGCATGGCCGGGGATCAGGCGGCCGCGGCGGCGCTCGTCGCCCGAGAGCCATGCGGGCGTGACGCAGGTCGCCTCGAACGCCTGCTGCACCGTCACTGCCTGCTCCGGATGCCAGGGCCCGCGCTCGTCGGTCGTGCGGCGGACTCCTGCCCGCACGCCGGCCAACGGGTCGAGCTCCTCGATCGGTGCGTCCGATCCGTTTACGAGCACGGCGCCGGACTCGATCAGCGACCGGTACGCATAGGCGCCGTCGAGCTTCGCAGCCCAGAACCGCTCGGCGAGATCGCGGTCCGAGGGCGCGTGCGAGAACTGCACCGAGCAGGCGACGCCCAACCGGGCGAATCGGGGCAGGTCCTCGGGTGCGAGCAGCTGTGCATGCTCGACGCGGTGGCGCAGGCCGAGCGGCTCCCACACGGCCCGTGTCCGCTCGAACGCGTCGAGCGCCTCCCGGTTCGCGCCGTCGCCGATCGCGTGCACCGCGACCGGGAAGCCCGCCTCGGCGCCTGCCAGCACGATCGCCTCGAGCTTCTCCCCGGACGTGATCGTCACGCCCGACCCGTCGAGCATCAGCGCCGTCTGCGACCCGAGCGTCCCGTCCATGAACGCCTTCAGGTAGCCGACCCGAAGCAGCGGGCTGCCGAGCCCGGAGGTGACTCCGACCGCCTTCAGCGACCCGACCTGGTCGGCGGGGACCGACTGCCATACCCGCAGCGTCAGCATTTCGTCCCGCTCGAGCCGGCGCCAGAGCCTCAGTGCCCCGAGCCAACCGTCCTTGTCGTGGACGGCGGTCACGCCGCGCGACGCCGCGATCTTCAGCCCGGCCCGCATCGCGTCGACGTAGGCGTCGTCCGGAACCGTGAGGTGCCGCTCCTTGAACCGCCACGCCGCCTCCTCGCGCAGGACTCCGGTCGGGGCGCCCGACGGGTCCCGCTCGACGACGCCGCCGGCAACCTCGAGGTCGCCGCCCGCGAGCGCGAGCGCGGCCGAGTTGAGCCAGAGCGAGTGGTAGTCCTTGGCGATCATCGCCGCGGGCGTCGAGCCCGTCACCTCGTCGAGGCGCGCGGCAGTGGGCTCGACGGCGACGGCCCAGTCTCCGCTCCGCCACCCGTACCCGCGGATCACGCCCCCGGCAGGCCCTCCGGCGTCCCGGATCCGCAGGAGCGCGTCCTCGAGCGAGGCGGCGCCGTCGAGCGCGACGTCCGTGCGCGACAGCGCCCATGTCGGGAAGTGCACGTGCGCATCGGTGAACCCGGGCAGCACGACGCGCCCGCCGAGGTCGACGACCTCGGGCGAGGCGAGCGCGGTCTCGTGCACGCCGACGCCGCCCGCGATCCGGTCGCCCGCGATCGCGAGCGCGCGCTGCGTCGGGACCTGCGGGTCCATCGTCCGGACGAGGCCGTTCTCGAGGATCATCCGTAGGGGATCTCGAGCGACTCGACGATGCCGCGCGCCTTCGCGACCGCCGCCTGAGCGTCGTCGGCGTAGACCGTGAGCTCGGCGATCACGGTCGGGAACCCGTCGGCCGCCGCGACGATCGGCTCGCCCGCGTCGACGACGACATCCCGTTGGATCACCTTCGGATCGCCGGCCAGGTGGTCGAGGAAGTGCGTGTCGGTGAGGGTGCCCGACCGGGATGCGTGCATGAAGACGGTGGTCACGCCGTGGACGGGCTCCGGATTCGGCGCAGGGTTCGCCTGGACGCCCGTTGCGACGAGGAGTTGCTGCTCGACGAGGTCGACTCCCGTCACGAGCTTGTGGATGTCCTGGATCACCCCGCCGCCGAGGCGCGCGTTCATCTCGAGCAGACGCGGGCCGCGGCTCGTGTCCTTCACCTCGGCATGCAGCACCGCGTCCGTGAACCCCAACGCGGTCGCCACCCGCACGCTGAGGTCGGTCATCGCGGCGAGCCGCTCGGATGGGTGCGCCGACGGCGAGTGCATGCCCGTCTCGACGAAGTAGGGCTCCTCCGTCGGCCAGTTCTCCGACATCGCCGAGAAGACGCAGGGGCCGCCGGAGAACACCATGTCCACGTCGAACTCGGTGCCGTCGAGGTACTCCTCGAGGAGGAGGTCGGTGCCCTGCTGGAAGATCGCGTTCAGCTCGGGCGTGATCATCGCGGCGACGCGCGCGTACCCCTCCTCGAGGCTCTCGAGGTCGTCGACCCGGAGGACGCCGAGCGCCTCGGCCCCCCAGACGGGCTTGATCACAGCCGGGAACCCGACGTGCTCGGCCGCCTCGCGGAGGCCGCCGGCGCCGGTGAGGTGCATGAAGCGGGGAGTGGGAAGGCCGGCTGCGGCGCTCGCAGTGAGCGTCTCGAGCTTGCTGCGCGCACGGTCGGCGGCGGCAGGCGACATGCCGGGCAGGCCGAGCGCCGCAGCGACCCGTGCCGTCGCGGGGACGGCGTCCTCCCAGAAGGTTAGGACGCCGTCGAGTCGCTGCGCCTCGTCGCCGAGGGCGGCGATCGCGGCGCGGGCGGCCTCGTCGGGGGGGCCTCCTGTGTCGGCATCGACGAGCGCCGCGGCCACGCCCTCGTCGACGAGCGTCCGGGCCCAGCCCGACGCGTCGCCGACCAGGACGAGCTCGGCGCCGAGCTCGTCGGCACGCTCGTAGAGGAACCGCTTGTAGACGTACCCCGGGTCGATCACCGCGATCCGGGCGCCCGCGAGCAGTGACCGGCGCAGATCGTCGGCGGCGGGAGCCCTCTCGGTGAGCGCGGCCGGGTCGGTGCTGGCGAGTCTTGTCCGGAAGGATGCAGTCGTGGTCATGGCCCTGCCTCCTCGCGCCGGGGGTACGCGTTGAGCGCTCGCTGATCGTAACCAGCGGACTTGCGAGGGTGAGATAGTCCCGCTGTGGCCGAGGAGATGGGCACCCGGGCGGCGCTCGCGGCCAATCTCCGGAAGCCGGCGCTTCGGCGGGTCCAGCTCGCGTGGGCTGCCTCGCTCCTTGGACATGTCTCGATCGCCGTCGCGATCGCGGTCTACGCGTACGGGATCGGCGGAGCATCCGCGGTCAGCCTCATCTACGTGCTCCGCCTGGTCCCGGCCGCGATCGCGACCCCGTTCGCCTCGGTGCTCGGCGACCGTTACTCCCGTGCGAGGGTGATGCTCTACTCGAACGCGAGCCGGTTCGCGTTCTCCATTGCCATCCCGCCCGCGCTCCTCGCCGGCGTCAACCACTGGATCGTGTATGCGCTGAGCGTCGGCGTCGCCGTCGCCGGCACGCCTTTCCGGCCCGCGCAGGTAGCGGCGCTCCCGTCCCTCGTCGAGAGGCCTGAGGAGCTGACTGCGGCGAACGTCGTCGCCTCGACGATCGAAGGGGCCGGCTTCTTCCTCGGCCCAGCGGTCTCGGGCATTCTCCTCGCCATCGCCACGAACACGGCGGTCTTCTGGTTCGTCGCGATCTGCTTCGCGATCTCGACGGTCGTGCTGATCCGCCCGCTCCCGGGGGTGCACGAGGACGAGGCCCGAGGGAGCGAGGCGGAGGGCATCGGCCAGGCGGTGCTCGCCGGCGCGGCGACGATCCGGCGCAACGGCGACCTGCGCGTGCTCGTCGGGCTCTTCACCGCGCAGACGTTGGTCGCGGGCGCACTCGCGGTGCTCCTCGTCGTCGTCGCGATCCAGCTCCTCGGCACTGGCAACGCGGGGGTCGGGTGGCTCGATGCCTCGGTGGGCGTCGGTGGGATCATCGGGACGGTGGCCGCGGTCAACGTCGCCGGGCGAAGGCGCTTGACCCAGCCGTTCCTGATCGGGATCGTGCTCTGGGGTGCACCGTTCCTGCTGATCGCGATCTGGCCGCACATCGTGGCTGCCGTGCTCGCCTTCGCCCTGATCGGCGTCGGCAACATCCTCGTGGACGTCGCCGGCTACACGCTGCTGCAGCGCGCTGTCGAGGACAACGTGCTCGCCCGGGTCTTCGGCGCGGTCGAGACGATGTACTACCTGAGCGTCGCCGTCGGCGCGCTCCTGATCCCGCCCCTCGTCTCGGCGTTCGGGCCGCGGTGGACGCTCGTCGTCACGGGCCTCTTCCTGCCGGTCGTCGCTCTGCTCACGGGGCCGAGGATGCTGCAGGTCGACCGCGCTGCGGTCGCACCGGCCCGTGCGGTGGCGGTTCTTCGCGGCCTGCCGCTGTTCGCCCCGCTGCCCGCGCTCTCGCTCGAGCGCCTCGCTCTCAACCTGCGCGAGCTGAACGTCGAGCCCGGCGTCGAGGTGATCACCCAGGGCGACGTCGGCGACAGCTACTACATCCTCGCGAGCGGCGCCGCGGACGTCCTCATCGACGGCGAGAAGGTCAACGCGGTCGC
Source organism: uncultured Actinomycetes bacterium (assembly GCA_963836925.1). Taxonomy (GTDB): domain Bacteria; phylum Actinomycetota; class Thermoleophilia; order Gaiellales; family Gaiellaceae; genus PALSA-600. The sequence goes on from CAWILJ010000010.1 coordinate 18,713, forward strand.
GCCCGGTGAGGGCTTCGGCGAGATCGCGCTGCTCCGCGACGTCCCGCGCACGGCCACGGTCAGGACCACCGAGCCGAGTGGCGTCTTCGCGCTCGACCGCGAGACGTTCCTCGGCGCGGTCAGCTCGTCGCGGCGTTCGTTCGCTGCGGCTGACGAGGTGGTGAACAGGCGACTCGGAGGGCTCACGGGCGCGATGTGAGGGCTAGGCTTGAGCCGTGCTGCAGGGTCGCCTGACAAACGATGGCCTGACGCCCGAGCAGCGCGAGATTCGGGACCTCGTGCGCGTGCTCGCCCGTGAGCGGATCGCTCCCCGGGCGGCCGAGATCGACAAGTCCGCCGAGTTCCCGTGGGACGTCGTCGAGGTCTTCCGCGAGAACGGGCTCTTCGGCACCCTGGCAGACGAACAGCACGGGGGAGTGGGCGCGAGCGCCCTGATGACGCTCGTGTCGGTGGAGGAGGTCTCGAAGGTCTGCGCGACGAGCGGCCTGATCCTCGCCGTGCAGGAGCTCGGCGCGCTCGGCCTCAAGCTGGCGGGGAGTGAGGAGCAGAAGCAGCGGTTCCTGCCGGCGATCGCAACGGGGGAGAAGCTGGCGGCGTATGCGCTGACGGAGCCAGGGTCGGGGTCCGACGCCGCCGCGATGCGGACGGAGGCCCGGCGCGAGGGCGACGCCTACGTGCTGGACGGGTCGAAGCGCTTCATCACGAACGCGGGCGTGGCCGGGATGTACGTCGTCTTCGCGAAGACCGACCCGGCGGCCGGCCCGCGGGGGATCTCTGCGTTCATCGTCGAGGGCGACGCGCCGGGGCTCGAGATCGGGCGGATCGAGCCCAAGATGGGGATCAAGGGGTCGACGACCGGCGAGGTGTTCTTCGACGGGTGCCGGGTTCCGGCCGCCAACCGGATCGGCGAGGAGGGGGAGGGGTTCCGGATCGCGATGCGGATCCTCGACCGCTCGCGCCCTGGCATCGCGGCCCAGGCGCTCGGGATCGCCGAGGGTGCGACCGACTACGCGCTCGAGTACGCGAGGACGCGGGAGACGTTTGCGCAGCCGATCGCGAGCCACCAGCTCGTCGCGGGGATGCTCGCCGACATGGAGGCGCGCTGCGAGGCCGCCCGTGGGCTCCTCTACCGCGTCGGCGGGCTGATCGACTCGGGCGCGGAGGGCCCCGAGCTGACGAAGCTCTCGGCGATCACGAAGCTCTTCTGCTCCGACACGGCGATGGCGGTGACGACCGACGCCGTGCAGGTGCTCGGCGGGTACGGGTACATGCAGGAGTACCCCGTCGAGCGGATGATGCGCGACGCCAAGATCACGCAGATCTACGAGGGGACGAACCAGATCCAGCGGCTCGTGATCGCCCGCGAGATGCTGCGCGAAGTGCGCGGCTCGGCCCTGGCGTGACCCGGGTACGGCTGTCCAGCGCCGACCGCGTCCTGTTCCCGGAGGACGGGATCACCAAGGGCGACCTCTTCGAGTACTACGAGGCGGTCGCCGCGGCGATCCTGCCGCACCTCCGCGACCGGCCGTTCACGATGAAGCGCTGGCGCGAGGGGCTCGAGGGGGCCGCCTTCTTCCAGAAGCAGGCGCCCAGGGGGATGCCGTCGTGGATCCCGACTCGGCAGTTCCGGACGTGGCCTCGGGAGGGGGAGTCGCGCCTCGTCGACTTCCCGCTCGTGAACTCGCCCGACGCGCTCCTCTGGATGGTGCAGATGCACTGCATCGACATGAACGCGTGGTACTCGCGGGTGGACAAGCCCGACCGGCCCGACTTCGTGCTCTTCGACCTCGACCCGCCCGACTCGGACGACGGCTTCCCGATGGCCGTGCGGGTCGCGCACCTGATCCGCGGCGCGCTCGGGGAGCTCGGGCTCGCCTCGCACGTGAAGACGAGCGGGGCCGACGGGATCCACGTGCTCCTGCCGATCGCGCGACGGTCGGGCTACGACGAGACCTACGAGTTCGCGGAGCTCGTCTCGCGGCGCCTCGAGGCGGAGCATCCGGGCGAGGTCACGACCGAGTGGCTGAAGAAGAAACGGGCCGGCGTGCTGGTCGACCACCGCCAGAACGGCCACGGGAAGACGATCGCGTCCGTCTATTCCGTGCGGCCCAAGCCGGGAGCGCCGGTGTCGACGCCCCTCCGCTGGGAGGAGCTGACCGAGGACGTGCGGCCGCGCGACTTCTCGATGACCGTCGCGCTCGAGCGGGTGGGACGGTTCGGCGACCTGTTCGAGCCCGTGCTGCGCGGCGGGCAGTCGCTGGGGCCGGCGCTGCGGGAGGTCCGCCGTCAGGCGGGCTGACCGAGGTACAGGCCGCGGCCGATCAGGCCCTCCTCGTCGAGCTCGACCGTGAGCCCGGCCCGCTCGAACGCCCGACGGTACTGCGCCTCGGTGAAGAGTGCCGCCTCGTGCCGCTCGGTGAAGTGACGCGTGCCCTCGGCAGTCGTGACGAGGTAGTGGAACTCCATGATCGCCAGGTCGCCATCACGGGCCGAGACGTTCGCGCGGGCGATCTTGAGGTCGGGCTGGTCGACGGCGACCAGGTGTGGACGGCCGACGATCCAGTTCTCCGGCGTGATCCACGGCTCGAGGACGAGCGTCCCACCGGGCTCGAGGTGGCGGGCCATAGCCCCGATCGCCGCGTCGAGTCGCTCCTCGGTGCCGACGTAGGCAATCGAGCTGAACAGGCACGTGACGGCGTCGAAGCTGCGGCCGAAGTCGAACGAGGTCATGTCCGCGAGGTGGATGTGGGCGCTCTTCCCGAGCCGTTCGCGCGCGATCTCGACGAGCTCCTCGTTGACGTCGAGCCCGTGCACCTCGTACCAGCGGGCCAGCTGCTCGAGGTGCTTGCCGGTCCCGCAGGCGACGTCGAGGAGCGTCGAGGCGGCGGGTGTGCGCGCCTGGATCAGCTCGTGGACCCGCCCGGCCTCGGCGGCGTAGTCCTTGAACGAGTAGACGGCGTCGTAGATGTCCGCGGAGCGGGTGAACACGGGCGCTAGCGCCTGTTCAGGATGTAGTCGACCCAGGCGTCGCCGCCCCGGGCGTTGTAACAGCCGGCGTCCGTCGTGATCGGGTGGTCGTACTCGACGCCGTGTGCCTTCCCGGGATCGTTGATCAGGTCGCCCGCGAACGGCCGCGTGTAGATGTCCGCGAGGTAGCTCCACCGGAGCACCTCGACCGGCACGGGCGCCGAGCCTCCGGCGAGCGGGGCGCCCTTCGCGGCGACCCGGAACGCGGCGGGGCCGGCGGACCCGGGCCTGGCGATGAAGCTGAAGGTACCGCCCACGGAGGGCCTCGTCGCCACCGTCGTCCCGCCGCCGGACGAGCGCTGCTGGAGGGCGAGCGCGAGGCCGCCTGCGTGTGGCGCGACCGAGCCGGTGATCACGACGCTGCCACCGGCCTCCACCCACGGAGCCGCGGCCGTCGCGGTGATCTGGACGTCTTCTCGGGAACGCCGCCGCCGGCGATCGCGGCAGGTGCGAGCACGAGCGCGACGAAAGCGGACATGACGGTCGGGAAGCGGCGCAACGAGACCTCCGGACGGGCGCGGCAATCGTACGCTCTCCGGAGCAGCGTGGCTACGCTGCCTGGGTGGCGGACCCGATCGAGGAGCTGCGCGTTCTCGTCGCGGCGGGGACGGACCCCGCGGAGGAGCTCGGTCCGTACCTGAACAAGGTCCGGTCGGGCGCTTTTCGCGTCACCGACAGTGACGTGGACGCGCTGAAGCAGGCCGGGCTCTCGGAGGACGAGATCTTCGAGGCGACGGTCACGGCCGCGATCGGCGAGGGGTTGCGGCGGCTGGACGCGGCGTTGGAGGTGATCGGGTGAGGCTGTCGGTGGTCGAGTCGGGGCATGCCGCCGAGCAGGCCGCAGTGCTCGAGCTGATCCGCGGGCGCAGCGGACAGGAGCCCGTCGGGGTCGTGAAGACGCTGCTGTACCGCCCGGAGCTGTTCGGGCGCCCGTTCTCGGATGCGCTCGACGCTGCGATGCGCGGCCCCTCCGACTGGAGCCCGGGAGAGCGGGAGCTGTTCGCCGGCTTCACCTCGCTGCTCAGCCAGTGCCTTTTCTGAACGGGCTCCCACGGCGCGGTCGCGTCGTACGCGCTCGGAAAGGAGGTCTGGGAGGCGATCGAAGCAGACTGGCGGTCTGCGCCGGTGAGCCCCCAGCTGGCGGCGACGCTCGTTTTCCTCGAAAAACTCACCCTGCGCCCTGACGAGCTCGAGCCGGCGGACGCCGAGGCCGCGCGGGCCGCAGGCGTCTCGGATCAGGCGCTGCGCGACGCCGCCACGGTGTGCGCCCTCTTCAGCATGATCGTGCGGCTCGCCGACTCGCTGGGCTGGGACGTCCCGAGCCCGGAGCGTCTCGCGGCGCGGGCGCCGGCGATGCTCGCGGAGGGTTACGCCTTGGCGGCGATGGGCAAGCGTTAACGGCCCCATGAATTACGCCAAGAAGAACCTGCGCGACGTCGAGGACAGTGCACCGAGCTCCGGGCTGTCGGACACACAAGAGGCGCGCTTCCCGCGCGGTGACCTCGAGGCCGAGCAGACCGGGATGAACTTCCTGAAGGTGAAGCCGTCACACCGTGAGGCATTCGCTCACCGCCACCGCGAGGCCGAGGAGATCTACGTCGTCCTCTCGGGCTCCGGGCGGGTGAAGCTCGACGACGAGCTGGTCGACCTCTCGCCGCTCGACGCCGTGCGGGTCAGCCCCGGCGTCGCGCGGTGCTTCGAGGCTAGCGGCGACGGCCTCGAGGTCCTGATCTTCGGCCCGCACGTCGAGGGCGACGGCGAGACGGTCGAGGATTTCTGGGAGTAACGAGCGACCGGGAGCCGTTCCGGACTTGACCGGCGGCGAGAAGTCCCCCTCCGAGCAGATCGACGAGAGGATCGCGGAGCTCGGCGACGATTGGCGGGCCGAGACGCTCTCGCGGCTTCGCACCGTGATCAGGCAGGCCGATCCCGACGTGGTCGAGGAGTGGAAGTGGGTGAAGCCGTCGAGCGGCGGGACCGCGGTCTGGTCGCACCACGGCAACATCTGCACCGGTGAGGTCTACAAGACCGTCGTCAAGCTCACGTTCTTCAAGGGCGCGTCGCTCGACGACCCCTCCGGCCTGTTCAACTCGAGCCTCGAGGGCAACGTGCGGCGCGCGATCGACGTCCACGAGGGTGAAACGGTCGACGAGGAGGCCCTGAAGGCCCTCGTTCGCGCCGCGGTCGACCTCAACGCGTCCTAGGCCTGCCCCACGATCTCGCACACATCGACGCTGACGAACGCGGCGGGCGCATCGGGCATGTCGCGGAGTCGGTTGAAGCTCGCCTCTGCTGCGCGAGCGTTCTCTTCCGTGTCGAAGAGCCAGAAGGAATGTTGGATCAGGTCGCCCTCGATGTTCCGCGCCCAGTAGCCGCCGGTCGAACCCGTCATTCCCTGCAACATCGCGACGCCGTGCTGTCCGATCATCGACAGCGCCTCCTCCGCCCGGTCCCGCTTGATCTCGACTCGTCCGATGACTGCGTGCATTCGCCTCTCCCTTCGATTCGAAGTTGCCCTCGAGTGAGGGTCTCGTCATCATCGATGACCTCGACGCCAGGCGCCAGCGATCGCGGCCGGAAGTTGTCGCATGATCTGCGGGTTTGAGCCGCGGCCGCAGACGGCGAGGACGACTTTCGCGTAGCGGCCGGTTACCGCGTGCGAGGGCGTCAGGATGCCCCGGGACGCTGATCGGCCGACGGCCGACGGCCGCAGGTCGTTCTGCGAGGATCGGGATCGTGGGAAAGAAGTGGTGGCCCGATGAATCCGCTTACGCAGGGGCCGAACACCTCGACCCGGAGTACGTGGCCGCGTTCGACCGCAAGTCGCCGACCGACTGGTCGGAAAGGGTGGCGGCGCTGGCCCGGCTCGGTATCGGCGCTACGAGCACCGTCGTCGACATCGGCGCCGGGACCGGGACATTCGCTCTGGCTGTTCGACCGCATGTCCTCCGGGTGATCGCCGTAGATGCATCGCCCGCGATGGTCGCCTTGATGCGTGCCCGGGGCATCGAGGCGATCGAAGGCGGGTTTCTCGACTACGAGCACGCTCATGGAGAGGTCGATCTGGTTCACAGTCGCAATGCGCTTCACCACCTGCCTGACTTCTGGAAGGCCGTCGCCCTCGATCGAATCGCGCAGCTGTTGAAGCCGGGCGGCGCGCTCGTCCTCCAGGACATCGTGTACTCGTTCGACCCATCGGAGGCCGCGTCGGTGATCGAGCAGTGGCTGGACGATGCTCCGGTTGATGCAGTGGGAGGCTGGACTGCCCACGAGCTCGCCGAGCACGTCCGGAGCGAGCACTCGACCTTCGCCTGGCTGCTCGAACAGATCCTCGATCGCGTCGGCTTCGACGTGGTCGACTGCCGCTACAGCGGGACCCGGGTACACGCGTCGTACACCTGCCGTCTCAGGTGACGGCAGTCGGCTGCGCCGGGGGCCGGCGCTCGAGGGGCAGGAAGGCCTAGACCGAGCCGGCTCGCTGTGCCGCCTTGTGCGCCCGCTTCGCGGCCTGGTAGTCGGCGAGCGCCTGCGGCGAATCGACCTTGCCGAGGCATGCGTGGTCGGGCGCGAGAGGCTTTGCGCTCTCGAGGCCGTAGCGGTAGGCGAGCACCGAGGCGATCGCGGTGACCTTCATCTGGCCGAAGCCGGGCAGGGCGCCGAGGCGCTTCTCGAGGTCGGCGGAGTCGGCGGCCTCGTTCCAGATCCGGGAGGCGTCGCCGCCGTAATCCTCCGCGACGACCGCGGCGAGCTCCTGGACGCGGCCTGCCATCGAGCCGGGGAACCGGTGGATCGCCGGCTTCTCGCGGAACGCGGGCTCGAGATCGAGCTTCGCGAGCTTCTTCGGGTCGAGCGTGCCGACACGCTCCTTCAGCGCGAGCGGGCCCGAGAAGGCCTTCTGCACCGGAACCTGCTGGTCGATCGCGAACCCCATCAGGAGCGCGAACGGGTCCGTCGCGATCAGCTCGTTCGCCGCGCGGTCCCCGGTGAAGTACAGCGCGTCCGGCACGACTGAATCGTACTGAACGAGCACTACCGTCTCGTACGAACACTTGTTCGTCCGGTCGGGTGGCGATACGCTGAGGCGGTGGACCCGCTCGCCGCCTTTTCGCCCGCGACGCGGGCCTGGTTCGAAGCCGCCTTCGCCGGCCCGACACCGGCCCAGCTGCTCGGCTGGCCGGCGATCGCGACCGGGGGCGATGTCCTCATCCAGGCGCCGACCGGCTCGGGGAAGACGCTCGCCGCGTTCCTCTACGCGATCGACCGCCTGAACGCGGCGCCGGGGGAAGGGCTCCGCGTCCTCTACGTCTCGCCGCTCAAGGCGCTCAACTACGACATCGAACGGAACCTCCGCGGCCCGCTCGCCGGCCTCCGCTCGAGCCTTCGCGTCGGCGTCCGGACGGGCGACACCCCAGCGAAGGAACGCCGAGAGCTCGTGAAGCAGCCGCCCGACATCCTCATCACGACGCCCGAGTCGCTCTTCCTGATGCTCACCTCGGCCGCGCGCGAGAGCCTCCGCGGGGTCGAGACGCTGATCCTCGACGAGGTGCATGCGGTTGCAGGAACCAAGCGGGGGGCTCATCTCGCGCTCTCGGTCGAGCGGCTTCGACGACTAGCCGACAGGCCGATCCAGCGGATCGGGCTTTCGGCCACTCAGCGTCCGCTCGAGGAGATCGGCCGCTTCGTCTCCGGGGGGCGCCCGATCCAGCTCGTCGACGCCGGCACGAGCAAGGAGCTCGACCTCGAGGTCGTCGTCCCCGTCGACGACCTCCGGGAGCTCGGCTCCGCCACCCCCGTCGACGGCACTGCCGAGCAGGGGATCGCCTCGATCTGGCCCTCGATGTACCCCGAGCTCCTGCAGCTCGTCCAGGCGCACCGCTCGACGATCGTCTTCGTCAACAACCGCCGGCTCGCCGAGCGCCTCGCGCTCCGCCTGAACGAGCTCGCGGGCAGCGAGATCGCCCGCGCCCATCACGGCAGCCTGGCCCGGGAGCAGCGGGTCGTGATCGAGGAGGACCTGAAAGCAGGGCGGATCCCGTGCCTCGTCGCCACCTCGTCGCTCGAGCTCGGGATCGACATGGGCGCCGTCGACCTCGTGATCCAGGTGGAGTCGCCGAAGTCCGTCGCCCGCGGGCTGCAGCGGATCGGCCGCGCCGGGCACGAGCTCGGCGCCGTCTCGAAGGGCCGCATCTTCCCGAAGTTCCGGGCCGACCTGCTCGAGTCGGCCGTCGTCGCGCGCGCGATGCGCAACGGCGAGATCGAGGAGACGAGGATCCCACGCAACCCCCTCGACGTCGTCGCCCAGCAGGTCGTCGCCATCGCCGCCGACGAGGAGATCGCGATCGACGAGCTCCATGACCTCGTGCGCAGCGCCTATCCATTCGCCGATCTCTCCCGCGTCCAGCTCGAGAACGTCCTCGACATGCTCGCCGGGCGCTACCCGTCGGACGAGTTCGCGGAGCTCCGTCCGCGCATCGTCTGGGACCGCACGGGCGGGACCATCCGCGCCCGCGACGGCGCCCGCCGGCTCGCGGTCACGAACGCCGGCACGATTCCCGACCGCGGCCTCTTCGGCGTCTTCCTCGTGGACGGCGGTGGGCGTGTCGGCGAGCTCGACGAGGAGATGGTGTACGAGGCCCGCGCCGGCCAGACGTTCCTGCTCGGAGCGTCGACCTGGCGGATCGAGGAGATCACCCGCGACCGCGTCCTCGTCTCGCCCGCGCCCGGCCTGCCCGGAGCCGTCCCGTTCTGGAAGGGCGAGGGAGTCGGGAGGCCCTTCGAGCTCGGCGAGAAGATCGGCGCCGCCTCACGCGAGCTCTCGGCTCTGGGCGACGCCTCGGCCGTCGGCCGCCTGCGCACGGAGTTCCTGCTCGACGAGCGAGCCGCCCGCAACCTGCTCGCGTTCCTCCGCGACCAGGCCGACGCAACCGGGGTCGTCCCGTCCGACCGCACCGTCGTCGTCGAGCGCTTCCGCGACGAGATCGGCGACTGGCGCGTCTGCATCCTCACGCCGTTCGGCGGCCGCGTCCACGCCCCGTGGGCGATGGCGATCACCGCCAGGCTCCGCGAGTCGCTCGGCCTCGATGCCCAGTCGATCTGGTCCGACGACGGCATCGCGATCCATTTCCCGGACGCCGACCTCCCGCCGGGGATCGACGCCCTCGTCGTCGACCCCGGTGAGGTCGAGGATCTCGTCGTCGGCGAGCTGGGCGAGACGGCGCTCTTCGGCGCCCGCTTCCGCGAGAACGCCGCCCGCGCGCTCCTGATCCCGCGCCGCCGCCCCGGGCAGCGCACGCCGCTCTGGCAGCAGCGGCTGAAGGCGCAGTCGCTTCTCCAGGTCGCGCGCCGCTACGGCTCCTTCCCGGTCGTGCTCGAGACCTATCGCGAGTGCCTCCAGGACGTCTTCGACCTGCCCGCGCTGCGAACGCTGCTGACCGGGCTCCAGACGCGCCGGCTCGATCTCGTCGAGGTCGAGACCGGCAGCGCCTCCCCGATGAGCTCGTCGCTTCTCTTCGACTACGTCGCGACGTACATGTACGAGGACGACACGCCGCCCGCGGAGCGCCGGGCTCAGGCGCTCTCGCTCGACCGAGACCTCCTCCGCGAGCTCCTCGGAAGCGAGGAGCTCCGCGACCTCCTCGACGCCGACGCGGTCGACGAGGTCGAGCGGCAGCTCCGAGGTGCCCCACGGACGCCGGACGAGCTCCACGACCAGCTGAGGATCCGCGGCGACCGTCGGCCGGGCGAGTACGACGAGGGGCTTGCGGAGTCGCTCGTCGTCGAGCGCCGGGCGGTGCTCGTGCGGGTCGCGCGGGAGTCGCGGCTCATCGCGGCCGAGGACGCAGGCCGCTACCGCGACGCCCTCGGCGTCATGCCGCCCGGCGGGCTGCCCGAGGCGTTCCTCGAGGGCGGGCCCGACTCGCTGCGGCAGCTCGTGCTTCGCTACGCCCGCGGACGAGGGCCGTTCACCACGGCGGAGGCCGAGGATCGCTTCGGCTGCGAGCTCGCGCCCTTGCTCGTGGAGCTCGAGCGCGAGGAGCTGCTCGTCCGCGGCGAGCTTCGCCCCGGGGGCATCGAGCGGGAGTGGTGCGACCCGGACGTGCTCCGCCGGCTGCGCCGCGCCTCGCTCGCCGCGCTCCGCCGCGAGGTCGAGCCGGTCGAGCCCGCCGCGCTCGCACGGTTCCTGCCCTCCTGGCACGGGATCGACCGGAGAGCTTCGCTGCGCGAAGCTCTGGTTCCCCTGCAGGCACTTCCCTTGCCCGTGGGCCTCTGGGAAGCCGAGATTCTGGCACGGCGGGTGCAGGGGTACCGGCCCGAGCAGCTCGACTCCCTCTGCGCGAGCGGCGAGGTCGTGTGGGTCGGCGCCGGGCTCGACCGGGTCGCCGTCTACTTCCGCGACGACGCCGCTGCGCTCGGCTCGGTGTCGGCCGCGCCCGCGCCGAGCGCTCGAGGTGCACGAGACGCTGCGGACGGCGCTGAGCGGAGCGATGTTCTGGCATGACCTCCTCGAAGAGACCGGCCTCGTCGCGGACGAAGCCCTGCCCGCGCTCTGGGACCTCGTCTGGGCGGGGGAGGTCACGAACGACGCCTGGGCGCCGCTTCGCGCCGGCCGTCGGAACGGGGTGCCGAGGCCCGAGCGGCGGCCGAGGCGCTTCTCGCGGTCCCGCGGGGCCGGCCCGACCGCCACGCAGGGCCGCTGGTCGCTCACCGGCCGGCTGTTCGCCGGTACGCCGGAGCGCCGGGCACTCGCCGAGCTCCTGCTCGAGCGCCACGGGATCGTGACCCGCGACGGCGTCCGCTCGGAGGGGATCGCCGGCGGCTACGGCGCCGTGTACTCGGAGCTGCGGGCACTCGAGACGCTCGGGCTCTGCCGGCGCGGCTACTTCGTCGAGGGACTCGGCGGGGCGCAGTTCGCGCTCGGAGGGGCCGTCGAGCGGCTGCGCGAGCTCCGAGAAGCCGAGGAGAGCGCGGTGCCCGTGGTGCTCCCGGCCGCCGACCCTGCGCAGCCCTACGGGGCGGCCCTGCCTTGGCCGAAACGGGCGGGCGCGCGCGCCGCCCGGGTCGGCGGCGCCCATGTCGTGCTCGCAGGGGGGGAGGCCGTTCTCTATGTGGAGCGCGGCGGCCGCTCGCTCGTGCCGCTGCGCGATCCCGACGAGGCGTGGTTGCGGCCGGCACTCGATGCCCTGGTCGCGTACGTCCGCGGCGGCGGAGCCAAGCGGCTCGCGGTCGAGCGCTTCGACGGAGAGCCGGTGACCGAGTGCGACGCCTTGCAGCTCCTCGTCGACGCTGGGTTCCTGGCAGGACCGCGTCGCGCCGTCCTGCGACCGTGAGAGGCCGTGTGTCACCAGGGCTCACGCCGGGCGGGGCGCCGCGGGGAACCGGAAGACGGTTCTCCCTTGCAAGACGTCGCGGCTCGGCCGCGGCGTCGCGGGAGGCACGGTGACTCTTCACGAGGTTCAGGAGGCGAGCTATCGGCGCGCCGGCCGCGGGATCCTCGGCTCGTGGCCTCCCGAGCACGCGCTCGGTTCCGACGAGCTCGAGGCGTTCCTCGCCGAGCGCCGCTACTGCGTGCTCGCCACGACCGCCGCCCGAAGCCGGCCGCAAGCGCGGCCCGTCGCGTACGTCCCGTTCGCCGACACCCTCTGGTTCGCCACCGCGACAAGCGGCCGGCTCGACGAATCTCAGGCGCAGGCCGTGGATCTCGGCCGTCATCTCCGAGGGCGACGGCGATCACCATCGCGCCGTCGTCGCGGATGGCTCGGTGACGATCGTCGCGGAGCCCCCCGCGGGCCTGCTCGGGGCATGGGAGGCGCGGTTCGCCTCGCGCGCCGAGTGGGCCGTCGCCTGGATCGAGCTCCGGCCCGTGCGTGTCTACTCGTACTCGAGTGCCCGAGGGTGACACTCTCCACCGTGCCGCCGCGCGGCTCCAGCCGCTCGTCGGCCAGACGCTCGAGGTGGAAGCCGTCCACCCGCGCGCGCAAGCGGCGAACGTCGCTCCGACCCTCGACGGCCGGCGGCTCGAATCGGTCGAGGCAGTCGGGAAGAACCTCGTGCTCCGCTTCGAGGGGGGCGTCGCCCTCCGCTCCCATCTGCGGATGACGGGAAAGTGGTCCCTGCGTCCGCGAGTCGGCCGGCCGTCGATGTCCGAGCCGCGCGGACAGCCGTGGCTCCTGCTGCGTGGGACCGCGCACGAGGCCGTCCTCTGGGGCGGCCCGGTGCTCGAGCTCCACACTCGCGCTCTCGCGCGGCTCGGGCCGGACATCCTCGGGGCGCCGCCCGACCTCGGCGCGATGCTCGTCCGACTGCGCCGCGCCGATCCCACGCGCACCCTCGGCGAGACGCTCCAGGACCAGTCTCTCGTCGCCGGCATCGGGAACATCTGGGCGTCCGAGACGCTCTGGGAGGCGAAGCTCTCCCCGTGGTCGCTCCTCGGCGAGGTGCAGGAGGAAGAACGGCGCGCCGCGCTCGAGACGGCGGCCCGGCTCATGCGCGCGGCCGTGGACGCTCCTGGGCCGCCGCCGCGCAGGGTCTACAACCGCGCCGGCCGCCCTTGCCCGCGCTGCGGGACGCCGATTCGCGCCCGGGGCCAGGGCGACGCCAACCGAACCGCCTACTGGTGCCCGACCTGCCAGCCCGCGCCACGGTAGGAGAGCGCACGCAAAGGGCGTAATCACCAGGTGTGGCGCTCCGGGCACCGCACCTCTATCAGTCCCTGCGCGCGTTCTGCCTTGCGGCGTTCGCGGCGGAGCGCGGCGCGGAGCTGCCGTTCGCGTTCGAGGAGCACCCGACCCGCGGCGGGCCGTCGCTCTACGAGTACCGCCCGCTCGTGCGGACGTTCGTCGCCGAGCACGCACCGACGCTGCGGCGGCTTCCCGACACCCGGAACGCGATCGACGACCTGCGCCGCGAGCCGGCCGCGGCGATCTTCGCGCACGCGCACTCGGGCCTCGGCGCGAGCGACGACGACGCGCTCTTCCAGACGATCCTCCTCCCGACACTGGCCGCCGTCGCCGAGCGGTCCGGCGGGTTCGACTGGCAGGACGACGCCTTCGATGCTGCCTACTCGGAGATCGAGCGCTCGCTCTTCGGCAGCGCCCGCTCCTATGCAGCGATTGCGCCGCTCGTCGGGCTCTCCGCCGGCTCTGCCGTCGGCCTCGGCGACGGGATCGGCATCCGCCAGGTCGTGCCGGGCGAGCTCTCCGGCCTCTGGCCCGAGGCGCTCGGGCTGATGCCCCCCGAGTTCGGGCGCGACGTCGACCGCCTCTGCGTGCTCGAGCTCACCCGCGAGCTGGACGCGAGCGAGGCGGAGCCTCCCGACGCCGCCGCCGAGCTGGCCGACGCCGTCAGCGCGATGCGGCTCGCGACCGCCGGGGCGATCGCGGCCGGCCCGGTCGTCTTCGAGCGGCTCGACTTCCGACCGCTCCGGATCTCCCCGCTCATGCCGATCGCCGCGACGAAGCCGCAGGGAGACTCGATCCGCCTCGACGCGGTTCGCGCCCAGGTTGCCGCCGACCTTCGCGTGCGGCTGCCGCTCGCCGACGACGACCGCGAGCTCGGCGAGGCGCTCGACCGCTGGGAGCTCTCGCTCTTCGCAGACGAGCCCTTCCGCTCGGGCCAGGTTCGCGACGCCCTCACGGCGCTGCTCGGCTCCGGCGACGGAGCCTGGGCCGCGGCGATGCGCTGTGCGGTGCTCCTCGAGGAGAAGTCGGCGGACCGGATCGGGCTCGCGACCGAGCTCCAGGGCGAGGGTGCTGGACCGGCCGCTCGAGACGCCCTCCGCCGCGCGCTCGTCGAGACGCTGCTGCACGGCAACCGCGCCGGACTCGTCGAGACGCTCGACGAGACGCTGCTCGGCTTACGGCCGCGGCCGGCGAGCGTGCTCGCGGCCTGACGAGCCCTGCTCGAAGCGTTACGAAGCTGGCACGGACACGTCACGAATTCCCCGCTACCGTCGGGGAATGGACGAGGCCGAGGCAGTGCTGGCGCGGCTCGAGCGGATCCGGGAGCTCGAGCAGTCCGACGCGCCGGCGTCGGCCCTGCTCGAGGAGCTCCGGCAGCTCGTCGTCGAGGCGGAGGACTGGGCGCGCGTGGAGGGCGACCCGCGCGCCCGCGCGGCGGCTGTCTGGCTCGGCGCAGACGTGAGTCGGCTCGAGGAGGTGACGCCGCGGGCGAAGATCGCGTGACAGATGCAGGAACGGGCACAACCGACGCGAATGGGGTGTGCAGATGGCCGTCGGACGCCTCCTCTCCCGTCCCGGGCTCCGCCACGGGTCGAAGGCGAAAGCGCCTGCGAAGACGCAGGTGATCGCCCTCGCGAACCAGAAGGGCGGAGTCGCGAAGACGACGACGACGCTGAACCTCGGCGTGGCGTTCGCCGAGAAGGGGCTGCGCGTGCTCTGCATCGACCTCGACCCCCAGGGCAACCTGACGATGTCGCAGGGCATGAATCCCGACACGATCGAGCGGTCGATGTTCGACGTCCTCGTGCACAGGGTTCCGCTCGCCGACGTCATCGCGACGCGGGAGGTCGACATCGCCGTCGCATCTATCGACCTCGCCGGCGCCGACATGGCGCTGTCGACCCAGATCGGGCGCGAGCGGGCGCTGCAGAAGGCGCTCGAGCCGGTCAAGTCGAGCTACGACTACATCCTGATCGACACCCCGCCGTCGCTCGGCCTGCTGACGATCAACGCGTTCGTGGCGGCGACAGGGGTCATCGTGCCCGTCCAGACCGAGTACCTGTCGCTGCGCGGCCTCGTCCAGCTCGAGAACACGCTGCAGATGGTGCGCGAGAACCTGAACCCGCACGTGCACATTGTCGGGATCCTCCCGACGATGTACGACAAGCGCATCACCCACTCGCGCGAAGCCGACGAGATCCTGCGCGAGAACTTCGGCAAGCTCGTCTTCAACACCCGGATCCGGAAGACGATCCGCTACGCCGAGGCGCCCGTGAAGGGCTCCTCGATCATCGCCTACGAGCCGGAGGGCGAGGCGGCGGCGCTCTACCGTGACCTGGCCAAGGAGGTGCTCAATGGCGAGAAAACGCGTTAGCATGCGCGAGGGCCCGCTGGCCGAGCTCTTCCGCGCCACCGAGGCAGCCCAGGATCGGAAAGGACGCGGAACGAGCCGGACACGCAAGCAGGAGGACACCGCCGAGACCGAGGTTCTCTCCGTCGTCCCGGAGCCGGAGCCCGGAGCGGCGCCCCGCGGCCGAGCCGACGCACGCCGACGAGCCGCCGGTCGCCCGCTGGCTCGAGCCGCTCCCCGAGAACCCCGCGCGCCTCGAGCAGCCGCGCGACAGCGCCTCGTACCTCGCGGTCATCCGCGTGGTCGGCGTCGGCGGCGCCGGCCTGAACGCTCTCGACCGGATGATCGACGCGGGGATCACCCAGGTCGACTTCATCGCGGTCAACACCGACATCCAGCAGCTCCAGATGAGCGACACGGCCACGAAGATCCACATCGGCAGCGAGCTCACCGAGGGGCTCGGCTCGGGCGCCGACCCCGAGATCGGGCGCCGTGCGGCCGAGGACAGCTACGACGCGCTCAAGCGGTCGCTCCGTGGGTCGGACATGGTGTTCGTCACCGCCGGCGAGGGCGGCGGCACCGGCTCGGGCGCCGCACCGGTCGTCGCGCGGATCGCGCGCGAGCTCGGCGCGCTCACCGTCGGGATCGTCACGACCCCGTTCAAGTTCGAGGGCAGCCGCCGCTCGAAGCAGGCCGATGTCGGCGTCGAGGCGCTTCGCGCCGAGTGCGACACGATCATCGTCATCCCGAACGACCGCCTGCTCGAGGTGCTCGACCGCTCCACGTCGATGCTCGACGCCTTCCGGATCGCCGACGACGTGCTCCGGCAGGGCGTCCAGGGCATCTGCGACCTGATCACGAACCCGGGCCTCATCAACCTCGACTTCGCCGACGTGCGCACCGTGATGAAGGACGCCGGCTCGGCGCTGATGGGCATCGGGTTCGCCTCGAGCGGCGAGAACCGCGCCCGAGAGGCAGCGGAGCGCGCCCTGCGCAGCCCGCTGATCGAGACCGAGATCACCGGAGCCCGAGGCATCCTGCTCTCCATCGCGGGCGGCGACGATCTCTCCCTCTTCGAGGTGAACGAGGCGGCGGAAGTGGTCCGTGCGGCGGCCACCGATGACACGAACATCATCTTCGGAGCGACGATCGACGGCCGGCTCACCGGCCAGATCTGGATCACCGTGATCGCCACCGGGCTCGGGGGCGCCAGGCGCCCACGTACGCTCGCCGGGACCAGCACGCGAACCGACCCGTTCGAAACGCCCTCGTTCCTCACCGGCTGACGGCCGGGCAGCCCGCGGCGAGCGCGTGGATAGGCTCCGCCCATGAAGGGCGCGGTCGCCGCGGGCCACCCTCTCACCGCGCAGGCGGGCGCTCGTGTGCTCGAGGAGGGCGGCAACGCCGTGGACGCCTGCGTGGCGGCGGCCTTCGCGGGCGGGGTCTGCGAGAGCTTCCTCACGAGCCCGGGTGCCGGGGGCTTCATGCTCGTCCACCGGGCTCGCGACCGGACGGCGCGCCTCGCCGACTTCTTCGTCTCCACCCCCGGGCTCGGGCTCGAGAAGCCGAGGGCGGGGGAGATGGAGGCGATCGACGTCGGCTTCGGCGACAGCGCGACCACCCAGCCGTTCCTGATCGGCCCTGCGACCGTCGCCGTACCGGGTGCGGTCGCAGGCCTCGAAGCCGTCCACCGCGCGTACGGGCGGCTGCCCTGGAAGGAGCTGCTCGCACCGGCGACCGAGCTCGCGCGCGGCGGGATCCAGCTGACGCGCCAGCAGGCGCACATCCACGGGCTCCTCGACCCGATCATCCGATACAGCGAGGAGGGGCGGCGGGTCTACAGCAACGCCTCCGGCGGGCGCCTCGTCGCCGGCGACACCCTGCGCCTCCCCGACCTCGCCGACACGTTCGAGGCGATCGCCGGGCGAGGCTCGGCAGCGCTCTACCGCGGCGAGCGGGCCCGCGCGATCGTCGCCACCGTCCGCGACGGGGGCGGCGACCTGACGCTCGACGACCTCGCCGCCTACCGCGTCGTCTGGCGCCGGCCCGTGCGCGTCGCCCACCGGGGCCACGAGGTGCTCTCGAACCCCCCGCCCTCCTCGGGCGGCGTCCTGATCGCCTACGGGCTCGCCCTCCTCGACAAGCTCCCCGCCTCGCCCGCCGGCAGCGCCGAGGCGCTCGCGTCGCTTGCCGACGTCATGCGCGAGCAGGGGCGGGCCCGCGGCGGGACCTTCGGGCGCGACCTGCACCGCGGCGGCCTCGCACCCCGGCTCCTCTCGCCGGCGTCGCTGGGCGCCGCCCAGCGCCGCATCGCTCGCGCCCACAAGGGACCCGTCGAGATCGCCTCCCCCGGCGGGACGACGCATGTCTCCGCGATCGACGGCGACGGCAATGCCGCGGCCGTCTCGACGTCGACCGGCTCAGGCTCAGGCGTGATCGCACCGGGGACGGGCGTCTACCTGAACAACATGCTCGGCGAGCCCGACCTCATCGGCGCCGCCACGCCGCCCCCCGGGCGGCGGATGACGAGCATGATGGCACCGACGATCGCCCTCGCCCGCGACGGAAGGCCGCGGCTCGTCGTCGGCAGCGCAGGCTCGGCGAGGCTGCGCGGCGCGATCATGCAGATCGTCGTCAACGTGCTCGAACACGATCTAGGCGTCGCCGCCGCGATCGACGCGCCGCGAGTCCACCTCGACGAGCCCCACGTCCACTGCGAGGGCGGGCACGACCCCGCCGAGCTCGACCGGCTCGCGGCGCTCGGCTACGACGTCGTCCGCTGGCGGCGCCGCAACCTCTTCTTCGGCGGGGCCGCCGCCGTCGAGCTCCTTCCCGACGGCTCCGCCGCCGCGGCCGGCGACCCGAGGCGAGGCGGCGCCGGAGTCATCGTCGAATGAACATTCGCGTCCGGCCGGCGGTGCCGGCGGACGCGGGCCGGCTCGTCGCGCTCGCGATCGCCGTCGCCGCCGAGCCCGAGGGCTGGCTCCTCGCCGAGTCTCGCTGGCGCAGCGAGAGCGACGAGCGCCGGTACATCCGGGCGCTTCAGCGCCACCCGGATGCAACGCTTCTCGTCGCGGTCCTCGAGAACGGGGAGCTCGCCGGGCGGCTCTCACTGATGCGCGACCCGCATCCGGCAAGCGCCCATGTGGCCGATCTCGGCCTGATGGTCGCGGCCGGGCGCAGGCGCAGCGGCATCGGCACGGCACTGATGGCCGCCGCCGAGGACTGGGCGCGCGGCGCGCGCATCCGGAAGCTCGAGCTCCACGTCTTCCCGCACAACGAGCCGGCGATCAACCTCTACGAGAAGCTCGGCTACGAGCGCGAGGGGCTCCGGCGACGGCAGTACGCCCGCGCCGAGGGCGGCTACGCAGACGTTCTGCTCATGGCGAAGCAGCTGTAGGGTCAGGACGATGGCGAAGCCACTCTTCCGGAGCGAGATCGAGCATCTCACCCCGTACCAGCCGGGCAAGCCCGTCGAGGACGTCCAGCGCGAGCTCGGCCTCGAGCGTGTCGTCAAGCTCGCCTCGAACGAAGGGCCCTTCCCGCCGTTCCCGGCCGCCGTCTCCGCGATGGACGCCGCCGCCCTGGAGCTCAACCGCTACCCCGACGGCGGCGCCTACCGCCTCCACCATGCGCTCGCCGCCCGCCACGGTGTCAACCCGGAGGAGGTATGCGTCGGGTCGGGCGCCGACGGCTGCCTCGACATGCTCAGCCAGGCCTCGCTCGAGCCCGGCGACGAGGTCGTCTGCGGCTGGCCGTCGTTCCCGAGCTACGTCATCTACGCGGCCAAGCAGGGCGCGGCGGTCACGAGGGTCCCGCTGCGGGACAACCGCTACGACCTCGACGCGCTCGCCGAGGCGATCACGCCGCGGACCAAGCTCGTCTACGTCTGCCTCCCGAACAACCCGACCGGAACGACGAACACGCGGGCGGAGCTCGACGCCTTCCTCGAGCGGATACCCGACGACGTCCTGCCGGTCGTCGACCAGGCCTACTTCGAGTACGTCGACGTCCCCGATTACCCCGATGTCATCGCCGAGCACTTCCTCAACGGGCGGCGCGTCGTCGTGACGCGGACGTTCTCCAAGATCTTCGGGCTCGCCGGGCTGCGCGTCGGCTACGCGATCGGCCCCTGGGACGTCTGCGAGGCCATGGCCAAGGTGCGCAGGCCCTTCGACGTGACCACGACCGCGCAGTCCGCCGCGCTCGCGAGCCTCGACGACGAGGCCGAGCTCGAGCGCCGGCGGCTGGAGAACACGCGCGGGCGCACCGAGCTCGCCCGGATCCTCGCCGAGCACGGGCTCCCCGCGGCCCCCGGGGCCGTCGGCAACTTCGTCTTCGTCGACCTCGGCGAGAACGCCGCTCGGCTGTTCGAGCGCCTGCTCGTGGAAGGCGTGATCGTCCGTCCGCTCGCCGGCTTCGGCGCGTCCACTGCCCTCCGCGTCTCTGTCGGTACGCCCGACGAGCTCGAGTTCCTCGACGCTGCGCTCGGACGGATCCACACCGCGGCGCGCTGAAGGCTACTCCGGCCCGGCAGCCGCCTCGGCCTCGAGCGCGGCGACAGATCTGCGATGCTGCTCTCCATGAGCGAGACGATCGTGGTCGGGTTCGACGGCGGTGAGGTGTCCGGACGGGCGCTCGAGCGCGCGATCGAGGCGGTCAAGGGCGCAGGGGGCTCCGTCGTCGTGGTCGTCGTGGAGGCGATGCCGGTCGATCCGGGTGCGCCGAGCATGTACGGGCTCGACCTCACGGCTGTCCGCGAGCCGACACCGCTCATGGCGCCCAAGCCGTCACCCGAGATCGAGGCGGTCCTGGACGAGGCCGAGAAGCGGATCGACGCCGCAGGCGTGGAAGGCACGTTCGTGTGGGCGTTCGGCGATCCGGGCCGGCTGATCGTCGACGCCGCCCGCGACAACGGCGCCACGAAGATCATGATCGGCGCGGACCACCATGGGTTCCTCGGCCGCCTCTTCGGCGGCGACGTCGAGGCGGAGGTGCGTCGCGAGGCCGGCTGCGAGGTCGTAGTCGTCGAGTAGGAAGCGCGCGCACGGGGCCGGGGGGACCGTGCTCTAACCTCATCCCGTGCCCGGACAGCAGATGCGATCGCGCTTCGCGCTCCTCCGCAACAGCAGGTTCCGGCTGCTGTTCCTGGCCACTGCCGCGTCGGGCATCGGGAACTGGCTCGCGGTCATCGCGCTGCAGGTCGACGTCTACGACCGCACCCACTCGGGCTGGTGGGTCGGCGGGCTCCTGATCGCAAACATCCTCCCGGCCGTCTTCATCGGCCTCCTGCTCGGGCCGCTCGTCGACCGGCTCTCGCGGAAATGGCTGATGATCGCCTCGGACGTCGGGCGGCTCGTCGTGTTCATCCTCCTGCCGTTCGCCGGCTCTGCCTCAGAGGTCGTGTTGCTCGCGGTACTCGCCGGCATCGGGAACGCGTTCTTCCGTCCGGCCGTCCTCGCCGGGGTGCCCAACCTGGTCGCACCGGCCGAGATCGTAAGCGCGAACGCGCTCCTGCAGCTCGTGGAATGGACGTCGACCGCGCTCGGCCCCCTGCTCGGCGGCGCCCTCGTCGCCGCCTCGGGCCCCGACCTCGCGTACGTCGTCAATGCCGCCACGTTCGGCGTCTCGGCCGCGCTCGTCGCCTGGATCCCGGCGAAGCTCCTGCAGAGCGACCGCCCGATCGGCCGGGGAAGGTGGAGCGATCTCGCGGAGGGCTACTCGGTCGTCCGTCACTCGCGGGCGCTCGTCTGCGTGCTGGTCGTCTGGTCGGTCGTCATGGCTGCGAGCGGCATGGTCAACGTCGCCGAGGTGTTCCTCGCCCGCGACTCGTTCTCCGCGGGCGACTTCGGCTTCGGCCTGCTCTGGGCGGCGTCCGGGCTCGGGCTCGTCGTCGGCGGGCTCACTGCGGCTCCGCTGATCGAGCGCAACCTCGGCGCTGCCTACGTACGCTTCCTTGCGATCTTCGCCGTCGGCCTCGCGTGCACGGCAGCCGCGCCCAACGTCTGGGTCGGGGCTGCCGCGATGGTGCTCTTCGGCTTCGGGAACGGCGGCGCGGTGGTCGCGAACATCACCCTCGTCCAGCGCGGCGCCCCCGACCGGGTGCGAGGCCGCGCCTTCACCCTGATCATGAGCGCGAACTACGCGTTCCTGGGCCTCTCGTTCCTGTTCGCCGGCCCGCTCACGAATGCCTACGGCGCGCGCTGGGCCTACCTCGTCGCCGCGGTCACCGTGGTCGCCGCCAGCGCAGCGGCGGCCCGGCTCACCCGTGGGCTCGAGGTCGGGCTTGCCACGTCCGCCCCGCAGCGCGCATGACCGCCGCCGATCTCGCCGAGGGTGTGCGCGGCGGCGACACGCGCGCCCTCGCCCGGGCGATCTCGCTCGTGGAGCGCGGCGACCCGGGCGCGCGGGAGCTCGTCGGGCTGCTCTTCCCGGACACCGGCCACGCCCACGTGGTCGGGGTCACCGGCTCCCCTGGAGTCGGGAAGTCGAGCCTGATCTCCTCGCTCGTCGGCCTCGTGCGGGCGCGCGAGCTCGGCGCGGGCGTGATCTCCGTCGATCCGACGAGCCCGTTCACCCACGGAGCCGTTCTCGGCGACCGGATCCGCCTCTCCGAGCACTTCCTCGATCCCGGGGTGTTCATCCGCTCGATGGGCACGCGGGGTCACGAGGGCGGGCTCGCCGAGGCCACCCTCCAGGCCGCCCTCCTCCTGGACGCGTCCGGAAAAGACGTGGTCTTCCTCGAGACCGTCGGCGCAGGCCAGAGCGAGATCGGGATCCTCTCGCTGGCCGACACCGTCGTGCTCGTGCTGCAGCCCGGCGCCGGTGACGCGGTACAGGCGCTGAAGGCGGGGATCATGGAGATACCCGACGTGATCGCGATCAACAAGCGCGGTCTGCCCGGCGCGGCCTCGACGCGCGCCGACGTCCGCCAGATGCTGGCGCTGGGCGGTGGAGAGCCGCCGCCGATCGTGATGACCGAGGCGCCGACCGGAGAGGGGGTGGAGGAGCTGCTGGCCGTGCTGGTCGAGCACAAGGCCCGGCTCGAGGCAGCGGGAACGCTCGCCGAGCGCCGCGCGCGCAACCTCGCCGCGGAGGTTTTCACGGTCGCCTCGGCACGGGCCCGCCGACATCTGGAAAATGCAGTCCAGGCCGACCCCGAGCTCACCCGGGTCCTCGACCGGGTGCGCGACCGAACGCTCGATCCGCTGACCGCGGTGCACGAGATCCTCCATAAGGTGTTCCACATTGACGACCAAGACGACGCCAACCCTCGCTGACGTTCAGGCCGCGCGCGACCGGATCGGCGCGCATGCGCGCGTGACGCCGGTGTACAGCTCGGAGTCGCTGCTGCGCGAGGTCGGCCGTCCTACCATGCTCAAGGCGGAGAACCTCCAGCGCACCGGCTCCTTCAAGATCCGCGGCGCCGTGAACAAGATGGCGACGCTCACGACTGCCGAGCGCGACGCCGGCGTGATCGCCGCGAGCGCCGGCAACCACGGGCAGGCCGTTGCGCGGGCGGCTCGCGAGCTCGGCATCCGGGCGACGATCTACATGCCGCAGGACGCGCCGATGGCCAAGGTCGAGCCCACGCTCACCTACGGCGGCGAGGCGGTGCTGACGGGCTCCGACTTCGACGAGGCCCTGGCCGAGGCGCTCGAGCGCGTCGAGCAGACCGGCGCGACCTTCATCCCTCCCTTCGAGGACGAGCACGTGATCGCCGGCCAGGGCACGATCGGGCTCGAGCTCGCCGAGCAGGTGCCCGACCTCGGCACCGTGCTGATCCCGGTCGGCGGAGGCGGCCTGGCCGCCGGCATCGCGACCGCGCTGCGCGGCCTCCGCCCCGACGTGAAGCTCATCGGGGTCGAGGTCGACCGCCACCGCCAGACGATCGCCGACGGCATCGCCGTCAAGCAGCCCGGCGAGCTGACGATGAGCATCCTCGACCGGCTGCTCGACGAGCTCGTCGTCGTCGGCGACCACGAGATCAGCGACGCGATCACCCTGCTGCTCGAGCGCTCGAAGCTGCTCGTCGAGGGCGCGGGCGCCGTCGGGGTCGCAGCGCTCGTGGCGGGGAAGGTCCCCGGCTCCGGGCCCGTGTGCGCGGTCCTGTCGGGCGGGAACATCGACCCGACCACGCTCATCTCCCTGCTCCGGCACGGGATGACCGTCGAGGGCCGCTACCTCGCGATGCGCACCCGCCTCGTCGACCGCCCCGGTGAGCTGATCCGGGTCTGCCAGCTGATCGCGGCCGAGCGCGGCAACATCGTGCAGATCGAGCACCGCCGCGAGGGATTCCATCTCGACGTCGGCGACGTCGGCCTCGACCTGACCGTCGTCATGCGCAACGAGGAGCACTGCCGGCGCTTGATCACTGCGCTGGAGGAGAACGGCTTCCCCGTGGAGCGCGTGCGCTGATGCAGCCGAAGCAGTTCTTCGAGGAGCTCCCCGCGAAGGCCGACCCGGAGCGGATCGCCGGGATCGAGCATGCCTTTTTCTTCGACATCGCGGGCGCCGGCCGCTGGCTCGTGGAGCTGCACGCCGGGAAGCTCACGGTCACGGAGGATGCCGAGGGCGACGGCGACGCCGTCTTCTCGATGTCGGCCGAGACGTTCGACCGCATCACGGAGGGCAAGCAGAACCCGATGATCGCCTACATGACCGGCAAGGTGAAGGTGTCGGGCGACGTCAAGGCCGCGATGGACCTGCAGAAGATCCTCTAGCGCCGACGGGCCCGGTTCGCCATCATGCGGTGGCTCGACGGAGAGAGGCCAATGGGCGACACGACAGCTGAAGGAGCATCCGGGGCGACGGGCGGCCGGTCCAAGAACCTCGTGCTGGCGGCGATGATCTTCGCCGTCGCGATGATGTTCATCGATCAGACGATCGTCTCGATCGCGGCCCCGAACATCCAGAGCGAGCTCGGCCTGACGAGCACCGGGATCCAGTGGGCGATCAACTCGTACCTGCTCGCGCTGGCCGCATTCTTCGCGTTCGGCGGACGGCTGGCGGACACGCTCGGCCACCGGCGGATGGTGACGATCGGCATCGTCGTGTTCGCGGCCGCATCATTGTTCTGCGGCCTGACGCCGAAGGGGAGCATCGCGCAGGGCTGGCTGGTGGCGTTCCGGGCCGTGCAGGGCTTCGGCGGTGCGATGATGTTCCCGGCGGCGCTCGCGATCGTCGTGCAGACGTTCCAGCTCCGCGAGCGGGGCAAGGCGCTCGCGCTGTTCTTCGGGATCGCCGGCGGGCTGACGGCGGTGGGACCGTCGCTCGGCGGCGTGCTCACCCAGTGGACGTGGCGCGCGATCTTCTGGGTCAACCTCCCGATCGCCGCGATCGCGCTCGTCCTCACCGCGCTTGCGAAGCCGGTGACCGCGAGCAGCCGCGCGCGGATCGACTTCAAGGGGCTCGCGCTGATCGCGAGCGGCGTCGCGCTCAGCATCTTCGGCTTCCAGCAGTCGGGGACGTGGGGCTGGACCGACGCGAAGACGGTCTCCTGCATCGTGGGCGGCGCGCTGATCCTCGTCGTCTTCGTCCTCGTCGAGCGCGGCGTCCCGTCTCCGTTGATCGACATCAGGATCTTCCGGATCAAGCCGTTCTTCGTCGAGAACATGGTGCTCTTCACCTCGAACCTCGTGTTCGTGCCGGTGTTCTTCTTCGCGAGCGAGTACGCGCAGGTCGGGCTCGGCAAGTCCGCGTCGTCCGCGAGCCTCGTGCTCCTGTACTTCTTCCTCGGCTTCGTCGTCGCGTCGCAGATCGGCGGCCGGCTGCTCGACAGGCGCGGCGCCAAGCGCCCTGTCGTCGTGGGCTGCGCGCTGGCCGCGGCCGGGTTCTATCTCTGGGCACACGAGGTGACGAAGCTCAGTGCGGGCGGCGAGGTCGGCTTCGTCATCCTGACGGGCGCCGGGATGGGGCTGATGCTCGGCCCGGCGAGCACCGACGCCGTCAACCGTGCCTCCAGGCTCTCGTACGGCGAGGCGACCGGCATCACCCAGACCGTCCGGAACTACGCCGCGAGCCTCGGCCTCGCGATCCTCGGCAGCGTGCTCGTCTCACGGCTCCATTCGCAGGTGACGACGTCGCTCGTCGCACAGGGCGTTCCGCGCCCGGCCGCGTCGGCCGAGGCGTCGACCATCGCCGAGTCGCGAAGCGGCGGGGCGACCGGCGCGATCCCGCACTTCATCCGGCTCGACTTCGCACACGCGATCCAGACAGTGCTCTACGGCATGTGCGGGATCATGGCCGTGGCCGCGTTGATCGCCTTCGTCGGCCTCTCCCGCGGAGTCCAGCAGGAGACGGACGAGACCGAGGCCAACCTTGTCGCGGAAGGCGCCACCTGACCACCACCGACATGCTCGGGACTCATCAATCCGTATGCTCCGGCCGTGATCCGGGGAGCGTTCGCCGCCGCACTCACGCCGCTCGCCGACGGCGGCTCCCGGCTCGACGAGGACGCCTTCGCCCCGTACGCCGCCTGGCTCGCCGACGGCGGCGTCGACGGGATCCTCGTGCTCGGAACGACGGGGGAGGGGATCCTGCTCACCGAGGCCGAACGGCGGCGTGCGCTGGAGCTCTTCATCGCGGGTGCGGCCGGCCGGGTCGCCGTCGCCGCCCACTGCGGCGCGCAGACGACCGCCGAGACGGCATCCCTCGCCGCACACGCCGCCGAGGCGGGCGCCGACGGGGTCGCGGTGATCGCGCCGCCGTACTTCCCGCTCGACGAGGACGCGCTCGAGACCCACTTCGCCGCCGCGGCGGCCGCGTGCGCGCCGCTCCCCTTCTACGTCTACGAGTTCGCAGCCCGGAGCGGCTACAAGGTGCCGGTCGCGGTCGTCGAGCGGCTCCGCGACCGGGCCCCGAACCTGCGCGGGCTCAAGGTGTCCGACAAGCCCTGGGAGGCGGTCGAGCCATACCTCCTCGACGGCCTCGACGTGTTCGTCGGCGCCGAGTCGCTCGTCGCTCGCGGCCTCGAGGCCGGTGCCGCGGGCGCCGTCTCGGGCCTCGCAGGCGTGTATCCGGACGTCGTGGCCGCTCTGGTCCGCGAGCGCACGGACGAACGCGCGGCCGAGGCAGAGCGGCTCCGGGGGGCACTCGACCGCTTCCCGTTCCAGGCCGCGTCGAAGGTCGTCGCGGCCCGCAGAGGCGTTCCGATCGGGCCCGACGTCCGCGCGCCTCTGCGCAGGCTGACACCCGGCGAGCTCGAGGCGCTCGACCTGCCGTGATCCTGGTCGCGGGCGCCGGGGCGACGGGGGCCGGGATCGCCTATCGTCTGGCGGAGCGCGGCGCGGACGTCGTCCTCTGCGACCGCGGGACGATCGCATCGGGCTCGACGTCCCGCGCGATGGGAGGCGTCCGGCAGCAGTTCTCGACCGCCGAGGAGGTGCGTCTGGCACAGGAGAGCATCGCGTTCTTCGCCGAGCTCGGGCCACCATTCTTCCACCAGGTCGGCTACCTGTTCGTCGCCACCACCGAGGAAGGGCTGGCTGCGCTCGAGGCGCGGCGAGAGCTGCAGGCAAGCCTCGGCGTGCCTGTCGAGCGGGTCGACGCCTCCTTCGTCGCCGGCCTCGAGACGGGCGATGTCCTCGGCGCGGTCTTCTGCGCCGAGGACGGTGTCGCCGACCCGCCGGCCGTGGCCCATGAGCTGGTCCGCCGTGCGATCGCGCTGGGCGTCGAGCTGCGCGAGCACACCCTCGCAGAGACCCTCCTCGACGAGGCGGACACGCTCGTGATCGCCTGTGGGCCGTGGTCGGCCGAGCTCGGCCGACAAGTCGGGGTGCAGCTTCCGATCCGTCCTCTCTGCCGCCAGCTGCTCGCCACCGCGCCGCTCGGCTCGCCCCCGCCGGGGCTGCCGATGGTCGTCGAGGAGGAGACCGGCTTCCACTTCCGGCGCCGCGGCGACCGCCTCGTGCTGGCGATGTCCGATCCGGAGCCTCGCTGGACATTCGAGACGACCGTCGACGAGTCGGTGTTCGGGGACCGGCTCGAGCGACTCACGCGCCGCTTCCTGCCCGCCGCCGGGCTCACGATCGCCGATTCGTGGGCCGGCCTGTACGACATGACTCCGGACGCACACCCGATCCTCGGCCGCGTCGGCGACGGCGTGTACGCGGCCTGCGGCTTCTCCGGCCACGGCTTCATGCAGTCACCTGCCGCCGCCCGGGCGATCGCCGAGGAGATCCTCGACGGTGCCTCGAGCCTCGACCTCTCGCCGTACCGCCTCGACCGCTTCGAAGACGGCGTCTTCCCCGAGTCCGTCGTCCTCTGACTAAGCTCGACCTCGATGTGCTTCGACCTCGACTCGATGCCCCCGATCCCGGTGATCGCGGGCGCGGCGGTCTCGCACGACGACCTCGTGCTCGAAGCCTCGGACGGGAACAGGCTCGCGGCGTTCGCGGCTCACCCCGACGAGGCCTCGACCGCGGGCGTCGTCGTCCTGCCCGACGTCCGCGGCCTGTACCGCTTCTACGAGGAGCTCGCCCTGCGGTTCGCGGAGCGTGGGCTCGAGGCGGTGGCGATCGACTACTTCGGTCGCACCGCCGGGGTCGCGAAGCGCGACGACGAGTTCCCCTACCCGGAGCACGTCGCCCAGACGAGACAGGCCGGCATCCAGGCCGACGTCGGCGCCGGCGTCGCCTACCTCCGCGGCCGGGGCGTCGCGACGGTCTTCACCGTCGGGTTCTGCTTCGGCGGGCGGAACTCCTGGCTCGCCGCCACCGGCGGTCACGGCCTCGCGGGCGCCGCCGGGTTCTACGGGTCGCTCGGGGAGCGAAACGGCGAGCCGGGGCCGATCGACCGCGCGTCGGAGATGGCGTCCCCGATCCTCGCGCTCCAGGCAGGCGAGGACCAGAACATCACCGCCGAGCAGAACCAGGCCTTCGCCGAGGCGCTGGCCGCCGCGGGCGTCGAGCACGAGCTCGTCACCTACGCGGACGCGCCGCACAGCTTCTTCGACCGCAAGTTCGACGAGTACGCGGACGCGTCCGAGGACGCGTGGAACCGCATCCTCGAGTTCGTAGAGCGCTACTCCTAGACTAGGTCTGGAAGGGGTTCAGCACGAGCAGGGCGCTTGCGTCCTGCAGCTGCTGGTAGTCGTAGGAGTAGACCGTGGGGAGCGTGAGCTTGTCGATCATCCCTGCTTCCTTGGTATCGGGTGCCGAGGGAAGCGGGGGCTTCTCGAGCGGCAGCGTCCTGCGGAGCGGCTGGTCGAGCTGCTTCGTCAGGTCGTCCTTCTGCAGGTAGAGCAGCGTCGACGGCGGCTGGCCGGCCGGCGGCGGCATGAACGCGACGATCGACTTGATCGCCGGCACGAACTTGAACGTGTAGAGGGCGATCTCGAGCGCCTCCCGGCGGACGAGCCGGCCGCGTGTCTCGGTCGGTTTCCCGCTCGCGATCGAGCAGCCCGCGCCGCCGATGCCGCACAGCTGCTCCTTCCAGGTGCTGGCCGAGGGGACGATCTCGATGCCCGCTGCCTTCGCGGCCTTCTTCACCGCGATGTTCGAGACGGAGATGTTGTGGGTCCCGCTCGTCACCTGCGGCGGGCCGGCCACGACCGCGAGTAGCGGCGCCCCGGACTTGTTCAGCTTGTACTCGCGCGCGACGTGCTGGGCGATCTGGGTCGCCATCTGGGACGTGGTGCCGCTATCCGGCTTCCAGTCCGACCAGCCCTTGGCAGAGACGCTGCTGCTCGAGCTCGGCTTCGCGACGAGCACGACGAGGCCGACGACCGCCGCGATCCCGACGGCGACGAGGCCGCCGTACAGGAGCCCGAACCGCAGCTTGTAGCGGCCGGTTGGCTTGACGATCGTGTCGGGAACCGGCGAGGAACGGTCCGAGGTTGCGGCCTCATCAGCTCACGCGTTGAACTCCACCGGCGGGCCGTCCTTGTTGTCCTTCTCGTCCTTCTCGTCCTTCTTGTCCCTCGAGTAGTTCATGAAATGGGGCCAGACGCCCTCGTCGGTCCAGTCGATCCGCGGGCGATCGAACTTCTGCTCGTCGAGGAGGTGCACGAGGTCGTCGCCGTAGATCTCCTTCTCCTCGAGGATCTTGTCCGCGATCGTCTCGACCTTGTCCTTGTTCTGGAGGATCAGGTTGTAGGCGGTCACGAACGCCTCGCCGATGAACTGGGCTGCGTAGCCGCGCTTCTTCGGGTCGGCGAGCGCCTCCCAGCCGCTGGCGGTGCGGTTCATCAGCCTGATGCCGATGTCCTCGAGGCGCTTCATGACGCGTTCGCGCGTCTGCTCCTCGGTCTCGTCGGCGAACGTCTTGCCGTTGAGGTCGATCGGCAGGGGAGACATACCGGCTGCGCCGACCATGCCGGTCGCAGTGCGGGTGGTCGACTGGAGGTCGCCGCCGACGCCGATCGAGTTCTCGCCGTAGAAGACGAGCTCGGCCGCCATGGCCCCGACCGCGTGGACGAGCTCACCGAACATCCGGCTCTGGAAGGCGCCGAAGCGCTCCTCCTTCTCGAACGACTGGTGGTGGCCGAGACTGTTGCCGCGCATCTTGATCGACAGACGGCTCGACTCGACCTCGGGCACGTAGACGTGGGCGGCGGCGGCGTGGCCTGCCTCGTGGATGGCAACGGCGCGCGCATCGGTGTCGTTGTAGTTGACGTTCACGGCCGTTCCGGACTCGATCACGGTCATCGCGTCCACGAGGTGCCTCCACGTGAACGACGGGACGCCTTCGTGGTGGGCGTTCGTGAGCGCCATGGAACAGATCTGGTCGATCATCGCCGGGGAGTAGCCGCTCGTGATCCGGGCCATCTCGTCGCGCCGCGGCTCGCTGTCGAGGTCGGGATCATGCGACACCTTCTCGAGGTACAGGTCGAAGATGTCCTTGCGGTCGTCCTTCGTCGGCGTGCGGAACGTGATGTGGCGGCCCATCCGGCCCGGCCGCGTGAGAGCCGGGTCGAGGTTCTGCACGGGGACGTTCGTCGCGCCGATGAAGTAGATCTGCGCGCCGGTCGGCTTCGCCCGCGGGAGCCGGAGCGACAATGTCCCGTCCTTGCGGGCGCTCCGGAAGCACTCCACGCCGAGATAGATGAGGAGAACCTCGCCGGCGACCGCGATCAGCCTCCAGACGATCCAGTGCCGTCCGCTCATCCCGTAGAGGATCGGGTTGCCGGTGATCGAGCCGAGGCCGTTCAGCAGAAGCAGGGAGCCTGCGAGCGCGACTGCCACGCCGGTGGCCATGCCCCAGGCCTTGCCCACGCGGCGGGGCACGAAGTAGATCGCGTCGAGGATCGCGTTCGTCTTGTTCGTCAGCACCCGCTTGACGAACGGCGGGTTGTCGATGCCGTCCATCACGACGAGCAGCTGGTTGAGCGCGAGCCCGCCGCCGCCCATGCCGCCCATGCCGGGGAAGATCCCCTGGTTGACGATGTTGCCGATCCTCTGAACGAACGGCGGGTAGATGTTGCGACGCTCGGGCTCGCGCTGGGCGAACACGTAGTCGCGCCACGCGGCCGATTCGACGATCACGTCGCCGCTCGGGTTGGTCGAGCCCATCGGCCCGTAGTACTCCTGCTGCCAGATGTCGAGCGGGTTGATGATCGAGTTGCCGCCCTGGCCCTGACCGATCAGGGCGTTGCGGCGCATGCCGACGGCGTCGATCTCGTCGATGAAGACGATGCACTGGCCGCCCCACTTCTTGGCGAGCTTCTTCGCCTTGCGGGCGAGGAAACGCACGATGACGGCGTCGATGCCGATGAAGGTTTGCGCAAAGCCCGATCCCGGGATCGACACGAAGGGTGAGTTGAAGCCGGTGGCTATGGCCTTGGCCATCATCGTCTTCCCGGTTCCCGGGGCGCCGAGGAACAGGAGGCCGCGCTCGCGCTTCCCGCCCGCGCCCTCGAACACCTCGCCCGACTGCCACAGCGTGACGACCCGGCGGATCTCCTCCTTGGCCTCAGCCTGGCCGCGCACGTGGTCGAGCTTCACGCCCCACTCGGCGTCACCGGGCTCGAACCCGCGGATCTGCGAGATGCCCATCAGCAGGAGCGGGCCCATGAAGATGAAGAAGTTCGCGAAGAACAGGAAGAAGATCTGGAAGAAATAGACGAGCGCCGTCGGGCTGTGCGCCAGCGAGTGGACCTTCGTGTAGAGCGCCGTCGACGTCCCGAGCCAGCTGAGGTTGGAGCCGGGCTTCGCGGTGATGACCTGGATCGTGTAGACGAGCGTGATCGCCCCGCCGATGATCAGCACGAGCTTCAGGAAGAAGCGCCAGGTCCACGCGCGGCGGCGGTTCGTGATGTCCTCCTCACGCAGGCGCGCGTCGTCGGTGCCGAAGAGGCTCGGCCACGGGATGACGCGGCGCACGAGGATGTCGACGAGGCCGCGGAAGGCGACGATCACGAGGAACGTCACGAGCAGCGACTTGCCGATGCTCCAGCCGTTGTGGTGGTGGAACCAGTAGAACGCGACCGGGCTCGTCATGACCGCCACGAACGTGGCGGCGCGGGTGAGCCTGCGCAACTCCTTCGAGAGGAGCGCGTGGGACTCGGTGAGAGCCAGGCCCGTGCTTTGAAGTGGTGCCGAGACGGTGGCCATGCGAAGTAGCGTAGCGGCGATCCCGGCGAAGCCGCCAGGGTTCCCAAACGCAAGTCTTACGAACTTCTAATACCTCGAAGGGCGCCGAAAGCCGGTGCTAGAGTCGCCAGGGAGGGGTGGGACGCGGAGCTCGCAGGCGGACAGGTGCCACGGCGGCGATCGCCGCCCTCGCGGCCCTCATCGTCGCGATGCCCGGGCAGGCGACGCGAGCCGACGTCAGCTCGAACTGGGCCGGGTACGTCGTGACCGGGCCCGGGTCGACGCCGACGACCGCGAGCGCCGGGATGCGCTACACCGACGTGACGGGCCAGTGGGTGCAGCCGAAGGCAGCGTGCGGCGCGGGAACGCCGACCTCGCTCGCGATCTGGGTCGGGCTCGGCGGCTACAGCCTGAGCTCCCGGGAGCTCGAGCAGGTCGGCACGTCGGCCGACTGCGACGTGCACGGGCGGCCGAGCTACTACGTCTGGTACGAGCTCGTGCCTGCCGGGCCGGTGAACCTGAAGATGACGGTCGCGCCGGGCGACACGATCGTCTCGGTCGTCAAGGCGAGCGGCAGTGACATCCTCGTGCAGGTGATCGACCGCACCCGCGGGACGCGGTTCACGCGGCATCTGTCGATGCGCTCGCCCGATCTCACCTCGGCCGAATGGATCGCGGAGGCTCCGACGCTCTGCACCGACGGCGGGTTCTGCAAGCAGCTGCCGCTGACTCGTTTCCGCTCGCTCGACTTCACGAGGACGTTCGCGACCGGGAACGACGTGGGCGGCACGATCACGAGCCCGAGTTGGACGTCGACCGTGCTCCAGCTCGTGCCGCGCTCGCGGCGCTTCTTCGGCGACCGGAACGACCCGACCGCGGCCGCGGGGGACGCAGGCGCGGCGACCTCGGCGCCCGCGCCCGACGGGACGGGCTTCACCGTCACCTGGCGGGCAAGCCGATCTGCGTGACGCGCTAGCCCAGCGCTGCCAGGGCGTTCGCCGCGGCCTGCTTGAGCCCGGGCCCGAGGAGCTCGGAGCGGGGCGGCTGCTCACAGGCGACGACCGCCGTCTTGCGGGCACTGCCGACGACCGCCGAGTGAGCCTGGGCCTTCTCCTTGGTGTCACCGGCCTGGCAGGTGTGCGTCTTCGCGGTCGACTTGCCGGCGGCGGTCGTCGTGACCTTCGCGACGGTCAGCGTTGTGGTGATCCCCTCGCCGCTCAGGGCTTCCGCGGGCGCCGCGACGACGAGCACCGCGACGGCGGCGGCCAGCGGTAGCACGAGCGACCGGTTCATCGACCCTCGAGTGTACGCCCAGCGGCGCCGTCGTCGCGCATGCGGCTCGGCGACGGGATACGGCCTCGCTCGAGAAAAAAGGATGGGCGGCCTGTATCAAGGGGGGCAGGAAACAGATCCGCCCATCCTGTGAGCGCTCACGGTCCTGAGACGCCAGTCGGCGAAGTCGGATAGTTGGGAACCGTCGGTTCGCCGGCTGACCAGCGCTGAGGCGGACGACAGGACGAACGGCAGGGAGGGCTCGACGTCTCTACCGATCGCGACCTGTGAGGTGGAGAGCCGCGAGCAGGTGCCAGTCGATGGCGGCGCTTGCCGCCAGTGCCGTGTCGAGCTCGGCGAGTGGTACGAGCCGGACGGTGATCGTTTCGTCGGTGAGGCCTCCGCCGGGGCCGGTTCGGGGGCCGCAATGGATGCGGAAGACGTGGAGGATGGTCGAGCTGAGGCCGGCGAGGATGGGGGAGGAGAGGAGGAGTGCGGGCGGCGCTGCGGCGGTGTAGCCGGTCTCCTCGTGGAGCTCGCGGAGAACGGCCTCCTCGGTGGTCTCGCCCGGGTCGACGATTCCGGCGGGTAGCTCGAGGACGACCGCGTCGACGGGCACGCGGCGCTGTTCGATCAGCACGACTTCGCCTGCAGCTGTCGTCGCGAACGCGGCGACCGAGTGGCGGCCGGCGAGGTGCTCGACGTACTCCCAGCCGTCGCGGCGGACGAGGCGTAGATGCTCGCCCCCGGCGAGGGTCTCCTCAGGGCTCACGGAAGCAGGACCTCGACGACGGGGCCGACGCTCACGGTGAGCTCGCGTGCATCGGGCTCCCAGTGGGCATCGTCG
Source organism: uncultured Actinomycetes bacterium (assembly GCA_963836925.1). GTDB lineage: Bacteria > Actinomycetota > Thermoleophilia > Gaiellales > Gaiellaceae > PALSA-600. Next base: position 52,418 of record CAWILJ010000010.1, read on the forward strand.
AGGCGGAGGTCGACGGACAGGGGCGGCACGAGCCGCACGCGCGCCGCCCGGCGCACGGGTAGCGACAGCGGCTGCGGGTTCCCGCCCGAGAGGCGTTCGTCGAGGTAGGCGGCGAAGGCGTTTCGCTCGGCATCGCCGATCGTCACGAGGTCGAGGAGCCCGTCTGCGGGCTCCGCGTCCGGGGCGAGCGGAAGCCTCGGCCCTGTCAGCCCGACGATCATGACGTCAACTGCGAGGAAGTGTCCGCTGAGGTCGTCGCCGTCGGCCTCTAGCTCCCACGGCTCGGCCGGAGCCTCGCCGAGGAGGGCGCGGAGGGCTCGGATGCCGAGCTCGGAGCTCGTTTCCTGCTGCTCGAACTCTTGCGCCCGCTCGAGCGCCGCGGCGATGATGCCGCCTCCGACGGCCTCGACGAAGCGACGGCTCCGGCCGCCTGTCTCGACCTCGCCGAGCATGTAGCGCAGACGCCGCGCTGTGGCCCAGCCGTGGACCAGCTCGTCGAAGCTGCGGCCGGAGAGGCCGAGCGAGGCGGCGATGTTGTTGGCCGTCCCGGCCGGAAGAATGGCGACAGGCGTCGCTCGGCCCGCGAGCTGCTTCATCACGTCGCCGACGGTGCCGTCTCCTCCGACTACGACCACGAGGTCGGTCTGCTCTCCGAGGACATCCTCCCAACCCTGCTCGGTGACGGACCGGTAGGTGAGGTGGTGGCCGGCGTCGTCGATGCGACACCGGATTCGCTCGGCGCTGTGGTTCTCGTCCCCGCTCGACGGGTTATGTATGAGAGTGACGTCCACAGAGATGGTCGCTCGCGACCGAGCGGGGAGGAGGTTCATGCGCATCCTGGTCGTCAACGACGACGGCATCTACAGTCCGGGCATCGCCGCGCTCGCGCGCGTCGCCCGTCAGTTCGGTGAGGTGCGGGTGGTCGCGCCGGATGTCGAGCAGTCCTCGGCGGGGCACGCGATCTCCTCGGCCCGTGCGCTGCGCTACCGGCGCCTGCGGCTCTTCGAGGGGGTCGAGGCCTACCGCGTCAACGGCACGCCGGCCGACTGCGTTGCGATCGGGGCGTATGAGTGGGGTGATGTCGACGTCGTCCTCTCGGGCGTCAATCTCGGGCCGAACCTCGGGAACGCCACCTGGCACTCGGGCACGCTCGCGGCGGCCAAGCAGGCGACGCTCCTCGGCATGCGCGGCATCGCGCTGAGCGCGCCGGTTCTCGACGACGACCCCGACTTCGCGCCACTCGAGCCGTGGATCCACCGCGTGCTCGAGTTGCTGCTGCACGACGATTGCCGGCCGCGCCTCGTCAACGTCAACGTTCCGCTCGAGCCGACGGGCTTGCGCTGGACACGGATGGCGGTGGAGGAGTACGACGGGCGCATCGTCACCGCAGAAGACCCGATGGGCCGTCCGATCTACTGGTTCACCGTCGTGCCGCTCGAGCAGCACGCCGAGGGAACCGACCTGTGGGCGATGGAGCGCGGGCTCGTATCGCTCACGCCGCTTCGACTCGACCTCACCGACCATGAGCAGCTCGCGCGTGTGGCCGACCACGAAACCCGATCGGGCCTGACGCACCCCGAACACACGTGAACGAGGTTCCAGCGGACGAAGGGCCCCGCATCCGTCTACCTCCCCACCGCTTTCGCTGCCTTCTCCGCCGGCCTGGTGAACTCCACGTGCTTGGACCCTGCTCTAGAGTCGGACGAGGAGGAGATGCGCCTCGGTGACGGCGTGAGCGACATCGCTGAGCCGTGTGCCGGTTTGCTGGGAGCGTGTCTTGAGGAGTTGGTGCGCGGTGTTCGCGTCGATCGAGTTGCGGGCCATGAGGATTCCTTTGGCCTGCTCGATGATCGCGCGGCGGCCGAATGCTCCTTCGAGGTTGTGAAACTCGGCGAACCGGCGAAGCGTGATGTCGAGTGCGCTGCGTAGCTCGCTCGGGTTCCCGTTCATCACGGCGTAGGCGAAGATGCCGCGCTTGGCGGCCTCGGTGACGTACGTCTCGTTGGTCGCATCGAGGACCGCGATCACGGGGCACGCGGCTTCATGGACGATGTTGCCGATCATCTCCAGTGCGTGTGCGCTGTCGAGGCCGAGCCCGACCAGCGCGACCTCGGGTAGGTGCCGGCGGCTGAGCGGGCCGACGTCCTCGACCTGGACGGCGCGGGCGATGATCTCGTGGCCGAGCTCCTCCACGATCGTCGTGATCAGATCGAGCCGCTCTTCCGTCTCGTTGGCGACCAGGACCCGTAGGCGGGGTGAGGTCTCGGGCACTGCGGCCTCGGGATGAGCCATGCGCGTGATTCTGCCTGTAGAGTGGGCGGGTTCGCGACGCCAGACCCGCGCTGCGATGATCGAGCGAGGCGCTCCTCACTGACCGAAGCGCCGTTGGATGCCTATCGCGTTCCTCATTCACAGGGGCGGGCTGGTCCGGATGCCCAACCCTCGGGCGTCCGGGCTGGCCGACTTCGCCCGTTCGATTCAGGAGGAACGAGATGACGTACGATTTCGACTCGCCAGATCCGACCCCCCCAGCGATCGAGGTCCGTTGGGCGCGCCCGGACGTCGCCCAGGTGGTCCTCACTGGCGAACACGACCTCAGTACGGCCGATCGACTGAGCGCCGTGCTCACGAAGACGCTCGACGAATGCTTTCACCTCATCGTCGACCTCAGCACCACGGAGTTCATCGACTCGACCACGATCCGCGTCCTCATCGCCACGAAGAGCACTGCAGACGCGAGCGAGCGCCGCTTCAACCTCCTTCTCGGCACGACGCCGGTCGTTGAGCGAGCCCTCGAAATCGCCGGGGTGCTCACCGCCCTCAACCGGGTCGACACCCTCGACGAGATCCCTTCAACACGCTCGACGAGGTCCCTCGCCTGAGTCACGACACCACCTCAGCGGTTCGACCTCACGCGGGTGGCGCCGAGGGGGCACGTCGGTGGTCCCGACGACGAGGTGCCGCCTTCGATTCGGGTTGCGAGTTCAGTAATGCTCTCGGCCATCTTCACATGCTCTCGGCCATCTTCAGGTGCGCCTTCAAGGTCGGCAGCGCCGCGGTGGCCGCGCTCTTGAGCGCGGGCGCTTGGCCGTGCTCCGACTCGGCCGTGAAGAGCGCGACCGCGCTCTTGTGAGCGGAGATCTGGTTCTGGACGTACTCCTTCAGGAACGCAGCCGCGTCGAGCTTGCCGAGCGCTTTGATCGACGCCGTCTGCGCCGGGCTCGGCACGGCGGGGGGCGTCAGTCCGGCGCTCTTCGCTGCCAGCTTGAGCTTTGCAGCGAGAGCGGTGTGGTCGCGGATCATCTGTTGCGCGAATGCGATCGTCGCCCGGTCGCTCGTCTTGGTCAGAGCGAGCTTTGCAGCGGCGATCTCGGCGGCACCGGCGTGACCTGCGGTCATCACGAACGTCCGGTCTTGCGGCGTGGGCGTCGGCGCAGCTGCCGCGGTCGCGGCAAGACCGAACGCGAAAGCGAGTGTGAGTAGTAGGGCGCGTACGCGCATCTCTCCTCCTTGGTCGTCTTTTCCACGCTCTACCCAAGCCGCGTTTCGATACACCTCTCCGTCCCGGAAGGGACCGGATCGCCTCCTCGGGCGGACATCTCGGACCGGTTCGGTTCCGCCCACGCGGAGAAGCCGATGCTTTTCAGGGGTACTCGGCGTCGCCTGCGTTCCCGCGTTGCACGACGATCCCGCCGACGCGCTCGGCATATGCGAGCGCGACTCGCTCGAGCTCGCGATCGTTCGTGGCGCACGCGTCGGCGAGGATGGTGGCCTTGAGGCCGAGCTCGCGCCCATCGATGCCGGTCTGGACGACACATCCCTCGGTCGCGGCACCAGAGAGCAGGATTCGATCGACGCCGAGCTCCTGCAGGACGAGAGTCAACGGGGTGTGGTCGAAGGCCGAGTACCGCGGCTTGAACAGGAAGCGGTCCCCTCTCTGAGGCGCCAGCCTCGACATGACGTCCCCGCCCCGACCGGCCAGCGCCGCTCGAACCGTGCCCGGGGCGTCGCCGTCCCAGCGCCCGGGATCGTCGTTCACGTACACGATCGGAAGGCGATCCTTGCGGGCTTTCTCGATCGCGGTCACAAAGCCATCGAGCCGCTCTCGGAAGGAGCGGAGCAAGTCGTCGCCGTCGGCGTGGTCGAAGCTGCTGATCACATCGACGATCAGGAGCGCGTCGCGCACGGTGCTCCGGCGTCGACGTCCTGTCGAGCCCTCGTCGAACGAGAGCCGGCAGACTTCGGTGCAGCTACCGCGGACCGGTACCCGGCAACGTCGCCGGGCGATCGCTCTCGGAGACGACCGGCGGGGTGCAGCACCCGTCTACGCAGGCGTCGGAGTGCGGTCATGCGGCCGGCTTGAGCGCGACCTTGGTGTAACCGTCGATGCGCCGATCGTTCGGATGCTCGAGCTTCGCATCCTCGACCTCCGCGACCTCCATCTCGTACGGCCCCTTGTAACGAAGCGCCTTCATCTGGCTTCTCCTTCCCTCGGTTGCCTCGTGCAGTTCCCTGACAGATCCCGCGGAAACCACACGGACACGAGAGAACGCGGTTGTTTCCTCTCCTCGACGGCCGGGGATAACTGGAACCCATACCCGGCCACGGTGAAGCCTCATCCGTGGGTCCACGGCCGGGTCGACGGGAAGAAACGATCAGCACCGGGTGCGACGGCGGGATCGGGAGCGGCGGCGTCGAGCAAGCTGCCACTGATCCGACCCGAGCGTATCCTTCGCAGATGTGAGGTCGACATCGGGGCTGGAGCGAACCGTGGCCGAGGCCATGCTCGTTCGGCCGAAGCTGCATTCGCCGAGGCTGACGATCGACCAGGCGCGTGCGGCGTTCGGGGACGGTCACATTCACATGCTTCTGCTCGTCGGCGACTCCCGGCTGGTCGCGACGGTCGAACGGGACGACCTGATCACCGAGCTCGACGGTGAGTCCTCCGCGGTCGTCGTCGGGCGCACAGCCGGCAGGACGACCACCCCGACGACCCGACTCGGAGACGCGTTCGAGACGATGAGATCCGGCGGTCGCCGACGCCTCGCCGTGGTCGGCGACGACCTGACCGTCCTCGGTCTTCTCTGCCTGAAGGTGTCCCTCGATGGATTCTGCTCGGACGCGGATATCGAGCGTCGCGGCTCCTGATTCCAGCCGCGGCAGAGTACCGCCGAGATCACCTAGGAATCTGGCCCGAGGCCGGGCAGGCAATTGTTGCTCGCACATCTCACCCACTCGACCAGAGAGGCGACCGTGTCTTCGGCCTCGCGCTGATTGGCAGCACGAGACACGGTTATCCGCGCCCGAGCCCCGAATGTCGTTGATGAGCTGGAAGAGATGATCTCCATCCGCATCGCGTGACGCTCGGTCAGGCTTCCAAGGTGCCGCACCAACTTCGGAGCAGAGGCCCCGAAGAACTCGACTTCGACAACGTGTCTTGCGGCTACAGCCGACGTGCGGGGTTGGGCCATCCCGCCTGTTCGTTCCCGCGGAGGCGGGCGAAGTAACCAAGGGGCCCCCGGCAGGGTCCAGCTGTTGGAAAGTCATCCGTCACGCCTGTAATCCCGGGCGCGCTCTCTCATTCAGGCTCTCGCGGTCGGTGCTACCGCGCCGTGCCGGGACGGCACCGGGGCCTGGCGAGTTTCCGTCGTGAGCACATGCGGAAGAACGGACCCGACTCATTCTGACCAAGGAGGACGGACGCATGGGATGGTGGAGGCTGATCACGCGGATGGTGGTCGGATTCTTGATGTTCGGTCACGGCACCCAGAAGCTGTTTGGCTGGTTCGGTGGTGGGGGACTTGCCGAGACCTCGGCGAACATGGAGAAGCTCGGGCTACGCCCCGGCCGCGACCATGCCGCCTTCGCCGGCGTCTCGGAGGCGACGAGCGGTGGGCTTCTCGCCGCCGGAGCTGCGCTGCCCGTCGCGGCGGCGCTCGTCACCGGGGTCATGGAGACGGCGGTCAAACGGGCTCATCTGAAGAACGGAATCTGGGTGACGAAGGGTGGCTACGAGTATCCGCTCGTCATGACGGCGGCCGTGCTCACACTCGCCGAGGGCGGTGCGGGCAGGTTCTCGATCGGACGCCGCCTCGGCCTCGACCAGCGCGGATCCGACTGGGCTGCGCTCGCCTTCGGCGTAGGATCGCTCGGAGCGTGGGTCGTCGACGGGCTCGCTCAGCGCGGTCTCCCCTCGGCGATCGACTGGGTCGAGGACCACCGACCGCACCCGTCGCTGATCGGCGATCAGGCAGCCTGACCCGTAACGAGACCCGGCGCCCCGCCAGGTCGACGTCCTCGTGGCGGAGAGCGCCGATCAGCTGCCGGCGCCCTGCTTGATCGGGGTTTGCGTTGATTCCGAGGTACAGTTGATTCCGAGGTACAGGGGCGACAGGACTCGAACCTGCAACCCCCGGTTTTGGAGACCGGTGCTCTACCAATTGAGCTACGCCCCTCGGTTGCGCCGGGATTGTATCCGTGCGGCTGCGGCATCATCCGGACGTGGGCCGTTACGCGATGTCGGCGTTGTTCGCCGTGCTGACGGCGGCTTTCGTCGTGATCGCGATCGCCGCGGCAAGCCACGACCAGTGGATCATCGCGGTGGCGGCGGCCGCGCTGGCCCTCTGGATGGGGCAGTTCGCCTGGTCGGCGACGAGGAGAATCCGCCGCTGATCGTATGCTCGTGCACGTGGCGGGGGGATCCGACAGCGGGAGCCTGTGGCTCGAGTACCGGCGCACGCGCGACAGGGCGCTGCGCGACCGCCTGATCGTCAACTACGCGCCGCTCGTCAAGTACGTCGCGGGGCGGCTCGGCTCGGGCCTGCCGGCCCACGTGGACGAGGCCGATCTCGTCTCGTACGGGCTGCTCGGGCTGATGAGCGCGGTCGACCGCTACGACCCCGAGCGGGACATCAAGTTCGAGACCTACGCGATCGCACGGATCCGCGGCTCGATCATCGACGAGCTGAGGACGCTCGACTGGGTGCCCCGGTCGGTCCGCTCGCGGGCGCGGGAGATCGAGCGGGCGATCCGCGAGCTCGAAGCCCGTCTCGGCCGGGCGCCCTCGGACAGCGAGATCGCGGCGAAGGTCGGGATCACGCCGGAGGAGCTCGAGGAGTCCCTCGTCGACATCTCCCGGACGTCGGTCGCGGCGCTCGACGAGCTCTGGTCGACCACGAGCGAGGGCGACCAGGTGTCGCTCCTCGACACGCTCGAGGACCCCGAGAGCATCAAGTCGGCCGACGCGCTCGACGAGACGGAGTTGCGCGAGGCGCTCGCCGAGGCGATCTCCCGGCTGCCCGAGCGCGAGAAGCTCGTGGTCAGGCTCTACTACTACGAGGAGCTGACGCTCCGCGAGATCGGGGAGGTGCTCGGGGTCACCGAGTCCCGCGTTTCGCAGCTCCAGACGAAGGCGATCTTACGGCTCCGCTCGCGCCTGCATGGTGCCCCCTTGCCTGCATAGCATGACGCCACTCTTGCCCGCCTGACGGGTCTAGGATGGTCACGATCGCGTGACCAACGTCTAGGAGGAGAGAGGCATGCCCCAGGAGCCCGGCAAGATCCGCAACGTCGCCGTCGTCGGCCACCGCGGGACGGGCAAGACGTCACTCGTGGAGGCGATGCTCTTCCAGGCCGGCGCGATCAATCGTCTCGGCACCGTCGAGGCCGGCACGACGACCTCCGACTGGGACGAGGACGAGCAGCGGCGGCAGATGTCGCTTGCCTCGACGCTCGCGTACCTCGACTGGCAGGGGCGGAAGATCAACCTGATCGACACGCCCGGCGACTCGGGCTTCCAGGCCGACACGATCGCGACTTTCAACGTCGTCGAGGGCGCCCTCGTCGTCGTCTCCGGCGTCATGGGCGTCGAGGTGAACACCACGCGGGTGTGGTCGCGCGCCGAGGAGCTCGAGCTCTCGCGCGTCGTCTTCGTGAACATGCTCGACCGCGAGCGCGCCGACTTCTACCGGACGTTGTCGGCGGTCCAGGAGCATCTCTCCCCCAGCTGCGTCGCGATCGAGCTTCCGATCGGCAGCGAGCACGAGCTCACGGGGATCGTCGACCTCCTCCACAACTGCGCGTATCTGGACCCGGGCGGCTCCCGCGAGGGCGAGCCGGTGCCGGTGCCGGCCGAGATGGCCGACGCCGTCGCCGAGTACCGCGAGAAGCTCCTCGACGCCGTCGTGGAGACCGACGACGCGCTGATGGAGGCGTACCTCGGTGGGGAGGAGCTCGATCCCGCCGCGGTCGCCGCCGCGCTCAAGACCGCGGTGACGAACGACCAGCTCTACCCGGTCGCCTGCGGCGTCGCGACCAAGAACCTCGGCACGCACGCATTGCTCGACCTCCTCGTCGAGGGCATCCCGTCGCCGGCCCGCAAGGGGTCGCACGTCGACACCCACGGCGGAACGCTCGCGTACGTCTTCAAGACCGTCGCGGACCCGTTCGCCGGGAGGATCAACGCCTTCCGCGTCTACGGCGGCACCGTCGCCGCCGACGCAACGCTCGTCAACCTGCGGGACAAGGCCAAGGAGCGGCTCGGCGGCCTGATGTCCCTGCAGGGGAAGGAGCACGAGAAGGCCGACGCGTTCGGCGACGGAGACATCGGCGCGGTCGCGAAGCTCAAGGACGTCCAGACCGGGGACCTGCTTGCCGACTCCGAGCACGAGGTCGAGGCGCCGGAGCTGACGTTCCCCGAGCCGGTGATGAGCTTCGCCGTCACCCCGAAGACGAAGGGCGACGAGGACAAGGTGGCCCAGGCGCTTCGGCGCCTCCACGAGGAGGACCCGACGCTCCAGCTGCGGCGCGATCCGCAGACCGGGGAGCAGCTGCTCTCGGGGATGAGCCAGGTGCACGTCGAGGTCGCGGTCGCGCGGCTCAAGAGTCGGTTCGGCGTCGAGGTCGAGTTGCACCAGCCCCGCGTGCCGTACGTCGAGACGATCAAGTCCGAGGCGCGGGCGCAGGGCCGGTACAAGAAGCAGACCGGCGGCCGCGGCCAGTTCGGCGACTGCCACATCGTGATCGAGCCGCTCGAAGGCCGTGTCGGGTACGAGTTCGTCGACCAGATCGTCGGCGGCGTGATCCCGCAGGGCTTCCGCCCGGCGGTGGACAAGGGGATCCAGGAGACGATGGCGACCGGCGAGCTTGCGGGCGCGCCGATCCAGGGCGTCCGGGTGCGGCTCGTCGACGGCTCGTACCACACGGTCGACTCGTCCGAGATGGCGTTCAAGATCGCGGGCTCGATGGCGTTCAAGAGCGCCTACGAGAAGGCTCAGCCGACGCTGCTCGAGCCGATCATGTCCCTCGAGGTGACCGTTCCCGACGACGCGGTGGGCGCCGTGAACGGCGACCTCAACTCGCGCCGGGGCCGCCTCCACGGGATGGATCCCAAGGGTGGCATGACCACGATCCGCGCCGAGGTGCCGATGGCCGAGGTGCTCACGTACTCGCAGTCGCTGACGTCGATGACGGGCGGCCGGGGCGACTACCACATGGCCTTTCTCCGCTACGAGGAGGTGCCTGCCCACATCGCGCAGAAGCTGATCGAGGCCGCCAGGAAGGAGCGCGAAGCGGTCCCGGCGTAATTGCAGGACTTTTAGATACGCTCGCGCCGTGAGAGTCATGAGGGTCGATACGGTCAGGCGCTGCGCGATCTGCGAGCGCACGCTGCTGATGGGGGAGCGTCCAGTGCGCTTCTCTCCGAACGGGGGCGGGCAGTACTTCGACGTCTGCCCGTTGTGCCAGGAGATCGCGGTCGACTCGGGTTGGGTGAAGGAGGGCTCGCCGGTGACGCCGACGATCCCGGCGGAGCGGAAGCGCACGCGCTTCTCGCTCGCCTCGCTGCTCGGCGCCCGGGAGGCGGCGGAGGCGCCGATCGCGACCGAGCCGATCCTCCGGCGGCTCTCCGACAACGAGCTCGCGATCGTCGAGGCCGCCGACCACTTCAACGGCTCGCAGTTCCGGCGGACGGTCGGCGGGATCGCGAAGAGCCTCGGCGACCCTCGGATCTCGATCGTGCCGCTCTCGGGGGTGAACAGCGAGATCGTGATCACCGTCGCCTGGGACATCTCCTGGTACCAGTACCGCGTCACGCCCGACTTGGCCCAGCCGGTCCGGCTTGCCGAGCGCGGCCACGAGCCCGGCGAGCTCGACTCGAGCTTCACCGAGTGGAACGCGAACATGGTCGAGGACGGCCGCATCGTCCCCGACATCGCGAAGGTCTGAGCTAGTCGGCCAGCTTCAGGAGCTGGAGGAGCTCCCCGATGTCATGGCCGTCCTGGGCTGGATGGCGCATCGCGATCCCCGGATTGATCCTGTAGCGGTTCCGCCGTCCGACGCGCTCGCGGGAGACGTACCCGGAGTCGACCAGGTCGGAGACGATCCGCTGCGCAGCCCGTTCCGTGATCCCGACCATCCCCGCGATGTCGCGAAAGCGCAGGGTCGGGTCGCGACTGAGGCAGAGCAGCACCTGGGTGTGGTTCGAGAGGAACCGCCATGTCCTGCCGTCTTCGGAGCTTGACATACGAAAAGTTTTGCGTATATTCTCTGTCGTCAAATATCTGCCGTGTCATTCCAACCGCGACTTGCCAAGCATATCATCATGACGGTGAACTCACCCTCGATCGACGAGCCGACGATCGATCTGAGCTGGCCGCGGCCGGAAGCAGCGCTGATCGTCCTGGGCGGCGAGCACGACCTCGCGACGGCGCCGGCGGTCCAGGCGACGATCGACGACGCGTTCTCGACGTGCTCGCACCTGGTCATCGACATCTCGGCGACCCAGTTCATCGACTCGAGCACGATCGCCGCGTTCGTCCGGGCGAAGGATCGTGCCGCCGCGAGCGGGCGGCGGTTCAACGTCGTGCTCGGAACGGCGGCGATCGTGGAGCGCGCCCTCGAGGTGAGCGGGGTGGTTCCCCTCCTCGACGTCGTGCCGACGGTCGACCAGGCGCTGAACGGCTGAGCTCCGAGGCTTCTGCGGCCCCGTCGAACGTCCAGCGGCGGCCCTAGACTGCCCCGGTGATCTACTGCGTCATCCCGCCCGAGCTCGAGGCCGACCTCCTCGAGCGCCTGCTCGCGTACTACGCGGACAATCCCCGCGTCACGGTGATCGTCGACCGTCGCACCGGGCCGGACCGGCGCCGGCACGGCGCGGCGACCGACCTCGAGCGCGAGCAGCGGGTGGTTCGCGACCGTCGGCGCGCACGGGCCGCCGGCACGTTCGCACCGACCGACGTCGAGGATCCCTGATCGGCGCAGGCGGCTCTAAGATCGCGGCATGACGGTCGTGCCGCCTCTGGACAACTTCATCGCCGGCGAGTGGGTCGCGGCGGAGAGCGGGGAGCGGTTCGAGTCGCTCGTCCCCGCCACGGGTGAGTCCCTCGCGAGCTTCCCGCGCTCGGGCCCCGCAGACGTCGATCGTGCGGTCGCCGCTGCGAAGGCGGCATTCGAGGAGTGGCGTCTCGTCCCCGCACCGAGGCGGGGCGAGCTCGTCTTCCGGCTCGCCGAGCTCCTGCGCGACCGCAAGACGGAGCTCAGCGACCTGATGACGCGCGAGATGGGAAAGGTCAAGGCCGAGGCCGGCGGCGACGTGCAGGAAGCGATCGACATGAGCTACTACATGGCCGGCGAGGGGCGCCGGATGTTCGGCCAGACGACGCCGAGCGAGCTCCCCGACAAGTTCATGATGAGCGTGCGCATGCCGATCGGCGTCGTCGGCGCGATCACGCCCTGGAACTTCCCGATCGCCATCCCCTCGTGGAAGCTCTGCCCGGCTCTCGTATGCGGCAACACGGTCGTGCTCAAGCCCGCCGAGGACACGCCGTACCTCGCGGAGACGTTCGTCGAGCTCCTCGCCGAGGCGGGGGTGCCGCCCGGGGTCGTGAACGTCGTGCATGGGTTCGGCGAGGAGGCGGGGGAGGCGCTCGTCCGCCATCCCGACGTGCCGGTGATCACGTTCACGGGCTCCCGCGAGACCGGCGTCGCGGTCACGAAGGCTGCGGCCGACCATCTCAAGCACGTGCACCTCGAGCTCGGCGGGAAGAACGCGATCATCGTCATGGACGACGCCGACCTCGACCTCGCGGTCGAGGGGATCGTGTGGTCGGCGTTCGGGACGACCGGGCAGCGGTGCACCGCCGCGTCGCGCGTGATCGTCCACGAGGCCGTCTACGGGGAGCTGCAGACGCGGCTGGTCGGCGCCGCCGAGCGGCTGCGCCTCGGCCCGGGCTGGGAGGACTCGAGCGACGTCGGCCCGCTGATCAACCAGGCGGCGCTCGACAAGGTCGCCGGATACACCGAGATCGGGAAGGGAGAGGGCGCGACGCTGCTGACCGGGGGTGAGGCCGTCCCGGGCGAGGGGTTCTTCTACCGGCCGACGGTGTTCGCCGACGTCGAGCCCGGGATGCGGATCGCGCAGGAGGAGATCTTCGGGCCGACGACTGCGCTGATCCCGGTGAAGAGCTTCGAGGAGGCGGTCGGGGCCGCGAACTCGGTGCGCTACGGGCTCTCGTCGTCGATCTTCACCCGCGACGTCAACCGGGCGTTCCGCGCGATGCGCGACCTGCAGGCGGGGATCACGTACGTCAACGCGGGGACGACCGGCGCCGAGGTGCACCTGCCGTTCGGGGGCACGAAGGACACCGGCAACGGCCACCGCGAGGCGGGGCAGGCGGCCCTCGACGTGTTCACCGAGTGGAAGTCGATCTACGTCGACTACTCGGGCCGCCTGCAGCGGGCCCAGATCGACAATCAGTGAACCGGAAGCTCGTGGTGTTCGTGCCGGCCGGGGCGCTCGACGCCGTGCGCGAGGCGCTCTTCGCCGCGGGGGCGGGGAGGATCGGCGAGTACGAGCGATGCTCCTGGTACACGGAGGGCACGGGGACGTTCCGGGGTCTCCCCGGCGCCGATCCGTCGGTGGGCGAGGTCGGCCGGGAGGAACGCGTTCCCGAGCTCCGGCTCGAGACGGTGTTCGCCGAGGAGGCGCAGGCCGAGATCGTCGAGGCGCTCCGCGCGGCTCACCCGTACGAGGAGCCCGCCTTCGACGTCTACGTCCTCGCGTGAGGGCTCGGCTCTACACGGACGGCGGAGCTCGCGGCAACCCCGGCCCCGCCGCCTACGGGTTCGTCCTCGAGGCCGACGACGGGACGGTTCTCGCCGCCGAGGGCGAGGCGATCGGCGAGGCGACGAACAACGTCGCGGAGTACCGCGGCCTCGTCGCCGGCCTCGCCCGCGCGGCCGAGCTCGCGGTTCCCGAGGTCGAGGTGCGCTCCGACTCCGAGCTCCTCGTCAAGCAGATGCGCGGCGAGTACCGCGTGAAGAACCAGGCGCTGAAGACGCTGTCCCTCGAGGCTGCCCGCCTCGCCCGCGAGATCGGGAAGGTCCACTACGTCCACGTCCGGCGGGAGAAGAACGAGCTCGCCGACCGCCTCGTCAACGAGGCCCTCGACGCCGCGGGCTGAGCTCGGCCGGGGACGATCCGTCACGCTTCCTTGACTCCGGCGTTACGCGACCTGGTGCGGACATGGCCGATCGGCCATCAGCATTTGCAGGTATTTTGCCGCCAAGCACCATCCCTTCTAGCCACGTCCGTGTGACGTTCCCGACACGGAACCTGGCACCCGGCACGGCCACCGGAGAACGCTCCAGCGAGGAGGCCCGACGGTCGGGGCGCGCCTGGGATCCGATAAACTCCGGCGACCACGCGGATGTAGCTCAGTTGGCTAGAGCGTCTGCTTGCCATGCAGAAGGTCGAGGGTTCGAGCCCCTTCATCCGCTCTCACAAAAGCCCCGGAAACGGGGCTTT
>CAWILJ010000011.1:0-213713 GCA_963836925.1 uncultured Actinomycetes bacterium
GCGGACCGGCGAGCGCGACCTGATCCCGATGGCGCGCAAGTTGGGCCTTGGTGTGCTCCCTTGGTCGCCGCTCGCAAAGGGCGTGCTCACCGGCAAGTACACCCAGGCCGACCTCGAACACCGCGACGCGACGGAAACCCGCGGGACCCGCGCCACCGACGCAGGCGTGCTCAACGAACGAGGGCTGGCGATCGCCGACGTCGTCCGCGACGTCGCCGACCAGACCGGCCACACGCCATCCCAGGTCGCCCTTGCCTGGACGCTGCTCAACCCGGCGGTGAACGCCCCGATCATCGGAGCGCGGACGCTGTCCCAACTCGAGGACAATGTCGGCGCCCTCGAGGTCACGTTCACGAACGAGCAGCGTGCCGCCCTCGAGCAGGCAAGTGCAATCGCCCTCGGCTTTCCACATGACCTCCTCAACCGTCCCAGGGTGCGCAGGCACGTCTTCGACGGCACCCGGCTCGAACACCATATGGTCGAACCAGTTGCGTCCTAAGCAGCCGCCCGCACCGCCCGCACCACGCTGACCAGCGCCTGCTCGGAACGCCGACGCGGCTCAAGGAACGGCGGGAGTAACTGCCGCGGCGGATCTTGGGGATCACCAACTCGATCTCACCCGCCGGAGTCGTCCGCGTCCGGACCCGATAGCCGTTGCGATGCTTGAGCCTCTCCTCAGGTGAACGCTCGCCGCGGCTGGCACGACAAGCTCAGACACCTCGACCTCCATCAGCTTCTCCACCACCCCAGCTCAGCGACTCGCGCAGGAAATCGAGCGCCTCCTCCTCCATCAAGTAGCTGACGACCTGCTCAGCCGTCATCCTCTTCCTCTCGGCCATCGCGGTGACTCTCCTCTCATCGGGTCCTTCATCGACCGACGAGCTGAGGGCCGCGGTGGCCGGACTACCCGGCTCCGTCCGAGACGCTGGGGGCGCGTGCTTACGCCCGAACCTTGTGATGTTGCGTCGCGTGTGGGACAGAAGCTGGATGTGTTGCGGTCGATGGGTCGCGCCGTGCCGAATCGCGATAGCTCACGCGACTTGGAGGTGTGATGGGCGTGGCAAGAATGGCAAGGATCAGCGTTCGTTCACGTTCGCTCAGGCGTTCGGTCGCAGGCGTGGATTCGCTCAACGGTGCTGTTTGAGCGCACCCAAGCGAACGGGCGCGAACGGCTGCACCAAATCGACAAGCTGGGGGTCACTGGTTCGAGCCCAGTACCGCCCATCGGAGAAGGCCCGGAAACGGGGCCTTTCTGTTTCCTGAAGCGAGAACGTGACTCCGAGCGCGCTCGCAAAATGCTCGCACCGAGCGGCGTTAGTCTCGCCGGTGTGAGCGATGAGGGCGCGATCGATGAGCGCATCAAGGCGCTTGTCGACGCGCACCGGCCCGAGCTCGAACGGCTCGTCGACCAGGCGCTCGAGCGCGAGCTCAACCAGACAGCGAAGCCCGCCATGCCGGCGCCGGCTGCGAAGACGACGAGCAAGCGTTGCGAAGGGTGCGGCGAGACGAAACCCGGGACGGAGTTCGAGAAGTACCGTCGCCGCTGCCGCGAATGCCGACGCCGCGACGGCCGCGCAACCGCGGGGAGAGCACCCGCGGCCGAGCCTGACCGACCGGAGATCACCGGTAAGCGAGCTCGCGACCCACGCTCCGCCGCTTCGGGTCACTCGGCGCGAAAGAGCTAACGGGATGGCTGCTCTCCGAGCGTCTCGCCGAGCGGACACCCGCCGGCGGCCGGACCCCGACCGCGCGCGCTCGAGCTCGGCGCCGGCATCGATTAACCCAGATGGACGAATCGCGCCTACACCGATGGACGATGCGCCCCGTCCCGGCAACGCCCTACGTTGGTCGGGCGCGGCTCGTGGTTTCTCCTTTGTTTCCGGGGGGCGCGCCAAAAGGAGGGGCGACCCCTTTTGCGGCGGGGGTCGCCTTCCTACACCCGATCGCCAAAAGCTCGGTCGCGCCGACCGAAAATCCCTGCACAATAGGGTGTGCCGAACGTTCCCCTTTCAGTCGGTGCTCTCGCGGAGATGATGGACGCCGAAAACGACGAGCGGCCGTTCGGCGTCGCCGGGAAATGGCGTCCCTGCTCGAGGCGGCAGGCTCGGCTGTCCGTCAGGTCTGGCTCACGGTCGAGTGCTCGAACTGTGGCGAGCGGTCGAGATATTGGGGATGATGGAGCCGACCGCGTGACCGGCCGTTTCGAAGTCGAGGATTGTCGGCCTGGGGTCATGGCCTTGGAGACGCAGCTTGAGATCGCGGACGTAGAAGCCGGATTGCCAGAGTGCGTCGCCGACTGAGCCGACCGCGAAGATTGGTCCCTTGATCTTCTGGACCGAGATCGGGCCCGGTGCGAGGGGTCGGCCGTCTCGCGACCAAGCCGCCGAATTCGGGTCGCCGGGCGCGCCGGTCACCGAGTCGTTTGGAACGAGTGCGATGACGCCGCTGACCAGGCCTGGGTAGGTGGCGCCGATGAGTAGCGCTGCCTCACCGCCATACGACTCACCGGCAACGACTACCCGTCGTCCGTGCACCTGCGGCTGACGCCGGAGCCAGTCGATTGCACGGCGGAAGTATTCGAGCGGGATGTTGCGCAGTTGTCCTGGAAGGCCCGGCTCCGAGAAGTACGCGAGCGAGAGCACGGGATTCCCGTGGGCGGCGAGCAGCGAGGCCACGTTGTCGGTTTCGAGCCCTCCGCTCGATCCCCCGAGGTAGATCAGCGGCGCTGCATCCGAGGCGTGGCCCGGAATGAAGTAGTCGCCGTAGATCGAAGTCGTCCTCGGCCTGACGTGTTCGACGCGCACTCCTGGCGGCCGGAGGAGACGTACGACGCTCGCCGTTGCGAGGACGTGCTTGCCGTCGAGGACGCTGACCTCAATCCTCGAGTGCAGCGCCGGATACTGGTCGCCAGCCGGATCTCTTCCGACGGGACGCATCAGTCCCTCAAGGAGCGCTCGTTGTAGCGTCACGCTTCCGTTCGCACCGGCACGGACAGCGAGGCTGCTTCGCCAAAGATGACCACCGCCAGAGCGCTCATCAGCGCTTACCACCACCTTTTGCCTGGCATGCAGTCCACTGATCCGGAGATCGAGCGGAGCGTCGCGCAACGCGAGCGCCGGTTGCAACTGGAGACGCACCGACGCGGCCCCGCCAGAACCGGCCGCGAGTACGGGAAATAGCAGCGCTATAGCCACGGCACCGCCTCCGCCAAGGAGCATCAGCCTGCGCGCAGGCATGGTGTCCGCACCATCACGGCTTCCACGACGATGATGATTGTGAGTCATCCACTGCATCCTCAGAGTGTCCCTCACGAACGCTGCCCAGTCGAAGCTCCGGAGGCACGAACCCAGGGGTTCACTCATGGGCTTCGTATGTCCGCACCGGCAAGGCCCGTCGCCGCAGGCGGGACGCAGGGTAGGAAGGAATCCGATGTGGCACCCGAGACCCGGGTGGTCATCGGGCGGCCGCGTCCACGAAATCCGCCACGTGCTGGCGAGGTTCGACGCGCTCAAGGGCAGCGGGATCGAGAACGTCGAGCCGGTGCTGTGCGCCGTCTCGGGCGAGCAGTCAAGCCGCACAGGCGGTGCGGCGATTGCCCTCTTGCAAATGCTGCCGAAAGAACGGTAGGCTCTCAACCGTTGGAAGCCTGCGGCTTGCGGCACCTGTGCTTTCCTGACCTGATTCCTTTCTCGGGTTACCGAGTGAGCTTGACGCGCCCGGGTGACCGCGCTACGCCCGGCGCGCCCGACAGGATATCCGCAGAACCCTGTCGTAGCTCAAGCCGATCCGTGGGGTGACAGGCGTGGGGACCGGGGCCATGCGGAGCTTGGCCCGCGTCGGCCTTCGCTCGCGCCAGAGCGACGAGCCCTCTTCGGTCGACCGCCTGCGAATTCGCCGCGGGCTCGTCGCGATGATGGGGGTTGCCGGAGCGTTCGTCCTGCTCGCGGCACTCGTCGTCGGCGGTGCGCTAACCCGGTTCGACCAGTACGCGGTCGACCACTGGATGCCGGCGATCGACCCGACCGACATGGGCCACGTGCCGCTCGTCTCGATCCGCCAGCTCTACCCGCAGCCGCACCTCGCCAGGCCGGTCGACGCGATCTGCGACCTGTGGACATACCCTGCCTCCGCCCTCGTGTCCGCGCTCGTGGTCGCCGCGCTCTCTCTCGTGCTGGTGCGACGCGGTCGGCAACGGACTGCGCTGGCGTTCGCTGTCGCGTGGATCCTCGCCAACGCGGCCGAGGTCTTCGGGAAGAGAGCGCTCGAGCGGCCGGGGCTGACTGTACCCGGACGTGGCTCGCTCGGCTTCTTTCAGAACTCGTTCCCGAGCGGGCACGCGACACGCGCGGTGGTGACGGCGGCGCTCCTCGCCATCGTCTGGCCGCGACTCATGGTGCCCGCGCTCGTCTGGGCAGTCGGCGTGATGCCTGCCCTCGTCGCCTTCGGCGCGCACACTCCGTCCGACGTGATCGGGGGCGCACTCCTCGGCCTGCTGGCGCTGCTGGCGGTCGACATCTGGCTGCACGCGAACACGGCCTCCGGGCGTGCCGGGACGCGCTCGCAGCCGCGTGATGCCCCGGGGCCTCGGGCTAGCCGGATGCCGCCATAGACGGTTCGCCGACTCGCTCTGCAAGCCCGTGGACGCCGCTCCGAAGTGGAGAGCGCCTGCGCCGGAGCACTCCGCCGCGGTGCCAGTCACCATCCGCTCGACACGGAACCGCGGTCGGGCTGGGTGTGCTTGGGGCGGTTTGCTGCGCGATGCTGATCGAGCAGCTCCCCGCACCACCTGCGGGGTCGTCCTCCCCCTCGACAGGGGGCGACCTCGGATCGGCCGTTTCGCAGCGTGGCGCCCGCGGCTCTATGCCTTCCCGTGCGCACGCGCGCGAGGCCACTGGCGCCACGGCGGTCGTCAGCAACAATTTTCGGGAGACGTCCGAGCACCCTCGTTGTGTCGCCTTGCTGCATGGCGGGAAGCGCTGCCGCTCGGTGGTCGAGATCCGCTCAGCTACCGCCGCACAAGGTCGCGGCCGGCGTGCGATCTCGCGGTCGCCTCGGCGAGGTATCCCCGCGACCGCGGCGAACGAGAGTCCATGCGTACCTATGAGGTCACCCACGACACCGACGACGGTCTGTTCCGCATCCGCACAAAGGAATCCGGTCGCGTGCTCGCAGCCGTGAGCAGCGACGAGGCTCGCCTCCTTTGGATCAACCTCGGGGCCGAGCTCGGGCTCGGCACTGACAAGCTCACGATCCGAAAGGTCGAGCGGGCATCGAGCCTCAAAGACCTGGCGAAGCACCGCAAGAAGCACTCAGCCCGAGCGAAAAAGTAAGAGCGCAGGAGACCGCTGCGGGATGAGGTGCTCCAGACCCGCCGCGGAACGCCGGCAACGCGGACCGGTTGCGCTCATCGACCTCTCGCTGCGCTCGGACGCACGGTTGAGCTATGGGCGCAGCGACCGTTGACCCGGTCGTCGACGTCCGAGCGGCATGACCCCTCCCCCGCGGAGGTCGCTCGTTGAGTGGGACCTGGTTCCGGGGATGTACGCGGCGGATTCACCGCCAGCGTGCGCGAGGCGAGTCCCTGCGAGCGATCGCCGACAATTTGAACCGGGACGGGGTGCCAACAGCCCAGGGTGGGGTCCAGTGGTACGCCGCGACCGTGCGGCACGTGCTGCTCCGGACGTCGTAGCCACTCTTCGCGGAGTAAGTGGGCATGGCGGGGACGGGGCTCCCCCGAGACGTTGTGTTTGGCTGCGGGGCGTGTTGCCGGGCAGGTCACCTGACTTGGAAACGGGCATACTCGAGGCGTGGGAGAGGCGCCGCTGATCCTGGTCACCGGCGCGACTGGCAAGGTCGGCCAGGCGTTCATAGAGAGGGTGCTCTCCTCGCGCGACGAGCGGCTCGCCGAGATCAGGGTGAGAGCGCTATGCCACAACCGGCTGCTGCAACCAACGTCGCGGCTCGAGGTTGTCGCGGGCTCGATCGACCGCCGCGACGTAGTAGACGCCGCGACCGAAGGCGTCACCCATGTGCTCCACCTAGCGACGAGCAAGGAGACGCCCGAGACGATCTTCGATGTTGCGGTCAAGGGACTGTTCTGGCTGCTCGAAGCCTGCCGCGCCAGCCCTACCTTCCGCCGGCTCGTCCTCGTCGGCGGAGATGCCGCGGTCGGGCACTTCGTCTACGCGCATCCGGTCCCTGTTACCGAGACCCAGCCGCAGACGGCCTACCCCGGCTGCTACGCGCTCTCGAAGGTGCTTGAGGAAGTGATGCTCGAGCAGTACGGCGTTCAGTACGACCTCGACTTCTGCTGCTTGCGGGCGCCGTGGATCATGGAGAAGGACGACTTCCGGTACCAGCTCTCGTTCGGCGAGGACGTGTTCGGTGGGCCACGCTGGCGCGACCTCGTGGGTGCCGAACAGGCGGACACCTACCTCGAGCGAGAAGCGGTGCCGGTGATGCTCGACCAAGAGGGGAGGCCGGTGAAGCGAAACTTCGTCCATGTCGAGGACCTGGTGGACGCGATCCTCGCCTCCCTCGACCACCCGGCGGCACGACGGCAGACGTTCAACATCTGCATGGACGAGCCGGTCGACTACGGCGAACTCGGCGCCTACCTCGCCGAGTCTCGCGGCTTGCCGATGGTCGAGATCCGCACCCCGTACCACTCGACCTGGCTCGACAACGCGAAGGCGAAGTTCCTGCTCGGCTGGCGTCCACGCTACGACCTCGAGCGACTCGTGGACGAAGCCTGGAGCTACGAGCGCGGTCCCGACGAGGCGCGTGTCGTCTGGTACCCAGGATAAGCAGCCGGAAAGAAACTCCCAGCCAAGCCGCACCTGGCCGACTGTGCTGCGAGGGTTGCGGAGGACGTGAACGAGTCCGGTCTGCCGACCGCGCAAGGTGGAGCGCGGTGGCGGGCGACGTGCTGTTCGAGATCGATGTGGTGTGAGGGGAAGCCGCTCACGGCGGGTTCGTGCTCGACGCGCTCGTCGATCACGAGGCCGACTGGATAGCCGCCCTCCCCCGCGAACATCAGCAGCGCGCTGGGGCCTCTTCTCGGCCCGATCAGACCCGTCGTCCATATCGCTGCCTGGTCGCCGCTGGTAACAGGGTCACGTCCGCGCGCATCAAGAGCCTCGGGCCGACGGGCACGATCGTCGATACGGCGATTTGCTCGAACCAGGCAGCACGAAGCAGCGGACAGCTTCGCTTCTGCCAACGCGACGAGAATGGCGCGACTCTCCCCGTTGGCTCGCGGATCGTCTGCAGCGCAGTGTTTCCGGACTCGATCGACCACGAAGCCGAGATCACCGTCGTCAACGCAAATGGAGCGACGGTCGGGAAACCGCTTCGCCTGGCGCTTCTCAACCCCGTCTACGAGGTGTGGGAGCGGACCGACACGGTCGCGAGCGTCGGCCAGGAGACCTGTCTTTTCGGCCTCGACGGCAAGATTCTCGCCAAACGAGAAATGCAGATAAGAGCCGGTTAGGAAGCGCGGCCATCCGGGGAACCCGTGCCCTCGTCCGGCTGCGGCCACCTACGCAGTTGCCCGGTTGGCGATGATCCCCCTGAAGATAGGTATCCGATCGGTAGTAGATAGGCAGCCTCACCGATGTGCGGCCACCCGGTCGCCGGCGACACTCGTCCGACACCTAGTGAGAGGAGGACGAGAGCCATGTTCTACCCGGTCGATGTTCCAGGCCTTGTGCACAGCGCCCTCATCGGCGCCAACGGAAGCGACCCGACGATCCCGTACTCGCCCGGCTGGCCGCGGCGGCTCGGGAGCGCTTCCTGGTCGATCGCGCGACGGAATCGGCGGCAGTCGCGACCGGCGCCGTGCAGCACCGAGTCGCGCCCTGCGACGACATAACCCGACGCCTTCTCGAGACGGCGGATCGCCGTCTCGAGGGCGCGGTCGAAGGAGGCGTTGGCGGCTAAGTGCCCCCAGCCGTGACCGCAACATAGGGTGGGACCCGACTCCGGAAGGCTTGTGTGAACGCGGCCCGGGAGTGCGTTGGCTCCGGTTATGACCCGAGTGCCGCCGCCTTCACGCTTGAAGCGTGGGCGGCCGAGGCGATCGCAAGCGCACTGCGGAGTGCTTTATTACTCGTTTCGATCTCGTCTCGAGACGGAACGAAGGCAGCAAGAGCGCTCTGTGCTTTACAGATAAGGGGTTCGACTCGGGTGGCGGCCGCGACGAGGTCCGTGTCGTGCGGCGCGATTCGGTCCGCGGGCGCTTCGGAGAAGGGCGAATAACCGAGGAGCTCAACGATGGCTGGAATGTGAGTATCGAGGTCGTGCTCGAGAATTGACTGCACGTCCAACCATGCGCGAACAAGCTGTCTATCCGGAAAAACAGAGACGTTCGCCACTTCAAGTGCGTCCTGCGCCGTGGCCAGATCAGCCCTGAGCTCGTCTAGGTGGTAGCGAAGCTCGTCGGTCATGAGCCTAGGGCGGCGGTAAGAGATTGCCGATCGTTTCGCCCATTTGCTGTGCCGCGCGAGCGAGCGCCGCCTCGATCTCCGCGATCTGGGCCTCGGTGAAGCCTTGCTTGATGAGTTCGCGCATGACCTGCTTCCTCGACGCACCCTTGATCGCCTGCAAGAACTGGCCGATGGAGCCCTTGATTTCGGACCACCAATGTTTGTCGTTGTCGTTGTTGTTCTTAGGCGGCTCGCCCGACGGGACGCCGCCCACCCCGCCGAGGGCTAACAGTCTGGCAAGGTGGCGAGCGATGTTCGTGAGCTGGCCTGCCGCGCGAGGTCCCTGGACAGCCATCGCGATGCCCGTGCCGATCTCGCCCAGCTGGCGAAGATCCTCCGCAACCCGCCTCCATGCGTCATCCACCTCTGGTTGCGGTGCCTTCGGCGAGGTCGCGATCAGCACGGCCAACATCGCAATACCGACCAGGATGAGCAGCGGGTCATCGGCTACGCCGACTCCGGTGGCGTCGTCTGCAAGAATCCCGCCTCCCGCGAGCGCGAGCGGAGCCATGCCAGCGTGGCGAACTTGCCCCTGGGTCGAGACCTCTTCGTAGGAGGCGAGGCTCTTTTCGGTTCTTGCAACGCCGTCTCGTATCTCCGCGCGTTGTTCATCCGTCAGACCGCTCGCCGGGTCGTCGGCGAGAGCGCGAGCGCGCGCAAGCTGGGAGCGGACACCGGCGAGATTGCCTTGGCCAGGATCGGCGCCAGGTGGGAGCTGGCTCGTGAGTGTGACCAGACCCGCTGCCTGCTCAGCCTCGTTCAACAACGGGCGCGCTTCGTAACTCGCGATCTGCGTAGGGCCGGCGATCAGTACCGCCATCGGCTCGGTGCGATCGGTCGGAGCGGACGCGGCTGCCGTTCGCAGCTCGGAGATGATCGCAGACAGCTCTTCCGGGGTCGTTGCCGCGTGAATCGCGGCGCGGACGGCGAGACCACCGGGCGTCTGAACTATCTGCGGCTGGGGCTCAGTCGCGGTCGCCTGTCGAGCCAGAAGCGACGCCACCGACCGATTTCCTGCCAGCAAGAGCTGGCGGGAAAACCCCGGGGACCGTACCGTCGCGGAAGGCGCAAGGATAGAGACGTCGTCCCTCAGCCCGGCAGGCGTGGTCGGCGACGATCGCTCAACGTCTCCCCCGACGACGGTTCGTTCCAAGACGAGAGCCAAGACTAACACCGGAGCGGACTGCCCCCCGGTTTCTTGAAACGGCACGGTCGCGGTGAAGCGCGCCGCCGGGGTCAGTCTCGGTCGCCCGCCGACCCTGCCGCTGAGCGTGGTGCGTCGGATCCAGCTGCAGCTGGCTCGCGGCGACTCGCTGCGGAAGATCGCCGAGGACTTGAACGGGGCCTCGGGTGGCGACTGCACAGGGTGCCGCGCGATGGTACGCGGCGACGGTAGGCACGTATTGCTGCGGACGTCGTAGCTGTCCCGGAGAGCGGCTGTTGCAAAGCGTCGACCGCGCCTCCCCCACGAGGTCGCGTTTGGGCTTGGGGCCTGTCCCCGGAAAGCGCGGTGAGCGTGGAAGGACGACCGGAGGGCCGTCCTTCCTCGCTCTTGACCGTCAGCCGTTCGTGGCCTAGTCGTGGTGAGAGTGACCGTTGGCGCCCGCGCCGTGGGCACCTGAGTGCCCGTCATGGTCACGCTGCCCTGAGGGCGAGTGGAGTTGATGCTCGAACGAGCTCACGCATTGGCCCTGGTTCTTGAACGTCGGCGAGGTGAAGCTCTTCCAGCCGCCGTGCTTGCATTGGTTCTTTGCGGTTGGACTGGTTGCCGGCACCTGGGCCTGGCCGTTCACGGTGATCGCGCTCAGGTCGGCGGCCCCCTGGACGTCGATCAGCACGTCGGCCGCGGCGATCGTTCCGGTCGGGAACGGGACCTGGTTTCCGGCCGCGGCGATCGTGGCGGCTGTGAACGTGTAGGTGACGGTGCCGTTAGCGTTGGTCGTCGGCGTCACGTTGTTGCAGCCGAGGAAGAACGTCGTGGTCGTCATGCCGTTCGTGGTCACGAGGTTGAAGCGCGGCGAGCCGCCCTGGCACTGGCTCGCGTTCGCGAGTGTGAACGAGCCGGACGTGAACGTCTGGCCGCCCACCCCCGTGATCGTCGCTCCGGCCGACGCGACCGTCGGTGTGGTGCACGGCTTCTCGAGGTGGAGCACGCCGCTGCTGAAAGTCGACACTGGCGAGCAGACCTGGCCGGCCTGCACGAATGTCCACGGCACGAGCGCAGCACCAGCCGAGCCCGCAAGCACCAGCGCTGTGACAGTTGCGGCCATCAACACGATCCTCTTCATACGGTCCTCCTATCTTTGCTCACTACTTTCCCCGCACGGTCATCCACCCGTGTTCGCGACGTTTTCGGGGTGTAAAACGCGCTCTCGCTTCGAATAGCCGTCCGGCGTACTGCGACCAAGCCGCATTTCGCAGACCGGAGCCGTGGCCGCCAGCAGCGTCGCTCCAGGCTCGTCGTCCTCGCTGGCTGATTTGCATCGCCGGCAGGCCGGAGCACCTCGTCTCTGGCGTCTGGGCGACGGCCTGCGTGTGGACGTTCGCATCGCCGGGCTTCGAGCCGTCACCCGCCACTCGGCAGCCATGAGCGGGCCCCTCCCCCATAAGGCCCCTCCCATAAAGCCGGCCGATCGGCCGGTACCTGCTTCCGGGACCCGACTCGACCATCGGCAACAATTAACCGCGTACGCGAAGACGTTGGGACCTTCCCGTATCGCCACATCGACTATTACCCGACCGAAAAGGACATACCGTATGGAGCACAAGAGCGACCCCTCGACCGACGCCTGCAAACACTGCGGACAACCCACGACTACCGCCCCAAAGAACTCGGAACTTCAAGCCGTCGATCCGCCAGCGGTCGAGGCAGCCCCGCTGTTCGAGGTCCGCACGCCCGGCGGACGCGTCGTGTACGTCGTCAATCTCGACTAACAGACGCCAAGAGTCACTGGGTGACCCAGGCCTCGGCCTCAACCAGGCACTGCGACTCATGGTCCGAGGGAGTCCCAGGTCGACCATCGCGGACAGGCACAAGCACGAGACGCCGCCGAGGTGCTGCGCGGCCCGCAGGCGCGGGCCCATGTCGGGCACCGTCCCGTCGGGCTTGCGGCAAAAGCAGGATCGTCTTGATGATCGAGGTGTGGTCGGAGACCGACCCGGCCCTGACCCACGTGCTCTGCCTCCGCCGCCACCGGCATTCCAAGTCTATGCCCTGGTCGGGTGGCGACCTGTTCGCAAACCGAGGTCGCTGTGGGTCGCCCGCACGCTTGCCCGGAGCTCGCCCGCGCGTTTGCGATCACCGGGCCCGTCGCGAGTGAGCAGCATTTGGGCGTAGTCGCTCTGCGTGCCGGCAAGCCAGGGTTTCGCACCCATCGTGTCGTTCATGACCAGGGCGTTCTCGAAGTGTTGGGCGGCTTCGGGCCAGCGCTCCATCGTCGTCGCGAGGATGCCGAGGTAGCGGGATGCGGAACCCCTCATCGCCTCGGGCAGGTCGAAGCAATTCGAGCTCGGCGTACGGACCGAGCAGCCGATAGAGGACCTCTGCGGAGTCGGCATCGCCCAACAGCCCACAGCTCTCTGAGAGGAGGCTCATCCCGTAGAGCCACTCCTGATCGAATGGTAGAAAGGCGAAGTCATCCGCTCCCAACTCTCCGAACGCGCGCTTCGCGTCTCCCAATCGTCCGAGGCGGGTCTGGAGATGAACGAGTGTGCAGCGAAAGACAGGGCGAGTTGGATATTGGGAAACGAGATCGCGGATCTCCGGTTCGAGCTCTTCAGAGCCTCCCAAGAACTCGGAGAGTCCGTATAGCTGCAATCGGTAGACCGGGATGGCCGATCGGGGCTGCGCACGCTCTCCCAGAGCGAGCGCCTTCATTGCGAGCGTCGCGGCCTCGTCGAAGTGACCGCGTGTCAAGGCAAGCATCGCTTCCGCGGAAACGACCAGCCACCGGTGAGTCGGCTGCTGTAGCGTCTCGGCGAGGTTGCGCGCCGCCATGAGGTCGGCCTCCGCAGCGGCGATGTCCCCGATTTCGAACTCGGCCTGGAACCGGTAGATGTGCCCTTGGATGGCGCGTTCGGAGTCGCCGATCTGCTCGGCGAGCTCGCGTAGCTCGCTGCCAATCGCGAGCACCTCGTTCTGTGCATCGGGGGCGAAGATCGCAGCCGCCCGGCCGTCGAGAGCATAACTGAGCGCGGTGCTGTTCCTCGTCCGGCGGGCGAGCTCGAGCCCTTCTCGGCTGAGCGCGTCGCGCCGATCGCGAGAGTGCTCATCGCGAAGAGCACCCGCGAGGCGGGCGAGGAGCCGGGCGCGAAGCTCGACGTCTTCCTCGCCGAGGGCGGCCAACCCCTCCTCGAGGAGGGGGACGAGCAGGTTGTCGTCCCCGGCCCGCGCCCAGACGAGCCTCCCGCCGTATCCAACCGCCGCGCGGGCGAGCGCACGCGGCAAGCCGTTTTGGCGAGCGATGTGGGCAGCTGTCAGAAAGGCATGTTTCGCGGCAGGGCTGTTCCCCGCCCGCACCTCGGCTTCGCCGAGAGAGAGTAGGACCTCGGCGCGAACCGGCTCTTTCGGTTCGTCCGTGAGGCCGAGCGCGTCGAACGCCGTCTGGAAGAGGCGAGCCGCCTCTTCGTAGGCAAACAATGCGAGCGCGCGATCGCCGGCGCGCTGGGCATACAGGCATCCCTTGGCGAAGTCGCTGCCGGCAACGGAATGATGCGCGAGCTCGGCGAGGTGTGATCCCGGCTCATCGCCGTAGAGGGCTTCGAGCGACTCGGCTGCCAGTCTGTGAAGCCGCATGCGCCGGGCGGCCGTGAGCCCTTGGTAGAGCGTGTCGCGGATGAGAACGTGAGCGAAGCGGAGACGCCCCCGCCCATCAGGGACGTCCGAGACGATTCGGGCGGTGATGGCCTCGTCGAGCACGTCCAGCACCCGATCCTCCTCGAGATCGGCTACGCGAACAAGCGCGGCGAGGGCGAACTCACGCCCGAGCACCGAGGCTAGGACGAGCATGCGATTGCATTCATCCGACAGGTGGGCAAGACGCCGAGCGATGACGTCATGCACGCTCTGTGGGATCGCGATCCTGACCCCTGTCGACTCGCGCCGAACCCCTTCCAGAGCAAGAAGGCGCACCGCCTCGCCGATGAACAGTGGGTTCCCCTCGGTGTCCTCGTGCAGGGCTGCAACGAGCTCGGCCGAGGCGATCTCGGACGCGCTCAGCTCAACATACTCGGCGACATCCGGCTCGCTCAAGCCACGGAGTGAGACCCGACGCGTCGTCGGCTCGCGGGAAACCTCGGCCAGCATCTCGCTCAAAGCACGGCCGGGGATCGGATTCGATATCGCGGCAGGCTCCGAGCACGAGCAGGTGGGTCGAGCCGACGCCGCGAGCGATGAACTGAAGCAGAAGGAGCGACGGCGTATCGGCGGCATGCAGATCGTCCAAGACAACTACGATCGGCTGACTCGCGGATGCGTTTCGGAGGAACTCGGCTGTGGCATCGAATAGGCGGAAGCGTGCTTCCTCGGGGTCTTGAGGCGTAGGCTCCGGTAACTCGGGAAGGATCGCGCGTAGCTCGGGAAGGATTTGAGCTAGCTCCGCAGCACCGCCACCGAGCTCCGCTCGCAGTCGCTCCGGCTCAGCCTCTCGAACGTAGGCGCGAAGCGATTCCACCCAAGGCCAGTATGCGGGCGCGCCACCGGCCTCCCAGCATCGGCCCGCGAGAACGCGAGCCCCGCGCGCGTGCGCCTCGCGCACCAACTCGTCCGCGAGGCGGCTCTTGCCGATGCCCGGCTCGCCGGTGAGCAAGAAGAGTCGTCCGCGGCCGGCGAAGGTGTCTCCGAGGCCGGTGAGCAGCTGCGCCAGCTCGGCGTGGCGACCGACGAAGGCGCCCATGGAGGAAAAGGCATCCGCCCGATCGGCCTGCGTCGCTCGGTGTCAGCGGTCGCAGCGGCCTCGCGAGCTCGGACTCCTGGTTGAGGATCGCACGCTCGAGCGCTTGCAGCTCCGGACTGGGATCGAGGCCGAGCTCTGCTGCCAGCAGCGAGCGCGTCGCTTGATACAGCTCGAGGGCATCGGCTTGACGCCCGGCCTGGTAGAGCGCCAGCATCAGCTGCCGCCTTGGTCGCTCCCACAGCGGCTGCTCTCGAACCAGAACCTCCAGCCCGGGGATCACCTCCTCCGCGTGTCCGAGCGCGAGCCGGGCGTCGATCCGGTCGGCCAGCGCCGAGGCACGTCGCTCCTGGAGCCGGCCGATCTCGGCTTGCGCAAACCCGTTGAAACGGAAATCGGCAAGTGCCTCTCCGCGCCAGAGATCGAGTGCTTCGGAGAGCACGCTCTCCGCGCGGGCGGCGTTACCGGCCTCGAGCAGACTCCGGCCCTCGGCCGCAAGCCGCTCGAAGCTACTCGCGTCCAACTCCTCCGCTTCGACCCGCAGGAGGTAGCCGGCAGGGGTCGTCAGAATTCTCTCTCGGCCAAGCCGACCTCGCAAGCGTGAGACGTAGATCTGAATCGTTTTGGCCGCGTTCGTGGGCGGCCGCTCCTCCCAGAGACCATCGATCAGCAGGTCCGCCGAAACCGGCTGATTCGCGTTCACGAACAGAAACGCGAGCATCTCGCTCTCCTTGCCCCGCCCGATGGTCACCGACCGGCCGCTGTCAGCCACGTTCAACAGCCCGAGGACCCGGAACTCCACGATTCCGCAGACGCTAACAGGCGCCGAAAAAACCAACGAGAGCAGCGCCATTTACCCGACTGAAACCGGACGAAGCACCCCCGCAACCGCCGAGAACGACGCTCTTTCTCCTACCGGTCGCAATCACGCGCCGGGCTCGACAAGGAGACGACGATGAAGCTTTCCCGCACACTCCGATCTCGGTAGTGACCGCCGTCTGCACCGCCGCGACCGCTCAGTCAGCGCTCGCCGGAGGCGAACCGAAGAGCACCGCGCCCTTCACGCGCTCGTTGACCCCAACCCCGTCGTACACGACGGCGGTCATGACCGCGTCCGCGATCGCAAGCGCACGAGCCGCCGGCATGGGCGAGCCGAAGAACGAGCAACCCTTCAGCCGCCAACTCAAGACCGACGCACTCGAGCGGTTCCTCGAGCACTCCTCTCAGCCCACGACGACTGCAAGCCTGGGTGAACCGAAGAACCAGGCGCCGTTTACGCTCCACCTCGGCCGAGGAGCATAAACCCCAGGCAGCCAACGCACGCCGCGCCCGCATCCGCGGGCGCGGCCGCACGCAAGAGATGGTCAGTGACGGATTCGGAGCTTCGACCCTCGGTTATAGACCCTCCAGGTCCAGGTTCGCGTCGCCCGGTCCGGCACTGGTCCGGCACAACCTCCCAGATACAACACGAATCGCACGTTCGGTATCGCACAACCATGAGGA
Organism: uncultured Actinomycetes bacterium; assembly: GCA_963836925.1. Classification (GTDB taxonomy): domain Bacteria; phylum Actinomycetota; class Thermoleophilia; order Gaiellales; family Gaiellaceae; genus PALSA-600. Next base: position 15,881 of record CAWILJ010000011.1, read on the forward strand.
TCGCGACCGTTCCGAGGAGCGAACATGGGCGGTACTGGGCTCGAACCAACTCGCGCTCCGCTGGCTCCTCGACTTCCTGGAGGTCTCGACGGTGATCCCAGGGCGCAAAGACCGCCGAGCAGGCCCGCACCAACGCCGGCGCCGCCGAACTGCCCCCTCTCCCCGAATCCGTCCACCGGGCGATCTCCGAGCTTTATTCGATCCGGATCGCACTGCACGTACACCAGCTCTGGTGAATTGCGGAGCGACGCTGGCGCCGATCCGGGAGGGGCGACGCCCCGTCGCGTTCCTTGCGTAGGATCGCCGCCGTGCGAAGAGGCCTGGACCTCGCCGATCTTGGCGATCTGCTCGAGCTTCGACTCGTGGCGGTGCTCGCCACGTACCGGAGGGACGGCGGAGCGCTTCTCTCCCCCGTGTGGCATCGGTGGCGGGACGGCGGCTTCGATGTCGCGACCAGCCTTCACGATACGAAGGTGAGGCACCTGCGGAGCGACCCGCGAGCCGCCATCCTCGTCTACGAGCCCGCCCCTCCCTACCGCGGAGTCGAGTTGCGCACGCGACCTGTGCTGCTGACGCAGGGTGCGCGCGAAACGGCCCGGGAGATTGCCGTTCGCTACCTCGGCGCCGAGGCCGGCGAGGCATATGCGGCGCGCGCAGATCGACGACCTGGTGATCCGCCTCGAGCCCGGCACCGTGCGAGCCTGGGACTTCGCCGACGAGTACCGGGGCGCAGGCTAGGCGGATTCTGGGCGGTTTGCGAGGCGGAGACTCAGGTCGCGTTCAGGCCAGAGCCCGGCTCAGAGCACGACGCCAGCCCGCGCGATGAGCTACGGCGGTAGACCGATCCATGCCCGGTTCATAGCTTGCACCGCGCTTGACCAGCCCGGCGACTTCGGCGACCGACTCCCACACCCCGACGCCGAGGCCGGCGAGGGCCGCGGCACCGATCGCGGTCGTCTCGACCTCCGAGGCGACCTCCACCCGCGTGCCGATGAGGTCGGCCTGGAACTGCATCAGGAAGCGGTTCGTGCTGGCGCCGCCGTCAGCCCGCAGGACGTCGACGCCTAGCGGAAGCACCTCGAGCACGTCCGCGACCTGGTGGGCGATCGCCTCGAGCGCAGCGCGCGCGAGATGCGCGCGGGTCGAACCGCGGGAGAGACCGCTGATCATTCCGCGCGCCTCTGGATCCCACTGCGGCGAACCGAGACCCGTCAGCGCCGGGACGAAGACGACACCCTCCGTAGACGTGACCTGACGGGCAAGCGATTCGGCTTCCGCCGGGGTCGCGATCACACCCAGCCCGTCGCGCAGCCATTGCAGCGCGGCGCCGCCAACGAGCACCGCGCCCTCGGCGGCGAATTGGGGCGCCGTTCCCGGTGCGACCGCCGCAGCCGTTTTCAGCACGCCCTTCTCGAGCCCCGAGGCCTGCTCCCCGAGGTTGACGAGCACGAACGTGCCAGTCCCGTAGGTCGCCTTGGCCTCACCCGGCGCGAAGCAGGCCTGGCCGAAGAGCGCTGCCTGCTGGTCCCCTGCAATGCCCGCAACCGGGACGGTCGCGCCGAACAGCGACGCCTCCGCGACGATGCCCGACGAGCCAGCGACGACGGGAAGCACGGATCGCTCGACGGAGAAGATGGCCAGGAGCTCGTCGTCCCACTGCCCGGTGGCGAGGTCGACGAGCATCGTCCGCGACGCGTTGGTCACATCGGTGACATGCGCTGCGCCGCCCGTCAGTTTCCAGATCAGCCACGTGTCGACCGTTCCGAAGGCGAGCCGACTCTGCCGCAGCTCGGTGCGCTCGAGAATCCATTCGAGCTTCGTGGCGGAGAAGTACGGGTCCGGGACGAGCCCCGTTCGCTCCCGAAGCAGCTCGGCCGGCAGCGCCGCACAGCGATCGGCGGTACGTCGGTCCTGCCACACGATGGCCCGGTAGACGGGACGGCCGGAGCGTCGGTCCCACACGAGAGTCGTCTCCCGTTGATTCGTGATTCCGATCGCGGAGAGGTCGCCGGCCCGGATCCCGGCCGCGGCGAGCGCCTTCGCAGCGGCGCTCTCGACGCTTGCCCAGATCTCCTCCGGGTCATGCTCCACCCACCCCGGCCGCGGGAAATGCTGCGCGATCTCGCAAGAGCCTCGACCGAGACTGCGGAGCATCTCGTCGACCACCAGGCACGTCGTCCCGGTGGTCCCCTGGTCGATCGCGAGGATTCTCACCGGCCTGCAACCGCGGCCGCGTCGTACGAGAGCAGCTCGGTGACGCGAGCGCGAATGTTGGCGGCGTGCCAGCCCGGAGGAGCCTCCAGCACGAGGTGAACGCCCTTGCCGAGAACCACGGACGTTCCTGCCGAGCGGTCTCCCAGCCGTCTGACGTGGTCGACCCAGGGGCCGGCGGCGTTGACGACGGCGCGTGCCGCCGCCACCCGCCGGGAACTCGGAGCCTCAGGCGGCGACAGTCGAGCGCTCCGCTCCGTCGAGCGCGAGGCCGGTCTCCGGGTCGAAGAAGTGGAGCCGCCTGTGGTCGACTGCGAGCTCGACCTCCGTCCCCGCGGAAACCGACTGCCTGGCATCGAGGACGACGGTAAAGGTCGCCCGGTCCTCCGCGAACAGCTTTCCCTCGTCGCCCTCGTCGGATTCGGCCGCCGCACGCACCGCCTCGGCACTCACACGTGGTGCATCGACCGTGAAGATCACGTGGTACTCCGGGCCGAGGTCCTCGACAACGTCAGGCCTCACCCGAATTCGCGGGAGGTCGAGATTCGACGTCGTCGCGTGCTCGAAGCAGGTCGGGCGCATGCCCAGGATCACGTCCCTGTCGAGGCCGGCGAGCGGCGACGACTCCGGGAGGGCGAGGGAGACGTCCGCGAACCTGACCGAGCCTCCGTCAAGACGCGCATCCACGAGGTTCATCGATGGGGAGCCGATGAAAGCGGCCACGAACAGGTTCGCGGGACGGTGAAAGAGGCTGTGAGGCGTGTCCACTTGTTGCAATGTGCCATCGAGGAGAACCGCGACGCGCTGGCCGAGTGTCATGGCCTCGACCTGGTCGTGCGTGACGTAGACCGTCGTCACACCCAGCCGCTCATGCAGCTTCGCCAACTCGGCGCGCATCGAGACACGTAGCTTCGCATCGAGGTTCGAGAGCGGCTCGTCCATCAGGAACGCTTTGGGCTCGCGCACGATCGCCCGACCCATCGCCACTCGCTGGCGCTGTCCGCCGGAGAGCGCCGAAGGCTTGCGCTCGAGCAGTTCCTCGAGGCCCAGCGTCGTCGCAACCTCGCCGACTCGTCTCTGCCACTCCTTCTTGGGAAGCTTCTGGAGCTTGAGCCCGTAGGCGAGGTTCTGCCTCACCGACATGTGCGGGTAAAGCGCATAGTTCTGGAAGATCATTGCGATGTCCCGCTTTTGCGGCGGCATATCGGTGACCTGGGCGCCCCCGATCATGACCTCGCCGGCGGTGACGTCCTCGAGCCCGGCGATCATGCGCAGGAGCGTTGACTTGCCACAACCGGACGGGCCGACCAGGACACAGAACTCGCCCTCGGCGATGTCCAGCGAGAGGTTGTTCACTGCCCGCACCCCGTTCGGATAGATCTTGGTCACCTGGTCGAGAAGGATCCCGCTCACCCGGTGTACCGCCCTGGCTCGGCAAGCATCAGCGGTGAGGGTCTTGGGCTCGGCGATCGCAGCCCGGCCGGGATGAGCTCTCCGTGGGCGCGAACGAGATCGTCGCAGAGGGCGTCGATCTGGTCGAGCGTGAGAACCGCCGCCGTGCTCGGGTCGAGCATCGCGGCATGGCGGACGTGGTCGGGCCGGCACTCGAGCACTGCTCTGACGGACAACTCGACGACGTTCACGTAGGTCCGGTTCAAAGCAGCGAGGTGCGCCGGGTAGTCGGGCACCGAAGTGGGCCGCACGCCGGTGCGGTCAACGAGGCACGGAACCTCGACGCAGGTTCGCTCGGGCAAGCCCGGGATCAGGCCCGTGTTCGCGACGTTGCCGTAGATGACGCTCGGCTCGCCGGTCACTACCGAGTTGACGATCGAAGCTGCGTACTCGTTCGAGCGCTCGAGCGGCATCGCATCGCCCCGTGACAGCGCGGCTCTCACCTGCTCGAACTCCACGAGGTTCGCTTCGCTGCGCCGGATGTACTCTCCGACTGGGATGCGGTACCGCTCGATCTCGCCGTCGTGCCCCATGAACCACGGCACGTACTCGGCGGCGTGCTCGCTCGATTCCGTCGGGAAGAACCCGAGCCGCCGGTAGAGCGCCACGCGCACCCGGCGCTGGAGCTCGGGTCGGCCGCGATCCGCTCGTCGAGGCGCGGGTAGACGCTCTCGCCGTCGTGCTCGAGGCGAAGGATGAAAGCCTGGTGGTTGACCCCGGCGGACGAGGAACGTCACCTCCTCCTGCGGCACGTCGACGATCCGGCAGAGGTCCTCGATTGTGAACTGGACGGAGTGGCAGAGCCCGACGACGTTCGTCGTCGGCGTTCCCTGGTAGACGAGCTCGCAGAGCGCCGCCATCGGGTTCGTGTAGTTGAGCAGCCAGGCTTCGGCCGGGCAGAGGTCGGCCATCTCGCGCCCGAGGGCGAGCATGTGGTCGGCGGTGCGTAGCGTGCGGAAGATGCCGCCGATCCCGAGCGTGTCGCCGATCGTCTGGCGGAGGCCGTAGCGCGGCGGGGAGCTCGAAGTCCCGCAGCGTCGCCTCGTGAGCCCCCGACCTGGACCATGTTGAGGACGAAGTCGGCGCCGTCGAGCGCGGCCTTCCGCTCGAGGTGTGCCGTGACCCGCGGCGAGGCCCGCCGCTCGCTGCGCGACGTGGCGCGCCATCGCCTCGGCGGTCTCGAGCCGGTCGGCGTCGATGTCGTGGAGCGCGATCTCCACTCCGCGCAGGGCAGGAAGGTCGAGGATGTCGCCGAGCAGGTTCTTCGTGAAGACGACGCTGCCGGCGCCGACGAACGCGATTCTCGTCATCCCTTGTTCGCCCCCAGCGTAAGCCCGTTGACGAAGTGCTTCTGGAGCACGACGAAGACGAGGAGCGCCGGGATCGCGCTCATGAGCGCTCCCGCCGCGAGCAGGTTGTTGTCGGTGAAGAACTCGCCCTGGAGGTTGTTCAGCGCCGCTGTGATCGGGCGTTTGCTGCCATTCTGGATCAGGATCAGCGCCCACAGGAAGTCGTTGTAGATGAACGTGAACTCGAGCGTGGCGAGGGCGGCAAGCGCCGGCTTGCAGAGCGGGAGGATGATCTGGAGGTACTGGCGCACGACCCCGGCGCCGTCGACTCGAGCGGCCTCGGTCAGTGACTTCGGGATCGTCTTCATGTAGTTCGAGAGCACGAACGTGCAGAACCCCGTCTGAAAGGCGACGTTGATCAGCGATCAGCCCGACGTAGGAGTCATAGAGGTGGCCGCTATCCGAGAGCCAGATTGGCAGCGGGATCTGAAGGTAGAGGCGATAGAGGGGCTGGAGGATTACCTGCTGTGGAAGCAGGTTGGCTGCCAGGAAGAAGATCAAGAGGGTGACGTTGAAGCGGAAGCTGTACCGCGAGACCACGAACGCGAGCGCGGAGGAGAAGAGGAGTATCAGCGCGATCGCCGGGAGTGCCACGATGATCGAATTCCAGAAGTAATGCGGCATGTTCGGTCTCTGTGTACGCAGTCCTGAAGTTGTTGAAATTGAAGTGCCTTGGCCACGAGACGTAGCCGTGTAGCGACGTGTCGGTGTACGGCCGCATCGCGGTGAAGATCGCCCAGAGGATCGGCGAGATCCAGAGCAACGCCGCGACGATCAGGAAGCCGTGCAGCACGATCCGCCGCGGGCGAAGCTTCTTCTTGCGTGCGCTCGGCGGCGCAGGCGCCTCAACGGCCGCGCTCGTCATGCTTGCTCCTCGTTGAAGCTGTTCCAGACGAAGGTCACGATCGGCACGAGCGCGATCGTGAGCAGCACGACCGCGATCGCCGAGCCATAGCCGATCCGGCTCGCCTCGCCGATGATGTTGTCGGTGATGAGGACGGATAGAAGCTCGAGCCCGTTGCGGCCGTTATTGATGATGTACACGATGTCGAACGCACGCAGCGCCTCGATCACCGTGATCACGACGAGCACGATGTTGATCGGCTTCAGCGCCGGAAGGACGACCGTGAAGAACGCCCTGGCATCGCTCGCGCCGTCGATCGCCGCGGCCTCGCGAAGCGACGGGTCGAGCGCCTTGAGGCCGGCGAGGTAGATGATCATCACGTAGCTCGCGTGCCGCCAGCAGGCGAAGACGAGCACGGCCCAGAGGTTGATCGCCGGGTCTCCGAGCCAGTCGATCAGCTTCCCGTGTTGCGGGTCCTCGAAGAGGTTGTTGAGCAGGCCCTCGGTCGGCGAGAGAAACAGCTCTGAGATCAGGCCGATGACCGCGGGCGCGATGACAACCGGGATGTAGAAGATGCTCTGGTAGATCCGCGAGCCGCGCATCTGCTTGTCGAGCTGGTAGGCGAGGAACATCCCGAACGGCGCTCCGACGAAGGCGAGCGCCGCGAGCCAGTAGAGGTTGTGCCTGAACGCGGGCCAGAACGGCGGATAGATGGTTGCGATCTGGCGATAGTTGGTCGTCCCGATCCAGTGGATCGTGTCGCACGCCGCCGATCCCGTCCCAGTTGGTGAACGACAGAAGAATCGATGAGATCGTCGGAAACCAGACCAGGCCGCCCGTGATGAGAACCGGAATCGTGACCATGACGGCGATCGCGACCCGATCACCCACGGAAAGCCGGACGGCGCGCTTCCTCTTGCGCGCGCCGTCCGGCCTCGAGCTCGTTGCGGCGTCGGTCGCCATCGGCGCCCCACGTTAGAACCTCACGATCCGAAGATCGCTGCCTTCTGCTTCTGGATGCTCTGCACGAGCCCGTTGACGTCGCCCGGCTTGTTCAGGAACGTCTGGAGCGACGGGATCATCACCGTGGAGGCGAAGTCGGGACGTGTGTCGCGGTCCATGTACTGGGCGATATGCGGCGTAGCGGCGATCAGCGTCGCCTCCTTCTTCTGGAGCGGGGTGTACTTCGAGGTGTTCGTGTGCCTGTTGACGCCGAGGTTGCCCGGGTTGAGCGGCAGGTACGCGTTGATCGCCTGCGCGGTGCCGAAGTAGCCGATCAGCTTCTTCGCGGCATCCAGGGCTTTCGGAGACTTCGAGAGCATGTAGCCGTCGATCGGCGCGTCGATCGAGTCCTGCCCCCACTTCGGGTTGATCGCGGGGAACGGGAAGAAGTCGACGTCGCGCTGGTTGGCGGTCGCGAAGTTGCTGACGACGAACCCGCCGAGCAGGAACATGCCCGCCTGCTTGTTCTCGAGCTGCGTCGCGCCATCCTGCCACGTCAGGCCGAGCGCCCCTGGCGAGTAGAAGGGCAGGAGCTGGCGCCACGTGTTGAAGACCGCCTTCACCTGCGGGCCGTCCCATCGCTGCTGGCCGGCCATCAGGGAGACGTGGAAGTGGTAGCCGTTGATCCGCATGTTCAGGATGTCGAACGTGCCCATCGCGGGCCAGCCGTCCTTGTCCGTGAACGCGATCGGCGTCAGGCCGTCCGCCTGCATCTTCTTGGCGAGCGCGACGAACTGGGCCCACGTCCTTGGGCGGTGTGTAGCCCTTCTCCTTCCAGAGGCTCTTCCGGTAGTAGACCGCCCACGGATAGTTCTTGTTCGGCACGAGGTACTGGTGCCCGTCTGCGCCCGTTGAGGCAGCTTTGACGGCAGGCGGCATCAGCGGTGTCAGGGCCTTCCAGACATCGTCGATCGGAGTGGACAGGCCCTTGGCCGCGAAGAACTGCATCCGGTACCCGGCGAACCAGGTGAAGACGTCGTCCGGGTCGCCCTGAAGGTAACTGTTGATCTGCTCCTGGAACGTGTTGTGGTCGACGGTGTTGGTCTTGACGGCGATTCCCGTTGCCGTGGTGAAGTTCTTCGTGACCGCGGCGAGTGCCTTGATCCCCGGGCCCGTTTCGTAAGACCCCAAGGTGACCGTGTCCGCATCCACGCTCTTGAACGCTTCGCGAGCGGCGTGACGGGCACTTGCGCCTCCGGCACCGTAGAGCGCGGCTGCGCCGGCGGCGCCACCGATCAGAAGCCCGCGGCGTGTCAGCCGCAGGCTAACGCCCTTTGCCGGATCCGGCGTGGGCGAGGAGTCGTCGGACATACGTACCTCCCAGAGTCTCGAAAAAACGATCAGTTTCAAACAAGATCGAACTTGAGTTGAATCGACGAGTTCGGCTCGGGGGTCGATTTCGTCGTTGGGGTGGTGTGAACACTCTCATGCCGTTGGCGCAACTGTCAAGCGAGGAACAGCGTCTGACACACATCGCTGATCGACTTTGACTCGCATTGTGCGACTATGTTGGTTACTGTGCGACAACACGCGGTGATTGGAAGCCCCCTGTCGGCCGCCAACCTCTGAGGCCCACGATGCTTGCCGGACAGCGACAGCAGATGATCGTCGAGGAGGTTCGTCGCCGCGGCGCGGTCCGCGTGAGCGAACTGACCGAGCAACTGAGTGTCTCGGAGATGACCGTGCGGCGTGACCTCGACGACCTCGCACGGTCGGGCTTCGTCGAGAAGGTGCACGGTGGGGCGACGAGGCGGGAGCCAGGCGAGCACCCACGAGCCGGGCTTCGAGGCCAAGTCGCACCGCGAGCTCAAGGAGAAGGAGGCGATTGCACGCGTCGCGAGCACGCTCGTCGAACCGGGCCAGGCCGTTGCGCTCTCGGCCGGAACGACGACCTGGCGGCTCGCGCATCACATCCGTCAGATCCCCGAACCTGACCGTCGTGACGAACTCGCTTCCCGTGGCGGACGTCCTCCACGCCGTCAAGAGGCCGGACTTGACGGTCGTGCTCACCGGCGGAGTCCGCACACCCTCCGACGCGCTCGTCGGCCCGGTCGCCGCCGCAACTCTGCGGTCCCTCCACGTCGACGTGCTCTTCATCGGCGTCCACGGGATGAGCGAGGACGCGGGCTTCACGACCCCGAACCTGCTCGAAGCCGAGACCGACGAGGCGCTGATCTCCTCTGCCGACCGGGTCGTCGTCGTCGCCGACCACACCAAATGGGGGGTGCGCGGCCTCGTCAGCATCGCCCGGCTCGGCGATGCAGACGTCCTCGTGTCGGATAGTGACCTCTCCCCGGATGCACGGTCGGTTCTCGCCGACTCGATCGAACAGGTGATCGTCGCGCCGATGCGGGGCCGGCGGCCGGCCGAGAGGCTCGCGACCCTCCGGTGAAACCGTTCCTTCGTCCACCCCTGCAGAGAGGCGAAGCCGACGGGAACGCCAAGCTGATCCAGGACGTCCACTCGGGCATCCGCACCTACGTCGTCGGCTCGCGCCAGGCCAGGCCGAACCTGCCCGAGGCCGGCTGCCCGTTTTGTCCCGGCGGTTTGGAGGCGCCCGAACTCTACGACGTTCGCTGGTTTCCGAACCGGTGGCCCTCGATGCCGGACGAGCGGTGCGAGGTGATCCTCTACACGCCCGATCACAAGGCAACGTTCTGGTCGCTCGGCCCGGCCGGCGCCCGGAGGGTGATCGATCTGTGGGCCGAGCGCACGGCTGCGCTCGGGGCGCGGTTGGACATCGACTACGTCCTCGTCTTCGAGAACCGGGGCGCCGAGGTCGGGGCAACGATCGGGCACCCCCACGGGCAGATCTACGCCTTCGACTTCGTCCCGGACCTGCCCCTGCGTGAGCTGCAGCGCGGCGGCCTCTTCGACGAGCCCGGAGAACGGTTGGTCACCACCGCAGAGGGGTGGCGCGCCTGGGTTCCGGAGGCAGCCGTCTTCCCCTATGCGCTCGCGCTCGTCCCCGACGAGCCTGTGCCCGACCTGCCTGCGCTCGACGACTCCGGCCGAGACGGGCTCGCCGAGCTCCTCGTCGAGGTGCTCGCCGCACTGGACCGGCTCTTCGACGCCCAGACGCCATACTTGCTCTGGATTCATCAGCGGCCGTTCGACGGCGGTGACTGGCCGCAAGCGCGCCTTCATGTCGAGATCGTCTCGCCGTGGCGGGCCCCGGGGGTGCCCCGGTACGTCGCCGCCGGCGAGCTCGGCTCGGGCGTCTATTTCAACCCCGTCGCGCCCGAGGCTGCAGCCCAGTCTCTTCGCGAAGCGCTCAGGTGAGCGCTGAGGCCCTCAGCGCGCTTCTCCACCCGGGCGGAAGCAGGAGCTGGGAGAACCCGGAGCTCACCAGCCTGAACCGGCTTCCGCCGAGAGCGACTCTCGAGCGCGACGACTCGCTCCAGCGCTCGCTCGACGGCGACTGGGAGTTCCGGCTCGTGGGTCGCCCCGACGACGCTCCACGAGCGCTCGGCGACGTGCGGGGCTGGAGCACCGTCGGCGTGCCGAGCCTCTGGACGACGCTCGGGTACGACATCCCCAAGTACACGAATGTCGTGATGCCGTTCCCGCAGCCGCCTCCGCTCGTCCCGGAGGAGAACCCCACCGGCATCTACCGGCGTACGTTCGCGATCCCGCGCCACTGGACCGGACGGCGGATCGTGCTGAGCTTCGGGGGCACCGAGGGCGTGCTGCATGTCGTGCTCAACGGCCACGCCGTGGGGATCGCGAAAGACTCACGTACGCCCGCGGAGTTCGACGTCACCGACCTCGTGCACCGCAGAGGGCGCAACGAGCTCATCGCCGTCGTCGTGAGGTGGTCCGACGCCAGCTTCGTCGAGGATCAGGACCAGTGGTGGCACGCGGGTATCTCACGGCACGTGGCGCTGTCCGCGGCCGGGTCGATCCGCGACGTGTTCGCCCGCGGCGACGCCGATGGGCTGTTCACGGTGGACGCGGAGGGCGGCCGACTCGAGGCCACACTGCTCGACACGCTCGGCCGCGTGGTGGCGAACGAGCATTTCTCCGGCCGGTTCGAAACGCGCATCCGCTCGCCTCGCCTCTGGTCGGCGGAGGAGCCGTGGCTCTACACGCTCCTTGTCAGCGACGGGGCCGAGACGGCCTCCTGTCGGGTCGGGTTCCGCACGGTGGAGATCCGTGACGGCCGCCTGCTCGTGAACGGCAAGCCGCCGCTGATTCGCGGAATCAACCGGCACGACCACGACGACCGCCGCGGCCGGGCCGTCTCCCGCGAGTTGATGGAGGCCGACGCAGGGCTGATGAAGCGGTCGAACATCAACGCCGTCCGCACCTCCCACTACCCGAACGACCCCTACTGGCTCGACCTCTGCGACCGGTACGGGCTCTACGTCGTCGACGAGGCGAACATCGAGTCGCACGCCTACTACGACGAGATCTGCCACGACCCGCGCTACGGCGCCGCCTTCCTCGAGCGGACGCGCAACATGGTCGAGCGCGACAAGAACCACCCGAGCGTGATCTGCTGGTCGCTCGGCAACGAGAGCGGGTACGGACCGAACCACGACGCAACCGCAGGCTGGATCAGGGGCCGCGACCCGTCACGGCCCCTGCACTACGAGGGCGCAATCAAGTTCGACTGGGCGGGCGGGCGACGGGCCACGGACATCGTCTGCCCGATGTACCCCGAGGTCGACGACATCGTGGCGTGGGCCCAGCACGGCGACGACACGCGGCCGATGATCCTTTCGGAGTACTCCCACGCGATGGGCAACTCGAACGGCGGGCTCTCCGATTACTTCACGGCGTTCGAACGCCACGAACAGCTCCAGGGCGGGTTCGTCTGGGAGTGGGTCGATCACGGGATCCGGCAGACGGACGAGAACGGCCGGGAGTACTGGGCCTACGGCGGAGACTTCGGCGAAAACCCGAACGACGCGAACTTCTGCGCCGACGGGATCGTCTGGCCCGATCGAGTCCCTCACCCCGCCCTCGCCGAGTTGAAGTTTCTCGCCCGGCCCGTTCGCGTCGAGGCGCTGGACGCACGCCGGTTCCTGATCCGGAACCTCCAGGACTTCGCGAGCCTCGATCGACTCCGCGGGACGTGGCAGCTCACTCTGGACGGCAAGCCGGTGAGCGACGGGGCGCTCCCGCGCCTCCGCGTCGATCCAGGGGACGCCCTCGAGGTCGAGCTCGACCTCCCATCGGGAACGGGTGAGCGCTTCGTGACCTTCCGCTTCTTCCTCCGGCGCGCCACCGAGTGGGCACCCGAGGGCCACGAGGTCGCGTGGCAGCAGCTCGAGCTCCCGTCCCGCGCCCGGCGCCGCGCCTTCCCGCGGGCGGCTCCACCGAGCCCGACCGGTCTGCTCGAGGCGGGCGGCACCCGGGCAGTACTCGACCCGAAGACCGGGATCCTGTCCGAGTTGAGTGTCGGCGGCCGCAACGTCCTCGTCGCCGGCCCGCGTCTTCAGCTCTGGCGCGCCGCGACCGACAACGACGGCCTGCGCCTGCTCCCCGAGCGGCAAGGGGTGCTCTCGCGGTGGCTCGAGCTCGGGCTCGACCGGGTCGAGCAGCGCCTCGAGTCCGTCCGAGTCACGAGAACCCGGATCGAGATCGTGCACCGCGCCTCCGGACGCGGCAACTGGGGCGATGCGACCCACCGCCAGTCCTATTGCCTGCTCGCCTCGGGCACCATGCTCGTCGAGAACGAGGTGCGGGTCGGGAGGGAGCTGCGCGACTTGCCCCGAATCGGCGTTGTGCTCACGCTCGAGCCCGGTCTCGAGCAGCTGGAATGGTTCGGTGCCGGGCCGTGGGAGAGCTACCCTGACCGCCTGGCCTCCACGATCGTCGGCCGCTTCAGCAGCACGGTCTCCGAGCAGTATGTGCCGTACATCCTTCCGCAGGAGCACGGGCACCGCAGCGCCGTGCGGCGAATGGCGCTGATCGATGAAACCGGCTTCGGCCTCACCGTCGAGGGCCTGCCGACGTTCGGCTTCACCGCGAGCCACTTCACGGCCGCAGACCTCTACGCCGCTCGTCACACGTGCGACCTCGAGCCTCGTCCGGAGGTCGTGCTCAGCCTCGACCACGCCCACCGCGGCCTCGGGACCGCGAGCTGCGGGCCCGACACGGCTCCCCGTTTCAGGCTCATGGCTCCGGTCTACCGGTTCGCATACCTCCTCCGGCCCGTCATGTGAGCGCCCCCGGCCGGCGCGCCCGCTAGCTTCGCACTGCCCCTCGAACCACGGCCTCGATACGTCTCCGCGCCCGAGAGCGGACCATTCGGCCCCGCAAGGCGCAACAGGCAAGAGGGCAGAGGAGGCAATGACCCGGCGACGGTCTGGTCGCTCGGGAGGCTCGGAAGCGCTGCCTTCCGCGCAGCGGGCGTCGGCAGCGTCGGCGGCGGTTACGTCGCCTTGGTCGGCGTACCTCTGTTCGCGTGATCCCAGGGTTGGAAGCCCGGAGCGCCGTCCGAACACCAGCCGAAAATCTAGATGAGGAAGCTCCCCGGGTTGGTCAAGAACCACCCTGCAAAACGGGGGGTTCTTCTCGCCGGGGACAGGACCGGGCGAGCACCCCTGTCACGTCTCGCGTTCAGGCTTCCCCATCACGTGCCCCGTTATCGTCGCGAGCTTCCTCCGCCTCGCGAGCTTCCTCAGCGGCCAAGTCGTCATAGAGCTTGCGAAGCTCTTTTTCGGCTTCTTTGCGCGTGTCGTAGCTGTTGCCGGTGACTTCGTGGTAGTTCTCGTCGGCGACGTAGAACCACCCCTCCTCCGTTCTTTCGACGCTGAGGTCGTCCTTGTCCACGGATCACTCCTCTCGGTTGGGCGAGAGTCATGATTCTCCCTTGACGAGCGCGGCGTACTCGAGCTCGGCCTCGTCGACGAGGACGTGGGTGTAGGTGTTCGCGGTGACGGTGAGGTCGCGCTGCCCGACGAAGTCGGCGATCCGCGCCCACGGCATCCCCTGGAGCTGGAGCAGCGAGATTCGGCGGTGGCGGAGGTCGTGCGGTGACCAGAGCGGCACCGCAGCCGCCCGGCACGCTTTCCCGATCGATGTGCGGATCGCGTCGGCGCCGGAGCCGGCGAACTGCAAGCGATCCCACGGTTCGTGCCTGGTGGGGGTAGTCGACGTCTCCGTAGATGTACTGCGACCGGCTACGCGGCAAACAGTCGAGGTTCGCCGCTCGGGCGATATCGCCAGGCCAGAGAAGCAATGAACGCCGCCACTGCGAGCGCGGCCACGGTCGCGATGAGCAATACCTTGCGCATTTCCAATCTCCTTCTCGAGGTCTCTCCGACCGTTAAGGACGCGTACCCCAAGAGGGTTGCAGCGCGGCCACCCGCCGCCAATGACACAAACGGGTCGTTAAGAACCGCCCGCAGCACCCGATTGACCCAATCGGGTCAAGCGGGTTGCATCAGGCGCAGGGGACTATGGGATAAAGCTGAGGACGCCCTGATGAGAAGAGCAGTTCTCGCGACCGCTACGGCGTCCGCGTTCGCCACCTGAGTCCGATGTATGACGGGCGTCCGCCCGAAATGTCAGACCCACCTCGGCGAAATCTCGAGGACAGGACCGGGGACAGGACCATCCGCGCTTTCGCGGCAGTCCTGGCACACCTGACCCATGGAAACAAAGCCAAAACGGCTTGGCCAGAAGGGGTTTAGCTCTCCGGGTGGACTCGAACCAACAACCCTTCGGTTAACAGGAGGCAAGAAGGGGGTCACGACACGCCTAAACCGTGTGTTCGTGCGGTGTCAGGTGACGTGAACTCGGATGAAGTCACGTCAGGTTGTTACCAAGCTCGGCCTCTGCGGAGGTGGAGCCGGTGCGACCCCGACTGCAAGAGGAGGCAGGAGGCTGAGGCCGCGCCGTAGCAGGAGAAGTGTCTCCGAGCGCAGAAGTGCCGCCGATGGCCGAACGGTGTGTCCGTCTCTGGGCGAATTCGCGACAGAATTGCAGGTTGACTTTCAGCCGTTCGTTCCCGGATACTCGCGCTGCTGCGGCGCGGCCTCGGCCGTCCTCCACTACCCCCCGAGGGGTCGGGACCGCGTCGCGCCCACCTCGGTGACGACCAAGGCGACCGGCCCAGCTTAGAGCGACCGGGTTGAAAACGAGGGTCGATCCCGACGAGCGCTCGCCGGGATCGACCCTCGTTGTGGTCCGCCTCCACTGACTCGCTCGGCCTCATGCCGGCGCCACGAGCCGCCGAGCCCGCCGAGCCCCAGGATCCTCAACGCCAGCTTCGCGAATTACAAGGCCACACCCTCTCAAAGTTCGAGCCAAGCGGAGCTCGTCTCGGGAGGGTCAGGTCACTTTGAGGAGGCCCTTCATGCCGCCCGCGGCGTGCCCCGGAACGGTACAGAGGTACTCGTAGGTGCCTTTGCGCAGCACCGTTACCCGCAGCGTCTTGGACTGGCCCGGGCTCATCTGTCCCGACGACCTTCCGTTGCACGAGTTGCCAAGCGAACTGCTGGCCTTAGAGCAGAGCTTGAAGTCGTGCGGCAGCTTGCCCTTGTTGGTGATCTTGAACACGATGATCCCGCGTTTCACGGTGCTTGGCGCCACGATGAAGTGAAACTCGGCCGGCTTTCCCGCCGTAACCGTGACCTTCGAGATGAGCGTCTTGCTGCCCGATCTCGCCAGAGCGCTCGGTGCGACGACAAAAGCCGCGACTGCGAAGCACAGGGCTAGGCGCAGCAGGGATTTGACCATGCGAGACGACTCCTTCCCCTATCGATTCTCGGCGACGCTATACCCAACGGCGTTAGCCGTGTGTGAACGAATCCCGTGGCGTCGGCTCGCCCTAGAGGGAACTCCGACCCGTAACCCAAATGGGCTGTGTCGCCGATCTCGGGATCGAGCGCGGGCCCACCCCCGCGAACTCGATCAAGGTCACGGGACCCGGATTCCGGCCCACTTCGCTCGACCGTCGTTCCGACGACAGCACGCCTGATCCAAGAGCAGACAACCTCTGCGGGCGGGAACCGAGGTCGGGCGCAGCCGAACGAGCTTCCAGCCTTGTCTGGTGGGCTGGTGCCCTACGTCTAGCGATCCGGGCTCAGGTCCTCGGTGGCGAGCTCAGAAGTGCGTGGATCTGTTTCGTCAGGTCGGCGACCTGCGCGGTCAGCTCTTTGTCCTCGCGGGTGAGTTCGGTGTTCGACTGAAGCAGCTCGAGGAGTTTGTCGGTCTCGGCTTTCGCTGTGTGCTCGAGCCGGGTGTGGCTCTTCTCGACCATCTCGGTGTGCAACTTGTCACGGTCGGCCTGGCGCGTCTGGGCGAGCAGGATCAGCGGTGCCGCGTAGGCCGCTTGCAGTGAGAAGAGCAGGTTCAGCGCGATGAACGGGTAGACGTCCCAGGCGAACCCGAGATGCAGCTGGGTCGAGTTGAGGATGACCCACGCGAGGACGGCGACGGTCTGGCCGACGATGTACTGCGGCGTCCCAAAGAACCTCGCTGCTCTCTCTGCCAGCCGGCCGAACGAGTCGTTTCCGAACGCGCCGTGCAACTCCAGGCGCCGACGGTGCTCGGCGACGGTGTGCTCGGTTTCCGGGACGCCCGACGCCATGTAACGGCTGTTCTCGCCCTCATTGGTCGTTCCTGCGGCTTCGCAGCGATCATTGCGTAGCACGCCGCAGGCGATGCGGCGGGGGCTCAACGGGGGCGACGACGAGCAGCGAGAGACTTGGGTTCCCACTGCTGAGGCGCCGCTGATGGCCAGGAACTACGCAGCCATCTCTCCCGAGGAGGTGCTTACACGTCTAGCGTCGGAGGGCAGCCACCTTCTTTGAGCGACCGACAGAACATGCTCTCTCGGCCGAGGGTGCTTCCCCGGCGCTCGACGATCCGAGCCTGCTCGAACCGCTCTCGCCCGACACCCCGACATCGCCGCATCGGTGCTCGCCGGTCGCGGCTGACCCGCCGGGCTCACCGCAGACCGCGCCACTCGGGCCCGGGCCCGGCTAGCGAGGTGATATACGAGCAGGCGTCGCCGAGCGAGAGGATGGGTGCGTGCCCGACCATGCCGTAGCCGCTACGGCGCTACCTTCGACTGCCCGGGCGGTCGTGATCGGGGCGGGGATCGTCGGTTGCAGCGTCGCCTACCACCTGAGCCGGCTCGGCTGGAACGGCGTGGTGCTCCTTGACAAGGGCCCGCTCCCCGACCCGGGTGGCTCGACCGGCCACGCCTCCAACTTCATCTTCCCGGTCGACCACTCGCGCGAGGTGACCCAGCTGACGCTGGAGAGCGTGCGCCAGTATGAGGAGCTCGGCGTCTTCACCGCGAGCGGCGGCATCGAAGTTGCCCGGACCGAGAAGCGCCTCGAGGAGCTCCGGCGCCGGCTCGCCTCGGCGGTCTCGTGGGGAGTCGAGCCGGCGTCGCTCGTGACACCGGCGGAGGTGAAGGAGCTCGTCCCCTACGTCGAGGAGTCGGTGATCGTCGGCGGCTTCTACACGCCCTCGGCCGGAGTCGTCGACTCGCTACGGGCGGGGACGCTCATGCGTGAGCGCGGCCGGGCCGAAGGCGCGCTCGGGGTGTTCGCGAACACCGAGATCCTCGGCCTCGACGCCGAGCGCGGACGGATCCGGCGGGTTCGCACGACACGTGGCGACATCGAGGCCGAGACGGTGGTGGTCGCCTGCGGCGTCTGGAGCCCGCGGGTCGCCCGCCTCGCCGGTGCGTCGATCCCGCTCGCCCCGGCGGTGCACCAGATGATCGAGGTCGGCCCGGTGCCGCGGTTCGCCGGTGGGTCGACGGGCATCGAGTTCCCGATCGTTCGCGACATGGACGCGGGCATGTACGAGCGGCAGCATGGAACCGGGCTCCAGATCGGCTCGTACGCGCACCGGCCGATCCTCTGGGAGCCCGACGAGATTCCATCGAGCGAGGACTCGTCGCTCTCCCCGACCGAGCTGCGCTTCACGAAGGAGGACTTCGAGCCGCAGCTCGAGCACGCGCGTGAGCTCGTCCCGGAGATCCTCGGCGACGAGTCGGTCGGGATCAGGTACGCGATCAACGGCCTGCTCTCGCTCACCCCGGACGGCCTGCCGATGATCGGCGAGACGCCCGAGGTGCACGGTCTCTGGTCGGCGGCGGCGGTCTGGATCAAGGAGGGGCCGGGTGTCGGCAAGGCGGTGGCCGAGTGGCTGACCCACGGCGAGCCGGAGATCGACCTCCAGTCCTCGGATATCGCCCGCTTCTACGAGCACCAGAAGACCGGTGCGCACGTCCGGGCGCGCACGGCCGAGGGCTTCAACAAGACCTACGGGATCGTCCATCCGTCCGAGCAATGGGAATCGAACCGGAATGTGAGGCTCTCGCCGTTCTGGGCTCGTGAACGCGAGCTCGGCGCGTTCTTCTTCGAGACGGGCGGCTGGGAGCGCCCGCACTGGTACGAGTCGAACAGACCGCTGCTCGAGGAGTTCGGCGACCAGGTGGTGCAGCGCGAGGCGGAGTGGGAGTCGCGGTGGTGGTCGCCGATCATCAGTGCCGAGCACCTGGCGATGCGCGCGCGGGCGGCGCTCTTCGACCTGACCGCATTCTGCGTCTTCGACGTGCTCGGGCCCGGGGCGACGGCCGGGCTCCAGAGGATCGCGATGCGTCAGGTGGACGTCGCCGCCGGCCGGGTCGTCTACACGCCGGTGCTCGACCGGAACGGGGGCTTTCGCTCCGATCTGACGATCATGCGGCTCGGCGACGAGCACTTCCGCGTCGTCACCGGCGGGCTCCACGGCATGGCCGACCTGAAGTGGTTCGCCGACCAGCTGCCGGCCGACGGGAGCGCTCAGATCGTCGACCTCACATCGGCGTGGTGCACGGTCGGCCTCTGGGGGCCGCGCGCGCGCGCCATCCTCGCCGGCACGACCCGCGACGACGTCTCCCACGAGGGCTTCCCGTTCGCCACGTGCCGCACGATCGAGGTCGGGCCGCTGCGCGCCCTCGCGTCTCGGATCTCCTACGTCGGCGACCTCGGCTGGGAGCTCTACGTCCCGATCGAGCAGGGCGCGCGCCTGTGGGACGTGCTCTGGGAGGCAGGTGAGCCACACGGGCTCGTCGCGGCCGGGATCGGCGTCTACGGCACCACCGGCCGGCTCGAGAAGTGCTACCGCGCCTTCGGCTTCGAGCTCGACGGGGAGTATGACGTCGTCGAGGCGGGCATGGCGTGGGGGGGCGTGAAGGAGCAAGACTTCGTCGGCAAGGAGGCGCACGTCGCCCAGCGCGCGTCCGATCCCGCGGCGCTGCTCTGCACGCTCACGGTCGACGACCACACCTCGGCGGCCGGCGTCAAGCGCTACATGCTCGGTCACGAGCCGGTTGTCACGCGCGACGGCAAGCCGCTCGTCGACGCGAAGGGACGCCGCTCGTTTGTGACGAGCGCGGGCGCCGGGCCGTCGATCGGCAAGCACATCCTGCTTGCGTACCTGCCGCCCGAACGCGCGAACGCCGGCGAGCAGCTCGCCGTCGAGTTCATGGCGGAGCGGTTTCCAGTGACGGTCGAGGTCGTCGGCTCGGCGCCGATCTTCGACCCGGAGAACGTCCGGATCCGCTCGTAAAGCACCTCGCCGGCCGCTCGGCGCCGTAGAGGGGCTCGCCTGACTTGCGCTCGTGGAACGCAAGTTTCACAATATGGGCGTGGCGGCCACCGGAACCCAGGCGATCGACCGGGCGGCCGCGCTGCTCGTGCGGGTGGTCGAGAGCCCGGAGCCGGTCCCGGTCGGGGAGCTCGCGGCTGCGGCCGGCCTGCCGAAGAGCACGACCTCGCGGCTGGTCGGCGCGCTCGAGCGCCAGGGCCTCGTTCAGCGCACCAGCGACCGAGGGGGCTTGCGGCCGGGGCCTGTACTCCTTCGCTTCGCCGGTCAGGACGGCGGGCAGAACCTGATCGAGCTTGCCGCTCCCGCGCTCGAGCTGCTCGCGCGGGAGACCGGCGAGACGATCAATCTGGCGGTGCCCGGTGTGCTCGGTGCCGAGCATCTCGCCCAGCGCGACAGCGCGCACTTCGTCTCGGTGACCAACTGGGTCGGTCGGCGCGTGCCGCATCACGTGGCCGCGAACGGCAAGGTGTTCATGGCGTTCGGCGCGGCTTCGCTGCCGGACGAGACCGACCGGCTCGAGCGCTTCACCCCGAAGACGATCGTTGACCGCGCCGCGCTCGAACGGCAGCTCGAGCCGGTGCGGCGGCTCGGCTACGCCACGGCCGTCGACGAGCTCGAGCTCGGGCTGGCGGCGATGGCGGCGCCCGTTCGCGGGGCGGGCGGCGAGATTGCCGCAGCTCTCTCGATCTCGGGCCCGACCAACCGCCTCACCCCCGACCGCATCGAGCGGCTGGCGCCGCTCCTGATCGACCAGGCCGACCGGCTCAGCCGGCGACTGGGTTACGACGACTATGAGCGAGGTGCCGCATGACCCACGAAGAGATCCTCCAGGGCCTCTACGACAATACGCTCGTCGGCAACGCACCCGCGGTGCGCGAGCTGGTCGAGCAGGGCCTCGAGGACTCGCTCGAGCCCGAATCGATGCTCTACGACGCCCTGATCCCCTCGCTCGAGGAGGTCGGCGCGCGATTCGAGCGGGGGGACTTCTTCGTCCCGGAGATGCTGATCGCGGCGCGGGCGATGCAAGGCGCGCTCGACATCCTCCGCCCGCTGCTCGCCCTGACCGGCGCGAAGCCGATCGGCACCTACGTGATGGGAACGGTCAAGGGCGATGTCCACGACATCGGCAAGAACCTCGTCAACATCATGCTCGAGGGGGCCGGCTTCACGGTGCACGACCTCGGCGTCAACGTCGCGCCAGAGACCTTCGTCGCGAAGGTGCAGGAGCACCAGCCCGACATCGTCGGCTTCTCGGCATTCCTCACGACGACGATGCCGATGTTCAAGGCGAACATCAACGCCCTCGAGAAGGCGGGCGTCCGCGACGAGGTGATCGTGATGGTCGGCGGTGCGCCCGTCACCCAGCAGTACGCGGACACCGTCGGCGCCGACGGCTACGCATCCGACGCCTCGACGGCGGTGCGGCTCGCCAAGGACCTGATCGAGCGGCGGCGCGCGGCCGTTCCGGCGTAGCCGAGGCGAGCGGGATGGAAACGATCGTCAGGTCACCGTCGAGGACGGTGCTGATCGGCCCCGAGCATCCGTTCTGCGTGATCGGGGAGCGGATCAACCCGACCGGCCGCAAGGCCTTTCAGGCGCAGCTCCAGCAGGACAACCTCGTGCAGATCCAGAGCGACGTCGCGGAGCAGGTCGCGGGCGGCGCGGACATGCTCGACATCAACGTCGGCGATCCGCTGGCCGACGAGATCGGTCTCATGAGCAAGGCCGTCTCGCTCGTGCAGACGCTGACCGAGCTGCCGCTCTGCATCGACTCGTCGGTGATCGAGGCGCTCGAATCGGGGCTCGCCGCCTACGAGGGCAAGGCGCTCGTCAACTCGGTCACCGGCGAGGACGAACGGCTCGGGGCGATCCTGCCGATCGTCGCGCGCCACGGCGCAGCCGTGATCGGGCTCGCGAACGACGACGAGATCCCGATGGAGCCGAGGCGCCGTCTCGAGGTGGCGAAGAAGATCGTCTCGGTCGCGGGCGATCACGGCATTCCGCCCGAGGACGTGATCATCGATCCGCTCGCCATGCCCGTCGGGGCCGAGCCGCGCGCCGTGACGCTGTTCCTCGAGACCCTCCACCTGCTCCGGGACGAGCTCGGCGTGAACACGACCTGCGGCGCGTCCAACACGTCGTTCGGCCTGCCCGGCCGCCCCACCCTCGGCGCGGCGTTCCTCGCTGTCGCGCAGAGCCACGGCTTGACGAGCGCGATCATGGACGCCCGCCGCAACGAGACCGTCGAGGCGGTACGGGCGACGGACTTCCTGCTCGGGCGCGACGAATGGGGCGCCCACTGGATAGCCCGCCATCGCGCGAGGCAGGCGGCCGAGCTCGCGTGAGCCTCCTGGAACCGATCCTCGACCTTCCCGAGCCTCATCCGGAACGCGTACGGCTCACCTTCGAGCAGGCCGACGGCGCGACGAAGGAGGCGCGCGTCCCGGCGGGGACGACACTCTTCGATGCGGCGAGCTGGAACGGCGTCGCGATCGACTCGACCTGCGGTGGCCACGGCACCTGCAAGAAATGCAAGGTGCGCGTCGTCTCCGGCACGGTGCCGCTCTCGCCCGTCGATCCACGTGCGTTCGAGCCGGACGAGCTGCGCGCCGGGTGGCGGCTCGCCTGCCGCGCGCAGGCGCGAGAGGACGTGCAGGTCTCGGTCCCGCTGCTGCAAACACGGCCGAAGGCGGCTCTCGTCGGCGTCGGCCGGCATGTGATCCTTCGGCCGGCCGTGCAGAAGCGCTATCTCGAGCTCACCGAGCCGACACTCGAAGATCAGGCCTCCGACCTCGAGCGGGTGCTCGCCGCAATGGACGACGTCGAGCTGCGCGTGCCGCTCGACCTGCTCCGCGAGCTCGGCGGGACGCTTCGCCGCAGCGACTGGAAGGTGACGGCCGTGCTCTGCGACAACCTGCTCGTAGCCGTTGAGCCCGGCGATACCTCGACGCGGCGCTTCGCACTCGCGTTCGACCTCGGCACGACGACGGTAGTCGCGAACCTGCTCGATCTCGAGACCGGCCAACCGACGGCGGTCTGCTCGATGCTGAACAGGCAGCAACCGTTCGGCGCCGACGTGATCACGCGGATCTCGGCCGTGATGATGGACCCCGAGGCCCTCGGGACACTGCGCGGGCTGGCTCACGAGACGCTCGCCGAACTGGCCGCGGAGGTCTGTGGCGAGGCGGCCGTCGACCTCGCCGAGGTGTACGAGATCGTGGTCGCGGGCAACGTGACGATGCTCCAGCTCGCGCTCGGGATCGACCCCGAGCCGCTGTCGATGGCGCCGTTCACGATCGCGTCGCGCACGCTGCCGGAGGCCACCGCGGCCGAGTTCGGCGTGCACGTTCATCCACGGGCGCCGGCGGTGACGTTCCCGGCGCTGGGCGCCTACGTCGGCCCGGACATCGTCGCCGGGATCCTCGCGACCGGGCTGACCCTCGACCGGCGCGTGCGCCTCTTCATCGACGTCGGCACGAACTCCGAGATCGTGCTCGGCTCCTCCGCCGAGACGCTGGCGACGGCGGCGCCTGCGGGACCTGCCTTCGAGGCGGCGCAGATCCGTTGCGGGATGCGGGCCGCCGACGGCGCTATCGAGGGAGTCAAGATCAAGGACGGTGACGTCGAGCTGAGCGTGATCGGCGACGTCGAGCCGATCGGTCTCTGCGGCTCGGGGCTCGTCGACGCCGTCTCCGAGCTCGTTCGGGCCGGGATCCTCGACCACTCGGGGCGATTCGTCGAAGGCTCCTCGGAGCGGCTGCGCAAGATCAGCGAGGAGAAGGTCTTCTACCTCCACGACGACGTCTACCTCTCGCAGCGAGACGTGCGCGAGCTTCAGTTCGCAAAGGCCTCGATCGCCACCGGCTGGATGATCCTCTGCCGTGAGCTCGGCATCGTCCCCGAGGACGTCTCGCAGGTGCTGCTCGCCGGCTCGTTCGGGACGTATCTCTCGCCGGCCAGCGCGATCCGCATCGGGCTCGTGCCGAAGCTGCCGCTCATGCGGATCGTGTCGGCCGGGAACGTGGCCGGCGAGGGGGCGAAGATCGCGGCGCTGTCGGTCACCGAACGCGCCGCAGGCCACGCCGTCCTCGGCGAGGTCCGCTACGTCGAGCTCTCGGGCCGAACCGACTTCAACGACCTGTTCATCGACCAGCTCGCCTTTCCGCAATGACCCGTGTCGTCATCACCTGCGGAGCGCTTGCGCTGCACGTCCACGCGATCGCGAGGCGCCGCGGCTGGGACCTCGAGGTCCGCTCGCTGCCGCCGGAGCTCCACAACCGCCCCGAACGGATCAGGACGGCAGTCGATCGGGCTGCGGACGGCGACGACGCCGTCGTCGCCTACGCCGACTGCGGCACGCGCGGTGCGCTCGACGGGCTCCGCCGTCTCGAGGGCGCTCATTGCTACGAGCTCTACGGCGGCAGGCGCGACGGCGACGATCCGGGCACCTACTACCTGACCGACTTCCTCGTGCGCAGCTTCGACCGCGTCGTCGTCGGCGGTCTCGGGCTCGACCGGCACCCGGTGCTGCGTGACGACTACTTCCGTCATTACACGCGGGTCGTCTGGCTCGCGCAGAATCCGACCGCGAGGCTTCGGGTGCAGGCCGAGCGGGCAGCGGCACTGCTCGACCTTCCGCTCGAAGTGCGCGAGACGGGCGAGGGCGGCCTCGAGGCCGCCCTCGAAAGGCTCCTCGACGCCCAGGAGGCGACGTGCTGATCAACCGGATGCCGAGGTACGAGATCCTCTCCGAGGAGGCCGTCGCCACGCTCGACGGGGGATGGCGGCGAATCGTCTCCGAGCTCGGCGTCGAGTTCCTGAGCGACGAGGCCCTCGAGCTCTTCCGCCTGGCGGGGCAGGACGTCTCCGAGCAGCGGGTCAAGCTCGACCCCGACTTCCTGCTCGAGGAGGTCGCAAAGGCACCGCGGGAGTTCGACCTGCAGGCGCGCAACCCGGCGCGGAGCATGCACATCGGCGGCGACCACATGGTCTTCTCGCCTGTCTACGGCTGCCCGTTCATCCGCGACGGGCTCGAGCGCCGCGACGCGACCCTCGAGGACTTCCAGAACCTCGCGCGGCTCGCCCAGGCCTTCCCGCAACTCGACTCGGTCGGCGGCACGATCTGCGAGCCCAACGACGTGCCGCTCGACTCGCGTCACCTCGACATGGTCTTCAACCTGCTGTCGCTGTCGGACAAGCCGTTCATGGGCTCGGTCACCTCGGGTCCCAACGCCGCCGACACGATCGCGATGGCGGAGATGGTCTTCGGGCGGCAGTCGATCGAGGAGACGCCGTGCGTGATCTCGCTGATCAACGTCAACTCGCCGCTCCGCTACGACGACCGGATGCTCGCTGCGCTGTTCGAGTACGCGCGGGCAAACCAGCCGGTGATCGTCACGCCGTTCCTGCTCATGGGGGCGATGTCGCCGGTCTCGGTTCCGGCATCCCTCGCCCAGCAGATGGCGGAGGCGATCGCCGGGATCGCCCTCACTCAGTTGATCCGCCCCGGCTGCCCGGTCGTGTTCGGCTCCTTCCTGTCGAACACCGACATGCAGTCGGGCTCGCCGAGCTTCGGCACGCCCGAGTCGGCGATCGGACTGCTCTGCACCGGGCAGATCGCACGACACTTCGGGTTGCCCTGGCGCTCGGGCGGCGGGCTCACCTCGAGCCAGACGGTCGATGCACAGGCCTCCTACGAGGCGATGATGACCATGCTGCCGACGATGCTCGCCGGCGCGAACTACGTGATGCACGCCGCCGGCTGGCTCGAGTCGGGCCTCGTCTCCTGCTTCGAGAAGTTCATCGTCGACATCGAGATCCTGAGAATGCTCGAGACGGAGTTCACGCCCCTCGAGGTGACCGAGGAGACGCTCGCGTTCTCCGCTCACGAAGAGGTCGGCGCCGGCGGCCACTTCCTCGGCGCCGCGCATACGCTCGAGCGCTTCCGCGAGTGCTTCTACCGCCCGCTCCTCTCCTCGACCTCGAACTACGAGCGCTGGGTGCGCGACGGGGGCAAGGACGCGGCGGCTCGCGCGACCGAGATCTACAAGCGCACGCTCGAGGAGTACGTCGAGCCGGAGCTCGACCCCGAGCTGAAGGCGGAGCTGAAGGCCTACGTCGACCGGCGGCGCACCGAGCTCGGCGACTGAGCCTGCGATGCGGCTGCTCGTCGACGGGTCCTGGGTCGATGCCCGACCTTGCGGAGAGGGAGGCGCTCCCTGAGCGCGTCGCATCGTCCTGGATTCTCAGGGCCGACTCGCGCTGGAACCAGGCGGGGACATGGGTCGCGCGTCCGTCGCGGGCGACCAGGTGGAACTGGATCTTCTGGCTGCCGTGCGTGGGTGCCGTGATCACGCTCGGCGCGGCCTGAGCGAACCGCGCGAAAGTCCTGGCCTTGGAGGCACCGTCATACGTTCGGGGCGTAGATGTCGGGAACCGAGAGATCCGCGAGAGGCTCGGTCTTCTGGAGCTGGGCCAGCTCCATGATCGCCTATCTCGATGCCTTGGGTGATCCGGCCCTCCTCTGGCCGATCCTGCTCCTCGTCGGAAGCGTCGGGATGCTCGTCATCGCGATAACCCAACGAAGCCGCGATCGCACCGTTTGCTTGAAACGTCTGTTGCGTATCACCCTGTCATGCTCACTCGCCGCCATCCTCGTCCTCACCCTGACTCCAAGGGGAGGAGCCAACGAACGCCAGCTCGTGCCTCTCGTTCACATCATCCGTGGCCATCCAGCTCAGTACCGGGTGGATGTATTTCTGAACGTCGTGGGCAATTCTCTCGCCTTCTTGCCACTTGGAGCGACACTCTCCCTGCTGGGCTTCCGCTTCCGCACCACCGTTCTCGTGGCGTTCGGCCTCTCGGTGCTCATCGAGGCCACGCAGTTGTTCGTGCCCGGGCGCACGACCTCGACCGACGATGTGTTGCTCAACACGTTCGGAGCGCTGCTCGGTCATGCCCTGGTGCGCCCCTGGCGACGGCAGTCCGCCGATGCGGCAATCAGCACAAAGTGAGCCAACGCACGATGCTTGTCGGACGTGACCTCTGGGCAGTGTGCTACGAAGCCCTCTTACCCCAAGGAGGGCGGCACTCCTTTCCAACGTCCCAGGAGGCCAGATGCGATATCCCCTCATCGTTGTACTCGTTTCCACGTGCATATGCCTGTTCGGAGCGGTTGCGGGTGCCGGAGGCGCCGCGGACGAGGGGCAGGCGCCGACCGTCTCGCTCACGACTCCTGGTGCGGGCGCGATCGTCTCCGGCACGGTCTCCGTGATCGCGGCCACCTCCGACAACGTCGGCGTCCGCTACGTCCAGTTTCTCCTCGACGGCGCCGTGGCCCGCTCCGACTGGAGGTTCCCGTACTGGTGGCACTGGAACTCCACCAGCCTGGCCGACGGCACCCACACCCTCCAAGCACGCGCCTATGACGCCGCCGGCAACGTCGGCAGCAGCAGCGTAGTCGCGGTCACGGTCTCGAACGGCTCGCCCGCGCCCCCGCCCGGCGACACGCAGGCTCCGACAGTCTCGCTCACGACCCCTGCCGGGGGCGCGACCGTGAACGGCACCGTCTCCGTCGTCGCCGCCGCCTCGGACGACACTGGCGTGAGCAACGTCGAACTGCTCGTCGACGGCGCAGTCGCCGGCTCCGACTCGGCGTCCCCGTACACGTGGCCCTGGGACACCACCAACCTGCCCGACGGCACACACACCCTCGCCGCACGCGCCTACGACGCCGCGGGCAACGTCGGCAGCAGCAGCACCATCACGGTCACGGTCTCGAATGCCGCGCCGACCTCGGATGGGCCGGCTGCAGCCCTCACCGGAACTCACTGGGCGGAGACCGCGGACTACCCGCAACTCAAGTCGATCGGGTACGGCTTCGCCGTCACGAACGTTGCCCCAGGAGACATTGCAGGAGCCAAGGCGAAGCTCGACGCCGCGCACAACGCCGGGATCAAACTCATCATCGGCCTGTACTCGTTCGGCGGCCCGGAGCCGTACACGCTCAACAGCGACGGGACCTGGACGTTCTCGCAAGGCTCCATCGACGTCATCAAGTACCTCGCGACCCGCCAGGCCGACATCCTCGCGTTCTTCGGTTTCAACGAGCCGTACTGGACGGGGCCGACCGGCAACAACGAGTGCGGCTACTACTCCGCCGCCCAGCTGCGGCAGTTCCGCACTCAGGTTCAGGCGATCTGGCCGGGTGCGAAGATCTACCAGGACATCGGCTGGCCCAGTGAGTGGGCGCCAGGAGGGTCGTTCTACAACGCGTACCCGTGCATCGGGAACAAGTACGCCGACGCGACCGGGGTCGCTGACTATGTCGGCGTGTGGGACTACCCGTTCGGTTCGACCTACGACAAGGCGAGGGCGCTGGCGCGGCTCAGCAAGGAGACCGGCTACGTCATCAACTCGATGCACGCGACCCCGGTTTGGCTCGCCCAGTCGTTCAGCGACGGCGACCCGTTCCCGACGAGCGCTCAGATTCTCGACTGGAACTGCGCCGTCCGGAAAGCGCTACCCGCAGGCTCCCTGATCTCCTGGTACGTCTGGCGACAAGAGATCTACAATGACACACTTGCCAACCATCCCGAGGACTGGGCAGACACAACGGCGGCGGCCTGTTCCTAGTCGGGTCGGCTGGACGAAGCGTGAGCGACTGAGTGTTCACTTCACCCGATCTTCTCCGAGCGCCGGCGCTCGGAGAAGATCGGGATGAATCGGCACGCGTTCGCGGGCTTGGACGGAGGCTACGAGCTGAGCGGGCGTCGCGGGCGTCGCCGCCGGCCGGCATCGTCCCGCGGAATTGCAGGCCCCGTTACAATCGTCCATCCGATGAACGGACCACAGGTCACTGCGAATCGAGATGGGGAGGTGGGGCGGATCCTCGTGACGGGCGGCGCCGGCTACGTCGGCTCACTTCTCGTCCAGGAGCTGCTTGCTCGAGGTCACTCCGTCAGGGTTCTCGACAGCCTTGTTCACGGACAAACCTCCTTGCTTTCAGCTTGGGGACACCGCTCGTTCGAGTTCTTGCGAGGGGATGTTCGCGACTCGACGTGCCTCGCGGCTGCAGTAGAGAATGTCGACGCGGTCATTCACCTCGCCGCGGTGGTCGGCGACCCCGCCTGTCAGCGGACGCCCGAGTTGGCTCGGCAGACGAATGTGGAGGCGACGTCTAGGCTCCTCGATGCGTCGTCGGCGGGCGATGTGCGCCGGTTCCTGTTTCTCTCGACGTGCAGCAACTACGGCAAGATGGCGGAGCCGAACGCATACGTCGCGGAGGACTCCGAGCTTCGGCCGGTCTCGCTCTACGCGGAGACGAAGGTCGCCGCGGAGCTCGACGTGATGTCTCGCGCGTCGCAGACGTTCACCACATGCGTTCTCCGTCTTGCAACCGTCTACGGCGTCTCGCCTCGGATGCGCTTCGATCTCACGGTCAACCAGTTCACGCGGGAACTGTGCCTCGGGCGTCCCCTGGTGGTCTACGGCGAGCAGTACTGGCGCCCGTACATCCACGTTCGCGATGCGGCTTCGGCACTTTGTGCGGTTCTCGAAGCCGACGCGTCCGTCATCGCCGGCAACGTGTTCAACGCGGGCGCGACCCGCGAGAACTACCGAAAGATGGACCTTCTTCGCCTCCTAGAACCGCGCTTCCCAGCTGCCGACGTAACGGTCGTCCCGATGGAGGGAGAGGATCCGCGCGACTACCGGGTGAGCTTCGAGAAGATCCGTTCGGTGCTTGGCTTCGCCCCGAGATACGAGCTCGCGGAGGGTATCGACGAGGTCTCGGAGCTTTTCCGCAACGAGTTGATCTCCGACCCGGATTCGCCGCAGTACGGGAATTGACGCAGTCGCCGGGATCGCCCTGCTGGTCCAAGAGTCGATGATGGACCCCGTCGTCGAGTCGCCGTCCCGTTCGATCGAATGCATGCCGGGGAGCGGTCACAAGGTCCTCCATATCCTCGGAGGATCGTTGTTCGGGGGTGCTACCAAGATGGTGATCGCGATCTGCAAGGACCTGTCGGAACGAGGGTACGAGGTTCAGGTCCTGACCTCCGATCCGGAGACGGCTGCGAGGTTCGCCGCGGCCGGCATCCAGGTTCAGCGGCAACCACCGATACCGACGTCGATCTCGCCGGTGATCGACCCTGTTGTTGCATACCGACTCGCGCGGCTCTGCCGACGAGAGCAATTCACCGTCGTGCATACGCATACGTCGAAAGCAGGCTTCGTCGGCCGGCTCTCTGCGCGTCTTGCGGGAGTTCCGGTCATCCTTCACACGGTCCACGGCTTTGCCTTCCACGAGTCCTCGCGCGCATCGACCATCCGGTTCTACGGGACGCTCGAGAGGGAGGCTGCCCGCTGGTGTGAACGCCTCGTATTCGTCAACGAGTTCCATCGGGCCTGGGCCGTCCAAATGAGGATCGCGCCGGCCGCGAAGACGCTGGTCATCCCGAACGGACTGCCGAGACTCCCCGCGACGCGCCCTACCGGCCAAAGCTCGCTTCGGGCCGAGTTTGCACTCTCGCCTGACGCGGTGGTGATCGGTGCGATAGGCCGGCTCGCTCCGGACAAGCGGATCGAGGATCTCGTCGAAGTAATGCCTCGGATCATCGACGAGTTCCCGTCGGCAGTTCTGCTCCTGGTCGGCGACGGACCGAGCAAGGAGTCGGTGTTGGCGGCGGTTCAACGACTTCGTCTCGGAGACCACGTCGTGACGACAGGCTTCGTCTCGGACGTCGACCGCTATTACGACCTGGTCGACGTCGTCGTCCTGCCGACGATGAGAGAGGGCTTGTCCATTGCCCTGCTCGAAGCAATGAGAGTCGGCAAGAGCATCGTTACGACCTCGATCGGAAGCAACCGGACGGTGGTCGAGGATGATCGTTCTGCGCTGCTCGTCCCACCGGGCTCGCGCGGGGCTCTGCGGGATGCGATCCTGTGCCTGCTTCGCAACCCCGAGTACGCCAACGCACTCGGGAACGGGGCTCGGGCGACCTTCGAGTCCAAGTTCACCGAGGAGGCGATGCTCGAGCGCACCCGGAGCCTGTATGCAGCGCTCCTCCGCGGTCGCGATCCCGTTCCGGCCGGGTCAACGCCCCTGATTGGACCCACTTGAAGTCCGCGCGGATCGTCGTGGTGACGAACGGGAACTTCTTCTCGCGGGTGATTCTCGATCCACTGCTGCGCGGGGACGCCTACGAGGTCGCCGGAGTCGTCATCGTCACCGGCGTCGCAGCCGGCAAGACTCGTCGCCAGAGCCTGCTCACGATCCTCAGCACCGGAGGCTTCCGGCATTTCGCGTACAAGGCGAGCACGTATGGCGTCTTCGCTCTCTCGTCGTTCGTACTGCGAAGGCGATCCTTCTTCGTCTATGGGCTGGCCCGGCGACTCGGCATCGATCTCTGCTCCACGACGTACATCAACGAGTCGCACGTATACGAGCGCGTCACAGCATGGCGGCCGGAGATCCTCGTCTCCGTGAGTTGTCCTCAGCGCATCGACGCTCAGCTGCTGTCGTGCCCGACCAAAGTTGCGGTCAACGTGCACTCATCGCTCCTGCCGCGTTATGCCGGGATCGAGCCGTATCTCTGGGTGCTGGCCAAGGGCGAAGAGAGAACGGGCACGACTGTTCACATCATGCGCGAGGAGTTCGATACGGGCGATATCCTCGTTCAAAAGGAGTTGCCCATCCTTCCCGAGGAGAGCGTGATGTCTCTCTTCTATCGCCTCTCGGTTCTCGGCGGTCAGGCTTTGACAGAGGCAATCGACGCCGTGGTCGCAGACACTTCTACACCACAGCGCCAAGACCCGACCAACCGCACGTACTACTCGTGGCCGACGCGCGACACCATCGAGGCCCTGCATCGTCACGGACATCGACTCGCTCGACTGTCCGACTTCCGCAGGGCGCTGCTGCAAACGCATTAGGGCTCCGACCACTGCGACTCGGAGGCAGTCGCCGCAGAGACCGCATGCACGCGCAGGCGGCGTCGCGCACCTCGTGCTTCCGCCTCCACGGCCTCTTTTCCACGCGCTCTACGCCAAGGTCTACCGCAGACGTCCCGGAGCGGGCGTGGGGGCAGGCGCCAATCGCGGCGCTGCCGGAATCGAAATTTGGTGGAGGGTCCTGTGAGGCTGTTCGGTGGCGATCGCCCAGCCGAACGCGACAAGCTCGCGGGCCCAGACGACGACGTTCTCCTGCTATGGCTTGCCGTGCGGCCGGCTATCCGCCTGAACGGCGTGTCCGGTGTACGGAGTCTCTCGCGCAACGTCGCAGTCTCGTCGACCTGATCTCTCGCGAAGATCGAACGGACCGGGATCCCGCCGCGCGCCGATACTCTAGCCCAGGGCTCGTGAACTATCCACTCGTTTCGATCGTCGTCCCGGCCTATAACGCAGCCGAGTTCGTCCGCAACGCCTTGGTGAGCGTGCAGGCGCAGACATACACGAACTACGAAGTCCTACTGGTCGATGACGGCTCTGCCGACGCTACGTACGACACGGCGCGACGGTACTTCGATGAGACCGACCTTCGCGGTCACTGTATACGGCAGGAGAACAAGGGGGTCGCAGCAGCCCGGAACGTCGGTATCGCCGCGGCCCAGGGAGATTTCATCGCGTTCCTCGATGTCGATGATGTCTGGTATCCACGCAAGCTGGACGCTGTCATGTCTGCGTTCCATAGCCACCCGGACGTCGATCTCGTCCACCATCCTCTTCGCATCGTGGATTCAAATGGACGCGTGCTGGGAGAGTCGCACAACGGGCCGCGCACGAAGAATATGCATCGAAGTCTGCTGCTGCGAGGAAATTCACTGACTCCTACGGGCACGACCTTACGGACAGATAGGATCCGAGAGATCGGAGGATTTCGCGAAAATAGTGACTTAGATACGGTCGAAGACTATGATCTATGGATCCGTATTTCAAAAGTAATTGAGTTTTTCTTTCTAGAAGAAATATTGGGTGATTACGTCGTCCATCCCGCTGGTGCCTCCAAACGCATCGCATATCACCACGAGAAGACGGAAAACCTGCTGCTCGACCACTTCGAACGGTATCCTCGGCACGACGCTTGGACGCGCATCCTGATGCGGCGACGCCGTTCCCAGTCCGACCGGTTTGCCGCCCGCGCACTGACGCAGCAGGGCGATCTCGCTGCCGCACGGCCGTATATCAGACGCATGCTGCGGCGTTTCCCCGTTGAGCCGAAGAACATCGGTGTCGTGATCTACTGGCTGGCCGCTCGATATCGACGTGCGCCTTCGCCAAGTCTAGATGAGTAGTTCCGGGTTTAGGTGGTGTGGTCGCGCGGGCGCGGGGTGGATCGGCCGACGCGGCGGTTGAGGCTGATTGCGGCGGCGAGGGCGAGGAAGCGCATTCTGATGCCGGTCCCGAGGCCGTACAGGGTGCGAACCGTGTCGTTCGAAGAAGACATCGCCGACTGTTTCGAGGGCTTCCGCACGACCGGTTTGATGGCGGCGGTAGCGGAACGGATCGTCGACCGCCACCTGCTCAAACTCCTGCGTGCGCCGCCGCTCCCCGCAACATCACCGTCCTCGCCTGCCGCGCGCTGGAATGGCGGACCGTGCACCTGCGGGGAGGAGGCGGGGGCTTCGATTTCCTCGGCTTCCACCACCGCTACGTGCGGCACGGCGCGAGGCGCCTCGCGCCCGCGACCGCCTCGAGTTTCGCGTACACGTACCTACCCAACAAGCGTGAAGGTCGACCCGTTCGGGGGATGGCGCGCTACCGAGGATAGCGTGCACCCTGAACTAATTCCCGTTTCTTCGGTTACCCTAGATATCCAGAAGGTCTCTCTGCGGTGCTCGACGAACAGCCGATCGACATACATCAGTACTCACGGGCGATACGCACCGCCCTCCCGCGCATCGTCGCATTCGCGGTCGTCGCGGCCGCAATCGCCGTTGCGTTCTCGATCAGTCATCCTTCGAAGCCCTCGTTCGCTGCGTCGACCACGGTTCTGGCACGCGATGCACTCGATTCGAGTCAGGCGACCGGTTCGACGAGTATCAGCCAGCGCCTCGCAACGGTCAATCTGCTGACGACCACGACGAGGGTGCTCTCCCTCGCCGCCGACGAGTTGCCGGGCACGAGTGTCGACGTGCTGCGCTCGGTCGTGCGTTCCTCGGTCGACCCTGCGGCGGCCGTGATCACGATCACCGCCGATGGCTCGACGCCTCGGGCCGCGGCGGCACGAGCGAACGCCGTCGCGAACGCGCTCGTCACGAGCGAGCAGCGAATAGAGGAGCAATCGTCGACGGATGCGCGACGCAACGCGCTCGCCGAACTGGCCCAGCTCAAGGCGAGCGGCGCTGACAAGTTCGCGATTCAGGCCGTCGAGAGCCAGATCGCCCTGGTGTCGGCCGGGTCGCTTGGGGCGGCAACCGGCTTCCAGCTTCTCCAGCCAGCCGGACCAGCAGGCCGATCGTCATCGGCGCCACCGTGGATGAGCGGGATCGTCGTGCTCGTCGCGGCGACGCTGCTCGGAATACTTGTCGTTCTCGCACGCGAACAGGTGTCGCCGCGTGTCTCCTCCGTGAGGGATCTGGGCGAGCTTTTCTCGCTACCGGTCCTCGCGTCCCTTCCGGTGGGCCGGCGCATCAATCGACGCGACCTCTCGCGCCTGCCACCGGCCGTGCGGGATGCCTTCTATGTCCTTGCTTCGTCGGTACGGCGGGATGCGACGAGGAGCGGATCGAGAGTCGTCCTGGTCACGAGCGCGGTCCGCGGCGAAGGTAGGACGACCGTCGCTGCGAACCTCGCGCGTGCCCTTTCGACCAGTGGGGCCAGCGTGCTCGTGGTCTCCGCCGACCTGCGCAATCCTCGGATTCACCGATGGTTCGGCACTCCTCGATCGCCGGGTCTATCCGACCTGCTCGGGGTCGCGTCCGACGACACCGTTGCACCTGCGACATCCCAACCGGAGTTCTTGACGGCGCCTGCTCCGCCGCTCGAACTGGCGATCCACCCCGCGAGCGCGAAGAAGTACCGCACGCTGTTCGTCCTTCCCGGAGGGACCCCGGTCGGCGGCAACATCGGGATCCTGTTCACGGACGCGCTCCCATCCCTCTTCACGCGAATCCGGGCGCTGCCCTTCGGCTTGATCATTCTCGACGGTCCGCCGCTCCAAAGCGCAGAATTCTCCGAGATAGCCCCACACGTCGACTCGATCCTCGTCGTCATGCGGGCAGATCGGATGCACATGAGCCTGGCAGCCGAGGTGCGGGATCGGCTGGAACTGTTCGACGACAAGCGACGCGGGCTCGTGGTGATCGACCGACGACAACACACGATCACTGATTACACGCCGGCCGACCTGAGCACGACGCGCACGACAAGGACTCAGGGCGAGCCCGAGGTCGTCGAATTCCGGTAAGTCGAATTCCGGTAAGACGGCCGTGAGCGGACCTCTTACGGACAGACTGACACGCGGTTCCGTCGAAGGCCCGTCGCGGCTCGTCGGGCTCGCTTTCCTGGCTGTTGCGGTGGGACTGATGGGAGCAGGAACCGCAGGAACCGCACGCCACGCCGAACTGGTCGTGGCGGCCAGTGTCGCGGCGGGCGTGCTCCTGGTGCTCACGGTGGCTCGGTACGCCGGCGCGGTGGCGTTCGGGTTCCTCATCTTCGGGGTCGTATTCAGCCAGCCGGCGCTGCCCGACCTCGTCTTCGGGATGATCATCCTCGTCGCCGTCCTGACCGGCGGCGAGCGCTGGACTCTCCGTCGCGCGCCGCCCGTCGTCGTTTACATCCTCGGGGCGTTCTTCGTGCTCAACCTGGTCGCCGCCGCGTGGGCGCGGTCGCTGCCGGAGGCGGCCCTCTTCATCACGATAACCGGCTACCTGATCGCCTTCGGCCTGTGGCTGACCGCATACGTCGACTCCGCGGCTCGGGCCCGGCGGGTGATGGAGTGCGTGACCATCGGCGCCACCGTGATCGCCGTGCTGGCACTGGTCGCGCTCTTTCTGCCGTTCCCGGGGAGCAACCTGCTCACGTACTACTCCGCGACCCGTGCCAAGGGCCTCTTCGACGACCCGAATGTCTTCGGAGCCTTCATGGTGATCCCACTCGGCTTCGTGCTCGCCGAGCTCGTCGAGTCGAGGCTCCTCTTGTGGCGTCGACCCTGGCTCTTCCTGGTCCTGATCGTCTCCGGAGCGGCGGTTCTGTTCTCGTTCTCGCGCGCCGCCTGGCTGAACGCGGCTCTCGTTGTCGTAACGATGGTCTCGGTGTACGCCCTCCGCCGCCGGGGCGGTCGGCAGGCGATCGCGACGCTGGGCGTTGGCCTCGCCGCCGCAGCCGTTCTCGTTCCCGTCGTTCTCCTTACCGGCTCCACGAGCTTCCTCTTCGGCCGCGCGCATGTTCAGTCGTATGACACCGCCCGCTTCCACGGGCAGGACGCCAGCCTGGAGCTCGCACGGACGCATGTCTTCGGGATCGGCCCCGGGCAATACGCGCAGGCTGTCGGGATCGCGGCGCACTCCACCTTCCTGCGGGCGCTTGGCGAAGAAGGCGTCCTCGGGTTCACGCTAATCGTCGCCTTCTTCCTCGTGACGCTGATCCTGGCCTGGGGAAACGTCGTCGCCGGTCGCCCAACGTTCGGTATCTCGGCCGGTCTCCTGTTGGGGCTCTGGGTGGGCCTGATCGCCAATAGCATCTTCATCGATACGCTGCACTGGCGGCACCTCTGGCTCGTCGCGGGATTGATCTGGGCGGGGTCCACTCGATCGGCGATCGGCGAGATCGCTACCCCGACACCTCGCGACCTCCGGCGCCCGCGTCAAGCCGCCACGATCACGTCTCTGGCAACGACGCGCGACGCCGAACGACGTCAATGACCCCCTCGAGTAGACCGCGCAGGCTCGCCCAGTCGCGGTTCACCAACCGGTGGCCCAGAAGCACGCAGATGAAGACGAAGAACTCGATGCGCGCAAGCGGGGTCTGGTCGAAGTTCTTCCGGAAGAGATACGTTCTGTTGACGACGAGCGATCGGCTCACTCCACGCATGTCGCGCGGGCCGAACCGCTCGTGAGCGACCACGATGGAGGCGAGGTAGCGAATCCTGCCCCGCCTCGAGAGCCGGTACGAGAAGTCTTCGTCCTCGGCGACCGCGTAGCCCGTCAGGCCCTCGTCGAACCTCAGTTCGAGTGCCGGCTCCCGGCGGGCGAAGAGGAGCCCGCCCGGCATGTACTCGACATACGCATCGGTGTGCGGATCGAGGAGGTAGCGCGGATATCCGAAGCGCGTGAAGGTTCCTTCCTTGTGCTTCCCGAAGAGAAGCCCGCGAATGCGTGAGTGCCGGTTCCCATAGCGACGGTAATCGGACTCTGTGACCCGGCCGGTCAGGCCGATTACGTCGCGATCCGCGAACCCCGAGGCTGCCTTCCGAAAGAGATCGGGTGTGGCCGCGAAGTTCATGTCGTCGTCTACGAAGACAATGATCTCCGACCTGGCCACGGCGAGCCCCTCGTTTCGCTGGTGCGTGAGTCCGGCGGCGCTTCGAAGGTAGTGCACTGCGCACGTGCCCGCATGCGTCGCGCCGACGCTCGTGACGAGCGCGTGCGTCTCCTCCGATCCGTCTCCGTCCACGATGATGACCTCGTCGGGCGGCGGCTCGCAGGAGAGCAGGCTCGCGAGCGTCTTGCCGAGTCTCTCCGTGCGCCCCAGCGTCGGGATGATCACGGAGAACCGCACGTGCGACGCGTCGTGGGCGCCGGCCGTCCGAGAAACCTGCGCGCGGTCGAGATGAGCGGCCACGGGTTACGGGGCCCAGCGGCTGGCTCGGCGGAAACTCCCCCCGCTTGCGGATGCGGCAAACGTGACCCCTGGTTTCATGATTCTTCTGACCTCTCCGTGATGTTGTCGGCCTCGGTTGGCGGAGCGGCTGCACGGCCCCTGAGCAGATCCCACTGCCCCTCGATCGTTCCCATCA
This sequence comes from uncultured Actinomycetes bacterium, assembly GCA_963836925.1. Taxonomy (GTDB): domain Bacteria; phylum Actinomycetota; class Thermoleophilia; order Gaiellales; family Gaiellaceae; genus PALSA-600. The sequence goes on from CAWILJ010000011.1 coordinate 53,265, forward strand.
GCCGGCCGGAACCGCGGCCGGTGAGCCACCACAGCAGCGCGAGGAGTAAGATCCCGAACTCGGACCAGGCCCAGGCCACTCGGACCTTCCAGTCGTCGCCCAGCAGCTTTCGGCTGAGGTAATGGTGGTTGACCACGTTCATCCGGGCGCGCCTCCGCTCACCCTCCCGCCCCTGCGGCGGCGACGAGTAGTGCATCACCTGCGCGCCGGGCGTCTGGAAGAGCTGGTAGTCGCGCGACACCCGGTACGCCAGCTCAAAATCGTCTCCGACGTAATAGACCGCGAGCGCCTCGTCGAACTTGAACTCCGCGAGCACCTCCCGGCGAAACGACATAGCGGGACCGGAGAAGACGTCGACTCGCGCGAGCGTCGGCCGCGCGGTACAGAACGCCGGCCAGCCCGAGAGCTGCAACGTCCCGTCGCCGTTGAGGCGCGTCAGCAGGAAGATGTTGGCAAGGTGCGATCTGGTCGCCGGCGGATTGCCGGGGTTTGCGATCGTCCCCTGGACGCCGCCGACCCTCCGGTCGCGGTCGGCCTTGTAGACGTCGAGGACGGCCGCGGCGTAGCCGTCCAGGTACACGGCGTCGTCGTCGGCGAAGAAGACGATGTCGCCTCGCGCCAGCTCGATGCCGACGTTCCGCTGGCGGACCAGCGAAGGCGGCATGCGGCTGTAGCTGAATGCGACGCCGGCTCCCTCGATCAACTCTTGCAGGCGCTGCTCGAGGTCGTTGCTCGGCCCGCCGTGGACGACCACGATCTCGAGGGGCGTCGGGTCCTGGCGGAGCCACGACTCGGTGCACCGCAACAGGTCGGCGCGGCGGTCCAGGGTGCAGATCACGACCGCGTAGGAGAGCGTCGACTGTTCGCTCAGTGGCATGGGCGGCGGTTCGTCCTCGCTCCGACCGAACAGGCCAGATGTCGGGATCATGCATGGTCTCCCCGAAGTCGGTGCTGCGCGCCCGAGCTCACCAGGGTGGTCAGCGAGCGAACGTCGGCGGCGCCCGGCACGAACATGCGCCACGGCACGGGATGCGTGCGGTGGAAGCTCGCGATCGCAACCCCTCCGCCGACGATGAAGGCCGCGCTCGACGCGGCGGCCGCACCGATGGCGTGGAGAGGCGGGATGAGGACGAGGTCGAGACCGACGCCGACGATCAACGCGACGAGGAATCCGCCGGAGGCACGGCCGGGGCGACCGCCGCCGACGAGCGCCCCGCCGAGGACCGAGAGCGCAGCGAAGCCGAGGGCTCCGGGCAGCAGCAACAGGAAGGGGACCACCGAGTGCCGGTAGCTCGCGCCGTACACGAGCGGGAGCAGGATGGGCCCGACGACCGCGGCGAGGGCGACCGCGACCGCCGTCGCGAGCAGGAGCGCGCGAAACGTCTGGATGGTCTTGGCGCCCCGGGTCGACTCCTCGCTGCCGCCGATTACGGGCACGATCGCGGATCCGATCGCGAAGGACAGGTAGAGCAGAGCCTCCGAGGCGCTGACCGCCACGGAATAGAAGCCGAGGGCAGCTTTCGTGGCCATGAAGCCCATGAGAATCTGATCGGCGCGAAAGTTGAAAAACCGGGACGTGTTGATCGGCCAGGCACGCAGACCGAAATGGAGCGAGCTCCGGAACAGTCGCGCATCAGGCCGCCCGAGGCCGGTGTACCGGACGGCGAGCGCGATGAGGATCAGCGCTGCAACTCCGAAGCACGCGATCCAGCACGTGATCGCCGCGACGACGCTCAGACCGCTCGTGAGCGAGACGAGGAGCAGCAGGCCGGCGTAGACCCAGGGCCACACGGCCTGGACCAGGGCCGAGGGCCGAAAACGGCTGCATCCGAGCAGGAATGCGCGGACAGCCTCGAACAGCGCGGTCACGAGGGCCCCGACCCCGAGCAGCAGCACCTCCGGCACCGTCAGTCCGTCCAGCCGCGCACCCCCGAGAGCGTGGAAGAGGACGGCGATCACCAGCGCACCTGCAACCCACGTCAGCGTCAAGGCCATTAGCAGGTTCGTGAGCACCCGAGGACGAGTTTCGGGTCGAGTCGATGCGAACACTGTTGCCGCATCGCCGAGGCCGAGCCCACAGATCACCGCGACGGCGAGCGCCGAGACGATCACGAATGCCACGGTTCCGCGGTCTGCCGGGATCAGTCCGCGGGTGAGAACGATGACCGCGGCGAAGAGGCCGACGTTCGAAGCGAGCGTCGCACCGAACAATTGGGCCGAGCCGGACGCGAGCGATCGCTTCCAACTGGGCGGGGTGGGCTCTTCTGTCGCGACCGGCTCTTGGGTCGTCGCCGCGCTCATACCTACGATGGACGAGCCTTCTCGCCCCTTCGAGCGACGCCCGTCCCGGTACCCTGCGGCCCGGTTACATCGGCCGCACCGCCTTCAGATCGCTCGAGCCAGATCTCCCGCCAGTAGTCATAGATCCGCCGGGGACAGAGCTGCATGTAGTCGCCTGTACAAACGATGCCCTCCAGCATGATGGCCTCGTTCGAGAAGTGCCTCATCGTCCCGGTGCGTTCATTGATAATCCTGGTTACGCGGGCGCGAACAATCGCCGTCTGACCGCAGTACTTGCCCATCACCCCGTCGAAGAGAAGGCCGCGATTCTTGTTGTTTCGGTCGAGAGTCTTTTCGATCTCCTCCTTGGACTTGATCCTGACCCGCTCGCCGGGCTCGAGATCCAGGCGCGACTCTGGCGTCTTCCCTTCGAGGCTGCCCGCGACGAACGGATACCGGCTTCCCCGGGCGATCGGCGTCAGCCTCGGGAGGTAACGGGTGTTTGCGGCCTGAAACTTGTTCAACAACACGACTAGAAGGCCCTTGAGGAGCCTGGCTGCCGTGACGTTCCGAGACTCCAGATCCTCCGCATACTGGCGCACATCCCACCAGGCGAGCGGCGACGTAGCTCTGCGGAGCTCCGTGGCCTGGCACCTGTACGTCTCCTCGTCCTGAGCCGTTCGTGGACCGCTCGCTGCCGCCGTCAACGTCTCTCGCGTACAGGCTGAACCGCCGTCAAGGCGCTCGACTCGATCATCGTCCGGCGTGGGATCGTCGACCTGCGCCGTCGTCGTTTCAACGGGTCGGAGCCACTCCTCCTTCCAGAACAGGAGACAGGACGCCTGGCAGCCACTGTGACTGCTGCCGTCACAGCGAAGCTCGGCCAGGTGCACCGCCCGGTCCAGGCGCCGCAAGCCCGTGCTAAGGATCGTATCGCAGGTCTTGTGCGCGCGACTCTGCACACGAACGCGTTCGCCGCAGAACCGGAGCATCTCGGGCATGAACGGAAGCCCGTCGAGCGTTCCGTCCTCGTCGAGGGTCGCGAGAATCTCGTGCTCGGGCCGGATCTCGACGAGATCTCCCGCTCGCAATGTCGAGCTCTTCACCTGAGACGCCGCAGTGCTGATCAGGAACTCCTGTCGATTGTCGATGCCGCGTTCCACAAGCGGCGCTGTCGCGTGAGAGACCGTCTGACCGCAGCCACCGCGCGCGCCGCCATCTTAGGGTCAAACAGCGCAACAGGATACTCCCGGAAGGCCCGACGGAGATGACCAGCTGCCTTCCATCGCTCTCGACGTCCGAGCGCGTCGTACGACGCACGAAAGTGCGCCGCGGAGTGGGCTCGACGACGTTCGCGCGGAGGGAAGTCCTCCGGGAGCCAGCGGTCGATCTCGTCGAGCAACTCGAGGATATGCTCGCCGAGGCGAGCCTTCTCGGGATGCGTCGTCTGCTCCGAGTGAATACGGTAGGAGGCATCGAAGACGTCCAGGAAACCGACATCGGAAGAGGCCGCAATCCGCATCCACATCTCCCAGTCGTCGAAGAGCAAGGACTGGCTGAAGGCCGGTCCGACCCGTTCGTAGGCAGAGCGGCGGCTGAGCACGGTTGGCATCACGATGATGTTCTTGCGATACAGGAGGCTAAGGAGCGCGTTGCGCTGTTGGAGCCCTTCCCGAAGGGGAACGCGCCGGCGAAAGACAAGAGCCCCTGACGGGTCGATGAAATTGCAATGGGAGAACACGAGCCCGCACGATGGATTCGACTCGAGGAACGCGACCCGTCGGGCGAGGAATTCCGGATCCCAGCCGTCGTCATCGTGTAGCACGGCGACGAACGGCGCGTTCCCCGCCCGGACGGCGCTCGTCGCGTTCTCCGCCGCGGTGATCTCGGAGCCAGTCGGGATATGGCGCACCCGCAGATCCGTCAAGTAGGGCTCGATTATGGCTCTGAGCTCATCGCTGCCCGGGCCGTTCTCGGAGAGGGTCATGCGCCACCGGTCGAAGGTCTGCGCCAAGACCGACTCGATCGCGCCCCGCAGGTACCTCGGCCGGCCGTGTGTCGGGATCGCGACGTCCACGACAGGCTCGACGCTCGGCTCGGCGACCGCCGCGAGACTGGTCTCGAGGGACGGCGGCTCGTGAGGAGCGAGTCCCTCCGCTGCGTTCCCGTCACGCGTTGTTGCGCCCACCGCCGCGATATCGCCAGACCACATGGAGCCGCATCCCCCTCAAACCGCAGAAGTTCACATCAAGCCAGCCGCGGAGGCAATTGTCAAATGGACCTTCGGGTTGTCAATATGGACCTCTGGGTGGGTCGTGGTCAGTTGCGCGCCCGATACACGGGCTGAACCGGTCGGCCACGCTGGAAGCGCTCGACGCCGAGCTCGAGCGCGTGCGCGTACGTGACGAGCGCCTTGTCCACGATCTCGATCGTGCGGTCGACGTCCTCGTCCCTGTGTGCATAGCTGATCACGAACGAAGGGGCAAGAAGCCCGCGGGTGATGGTCTCCTGGAGAAAGAGCGTGCGGAACGACTGCGACGGCTCGCCGGCCGCATCGCGCGTGCCGTAGTAGAGGCACGACGACTTCCCGAAGAGACTGAACGCATCGCCGATCCCATGTGCGTCGATCACGTGCTGCAGTCCTGCTCGCAGCCGTTCACCCTGGGCGAGCAGCGTCGCCACGACCGGTTCCTCGCGATAGGTCGCCATCGTGGCAATTCCCGCCGCCAGCCCTACGTGCTCCGCGCCGTGCGTCGTCGAGAGCAGGAAGACGCGGTCACCATCGTGGTGGAGGCCGCCGAGCTCCATGACGTCGCGCCGTCCGGCGAGCGCCGAGAGCGGAAACCCATTCGCGATTCCCTTCCCCCATGTCGAGAGATCCGGGGAGATGCCGTGAACGGCCTGGCCCCCACCGTCGTCCCAGCGGAACCCGGTCACGTTCTCGTCAAGAACGAGCAGCGCGCCGTCGTCGTGAACGAGCTCGCAGAGACGCTCGAGGAAGCCGTCACGAGGAGGTTCAGTGCGTTCGGGCTCGAGCACGAAGCACGCGATCCGACCCGGATACGTCGCAAGGAGATCCTGAACCGAGGAGATCGCGTTGTACCGGAAGGTCAGCGTCAGAGCGTCGACGCCTGCCGGAATACCCGCCGAGATCGGCGTCGTGACCATCGCCCAGTCGTCGTAGGAGTAGAAGGGGTGATCGGCGCAGATCGCGACGAGATCGCGACCCGTGAACGCGCGTGCGAGCTTCACGGCTCCGGTGTTCGCTGTAGACCCGTCCTTGGTGAACTTGACCATCTCAGCAGCGTCGATCATGTCGAGGAATGCCTCGGCCGCCTCGAGTTCGAGCGCAGAAGGTCGCACGAAGTTCGTGCCCTGGCCGATCTGCTCGGAGACTGCCTCGACCACGGGTCGAAAGCCGTGCCCGAGCGTCACCGCTCGAAGTCCCATTCCGTACTCGATGTACTCGTTCCCGTCGACGTCCCAGACGTGGCAGCCGCTGCCGCGCGCGATGACAGGAGCGAGGCCTTCCGGGAACTGATCGTCGCCCTTCGCGTACGTGTGAGCGCCGCCCGGGATCAACGCATGGAGGCGCTCGTTGGCCGCGGTCGAGCGTTGGAGGCTGAAGCCTCGAATCGCCTCCGGGTCACGCCTCATTGACGCCTCCATCGCCTCCAGATCTGGACGTTCGTGCAGAGCTCATACTCTATGCGAGCCGCGCCGAAGGCCCAAGCCCAGCCGGTTAGAGTACGTCGAGCACGCGCTTCAGTTCGTCTGCGAGCCGCAGCGCGAGCGCAACGATCGTCAGGGTGGGATTGGCGGCTCCGCTCGTCGGAAAGACCGATCCGCCCGTCACATAGAGGTCGCGGAGATCGTGAACGCGGCCCGACGGATCGACGACACCGTGACGAGGGTCGGGGTGCATCCTCGTCGTGCCGAGATGGTGGTAGAGGCCCCCGATGAGGGGGGGTGGACTCTGGTCGCCGTACAGATCGTGCATGCGACCGAGTCCGGCGCCCTGAAGTTCTGCCTGTAGAAGCTCCTGCGCCTGCCGGATCGAGGCGGTGTCGGACGGCTGGAGACGCCAATCGAGACGCGCCTTGCGAATGCCGAGCCGGTTGCGCTTGTCGGAGAGGGTGACGCGCGACTCGGGATTCGGCGCCTGCTCCGCTTGAACCGTTACGAGAAAGACATCGGGTGTGCGGCGTCGGGCCCGCCACGCTCTGGCCACCGCCGGCGCGGCGATGGCCGCACGCGCCACCCTCCCCGGAAACTGCCGGGTCAGTGGCTGGCAGCGAATCGCCTGAGCGAGCGTCAAGGCCGCACGAACTTCGGAGGTCGCCAACACGTCCGGCTTGGGCTCGAGGATCAGATACGTGTTCTGGAGTCCCCGCTCGCGCAGGACCTCTGCGCTTGGGGCGAATATCGGCACGGATTCAGCGTCCTGGTCGAATACTGCAAAGAGGTCACGTCGCTCGAGCACCGCGCGATCGGTCGGCACGACGACGCCCGAGCGAAATGCCGGGTGCTCCATGAAGAAGCGCCCCACGAGATCGTGCCGATTGCCTATGCCGGCGGGATGCTCGGCGTTGCCGAGGAGGAGTAGCCTTGCGTTTCCGATTCCACCGGCGGCGAGCACGGTGACCCGCGCGTTGACGGTGAACGAGCTGTCTCGAGCGGCGAGCGCACGGGCACCGGCGATGCGGCCGGAATCCCGGTCGTCGCCGACCAACTCCGCGACGTGCGCCCTCAGGATGACCTGTACGTCGTCGGCCGCGGCGAGCCGATCGTGCTCTCGGCCATAGACGATGTCACCGTGCTGGAGCTCACCTGTCACGAGCTGACCAGGGCGAACGCCGAGTCTCGAGGCGGCGTCGGTCTCGCGCGTCGTCGCTTCGTAATCGAACGGCCTGAGGGCGAAGTACTGCTCTGCGCGTCTGTAGTAGGGAGTGAGGTGGTCGCGTCCGAAGGGCCACCCGGAGTGCGGGATCGCTTCGCGCGCCTCGAAGTCGACGGCATCGAGCGGCCGCGAGTGCCAGTACGGCCCCCAGTGATGCGAGCTACCGCCGAAGGCGCTCACCGCCGCGACGACGAGGCGAGGATAGGGACACCCGACGCTCTCCCCTCCGAGGAGCCTCTGCGAGCGCCACGTCTTCCATGTCTCACCGTTCTCGAGCACGCAGACGCGGATGCCGAGGCCGAGCAGCTCGCCGGCGAGTGCGACCCCTGCTGGGCCGGCGCCCACGATGCACACGTCGACATCGAGCTCGGCGTTCGGGGGCAATGTCCGGCTGTCGACGATCACTGAGATGTCCTGAGAATCGATGACGACTTTTCCAGGAGGCGTTCAATCTATCGGTCGATCCCGACCTCGGTCGGTTACTGCCGAAGAGGGCGGGAGAGGCGTCGCATCGCGTTCTCGGGCTCGTTCGCGAGGATGCCCGTTCGCAGAAAACCCCCCCGTTCGGGGGGGATGAATGACTTGAAAACAGCTCCAGGGATGTTGTACGTTCTCAGGCGGGGAACGACGAACTTCGACTGACGGGCAAACGTATGCGGCAGCCAGGTGAAGAGCCGTCTGGCCGGCAACAACTAAGTCTCGACTCCGAACCGGCATCCGGGCCGGGGATGGTTGGCGCGGAAGTTGACGCGATCCTCAAGCGAGGAGTCGATCTCGCCGTGGCGTCGACGGTTCTGATCGTGGCGTCGCCGCTCTTCCTCGGCGTTGCCTTGGCGGTCGCCCTCGACGGCCCCGGCGGCGTCTTCTACCGCTGTCCCCGCGTCGGCCGGCACGGGAGCCCGCTGTCAATGCTGAAGTTCCGGAAGATGCACCACGGGGCCGCGGGAGTCGCGCTCACGGTCGCGAACGACGAGAGGTTCACGCGCACGGGTCGGGTGCTCGCACGTACGAAGCTCGACGAGCTTCCACAGCTCTGGAACGTGGTTCGAGGCGACATGAGCCTCGTCGGGCCGCGCCCCGAGGACCCGGGCTTCGTCGCGCGCCGACGCGCGGATTACGCCGAGATCTTGCGCGTCAAGCCCGGTATTACCGGGCTGTCCCAGTTGGCGTTCGTGCGGGAAGCGGAGATCATCGACTCGGACAATCGAGTCGATGACTACCTCTCGCGTCTGCTGCCACAGAAAATCGCGCTCGACTGCCTTTACGTGCGACAACGCTCGACCCTGATGGATGTCCGAATTCTCGCCTGGACCGCGGCCGCGGTGGTTCTACGCCGGAGCATCGCGGTCGACCGTTCTACAGGCAGGCTGTCGGTGAGGCGGCGGCCCAACGGCTTCGCCCATGCCAGTCAACGGCAACTGGCATGACTGCAAGCATTTATCCCCTGACGAACGACTTTTCGTTGCGGTTGCCCGGCAGGGACGCGAAGGCGGTGGTCCTCGTCGGCGGAAAGGGAACGCGTCTCGCCCCGTATACGTCTGTGCTTCCGAAGCCGTTGATGCCCATCGGAAACCACTCGATTCTCGAGATCGTCCTCCGGCAGCTCCACCGTCACGGGGTGGTCGACGTCACGCTCTGCGTCGGCTACCTGTCGCACTTGATCGAGGCGGTAATTGGAGACGGGTCGGCACACGGGGCCTCCGTCCAGTACGTGCGCGAGTCGCAGGCGCTCGGCACGGCGGCGCCGCTCCGCCTCGTCCGTGGCTTGAACTCGACGTTTATCGTCATGAACGGCGACGTCCTGACGGGGCTTGACTACGGCGCGCTCTTGCGACACCACCACGATCACGAGAATCTCGTCACCATCGCGGCGAAGAAGCGGCAGATCAAGATCGACTACGGTGTCCTTCACGTCGGCTCGAACCGCGCCCACCAGCGTCTTCGGCGCTTCGTCGAGAAGCCGGAGATCACGTCGAGGGTGAGCATGGGGATCTACGCCATGGAGCCCGAGGCTCTGAGGTACATCCCCAGCGAGGGGTACTTCGACTTCCCCGATCTGATCCAGGCCCTTCTCGACGCCGGAGAGCCGGTGGGTGTGTCCGACTACGACGGTATGTGGTTTGACATCGGGCGTCCTGAGGACTACGAGCAGGCGGTCGAGGCTTGGGTGACCAACGAGTCGGAGGATGACGATCCCATGCCGGCCGCGATTGCCGGGCGCGTGAGAGTCGGAGCTTCGGAATGAGCGCAACACCTGAAAAGAGGCTCGTCGAGGCATCCCACTCATGGGCCGTGCCCCTCTCGGATCTCGTCGTCGACGCGCCCATCCTCGATGCAGTGCGCGAAGCGGTGAGCTCGGGCTGGTGGAGTATGGGTCCGCGGGTGGCCGAGTTCGAGAATGCGTTCGCGAGTTTCACGGGCTCACGGCACACCCTGGCCGTGGCGAACGGCACCGCCGCACTTCATCTCGCCCTGGTCGCAAGCGGGTGCGGTCCCGGCGACGAGGTGATTCTGCCCTCGCTCAACTTCGTCGCGGCCGCGAACACGATCGCGCTTACCGGCGCAACGCCCGTCTTCTGCGACGTGCGCAGCGTGGCAGACCTCAACCTCGATCCAGCCGACCTGGAGACAGCCATCACGCCGGCGACGAAAGCGCTACTCGTACTCCATTACGGCGGGCACCCGTGCGCGATGCACGACGTGCTCGAGATCGCCGAGAGGCATGGACTTGTCGTGATCGAAGACGCCGCCCATGCTCCGGGAGCGACGTGGCGCGGCCGTTCCTGCGGAACACTCGGACACTTCGGCTGCTTCAGCTTCTTCTCCAACAAGAATCTGCCTACCGGCGAAGGCGGGATGATCGTCACTGACGACGATCGGCTGGCGGAGAGGATCCGCCTTCTTCGTTCGCACGGCATGACGACGCTCACGTGGGATCGGCATCGCGGCCACGCCTCGAGCTACGACGTGGTGGAGCAGGGCTTCAACTACCGACTCGATGAGATGCGAGCCGCGATCGGGCTCGTCCAGCTAGGGCGCCTGCGGTCCGAGAACGCCCGCCGCGCGCGCGTCGTCGCGCGATACAGAGAGGGGATAGCAGGCAGGAAAGGCGTCATCGTCCCGTTCGCGCCGGCCGACAGACATCTGGCCGACGCGCGCACGACTTCGTCCGAACATCTCTGCGTCGTAGTGCTGCCCGAGGGGGTTCGTTCCGATGTTGTCCGAGCTGCCCTCCGCGAGGACCGGATCCAGACAAGCATGCACTATCCGCCGATTCACCGCTTCTCGCTGTACGCCGAGCAGGGACGACGTCGCAGCCTGCCGATCACCGATGACGTCGCCAGTCGCCTGGTCACCCTGCCGCTCTTCCCGCATCTGCGGGACGATCAAGTCGACCTCGTCGTCGACAGACTCCTAGCCGCGATCTGACGTAAAGCCGGTGCCCGCTGCAAGGAGTTCAACGTCGACCGGGCTTCGGACTGACGGCGGGACGAGGCCGTGGCGTGTGATCAGTCCGGCCGAGAGCGAGCTCGTCCGGCAGGAGATCGCCGGCGCGTCCGTCTCGATCCCGGGGGCTGAGGTGGAGAAAGAAATACAGGCAAACGAGACACGGAGGTGGAGGTGAAAGTCGTCATCTTCTGCGGCGGATTCGGCGTCCGAATGGGTGAGGAGACACAGCGGATTCCGAAGCCGATGGCTCGGATCGGCAACCGGCCGATCCTCTGGCACATCATGCGTTACTACGCTGACTGGGGTCACAAAGATTTCATTCTCTGTCTTGGGTACAAGGGTGACGCGATCAAGGAGTACTTCCTGACCCACAACGAGGCACTCACGAGCAATTTTGTGCTCGAAGGACACGGTAACGACGCGCGAATCGAGCTCCTGAACCGGGGCGACAACGACTGGCGCATCACGTTCGTCGACACGGGGCTCAGGCTGACCATCGGGGAACGCCTGAAGGCGGTCGAGCCGTTCATCGGCGACGACGAGGTCTTCCTTGCCACGTACGGTGACGGGCTGACGGACCTGCCGCTGCCGGAAATGATCGACGCGTTCCACGAGCGCCGGAGGGTGGCTATGTTCCTGTCGGTCAGACCACAGTTCAACGCACATCTGGTCTCAGCCGGGGCAGACGGCACGGTCACGGAGATCGCTCACCTCGGTGCGTCGGATGTCCGGATCAACGGCGGCTTCTTCGTCTTCAAGCGCGAGATCCTGGATTGGATTCAGCCGGGGGACGAGCTGGTCGAGGAGACGTTCGCACGCCTCATCCCGAGGGGAGAGGTGATCGCCTATCCCTACGAGGGCTTCTTCCGCCCGATGGACACGATCAAGGACCGTCAGGACCTCGAAGCTCTGCACGAGTCGGGGAACGCGCCCTGGGTCGCACCGCAGCTCGTGGAGATCGCCCAGGCGTAGTCCGACTGATGATCTCGCTGTCGTTGGCGGCCGCCGGCGGGCCGGTCGAGCGTGCGGTCAAGGACCAGGAGCCCTGGGCGGCTACGAATCTCGCCAACCCGACGTCGCGAGAGCCCCGCGAGGGGTCTGACCCGTCGGCGTGTGGGAGACTAAGCGCGGTGGCACTCCGGACGACTGAAATCGTCATGCTTGCAACACGCTCCACAAGCGGGGCGCAAAGGGTGCGACGGCCGTTCGCCGAGATCATGCTGGCCGGTGGTGCGAACGCTCAGCACTGAGGGCGGGTGCCCCGATCGGCGGTGCCGCATGAACGCCGCCGAGAAGCTCGCCGGTGACGAGCAACCGCGGCCGAAGTCGGCGAAGGTCGCGGCTGCACCGAAGCTGATCAGCACGCCGAAGGACCTGATCGGCGACCCGGGCACGCCGTCGAACCTTCGCCGGGGGCTCTCCGTCGACCGGCGCCGCACCGTCGCCCGACGATGACACTCTGCCGATACAAGCGCGAATGGCTCGTGCTCGGGCTGATCTTTCTCGGGGCCATGGCCCTGGCCCCGAATTACAACAACCAGGACTCGAGCCGACTGGCGGTCACCTACTCCATCGTGCTTCGCGGGGAGGTCAACATCGACCCCTACTGGCGGCAGACGATCGACCGTGCCTTCAAAGGCGGCCACTGGTACTCGGACAAGGCTCCCGGCATGGCACTGCTCGCGATCCCTGCGGTCGAGGCAGTACGCGTGGTCGACGCCCTCACCGGGCCCAAGGATCATCCGCAATCAATCTGGCTCCGCAAGTGGCCGCTCTGGTGGGTCCGCATGTGGACGAGCGGGCTGGCGTTCATGGCCCTCGCGTTCCTGCTCGGGCGCACGGCAGAAGGGTTGGTCGCCGGAACGGGCGCGATAACTGCGGCAGTGCTCGGGGTCGGCACGATGGCCGGGGCGCTCGGGCCTACGCTGTTCGGGCACATCCCTGCCGCGCTCGTGCTCTTCGCCGCGTTCATCCTCAGCACGCGGGCCGGCACCGCGCGCGATTGGGCCGCGGTCGGGCTGCTCGCAGGGACCGGCGTGCTCTTCGATTACCCAGCCGCGCTCACGGCGATCGTTCTCGTCGTCTATGCGGCCGTCAGGGGCGGACGCGCCGCCGCCCTCGCGACGGTCGCGGGTGGAGTGCCGGCCGCGGTCGTCCTCGGCAGCTACAACTGGCTCGCGTTCGGAGCGCCGTGGCGGCTCTCCTACCGCTACACCGACAATTACTACACGCCGCAGCAGAGACAAGGTTTCTTCGGCGTCGGGTTGCCCACCCCTCACGGCGTCTGGACACTCCTGTTCGACGGCCACGGACTTCTGCTGGTCTCGCCGGTACTCGTGATCTCCGTCGCCGGATTCGTACGGTTCTGGCGCCGACGGCGGCTCGAAGCGTCGGTCGCCGGTGTCATCGCGCTCTCCTTCCTCCTCTACACGAGCGGCTACTTCCTGCCCAACGGCGGCTGGTCGCCCGGGCCGCGCTTCGCTGCTGCCTCGCTGCCCTTTCTCTTGCTCGGGCTCCCTTTTGCGTTTGTACGCTGGCGTGTCGCGACCTGGGTGCTTGCCGCGGTCTCGGTCGGGATGAGCCTCTTCAACGAACTGACATGGTCGGTGACCAACCGACTCGATTTCGATGCGTGGCCCGACACGATCTGGTCTCTGACCGGAACCTCACGGCGGGACGGATGCATCATCCTGCTCTCCAGCGGCGCGGCCGCCGCACTCGTCGCCGCAATCGGCACGATCGGGCTGCGCTTCCAGGAACGTTCCCGATCGCCTCGGACAGAGGCGCCCCGAGTTGCAGCCTCCCGCGCCAACCCCTCAGGCTAGACCCGAAAACCGAAGTCGACGACCTCGATGATGCGCTTCGGGTTCGGCTCGACTGACGTCGCGGCTCACGGCGTACCCCGGCCCGAACCGGCGGCGTCCGTAGGTTGCAACATGTGGTGCGGAACTCGTCAACGCCGGGCGCAAGGCGTCCGTAGCGAATGACAGGACACAGGGTCACCCGAGGCTTTCTCTGGTTTCTCGATCACACGCTGAATAGGGTCACGACGCGGTTCGCGAGGTGGGGTCGTGGGCCCTTCTCGTTGATTCGCCACGTCGGCCGCAGGACGGGCCATGCCTACGAGACGCCGGTGATCTTGGCGAGAGTGCCGGGAGGATTCGTCGCCGAGCTGACCTACGGCGAAAGCGTGAACTGGTATCGCAACGTAGTCGCAGCGGGCGGATGTGTTGTCCTTTTCCGCGGCAAGGAGTATCGCGTCACGGCGATCGAGCCGTACGATGCCAGAGCCGGGCGAGCGGCCTATCCCGCGCCTGCACGCACGGTTCTCAGACTCACCGGCCGAAACGAGTTCCGACTCCTGCGCGTCCAGGAGCTGCCCAGCGCCTCGCCCGGGTGAAATTTCCGAACTCTCATATCCAGTGCGGCGTGTCAAACGGGCAAGGGTGAGCGGACCCGCTGTTTGCGGGTCCGGGGACGCGGGGAGAGCGCACCGACTGTCGTCGACGTCTGTGTCGCGACTCATATGCGCGGGTTGGTGCCGCATGACCGGGTATGCGAATGACGAGCGGAGCCGATCTCCGGCGTCGAGCATGGCCGCCGATGCGGGCTGCTCACAGCGTTCCCTCGGATCGCTCCTCGCGTCGGTTCGTCGGTCCGCTCTCCTCGCCGACCCGTTCGGGGTCGCCGCTACTCCATCGTTGCGAGCGCCCAGCAGTGTCCGGCGCCGTTCCGAGGCCAGTCGTGAGATGAGTGCACTCCATCTTGCCGCGCGTGGGTGCGAACCTCAGCCGGCAGGCCGCCTGGATGCTCGTGCCGTACGCGTGGTTGACCCGCGCGGCGGTTTCGTTTTAGATAGCACGTGCAGTGCCGTCGCCGATCACGGGTGGGGGCAAAATCCGCTCTTTTCTCTAGGAGGTTAGGACGCGATGAGGAAGTTTCGTCTCGTGGTCGCAGGCATGACGCTGGCGCTTTGCGCGATCGTAGCGACGACGGCTCTCGCTCAACCGCATGCGCGGGCCGCCGGGCCGTTCCAGATCGCCCTCTCGAACTCGTTCATCGGCAACAAGTGGCGGATCGAGATGGAGAACGACTTCAAGTCCGCCTGCGGGATGGAGCCCTACAAGACGCAGGTGAAGTGCTCCGTCTACAACTCGGGGAACGACGTTTCGAAGCAGACGCAGCAGATCTCGAACCTGATCTCTCAGGGCGTCGGCGCGATTCTGGTCGACGCGGCATCAGGCACCGGTCTGAACGGCATCATCTCGCAGGCCTGTGCGCGTGGCATCGTCGTCGTCGCCTACGACAACCTCGTCACCGCGCCGTGTGCCATCAAGATCAACGGCAGCCAGTACGCCTACGGCCAGCAGGACGCGCAGTACATCGCCGACAAGCTGAAGGGCAAGGGCAACGTGGTCATGGTGACGGGGGTCGCCGGCACCCAGGCCGACACCGACCGGAACCAGGGCGCGATGGATGTGTTCAAGAAGTATCCGAACATCAAGGTCGTCGCCAAGTACACCGGGATGTGGGACTCCGCGACCGCTCAGCGCAACACCGCCCAGCAGTTGCCGTCGCTTCCGAAGATCGACGGCGTCTGGTCCTCAGGTGGCACGGACGGGATCCTGAAGGCGATCCTCGCGGCCGGCCGGCCGATGCCGACGGTCGTCGGCGGCGAGGGCGAGAACGGTTACCGCCGCTTCCTCATCGGCTACCACGGGAAGAAGCTGCAGTACGGTCTCTCGCTCGGCCAGCCGCCGTTCAACGTCGTCGTCGCCCTCGAGGTGGCGCGGGCGGTGCTGTCGAAGTCCCACTCCGCGCCGAAGGGGACGGTCTGGCTGCCCTTCCCGCAGACCACCGAGAAGACGACGAAGCTCGGCGTGAACGTCTTCGACAACGTGCCCGACAGCTTCTTCGACGCCTTCACCGACTCGGGTCCGAACGCGATCGTGAAGATCTGCGTGCAGGGTGCGCTCACCGGCAAGGCGTGTCCGGGGACGTTGAAGGTGAACGTCCCATGGGACTACCAACCGGCCGGCGCGAAGTAGCAGGGAGGTCGTGACCGAGTCCGTCACTCAGACTCGGCCCGGCGACAGGAATGGCCGGACGCCTCGAGCGATCGAGGCGTCCGGCGTCTCCAAGTCGTTCGGCGGCGTGCGTGCGCTGCACGACGCGTCGTTCGCTGCCGAATTCGGCGAGGTCCACGCCCTGGTCGGCGAGAACGGCGCCGGAAAGAGCACGATGATCAAGATCCTCTCGGGCGTCCTCAAGGCCGACGAAGGTGTCGTGCGGGTGAGAGGCGACGAAGTCGATCTCTCGCGTCCGCACGACGCGCAGGCGCTCGGTGTCGCGACGGTCTTCCAGGAGCTGACGCTGTTGCCGTGGATGACCGTGGCCGAGAACCTGCTGATCGGCAAGGAGCCGCGCGGACCGCTGCCTCTGATCAGGCGGCGCGCCCTGCCCGGTAAGACCGCCGAGATCCTGGCCGAGCACGGCGTCGAGCAGGTCGACCCGCTCGAGCTCGTCGCTGCACTCCCGCTCGCCCAGCGCCAGGTGCTCGAGATCGTGCGCGCGCTCGTGCTCGAGCCGGAGATCCTCTTCCTCGACGAGCCGACCTCGGCTCTCGCCGGCCGCGAGGTCGAGTGGCTCTTCGGCAAGGTGCGGGCGCTACGGGAGCGCGGTACGTGCGTCATCTTCACGTCCCACCGGTGGGGCGAGGTCGTCGACCTGGCCGACCGGATCACGGTCTTCCGGAACGGCGAGTACGTGACCACGCGGACCTCGATCGGCGAGGGCGAAGCCGTCACCCTGATGACCGGCCGCACGATCGACCGCATCTATCCCGACCTGCCGGCGGTGCCGGAGGACGCGCCGGTGGCCCTCGAGGTGCGGGACCTGACATCCGTGGGAGTGAACGGCTTCTCGCTCGAGCTGCGCCGGGGCGAGATCCTGGGGATCGGAGGTCTTGCCGGCCAGGGCCAGCGCGAGCTCTTCATGACCCTCTTCGGCGCGCGGAAGGCGACCGGCGGCGAGATCCGCCTCGGGGGGGAGCGCAGGAGGATCCGGCGGCCCGCCGATGCGATCCGGGCCGGGCTCGGCATCGCGCTCGTCCCAGAGGACCGCAAGACCGAGGGACTCCTCCTGCCGATGTACGTGCGCGACAACCTGACGCTCGCGATCCTGCCGCGCATCTCCGCGGGGGGCGTCATCCGGCGGCGGACCGAGTCGAGGCTCGTCTCGCGGATCGTCGAGCGCCTCCAGATCAGGACACGGCGGCCGAGCGTGCAGGAGGTGGGCACGCTCTCGGGCGGGAACCAGCAGAAGGTGCTGATCGGCCGCTGGCTTCTCGCCGGCAGCGACGTGATGCTCCTCTACGACATCACCCGCGGCGTCGACGTCGCCACCAAGCACGACATCTACGAGCTGATGGTCGGCCTGCTCGGGGAGGGCAAGGCACTCCTCTTCTACTCGAGCGAGACCGAGGAGACCGCGCACCTCTGCCACCGCGTGATCGTGGTGCGCGAGGGCAGGGGCGTGGTCGAGCTGTCGGGTGCGGAAGCGGACGCGGAGGCGCTCGTCGCGGCGTCGCTGAGAGAGCATGTCCGCGTCTAGCGCCGTCGTCTACCACAGCCGGAGCCGCTGGCAGCACTCGCTGATCCAGTCGGCGCCCTTGCTGCTCTCGCTCCTGATCCTCGCCGGGACGCTGATCGTCTACATCATCCTGTTCGACTCCGATCTGCATCGCCTACCGGGCAACTTCGAATGGACGTCGCTGATCAACAACTCGCTCCCGCTCGTGTTCGTCGCGGTCGGCCAGACCGTGGTCGTCCTCACGCGTGGCCTCGATCTTTCCGTCGGCGGCGTGATCGCTCTCTCCAGCACCATCGTCGCGTCGCACATGCACGAGGGGACGGGGAGCATGCTCGCGTGGAGCCTGATCGGTCTCGCGGTCGGCGCCGGCGCCGGGCTGATCAACGGCATGCTGGTCGCCTACGGAAGGCTTCAGCCGATCCTCGTCACGCTGGCGACGCTCTCGATCTACGACGGGCTCGCGATCAAGGTCCTGCCGGAGCCGGGCGGGGCGATCCCACTCTCCTACACGAAGATCCTCACGGACCCGCTGGCGCCCTGGGGGCTCGTCTTCGTCGGCGCCGTGATCGCGATCTGGTTCGTCTTCCGCCGTACGTCGTTCGGCGTCAACGTGTACGCGCTCGGCAACGACGAGGAGGCGGCGCGGGCACGCGGCGTGCCGATCCGGCGGACGAAGGTCGGCGCGTACGTCTTCTGCGGGACGTTCGCGGCGGCAGGCGGGTTGTTCTTCGTGGCGACGACGACGGCCGGGGACGCGACCTCGGGCGACGCGTTCATCCTGACCTCGATCGCGTCGGTCGTCCTGGGCGGGATCAGCTTCTTCGGCGGGCGCGGCAGCGCGATCGGCGCCGTCGCCGGCGCGTTCGCCCTGACCGCCGTCGTGAACGTGCTCTTCTTCGCGCACATCAACCCGCTCTACCAGGACGCCTTCCAGGGTCTCTTCCTGGTGGTCGCCGTCGTCCTCGGCGCCCTCGTCGGCCGCCTCGTCCAGGTCGCCGTGTGAGCACGCAGGCGGACGTGAGCTCGCGCCGGCGTCTGTCCGAGCTGCCTGCGTTCCTGACGCCCGACCGGCTGCGGGTGATCTTCGCCTTCGGAGCGGTGGTGCTCGTCTTCGTCGTCGGCGACATCCTCCACCCGGGCTTCGCGAGCGCCGCCAGCGTGAAGGCGATCCTGCTCTCGGCCTCGTTCGTGGGCTTCGTCGCCGCCGGCCAGACGTTCGTCGTGCTCATCGGGGGCATCGATCTCTCGGTTCCGTGGGTGCTGAACGGCGCGGCGATCTTGTTCGTGACAACCTCGCTCGGCCGTGACTCGCGGACCTGGTGGGCGCTGCCGCTGGCGCTCGCGATGGGGATGGCCGTCGGGGCGTGCAATGGCATCGCCGTCGCCTTCCTCGCCGTCCCGGCCGTCGTGATCACGCTGGCGATGAACGGCGTCGCGGAAGGGCTCACGCTGGGGTTATCGAAAGGCCTCACCTGCTCCTCGTGCGCGTCCTACACCCCGGGGGTGGTCACCGACGCCGTCACGTCGAAGTCTCTCGGCGTGCCCACCGGGCTCTTCCTCTGGCTGGGCGTCGTCCTGCTGATCACATTCCTGCTCTCGTATACGACCTTCGGCCGCCGTGTCTACTCGATCGGCAACAACCCGCAGGCGAGCTTCCTCGCGGGTATCAACGTGCATCTCGTCACCGTCGTGCTCTACATGCTCAGCGGGCTCTTCGCCGCACTCGCGGGCATCGCGCTCGCCGCCTACGGTGGCCAGGCCTCGCTCGGGATGGGGGACCCGTACCTCTTCCAGTCGATCGCCGCCGTCGTGATCGGCGGCGTCTCGATCCTCGGCGGCCGGGGCCACTACCTGGGCACGGCCGCGGGCTCGATCACGCTCGTCGCGCTCGTCAGCCTGCTGCTCGCCGAGAGCATGCCGGACTGGGGACGCGATGTCTTCTACGGGTGCGCGATCCTCGCGATCCTGCTCCTCTACGGCCGCGAGAAGAGGGAGGCGTAGCTGCAGTTCGTCCGGCTGTCCTACGAGATCCGCTTCGAGCACCCGGGCTGGCCCGGCAACCCGACCTACACCTACGAGCAGCTCAGCTCGATCGACCGCGGCGACATCGCCAACTTCGGGCTGCTGCACCTGCTCGGCCACTTCGGCTCGCACTTGGACGCGCCGAACCATTTCAACCCCGAGGGCATCAAGGTCGCGCAGGTGCCGCTCGATCGCTTCGTCTACGAGCGCCCCATCCTGCTCGACGTTCCGAAGGGCGACGCCGAGCTCGTCCGCCGTGACGAGCTCGAGCCGCACGGGGCGGCGATCGCCGAGGCCGACGTGCTCCTCCTGCGCACCGGCTGGTCCGAGATCCGCAAGCTCGACCCGGTGCGGTACGCACACCAGGGGCCGGGCGTGGCGCCGGATGCGTGCACCTACCTGATGGACGGCTTCCCCGGGCTGAAGGCGCTCGCGCTCGACTGCATCTCGCTCGCCTCATACCAGCGCATCGATCCCGAGGGGATCGTCGCCCACCAGATCCTCTGCGGCGTCGGGCGCGGCGACCGGTACGTGCTCATCATCGAAGACCTCGACCTCGCCGCCTATCCGCAGGGGCCGCCGCCGGCGAGGCTCTACGCCATCCCGCTCTTCCCGGAGCAGACGGACTCGAGCCCATGCACGGTGTTCGCCGAGCTTGCCGGATGAAGGTCACCGGGCTCGAGACCATCCTGATCGGCGAGTTCCCGAACCTCTGCTACGTCCGCGTGCACACCGACGAGGGCGTCGGCGGGCTCGGGGAGACCTTCTTCGGCTCCGAGGCCGTCTCGGCCTGGGTGCACGAGACGGCGGCGCCCTACCTGCTCGGCAAGGACCCGCTCCGGATCGACGCCCACTGGCAGGCGCTGAACCCGTTCGTCGGCTTCAACGCCGCCGCCGTCGAGAACCGCGGCCGCTCGGCGATCGACATCGCGCTCTGGGACCTGCTCGGCAAGGTCTGCGGGCAGCCGATCCACCAGCTGCTCGGGGGTGCCTCGCGCGACCGGATCCGCACCTACAACACGTGCGCCGGCTACCGCTACGTGCGACGTGTGCCGGAGACGGCGGGCCTGCCTGTCTCGAACTGGAACGCAGAGCCTGCCGCAGCGGGACCGTACGAGGACCTCGACTGGTTCCTCACCGACGCGGGGTCGCTCGCGCAGAGCCTGCTCGAGCAGGGCATCACCGGCATGAAGATCTGGCCTCTCGACCCGTACGCCGAGGCGACCGGCGGCCAGTCGATCTCGCTCGAGGACCTGCGCAAGGGCATCGAGCCGTTCCGCAAGGTGCGCGAGGCCGTCGGCGACCGGATCGAGCTGATGGTCGAGCTGCACTCGCTCTGGAACCTGCCGGGCGCGATGCGCATCGCCCGCGCGCTCGAGGAGTACGAGCCGGCGTGGTTCGAGGACCCGGTGAAGATGGACAACCTCGACGCGCTCGCACGGTTCGCGGAGTCGACGCGCGTGCCGACGGCGGCGAGCGAGACGCTCGGCACGCGCTGGTCCTTTCGCGAGCTCGTCGAGCGGGCGCCGATCGGCGTCGTCATCTTCGACCCGGCCTGGGTGGGCGGGATCTCGGAGGGCAAGAAGGTCGCGAGCCTCGCCGAGGCCTGGCAGCTGCCGGTCGCGCCGCACGACTGCTCGGGGCCCGTCGAGTTCGCGGCGGCCGTCCACCTCTCGATCAACGCGCCGAATGCAGTCGTGCAGGAGTCGGTGCGCGCGTTCTACACCGGCTGGTACCGGGACCTCGTGACGGAGGTGCCGCGCGTCGAGGACGGCTGGATCTACCCGCTCACCGGCCCGGGGCTCGGCACGGAGCTCCTCCCTGAAGTTCCCTCGCGGTCCGATGCGGTCGTGCGCGTCTCGCGCCTCGACGGCTGACGGGCGAACGGGCGCTCGAGCTCGAGCTCGCGGTTCAGCTCGACGCCGAACCCGGGCCGCTCGGGGACCTGCAGGCGACCGTTCACCGGTACCGGCTCGTCGAGCAGGAGCGGGGTGAACATCGGCACGACCTCATCCGCCTCGGGCGACATCATCAGGAACTCGACGAACTGCGTCGAGGGGCGTGTCACAGCGAAGTGGTAGCTGTAGACGCTCGACCCATGCGGCACGACCCGGATGCCGTGCACCTCCGCGTAGGCAGCGATGCGGAGAAGCTCCGTCAGACCGCCGCACCAGCCGACGTCGGGTTGCACGATGTCGCAACAACCCATGTCCACGAGGAGCCGGAAGCCGTGCCGCCCGGCCTCGTGCTCGCCCGTGGTCACGAGTAGGCCCGGGGGCACGCGGCGGCGGAGCTCGGCATATCCCCAGTAGTCGTCGGGCGGCAGGCACTCCTCGATCCACTTGAAGCCGAAGGGACGTAGCCCCTCGGCGAGGCGCAGCGCATAGTCGAGGTCGAGCGACATCCAGCAGTCGTAGGCGAGGAAGAAGTCGTCGCCGACCCGCTCGCGCATCTCGGCGGCCGTCTCGAGGTTCCGACGCAGGCCCTCCTCGCCCTCGGCCGGGCCGTGTCGAAGCGGCAGCTTCCCGCCCACGAAGCCGAGGGCCGCGGCGAGATCCGGTCGCGGGCCGGTCGCGTAGCAGCGGAGCTCGTCATGCACCGCGCCGCCGATCAGGCTGAGGACGGGCTCGCCGCGCAGCTTCCCGAGCAGGTCCCAGAGCGCGAGGTCGACGGCCGAGATCGCGTTGACGGCAAGGCCCTTGCGCCCGTAGAAGAGGCTCGCGCGCCACATCCGGTCCCACATCAGCTCGATCCGGTCGGCGCGCTCGCCCTCGACGAAGCGGGCGAGATGCCGCTCGACCAGAAACGCTGCGGGTAGGCCGCCGGTCGACACGCCGACTCCGATCACACCCGACTCGCTCTCCACCTCGACGACGACGGAGCCGAGCACGTCGATCCCGAACGAGGTCCGCGTCTCGCGGTACTCGGGATACAGCGCCATCGGCGTCGCCACCCGCCCGGTGATCCAGTGCTCGCCGGGCTGGTCGTGGTAGTCCGCGCCACCTCCGTCACCGGTGATGAGCGCGCGCACGTGCGCGATCCGCTCGGTCACTCGGCCGGCCCTACTTCGCCGCCCGTGTGTCGAGAAGCCGTAGGCTCTCGGCATCGACCTCGTAGGGGGCGAGCGCGTCCCGGTCGAGCACGACGCCGTGACCCGGCGCCTCGGACGCGTGGGCGACACCGTGCTCGAGCCGTAGCGGCTCCGCCAGCACCCCGAGCTCGCCGAGCGTGCCGCCGCGCACCCACTCGAGCACGAGCCCGTTCGGAATCGCACACAGCGCGGGCAGCGTGAGCTCGGCGATGTAGTGCGGCGCCACCGGCAGATGATGGGCAGCCGCGAGGTGCGCGATGCGCATGAAGCCGGTGAACCCGCCCACGCGGCAGATGTCCGGCTGCACGATGTCCACCGCGCCCGCGCGCAGGTAGGCGAGGAACTGGGAGTCGGTGTAGACGCTCTCGCCGATTGCGATCGGCAACGGCACGCGGCCGCGCAGCGACGCGTGTCCCTCGACGTCCTCCGGATGGAGCGGCTCCTCGAGCCACACGAGGTCGGCGCCCGCGCCGGCGAGCGCGGTTGCGTGGCGCACGGCGTCCGGGAGCTCCCAGACCTGGTTTGCATCCACGCACAGACGTCGCTGCGGCCCGATCAGCCGCCGGACTGCCGCCGCGCGGGCGGCGTCCTCGGCGGGATCCTCCTTGCCGACCTTGATCTTGATCCAGTCGAAGCCGAGCGCCAGCAGCTCCTCGACGTGGGCGAGGAGCGCGTCTTCGTCGAGAAACAGGTCGATCCCGCTGCCATAGACCGGCACGGCGTCGCGGCAACCGCCGAGCAGCCGGTGGACGGGCGTGCTCGAGTCCTTGCCTGCGAGATCCCAGAGCGCCGTGTCCACCGCGGAGAGCGCGAGCTGCGCGAGCCCGGTTCCGCTGCGGCGGAGCTGCTTGCCGAGCGCGTCCCAGTGGCGGCCGATCGCGAGCGGGTCATCGCCCACGAGCATGCCGGCGCAATAGTCGTCGACGAGGGCGACGATCGCCGTTCCTCCGACGCCGGTCGTGTACGAGAGGCCGGTTCCGACGAGGCCGGTGTCCGTCTCCACATCGGTGACCACGAACTCGACCGCGGACACGTGGTGAGTCGAGTCTTCCCACCGCACCGTGGGAGGCACGCGGTAGAGGCGCGAGGACACGGACTCGATGCGCACGGACCCGATCCTACGGGCGGCGCCTCCTGCTTGTCTCGCGTTTACCGCGGTAGTAGGTTACGGCGCGGATGGAGTTCCGGCTGCCCGAGCGATCGGGCGACTACGAATACTCGACGGTTCAGAGCTGGCTGAAGCGCGTGGGCGACCGCGTCGAGGCGGGAGAGCCCCTCGTCGAGATCGAGACCGACAAGGCGAGCGAGGAGGTCGAGGCGCCGGTGAGCGGCACCATCGCCGACATTCTCGCCGAGGAGGGCGACGAGGTGAAGGTCGACGCCGTGCTCGCCATCATCGAGGAGGCGTGACGGCCGTCTCGACCGTTCCGCGCGCCGAGCAGCTCGAGCTCAGCCTGCTGCAGATGCAGCGCATCCGGGCCTTCGAGGCGAAGGCGATGGAGCTCTTCCAGGAGAAGCTGATTCGCGGCTCGGTCCATCCCTACACCGGGATGGAGGCGATCGCGGTCGGCATCTGTTCGGCCCTCGGCGAGCAGGACTACATCACCTCGACGCACCGCGGTCACGGCCATTCGATCGCGAAGGGTCTCGACCTGAGGCTGATGATGGCCGAGATCACCGGCCGTGCCACCGGCTACTGCGGCGGCAAGGGCGGCAGCATGCACATCACCGCGATGCGTCACGGCATGCTCGGCGCCGACGCGATCGTCGCCGGGTCGGTCGCGATCGCGACAGGCGCGGCCTACGCCCTGCGCCTGCAGGGGAAGGACGCGGTCGTCGTCTCGTTCTTCGGCGACGGAGCCTCGAACCAGGGCATCTTCCACGAGGCGGCGAACCTGGCCTCGGTCCTGTCTGCGCCCGTGATCTACGTCTGCGAGAACAACCAGTGGGCGATCTCGACGCCGTTCCGGGACGCGGTCAACGTGCCGGACGTCGCCATCCGGGCGAACGGCTACGGCTTCCCGGGCGAGGTCGTCGACGGCAACGACTTCTTCGCCGTCCGTGAGGCGGCCGAGCGGGCGGTCTCGCGCGCCCGCGCGGGCGAGGGGCCGACGCTGATCGAGGCCAAGTCGTACCGGATCACGCCTCATTCGGCCGCGACGCCGAACGACAACCGGCCGCCCGAGGAACTCGAGCTCTGGCGCTCGCGCGACCCGATCGTCCGCTTCGCCCAGGCGATCGTCGAGCGGCAGCTCGTCTCCGCGGAGCGTGTCGCCGAGATCGAGGTGGAGGCGGTTCGCGACGTGGAGGAAGCGACCGAGTACGCGCTCGGCTCGCCGTTTCCGGCTCTCGAGGCGGCCGTGACGGACGTGTATGCCCCGAGCGAGTGGAACGCCGACGGCAGGCTGCGATGACGACGGCGGTCGCGACACGCGAGCTGACGATGTCCGAGGCGCTGAACGAGGCGCTCCGCGAGGAGATGCGCCGCGACGACGGCGTGTTCGTGATCGGCGAGGACATCGGCAGGCACGGCGGCCTCTTCAAGGTCACGGACGGGCTCCTCGCGGAGTTCGGGTCGGCGCGGGTGATCGACTCGCCGATCTCCGAGGCGGCCATCTCGGGCGCCGGAGTCGGCGCCGCGCTCGTGGGCGCCCGGCCGGTGGTCGAGCTCCAGATCTCCGACTTCATCACGCTCACGATCGACCAGGTCGTCAACCACGCCGCGAAGTGGCGCTACATGTCGGGCGGCCAGGTGTCGGTGCCGTTCGTGATCCGCGGCCCGATCTCGAACGGCATCGGGATGGCGGCGCAGCACTCGCAGAGCCTCGAGTCGTGGTTCGTGCACACGCCGGGGCTGATCGTCGTGATGCCCGCGACGCCGCACGACGCCAAGGGTCTGCTGAAAGCGGCGATCCGCGAGGACAATCCCGTCGTCTTTCTCGAGAAGCGCCTGCTCTACGCGAGGAAGGGACCGGTGCCGGAGTCGGAGTACGTGATCCCGCTCGGCACGGCCGACGTCAAGCGGGGCGGCAGCGACGTCACCGTCGTCGCCGCCGGCGCGACCGTCCCCCTCGCGCTACAGGCGGCCAGGCAGCTCGCGCGCGAGGGCCTCGAGCTCGAGGTGATCGACGTTCGCACGCTCAAGCCGCTCGACGCCGACGCCATCGCCGAGTCGCTCGCGAAGACCGGCCGACTCGTCGTCGTCAGCGAGGGACCGCTCACGGGCGGCTACGCGGCCGAGGTCGTCGCGCGCATGGTCGAGACGGTCGGCATCGACGCGTTCCGCGCGACACCGGCCCGCGTCACGGCGAAGGACACGCCGATCCCGTACGCGACCGCGCTCGAGCGTGAAGTGCTGCCGACAGTCGACGACCTCGTCGCGGCGGTCAACGCGATGACGGCCGCGTGATGCCGGCGGCGCTCCCAGACGGATTTGTCGCAGGCCTCTTCAGCCTCGAGGACCGCGTCGCGGTCGTCGTCGGCGGAGCGAGCGGGCTCGGTGCCGCGATCGCCGCCGGCCTCGCGCAGGCGGGTGCACGGATCGCCGTCGTCGACGTCGACGCAGAGCGCGCAACCGAAGTGTGTGAGTCGATCGCCGACGCGGGCGGCGCGGCGGCTCCGTTCACCGCGGACGTCACCGACTCGTCGGCCGTCGACCGCGTCGTCTCGGATGTGATCGCCGGGCTCGGAGGCGTCGACGTGCTCGTCAACAGCGCGGGCACCGCCTTCCGCTGCCCCGCCGAGGAGTTCCCGGAGGATCGGTTCGACGCAGTCGTGGCGCTCAACCTGAAGGGCACGTTCCTGCCCTGTCAGCGCTTCGGCCGGCGGATGCTCGACCAGGGAAAGGGCAGCATCGTCAACATCGCCTCGATCGGCGGCCTCATCGCCTATCCGCACACGAGCGCCTATCTGGCGACGAAGGGCGCCGTCGTGCAGCTCACGCGCGCGCTCGCGCTCGAGTGGGTCGGGCGCGTGCGGGTCAACGCGATCGCGCCGACGCTCTTCAACACGCCGATGACCGCCGGGCTTGCGACGCGGTCGACGGTGACGAGCGACTTCATCGAGAAGCGGATGCTCCGCGAGGGCCGGCTCAGCGAGCCGCACGAGCTCGTCGGTGCGGCCGTGTTCCTCGCGAGCGACGCGTCGTCGCTCGTCACCGGGCACACGCTCCCCGTCGACGACGGCTACGTCATCGCCTGACCGTGGGCTACACCGCGACCGAGAAGATCGTCCTCGAGCACGCGGGCGTGGACGACGTCGCGCCCGGCGACGTCGTCATGCTCGCCTGCGACCTCGTGCTGACCAACGACATCTCCGG
This sequence comes from uncultured Actinomycetes bacterium, assembly GCA_963836925.1. Taxonomy (GTDB): domain Bacteria; phylum Actinomycetota; class Thermoleophilia; order Gaiellales; family Gaiellaceae; genus PALSA-600. Next base: position 79,917 of record CAWILJ010000011.1, read on the forward strand.
CCCGATGGCGATCCAGACGCTCGAACGGATGGGCGTCGAGCGGGTGTTCGACGCCGCGAAGGTCGTCGTCGTCCCCGACCACTTCATCCCCGCCAAGGACGTCCGCTCGGCCGGCCTCCAGAGACGGCTGAAGGACTGGTGCGTCGCGCAGGGCGTCGTGCTCTACGACCAGGGCCGTGGCGGCATCGAGCACGCCGTCCTCGTCGAGGACGGCTGGGTGCTGCCGGGCATGGTGATCGCGGGCGGCGACTCCCACACGTGCACGCACGGCGCGCTCGGCGCCTTCGGCACGGGGCTCGGCTCGACCGACATCGCGGCCTGCCTCGCCTACGGCCGGTTCTGGCAGGCGGTCCCGGGAACGATCCAGATCGAGCTGCGCGGCCGCCTCGGGCCGTTCACGAGCGGCAAGGACGTCATCCTCGCGGTCATCGACGAGATCGGCGTCGCCGGCGGCAACGAACACGTGCTCGAGTTCGTCGGCGAGGGGGCGGCCGCGCTGACGATCGACGAGCGGCTGGCGGTCGCCAACATGGCCGTCGAGGCAGGCTCGGAGAACGGCCTCTTTCCGGCCGACGAGACGACGGAGAGATACCTCGACGGGCGCGCCCGTACCGACTGGACTCCCGTCGCCTCCGACGGCGACGCCGTCGTCGCCCGGCGCCTGAGCATCGATCTCGACCGGCTCGGGCCGCTCGTCGCGAAGCCGTGGTCGCCCGGAAACGTCACCGGGCTCGCCGAGGTGATCGGCACGCCGGTCGATCAGGTCTACATCGGGAACTGCTCGAACGGCACGATCACCGATCTCCGCCAGGCCGCGAGCGTGCTGCAAGGCCGGAGGGTGCATCCGCGGACGCGGGCGATCGTCGTCCCCGCGACACAGCGGATCTACGCGCAGGCGCTGGCGGAGGGTCTGCTCGAGATTTTCGTCGAGGCCGGCGCCATGGTCTCGACACCCACTTGCGGCGCCTGCTTCGGCGGCTCGAACGGGATCCTCGCCGACGGGGAGGTCGCCGTCGCGACGACGAATCGCAACTTCCGCGGGCGGATGGGCGCGACGACGTCCGGCATCTACCTCGCCAACTCCTACGTCGCCGGGGCTGCGGCGGTCGCCGGCGAGATCGTCGATCCGGCGGCACTGTGACGATCGACGCGCGCATCGTCCGCATTCGCGGCGACGACATCGACACCGACGTCCTCTACCCGGGGCCGTTCCTCGATATCGAGGACCCCGAGCTGATGAAGGCCCATCTGTTCGAGGGACTCGATCCGGGGTTGCGCGACCGTCTCGGCGGCGACACCGCCTTGGTCGTGGACGCCAACTTCGGGTGCGGCTCGTCGCGCGAGCACGTGCCGCAGGCGATGAAGGCCTCCGGCGTCAGGTGCGTGATCGCTCGCAGCTTCGCGCGGATCTTCTATCGCAACTGCATCAACCTCGGGCTGCTAGCCCTCGCGCAGCCGGAGCTGAGCGACGCCGCGAACGACGACGACGTGATCTCGATCGACCTCGAGCGTCGGACGGCGACGCTCGACGGCGCCGTCACGCCGCTCCGCGGGCTGCACCCGTTCATCGTCGAAGCCGTTGCGGCGGGCGGCTTCGTCGAATGGTCCCGATCGCACCCCCCCGGGTAGGATCGGTCGATGGACGAACGGTCGAGAAGCTCGCCGCCGAGGGCAGCGTCCAACACATCGCGAGCCCGGGCGGTAAGCGCCCTCGACCGGAACGCCGACGTGCGGGCGGCCGCGCCGGCAGCATGACGAGCATCATCGGGACCGACGTGCGGCCGTACCTGCTGGCGGGCGGGCCCGTGGCGGCCGGCGAGCGGCTGGCCGTGACGTTCCCGTACGACGGCCGCGTCGTCGCAGAGGTGACGCTGGCGGATGACCAGGCGATCGAGCGGGCGCTCGCGGCCGCGACGGCCGCGCGCGAGGCGACCGCCGCGATCCCGCCGCATGAGCGGGCAAGCGTCCTCAACAAGGCGGCCATGCTTGCCGAGGAACGGCAGGAGGAGCTCGCCCGACAGATGACGCTCGAGACAGGCAACGCGATCTGGGAGACGCGCGTCGAGGTACGGCGCACGACCGAGATCCTGCGCAACGCAGCCGAGGAGGCGAGGCGGGTGACCGGCGAGGTGATCCCGATCGACGCGTGGCCCAACGGGACAGGACGGGAGGCGCTGACGCGGCGGTTCCCGGTCGGGCCCGTGCTCGCGATCACGCCGTACAACGCCCCGCTCCTGCTCGTCGCGCACAAGCTCGCCTCGGCCTACGCGGCCGGCAATCCGTGCATCGTCCGGCCGGCCCGCAAGACGCCGCTCTCGGCGCTCTCGCTCGGCGAGCTGATGGTCGAGGCGGGCGCCCTGCCTGGCGCCGTCACCGTCGTCCCCTGCTCGGCCGAGCTCGGCGAGCGGATGGTCCGCGACGAGCGGATCAAGATGCTGTCGTTCACCGGGAGCGGGGAGGTGGGCTGGCATCTCCGCAAGGTCGCTGCAACGCATCGCGTCGCCCTCGAGCTCGGCGGCAACGGAGCCGTGATCATCCACTCAGACGCCGATCTCGACCACGCCGCCGAGCGCTGTGCGCTCGGCGGCTTCGTGCGCGCCGGCCAGGCGTGTATTTCGGTGCAGCGCGTGTTCGTCGCAGCTGACGTGGCCGACGCGTTCGAAGAGAAGTTCGTCGCCCGCGTCGCCGGGCTGAAGCTCGGAGACCCGCTCGAGGACGACACTGCGATCGGCGTGCTCGTCGACGACGCGACGACCGAGAAGGCGCTCGCGCTGATCGCCGATGCGAAGGACGGCGGTGCGACCGTCGTCTGCGGCGGCGGCAGGCGTGGGCCCTTCGTGGAGCCCACGCTGCTGCGCGGGGCGCCGGCGCACGCGCGCGTCTCTCAGGACGAGGCCTTCGCGCCGATCGTCTCCCTCCAGACGTACACCGACTTCGATGACGCGCTGGCGGCGGCCGACTCGACGCCGTACGGGCTCCAGGCCGGGCTCTTCACGAACGACGTTCGGCTGATCTACCGCGCCTTCGCGCGGCTGGAGGTCGGAGCGCTGATCGTCAACGACGCCAACACGTTCCGCGTCGACCACATGCCCTACGGTGGCGCGAAGCGGTCGGGCGCGGGCCGGGAAGGCGTTCGTTACGCGATCCGCGAGATGACGGAAGAGCGCCTACTCGTTGTCGACGCGCGCTGAGCCGATGGCTGCGAACGCACGCGTCGACCAGCTGCAGCCGCAGCTCAGATCCGCCGGAATGGACGTCGCCGTCATCCGGATGACGGAGAACGTCCTCTTCGTGAGCGGGCACTTCGTCCAGATCGCCGGTGCCGGTTTCGTCGTCGTGCCGGCGGAAGGGGAGGCGACGCTGCTCGTCCCCGAATACGAGGCGCCTGAGGCGGCGGATGTCTGGAACGGTGCGCTCGAGACCTTCCCGGTGATCCGCAACGACGGTCCGGCGGCGCTCGACGTCGTCCGGGAGCGCCTCCGCGCTCTCGCCGTCCGGCATGCGAACGGGGGGACGGTCGGCTATGAGGGAAGCGCCGAGACACTCGCGCCGCCGGCGCAGGCCGGCGAGGCGAGCGCCGTCGGGCTGCCGACGAGGCGGCTGCTCGAGGAAGCGTTCGGGGGTGCCGAGCTGACCGACGTGACCGAGGTGCTCGAGGCGACGAAGGCGGTCAAGACCGAGCGCGAGCTCGAGAAGCTCGGGATTGCGAACGAGATCGCGGGCTTCGGGATGCTCGCGTTCAAAGAGGCCGCGCGTCCGGGCCGAACGGAGGTGGAGATCGCGGCCGCGGTCGAGACTGCGATCGAGGTCGAGGGCCACGGCTATCGGAACGCCCGCGTCGTCCGCGGCTACGCGACCGTCTACTCGGGGCGCGATCTTACGAACGGCTGGCAGTACTTCCGCTCGCGGCCGCGGCGTGTCGAGCCGGGCGAGCTCGTGATGCTCGAGCTCGGCACGCTGGTCGACGGCTTCTGGGCCGATCACACCCGGACGGTCGTCGCCGGCCGCGCGTCGAGCGCGCAGCGCGCGGCGTACGACGCCGTGCGAGAGGCCGCGTCCGCGGCGTTCGCGGCCGCCGTTCCGGGCGCGACCGGCGGCGATGTCGACGCCACCTCGCGGTCGACGTGCGCGCACGCCGGCTTCCAGCAGTTCCCTCATCACACGGGGCACGGCGTCGGCTTCCGACTGCACGAGTCGCGGCCGCAGCTCGTGCCGGGGAGCGCCCACGAGCTCCGCGAGAACATGGTCATCGTCACCGAGCCGGGCATCTACCAGGCCGAGCTCGAGGGCGGGATCCGCTACGAGGATGCCGCGGTCGTGAGGCCGGGCGGCGCCCAGCGGCTCGGAGGCACGGATTATGGCTTCGACGACTGAACCGGGAGTGCTCGCCGGCCGTGTCGCGCTCGTCACCGGCGGGGCGGCCGGGATCGGGCGCGCCACGGTCGAGCGCTTCCTCGCCGAGGGTGCGCGCGTGGTCACGGTCGACGTGGGCGATCTGTCCGGGCTCGAAGGCCGTGCCGGCGTGACCGCGCTCGCGGGCGACGCGACGCGAGCCGAGACGGTCGCGGAGGCGTTCGCCGCCGCCGACGCGCTCGGCGACCTCGACGTCGTCGTCGCGAACGTCGGCGGCGCCAGCGTGATCGCCGCCGCGCACGAGACCTCGCCGGAGGCATGGCGACACGTCATCGATCTCAACCTCACCGGTGCCTACCTCGCCATGTCGGGCGCCGCCGAGCGGATGGTTCGTCGCCGCCGCGGCTCGATCGTCGCCGTCTCCTCGGTGCAGGGCCTGCAGGGCTTTCCCGAGCATGCCGCGTACGCGGCCGCCAAAGCCGGCGTGGTCGGTCTCGCCCGGCAGATGGCGGTGGACTGCGGCCCCTACGGAGTCCGCGTGAACGCGGTCTGTCCCGGCACGATCCTCACCGCCACTGTCCGCGCATGGCTGGAGACGTTTCCCGATCCCGCCGCGCGCGAGCGCGAGTTCAGCCGCTGGCCGGCTCTGCGTCGGCCGGGGCGGCCGGAGGAGATCGCCGCGGCGATTCTCTGGCTCGCGGGCGACGAGTCGTCCTACGTCAGCGGGCACGCGCTCGTCGCCGACGGCGGGCTCACGATCGTCGGCCACCACGACGCTCCTCCTGAGCCCGTGACTGCGCCGTGAGCACGCGGCTGCGCTCCCGCGCCTGGTTCGACGATCCGGATCACGTCGACAACATGTCGCTCTACCTCGAACGAATGCTCAACTACGGCCTGACGCTGGACGAGCTCCAGTCCGGCCGGCCGATCATCGGGATCGCGCAGACCGGCTCCGACATCACGCCGTGCAACAGGCACCACCTCGTGCTCGCGAGCCGTGTCCGCGACGGGATTCGCGAGGCCGGCGGGATCCCGCTCGAGTTCCCGATCCATCCGATCCAGGAGACGTGCAAGCGCCCCACGGCGATGCTCGACCGCAACCTCCAGTATCTGTCCCTCGTCGAGATCCTCTACGGCTACCCGCTGGACGGGGTCGTGCTGACGACCGGCTGCGACAAGACGACGCCGGCGCAGCTGATGGCCGCCGCAACGGTCGACATCCCGGCCATCGTCCTCTCGGGCGGCCCGATGCTCAACGGCTGGCACGACGGCGAGCGCACCGGGTCCGGGACGATCGTCTGGAAGGCGCGCGAGCTGCTCGCACTGGGCGAGATCGACAAGAAGCAGTTCGTCGAGCTCGTCGCCTCTTCGGCCCCCTCGGCCGGCCACTGCAACACGATGGGCACCGCGACGACCATGAACTCGCTGGCCGAGGCACTCGGCATGAGTCTCCCGGGTTGCGCCGCCATCCCCGCGCCGCATCGCGACCGGCAGGAGATGGCGTACCTGACCGGCAAGCGCAGCGTGGAGCTCGTGCTGGAGGACCTACGTCCGTCGCAGGTGATGACGCGTGCGGCCTTCGAGAACGCGATCGTCGTCTGCTCGGCGATCGGCGGCTCGACGAACGCGCCGATCCAGGTGAACGCGATCGCGCGCCACGTCGGCGTGGGGCTCGACAACGACGACTGGGAGGGGATCGGCTACGACGTGCCGCTGCTCGTCAACATGCAGCCCGCCGGCGAGTATCTCGGAGAGGACTACTACCGGGCGGGCGGCGTGCCCGCGGTCGTGGCCGAGTTGATCGCGATGGGCAAGATCGACGCGACGGCGATCACCGTCAACGGTCGCACGCTGCACGAGAACAACGAGGGAAGGTTCGCGAGCGACCGGGAGGTGATCAGGCCCCACGACCTGCCGCTCAAGGATCGTGCCGGCTTCCTCAACCTGAAAGGGAACCTCTTCGACACGGCGATCATGAAGACGTCTGTCATCTCCGAGGAGTTCCGCGAACGCTACCTCGCGGACCCGCACGATCCGGATGCCTTCGAGGGGCGCGCCGTGGTCTTCGACGGGCCCGAGGACTACCACGCGCGCATCGACGATCCGTCACTGGCGCTCGACGAGCACTCCCTCCTCGTGATCCGCGGTGTGGGCCCGGTCGGGTATCCCGGCGCGGCCGAGGTGGTCAACATGCGCTCGCCGTCGTACCTGCTCGAGCGCGGTATCACTGAGCTGCCCTGCATCGGCGACGGGCGCCAGTCGGGAACGTCGGGCAGCCCGTCGATTCTCAACGCCTCGCCGGAGGCGGCGACCGGCGGCGGGCTCGCCCTCCTGCGGACCGGCGACCGCGTGCGCATCGATCTCGGCAGACGCACCGCCGACATCCTCGTCCCGGCCGGAGAGCTCGAGGCGCGGCGCGCCGAGTTCCTGCAGACGGGCGGCTACGCCTATCCGGAGAGCCAGACGCCGTGGCAGGAGATCCAGCGCGGCCTCGTCGACGAGCTCTCGCACGGTATGGTGCTGAAGCTGGCGGTCAGGTATCAGCGCATCGCCGAGACGAAGGGCGTGCCGAGGCACAACCACTGACGAGGAAATGGCAGGCGTCAGGCGCCGTTCCGCCCTGGGGGTCGCGGGTGCGCCCCATTCTGGGCGGGCGCGAGCGGCTACTTCGAATCGACGAGCTCGGGTCCCTGGTTCGAGTCCAGTGCCGCCCATTCGATCTCGTCGCTCAACCATGCTGTGCGCCGAGTGGAGGTATCGGCCGACCACCCATTGACCACCGGGCGAGCCTCCGACCTCGGCATCACCGACCGCGGGAAGAGCAGCCCGATGCGCGTCACGTCGGCGCGAGCAGCTCGACGACGGTGATGAGCGACGGCCGGCCGACCCGGGGCCCGAGCGACATCGAGAGCATCGGCTCGAGCGACGGCGGTCCGGGCCAGGGGCGACGCTCGCCCATCAGGATCGCCAGCACCTGCTCGTCCCGGCCGCCGTCCGAGAAGGGATGCTGCCCGGTCGCCCACCACCAGAAGCTCGCCGCGAGCGAGAAGACGTCGTCCGGCCGGGTCGGCCCCGCTCCGTCGAGCAGCTCGGGCGGCTCGAAGACGGCAAGATGCCCGGGGGCGACGCCCGCGTCGACGGACTGCCGGAGCGCCCACAGCCTCGCCGCTCGCGGGGCGAGCGCTGCGAACGCCGCGGGATTTCCTTCGCGAACCCACACGGCGTCCGGCCGGACTCCGGCGACCGGCAGGTAGGCGTCGTGCGCGCCGAGCACCGCGCGACCGACGGCAACCGCAAGCTCCTGCCCCGCGCGCAGCCGCGCGTCGCCCCGGAGAGCAGCGAAGGCCTGCGTCGACACGACGCCGGCCGGCAGCATCTCGACGACGACGACGACGTTGTCGGCCTCGGGCCCCGGCTGGTCGAGCTCCCCGACGGCGACTAGCGGCGTGATCCCCGGGAACGGCAACGCGAGCAGCTCCTCGAGCTCGGCGCGCGTCAGGCCCGTTCTCAGCCCGAGGGTCACGAGCACCGGCCCTTCCTCGCCGCTACCGAGCCACACACTCTCCTCGGGCGCCCCGAAGAGCGGCTCCTCCAGCACGAAGCGGCCGCCACACGCGCGGACGCCGTGGAGGTGGTCGAGCGAGCCCCGGACGGAAAGGTCCGACATGGCCTACGCGGGAAGCACGGGTCGTAGGAGCTCCGCGAACTCGGGCCGCACGCCGTGCTCGTCCCAGAGGGACTCGCCCGTGAGCGCCTCGAACTGGTGAGCGATGTTCTCCGTGACGAAGTGGATGTCGTCGAACGTCGCCCTGCTCACCGGGCGCGCCTCGATACTCTCGATCGTCCCGTCGCGGATCGTCACGACGGCCCAGTTCTCCGAGCTGCACGCCGCGCACGTCCACGTCTCGAGCAGGCGCACCTCCCGGCCGTCGCCAGGGTCGCGCACCTGGATGTACTCGGAGGCGATGTTCGGCAGCGTGATGCCGCCGTCCCCGACGCGCAGCACCTGGACTCCGTGCCCGCTCCCGAGGTGGTTCCGCATCCCCGTCGACGAGTCCTCGGGGGTGACACCACCGCACTCGGGGCAGGTCAGCGCTGCGACGAAGTAGGTCAGTGCCATCTCACTCCGAGACCGGGATCACGTTGAGCCGCCGGCCGCGAATCACGACGGTGAAGCCACTGCGGTTCTGGAACGCGAATCGCTGCGCATAGCTCAGGCCGTGCTCGGCGGCCGTCGTCGGGAACTTTGGTGGAATCACGACCGGCGCGATTGCCCACGGGATCAGCCGCGTGTAGACATCGCCGTCCGCCGTCACGAACACGGGATCGCCGCTCGCACCCGGCGGCTGCGCTGCGAAGAGGGCGTCGGCGATCGCGGCTCGATCCTCGGCGCCCTTGTTCTTGCCGACGCGGCCTTCCGTGGCCTGGCTCAGGTCGGAGAGATCGGCGATCACCTCTGCGTAGTCCGGGGTGTCGCGGCCGACGCCGAGCGCGACGCCGGCCGGCCGGTGAGCGGTCGCGTCGAGCTCGCTCAGCACGGCGTTCGGGCCGCGCAGGTCGGTCGTTCCGACGAGGCCGGCGAGGTCTCGCGTGCCGTCCGCGTTCACGGGCGGCGGGGACGCGGTGTCGAACTCCGTGAGCCCCATCCGGCGACGGACTGCGTTCACGGCGTTCCGCTCGATCGGCTGGAGGCCGTGGTCCCAGTCGACGCCGGTCATCAGGCTCCGGATCGCGATCATCGTGTTCGAATCGATCACGACGGAGTTCGCCGTCAGCGGGGCCGGCGCGTCGATCCCCGGCCGCTGCGACGCGAGGTTCACGCCGTGCTCGTTCAGATCCGCGATCTTGCCCGTCTTGATCTTCACGTCCGCGAGATCGCGCGTCGCGGCGGGGCCGAGCAGGTCGAGGATGGTGCTGAGGTTCGCCGGCGTCACCGCGGGGATGAGCTGCTTCAGGCGGCCGGCCTCCAGAGCCGTCAGGAGCCGGCGCGCGGCCGCTGCGGCCACGCCGCCGGCAGCGGGCGGCTGCGAGAGCGCGGCGAGCTCCGCCTTCGGCAGCGCGAGGAGCTCCTTGACCTGGTTCCCGTCCAGCTCCGCGGCGGCCCACTTCACCTGCTCCGCCCCGTGCGCCTTCACGAGGGCCTGGATCTCCGGCCCCCTGAGGTCGCGGGCGAGGTTCTTCAGACCCGTGTTCCCGACCTCGCGCGACAGTGCCTCGAGCTCGGCCGGTCCCCCGAGCTCTGCGCTGAGTGGGTGGACGGCGCGGGCTCCGATCTCCGCGACGAGGTTCTCGAGGCGCGGGAGGTCGTTGTCGAAGGCGTGGACGAGCGCGTCGCTCGCGGCCGCATCCGGCGCGTGCTTCGCGAGGTCCTCGCGCCAGGGCGGGACGGAGCCCGTCGGCGTCGTGGTCGCGCCCGCGGTCGTGTGCCCGCCCACGGGCTGCCCCGGGACCTGTCCGGCCCCGGCGGGCGTCTCGACCGGGATCATCCGCTCCGGTGGCTCGAGCCTGATCCCGTTCAGCCGCGGGTGCGCCACGACGTAGACGGGCTGCATCCCGAGCACGTTTCCCTGCGCGTCGTACGCGACGAGCATGCTGCGCAGCACGGGCCCAACAGGCGTGTCGCCGACGTGCGTTGTCCCGACGATCTGGAACGAGACGCCCGGCTGGGGGCTCGCGGGGTCGAGGTTGCCGATCCTGCCGCCGCCCTCGTGGACGTACGGCGTGTGGACGTCGTGGACCTCGAGGCCGTTCTGGTAGCAGAAGATGAAGTCCTCGACGGACGGGAGCACGTGGATGGCGTCGGGGTTGCCGACGCTCGTGCCCGGGATCAGCTCGAACATCGTCTTCCCCGGCGCCTTCATCTCGCGGCCCGTCGTCATCGGATGCGAGTGGGACAGCGGCTGGCCGCCCTGGGCCATGAACGCCTCCCAGTCGACGCCGTGCGGGTCGCCCTCGATGAGGACGATCTGGCCGTCGGCGCGTCGTCCGACACCCCATTCGCGGCCGCGGGGGTCGTAGTTCGGCGGCACGTTCGTCACGCCTGCGTCGTGGAGCGCCGTCGCGTCGCCCGATGCCAGTCGGCGCGAGAGTGCGCGGGCGGCCCTCTCGTCCGGGATCGGGTTGCCGATCGGCTCGTGCGCCCTGGCGCCGAGGAGCGGCGTCGTGCCCGCCGCCGCGACCTTCGTGCCCGCTGCGGCGGTCGTCGTTCCGGCCGAGGCTCCCGGGCCCGCGTCCGGCCCGGCTTTCGCCGAGGCGGCGGCCGCCGCGTTGTCGGCGTCCGTCACGGGAGGGAAGTCGAGGAGCCCGGGCGGGGTGGGCGCGTTCGGCCCCGCGGGGCCGCCAGGGCCGCCGGGGGCTGTCGTCGCCTGCGCCTCGCCCCGGAGCTTCCCGTTGTACCGGTCCGCGAAGGACTTGAAGTCCTGGTAGTTGTCGAGCAGGAACTTGTTCGACGCGCCAAGCCGGATGTCCGTCGGCTCGGCGTCGAGCCGCGTTCCGGCCCTCGGCGCGCCGCCCGCAACCTGGCGTCCCTCGACCGCGGTGGCGCTTCCGGTCGCCTCGCGCTCGACGCGGTAGACGTATTCGGACCAGTTCTTGAACCAGGTCAGCTTCGCCTTGTCCGCGGCGTCCAGGACGAGGCCCGAGCCCTCGAGGAGCTCGCAGTAGCGGCTGACGTATTTGAAGATCTCGTACCGGCGCATCGCGGCAAGCACGCCGCCTGCCGCCTGCGCCTGGTGGCCGATCATCAGCACCTGGTCGAGCGAGGCCTGGTAGCGCTCGCTCGCGTTGGCGACCGGCTTTTGCGAGACGAACTCGCCGACGGCGCCGGGCGTGATGTACGCCTCGTCGTCGAGCATGTTGGCGAGCATCTGCTTGTAGGTTGCCTCCTCGGCGAGCCGCAGCCGCTCGGCCGGGTCGGTCTCGCCGCGCAGGCGCTTCGCGAGCGCGTCGCCCTCGAGGAGCGCCGTGTCGTACGCCTGCTGCCGCGTCTTCGCGTCCATCCTCGCCAGCTCCTCGACACGCGCCCGATCGGCGGCGGGCAGTCGATTCAGGAGCTGCTCCTGCGCGGGGCCCGGCTCGACCTGACGGACCTGCCGCGCCGTCGCCATGAGCTCGCTCTCGTGGAGGACGCGTGCGTCGACCTGCTGCTTCACGCGTGCCTGCTCCGGGCCCGACAGGGAGGCGAGGTGGTCGCCGACGGTGCCGACGCGGCCGGCGTCGATCAGCAGCGCCATCCGGTAGTGGTCCTTCCAGTTCGGAAAGTGCTCGTTCAGGTACTCCCGGGCTGCGATCAGCTTCTGGCCTGCGTCGTCGCCGCGGACGTTCAGGTCGGCGTCGCTCCCCGGCTCCGTGCTCGCGCCGCCGACCGGCTCGGCCTGGAACTTCGCGCGGAGGTCCTCGAGCACGTGGGCGCGGTGCTCGACGAGAGCGGCGATCAGCTGCTGCCGCGTCTCCGGGTGCATCCCCGCAGCGAGGCCGCTTCCGTGCTGGAGGTGCTCGATCGCGTGCTCCCACTTACCGAACTCGTCGAGGATCATCCGGGCCGCCGCACCCTTCTCGGCGGGCGACAGTCCCGCGAGCGGGTTCTGTGGAACCACGCCGGCCGCCGTCGTCGTCGTGCTGTGCTCGGCGCCGGTGCCGGCTCCCTCGCCCGCCGTCGCGCCCGCGGGGTCGTGGGTGCCCGGGTCGTGGGAGCCGCCAGTCCCGCCGAGCTGCTCGCCCCCGGGCCGGCGACCCTTGATCCGATCCGCCACCGCACCCGTGCCGGCCTTTGCGCCGTGGATCGCGACGTGCGTCCCGACGGACATCCCGGCGCCCTGGGCGGTGCCCTCGAGCCCGCGGCTGACGACGTCGCCAAGGCCCTCGAAGACGCCCTTCTTCCACGTCTCCTCGTTCGCCGCCGCGTCGACGACGCTCGAGACGCCCCCGCTCATCCCACCCTCGACCGCGGTGTGGACCGTCTTGAGCGCGAAGCCCGCCGTGCCCTTCTCGAGCGCCACCGCGACCTCGGCCCCGCCGATCTTGCCGAGAAGCGACGTCGCGCCCCGGCCGCCGAGGACGGCCATGACGCCGTCGACGGCGCCCAACCCGAACGAGTGGGCGCCGTCGCCCCCGAACATGTCGAAGCGCTCGCCCTTGAGGGCCTTGTCCGTCAGCACGCGTGCGATCGCCGACACGACGGCGGCGCGCACGAGCGCGCCGATCACGAGCGGCCCCGCGGCGCCCGCGGTGACGGCGGTGACGAGGAGGCCGATCGCAAAGCCGACGATCTGCGACGCCAGCTCCGTCGCCGCGTCGCGCATCTTGATGTAGTCCTCGAGCGCGCCGGTCGTCCGCTTCTCCGTCTGCCGCAGCCGCCTGGCCTCCGTCGGCGTCATCTGCGCGTCGAGCCCCGCGACCTCGATGTCGGCGCGCATCTCGCGCCGTTCGTCCGTGAGCGCGTCGTCGAGTCCGAACCACCAGCTCCGCTCGCGCTCGACGTTCTCCTCGAGCTCCTCCGCGCGCTCGAGCGGGTTGTCGAGGTCGCCGGCCTGGATTCCCTTGCGGACGCGGGCCATCTCGTCGGAGTTGAAGGCGCGCTCGAGCGCGGCCATCGCCTTGCCTGCCTCGGCGTTCGCCGGCGTCTCCTTCTTCTCGACTGCGCGGAGCGCCCGCCGGAGCTCGAGCCGCTGCGCCTCAGTCGCGTGGTTCTCGATCAGGTTGTACGCGTAGTCCTCGTAGTCGTCGCGGAACCCGCCCTCGCAGAGCGCAAGCCGGTCGTAGAGCGACCCCCCGAAGACCGTGTAGAGCTCGCCGCGCTTGCCGCTGCTGACCGTCGTGTACTTCGTCAAGTACTTGTGGAGCTGCGAGCTCTCGTCGTCCCACGCGGCCGCGAAGGCCGCGGTCGTCGACTTGTCGGCTTCCAGCACCGCGTCGAAGGCGTCCCAGTCGACGCCGCCGAGCGACCGGAGCTTCATGACGAGCGGGTCGTCGAGCGTCGCGTCTCCGACCTTGATCCCGAGCAGCGCCTGGAGTCGCGAGTACTCGTCGTCGCTCAGCTCGCCGAGCGTGCCCGTGAGGTCGAGCGGGTCGTCCTTGTCCTCGACCTTCGCTTTCAGCCGTGAGAGCTGCTCGCGCGCGACGGCCGCTTCCTTCGCCTTCTCCGGGGCATTGTCCTCGGCCTTCGTCTTGATTGCCTGCACCTCACGCCAGATGAAGTCCTCGTCGGTCCCGGCGCCCTTGGACGCGGCCTCGACCATCCGAACCAGGCGCTCGGGGTCACCTTCAGGCGCGGTCTCGGCCTCGAGGAACGCCCGCGCTTCCGCCGCGTCCTTGCCGGAGAGGTCGCCGCTGCTGGTCTCCTCGCCGTTCTCGTCGTACTGGTCGAAGAGAACCTCGTCGAGGCTGTCGCCGTACCGCGCCTGGTAGTCGCGGCGAATCGTCTTCGGGTCGGCCTCGCGCAGGCCCTCGAACAGGAGGGCTTCGTCGGTCCCGACCTTGTTCGTGGCGACCCTGATCTTGTCGATCGCGTCCATCTCGCCGCGGCGGAGGATCGCCTTCGCCTTGTCGAGCTCGTCGCTGCTGAACTCGGAGTCGATCGCCTCGTCGAGTGTCTTGTCGCTCCAGCGCTTGCAGATCTTCAGGTCGCTCGTGTCGGGGTCGTTCTTGACGAGCCGGGTCCACGCCGAGTCGGGCGCGCCCTCGTCGTGGGCGTCCTTGAGGGTGCGGTAGACGGTCTCCTCGTGCGTGCCGGTGATGTCCATCGCGAACAGCACCTTCGCGAGCGGCCGAAGACGACCCCAGTTCAGGTAGTCCGCGGCGCGGAGCGCGTCGGCGTCGTTGACCGAGCTCTGCTCGATGTCCTTGATCAGGTCGACGCCGTGCTGTTGCCTGTAGGCCGCCTTCAGCTCGCTGCCCCGGTCCTGGTTCACGAGCAGGTCCTCGAGCATCCGCTCGTGGTCGCCTCCGACGTGGAGCACCCAGAAGATGTTCGTGACGAGCTCGGGCAGTTCGGGCCGGCTCGTCTTCGGCATCGGACGTGCGTTCGCCTGCGCGCCCGTCGCGCCGGCGGGCGGGGGCGGTGCGACCGTTCCGGTGCCGTTTCGGAGCAGGTACGAGACGGCCGTGTTCCCGGCCCCACGCTGGAGCGCCAGGATGGACGCCGGCCGCGTCAGCGAGCCGGGCACAAGTCCCTCCGGGCCGCCGGATTCGGCAGCCTCGGAGGTCCCGGTCGAGGTGCCGTGTTTGGACTGGGACTCGCCGGGACGACGGCCAGCGGGGCGTCGCACTCAGCTGAATCATGGCAGGACCGGGAGGGCGCGGAGGGCAGCCGATCTGCCCGAACGGCGCTATCCAGCTGTTGCCTTGATGGAAAACGTACCGGACAGTGCGGGCGGCAGCGCGGGACGGCGGCCCATCGACCGACATCGCCGCCCGCACTGCGCGGACCGACCGAGACGTCGAGCTTCGATCAGGAGAACGAGACGGTGCCCGGCCCTGTGATCGACGCGTACTGGGCAACCGGCGGCGTGTTGTTGTCGAAGTTGCACTGGCCCTTGTGCGTCCCGCTCCGATAACGCGGGCCGACACCGCCGTAGGAAATTGTGATCAGCGCTTTCCCCTTGATCCCCTTGTACAGTCCGGTGCCGTTGAAGAAGGTCACGGGGCCTGTCCCGGTGAGGTGGATCGAGCAGGTCGACTTGTTGACGATCGGCTGCGCGTGATTCGTCTTCGCGTTGAGAGCAGTGGAGTCGACCTCGAATGTTCCCTGGTGGAGCGTTATCCTGACGAAGTTGCCGTTGTTGTCGGTCTTGCCGTCCTTGTCCACTGAGAGCGTCTTGCCGTAGTCGCCGATCGCGCCCGTGATGATGATCGTCCCGACCGGCCCCTCACCTCCGGTTGCGTGGACGTACACGGCGCCTCCGGTCGGCATGTTCTCCGTCTGCGACGCAAACGCTGATCCCCCGCTCACCGTCGCCGCAAGGATCATGACCCCGGCGATTGCACCCGCTATCCGCATCCTTCGACCTCCGAATCGTTTGCGAGACCTTGCGTCCCTGGTTTGACTTCCAACGGTTAGACGTCGAGGAAGCAGGCGAGTTTAGGAAGCGACTCCGACCAGGGGCTGGATCGTCCCGCATACGAGGGCGTAGGTGCTTGGACGATTCATGCGAGCTGGGCGGTCGTCTGCGCATTCGAAGCCTCTGTCGGGAATCGCTGGTGCACGACGAGGACGGAGGTTGGTGAGTGGGTGACGACGGCGGCGGCGACGCTGCCGAGCAGGCGCCCGATGACACCGCGCCGGCGGTGGGAGCCGAGGACGATCAGGCTTGCTCGGCGCTGCTCGGCGGTCTCGACGATCCCTTGCCAGGTCGGTGCTGCCTCGACTGCCACGCTCTGCGACTTGAACCCTGCTCTTTCCGCCAGCGATGCTCCGTATGCGGCGGTCTCCTGCGCGGCCTCCTGCACGCTGCTCGCGTTCTGCGCGTCGAACTGCCGGTCGTCGACGGGTAGGAATCCCACGTCTGCGGGTTGCCAGACGCAGAGGACGATTGCCGCGCCGCCGGGCGCGAGCAGGTCGCCGGCCTGTTCGATCGCGAATCGGGCGAGCTCGGAGCCGTCGTAGGCGAAGAGGATCGGTGCGGAGGCTGCAGGGTCGCGGCTTGTCGATGCCATGTCAGTCGGCGCTTTCGATCGCGACCTGTGTCGTGGCAAGGGGTCGACGCAGTTTCGCCAGCAGCGGCGGGGAATACCAGGCTGGGCGCTCGCCGGCGAGGAAGCGCTCGAGGTCGGGGGTCTGTGGGCGGGCGCCGCCGAGCGCGTACAGGGCCACCCCGACCAGCGCGCCGGCGAGAGCGAGCCCGAAGCCGATCCAGAGCGCGATCTGCGTCCCGACCTCGGGGCTGCCGCCGAGGTTCGCGGCGAGGTAGACGAAGATCGGCGCGACCATGAACGCCGCGACCGCCCGGAAGAGCTCGACGATCGCGAAGACTCGCTGCAGGTTGGCCGACGGCAACGAGAAGCCGGCCACGAACAACGCGGGCGCGACCGTCGCGCCCAGCCCGATGCCGGTCAGGCCGGAGCCGACGAGGGTCGCCGCCTGACTCGACGGGACATTGACGGCGAAGACCAGGATCCCGGCGGCGAGAAAGAACATGCCGGCCAGCGGCAGGTAGTGCATCGCGCGCTTGGTGATGACGAGTCCGAGCACGACCGCGGTGATCACGGCTCCGGCGACCTCGGGCAGGTAGAGGATGCCGATGTGCAGTGGGCTGTAGTGGCCGGCGAGCGCCGCGGCCGTGAGGACCGTGGCCGAGACCGATGCGGCGGCCGCGAACAGCGCCACCGAGATCCCTGCGACCGGGATGGTGCTGGTGAGCATCGCGCGAACCGTCAGGAGGGGTCGCTTGGCGCGATACTGGTAGACGACCAGGACGACGATCGCGGCAAGGCCTCCGAGCAGCGGCACGATCACCACGGGATCGAGGAAGCGGTGGCTCGTGAGCTGCGAGGCGCCGAAGAAGGCGGCCACACAGCCAACGCCCGCGAGCGCGATCGCCGGCAGGTCGCGCGGCGAGTCGAGATTGGCGGGCGGAGCGTCTTCGAACGTCAACACGGCAAGAACGAGGGCCCCGAGAGAGATCGCGGCGACGATCCAGAACAACGGCCGCCACGCGTCTGCCTGCGCCTGCAGTCCCCCGATGAACGGGCCGAGCGCAACGGCGCCGAAGATGCACATGTTCATGATGACCGCCGTGTCGCGCAGCTTGTTGGCCGGATAACCGATCGCGAGCGGCGGCACCGCGGCGATCAGCAGCAGGCTGGTGCACAGCCCCTGGATCACGCGCCCCGCTGTGTACATGGCGGGATCCTGGGCGGCGGCCGCGAGGATCGAGCCGATCACGAGCAGCAGCGCATAACCGACCAGCATCCTGCGCTGCGGGAGGTGCTGCGCGAACTGCACCGCCAGCACGGTGCCCAGTGCGTAGGCGGCGTTCGCCAGTCCGGAGCTCAGGCTCAGCGTCTGCGCGCTCATGTGTAGTTGCTCGCCGATGATCGGTGCCAATGGTTGAAGCGCTGCCGAGAGCGCGAGGTACGGGATCAGCGCGAGCATCACCATCGCCGCCACCGCGGGATACCGGCCGGCAAGAGGCCCCTGGCGCATCTCGCCACGACGGCGAGGCGGCGCGCCGTCGAGCCGTCGACCGGCGTACCCCCCGCTGACAACCGGTGCCTCAGCCGCTCCACGAGACGTTGGCTGAGCTTCTTGCATACCGACCCCCTTCAGAACGGACTTTGCGATAAAATGGAGGCCGTCTCCGAAACATCCGGAGGAGGCCTCCGGATAAGATACGGAGGTGTCCTCCGTTTGTCAACCCGAGTGAGTCAGACCGAGACCCAGCCGATTCGCCCAATGCGCGCCGACGCGCGCGCGAATCACGACAAGCTCGTGGCGGCCGCCCGTGCCCTCTTCACCGACAAGGGCACGTCGGCGCCGCTCGAGGAGGTCGCCGAGCGGGCCGGCCTCGGAATCGGCACGCTCTACCGACACTTTCCCACCCGCCAGGCCCTTCTCGAGGCTGTCTACGTCGACGAGGTCGAGGCGATGGCCCGTGCAGCCGCGGATCTCGCGGGGCTCCCTCCGTGGGAGGCGCTATCGAAGTGGCTCCACCAGTACGTCGGCTTCGCGGCGACCAAGCGGGCGCTCAACGAGGCGCTGATGGAGACCGACCCGAACCCGGACGTCCTGCTCACCTGTCGCACCGCGATCGTCGGCGCCGGTACCGCCCTTGTCGAACGTGCACAACGCGCAGGAGTCGTGCGCACCGACACGACCTTCATCGATGTCGTGCGAATGGTCGGCGCGATCGCGATGGTGCCCACCGAAGACCCCGAGCAAAAGAAACGCCTGCTCGAACTCGCACTCGACGGACTCCGTTACCACCCGCACGGCTCCTGAATAGACCGGTCCCCGAGAGGTAGAGACGCCTGCGAGTCGGTTCGGCTACGGGAACCGTGACGAGTTCGGATGCAAGTCGTACGTGCCGCCGTCGCTGCAGCCCGATGGGATCAGGTAGGCGGGGTCGGCCGCGAATTCCGCGCCGTTCTCGGCCAGTTGCTCGCGCATCATGGCCTCCGCGGTCGGAGGCGACACTCCGAGCTTCTCGGCCACGCCGACCCCCGACTGATAGGCGAAGCAGTTCGCGAGCGACTCCGACGCGACCCCGTGCAGATGCCACGACTCGTGCGCGAGCACCACGACCGCGTGCGAAGCGGACTCGCTCTGCGGGTCGAGCTTCCCGTCGCGCAGTCGCACGAGCGCCAGGCAGATCTCGGTCGTCAGCCACGCCTGCCGTCCGCCGACCTGCGCCAGCCCGTCATCCCCTTGGACGTAGCCGACATGCTGGTCGTCGCAGCCGACGGTGACAGGATGACCGGCGATCTCTGCGGCCAGCCGTGAGAACTGCGCCTCCGCCGCAGCCCGCGTCGGCCGCGAGAGTTGCTGCCAGCCCGATGAGCGGGTAAACAGCAGCACGCCGACCCCGACGACGATCAGAACCGACACCAATATTCCGAGGCGGCTGCGACTTCGGGCGACTGCCGGCGGCGCCGGAGTCTCGGCGACGGCGCGAATCGCGTTGTCGCGGTCGAGCCGGAGTGGCCCGGCAGCAAAACGGCCAGCAGGAAGCGCCGCCAGCTCCTCCTCGTTCCGGCGCAGCCACTCGGCAACCTCGGGCTCGGTGAACTCGCCGCTTTCCAGCCACAGCTCACCGCCTTGCCGGAGCGGGACGTTCAGCAAGGCGCCGCGGCCGAGCTCCTCCAGATCCGACACCTGCGGTCCGGGATCGACTCGCTCTCGCCCCGGGGTCGAACGCCAGCCGGAGAGAAAGAACTGCGCCTCGGTCACGACGGCGAGCAGGAACGGCAGCCAGACCGGGATCCAACCGCTGACCCGATAAGGAAGCTCGAAGTAGACGATCACGACCGTGACGACGACGGCACGCAACCACCAGATGCGCCGGATCCCGCTCACCTCGATATCAACGTAACCGCGACGCAGGCACGTCCCGGAGGAGTTACCGCCGCCGATAGCTGCCCGGCCAACAGGCGCCGTGAACGCGGCCGATCGGGCTAGACCTCGGTCGAGCTCTTCCTGGATGGTGGCGGTGGTTTCGTCGAGCAGCGTGCCGGGGCCGCAGTGTCAGCCGCCGACGCTCTGCACGTCGACGTCGCGTATGGCGTCGAGCGACGTGAAGTGGTCGCTCATCGCGCGCTCGATCGTCACGCGCTCGCTCATGACGTCGCCCCATCGCTCGACTTCGGCCTCGGGAATCGTCCCGGTCTCCCAGATGTCATCGACGAGCCGCTTGCAGAGGCGCAGTCTGTCGCCGTCGCGGGTCACCTGGTGCGCGTAGACCCGGATCCCACAGCCCAGGCTGACGAGGGACTCGCGGTCGGGATCGCTGGCAGGCAGGCGTCCGTCGAGCACCGACCCGGCCTGACGCCAGTGGCTGTGCTGCTCGATCCTCCGGGAAAGCATCTTTGCCCCTGCCGAGTCCATGTTTTCCCTTCGTGTCGTCGCTTGGTGGGCGCAACGCCCCTGTCCTCACTTGATAGCGAGCACGGATCGTCGGACGCCTGACCCAAATGGATCGGTCGGCGGAAGGCGGATGACGTCGCAACACGTGTCTGCAAGTCGCCGGAGCGCTGGCCGGCCGCGTTCTGGAAACGAACGGCGCGCAGCGCGGCTGCTCTCTAACGGCGACGACCTCTGAGCCCCCGTATGACAAACCACCCTCCCAAGCGGGCGAACCCCGGCCACATGATCACCAGGCTGGCCTCCACCACCGCGCGTGTTCACCCTCCTCTGATCGACTCCGACGGCTCGGTGGGCCTCGATTCAGCGGTTTCCCCGATGGAAGGTTGGGCGTGTTGCCGCTATCCTTGGCTTCGTCGAACCGGGGAGTGAGACAGTTGCCGACTTTGGCTCCCGTGTTGAGGCGGGGTACGGCTGGTTCAGTGGTTCTCGTTGCGGGCTCGCGTCACGAGCTCCTTCAGCAGATCAAAATCGTCGCCTACGACGTCGCACCGCGGTGGGGTGACGAGGACACCGCGACGATCATGATCACGTGCCCGCTGCTCGGTCGCGTAGACGTCGTGGCAGCCTTCGACGAGATCCATGAGGTATGCCATCTCGACGGGATCGAGCTGTCCGTCCACCAGCAACAGGGCGAACGCCTCCGAGCCGTCCTCGAGCCGAGCCGTCGGTGAGTGGAGGCTCGTTCGCGCGTCCTCACCAGGAAATCGGCGTCCAGAAGGCGTAAGGTGGGCGTATGGCCGTGTATGTGAAAAGCAAGGACGGCGCGCTGGTGTTCGAGGCGAGCGCGGAAGTCGACCACGGCAACAACATCCGCTTCGAGGCGAAGTCGTACCTCGGGAAAGGTGTCCACGTTGCCCGCACGCTCACCGTGGAGCAGGGCCGCGAACTCCGCGATGCCCTGTCAGCAGCAGTGACGAAAGCCGAAGACCGGCGAGCGAGCTGACCCTACGACGACCGGAATGCGTCCCACCGGGTCTGGGGCCGAGGCGCGGACGTTCGTTTTTCAGGAGAGGGAGCTCCGAGTCGGGCTCCCTCTCCCTGCTCCACGGCTCTCAGGTGTTGCAGCCGGCCGGCGCGGACTCGGGGTGGACGACGTCAGCGACCTTCGGGACGCCGAGATAGAGCGCGTACACGAGCGCGGGCGCCTTGCTGTCGTTGCGTGCGAGATGGATGTGGTTCGCCGGCTCCACGAACGACATGCCCTTCGAGACCTTGAACGGCTTGCAGTTCCCGACCGTCGGGTCGAACACAGTCAGCGTGCCGGAGGCGACGACGACCGCGACGGGCGCTCCGTGAACATGCCAGCCGAAGCTTCCGCCTGGCGCGACCCGGTACGACTCGAGGATCGTCAGCCCCGTCTGGGCCTTGATCGTCGTCGCCTGCATCTTCCCGGCGGCGATCGCCCTGGCGACGATCGGCACTCCCTTACCGAATGACGGCGCCGAGACGGCGAGTGCGGCGACGACCGCGAGTCCGAGCAGCTTGACCTTCATGGCTGGTGTCCTCCTTTTCGACTGCCTGCTGGGTTGTCGAGCGGCAGGTTAGGAGGGGCCTCTTTGCGTCCCCTTTGCGGCGGCTTAAGGAAGCCGGGCTGATTCTCGCGGCGATCAGCGGTACGGAGAGGCCGGCGGGCCCCAGATGCTAGTCCTCGGCGTGTACCGACTCGACCCACTTCGCGTGTCGTCGGGCAGCCCAGTCCTCGCGCACCCAGCCGCGGGTGATGCCGGAAAGTGCGTGCCTGGTCGAGGGCATGATCAGCGACAGCCAGAGATGGCCGAGGAACAGGACGACCGACACGTACATCAGGTAGTCGTGCACGAGCAGGGCGTGGGCGAGCCGGAACCGCGTATCGCGCTCCCCCAGCCAGAGGAAGAAGCCGCTGACGGCGAACAGGATCGCGAAGGCGGCGGTGGCGATGGTGTTGAGCTTCTGGCCCGCGTTCAGCCGGCCCTGCGGCGCGTGGCGGCCGCGGAGCCACGCGCGGTCGTCGGCATCGAACAGGTCGACCTCGTGGATCGTGCGCCGCAGCGCGCGCCGGTCGCCGAGGACGACGACGAGCACGAGCGCCGCGGCCCACGCGACCGCCGTGTAGACGTGGATCGTCTTGAGGAGCGGGCGACGCCCGACCGCCTCGGCGAGGCTCGGCAGGTAGAGGCAGAGCCCGCTCGCGAGCAGGACGCAGAACGCGGAGGCGTGGATCCAGTGCGCCGCTCGCTCGGTTCGCCCCCAGCGGGGGAGCCGGCGATCAGGTCGAGCCGTAGCCATTGGAGCGGCCGACCCAGGCGTCCTGGTCGTACCCGAGGCCTTCCCAGTATCCGGTTGGCTGGCGGGCGACGAGCTCGATCTTCGAGAGCCACTTGACGCCCTTGTAGCCGTACATCTCCGGGATCACGACGCGTGCGGGGGCGCCGTGCGGGCGCGAGAGCGGCTCTCCGTCGAGCTCGAGGGCGACCATCACGTCCTGGAGCGAGGCCTGCTGCAGAGTGAGCGAGTCGTTGTAGGGAACCTCGAGCGAGTCGAAGCGCATTGCCTTCGCCTCGGCGAGCGGCTCGGCGGCCTCGAGGAGGTGAGTGAGGCGGACGCCCGACCAGCGGACGTCCGGCACGGTCCAGCCGGTGACGCAGTGGAAGGTCGAGACCTGGTGGGCGCGAGGGAAGGCGAGCAAGTCGGCGTAGGTGAAGCTGCGCGGGCGACGGACGAGGCCGCCGATCTCGAGCCGGTAGCTCCGCGGGTCGAAGTCCGGCATCGAGCCGGAGACGGTGTAGATGCGCCAGCCGCCGACCGGGAAGAGGTTGCCGACGAGCTGCGAGAAGGCCGAGGTGACCGGTGAGAGCACGTTGCTTGCTCGGCCCGCCCACACGAACGACGTCGCTCCTCCGGCGAGCAGCAACACGAACGCCCTTCTCCCGTACGGCTTCGCCCCGGGCTCGGCCACGGCCTCACGGTACTCCGTGCAGATGTTCGCGTCGCTGCTCCGGGCGGTGGGCCAGGCCGGAGATGGATGGACATGCAACCACTCCAGGCTTGGAAGTCTCGGATCAAGGGAACCATGGGGATGACGATGCTGCGAACGAAAAGGAGATCTCATGACGAATGCTGACGAAGCGAAAGGCCGTGCGAAGGAAGCGGCGGGCGTGCTCGCGGATGACGATGATCTGAAGCGAGAGGGCAAGGTCGATCAGGCCGCAGGAAAGGCCAAGAAGACGGTCGACAAGACCGCTGAAAAGGTCAAGGGTGCATTGAAGAAGTAAGGCGCCGACGAAGCGCCGGCTGGAACGACGGATAGCCCTCCAATGACGACGCTCGCGGCCCTGCCCTCGCTCGAGACGGCGAGGGGGGACGGAGCGACCTTTCATTTCATGCACCTAAACGAAGGAGTGAACCATGGGATACGGACTGGTCGGAATCCTGGTGATTATTCTGCTGATCGCCCTGATCGTGTATTTCGTTCGCCGTGCGTAACTCCCTCGGGCGACGACCGCGAGGGGCGTTCTAAGTCCGAACTGCGGTCATCCCGAGGTTGCCTCGTTGGCGTCGTTCGTCACTCAGGCCCGCCGAGGAAGTCCACTGCGATGGCCTGAATGCGTCGACTTTCTTGAAGACCGGCTCGGTCCCACACGACCGGGGGCGGCCCGACGGCCGCCCCCGGACGACAGCACCGAACGAGGCGCCTTTACTCGAGGTCGATTCTCAGTCGCGCGCGAGCCGCCAGGCCCCGTACCCTGCGGCTGCGATCCCGAGCCCGGCGGCAACGATGCGGCGAGCCCGACGCCGGCGCCGGCCGCGCTCGACGTCGGCGATTGCCTTCGAGAGGTGCCCGAGCGTGTCGTCGAGCCGCTCGGCGATCGCCCTGTCGGCGAGGGCGTTCGTCAGTCCGAGCTTCCTCGTCCGAACCAGGATCTCCACGAGGCCGCTGGCGACGGCTCCGAGCTCGGCCTGGTCCACCGATCCTCCCCCGTTCAGGGCCTGCGAGGGCCGACGCTTGAGACGCGTGAGCTCGAGCAGCTCCCCTGCGTGCGCGCCCGCGAGCATCGCAGCTCTCGCGGCCACCCGCGGGTTGCGCCGGATCACGCGTATCGCGACGCCCGAAAGCTGGGCTTTTCTCATCTCGTGCCCTTCCCGGCGCCGCTCGCGTTGCGCCTAGGGAGCACGGAGGACCTCAACTCTGCCATGCCATCACCTCGATCTTTCCCCCTCGGATACGTGCCTGGAGCCTCGGCTGCGAGACTATTGCAGGTCCCCGGAGCACGCGGCCGTGTAGCCCAAATCTCCCTCCGTGACACGGGCAGGTGATCGTCGACGCCTCGAGGGTGCCGAGGCTCAGCGAGCATCCCCGCTGGGAGCAGCGGTCGAGGAGGGCGAATGCCGGCCCGAGCCGTCGGTCAGCTCTTGCTCTTCTTCTTCCTTGCCTTCTTCTTCGAGCGGCTCAGCACGCGGTTTGCCTTGGCCACGATCCTCTTGTAGGCGCTGCGCGAGAGCTTGCCCTTCTTCAGCTGTTGCTTCGCGCGTGCCTTTGCGTTCGCGGCGTGCTTCGCGTCGGGCATCGGGTACTTCCGCTCACCCGGCAATCCGAACTGGGACTTCTTGAGCTTCGCTCGATTGAGAGCCATCGCCTTCCCTCCTTGTCGTGGTCTCCGCTCCCGGGATCGAGAAGAGCCCGATCGCTCTCCGGCCGGGTACGGACATCTATCCGGCTTTCGAGCTCCGCCGGCCCGGCCACACACCGGTCGCACGGGCGTACCCGGCAGCACCTGCCCTGTCGACGACCGACCTCACCGCCCCGAATACCGCGCCCTGAGCGGCTGCCGAGAGCACGACCTCGGCCCAGCCGCGATCGGCGTCGGTCGCCTTCGGCGCCTCGCCTTCCCGCCCGAGATGCGCCCAGACCCGTCGGAACACGGCGCCTGCGAGCATGCCGCCAAGCAGGCCGGCCACGATGCCGATGGGCTTGTACGCCAGTCGATAGAGCGTGGTCACGTCAGAGTCCTCGCAGGATCGCCATGACTTCGTTCTTGGACTGCGACGCCGATCGGTAAACCTGGAACGCGTCCTGCGAGTGGACGGCCTCCCTGGGGGAAAGCGTTTCGCGATACTCCCGACGATCATGCGGCCTGAACACGATGCGTCTCGCAGCGGGCCTCCGTTTCGATCGTTCGGTCCCGGGTACTCGTTGGCCTAACAATCGAAGGAGAATCGTGATGGAGTTCAATTCCCTGACCGACGTCCTGGTCGAAGAGCTCGGAGATCTGCACAGCGCCGAGAAGCAGCTCGTGGATGCGCTGCCGAAGATGGCCGCAGCGGCTCATTCATACGAGCTTCGCGAGGCCCTCGAGTCGCACCTCGAAGAGACGACGCGTCATGTCGAGCGGCTCGATCAGGCATTCGGGGAGATGGGGATCCGCTTTGCCCCGACCAAGACCTGCGAGGCGATGAGGGGGCTGATCGAGGAGGGCGACACCGTGATCGGCGCAACCGGCGATTCCGTGGCGATCGACGCGGCCTTGATCGGCGCGGCGCAGCGAATCGAGCATTACGAGATCGGCGCCTACGGTACGGCTCGTGCGCTCGCGGCCGAGCTCCACCTCGACACGACGAGTGCGCTCCTCGATCAGACCCTCGAGGAGGAAGGCAAGGCGAACAAGACTCTGACCAAGTTGGCGACGGGCGGCATGCTGAGCAGCGGCATCAACCGCCTGGCCGCGGAGCGGTCCGACACCGAGCCCGGGCAGGAAGCCGACCTGGACGAGCGGCCCGCCGCGGATCGTTCTGCGACGACGTGAGCCCGGCGATCGTGCTCGTGCCGCGCATCAGTCGTTGGCTTCGATGCAGCCGACCTCCCGTCGCTGTTGCCTCGCCAGAAATTTCATTCGGGTAAGTTCGACCAAGGAGGCTTGCGTGCTCGCGATGGCCGGAACCGGGTATGGGTTGATCGGGATCCTCGTGATCATCCTTCTGATCGTTCTGATCGTGTACTTCGTCCGCCGGGCCTAGGCGACCGCAACAGGTGTTTCCTCGGTGCAGGAGCAGCCGAGGCGGCTCGCGGGCGCGCTGCTCGTTTTGGCGGCGTACGATCGAGGACGATGGTGATCGACATCGTGCTCGGCTTCCTCGTCCTCCTGGGGCTCCTCCTCACCCTCCTCTGGCTGATCGGTCTTCCCGCGCAGGACGATGAGGAGGAGCTCGCCGGTTTCGTCACGGCGAACTGGGACGAGATCAAGGATCAGATCGACAGGCACTGACGGTTGCCGCTCGAGTCCCCCTCCTAAGGTCGAGGCGAACGACTCACGCCAGGCGCGTCGAGCCTCGGGCCCACACGCCAGGCACCGCATCCGGAATCCGATCGCCCGGACATCGCGTAGCTCGGACAAACAGGGAGTGCATCGGCCTGGCTCCAAACGACTGGAGGTACGCATGTCACGGATTCGGATGTTCTCGGCGGTCGCCGCCGTTTCAGGAGTCGCCCTCTCCTTGGCGCTCTCAGCTGGTGCACGGACCGCCGCGACGGTCGTGAACGTGACCGCCGGCAAGTCCGGCTACAGCTTCACGCTCTCGAAGTCGACCGTGCCTCACGGTGCGATCACGTTCAAGGTGAAGAACGCCGGCGGGTTCCCGCACTCGTTCAAGCTCTGCGCGAGCTCCAAGGGCGGCAGCGCCAACTCGTGTACCGGGAAAGGCACGCCGACGATCGCGCCGGGTGGTTCGGCCACCTTGAAGGTCACGCTCTCGAAGAAGGGAAGCTACGAGTACCTCTGCACCATTCCCGGTCACGCAGCCAACGGGATGAAGGGCGTCCTGAAGGTGACGTAGCGGCGAAAGTCAGTCGCGACGAGATGGACCGAGCAAGCTGCCCACGAGGATGCCGGCGATGAGCAGTTGCGTCCGGGTCGAAAGGCCACCCGAACGGTGCCACCCCCGTCCCCCGTGGAAGAGCTTCGAGCCTCCCGGCCGAGGGAGTCGAACGATGTGCTCCACGTCCGGGGCGCAAGCGGCGACCGCACCGATCGTCGCGGTGTCCGTGATGCCGCGTCGAAGCGCCAGAAGGCCGACCAGCACGAGGCCGCTGCCGATCTCGAAGCGCCGATCGTGAAGGTCCTCGTGCGGCACCCGGTCGCCCGCGAGATGAAGCGGGATGCCGAGCAACGCTGCGGCCGTCCGCGAGGGGGCGGCCGCACCGAGGGCGGCGCCCGTGGCGGCATGCATGGCGACGATCACAACGTCCTTGGTAGCAGTCTTCCCCCTCTAGCGACCGAGATAGCGCGCTGAAGCCGATGAGCCGGCGCGCGTGTCCACCAGTTGATAGGGGTAGGCCGGGTCCGTGCCCTTGAGCACCGCAACGTCGTCGGTAACGTGCCACAGCACCGTCTCGTACTGAGCGACCGGGCTGATGAGCCACTTCGAGCCGTCCCGAAGCGTAAGAAACGACCCGTCGAGAGACCTGTCGACGATCTGGCGGGTCGCGCCGGTATGGATGCCGGCTGGACGGCCGCTCACACCGCCGGCTGCAGGATGCACGCCACCGCGGGTGGTCGGGAGCGACGCGACCTTCTCGATGCTCAACGTGGTCCAGGCGGCTTTTCCCCGCGGCCTGATCACGAGCACGTAGTCAGCGCCACCGGAGAGCGTGACGGCGCAGGCGAACTCGGCGTAGGCGTTGTATCCGACCTCGTGTGTCCCCGGTCCGACTGGAGCGCAGAGCGGGGTCGTGCCGGGGAAATGCTTCCGCACTTGGCTCTCGGCCCACGACTTCGGCCAGACCCATTGCGGCCGGTTTGCCGCGGCGGCGATGTCGGCAGCGGCGAGGAGCAGCAGCACCGACCCGACGACGGCCGTGCGGCGCTGTAGCCATGGAACGCCCGCGAGCGAGTGCACGATGAGACAGCTTAGAAGCAGCGCCGAGGGTGCGTCGGTCGGGCACTGAGTACTCGCGACCCATTCGCTGCGGCGGTCGGGTCGAGCGCCGGCCTCGAGCGCCCGAGAGATCTACGCGGGCGTTGTCGCGCGGGCACGGGCCAACGTCGAGGAGATCAGCGCGCCGGACCCGCACTTTCCCCCTGGCTGAGGCCCGCGTCTCGCCGGCCGTCCAGAGCGCGGGCTGCGAGAGGAGCTCTTCAGGGCTCGCTCCAAACGCGCCCCTGCGGTAACGAGATATACGTTTTTTCTCTGTACGATTGCCCAGGCTCTTGCGTCGCGACCGGTTGCCTTGCGATCGAGTCGTTCGGTCGCGTGCTCGAGGCGACGTTCATTCGTCGGATGGTCATCACGGTCGATTGTGTGGAAGGAGCGAGATGAGCGAAGAAACGAAGGGCGGCGAAGACTCCGTACAGCGGTTTGGCCAGCGGCCGATAACGCGGCTTGGGTTTCTCAAGGCCGGCGCGGCCGCTGGTGTTGCAGGTGCGGCCGGCGGCCTCGTGGTCGCGGGGCCCGCGCAGGGCGGGGAGGCTGCCACGGCGCCGCCGGCGCTTCGGTTTCTGACGCAATGGGAGTTCGACTACGTCACGGCGATGGCCGAGACGATCTGGCCGACCGACAGCTCGGGGCCGGGCGCGCGGGTCGCGGGGGTCGGCTACTACCTCGACGGGCAGCTCGCGGGCAGCTGGGGCCAAGGGCACCGCTTCTACCTGAACGGTCCCTTCTACACGCCGGTCGATACCGGGCACGGCTGGCAGATCCCGATGACGCCGTCGCAGGTCTACCGGGCGTTCCTGCCGGCGTACGACGTCTACTGCAAGTCGGTGTACGGCAACCCGTACCCGGTCCTGTCCGCGGCGAGCCAGACCCTGGCGCTGACGGATCTGCAGACGGGGAAGGCATCGATCCCGCTGGCAGGCTCCACCGCCTTTGCAAGCAGCGATTTCTACGCGATGTTCCGCCAGAACGTCCTCGAGGGGATGCTGGCCGATCCCGCCTACGGCGGGAACATCGACATGGTCGGGTGGAAGTGGATCGGCTTCCCGGGCGACCCGATGCGCCGCGGTGATGTCTACGCCGACTACGTCTTCACCAACAAGCCCTACCCGTACGAGAAGAAGCCTCTACCGCTCGGCTCGAAGGCGGCGACCGTCGGTACGAGGACCGGCGCAGCCGCCTCGGATGCCCCACCTGCGAATGCCGCGACCAACACCGGGCCGCTCTCGGGAGGTGCATGACATGGCGAACAAGAAGACAGACGTCGTCATCGTGGGCGTCGGCTGGGTCGGCGGAATCATCGCTGCCGAGCTGACGAAGGCCGGCCTGAACGTCGTCGGGCTGGAGCGGGGGCACGATCGCAGCGTCGGGAACTGGGCCGACGACCACGACGAGCTCCGCTATGCGATTCGGTATGAGCTCTTCCAGAACACCGCGAACGAGACCTGGACCTTCCGCCACAACGTCCAGGAGAACGCCATGCCGATCCGGCAGCTGGGCGCGTTCCTGCCCGGTACCGGGATCGGCGGCGCGGGCGTCCACTGGAACGGGCAGACGTGGCGGTTCCATCCGCGCGACTTCACGATCCGTTCGAGCACGATCGACCGGTACGGCGCCGCGGCGATCCCGCCCGGAATGACGATCCAGGACTGGGGAATCACCTACGACGAGCTCGAGCCGTACATGGACAAGTTCGACTACATGGCCGGGATCGCCGGCAAGGCCGGGAACCTCAACGGCAAGATCGTCCCCGGAGGCAATGTGTTCGAGGGGCCGCGCTCGCGCGAGTTCCCGGTCAAGCCGCCCCCGGACACCGAGGTAGGCGCGTTGTTCCGGGAGGCCGCCGGCAAGCTCGGCTACCACCCGTTCTTCGCCCCGACCGCGAACCTGCCGACCGCGTACACGAACCCGGACGGGATCTCCCGCGGCAGCTGTACCTATTGCGGGTTCTGCGAGCGGTTCGGCTGCGAGGTCGGCGCCAAGGCCGACCCGACGACGACCGTGCTGCCCGTCGCGCTCAAGACGGGGAAGTTCAAGATCATCAACTACGCCAGCGCGTTCGCGATTCGAAACGACGGCAAGACCGGCCAGAGCGTCCTCTACTACGACAGCATGGGCCAGGTCAAGGAACAGCCGGCAGACATCATCGTGATGGCCGCGTACGTCTTCAACAACGCGAAGACGCTGCTGATCTCGAAGCTTGGCAAGCCGTACGACCCCGTCACGAACACCGGTGTCGTCGGCAAGAACTACGCCTACCAGACCGGCGGCGGCGGAGCGACCGGCTGGTTCAACAACAAGTCGTTCAATCGCTACATGGGCTCCGGCGCGAACGCTGTCGCGATCGACGACTTCAACGCCGACAACTTCGACCACACCGGGCTCGGCTTCCTCGGCGGCGGCTCGATCTCGGTGGGCCAGAGCGGCGCCCGCCCGATTCAGAGCCTCACGACGCCGCCGGGCACGCCGGCCTTCGGCAGCGCCTGGAAGCAGGCGATCCAGCAGTACTACAAGAACGTGATCAGCGTCGGGTTCCAGGGCGAGTCGCCTGCTTACCAGTACCACTACCTCGACCTCGACCCCAACTACCGCGATCAGTACGGCCAGCCCCTCCTGCGGATCACCTTCGACTGGGAGCCGAACGAACGCGCCATGATCGCCTATGCGGGTACGAAGACCCTGCCGATTATGCAGGCGATCGGGCCGGACATCATCTCCGGAGGCCCGGGCTCGCTCCCCGCGCACTTCGACACGAGCACCTACCAGTCGACCCACAACACCGGTGGGACGATCATGGGAGCAGACCCGGACACGTCGGTCGTCAACAACTACCTGCAGATGTGGGATGCAGAGAACGTGTTCGTCGTCGGGGCGTCGAACTTCCCGCAGAACGCCGGCTTCAACCCGACGGGCACGGTCGGCGGCCTTGCCTACCGCGCCGCGGACGGGATTCTCAAGTACCACAAGAGCGGGGGAAGCCTCGTATGAGCGAACCGGGCGACGTCGAGGAAATCGCCGAGGAGGCGGCCGAGACACCCTCGGGCTTCCCCGACGCGCCGCCCGGCGATCTCGTTCACTACGACGGTCAGTGGGTTGCCGTTCGCGACGGCGAGGTGATCGCCAGCGCCGACGACGAGGAGACGCTTCGATCGAACCCGGATGTCCGGCCGGGTGACCTCGTCTACCCGATCGGCGAGCCGCCTTCCGGCTTCTATCTGATCAATGTCTAGCCAGCCTCTGGGGCGTCGGCAGCAGTCGACGCCCCGGAGGAGGCGACGCTCGTCGGTAGGCGCGAGACTCGTGCTCGGACTCGCACTCATGTCCGCGCTCGGCGGGCTCTCGCGTCCGGCGCACGGCGCTCCGAGCGACGGCACCATCGGTCCCGGCGAAGCCCGTGCCGTCCTCACCAGGTCGGGGTGCAGGCTCGAGTTCACGATCAGCCCCAACCTGGGCGGGCGCATCGAGAGCACCTTCACGCTCAGGCTCACCCGAGCAGGTCGCCCGGTCCCCGCCACCGTCTCCGCGGTGTTCACCATGCAGGCGATGCAGATGCCGTCGCTCGACCTGATCCTCAAGCCCAAGGCGCCCGGCATCTACCAGGGATCGGGCGAGAAGCTGACGATGCCCGGACGCTGGCAGATCCGGCTTCGCATCGTGCCACGCCGCGAGCCGCCGCTCGAGGTCACCCTCACCGATATCGCCACGGTCGAATGAGACACTCGACCTCACGCGCATCGAGGCTCACGATCACGTAGCGGCCACAGGGCTTTCGGTGGCGTCGCTCAGGCAGGCCCGTCGGCGGTCGCGGCATCGCCGATCGGCACGCGGGTATGGGTTCGCTGCTCGGCGTGCGGCTGAGGCCCGTCGTGCGCGTCCCCCTCGACGTTGAGGTGGGGGAGGGCCCGGTCGAGCCAGCCGGGTAGCCACCAGTTGGCCTTGCCGGTGAGCAGCATCAGCCCCGGGACGAGCGCCATGCGGATCACGAGCGCGTCCAGGAGCACCGCCCCGGCGAGCCCGAGGCCGAAGAGCATGATGATGCGCTCGCCGCCGAGGATGAACGCGCCGAAGACGAGGACCATGATCGCCGCGGCCGCGGTGATCGTCCGGCCGGTCGCCGCGAGCCCGCGCGTCACGGCGAGCTGATTGTCGCCGGTGCGGTGCCACTCCTCGTAGATCCGGCTGACGAGGAACACCTGGTAGTCCATCGAGAGACCGAACACGATCGCGAACATCATCACCGGGACGAACGCCTCGATCGGCCCCGTCTTGTCGATGCCGAGCAGGCTCGCGGCCCAGCCCCACTGGAAGACCGCGGTGATGACTCCGAAGGACGCCGCCGCGGCGAGCAGGTTCATCGCGGCTGCGATCACCGGGATCAGCAGGCTGCGGAAGACCGCCATCAGCAGCAGGAACGAGATCAGGACGACGACGCCGATGAAGAGCGGCAGCTTGCTGCTGAGCACGGTCGAGAAGTCGTCGAAGATCGCCGTCTGCCCGCCGATCAGCACATCGATGCCGCTGCCGGCGCTCGCGTCGGGCACGACCTGGCCGCGGAGGTGGTGTAGCAGGTCGGTCGTCGAGGCGTCCTGCGGCGAGCCCTCCGGGTAGGCGTCAGCGATCGCGACGCCCGGCTTGCCCGCGGTTCCCCCGATCACGTTGGTCGGGCCGACGCGGACGACACCGTCGGTCGCGGCCACGGCGGCGACGACCTTCGCGAACGCGGCCTCCTGGTCGGGGCCGTCGACCTGGGCGACGAGCTGCAGCGGGCCGTTGTAGCCGGCCCCGAAGCCCTTCGCGAGCAGGTCGTATGCCTGGCGCGTGGTGCTGCCCGACGGATCGGAGCCCGCGTCGGCGGAGCCGAGGCGCATCGAGAGGAACGGGATCGCGCACACGAGCATCAGCGCCGCCGCGAGCACGGCGATCAGTGCCGGCCGGTCGCGGAGAGCTCCCGCCCAGCGCGCCCAGCCGCCGGACGCGTCACTCGTCGTCAGCTCGCCGGCGGCGAGCCTGCGCCGCGCCTTCCGGCCGAGCACCTTGGTCCCGAAGAAGCCGAGCAGCGCCGGGAGCAGCGTCAGCGCCGCGACCACGGTGAAGAGCACGGCGACGCTTGCCGAGACGGCGACGCCGTAGAGGAAGCTCACGCCGAGGGCGAACATGCCGAGCAGCGCGATGCAGACCGTGATGCCGGCGAACATGACCGCACGGCCGGAGGTGTCGACCGCGTCGACGATCGCCTGCTCGATCGTCTTCCCGCGCTGCAGCCCTTGCCGGTAGCGCACGACGATGAAGAGGGCGTAGTCGACCCCGACGCCGAGGCCGATCAGCAGCGCCAGCTCCGAGCTGAACGAGGCGACGCCCATCAGGTGCGAGAGCAGCGAGATCGCCGCGACCGAGCTTCCGAGCGCGATACCGGCCGTCAGCAACGGCAGTGCGGCGGCCAGCAGGGAGCCGAACACGAGCAGGAGGACGACGAGTGCTGCGGCGGCGCCGAAGCCGACGCTGTTCACGCTTCCCTGGCCTGCGGCCTTCGCGACCTGTCCCTGTACCTCTACCTGCAGGCCGCCGCCGCCGGCTGCCCGGGCCGTGTCGACGAAGTCCTTGCCCTCGGTCGTGGTGATCCCGATCGCCTGCCTGGCGAGGGTGACGTTCGCGAACGCGACCCGGCCGGAGCCCGCGATCTGGGCGCCGCCCGCCGGCGCGAACGGCGATGCGACCGACGCGACCGTCGGCAACGCCGCGACGCGCTCGAGCATCGCCTCGATCCGGCTGCGCACGACCGGATCGGTCACCTTGCCCCGATCGACGGCGACGACGATCTGCTCGCGGTCACCTGATGCCTTCGGCGCGACCTTCTGGAGCAGGTGCAGCGCGTCGAAGCTCTGCGTGCCGGAGAGGCTGAAGCTGTCCTTGTAGGTCGAGCCCACGCCGTGCGCGATCACGCTGAGCACGACGAGCGCCGCGATCCAGGCGGGGAGGACGATGCGCCGGTGCCGCACGCACCAGGTTGCGATTGCCCGCATCAGAGCGCTCGGCAGTCTCGATCGAGGATCATCCAGGCAAGGCGGGCAACGACGGGCATGGGACTCCTTTGCGTTTCGGGGCGCCGCGACGGGGCGCTTCACCGGCAGTCGTGAACAGCATACAGATATGTATCATAAGCGAGACAATGATGTATCACAGCAGAGCCTGCCTCTCCCCGTGTCCGCCCCGCTCAACCTGAGGACCGGCGCCGCGATCCTCGAGACCGCGGCGCATCTCCTCGCCGAGCACGACGCGAGCATGAGCGAGATCGCGGCGGCGGCGGGCGTCGGCCGCGCGACGCTCTATCGCCACTACCCTACGCGCGACGCGCTGCTTGCCGCGCTCGCCGACCAGGCGCTCGACGAGATCGCCGCTCGGGTCGCCGACGCCGGGCTCGAGCACGCGACCGTCGCCGAGGGGATCGAGCGCCTCGCCCGGGTCCTGCTCACGGTCGCCGACCGCTACGTCGTTCTCGTCCGGGAGCGCGTCAAGCCCGACAAGGACGACTCGGACCAGCGCCTCGGGAAGCCGCTCCACGACCTGTTCGATCGAGGCATCCGCGAAGGCGTCCTCCGCGCGGACCTCACCGCGGAGGCCCAGCTCCAGCTCTTCGCGAGCAGCATCACCGCCGCGCTCCACCACGATCTCCAGCGCGAGCTCGGGATCGAGCAGGCCGCGGCGACGCTCGTCTCGTTCTTCCTCGACGGCGCGCGCAACGGGCCGGAGCCCTCGGAGCGGTAGCCGGATGCGGGTCGAGGTCTGGTCGGACGTCGTGTGCCCCTGGTGCTACATCGGCAAGCGTCGGCTCGAGGCTGCGCTCGGCCGCTTCGAGCACGCGGGAGAGGTCGAGGTCGTCTGGCGGAGCTTCGAGCTCGACCCGGATGCGCCGCGGCGGCGAACCGGCTCGGCCGCCGAGCGCCTCGCCGCCAAGTACGGGATGACCTCGGAGCAGGTCGCAGCGTCATGGGCGCGGCTGACGTCGCTCGCGGAGGCGGAGGGGCTCGAGTACCACCTCGAGCGCGCACAGGGCGGCTCGAGCTTCGACGCCCACCGGCTGATCTGGCTGGGCGCCGAGCACGGGATCCAGGACGAGGTGAAGGAGCGGTTCCTCCGCGCCTACTTCACCGAGTCCGAGCCGATCGGCGAGCCCGACGTCCTCGAGCGGCTCGCGCTCGAGGCGGGGCTCGCGACCGACGAGGTCGCCGACGTGCTCGCGGGCGACCGCTTCGCCTCACAGGTGCGCGAGGACGAGGACCGTGCGCGCCGGCTGGGCATCGGCGGAGTCCCGTTCTTCGCCTTCGACGAGCGCTACGGCGTCTCGGGCGCGCAGAGCGCCGAGTTGCTGCTCGAGGCGTTCCGGACTGCGTGGAGCGCCTCGCTGACGAGCGCCGGCTGAGCCCTTCCCAGGGCGCGGAGGCACCTCCTCGCGAGCTCCACGCGCATGTGGGCTGGCCCACCGCGTGTGCGACTGCCCGCAGCAGGGACCGATGATGCGCCCGCGCCGCTAGCGACGGGCCGCCCAGCGCGGCCGTGGTCTCGAGCGCCCCGTCCCCAAGAGCGACTTTCGCGCGCCGCCGGCGCCCTCTACCGTCGATGAATGCCGCGCGCGCGTCGGATACGTGGCCTCGCCTCTCTGGCAGCGGTCGCGATCACCCTGACCGTCCTCGTCTGGCTGCGCACGCGGCCCGAGGCCCCCGGGCCGCCGCCGGGCTGGGCGGCGGTCGACCATGTCGCCGATGGCGACACGGTCGTCCTGCGCGGCGGCGTGACCGTCCGGCTCGTCCAGATCGACACTCCCGAGGTGTACTTCCATCCCGAGTGCTACGGGGAGCAGGCGAGTGCGGAGACGAAGCGCCTGCTCCGGCGCGGGACACTCGTCCGGCTCGTCCAGGACCCGGCCACCTCCTCGAGCGACGTCTACGGCCGGCTACTCCGCTACGTGATCCGCCGGGGCGGGCTGAACGTCAACGTCCGGCTCGTCTCGGACGGCTCGGCCGCGCCCTACTTCTTCGACGGCGTTCGCGGCCGCGACGCGGCGCTCCTGATGCGGGACGCCGAGGCGGCTCGCTCCAGGGGGACGGGTCTCTGGGGGGCCTGTCCAGGGACGGCCCTCGATCCCGACCACGGCGTCGCCACCGGCGACGTCGACGGCTGACCGAGCGGCCGAATCGGCGCTGCGGGCCGGCGGCGTCCGCGATATGCTCGCACCGGTACCGAGCGGAGTGGAAGGCGGACCCGTGTGGCGTCCCTTCATACTCGCGGCGCTCGTCCTGGGGATCGGGGGAGCACCTGCGAACGCGTCCCAGCTCCTCGGCCGCAACGCGACCGACGTGAAGCTTGCGGTGAACGGCAAGGGTGAGGCCCTGGTCACGTACACCTCGGGCGGCACGCTGACGCATGTGCTCGCGTGGGGTGCGGTGAACGCGGTCACGCCGACCCCGGACGGAGAGCAGGTTGCGTTCCGCCTGGACTACTCGGGCGGCTACGCGAAGTACAGACGGAGCTACTGGCGGACATTCGGCGCGGCGTGCGGTCACTACGAGGGCCCCGAGCTCGCAGACCTCGTCGCGGTCTGCTCTGCGCCCGACGGCTCGAACTGGGCGCTCCAGGCCTGGCAGCGGGGGCTCCCCGACTACGGGGTCGTGCCGAGCCCGTCCCAGTCCGCGGTCGAGCTCCATCTCTCGCACTGGACCGGCGCGCTCCCGGTGCTGACGGTGAGGACGGACTGGGCGTACAGGACCTTCAACCACCTGTACGGCTCGTTCGTCTACCGCGGCGCGGGCGTGCACGGCTACCGCTCGACAAGGTCGGGCTTGCCGCTCGACACGTTCGGCCGCAATCTCTACGTCGACACCTACGACTCGGCCTACGGCCGAGGCTGGCGGCGCGAGAACAGCTTCCTGACCCACAACCCGAACGGCACGTTCTGTTACGGCTTCTATCCGCACGGGTCGCACTCGGTCGGGAAGGGAACGAGGTACCGAGCGACGGTCGTCGGCCCGGGCGTCACACCTGACATCGCCTGGGAGGGCCCGGCTCCGGCTTCCTACGACCCGACCACGGAGGCCGCTGCACGGCTCGAGCAACGGAAGTCGTTCACGGATCGAGCCTGCGTGGCCGCGCAGGCGACCGGGCCAGGATAGGCGCACCACGACGGCGCGGCATGTTCCGAGGGCGGAGCGCGAATCGCGAAGCGTCGGTACCGGGCCGCGCCTAGCATGGTCACCATGGCCGCGAGGACCGAGACGAAGTCGCCTGCGCCTCGCGCTGCCGACCGCCACGACCTGATCCGCGTACACGGCGCGCGCGTGAACAACCTCAAGGACCTCAGCGTCGAGATCCCGAAGCGCCGGCTGACGGTGTTCACCGGCGTCTCCGGCTCGGGCAAGAGCTCGCTCGTGTTCGGCACGATCGCCGCGGAGTCGCAGCGGCTGATCAACGAGACCTACAGCGCGTTCGTGCAAGGCTTCATGCCCACCCTGGCCCGACCGGAGGTCGACGTCCTCGAAGGGCTGACGACCGCGATCATCGTCGACCAGGAGCGGATGGGCGCCGACGCACGCTCGACGGTGGGCACTGCCACGGACGCCAACGCGATGCTCCGCATCCTGTTCAGCCGGCTCGGGCAGCCGTACATCGGCCCGCCCAACGCGTTCTCCTTCAACGTCCCCTCGGTCAAGGGGGCCGGCGCCTTCACGGTCGAGCGCGGCGACAGGACCAGGGCCGTGAAGCGGGCGTTCACCCGCACCGGCGGGATGTGCCCCCGCTGCGAAGGCCGCGGCGCGGTCTCCGACTTCGACCTGTCGCAGCTATACGACGCCGGCAAGTCGCTCAACGAGGGCGCACTCACGATTCCCGGCTACAGCATGGACGGCTGGTACGGCCGCATCTTCAGAGGGTGCGGCTTCTTCGACCCCGACAAGCCGCTCAGCAAGTTCACCAGGAAGGAGCTCCACGACCTGCTCTACAGGGAGCCGACCAGGATCAAGGTCGAGGGCATCAACGTGACCTACGAGGGCCTGATCCCGAGGATCCAGAAGTCGATGCTCTCCAAGGATGTCGAGGCGCTGCAGCCGCACATACGGGCCTTCGTGGAACGGGCGGTGACGTCGTCCGCCTGCCCCGAGTGCGGCGGCACCCGTCTCAGCGAGCCCGCTCGTTCGGCGAAGATCGACGGGATCAACATCGCCGACGCGTGCGCCATGGAGATCAGCGACCTCGCCGCGTGGGTCGCCGGCCTCGACGAACCCTCCGTGGCACCGCTTCGGGAGGCGCTGAAGGAGACCCTCGACTCGTTCGTGGAGATCGGGCTCGGTTACCTCAGCCTCGACCGGCCGTCGGGGTCGTTGTCGGGCGGCGAGGCGCAGCGCACGAAGATGATCCGGGCGCTCGGGTCGTCGCTGACCGACGTCACCTACGTCTTCGACGAGCCGACGGTCGGGCTGCACCCGCACGACGTCCGGCGGATGAACGACCTGCTGCTGCAGCTGCGGGACAAGGGCAACACCGTGCTCGTGGTCGAGCACAAGCCCGCTGCGATCGCGATCGCGGACCACGTCATCGACCTCGGGCCCGGTGCGGGCACAGCCGGCGGGGAGGTGGTCTTCGAGGGCTCCGTCGAGGCGCTGCGGGACAGCGGCACGCTGACCGGCCGGCACCTCGAGGACCGGGCGTCGTTGAAGCCGTCCGTGCGGCCGCCTGCGGGAAGGCTCGAGGTGCGCGGGGCCGCCACCAACAACCTGCGGGCCGTCGACGTCGACATCCCGCTCGGCGTGCTGGTCGTCGTCACCGGCGTGGCGGGCTCCGGGAAGAGCTCGCTGATCGAGGGCTCGGTGTCGGGGCGGGAGGGGGTGGTCTCGGTCGACCAGGGCGCCATCCACGGCTCCCGGCGGAGCAACCCGGCGACGTACACGGGGCTGCTCGACCCGATCCGCAAGGCGTTCGCGAAGGCGAACGGCGTCAAGCCGGCGCTGTTCAGCGCCAACTCGGAGGGCGCGTGCCCGGGGTGCAACGGCGCCGGGGTCGTCTACACCGATCTCGCGATGATGGCGGGT
Organism: uncultured Actinomycetes bacterium; assembly: GCA_963836925.1. Lineage (GTDB taxonomy): Bacteria > Actinomycetota > Thermoleophilia > Gaiellales > Gaiellaceae > PALSA-600. The sequence continues at coordinate 118,827 of CAWILJ010000011.1, forward strand.
GTCGCCACCACCTGCGACGAGTGCGAAGGAAAGCGGTTCCAGTCCTCGGTGCTCGATTACCACCTCGGCGGCCGCGACATCAGCGAGGTACTGGCGATGCCGGTGACCGACGCCGAGGAGTTCTTCGGGGCCGGCGAGGCGCGCACGCCGGCGGCTCATGCCGTTCTCGGCCGGCTCGCCGAGGTCGGGCTCGGCTACCTCACCCTCGGCCAGCCGCTCCCGACGCTGTCCGGCGGCGAGCGGCAGCGCCTCAAGCTGGCGACCCACATGGGAGAGAAAGGCGGCGTCTACGTCCTCGACGAACCGACCACGGGCCTCCACCTGGCCGACGTCGAGCACCTGCTCGGCCTGCTCGACCGGCTCGTCGACTCCGGCAAGTCGGTGATCGTGATCGAGCACCATCTCGCGGTCGTCGCCCATTCCGACTGGATCATCGACCTCGGGCCCGGCGCCGGGCGCGAGGGAGGCCGGATCGTCTTCGAGGGCACGCCCGGCGATCTCGTCGCCGCCCGGCCGACGCTCACGGGCGAGTACCTGGCGGCGTACGTCGGGCTCTGACGGAAGTCTTGGTGGCCGCCGAAGCGGGGCCGACGTCTCACGACCGGCCGGGCTTGTGGACGGCAAGCGCCGCACGGCTTCTCGGGGCGCCTCCGGGAGGGCCCGCCAGGGCGCCGCCAGAGGGCATAGACGAGCGCCGCCGTTGCGATTCGCAGCCACGCCACCCCGACCGGCGGCACGAGCGCGAACAGCAGGACCGCGAACGCTGGGCCGAGGTAGTGGAAGACGGCAGCTCGACAGGATCCGTGAGCTCGCCCGCGAGACCCCGGAGGTCGTCGAATGCCATCGGATCACCGGCGAGGACTGCTTCTTCCTGAAGCTGCACCTGCGCTCGATCGAGCACCTCGATCATCCACTCGTCGCCGGTCGACCGCCGCTCGCTCCCGCTCGTCCTCCCGGACGATCCTTCGTGAGCCTGGCGCGTCGCGGAGATCCCGCCGCGCGCGTACACTCGGTGCCGTGCTCAGGGAATGGTGGAGCCGGCTCACTGCGAAGCGCGACGCCGGGGCCGCCGAGCGCGCCGACGAGCGGCAGCACATGAGCCCGGACGAGCGCCGCTTCGCCGAGGAGAGTTTCGAAGACCGCCAGGCGGGCGACGAGGCCGAGGCGCACCTCTCGGGCGGCGACCAGCCGAGCCCCGAGCTCGAGGACTAGCTACTTCGCGACGACACGCCGGTAGCGCCAGATCGCGAGCGCCGCGGAGACGACGGCGATCCCGATCGTCCAGGCGACCGCGCCCCAGATGTCGTTCCCGACCGGGATGCCGAGGAAGAGGCTCCGGACGGCGTTCACCATGATCGTGAACGGGTTGTTCTCGGCCGCCGTCTGCAGCCAGCTCGGCATCGATGCCACCGGAACGAATGCCGACGAGACGAAGGTGAGCGGGAAGATGATCGTGAAGCCGTAGGCATTCGCAGCCTCCGGCGACGACGCGACCAGTCCGACGAAGGCGAACAGCCACGAGAACGAGTAGCCGATGAGCAGGAGGAGGGCGATCCCGGCGACGACGTGGCCGAAGCCGGTCTGGAAGTCGAAGCCGATGAGGAGCCCGACGCCGAGGACGACGACGAGCTGCACGACGTTCGTGCTCACATCCGCGAGCGTCCTGCCGGTCAGAACGGCCGACCGCGACATCGGCAGGGAGCGGAACCGGTCCATCAGCCCCTTCTTCAGGTCCTCCGACAGGCCGAGCGCGGTGACGAACCCTCCGAACGCCATGGTCTGCACGAGGATCCCCGGGATCAGGAAGTCGACGTAGCTGAGCCCCGGTGTCGAGATCGCGCCGCCGAAGACGTAGACGAAGAGCAGCACGAACATCAGCGGCTGCACCGTGTAGCCGATCAGAAGGTCGGGCTGGCGCGGGATTCGCTTCGCGCTGCGCACCGCCAGCACCCACATGTCGGTGAGCTCGTAGGCGATCGCCTTCACGCGCGCTCCTCTTCTTCCTCGGCTGCGGTCCGGCCGGTCAACTGGAGGAACACGTCGTCGAGCGTCGGCCGCGCGGTCGCGATCTCGTCGATCGCGATCCCGGCCTCGTCCAGGCGCCGCACCGCGGCCGTGACGGTGCCGCCCTGACCCGTGACGGGCAGGGAGAGGGTTCCGTCGAGGACGGCGGGCGCGCCCTCGCCGAGGCCTGCGAGGGCCTCTGCGGCCGCGGCCGGATCGGCCCCGCGCGAGATGCGGATCTCCAGCCGGTCGCCTCCGACCTTCTCCTTGAGTTGCTCGGAGGTGCCCTCCGCGATCACCGCCCCGTGGTTGATCACCGCGATCCGGTCGGCAAGTCGATCGGCCTCCTCGAGGTACTGCGTGGTCAGAAGCACCGTCGTGCCGCGAGCGACGAGCGCCTCGATCGAGTCCCACAGAGCGAGCCGGCTCCGGATGTCGAGGCCCGTCGTCGGCTCGTCGAGGAACAGGATCGGCGGGCGGGCGACGAGCGCCGCGGCCAGGTCGAGCTTGCGCCGCATGCCGCCGGAGTAGGTGCCGACGCGGCGCGCGCCGGCCTCTTCGAGACCGAACTCCTCGAGGAGCGCCGTCGCGCGCTCACGCGACGCCGCGCGAGGATGGTGGTAGAGCCTCCCGACCATCTCGAGGTTCTCGAACCCCGTCAGGTACTCGTCCACGGCCGCGTACTGACCCGCGAGCCCGATCTGCTCCCGCACGCGTGCCGGGCTTCGTGCGACGTCGATCCCCGCGACCCGAGCCGTGCCCCCGTCCGGGGCGAGGAGCGTCGTCAGGATCCGGACGGCGGTCGTCTTGCCGGCGCCGTTCGGTCCGAGCAGGCCGAGGACGGTCCCGGTCTCGGCGCCGAACGACACGCCGCTCAGCGCCTCGACGGAGCCGAAGCGCTTGCGCAGGCTGTCCACCTCGATCGCGACTGAGCTCGACACGCCGCCCAGTATCGCGACGGCTGCCTGGCCGGCCGCGGAGAGGGCGACGGCGTCGGGCCGCCGGCCTACCCGGCTCCCCTCGTCCCTTGCCACGAACGCGGAGCCCGTCGAGGATAAGCCACCGGACCTGGGGACAGGTGCGCTAGCTATACGTCGGCGGCCCTGCCCGGGCCGAGGCGAGCGCGAGCTCGACCGCCCGGACGAGAGGCGGCGGCAACTCGTCGCGGTGCGCGCGCCCGAGCCGGATCCGCGCGCGTTCCGGCTTGCGGGACCGGCTCCGGAACCCGGCGACTCCTTCGAAATCCGGCTGGAGGACGACCGTCCTGCGCGCGCCCGCGTGACGGCGAATGAGCGCGTTGAGCTTGATCTCCGACTCCACGGGGACCCGCCCGGGGCGCAGGTCGCTGTCATGGAGGACGACGTACGGGACCCGCGCCCGCTTGCAGATCTCGACGAAGAGCGGCAGGTTCGCCTTGCCGCCGCACTCGACGATCGAGATCTGCTCGCGGTCCGCGTCGTGACCGAGCGCACGGAAGACGAACGGGAGCGTCATCTTCTCCGTCATGCCCTCGACGAGGATCGCGGCCCTCGAGAAGAACAGCTCCGCCCGCTCCGCGTCGAACTCGCACAGGGCCCGGAACGTGTCGTCGACGTCGATCGCGGCGAGCCGTTCGACCGAGGTCACACCGAGCTCGTCGCGGCTGACGAGGTTGACGTCCTCGAGCGCGGCGACGTTGAGCAGGCCCGGTGCGTGCGTGGTGAAGAACACCTGGTTCCCGCGCTCGGCGAGCCGGCGAATGAGGCGGTAGAGGTAGCGATGCCCGTGCGGGGCGAGGAAGAGCTCGGGCTCCTCGATCGCGAAGACGACGCCCTCGGCCTCGGCGACACAGGCCTCGAGCCCTCGCACGAGGGCGACACGCGGTGCGGGCGCGCTCTCGAGCGCCTTGCGGATCGACTCGCGGATCGAGACGGCAGCACGCTGCGGGCTGCCCGAGACGAGCCGGCCGGCGCGAAGCTCGGCCGGGAAATGGGCGACGGGCGGCGCCCCGGCGCGGTCGTCGAGCGAGATGGTGCGCCCGTCTGCGAGCGTCGCCTCGATCGAGAGCTCGCGCTCCCCGAAGGTGACGTCGGTCACGGAGAGGTGGAACCCGGGGTCGAGCAGGGCTCGGGCGGCGAAGAGGGCGTTGGACTTGCCCGCGCCGGGCTCGCCGATCAGGGCGCAGATCGGTCCCGGCCGAAGCACGACACGGCGGGCACTGCGGAAGTTTTCGACACGGATCTCCTGCAGCAAGGCCACCGTCCTTCTCTCTATCAGACCCCGGTCCTCGACGGTCGTCGACGCCGGGTGCGAGGCGGCGTAAGCTGCGGGACGATGCAGGTCACGAGGAACGGCGTCGAGACGGCTCGCGGACCCGCGGACTGGTTCACCGGCGCCGTCTACGTCGACGCCGTCGCGGCGCCCGGGGACGGCGCCCGTCTGAGCGCGAGCAGCGTCCACTTCACGCCCGGGGCCCGTACGCACTGGCACACCCATCCGAACGGGCAGACGATCTTCGTCCTCGAGGGCATCGGCCTCGCGCAGCGGCGGGGCAGTCCCGTCGAGGTGATCCGGCCGGGCGACCGCGTGTTCTTCGAGCCCGACGAGGTGCACTGGCACGGGGCGGTCGCGAGCCGGCTCATGACGCACCTCGCGCTGGCCGAGGCGGACGACGCCGGGAACGCGGTCGTCTGGGGCGACCCCGTCACCGACGAGGAGTACGCAGCGGCGCCCGCCGTCGAGTAGGCCCGAACCGCCCGCCGTTCCTCGCCGTCGGCGGCGGTGCCGGGTGGGACGACGTTGTCGATGCCCGAACAGCCCGTTCGCCGGCGTCGCCGCACTTCCGTGGGCGTGCTGCTGTCCTGTTCTTCGGGGCGTTCTTCGTCGCCTCGGCTCGCGCCGGCGGCACCCTCACCCTGAAGGTCGGCAGCTCGACCGTCAAGAAGCTCGAGGCGGGCGTCTACAAGCTGACCGTATCGGACCATTCGAAGAAGGCAGGCCTCGTCATCCAGGCACTCGGCTATCACGCGATGACGGAGAGCGCCCCCTCCGGCACGGGCACGAAGACGACCACCCTCGGGGTGATCCCCGCGAGGTATTTCTTCCGGGCCACGGGCGGCGCGAAGACGTATTTCACGGTCACGAGCTAGCTCGACCCTGGCCTCACCCGCCCAGGCCATGCCTAGCTAGGGTAGGAGCGAAGCGCACCTGTGAGCCATAAGGGGAGGGCCAGCATGAGCAAGCCGTTCAAGGGCGTCGTCAACGTCGACGTTCGCGAGTCCGTGCCGGACTGGGGGCCGTACACCCAGCCGATCGCGCCGGAGGGATCGCCGAACGTCCTCTACATCGTCCTCGACGACGTCGGCTACTCGGCAATGGAGCCGTTCGGCGGCTTCATCGAGACGCCGAACATCAACCGGATCGCCGACCGCGGTCTCACCTTCACGAACTTCCACACGACGGCGCTCTGCTCTCCGACCCGTTCGTGCCTCATGACCGGGCGCAACCACACGACCAACGGGATGGCGACGATCACCGAGGCGGCATCGGGATTCCCGAGCTCGAACGGCCACATCCCGTTCGAGTGCGGGACGATCGCCGAGGTGCTCGGCGAGCGTGGGTGGAACACCTACGCGGTCGGCAAGTGGCACCTCACGCCCGAGGACGAGATGAACCTTGCCTCCCGCAAGAACCAGTGGCCGCTCGGCCGCGGCTTCGAGCGCTTCTACGGCTTCCTCGGCGCGGAGACGAACCAGTGGTATCCCGAGCTCGTCTACGACAACCACCCGGTCGAGCAGCCGAGCCTGCCCGAGGAGGGCTACCACTTCTCTGTCGACATCACCGACAAGGCGCTCTCGTTCATCTCCGACGCGAAGGCGATCGCTCCCGACAAGCCGTTCTTCCTCTACTACTGCCCGGGCGCCTGTCACGCCCCCCACCACGCGCCGAAGGAATGGGCCGACAAGTACAAGGGCAAGTTCGACATGGGCTACGAGGCATATCGCGAGCTCGTGTTCGCGAACCAGAAGAAGCTGGGCATCGTCACCGAGAAGGCCGAGCTCTCGCCGATCAACCCGTACATCGACGAGAAGAGCGCCGACGGGACGAAGCCCTGGTCGGAGCTCGACCGGGTGCGGCCCTGGGACACGCTCACCGACGACGAGAAGAGGCTCTTCTGCCGGATGGCGGAGGTCTACGCCGGCTTCCTCGGGCATGCGGACGAGCAGATCGGCCGGCTCCTCGACCACCTCGAGGCGAGCGGCGAGCTCGAAAACACGATCATCGTGCTCGTCTCCGACAACGGCGCCTCCGGCGAGGGCGGGCCAAGCGGATCGGTCAACGAGAACAAGATCTTCAACGGCCTCCCGGACACGATCGAGGAGAACCTCCCGTTCCTCGACGTCCTCGGCAGCCCGTTGACCTACAACCACTACCCCACCGGCTGGGCCTGCGCCTTCAACACGCCGTTCAAGCTCTGGAAGCGCTACGCGAACTGGGAGGGCGGCACCGCCGACCCGATGATCGTCTCCTGGCCGAACCGCATCTCGAAGACGGGCACCCGGCGGCAGTACACGCATGCCGTGGATATCGTCCCGACGATCTACGAGAGCCTCGGCATCGACCCCCCCGAGGTCGTCAAGGGCTACACCCAGCACCCGATCGAAGGGGTCAGCTTCGCCTCGGCCTTCGACGACTCCGACGCGAAGACCGACAAGCAGACCCAGTTCTACTCGATGGGCGGAACCGCCGCGATCTGGCACAAGGGCTGGAAGGCGGCGAACGTCTCGCCGTCGGCGCCCGAGATGTGGGCCGGCTACGAGACGCAGCGGTGGGAGCTCTACGACACCGAGAACGACCCCAGCGAGTGCCACGATCTGGCGGCCGAGAAGCCCGCCTTGTTGCAACAGCTGATCTCGCTCTGGTGGTCCGAGGTCGGCCGCTACGGCGCTCTGCCGCTCGAGAACCGCAGCGTCATCGAGATCCTGCTGACCGAGCGGCCCAAGCTCGCGAAGCCGCGGAGCCGTTACGTCTACTACGCCGGCGGTTCCGAGATCCCAGAGTCGGTGGCGCCCGATATCCGCAGCCGTTCGTACACGATCGCCGTCGAGGTGGACGTGCAGACGGACGAGGCGGGAGGGGTCCTCCTGGCGCAGGGGGCGCGGTTCGGAGGGCACGCGCTCTACGTCAAGGATCGCAAGCTCAAGTACGTCTACAACTGGGTCGGCCTGCAGGAGCAGGTCGTCGAGTCGGAGGGGCCGATCTCGACGGGCCATCAGGTTCTGTCGGCGTCGTTCGAGCGGGAGGGCGATTCGATGCCCGCGGAGGGAACCCTGACGCTGCACGTCGGCGAGGAGAAGGTCGGCGAGGGCCGTATCAGGACACAGCCGGGCAAATTCTCTATCGCCGGGGAAGGTCTGAACATCGGCCGGGACAGCGGCGAGCCCGTCACGGACGATTTCCCCGGCGGCTCCCCCTGGGCGTTCGTCGGCGGCACGATCGTCAAGGCGGTGATCGACGTCAGTGGAGACGCGTTCGTCGATCTCGCGGCGGAGGCGAGAGCGGCGTTCGCGAGGGACTGAGAATGCGCGACCTCGCGAGCTGGAACGACGGCGCCGCGAAGACGGCGATCGTGGAGTTCGTCGAGCGCGTGACCACGGAGGGCGGGGCGGACCACGTCCCGCCCGCCCAGCGGATCGCGGTCTTCGACAACGACGGCACGCTCTGGTGCGAGAAGCCGATGCCGATCGAGCTCGGGTTCATCCTCGCCCGACTAGCCGAGATGGCCGAGGCGGACGAGTCGCTGCGCGACAAGCAGCCGTGGAAGGCGGCTCACGCGCGCGACTACGCCTGGCTCGGCGCCGTGATAACCAAGCACTACGCCGGTGACGACTCGGACGTGAAGGTGCTGATCGGCGGGATCGTCCAGGCGTTCGCCGGGAGGAGCGTCGAGGACTACGCGACCGCAGCCGACGCCTTCCTGCGCGGCGGCCGCCATCCGACGCTGAACCGCAGCTTCCACGAATGCGGCTACGCCCCGATGGTCGAGCTGCTCCGCTACCTGGACTCGAACGGGTTCACGTGCTACATCGCCTCCGGCGGTGACCGCGACTTCATGCGGCCCGTGACCGGTGAGATCTACGGCATCCCCGGCGACCGGGTGATCGGTAGCTCGAATCAGCTCGGCTGGGTCGACGACGAGCACGGCGGAACGGTCTCCTACCTCGCCGAGATGGACTTCTTCGACGACGGCCCGGTCAAGCCCGTCCGGATCTGGAGCCGGATCGGGCAGCGGCCGCTCATCGCCGGCGGCAACTCGAACGGCGACATCCCGATGCTCCGCTACGCAGGCGGCAAGGACCGCCCGGCGCTCCGGCTGCTCGTCCTCCACGACGACGAGGAGCGCGAGTTCGCCTACACCGCCGGCGCCGAGGCCTCGCTCGAGCAGGCTCGCGCCCACGGCTGGACCGTCGTGAGCATGCGCGACGACTGGGCGACGGTCTTCGCCGAGGCCTAGCTCGTGGGGCAGGCGATCGGCGACCTCCTGCCGTCGGCGGTGGGGGTGGCAATCAGCCCCCTCCCGATCGTCGCGGTGGTCCTGATGCTCGTCACGGTGCGGGGGCGCGTCAACGGGCCCGCGTTCGTGGCCGGCTGGTGGCTCGGGCTCGCCGTCGTCGGGGCGATCGTCCTGAGCGTCGCGGGCGCCGTCGGCGCGACCGACGAGAGCGGCCCCGCGACCTGGGTCGACGTGCTGAAGCTCGTCCTCGGCCTGCTCCTGCTCGCCCTCGCCGCGAAGCAGTGGCGCTCACGCCCGCACGACGGTGAGGAGGCGCCGACGCCGAGGTGGATGGGCGCGCTCGACTCGTTCACGCCGGTCAAGGCGGGCGGGGCGGGCGTGGCCCTCTCCGCGCTCAACCCGAAGAACCTGCTCCTCGCGGCGGCCGGCGCGGCGGCGATCGCGCAGACCGGCATCTCGACCGGTCAGCAGATCGCGTCGTATGCCGTCTTCGTCGTCGTCGCCTCGATCGGCGTTGCGGCGCCCGTCGTCATCTACTTCGCCCTCGGCGAGCGCTCGGCGCCCCTGCTCGACTCCCTCAAGGGCTGGATGGCCCGTAACAACCCGGTGATCATGGCGGTCCTCCTGCTCGTGCTCGGCGTGAAGCTGATCGGAGACGCGATCTCGGGCTTCGCGACGTAGCCTTCGCCGCCGATGGCTTCCGTCGATCCCCGGTCGTGGGCGGCGCCGCCGCCGTCGGGGATGCGCCGGTACATCCCCGCGCTCGCGTGGCTGCCGAGGTACCGCCGCGCCGACCTCCGCTACGACGCGATCGCCGGCGCGACGGTGTGGGGCCTCCTGGTGCCCGAGATGATCGCCTACGCCGGGCTCGCCGGCCTGCCGCCCCAGGCGGGCCTCTACACCCTGCTGGCGACGCTCGCGGCGTACGCGATCTTCGGGACGAGCCGGCATGTCGTCGCCGCGGGCACCTCTGCCGCCGCGGTGCTCCTCGCCTCGACGGTGGTCGCCCTCCATCCGGCGAGCTCGCCCGAGTACCTGGTCGACGCGGCGACGATGGTGCTCTTCTGCGGCGGGCTGTTCCTGCTCGCCGGCTTCTTCCGGCTCGGGTTCGTGGCGCAGTTCCTCTCGAAGCCGGTGATCGAGGGCTTCGTCTTCGGGCTCGCGATCTTCGTCACGGTCAAGCAGCTTCCGAAGCTCTTCGGGATCGAGGGCGGCGACGGGAACACGATCCGCCAGCTGGGTCACGTGATCAGGCACCTCGGCGACACGCACGGGCTCACGGTTGTGATCGGGCTCGCCGCGCTCGGGGTGCTGTTCGCAGGCGAGCGTTGGTTCCCGAAGATCCCGGGAGGGCTCGTCGTGCTCGTGCTCGGGATCGCCGTCAGCGCCGGCTTCGACCTCTCGAGTCACGGAGTAGACGTCGTCGGGAAGCTTCCGTCCGGGCTGCCGTCGGTCGCGATCCCGCACCCTGCGGCCGTCGACATCGCTCCGCTGATGGCGGGCGCAGCCGGGATGCTCCTCGTGATCTTCAGCGAGTCGCTCGGTGCGGCGCAGAACTTCGCGACGAAGCACGGCTACCGGATCGACCCCGACCAGGAGCTGATCGCGCTCGGCGTCGCGAACGCGGGCTCCGGCTTCCTGGGCGGCCTCGGCGCGGGCGGAAGCCTCTCGCAGTCGGCCGTCAACGAGGGGGCGGGGGCGCGCACCGAGGTCTCACCGCTCGTCGCGACCGTCCTTGCCCTCTTCACCGTGCTGGTCCTCACGCCGATCTTCAAGGACTTGCCCGAGGCGGTGCTCGCCGCGCTGATCATCCACGCGGTGTCGCATCTCTGGAAGGTCGAGGAGTTCAGGCGGTACCGGCACGAACGCCCGCTCGAGTTCTGGGTCGGGATCGGGACCGGCGTCGGGGTGATCACGATCGACGTCCTGCCCGGGCTCGTGATCGGCGTCCTCGCGATGCTCCTCCTCGTCGTCTATGCGGCGAGCCGACCGCACGTCTCGGTGCTCGGCCGCGTCCCCGGCGTTCCCGACGCCTACGGCGACGTCGGGCGCCACCCGGGCTACGAGCAGGTTCCAGGTCTGCTCGTGCTCCGGCTGGAGGCGCCGATGTTCTACGCGAACGCGTCGCCGGTCTGCGACACCGTCACCCGTCTCACCGGCGCTTCGGAGCCGGTACCGAAGGCGGTCGTCCTCGACGTCGGGCCGAACTCGGGCCTCGACATCACCTCGTCCGAGAACCTGGTCGAGCTCGTCCGGGCGCTTCGCGCCGGCGGCGTCGACCTGGGGCTCGCCGAGGTCCGTGCGGCGGTCCGCGAGACCGCCCGCAGGACCGGAGCGCTCGAGGCGATCGGCGAGGACCATCTCTTCCACACGATCGACGAGGCCGTTCAGGCTCTGGGTGGCGAGGCATGATCGAGATCGAGCCGATGAGGACCGCGCACTGGGGCGATGTCGCCCGGATCTACGCCGAGGGGATCGCGACCGGCAACGCCACCTTCGAGACGGAGGTGCCCTCCTGGGAGGACTGGGACCTCGCTCATCTGCCGGAGCACCGCTTCGTCGCGCTCGGCAACGGGATCGTCCTCGGCTGGGTCGCGGTCTCGGCGGTCTCGGAGCGGTGCGTCTACGCCGGCGTCGTCGAGAACAGCGTCTACGTCGCCGGGACGGCACGCGGGCAGGGGATCGGCCGCAGGCTCCTCGAGGAGCTCGCCGCCTCGACCGACGCGGCCGGCATCTGGACGATCCAGACCGGGATCTTCCCCGAGAACGCCGTCAGCATCCACGTGCACGAACAGGCCGGCTTCGAGGTGGTGGGGAGGCGGCGGCGCATCGGCCGCCTGAACGGCGTCTGGCGCGACGTGCTCCTCCTCGAGCGGCGAAGCGGCGTCGTCGACTAGGCGCGCTGGCCCGGCAGCGGCTGAGGCCCTCGGAAGTCAGAAGAGCGAGGTCACGAACCCGTAGAGCGCCGCGCCGACCGTGAGGATCAGCGCGATCCCGCCGACGCCGAGCGCGAGGCCGACGGCGAGGACGATCACGTCCTCGAGGATGAGCGACAGCGCGACCACGACCGCCCCGAGCGCCGGGAGCGTGTCGAGGCCCGAGAAGGGAGGGGCGAGGGCAGCCGCGACGGCGAAGACGATCTCGACGACCCCGATCAGCCGATACACGAGGCCGTTCGCGAACAGTCGTCGTCCACGGGGCCGGGAGAACCGCTCGACCGTCCGGATCCGCTTGACGATGAACGGGATGGCCTTGTCGGTCGTCGTCGCTCCGAGGCTGCGCCGCTTCCACCGTGCGGGCAGCCAGATCGTGCGCCGTCCCGCCACCATCTGAGCCGCGAGCACGACGGTGATCACCTCGAAGACGTGCGTCACCCCGCCGGTCGGAAGCGGCGTCGCCGGGAGGATCATCAGCAGCAGGATCGTTACCGCGAAGCTCCGCTCGGCGAAGACGTCGCCCATCGATCCGAGCGTCTTCGGGCCGTCGCTCCGGAGCCAGCGCCCGAGCTCGTCGCTGAAGGGCTCGCGCGCCGTCACCTCACCCAGGCTACGGGCTGCCCGGTGCGGACGCATCCGTAGAAACCGCAACGGAGGAATCTCAGGCGGCGGTCGCCGACGGGCTCTGTGGCGCTGGGAGACGCCGGGCGGCTTCCGGCCACCCGCCTACTCGTCGCCGCCGATTCGCAGCAGGCGCCCGGCGGTCTCGTGCTCGACCTGCAGCGTCGTGTGCGTGATGCCGAATCGCTCGGCCAGCGTCGACTCGAGCTCGCGGCGCACCGCATGGCAGTCGTCCCCGGGCGCCACCAGGACGTGCGCAGAGAGCGCCGGGAAGCCGGTGCCGATCTCCCATACGTGGAGGTCGTGGACGTTCGTCACGTTCGGGTGCGCGGCGAGGACCCGCCCGATCTCAGCGGTCTCCATCCCCTGCGGTGCCGCCTCGAGCAGGACTCGCCCGGAGTCGCGCAGGAGCACGTACGACGCCCGGATCATGATCGCGGCGATCACGAGCGAGGCGAAGCCGTCGGCCCGGGTCTGCCCGGTGGCGAGGATGACGACACCGGCGAGGGCCGTGATCACGAACGCGGCGAGATCGGTGAGCAGGTGCTGGAAGCTTCCCTCGACATTCATCGAGCTCCGATCGGCGCCGGCGAGGACGCGAGTGGCGACCAGGTTCACGACGATCCCTGCGATGGCCACGATCAGCATCGCCTTGCCCCCCGCGTCGGGCGGGGTGATCAGGCGCCGGATTCCCTCGTACACGATCAGGAGCCCGAGCACGAGCAGGGCCGCGCCGTTCGCCTGCGCCGACAGGATCTCGGTGCGCCGCAGCCCGAAGGTCAGGTTTCCGCGGGCAGGGCGCCGCATGAGCCTGATCACGACGAGGCTCAGCACGAGCGCGCCGGCGTCGGTGAGCATGTGCGCCGCGTCCGAGATCAGCGCCAGCGAGCTCGCGAGTATCCCCGCCACCACCTCGACCGCCATGAACCCGACGATCAGCGTGAGCGCGATCCAGAGACGCCCCGAGTCGCCGTCCCCCGGAGGAGCGTGGGAGTGGCCCGCGTGCGAATGCACACCCCCATTGTCCCAGACGGCGAGGAGCGAGACGGAGCTTCCCGCGCCGTTTCGCACGCCGGGGTCCTGAACGGCGGCTGCGTCCGCAGACGGGCAGGGTCGAGGCTCCGAAGAGGGCGAACCCCGGCCTGGTCAGCGACGAAGGCGACGACGTTCGCTGGCTCTGCGACGCCGGATCAGCGCTCGAGCCGGTCGGCGGCCGCGGTGAGGGCGGCGAAACCGGCCTGGAGCCAATCGTTCAGGCCCCCGACCGCGAGGCACCAGCTGAGGAGCCGGCCGGCCCGCGGCATGAGCGTGTCGAGCGCCGCGATGAGGGCGGCGATCCAGGTGCCGATGCAGCGTGAGCAGGTGACGAGCTCGCCGATCGCCTGCCGCATGCCGCCGGTCTGCACGGGCGTCTCGTCCTCCGGCTCTCGTCCTTCGACGAAGGGCTCGCGGATGAAGCTCGTGACCTCGTCGCGTGCCAGCGTCCGGGCGGCCTTGAACGTCGCTAGCCCGAGGACGGCGAGATCGAACGGGCCGGCGGCGGGGAGGGACCTCCGACGACGGGTCCCGGCGACGGCGACGAGGGTTACCGCGCCGAGAAACGTCGCCATGAGCGTCGCGTAGGCGCGGTACGGCGGCTCCTGGGCCGTCCGGCCGGTCGCCGTCACGGGTTCGTGTGCATGCCTGTGCGGGCAAGCACGGCTGCTGCCCCGGCACCGAGCACGACGCCGGCGAGCGCGAGCCTCCGGGCCCGCCGCCGTCTCCGGTCGTTCCGCCTCCGGTGCTCGATCTCGGTTGCCGCCCGCTGCATCATCGCGGTGATTCGATCCCATCGGCTGGGCGTCGGGCGGGTGTAGCGCGTGAACTCGCCGGCCCGCCGTGCAAGCGCCAGGGCACGGTTCGCAGTCTGTTCCGTCATTGCGGGAGAACCTCCTCGTGATTGGGACGTTCTGACGATTCGGCGATTCCCCACGGCGGAGGAACGAAACCGCGCGTCATCCTCGTGCCGTGATCTCGTTCACGTCTGCGTGGAACTGCGGCCCCGAGGCGGGCGGCAGGGCCGTGATCCAGAGCATGACATAGCGAGCACGGATGCCGGAACGCAACGGGACGGTCATCCGGGCTCCGGCGGTCACGGGGCCCGACGCCGCCTCGAAGGGGCCGTCCGCGGAGGCGCCGGTCTCGACCAGTGCGCGGAAGCCGGGCGTGTCGGTGACCAAGGTGACCGAGCTGAGCGACGCGGCCCGCCCGGCGTCGAAGACGATCCCGACGCCGTGCTTGAGGTTGCCGAACGACGCCGTCGCGTAGCTCTCGGTCGACCAGGCCGTGCCCGGGTCGCCGTCGGTGGCGAGCGAGAGGCGACCGTTGTCCTCGACGCCGTCGCCGGGCGGCGGATCATAGGCGGCGACCGCCTTCAGCGGCACGGGTGCGGTCGGGAGAGTCGGGGCTGTGCGCGGCGCATCCACGAGGCGGTGTGGCACGGGCTTCTTCCCTCCACCGGGCAAGGTCAGGCCCGCGAGTGCGAGGAGCGCAAGGACGACTGCGAATGCCGAGACCGCCGCGATCGTGCGGGGCCGGAGGTGGTGATCCGGGCTCGCAGGCGCCCGGAGGACGACGGTGTCGTCGTTGCCGGCCCCGCGAGCTTGCACGAGGCACCCCTCCAGCTCGGCCGCGAGCTCCGGCATCGTCTGGAACCGCTGCCTCGGATCCTTCGCGAGAGCGCGCCGGACTGCGAGATCGACGCGCGCCGGGAGCGGCCGGAGCCGCCGCGGAGCGGGAGCCGGGCTGTTCACGTGCTGCATCGCGACGGCGACGAAGCTGTCTCCCGAGAAGGGAGGCTCTCCGGTGAGCGCCTCGTAGAGCACCGCCCCGAGGGAGTAGACGTCGCTCCGCTCGTCCGCGTCCTTGCCCTGCGCCTGCTCCGGGGAGATGCAGTCGGCCGACCCGAGCACCATCCCGGCCGACGTCGGCGTGTCGGTGCTCCCCCGGGACCTCGCGATGCCGAAGTCGGCGAGCTTCGCCGACCGGCCGTCGACGAGGATGTTGCGCGGCTTGACGTCCCGGTGGATGCAGCCGTGCGCGTGTGCGAACGCGAGGCCGTGGGCCACCTGGATCGTCAGCTCGAGCGCGAGATCGAGCGGCAGCGGGCCTTGCTCGGCGAGCAGCTCCTTGAGGTTCGTCGGCCCGGCGAACTCGAGCACGATGAACGGGCGGCCGCCGTCGGAGCCGCGGTCGAGGACGGAGACGATGTTCTCGTGCCCGAGCGACGCGCCGGTGACGGCTTCGCGCTGGAAGCGCGAGAAGCTCGCGGAGTCGACGATCATCCCCGCGTGCAACACCTTCACCGCGACCACGCGCTCGAGCTCGCAGTCGAACGCCTTGAACACGATCGACATGCCGCCCGTCCCGACCACCTCGTCGAGCCGGTAGCGGCCGGCGAGGCAGTCTCCTACGACGACGGCCGAGCTCTCCGGCGCAGAGAGGGAATGGAACGACACGGTTGTGCTCTTCGAGGTACCCCCGGGGGTGCCGGCCGAATCGTCGGGCGCGTTGTCGTTTGCGGTTCGCACGGACTTGGACGATGATGCGGGGACATGCCCGCCGGGTCCTGCGGGCGCGCCCCCAATTAAAGGAGTCGTATGGTCGCCACGCAGTTCCTGACCTTCTTGTGGTCACTGATCGTGATCTTCTTCATGGTCATCTTCTTCATTCTGCTCTTCCATGTCATCGGCGACCTGTTCTCGCGCCACGACGCTTCGGGGTGGAAGAAGGCGGCCTGGGTGATCTTCATCATCGTGCTGCCTTTCCTCGGCCTGTTCGTCTACTACATCACGAACGCGGACGGGATGGCCCAGCGCCAGATGGCCGCGATGCAGAAGGTGCAGGCCGAAACGGACAGCTACATCAAGACCGTGGCCGCCACGGGAGATCCGACGGAGCAGATCGCCAAGGCGAAGGGGCTGCTCGACGCCGGCACGATCTCCCAGGAGGAGTTCGACCAGCTCAAGGCCAAGGCGCTCGCCTCGTAGCGCCGACCGATTTCGGCCGGGCCGGGCGTGTGGCGCGCCCGGCCCGGCTTCCTACTGCTTCCCGAATCGTTCGACTATCAGGCCGTGGCGCAGGCCGCGGTCGCTCACGACGAGCGAGTCGCGGCCGAGCTCGTCGAGAACGGTGCGCACGATGCAGGCGCCCGCGAGGATCACCTCCGCGCGCTTCGGTTGGAGGCCGGGGAGCTCGCGCCGCTCGTCGGCCGAGCGGGTGCGGTAGAGCTCGATCTGCCGGTCGATCTCGCCGGTGTCGAGCTCCGTCCCCTGGACGACCTCGGAGTCGTAGCGCTCGAGGCGGTGCTTGACCGCGGCCATGTTCGTCGTCCCGCCGCCCATCCCGATCAGCAAGTCGGGCCTCTCGCGGCCCCCGAGCCGGGAGAGGTCGGCGGCGATGGCGGTCCTGGCCGACGTCACCGTCTCGACGGCCACCGGCTGGTCGAGCCCGAACTGCTCCGTGAAGCGCGCCGCGCCGACGTCGACGCTGAACTGCTCCTCGATCCGACCCGGCGCCCCGAAGGTGAACTGCGAGCTGCCACCGCCGGTGTCGAAGACGACCAGGGCGCCGTCCGTGATTCCGAGGCCGGAAGTCGCGGCGACGTAGGCGAGCCGCGCCTCTTCCTCGCCCGGGATCACCTCGATCTCGATGCCCGTACGATCGCGCACGGCGTCGATCAGCTCGGAGGCGTTGGAGGCGATGCGCATCCCTGCGGTGCCGACGGCGGCGACCGCCTCGACTCCTTCGCGCTCGGCCTCGGCCGCCATCGCCGCGATCGCCTCGGCGGTTCGTTCCATCGGCTCGGCGCCGAGCCGCCCGGTCTCGTCGAGGCCCTCTCCGAGCCTCGTCACCTCGGCGCGGTCGATCACCGTGCGCCAGGCGCCGTCGTCCTCGAGCTCGGCGAGGTGAAACTTGACGGAGTTCGTGCCGACGTCGATGACGGCGAAGCGCTTCACGCGAAACCGACCAGGGCCTTGAGGCCGCGCGCCATGCAGGTGTTCGGACGCTCGACGAGGCCGAGCTCGCGGACGGCTGCGATCACGAGCTCGGGGTCCTCGAGCTCGACCGCGACCGTGCGCGTCGCGCGCCCGTCGGCGGTGATCGCCGAGAGCTCGGCCATGCACCCCCCGACCGTGTACCGCGCCCGCCGCTTGTGGACGTCGACCGACCGAAGCTCCGGCGCCGCCTCGACCGTGCCGAGGAGCTCGTCGAGGGTGAGCGTCTCGGCCGGCGACCCGGCGACGCCGAGCTCGGCGAGGAGCGTGACCGCGTCTCCGACGTCGAGCGGGAACTCGCTTTTCAGCACCGGAATCCACTGCTCGAGCCCGTCGTCGTTCACCTTCTCGAGGTGCTTGACGTCCATGAGCGCGTCGCGCACCTTCACCGAGGCGTCGCCCCGCGTCGAGATGACGTAGATCTCGTCACTCTCCTGGAGGTTCTCGGGCGTCAGCGCCGCGAATTGCGCCTCCGCCGGCCCGAAGTCCTCGCCGAACGTGCGCCACTCCCAGCGCGGGACGACGGCACTCACGCGCCGGCCTTGAGGCCCTCCGAGAAGAACTCGAGCGCCTTGCGGGTCTTCGTCAGCTGCTCGCCGGAGAGGTCGATCCCGCGCCCCGTGAGGAACGCGCGCGTCTCGGCTGCGACCTGGAAGGCCTCGGTCGTCCCGCACCGGGTCGAGAGCTCGAGGATGCGGGAGCCGTCCGGGTACATCCAGGCCTCTGCAACGAGCCGCCTGCCGAGATCCTCCGCGTTGAACCGGAACTTCAGCACGAAGATCGGCCCGAGGACGGCGAGGTCGTCGAGCGCGATGCCCTCCGGGGCGTGGGCCGCGAAGAACGCCCGCTGCTCCTTCGAGAACAGCTTGCGTTGCGGCAGCTCGCCGGCCAGGGAGCGCTTGACGTCGGTCGGCCGCAGCGTCCCCTTCATCGACGCCGAGCAGACGAACCCGCCGGGAAGCGCGTCGACCTCGACGTTGAAGCTCGCCGACCGGCGGAGCTCCGGGGGAAGGTCGGAGGGGACGACGGGGCGGAGCTTGATCACCGAGTCGTCGCCCTTCCCCTGGATCCGGCGGGCGCGCACGACGACCCCTGCCTTGTCGAGGGTCAGGTCGGGCGTGTCGAAGAAGGTCACGAGCCGGATCTGGGCGTCGAGGGGGTCGATTCCGAGCGCCGTCAGCGTCGACCGCATGGTCGAGTCGGGCACGGTCGCCTTCAGCTCGATGCTGTCCGAGTCGTCGATGAGGCCGAGGAGCTTCTGGAGCTCCTCGCCCGTAAAGCCCTGCCGTGTCTCCTCGGGGGTGCTCACGGCCGTCGTGTTGGTCTCTTCCGTTGTGGTCATCAGGCTCCTCTCGGGGTCTAGCGGGTGTCGCGTCGCCGCGGAACTGACTCATGTACAGATCGTGGGAAGCCGCCCGCCTTCATCAGCTCGTCGTGACCGACGTCGACGCGCCGGCCGTCGGCGATCGCGACGATCACGTCGGAGTCGCGGATGGTCGACAGCCGATGGGCGAACAGGGAGCTCGTTTGTTCCTTCGTCATCGTAGTCAGCGCCTCCTCGAGCTCACAAGGCGGGGCACGTTCGTCGAGCGCATGGCCCTATCCTGTCAGCCGGAAGGCAGCGCTGCTTCGCCTGCGCCGGCGAGCTCGGCGTCGACAGCGTCACGGAGCGTCCGGTGGATACGGTCGCTGCCGTAGGCGTCGGCCACGCGGTCGAGCTCGAGGACGTCGAGGACCTGCGGCTTTACGCGCGCCAGGCGCAGGGTGACGCCCTCGGCCCGGGCGACCTCGTTCAGCTCCGTCAGCTTCGCGGCCCCCTGGGAGTCGACGAAGTCGACGCCCTCGAGGTTGAGCACGATCGCCCGCACCCTCGGCTCGTCCGCTTGCGATCACGTCGCGGATACGGGCGTCGAGCGCCTCCGCGGTCGCGAAGAAGAGGCCGCTGTCCAGCCGGAGCACGACGAGGCCGGGGATGGTCTCGTCGTGCGGGTGGTCGTCGAGCTCGCGGTAGACGTTCGTGCCCGGCTCCCGGCCGAGCACCGGCATCTGAGGAGTCGCGGCGACGTAGACGAGCCAGCCGAGCGAGAGAGCGACCCCGACGGCGACACCCGCGAGCACGCCGGCGCTGAGCACGCCGAGGAACGCGGCCGCGGCGATCCAGAAGTCGACCCGCGCAACGCGGTAGAGGCGCCGGACCTCGGCGACGTCGATCATGCCGAAGAGGACGGCGTCGATGATCACGGCGCCGAGCACGGCCTTCGGGAGGTGCGAGAAGAGCGGCGCCAGGACGACGAGCGTCGCGAGGACGAGGCCGCCGGTGACCAGGGAGGCGAGGGGCGTGCGTGCCCCGGCGGACTCGTTGAGCGAGCTTGCCGAGAGGCTCGTCGAGACCGGCATGCCCTGGAACACCCCCGCGGTGGCGTTCGCCATACCCTGGGCCACCGACTCCTGGTTGACGTCGATGCGGTAGCGGTGACGGGTCGCGAACGCCCGCGCGTCGCCCGCGGTCTGGGAGAAGCCGATCAGGAGGAGCGCCAGCGACGCGAGGCCGATCGTCGAGAGGTGCGTGCGGACGAGCTCCCAGTGGGGGAGCTCGGGCGAGGGCAGCCCCCGGGGCACGTGGCCGACGAGCGCCACGCCGTGCGCGCCGAGATCGAAGATGGCCGAGGCGAGGAGGCCTCCGGCGACGAGGACGAGCGCGCCTGGGACCGCCGGCGCCGCGAAGCGCAGGCCGAGGATGACGCCCAGCGAGGCGAGGCCGACCGCGAGGGTCGTCCAGTGGACGTCACCGAGCCCGCGGAGCCACGTCCCGAGCTCGCGCCAGGCGTTGTCGCCGCTCGACGAGCTCCCGGTCAGCTTCGGCAGCTCGCCGATCGTGACGTCGATCGCGGCGCCGGCCAGGAACCCGGTGACGACGGCCTTCGAGAGGAACTGCGCGATCCAGCCCATCCGGAAGACGGCGAGCAGCAGGAACAGGGCGCCGGTGACGAGCGTGATCGCGGCGACGAGCTCGGCCGCGTCCTTTCCCCCGAGACCCGTCGCCAGCACCGCGCCGCCCGCGACCGCGGCGAGTGACGACGAGGGCCCGGTCGAGATGTGCCGGGAGGTGCAGAAGAGCGCGTAGACGAGCGCGCCCGCCGCAGCCGCGTAGAGGCCGTTCTCGAGCGGCACGCCGGCGATCCCGGCGTACCCGAGGTTCTTGGGCACGACGAGCGCGGTGACGGCGATTCCCGCAGCAACGTCGCCGCGCAGCCACGCGCGGTCGTATGCCGGCAGCCACGAGACGATCGGGACGAGCCTGCGGGCCCTCGCCATCAAGACTCGACCTCGTTCAGCCGGGCGAGGGCCTCCACCGGCTCGACCCGCGCGCCGGCCGTCGGCCGCAGCCTCAGGCTGATGCTCCGCTGGTACGGGACGGTGCCGAGCGAGACGTCGACGATCGTCGGCGTCGAGGAGACCTGCGCGTCCTCGAAGCCGAGTGCCGTCGCGAGCGCGCCGACGCGCTCCTCGAGGTCGGCGGCCGGGTAGCCGGCGTCGTGGCCGACCCGCGCGAACCTGACGAGGAGCTCGACCGGGACGCCGTCCGGCTGGGCGGCCACTGTCAGGCGGTGGCCGTGCTCCCGGCTTCTCCCGGGGCCCCTGCTTGCGGCCGACGCCGGGCGAGCAGCAGCCGCCGACCCTCGGAGACCGGCACGATCGCGAGGCCGACGACGAGGCACAGAAGCCACTGGTGCAGGTCGAGATGCTCGGTGTGGAGGATCCGCTGGAGGAGCCCGAGCTCGGTGCCGAGCAGGATCGCTGCGAGCGAGCCTCCGGTGCAGAGCAGGAACGTCCTGTCCTCGAGCACGCCGAGCGAGAACACCGAGCTGCGCTCGTCGCGGGTGCACCACGAGAAGGCGACGTTGCTGAACGCGAACGACGTCAGGCCCATCGTCCGCGCGATCTCGCCCGAGTCGTAGTGATCGTGGGCCCAGGCAATGAGGAGCAGCGTGGCCCCGCCGATGACGAAGCCGGTGATCGCGACCCAGATCAGGAGCGGGCGCGGCAGGATCTGCTCGTCGGAGGGCCGTGGCTTGCGCTTCATGAGCCCTTCGGCCGGCCGGCCGTAGCCGAGGCCGATCGCCTGCAGGACCTGGGTGGTGAAGTTCACGTAGAGCGTCTGCAGGGGCACGAAGGGGACGCCGCCGAGGATGTTGAAGATGCTCGCGCCGAGGAAGGTGACGACGAAGCCCACGAGCACGCCCATCTGGAAGCGGATGTACTTCGTCAGGTTGTCGTACAGCCCGCGGCCGAGCTCGACCGCCTTGACGATCGTCGCGAAGTTGTCGTCGGTCAGGATCATCGTCGCGGCCTCCTTCGAGACCTCCGTGCCGGTGATCCCCATCGCGATCCCGATGTCGGAGTTCTTCAGCGCGGGCGCATCGTTGACGCCGTCTCCGGTCATCGCCACGATGTGGCCGTTCCGCCTCAGGGTCTCGACCAGCCGCACCTTGTCCTCCGGGGCGACGCGGGCGATCACCCCGATCTCGCCGATCTGCGCGTCGAGCTCCTCGTCCGACATCGCATGGAACTCCGCGCCGCTGATCGCGCGGCCCGGGATCCCGAGCTCCGTCGCGATCGCGGAGGCCGTCACGGCGTGGTCCCCGGTGATCATCCTGATCTGGATGCCGGCTTCGTGGGCTGTCGCGATCGCGGTTTTCGCCGTCGGCCGCGGGGGGTCGACGATGCCGACGAGCGCCAGGACCGTCATACCGTCGAGCAGGGGCAGCAGGTCGGCCGAGGGGTCGAAGCTCTCGGGGTCGAAGTCCTTCCGTCCTGTCGCCAGCACGCGCAGGCCCTGACTTGCGAGGCGCTCGTTCTCGTCCATGTACCGTTGCCTGAACTCGTCGTCGACCGGGACGAGCTCGAGGTTCTCGGGCGCCGGCCGCGCCCCGGCGCGCGCGAGCAGCTGGTCGGGCGCGCCCTTGACCAGGCAGCGGACGACGTCGGAGCCGCCCTCGTCCTGCATCCGGTGGAACGTCGCCATCATCTTGTAGTCCGCGTCGAACGGCAGCTCGGCCACACGGGGGTATTGCTGCCGCGTCGTGAGGGCGTCGAGGCCACCCTTCTCGGCGAGCACGACGAGTGCGCCCTCGGTCGGGTCGCCGACGAGCTCGCCGTCCTTGACCACGGCATCGGCGCACAGCACCATCGGGAGCAGGAACTGGTCGAGCGGCACCTCCGGCAACCCGAAGGAGTGCTTGATCGACCCCTCGATCCCGTACCCGCCTCCCGAGATCGTGTAGCGGCGGCCCGGGATCGTCAGCTCGACCGCGGTCATCTGATTCAGCGTCAGCGTCCCGGTCTTGTCCGAGTTGATCGCCGAGGTCGACCCCAGCGTCTCGGTCGAGCGCAACCGCTTCATGATCGCGTTCGCCTTCGCGAGCATCTGCGTCCCATGCGAGAGGACCGTCGTCACCACGGCCGGCAGCCCCGTCGGGATCGCGGAGATCGCGAATGCGATCGCCGCCGTGAACACGGTGTCGAAGCTCTCGCCCCGCGAGAGGTTCAGCGCGATCGAGATCCCGACCGCGGCCCCAGAGATCACCAGGATCTGGCTCGTCAGCTTCTTGAGCTGGATCGTGAGCGGGGTGTCGGCGTCCTCGGCGCTCTGGAGCATGTGCGAGATGTGCCCGACCTCGGTCGCCATCCCCGTCGAGGTGACCACGAACGAGCCCGTGCCGCGGGTCACGTTCGTGTTCATGAAGACCATGTCGGTCCGGTCGCCGAGCGGCGTGTCCTCCGACATGACCGACGCCACGCCCTTCGAGACCGGGAGGCTCTCGCCGGTCAGTGCGGACTCGGCGACCTCGAGCGTCGCCGCGGAGAGAAGGCGGCCGTCGGCCGGGACCACGTCGCCGGCCTCGACCGACACGACGTCGCCGGGCACGAGCTGCTCCGCCGGGATCTGGACGAGCTCGCCGCCGCGGCGGACACGCGCCTTGACGATCATCATCTTCTGAAGCGCGGCGACCGCCGCCGCGGCCTGGCCCTCCTGGCGCAGCCCGAGGACGGCGTTGAACAGGGTCAGGAAGAGCAGGACGAGGCCCGTCCCGAGCTCCTTGAGCGGGTAGAGGCTGCCGATCCCCGCCACGAGGAGGACGATCTGCATCGGGTCGCGGTACTGGCGGACGAAGGCGCGCCAGCGCGGCTCCACCTCTGCCACGGCGAACGCGTTCGGGCCCACCGACGCAAGCCTTGTGGCGGCCTCGGCTGCGGTCAGGCCGGTCGCGGGATCGACACCGACGCGACTCGCGACCTCGTCGGGCGAGAGCGCGTACCACGCGACCGCGGCCGTGTCGGTCGCGGAGGCTTCCTCGGTCGTCGCCATCTTCTACGTCTCCCTTCCTGGTGAGCGAACCCTCAGCGGGGCGTTCCGAGCTCGAGCCCGGCTGCGTCGAGCGTAACCGTTGTCCCGGCGTTCCCTGCGAGAAGCGCGGGAGTATCGGCCATCGAACCGATCACCGCGCGCTTGCCGGTCCGCTCGACGAACTCGCACGCCGCGAGGATCTTCGGCCCCATCGAGCCCTCGGCGAAGCCGTGGCTGCGGAGGGCCGCCGGATCGGCGCGCCGGATCGGCATCTGCTCCGGTGTGCCCCATTCCGAGTAGGCAGCGTCGACGTCGGTCACGATGAGCAGCACATCGGCGTCGAGGTCGATCGCGAGCAGGGCGCTCGCGAGATCCTTGTCGATCACGGCCTCGATGCCCTCGAGCCGCCTGCCGGCCGGGACCGGCTCGTCCGTGTAGCGCGTCGGGATCCCGCCTCCGCCGGCGCAGATCACGACTGCGCCGGCCTCGAGCAGCCCACGGATCGGCCTGAGCTCGAAGATCCGCTTCGGCCTCGGCGACGGGACCACCCGGCGGAAGCTCTCGCCGTCCGGCTTGAACGTCCATCCCTTCTCGGCCGCGATCCGGTCTGCGTCTTCCTTCCCGTAGACGGGGCCGACGGGCTTCGTCGGGTCCGCGAAGGCCGGGTCGTCGCCGTCCACCTCGACCATCGTCAGCAGCGTGGCGAGCGGCCGATCCTGCGGCAGCAGGTTGCCGAGCTCCTGCTCGATGATGTACCCGATCATCCCTTCCGTCTGGGCGCCGAGCACGTCGAGCGGGTACGCCTCGACAGCCTTGTACTCGGACCCCATCAGGGCGAGCAGCCCGACCTGCGGCCCGTTGCCGTGGGAGATCACGAGCTCGTGCTCGAGCGCAACGGGCGCCAACGCCGTGCAGGCCGTCCGGGCGTTGGCGCGCTGGTTCTCGGCCGTGAGCGGCTCGCCGCGCTTCAGGAGCGCGTTCCCGCCCAGTGCGACGACGACTCGCATCTCAGTCGCCGAGCGTGGCGACCATGACCGCCTTGATGGTGTGCAGCCGGTTCTCGGCCTCGTCGAAGACCAGCGAGGCGGGCGACTCGAACACCTCCTCGGTCACCTCGAGCGCGTCCATCCCGAACTTCTCGTAGATCTCCTTGCCGACCTCGGTGTCGGCGTTGTGGAAGGCGGGCAGGCAGTGCATGAACTTGACGTCCGGGTTGCCGGTCAGCGCCAGCTTCTCGGCGTTCACCTGGTAGGGCGTGAGGAGCTCGATGCGCTCCTTCCAGACCTCGTCCGCCTCGCCCATCGAGACCCAGACGTCCGTGAGCAGCACGTCGGCGCCCTTCACGGCCTCGGCGACGTCGTCGGTGATCGTGATCTGCGCGCCGCTCTCGGCGGCGAACGACCGTGCCTCCTCGACGATCTCGTCACGCGGCCAGAGGGACTTCGGGCTCGCGATCCGCACGTCCATGCCGAGCTTCCCTCCCCCGATCAGGTACGAGTCGGCCATGTTGAAGCGCGCGTCTCCGAGGTAGCAGAACACGACCTCGGCGAGCGGCTTGCCGAGATGCTCGCGGAACGTCAGGAAGTCGGCGAGGATCTGCGTCGGGTGCCACTCGTCGGTGAGCCCGTTGTAGACCGGGACGCCCGACCAGCGCGCGAGCTCTTCGGCCTCGGTCTGGGCGAAGCCGCGGTACTCGATCGCGTCGTACATGCGCCCGAGGACGCGCGCGGTGTCCTTCGCGGTCTCCTTGTGGCCCATGTGCGTGCCCGACGGGCCGATGAACGTGACATGGGCGCCCTGGTCGTACGCCGCGACCTCGAAGGCGCAGCGCGTCCGGGTGGAGTCCTTCTCGAAGATCAGGGCGATCTCCCGGCCGACGAGCTTCTGCTCCTCGCGCCCTTCCTTCTTCGCGGCCTTCAGCTCGGCGGCGAGATCGAGCAGGTAGGTGATCTCCTCGGCCGAGAAGTCGGCCAGCTTCATCAGGTGACGCCCCCGCAGGTCGACCATGGTGCTCATGTGTCCTCACTCATTCGTATTGCCCCCCTCGTTTATGCGTCGCGAACGATCGGGCAGGTCATGCAGTGGCCCCCGCCGCGGCCGCGCCCGAGCTCCTGGCCCGCGATCGCCAGCACCTCGATGCCGGCCTTCGCGAGCTTGGTGTTGGTTGCCTCGTTTCGCTCGTAGGCGATGACGACGCCGGGCTCGATGGCGACGACGTTGTTGCCGTCGTCCCACTGGTTGCGCTCGGCCTCGAACTCGTCGCCTCCGGTCGTGACGAGCTTGAAGTTCTCGATCCCGAGCGCGTCGGCGACCTCGTCGAGGAACGGCCGCTCGGAGACCTCTGCCTGGACACCGGTGTCGCCTCCCGGCGTGAACAGGATCGGCGTGATCTGCGTCACGACCGGCTCGTACAGCGTGGCGACGTCGTGGTCGCAGAAGCTGAAGACGGTGTCGAGGTGCATCGCGGCCCGCTCGCGCGGCATCTGCGCGCCGATCACGAGCCGGGCGGCGCCCTTCGCGAACATGTTCTTCGCGAGGATGCTCACCGCGCGCGCCGTCGTTCGCTCGCCCATTCCGACGAGGACGACGCCGTCGCCCACCGGCATCATGTCGCCTCCCTCCATCCGCGCGGCGCCCCAGTCGTGGTCGGCGCCCCCGAACCAGATCTCGAACTCCGCGTCGCGGAAGCGCGGATGGAAGCGATAGATCGCCTCGATGTTCAGGGTCTCGAGCTGCCGTGCCGGCCAGAACATCGGGTTGAGCGACACGCCGCCGTAGAGCCAGGCGCTCGTGTCGCGCGTGAAGAGCTGGTTGGGAAGCGGCGGCAGGATGAAATCGGTCTGGTGGAGCGCCTTGCCGATCGCCGCCCGCATGTCGGCGGGGAGCTCGAGGAGCGTGACGCCGCCCGTCAGGCGCGTCGCGAGCTCGTCGGCCGGCATCTCGCCGAGCCATTCCTTCAGCGGCTCGGCGAACATCACGGTGACGTCCTCGGGCCGGAGCCTGCGGGAGAGCAGCCATTCCCGCGCCGGCCTGTGCTCCAGCGTCTCGGCCAGCAGATCGTGCAGGAGCACCACCTCGACGCCGCGCCCGCGCATCAGGTCGACGAACGCGTCGTGCTCCTGGTGCGCGCGCCGCACCCAGATGACGTCGTCGAAGAGGAGCTCGTGGCAGTTCGTCGGCGAGAGCCGCTCGTGCGCGAGATCGGGCCGGTGCACCATCACCGTGCGGAGCTTCCCGACCTCCGAGTTGGTCCCGAGTGTCGTTTCGGTGGCAGTGCTCATCCGTTCTCCTTTCTCGAGGCTCTCATCCGGCCGCCGCCGAGATGCCGATGAACGCGCAGCAGATCACGAAGACCGCGAGGACGAAGGGCCACACGAACTTCAGGTACTGGTTGTAGCCGACTTTCGAGAGTGCCAGGCCGCCCATGATCACGGCGGAGGTCGGCGTGACCAGGTTCACGAGGCCCGACGCGCACTGGAACGCGGTGACCGCCACGGCACGCGAGACGCCCGCGAAGTCGGCGAGCGGCGCCAGGATCGGCATCACGAGCGCGGCATGGCCCGACGACGACGGGACGAGGAACGCGATCGGCAGGTTGACGATGAACGCGAGGAGCCCGAACACGCCCTGCGACTTGCCGGAGACCGCGTTCTCCATCCAGTGGAGGACCGTGTCGGTCATGTACGCGTTCTTCATCACGACGGTGATCCCGCGGGCGAGCACGATGATCAGCCCGGCGCCGAGGAAGTCGGCCGCGCCGGCGACGATCGTCGTGACGGTGCCTTCCTCGCCGAGCTTCGCGATCAGGCCGATGACGACGGCCATGATCAGGAACAGCGTCGCCGCCTCCGGGAAGTAGAAGTCGGAGAAGGTCGGCAGCGGGAAGTCCTTCCCGAAGCCCTCGTGCCAGAGGTCGTTCCACGGGATGAACCCGTAGATCATCACGAGGAACGTCGCAGCGAACAGGATCAGGATGAGCTTCTGCCGGCTCGTGAGCGCCGGCACGTCCGTGATCAGCTGCTCGGCGTCGGCGGCGTCGGAGGGAGAGACGCCGACGACCGACCTCTCGGGGTGCGCGTGGATCCGCCGCGCGTACCAGATCACGAACGCGATCGCGAGCGAGACGAGCACGAACCACATCGCGATGCGCAGGCCGATGCCGTCGCCGATCGAGATGCCGGCCGCGTCCGAGGCGACGCCCGTCGAGAACGGGTTGACGGTCGAGGCGATGACGCCGCTGCCGGCCCCGAGGAAGATGATCGCCGCCGCCGTCATCCGGTCGTAGCCGAGCGCCAGCGCGAGGGGGACGAGCAGCACGAAGAAGCCGAGCGTCTCCTCCCACATCCCGTACGAGGTGCCGCCGAGGGCGAAGACGCTCATCAGGATCGCGATCAGCACCGCCCCGCTCGAGCGGAAGCGCAGGGCGAGCCGGCCGATCCCCGTCTGGATCGCCTCCGTCTTCATCGTCACGGTGATGAAGGCACCGACGGCGAGGACGAACAGGAAGATCGCGGCCGAGCCGTAGAGGAACCCCTCCTCCCACGGGCCGACGAACCCTTTGCCGCTCTCGACGCCGTAGAGGCCGTTCGGCGGCGCATCCCAGAGTTGCTTGAAGCGGAAGCTGAACGACGTGTCGACGCACGGCTGACCGGCCTCGCCGGCGGTGATCGTGGCGCCGGGCGCCGACTCGGCGTCGGAGGGGGACTGGCCGCTCTCGGTCGGCGAATCGGCCTCGATCGCCGGAGCGGTCGCCGCCGGGGCGTCGCACGACAGAAGCTTGTGGTAGGTGCCCGGTACCGGGGCGCCGGTGCCCGGGTCGGTCTGGTACGCGCCGGCCGGGACGAAGAACGAGGCGATCCAGACGAGCAGGAGGACCGCCACGAGCACCGTGAAGGCGGTCGGGAACTTGAACGTCTTCGAGGGAGCCGGACGCGGCTCGGCTGCCTGCTCGCTCATGTCTCGCCGAAAGCTAGCGCCGCATCGGAACGCTCACAAGCCGCGTTCACCAGATCGATAACCGCTCACGTCTTCCGGCGGCTGCGGATCCACCAGACGATCCCGAAGATCACGACCCCTGCGGCGAGAATCCCGAACGCGACCCAGCCCCAGTCGGTGCTCGACGACTGATTGGCGGCCGCCGCCCCGACCACCGCGGCTCCGCCCGCGCCGATGCCGCCGTTCGTCGTCGTCGGCGTCCCCGCGGTCGTCTCCGTGGTCGTCGTCTCGGTGCTCGTGGTCTCCTCGGTCGTGGACGGCGTCGTCTCGGTCGTCGTCGTCTCGGTGGTGGTCGTCTCGGTGGTCGTGGTCTCGACCGTGACAGTGTCGACGGTCGTGACGACGGTCGAATCCGTCGAGGTGCTGTCGCGAACGGCGCCCGACGCGCCGCCGGCCGAGAGCATCCCGACGAGGATGCCGGCCGCGGCGAGGGCCGGGACGAGCGCTCCGAGGGCGAGCCTCCTCATGCTCTTCACGAGCTGGACCCTAGTCGCTTTCGAGGGCCGGCTGTGCGACCGGCCTCCTGAAGAGGGCGTCGAGCACGAACGACCCGACCGCGATCGCCACGATCGCGATGAAGCTGCCGAGGTCGTTCCGGATCGTGTCGACCGCGAAGAAGACGAGGACGACCCCGATCACGGCGACCGCCAGCAGCACGATCGCGCTGTTGCTTCCGGTTTCGGCCCGGCGTTGCCAGCCGGCAAGGCCGACGAGCAGGAACACGAGGAGCGAGACCGCGCTTCCGACGGACGCGATCGACGACAGGTCGACGAGGTTCGCCACGACCAGGACGAGGATCGCGGTGACGATGAGCCCCGCCCTGGGCCCGAGCCGCGAGCGCCTGCCGAAGAGCTCCGGGAAGAGGCCGTGGTCGGCGAGCATGTTGGTCAGGTTCGAGGACGCGTACAGCGTCGCGTTCGTGCACCCCGCGGTCGAGAGGAGCGCGACGACGGCCATGATCGTGAAGCCGGCGTCGCCGAGCGTCGGCCGGGCCGCCTCGGCGATCGCGGTCTCGCCGTAGCCGATCACCTCGGTGACGGTCAGCGTCCCGAACACGCCGATCGCGATCAGGACGTACACCACGGCGGTGATGCCGATCGAGAGGTACGTCGCGCGGGGAATGTCGCGCTGCGGGTCGCGGAGGTCGCCGCCGGTGAACGTGATCACGTTGAACCCGAGATAGGCGAAGAACGTGAGCGCGACGCTCCCGACGATCGTGGTGAACGACGGGTAGCCGCTGAACGCGAGCTTGCTCGTGTCGATGTTGGGCAGCGTCGCGCAGATGAAGACGGCGAAGACGGCGAGGACGACGAACACGATCGCCGACTGGGCCGCGGCGACCGTCTTCGTCCCGACCAGGTTGAGCACGAGCATCACGACGAGCAGCAGGGTGATGAAGAGGTTGTTCCAGAGCGAGCTTGCGTCCTCGCCGACGAACAGGGTCGTCGCGTAGCCGCCGAACGAGACGGCGACCATCGCGGTGACGATCACGATCGCCGCGATGTACCCGAGCCACGAGGCGATGCCGACGAGCCGTCCGAGCCCGAATCCCTTGATGAGGTACGTGATCAACCCGCCCGACGACGGGTAGGTCATCCCGAGCTTGGCACAGACGTAACCGAGCAGGAACGCCACGACGCCGCCGATCAGGAACGAGATCCAGACGGCCGCCCCGGCGACCGCGCCTGCCTCGCCGAGCAGCGCGAAGATGCCCGCCCCGATCATCGAGCCGATCCCGAGGACCGTCGCCCCGCGGAGGCTCATCGTCCGCGGACGCTCCGGGGCCTCGGCGACCTCGACCGGCAGCGTCTCGCTCACGCGGCGAACAATCGCACACGGAGACGCCGAATCGACGGTGGGTGGTGACCGGATGCGGGGCCACGCTCGACTCGAGGCGTGCGCTGCCGAGCGCGCGCCGTGCCGTCCCGACGGCCCCGCGGTCGGCGATGATGCGCCTGGCCCTTGCTCCCGCTCGAGTCGATCCAGAGCTTCGTCGAGGCCCACAGCGACTGGGCGTTGCTGACGTTGTTCGTCCTGCTGACCCTCGAGTCGTTCGGGCTGCCCCTGCCCGGCGAGACGGTGCTGATCGCCTGCTCGGTCCTCGCGTCGCAGGGATCGCTCTCGATCGAGTGGGTGATCGCGGTCGGGATCGCCGCCGCGATCGTCGGCGACAACCTCGGCTACTGGGCTGCCCGCAAGGGAGGCCGGCCGCTCCTCGAGCGGCACCGGCTCACGCGAACCTACGCGGAGCGCTACATCCCGAGAGGGGAGGCCTTCTTCGCGAAGCACGGCGGGAAGGCGGTCTTCATCGGCCGGTTCGTCGCGGTCCTCCGGGTGACGGCCGCCTGGATCGCCGGGCTCTCGCACATGCACTGGTGGCGGTTCCTCGGCTGGAACGCCGCGGGCGGCATCGTCTGGGCGACGGCCGTCGCGCTCGTGTCGTACTTCCTCGGCGACGCGGCGGCCGAGGCGCTCGGCCGCTACGGGCTGTATGCCGCGGGCGGCGCGGTCGTGATCACAGCGCTCGGGTTCCTCGTGGTGCGGCGGCTCGAGCGGCGCGTCCTCGACGAGGAGTAGAAACCCCGCCAGCGAGGTGGCTCCGGACGTGGGATACTGCGCCGCGTGGCGATCACCGTCGACCAGCCGTCGGTCGCCGTCCCGATCGGTCCCCCGCCGCTGTCGCGCGGGCGGAAGATCGCGATCTGGGCGCTGATCGTCGTGGCGTCGATCATCACGCTCGTGTCGATCCTCACCGTCTGGGTCGAGCGCCAGATGCTCGACAACCACTCGTGGCACCAGGCGAGCCAGAGAATGATCCAGGACCAGGCCGTCCAGAGCGCTCTCGCGACCGAGCTCGTCAACGAGATGTACGCGAACGTCGACATCGGGGCGGAGCTTCAGCAGCGACTGCCGAAGGACTTCAAGCAGCTCGCCGACCCGGCCGCGGCGGCGCTCCGCGACCCGGCGACGAGAGGCGTCGAGTTCCTGCTCTCGCAGCCGCGGTTCCAGGCGCTCTTCGTGCAGGCGAGCGACGTCGCGCACGAGAAGCTCGTGAACGTGCTCGAGAACAAGACCGGCTTCGGGATCTCGACCGGGAACGGCGTCGTGACCCTCGACGTGACGGAGCTCCTGAAACAGATCGGCCTGGCGCTCGGCGTCCCCGCCGACGCCCTCGACAGGCTTCCGCCCGACACGGGGATGATCACGATCATGAGCTCCGACCAGCTCGACACCGCCCAGAAGTCCGTCCGGCTGATCAGGATCCTCAGCGTCTGGCTGCTCGTGCTCGTCCTCGCGCTGTACGCGGCCGCGATCTTGCTCGCCGCGGGCCGCCGCCGGCGCACGCTCGCCTACGTCGGCTGGTCGCTCGTCATCGTGGGGCTCCTCTCCCTGATCGCGAAGCGGCTGATCGGCAACTACGTCCTGGGCTCACTGGTGAGCGACACCTACCGAGAGCCCGCCCATCACGTCTGGCTGATCGCGACCTCGATCCTCGGCGCGATCGGCTGGGCGGTCGTGATGTACGGGCTGATCCTGGTCCTCGCCGCCCTCCTCGGCGGCCCGTGGCGGGCAGCGGTGGCGCTACGGCGCGAGATCGCCCCGGTCGTGAACCAGCGGCAGGAGTACGCCTGGGTCACCGTCGGCGTCCTCTACCTCCTGCTCGTGTTCTGGGGGCCGACGCACGCGCTCCGCACGTGGTGGGGGATCGTGCTGATCGGCGCGCTCCTGGCGCTCGGCGTCTACCTGCTGCGCAAGCAGACGCTCGAGGAGTTCCCGACCGCAGGCCTCGAGCCGACCGAGCACTCGCTCGGCGCGCGGATGGCCGTAGCCGCCCACAAGGTGACCGATCACGCCCACAAGCCCGAGCAGGCGCAGACCGCGCCGCCGACGCGCTCGACCGCGGAGGAGATCGCGTGGCTCATGGACCTGAAGGAGAAGGGCGCGATCACCGATGCGGAGTTCGAGCAGGCGAAGAGGCTCGCGCTGACGTCGTCCTAGAGCTCGCCCTCGCGACGATCCTCGGGCGACCGGCCGACGGGCCGTGAGAGACTTGCGGCCGTGAGCGTGAGCGACGAGGGAGCGAAGCGCCTCGACCGGCTGATCGCGCCCCTCCGCGTCGCGCCGGGGCGCAAGGTGCACCTCGGACGGGACTTCGACCCGCGTTACAAGGGCGACTTCCTCTCGAAGGCCGACGCCGACGGCGTGCTTCGGGCGGGCGTCGAGCTTCTCGCGCACTACCAGGCCCGCCTCGCGGCGCAGGACACCTGGGGACTGCTCGTCGTGATCCAGGCGATCGACGCCGGCGGCAAGGACGGGACGATCCGGCACGTGATGAGCGGGGTCAACCCGCAGGGGGTCCGCGTGTCGAGCTTCAAGGTCCCCTCGACCGAGGAGCTCGACCACGACTATCTCTGGCGCTACGCCCGGAGGCTCCCCGCGCGTGGCGAGATCGGGATCTTCAACCGCTCCCACTACGAGGAGGTGCTCGTCGTCCGGGTGCACCCCGAGCTCCTCGGAGCCGAGCGGCTCCCGCCCGAGGCGAAGCAGCCCGAGGCCTGGCAGCGCCGGTTCCGCGAGATCAACGAGTGGGAGCGCTACCTGGCCGACAACGGGATCCGCATCGTGAAGCTCTTCCTCAACCTCTCGAAGGAGGAGCAGCGAAGGCGCTTTCTCAAGCGGATCGAGCGGCGCGACAAGAACTGGAAGTTCTCGTCGGCCGACGTGCGCGAGCGGGTGTTCTGGGACGACTACCAGCACGCGTTCTCGGAGATGCTCTCGCACACGAGCACCGAGTGGGCCCCGTGGCACGTCATTCCCGCCGACCGGAAGTGGTTCGCGCGGATCGCGTCGGCAGCCGCGATCGTGAGCGCGCTGATCGAGATCGACCCCCGCTATCCGGAGCTCGACGACGCCGCGCGGCGCGAGCTCGAGCACGCGAAGGCCGACCTCGAGGCGGAGGCGCAGGACGCCGACAGCCGTGCGCGTTAGAGTCGAAGCGGCCTTCCGTCCCCGAGCGTTCAAGGAGAAGCGATGACACAGTCGGCGTTCGAGGAGAGGAGCGTCGAAGAGGCGGTGGGCGCGCTCTGGTGGGTCCCGATCGTCACCGGGTCGCTCTGGATCCTCTTCGCGCTCTTGATGTTCCGCTTCGACTACGCGAGCGTGAGCGCGATCTCGATCCTCTTCGGCGTCGTGTGCATCGCGGGAGCGGTCGACGAGCTCGTCTCGATCCCGTCGTCGCAGGGCTGGTGGCGGCTCGGCCGAGTCGCGCTCGCGGTGCTCTTCGCCGTGATCGGCATCGTCGCGTTCGTCCATCCCGGGAACACGTTCGACGCGCTCGCGGCCGTCTTCGCGTTCTTCCTGCTGCTGCGCGGCATGTTCACGATCGTCGCCGCGATCACGCACTTCTTCGAGCCCATGTGGCTCGGGCTTCTCGCCGGCGTCGTCGAGATCGGCCTGGCCTTCTGGGCCGCCGGCGACTTCGGCCACAAGACGGTGCTGCTGCTCGTGTGGGTGGGCCTGAGCGCCCTCATCCACGGCGTCGTCCAGATCATCCTCGCGTTCCACCTGCGCTCGCTGCGGGACGCGTAGCCCTCGACCTCGAAAGGACCTTCGATGCTTGCAGACAGCTATCCGTTCCTGGACATCATGTGGACGATGTTCATCTTCTTCGCCTGGGTGATCTGGGTGGCGTTCCTGGTGTTCATCCTGGTCGACAACTTCAAGCGGACGGATCACACCGGCGTGGCGAAGGCGGGGTGGACGCTGCTCCTGATCTTCGTGCCGCTGATCGGCGCGCTGATCTACATGGTCGCGCGGCCGGCCACGGCGACGCCGGCCTAGGCTGGCTCGGGCGCCGGCTCTCCGGCCGGCGCCTGTTCGCTCCTCGACGCCGCGCGTGCGGTGCCGAGCTGCGAGGCGATCTGGCGGGCGGCCGAGAGCAGCGGCGCGGCGAGGACGAGCCCGATCATGCCGAAGAGGCACCCGCCTCCGATCGTGACGATCAGGACGACGAGCGGGTTCAGCCGCAGCGTCGCTCCGAACGCGATCGGCTGGAAGATGTTCTGGAGCAGGCCGTTCGCGAGCAGGACGATCACGAGCATGATCAGGGCGGTCGTCGTGCCGCTGCCGCCGAGCGCGAGGATGACCGCGAAGGCCCCCGCGACGAAGGCGCCGAGGTAGGGGATGTACGCGGTGACGAAGGTCACCACCGCGATCGTCCCGGCGAGCGGGACGCCGAGGATGAGCGCGCCGATCCCGACCACCACGGCGTTGAACGCCGCGACGAGCGTGACGCCGAGGAAGTACCGCCGAAGCGACAGGATGACGCTCCCCGTGACCAGGCGCGCGACCGGCCGGGCGACCCCGAGGTGCCCGTCGACCCAGACCCTCATCGACGGCCCGTCCTTCAGCAGGAAGAAGATCGTGAGGAACGCGAACGACGCGCCGATCGCGAGGGAGGCGAGCCCGGTGATGCCGCTCACGATGCCGTGGAAGAGCGTCGAGATCGCCGCGGGCGTCGCGCTCTTCACGCTGTCCGTGACCCCGGACGCGCCCCTCGAGCTGACGCCCACTCCCGTCAGCCAGTCCTGCACCCTCGGCGCCGCCTCGTTCGCATGCGAGCGGATCGAGTCCGTCTGGCTCGTGATCCCGCCGACGACGAGCAGCAGGATGCCGACCGCGAGCGCGACGATCGCGAGCACGACGATCGCGGCGCCGCCGGTCCGTCCGACGTGACGGCGCTCGAGCCGGGCGACGCCGGGCGAGGCCACGACCGCGACGATCACGCCGACCACGACGGGGTCGACGATGGTCGCGGTGAGCGCGAGCAGCCAGACGACCCCGACGAGCAGGATCGCCACCCCGGCGAGCAGCCAGGACGCGATTCCCGCGTCACGCAGCCATTTCGGCGCCGCGAAGACGTTCGAGAGTGTCCGCAGCTGCTCGGTGTCGAGCTCGACGACGTGGTGCTCGGTGACGGGCTCCGGGGCAGGCGGCGGCTCGCTCACGTGGTCGTGCTCGAAGAACCGCGGAAGCTTCATGCCTGCTCTATTCCTAGGAGACCGGCCGGACGGCTGCGACAGTA
Source organism: uncultured Actinomycetes bacterium (assembly GCA_963836925.1). Classification (GTDB taxonomy): domain Bacteria; phylum Actinomycetota; class Thermoleophilia; order Gaiellales; family Gaiellaceae; genus PALSA-600. The sequence goes on from CAWILJ010000011.1 coordinate 154,345, forward strand.
CACAAGGGGTCTGTATCGTGCGGACCGTCGCGGTCGAGGTAGCTCGTTCGGCCGCTCAAGTCCCGCTCGCAACAAGGCTGGCCGAAAAGGAGAAATCATGGAAGTGGGTCCCGTCGACGTCTACATCATTGGCTTTCCGGGCAACAAGTTCACCGGGCGCGTTGCCCCGGCGATCCTGGAGCTCGTGGAGAACGGCACCATCCGGATCCTCGACCTTCTGTTCGTGTCGAAGGACGCAGAGGGCGTCACAACGGTCATCCAGGCCGAGGATCTCGACGAGGAGGGCGCGGGCTTCCTCGAGATCGACGTCACCGAGCCCGGCGCCCTGGGCGAGGAGGACGCAGAGGAGGTCAGCGACGACCTGCCCGCGAACAGCTCGGCACTCCTGGTCGCGTTCGAGAACCTCTGGGCGGCGAAGCTCGTCGACGCCCTCCAGGAGGCGGACGCCGTGGTCATCGACTCGATCCGGATCCCGGCCGACGTCGTCCAGGCTGCGATCGCCGAAGGCTAAGAACCGTCCACTCGAGAACGAGAGGTAAAGACATGGGACTTCTACGCATGGCAGCACGCACGGCCGTCGTCGCCGGCACAGCGACCGCCGTTTCCGGGCGGGTCCAGCGCCGCCAGGCCTCGAGATACGACCAGCAGGCGGACGCGGAGGCCTACCAGCAGCAGCAGGCCCAGCAGCAGTACGCGCCGCCCCCGCCGCCCGTCACCGCGGCCCCGGCCGAGCCGGATGCCAACGCCCAGCTCCAGAACCTGGCGCAGCTCCACAGCCAGGGCGTCCTCACGGACGAGGAGTTCGCCGCGGCCAAGGCAAAGATCCTCGGTATCTGAGCTATTCGGATATCCGAGGCGTACTCGCGGCTGGCAGGGGTCTACGACGAGATCGTCGTCGACCCCTGCCACGACCGCTGGGCCTCGTACCTCCACGAGCTCTGGAGCTCGGACCCGGCGGGCGTCGGCGCGGTGCTCGACCTCTGCTGCGGCACCGGCCTCCTCGCACGCGAGCTCGCCGCGCGCGGGTATCGCGTCGTCGGAGTCGACGCATCCGAGGCGATGCTCGAGCTCGCCCGTGACCGGCTCGGGCCGGGCGCGGAGCTCGTCCGCGCGACGCTGCCCGACATCCCGGTCGATGGTGTCTTCGACGCCGCGGTGTCGACCTTCGACGGCTTCAACTACCTCGACGCCGACCAGCTGCGGGAGACGCTCGCCGAGGTAGCGGGCCGGCTCCGGCCGGAGGGATGGCTCGTGTTCGACCTCCACACCGACGCGATGATGACGTTCACGCTCGAGAATCCGGTGGTCTCGGGGGAGTCGGCGGGCAACGACTTCGTGATCGAGAGCAAGGTCGACCCCGCCACCCGCACCTGCGAGACGACGATCGAGGTCGTTCGTTCCAGCGTGGGTGAGCCGTTCGGCGAGCGCCATCGCCAGTGGTTCCACGCAGACGACGACGTCGGGGCGGCGCTCGGTGGCGCAGGGCTCGCGGTGCAGTCCGTGAACGACGAGTACTCGTCCCGGCCGGTCGGCCCCGAGAGCCTGCGGGCGACCTGGGTCAGCCGGCTCGCTTGAGCCGGCGCCACGCCTCCCACCACTGCGCCCGGGCGTCGGCCTTCCGCGCTCGCTCGCGCTCGACGAGGCGGCCGATCGCGAGTGCCTGTGGCGGGCGGGTCACCCCGGCGGCGAGCTCCCGCAGGGTCGTCTCTCCGACCCCTGCGTCCTGGTGGATGCCGAGCACGTCCTGCAGGGCCTTCGCCCGTGAGCCGAGCTCGGTGAGCGACGGGTCTCCGGCGGCGCTCGCGCGCTCCGCCGCGTAGCGCACGCGCTTGGCGCGCTTCCGCAGGTCGTGCAGGGTCGTGTCGTCGGGAGCCTCGCCGGCTGCGCGCACCTGCTTGCGGAGCTTCCGGTGCTGGCGCCTCGCTTCGGCGTGGGCGGTCCCGGCCGGGTCGGGATCCGCGGGGACAGCCTCGAGCGCGTCGAGAACGTCGAAGTACCGCTCCGAGTCGAGCGCCTCTGCGAGCTGCCGGCGCGTGGCGGCGCGGCGACGGGTGAGCCGGAGCAGGACCGGCCTGAACGCGAGCCGCTCGTCGGGCTCGAGGGACTCGGCCTCCTTGCCGTAGTGCTCGATCAGGACGTCGAGGTCGCGAACCGCACCGAGCGCGCCGCCGACCCAGCGTAGGTCGGACTTCAGCGGCTCCTCACGCAGCACCGCCCGAAGCCGCCTGATCGCAACACGGTGCTTGTGCAGATCCTCGGGGTCGACCCCGAGCCGCGTACCGGGGTCGTGGGCCAGGATCTCGTCGAGCTGCTCCCGGACGAAGCCGCCGGCGTGGCGGGGCGGCGCGACCCGGCTCCACAGAGCCTGCGCCGCCGGGACGCCGTTGCCCGGCGTGGCTCCGGCCCTTCGCAGGGCCTCGACTGCCGAGTCGAAGCCCCCGGGCCCGCCGTCGACGAGCTCGACCTCGACGACGCCGAACGCGGGGACGTCGTCCGGGCCCGAGATCACCTCGATCCAGTCGAGGACGACGGCGATCCGGGAGTCCGAGAACGCCGACACGACCCCGGAGCGCCGCGTGCAGACCGTCGCGACCGGCCTGACCGTGCCGTGCCGGGTATGGGTGGCGAGCAGCCGGACCAGCGTCTCGGGGGGGACGACGGAGGCAGCCTCCTCCTCGAGCTGGATCGGCCCGTCACCTCCGGGCAGCCGCAGCTGCCAGTCGGCCCGGCGTGCCTCGGCGGCATGGCGAAGCGTGATCCCCGCACGCGCAAGCGACCGCGCCGCCGTGTCGTGATACGTCGTCGTGATGACCCGACGCGGCAGCGGCTCACCGCTGAGATCCGGGAGCCTGAACCCCCCACCGACACGAAGCTCGACCTTGCGGCGGGACCCGTCTTCCAAGCCTGCACACTATCGCGGCGGGGAGACGTGATTCCGGGACAAATACCCCTGCCGGGTATAGTGAAGGTATGAGCATTACCGAGACGCGGCTCGATCTCGCAGGCATGCACTGTGCAGCGTGCGCCGCGTCGATCGAGCGGCGGCTCAACGAGCTCGACGGCGTCGAGGCGACGGTGAACCTCGCGACCGCACAGGCGACCGTTCGCTCGGACCCGTCGGTGCCGATCGACGAGCTCGTCGCGGCGGTCGAGTCGGCCGGTTACCGCGCCGGCCCGGCCCGGTCGGCGTTCGACGGCGAGCGCCACCAGCACGAGGAGACCGGGCGACTTCGGCTGCGACTCGTCGTCGCAGCGGCGCTGACCGTGCCGGTGGCCCTCCTCTCCATGGCGCCGTCGCTTCGCTTCGAGGACTGGGGATGGGCCGCACTCGTGTTGTCGACTCCCGTCGTCGCCTATTCGGGCGCCGGCTTCCACCGTGCCGCGCTCGGGAGCGCGCGCCACCGCGCCGCGACGATGGACACCCTGATCTCACTCGGCACGCTCGCCGCCTACACGTGGTCGGCGGTCGTCCTCGTGCTGGGGCTCCACGCCGACACGTACTTCGAGGTCGCCACGGTCGTCACGACGCTGATCCTGCTCGGGCGGTATCTCGAGGAGCGCGCGAAGGGACGCGCGTCCGACGCGATCCGGAAGCTCGCCGAGCGCGGCGCGCGCGATGCAGTCGTCCTTCGCGACGGCGTCGAGTTCGACGTCCCGGTCGCGGACCTCCAGGTCGGTGACATGTTCGTGGCTCGCCCGGGCGCGAAGATCGCGACGGACGGGGTCGTCGTCGAGGGCTCCTCGGCGATCGACCGGTCGCTCCTCACCGGGGAGTCGACTCCGGTCGAAGCCGTTCCTGGAGACGAGGTCGCCGGCGCCACCGTGAACCTGAACGGCAGGCTCGTCGTGCGCGCGACGAAGGTCGGCGCCGACACCGCGCTCGCGCAGATCGGGCGCCTGGTCGAGGCAGCCCAGTCCGGCAAGGCTCCCGTCCAGCGACTGGCCGACCGCGTCTCGGCCGTCTTCGTCCCGGCCGTGATCGTGCTCTCGCTCGCCACGCTCGGCGGCTGGCTCGCAACCGGCGCGAGTGCGGGTGTCGCCTTCACGGCCGCGGTCGCCGTCCTCGTCATCGCGTGCCCCTGCGCGCTCGGCCTGGCGACGCCGGTGGCGCTGATGGTCGGAACGGGGCGGGGGGCGCAGCTGGGGATCCTGATCCGCGGCCCCCAGGTGCTCGAGCAGACCCGACGGGTCGACACCGTCGTGCTCGACAAGACCGGCACCGTCACCGAGGGGCGGCTCGAGCTCGCCTCGGTCTCGCTGCTCGACGGGGCCGGGCGGGACGAGGTGCTGCGGCTGGCCGGAGCTGTGGAGTCGGCCTCCGAGCATCCGGTCGCGCGCGCGATCGTCCGCGCGGCCCGGGAGGAGGGCGGGGAGCTGCCCCCCGTCGCGGGGTTCAGCAACGAGCCCGGCATCGGCGTGTCCGGAGTGGTGGAGGGCCACGACGTGGCCGTCGGCCGGAGCGCCGGTGCCGTCGAGGTCGCCTGGGACGGAGTCCCTCGCGCGACGCTCGAGGTGCGCGACGCCGTCAAGGCGACCAGCGCGGCCGCGATCCGCGAGCTGGAGGGGCTCGGGCTCGAGCCGATTCTCCTCACGGGGGACGCAGCGGCGCCGGCGGGGCGGGTCGCGGCGGAGGTCGGGATCGTTCGGGTCCTCGCCGGGATCGACCCGGCGGGCAAGAGCGCCGAGATCGAGCGGCTGCAGGCGGCAGGGAAGGTCGTCGCGATGGTCGGCGACGGCATCAACGACGCACCCTCGCTCGCCCGCGCCGACCTCGGCCTCGCGATCGGGACGGGGACCGACGTCGCGATCGAGGCGTCCGACCTGACGCTCGTCTCCGGCGACCTGCGGGCCGCCGTCGACGCGATCCGCCTCGCCCGGCGGACGCTGCGCACGATCGAGGGGAACCTCTTCTGGGCGTTCGCCTACAACGTCGCCGCGATCCCGCTCGCCGTCGCCGGGCTCGCGAGCCCGATCGTCGCCGCGGCGGCGATGGCCTGCTCGAGCCTCTTCGTCGTCGGCAACAGCCTGCGCCTGAGGCGGTTCAGGAGCGTGCGTGCATGACCACGCCCGGCTACCACGACGACAAGGCGGCGCTGGTGAAGCGGCTGCACAGGATCGAGGGCCAGGTCCGCGGGATCGAGCGGATGGTCGAGGAGGAGCGGTACTGCGTCGACGTGCTGACGCAGATCGCCGCGGTGTCGACGGCGCTCGAGTCCGTGGCCCTGAAGCTGCTCGACGACCATGTCGCCCACTGCGTCGCCGGTGCGCTCGCCTCGGGCGACGCAGACGTGGCCGCCGAGAAGTCGGCCGAGCTGCTCCAGGCAGTTCAGCGTTTTACGAAGACACGCTGACGGGCGGCACGATCACGACCGGGCAGGTTGCCTGGTGGGCGACCTGCTGGCTGACGGAGCCGAGAAGGAGCCCCTTGAGCTCCCCGAGCCCGCGCGTGCCGACGACGAGCAGGTCCGCCTTCCCGGCCTCGCTGAGCAGGACGTCGACAGGATGCCCCTCGCGCAGGATCGGGGTCACCTCGACTCCGGCCTCGGCCGCGCCCGAGCTCTCGATCGTCTTCCCGAGAGCCGACTCGGCCAGCTTGCGGTACTCGTCGAGGTCGACGCTCGCAGGCGCCCAGCCCGCGCCGTAGACCGCGGGAGGCACATGCCACGCGCTCACGACCGTGAGCCGGGCGCCGCGGATCCGGGCCTCCTCGATCGCGAACCGGAGCGCGTCGCTCGACCCGTCCGAGCCGTCCACGCCTACGACGATCGTGCTCACGCGGCGAACCTTAGTCCCTGCTCGAGATTCCGCTGGCCACGCGCGGGGTATCCTGAAGTGGAGACGATGTTCGGGAGCAGCGTCCAGTCGCTGATGTATGTCGGCCTCGCCGCGAGCGCCGCCGTCCTCATGACGCTGAGCGGGTTGCAGAAGAAGGTCCTGCGCCGGAAGGAGACCCGCCGTCGCTGCCCGACCTGCGGCCGCACCGACCGGTACGCCTGCGCCTGTCGCCGCTAGGCGGCCGAAGGTACGGTACGAGCGGAGGGATGAGCGAGCTCCACGAGACTGCCAAGGCTCTCGTGGCGGAGGGCAAGGGCATCCTCGCCGCCGACGAGAGCTCGGGAACGATCGCGAAGCGGTTCGGCGCGATCGGCGTCGAGTCGACGGAGGAGAGCCGGCGCGCCTACCGCGACCTGCTGTTCACCACGCCGGGCGCCGAGGCGTTCATCAGCGGGGTGATCCTCTTCGACGAGACGATCCGCCAGCGGGCGGCGGACGGGACGCCGTTCCCCGAGCTGCTCGCCTCCCGCGGGATCGTCCCGGGGATCAAGGTCGATCGCGGGGCGAAGCCGCTGGCGCTCGCCCCGGGCGAGACCGTCACGGAGGGGCTCGACGGCCTGCGAGAGCGCTTCGAGGAGTACCGGTCTCTGGGCGCGCGCTTCGCGAAGTGGCGGGCGACCTACTCGGTCGGCGCTGGACGGCCGAGCGAGTACTGCGTCTGGGCGAACGCGCACGCGCTCGCGCGGTACGCGGCGCTTGCGCAGGAGGCCGGTCTGGTGCCGATCGTCGAGCCGGAGGTGCTGATGGACGGCACGCACTCGATCTCCGACAGCGCCCGCGCGACCGGGCGGGCACAGCAAGCTCTCTACACGGAGCTGCACGACCAGCGGATCGATCTCCGCGGGACGATCCTGAAGCCGAACATGGTGCTCTCCGGGTACGAGGCAGCCGAGCGGGCGGGCATCGACGAGGTCGCCGAGCGCACGCTCGAGGTCCTGTACCGCCATGTGCCGGCTGCGGTGCCCGGGATCTGCTTCCTCTCGGGCGGCCAGTCGGACGAGGACGCGACCGCGCACCTGAACGCGCTGACCCGTCGCGGGCCGCACCCGTGGGCGCTCTCGTTCTCGTACGGCCGGGCGCTCCAGGCGGAGGCACAGCACGCCTGGGCCGGGCGCGAGGAGAACGTGTCGGCGGCGCAGCGCGCGTACTTCCATCGCGCGGAGATGAACGGAGCAGCGAGAAGAGGCGCCTACAGCGCCGCGCTCGAGGGTCGTTGAGCGCGCTCTCCCCGGCGCATCCGTTCGACGTCGACGGAGTCAGGCGGCGGCTCCTCGCCGAAGGCGGCGGGTACGAGATCGTCCATTCCTCGCCGGGCCTCGAGCTCGGCGTGTACGTGCTCGTGGCTCCCGAGCCCGACCGGCAACAGCCGCACGCCGACGACGAGGTCTACGTGGTCCTCGCCGGAACCGGCGTGCTCGACGTCGAGGGGGAGTCCGTGGCTCTGCGCGAGGGCCACGCGGTGTTCGTGCCCGCCGGTGCGGAGCACCGCTTCAGCGCCTACGAGCAGCTCGCGGTGCTCGTGATCTTCGAGCGCCGCTGACCGAGGCCGCGCCTTCGGCGGTCACGGTGGACGGGCTGCGCGTCGGCAGCTCGCGCCCGTTCCACAGAGGCGCCGGATCCGGCGAACTGCCCCGCCGCGCCCGTCGGCCGAGCTGAGCCAGCCTCGCGCCGGGCGATGTGACCGGAACCGGTACGTTCCCGCGGTGACCGTCCTGACCTCGCACGTCGACACCGCGGCCGGCGAGTTCGAGCGCCGCCGGGAGCGGATGCGCTCGCTCGTCTCCGAGCTGCGCGAGCGTACCGCGCTCGTCTCGATGGGAGGGAGGACCGCCGCGCTCGAGCGGCACCGCTCCCGCGGGAAGATGACGGCTCGCGAGCGGATCGACCGGCTCGTCGACCCGGGCACGGCGTTCCTCGAGATCGGCGCCCTCGCGGCGTGGGGGATCTACGACGGTGACGCCCCTTCGGCCGGGATCGTCACGGGCGTCGGCGTCGTCGAGGGCCGCCGCTGCGCGCTCTTCGCGAACGACGCGACCGTGAAGGGCGGCTCCTATCTCCCGCTCACCGTCAAGAAGCACCTGCGCATGCAGGAGATCGCCGAGCAGAACCGGCTTCCGTGCCTCTATCTCGTCGACTCCGGCGGCGCATACCTCCCGCTCCAGGCCGACGTGTTCCCCGACCGGGAGCACTTCGGACGGCTCTTCTACAACGAGGCGCGCATGTCGGCGCAGGACATCCCGCAGATCGCGGTCGTCATGGGGTTCTGCGCCGCCGGGGGCGCCTACGTCCCGGCGGTCGCCGACGAGACCGTGATCGTGCGGGGGACCGGCTCGATCTTCATCGGCGGCCCGGCGCTCGTGAAAGCCGCGACCGGCGAGGAGGTGACCGTCGAGGAGCTCGGCGGCGCCGAGGTGCACACCCGCCGCTCCGGGGTCGCCGACCACTACGCGACCGGCGACGAGCACGCGCTCGCGATTGCGCGCCGCATCGTCCGGAACCTCCGCGGCCGCTCGCCCGAGCCGCCGTGGGAGCTCGCGCCTCCCGAGCCTCCCACAGCAGATCCGGGAGAGCTCTACGGGCTCATCCCCGACGATCATCGCACCCAGGTCGACCCGCGGGAGCTGATCGCGCGGATCGTCGACGGGTCGCGCCTCGACGAGTTCAAGGAGCGCTACGGCGAGACGCTCGTGTGCGGCTGGGCGGCCATCGAGGGCCACCCGGTCGGCATCCTCGCGAACAACGGCGTGCTCTTCGCCGAGTCGTCGCAGAAGGGCGCCCATTTCATCGAGCTCGCGTGCTCGCGTCGGATCCCGCTTCTCTTCCTGCAGAACATCACCGGCTTCATGGTCGGAAAGGAGTACGAGGCCGGCGGCATCGCGCGCGACGGGGCCAAGCTCGTCATGGCCGTCGCCTGCGCAGAGGTGCCGAAGTTCACGGTGATCGTCGGCGGCTCGTTCGGCGCCGGGAACTACGCGATGTGCGGACGCGCCTACGGCCCGCGGCAGCTCTGGATGTGGCCGAACGCTCGCATCTCCGTGATGGGCGGCGAGCAGGCCGCGACGACGCTCACGACCATCGGCGACGCCGACGCCGACGAGATCCGCGCCAAGTACGAGGAGGAAGGGAGCCCCTACTACTCGACCGCCCGGATCTGGGACGACGGGATCATCGACCCGCTCGACACGCGCCAGGTGCTCGCGCTCGGGCTCTCCGCCGCCCTCGAGGCGCCGATCCCGGAGACACGCTTCGGGATCTTCCGCATGTGAGCGCCCAGATCCGCAAGGTGCTGGTGGCAAACCGCGGAGAGATCGCGCTGCGCGTGTTCCGCACCTGCCGCGATCTCGGCATCGGCACGGTGGCGGTCGCCGAGCCCGAAGACCGCGGCTCCCTGCACGCGCGTGGTGCCGGCGACGTCATCGAGATCACGAGCTATCTCGAGGCCTCCGAGCACGTGCGCGCGGCGCAGGAGGCCGGCGCCGACGCGGTGCATCCGGGCTACGGCTTCCTGGCCGAGAGCGACGGGCTCGCAGAGGCCGTCGAGGCCGCCGGGCTCACCTGGATCGGGCCCCCGCCCTCGGCTCTCCGCCGGGGAGGCGACAAGCTCGAGGCCAAGGAGATCGCGCGCGGAGCGGGCGTGCCCGTCGTCGAGACCGGGGAGGCGGCCGAGATCGGCTTCCCGCTGCTCGTCAAGGCGGCGGCGGGAGGCGGAGGCCGCGGGATGCGCGTGGTGCGGGGCGAATCCGAGCTCGACGACGCGCTGGAGGCGGCCGGCCGGGAGGCGCTCGCGGCATTCGGCGACGCCACCGTCTTCTGCGAGCGCTGGGTCGAGGGTGCCCGGCATGTCGAGGTGCAGCTGCTCGCCGACGCCCACGGCAACGTCCGGGCGCTCGGCGAGCGCGAGTGCTCCGTGCAGCGCCGCCACCAGAAGGTGCTCGAGGAATCGCCGTCGCCGGGGATCGACGAGCGCGTCCGCGGCGGGCTGTTCGAGGCCGCCGAGAGCTTCGCCCGCGCGATCGGCTACCGGAGCGCCGGCACCGCCGAGTTCCTCGTCGCGGGGGACGGCAGGTTCTACTTCCTCGAGCTGAACGCGCGCATCCAGGTCGAGCATCCGGTGACCGAGGCCGTGACGGGCCGTGACCTGATCGCGGACCAGATCCGGATCGCCGAGGGCCGGCCGCTCGACCCGGGCGACGGCGTTCGCGGGCACGCGATCGAGGTCAGGCTCTACGCCGAGGACCCGCTCACGTTCCTGCCGCAGGCCGGGAAGGTCGAGCGCCTGCGCCTGCCGTCTCGCATCCGCGTCGACGCCGGGGTGGAGGAGGGCGACGAGATCGGCACGCGCTACGACCCGCTGATCGCGAAGCTGATCGCGACGGGCGCGAGCCGCGACGAGGCGATCGACCGGCTCCGCGACGCCCTCGCCGAGACCGACGTCGGCGGCCTCGTGACGAACCTGCCGTTCCTGCGCTGGCTCGTCGGGCACCCGGCGTACCGGGCCGGCGACACGACGACCGACTTCCTCACGCGCTTCCCGCCGCTCACGCCCGCGCCGCCGCGCGCCACCCCGGCTCCGTGGCGACGTCCGTTCCGGCTGAACCTGCCCGCGCCGGTCGCGGAGCCGCCGCCGCTCGACGAGCCGGAGCATGCCCACGGGCCGGGCGAGGCCAACGACGAGGTCACGGCGCCGATGCCGGGCACCGTGATCCGCGTCCTCGTCGCCGAGGGCGACGAGGTCGAGGCCCGCGACACCCTCGTCGTCGTCGAGGCGATGAAGATGGAGATGCCGCTCCCGGCCCCGAGAGGGGGGATCGTGCGCGCAGTCCACGTGACCGAGGGCGAGACCGTCGGCCGCGGCGAGGTCCTCGTGGAGCTCGAGGACTGAGGTAGCGTCCGCCTGTGGTCTTCGACCTGCCCGAAGAGCACGAAGCGCTTCGCGACACCGTCCGCGAGTTCGCCGAGCGCGAGATCGCGCCGGTCGCCGCCGAGCTCGACCGCACGAAGTCATTCCCCTACGAGATCGTCCGCAAGCTGGGCGCGCTCGGCTGGATGGGGATCCCCTTCCCCGAGGAGTACGGCGGTGCCGGGGCGGACACGCTGGCCTACGCGGTCGCCGTCGAGGAGCTCGCGCGCGTCGACTCGTCGGTCGCGATCACGCTCTGCGCGCACACCTCGCTCGGGACCCAGCCGATCTACCTGTTCGGCACCGAGGAGCAGAAGCGCGAATGGATGCCCCGGCTCACGTCCGGCGAGCGGCTCGCGGCGTTCGGGCTGACCGAGCCCGAGGCCGGCTCCGACGCCGGGAACACCCGCACGCGCGCCCGGCTCGAGGACGGCGAGTGGGTGGTCGACGGCGCGAAGCAGTTCATCACGAACGCCGGCACGGACATCTCGGGCCTGGTCACGATCACCGCCGTCACGGGTGGCGAGAACGGGCGGCGCGAGATCTCGAACCTGATCGTCCCGAACGGCACGTCCGGGTTCGAGGTGGGGGAGTCGTACGAGAAGATGGGCTGGCACGCCTCCGACACCCGGCCGCTCGCCTTCGACGGCTGCCGCGTGCCCGAGGCGAACCTGCTCGGAGAGCGGGGAGCCGGCCTTCGGCAGTTCCTCGAGGTGCTCGACATCGGCCGGATCGGGGTCGCCGCGATGGGGGTCGGGCTCGCCCAGGGGGCCTTCGACCAGGCGCTCTCATATGCGCGGGAGCGGCAGGCCTTCGGCCAGCCGATCGCGCGCTTCCAGGCGATCGGGGGACGGCTCGCCGACATGGCGACCGAGGTCGAGGCAGCGCGGCTCCTGACCCACAAGGCCGCGCTCCTCAAGGACGCCGGGCGCCCTTTCGCGCTCGCCGCGGCGCAGGCGAAGCTGAAGTCGGGGCTCGTCGCCGTCGACGTCGTCGACCAGGCCGTCCAGATCCACGGCGGCTACGGCTACATCGAGGAGTACCCCGTCTGCCGCTTCTACCGGGACGCGAAGATCCTCACGATCGGCGAGGGGACCGACGAGATCCAGCGCCTCGTGATCGCGCGGGCACTCGGCGCCGGCTAACGGTCGGCACGCACCGGTCTGGTACGTCGGCGAGCAGCGCACGACGGTACCCTTGAGCGCAGGGCAGTGGTTCTCCTAGCCGACGCTCGTCGGGGGAAGACATGCTTCGTCGTGACCGCCGAATGAGCCGCCGCACGCACAGGATCCTGGGGACGATCGCCGGAGCAGCGGCCGTGGCCGCGGTGCTCGTGGCGCCCGGCGGCGGCGCGCGCGCAGCCCTCCATACGCTCTACGTGAATTACACGATGCAGTGCACGTTCACGATCACGGACGACTCGGGGAAGATCGTCACCTCGATCGCCCCGGGCACCTGGCAGGTCGCCGTCTCGACGCCCGGCTCGTTCGGCGGCGTCGACCTCTCGGGCCTGAACGACATGACCGCCTGTCAGGGAAGCGTCGACTTCAAGCTCAGCGGCCCCGGGGTCAACCTCGCGACGACGCTGAACGACGGCGACGGCTCCTACGACATGCTCTCCGGGAACTTCGCCCCGAGCTCCACCTACGTCGCGGTCGACGGCAACCAGCCCTCGGTCGCCCGCGCCCAGTTCTCCACCCTGGCCTCGGGGATGGCCACCGGCTCGGCCGGCGGGAGCAGCTCGAGCAGCGGCGGGAGCGGCAGCTCGGGCAGCAGCACCGGCTCCGCCTCCTCCGGTACCGGCGCGCAGGCTGCCGCCATCGGGACACTGAAGGGGACGGTCGGGTCGACCGGGGTGCTGAAGCTCAGCTACAGGGGCAAGGGCGTGGCCACGCTGAAGCCCGGCAAGTACACGGTCACCGTCGTCGACACGAGCACCAACAACGGCTTCATCCTGCACGGCAAGTCCTCGACCACGGTCTCGTCGGCCCCGTTCGTCGGCAGGAAGAGCGTGGTGGTGAACCTGAAGACCGGTCAGTGGTACTTCGCCCCCTCGAGCAAGGGGAAGAAGGTCTACTTCGTCGTCACCGCGCCCGCCGTCGCGGCCTAGTCGAAGCCCTCGAAGCGGCCGGCTCGAGCGCGGGGCGGCGAGCCTCTCGATCCCGGGCTCGATCTCCTCGAGGGCGGGCTCGGCGTAGTTCAGCCGGAGCGTGTGCGGGAACCCGCCGAAGTCGGCGCCGGGGAGCACCGTGACGCCTTCTGCGCGGGCGACGGCCTGCTTCGCGTCGGTGCCGGGCGCCAGCTTCAGCTGCAGGAAGATGCCGCCGTCCGGGCGTCCGAAGCTCACGTCCGGGAGGTGCCGCTCGAGGGCCGCGACCATCGTGTCTCGCCGCGCCTTCAACTTCCGGTCAGCTCCTCCAGGTGGGGCTCGAACGCGCCGCGGCGCATGTACTCGAAGACCGTCGCCTGGGAGAGCAGCGACGGCGTGATGTACGTGTCGTTGGCGCTCGTCGAGAGCTCGGCCGCGAGGTCGTTCGGGAGTACCCAGACACCGACGCGCAGGCCGGGAGCACCGGCGGCGTCACGGGACGAGCACGAGCGCGCCCTCGACGTCACCTGCGCGGAGCTTCGTGAGGGCCTCGTTTGCCTGCTCGAGCGGGAACGCCTCGACGGTCGTCCGCACCGGGATCCGCGGGGCGAGGGCGAGCAGGTCCTCGCCGTCCCTGCGGGTCAGGTTCGCGACCGAGCGCAGCACCCGCTCGCCCCAGAGGATCTCGTAGGGGAAGGAGGGGATGTCCGACATGTGGATCCCGGCGCAGACGACCGAGCCGCCCTTCGCGACCGCCCGGAGCGCCGCGGGGACGAGCTCCCCGGCCGGCGCGAAGATGATCGCGGCGTCGAGCTCCTCGGGCGGCGCTCCGGCGCCGGCCCACTCGGCGCCGAGCGAGCGGGCGAAGGCCTGGGCCTGCTCGTCCCCGGCACGCGTCACGGCGAAGACGCGGCGCCCCTCCCAGAGCGCCACCTGCGCGACGATGTGCGCCGCCGCGCCGAACCCGTAGAGGCCGAGCCGCACGCCGTCGCCGGCGATGCGGAGCGCCCGGTAGCCGATCAGGCCGGCGCACAGGAGCGGCGCCGCGTCGAGATCGCCGTAGCCGTCGGGGATCGGGAGGCAGAAGCGCTCGTCCGCGACGACCCACTCGGCGTAGCCGCCGTCGAGGTCGTAGCCGGTGAAGCGGGCGGCGTCGCAGAGGTTCTCGCGCCCGCTCGTGCAGTAACGGCAGGTCCCGTCCGTCCAGCCGAGCCACGGGACCCCCAGCCTCCGGCCGTCTTCGCTCTCGCCGACGATCTGGTGCCCGACGACGAGCGGCAGCGTCGGATGGGGCAGCTCGCCGTCGACGACGTGCAGGTCGGTCCGGCAGATGCCGCACGCCGCGACCCGGAGGAGGATCTGACCGGGGCCCGGCACCGGGCGTGGCAGCTCGGCCGCCCGCAGCGGCGCGCCGGGCCGGTCGAGCACCATCGCCCTCATCCGCCGGCTGCGGTGACGGCGTTGCGGAGGAGCACGGCGGTCGTCACGGGCCCGACGCCGCCCGGCACGGGCGTGACCAGCGACGCCACGGGCTCGACCGCGGCGGTGTCGACGTCGCCCGCCATGCTGCCGTCCGCCGCCTCGTTGGTGCCGACGTCGATGACGACGGCGCCCGGGCGGACGTGACCGGCGCCGACGAGGTGCATCCGGCCTGCTGCGGCGACGAGGATCTCGGCCCGGCGGGTGGTGTCCTCGAGGTCGCGCGTGCGGGTGTGGCAGACGGTGACGGTCGCGTTCTCGGCGAGGAGGAGCAGCGCCAGTGGCTTGCCGACGACGATGGAGCGCCCGACGATGACCGCGTCGGCACCCTCCAGGTGCGTGCCCGAATGGCGGAGGAGCTCGATCACCGCCTGCGCGGTCGCCGGGGCGAACGCGGGGAGCCCGGCGGCGAGCCGGCCGAGGCTCGCCGGGCTCGCCCCGTCGACGTCCTTGCCGGGAGCGATTCTCTCGCCCGCCTCGGCGAGCGTGAGGCCGCCGGGCAGCGGCGTCAGGCAGACGATCCCGTGAACGGCGGGGTCGGCCGAGAGCGACTCGAGCGCGGCGAGCACTCCCGCTCCGTCATCCCCGGAGAGCTTCGTCTCGCTGGAGCTCGATCCCGGTCGCGGCGGCAGCCTTCGCGATCGAGCCCGCGTACCACGCGGTTGCGGGGTCGTCGGACGCGACCACCGTGGCGAGCACCGGAGAGACGGCTGCCGCCGACCGCGCAGCGGCGGCACGGATCCCGGCCGCGAGCGGCCGCCCGTCGAGCAGCGTCATCCCGCCATCCGCTCCCGCACCGCGGCGACCACCTCGTCGGCGCGCGCGAGGTCTCGCTCGATCGCGAGAGCGTCCTCGTCGAGCTCGGCGCGAAGCTCCGGGTCGGTGATCGATACGCGGTTCGCGTCGAGGTTCACGAGGGATGCGTGCAGCGCGGCCCGGGCGGCGCCGGCCGCCGCGGCTGCGTCCGAGACGACGTTCGGGTTCGCGCCGTGGACGATCCTCCCGGCGAGCTCGACGATCTCGGCGGCCGCCGCGGCGGTGCGGCGCGGTACGTCGGCCGCCGCCGCGAGTGCCTGCTGGATCCGGGCCGCGCGGGTGGCGGCCTCCCCCGCGGTCTCCCGAGGGAGCCGGTAGGCGGCGATCACGGCGTCGAACGCGGCGGCGTCCTCGGCGGCGAGCCCGACTGCCTCGCTTCGGATCACGGTCGCCCGGTCGCGTGCCTCGGTCATGATCGCCTCGTGCTCGGCGTAGGCGGGCTTCCCGATCGTGAGGTTGCAGACCATCTCGACGAGCGCCGCCCCGATCGCCGCCTCGAGGGCGCCCGCCGCGCCACCCCCCGGCGCCGGCGCCGAGGAGGCGAGCGCCTCGAGCCACGCGCCGATCGTCTCCTCGTTCACCGCTCCTCCCTCGTGTACGGCAGCCCGAGTGCGGCGGGAGCGCCGAGCCGCCTCCCCGCACGTCCCGCGGAGATGATCACGAGCACGACGATCGTCGCGATGTACGGGAGGGCGCTCGTCCACAGCACCGTCGGCCCGAGGCTGATCTGCCGGGCCTGCAGCTCGGGAGCGAGCGCCTGGAGCGCGCCGAAGAAGTAGGCCCCGACGAGGCAGAGCTCCGGCCGCCAGAACGCGAAGATCACGAGCGCGATCGCGATCCAGCCGGCGCCGCCGGTGATGCCGTTCGTCCAGAGCGGGTTGATCGCGAGCGTGATCGTCGCCCCGGCGACCCCGGCGAGCGCGCCGCCCGCGAGCGTGTGCGCGTAGCGGTAGGCGGCGACGTTGATCCCCATGGCGTCGGCGGCCGCAGGCGCCTCGCCGACGGCGCGCACGTTCAGCCCGAGCCGCGTCCGGTTCAGGTACCAGATGAGCACGATCACGAGCGCCCACGAGAGGTAGACGAGGAGGTCGTGGCCGAACAGGATCGGCCCGACGATCGGCCAGTCCTGCAACGTCTTCGGGAAGATCGGCGAGAACTGGTGGGCCGCCGGGTTGCCCGCGAGCTGGAGGTCGTTTCCGAGGTAGGACGAAAGGCCGACCGCACCGGCGAAGATGGTGAGCGCGAGCCCCGACACGATCTGGTTCGCCCGCAGCGAGATCACGAGGAACGCGTGGATCGACGCCATCACGGCGCCCATGATCGCTGCGACGACGATGCCCGCTGCGAGCGCGATCGCCGTCGCCGCGTGCACGCGCTGCACCGCCCAGAACCCCATCACGGCTCCGACGAGCATCATCCCCTCGACGCCGAGGTTGAGGACGCCCGACCGCTCCGCGAGCAGTTCCCCGAGCGACGCGAAGAGGAGCGGCGTCCCGTAGGCGATGCCCGAGGCGATCACGACGACGAGGAGCGAGTTGTTCATGCCGGGCCGCCTCCGACCTTCGTGACGCAGCTCACGACCGGGCGAGGCTTGCAACTTGCATCACACGCGCAGCTCATGCGGCCTCCGGAGCCGCCGGTGTGCGCTCGGGCCTGACGAGTCGTACCCGGTACCGGACGAGGAGCTCGCCGCCGAGAGCGGAGAAGAGGAGGATCCCCTGGATCACGCCGACGAGGCCGGCCGGGAAGCTCGCCCCCTGGAGAGTGTTCCCGGCGTTCTCGAGGCCGCCGATGAGGAACGCGATCACGCAGGTGGCGAAGGGGTTGTAGCGCGCCAGGGCGGCGACGACGATGCCGGTGTAGCCGTAGCTGAGCTTCTGGAGGCCGTTCGGGTCGCCGTCGAGCGAGTGGGCGAAGTCGCCGACCTGGCTCGCGCCGCCGATGCCCGCGATCGCGCCCGAGATCCCCATCACCGCGAGGATCTTCCGCCGGATCCGCACGCCGCCGTACCGGGCGGCGCGTTCCGAGTCGCTCAGCACCTGCACCTCGAACCCGAATCGCGTCCGCTGGTAGGCGAACCAGAGGCCGACGGCGACCCCGACGCCGATCAGGAGGCCGAGCGGGACGGGCACGCCGCCCTGGATGTGGATCGTCCACGACGGCCAGATCGCCGAGGTCGGCAGCTGCTTCCCGGCCGGGAACACGGTCGCGTTGAACCCGGTGGTGTCGCGCCAGTACGACTCGCTCTCGAAGATCAGGTACGTGAGCAGGTAGCCGGCCACGTAGTTGAGCATCAGCGACGTGATGATCTCGTTCGTCCGGTAGAACGCCCGCAGGACGCCGGGGATGAGGGCCCACAGCGCCCCGCCGACGGCGCCGCAGAGGACCATCGCGGCGACGGTAAGCCACGACGTGGGGCCGTCGTCGCCGAGATAGAGCCCCGCGGCGGCGCCGAAGATCGCGCCCAGGTACAGCTGCCCCTCGGCGCCGATGTTGAAGAGGCGCATCCGGAACGCCGCCGCCGCCGCGAGGCCGGTGAAGATCAGGGGCGTCGTCGTGATCAGCGTCTGGCCGAGCGACCCGGGGTTGAGGAACGCCGCGTCGAACAGCTGGCGGTAGGTCGTGATCGGGTTGTGGCCCGTGACGAGGAGGACGATCCCGGCGAGGACGAAAGCGAACAGGAGAGACCCCGCCGGAACTGCGACCGAGAGCCACCGCGGCTGGGTCAGCCGCCTCTCGAACCTGACACGCAATGCGCTAGCCCCGGCCGTCCATTCCCAGCGGCAACCATATCGCGGCTCGTCTGCGATCATGCCGCCGTGCGCGCGTCGCTCCAGAGCGGAACGGTGGCAGGCTGAGGTCGGGCACGGTGCTGTCCAGGCGGCTTGCCGTCGCGCGGGGCGACGAGCCCGCCGATCTCGTGATCCGCGGCGGCCGTGTTCTCTGCGTGTTCACGCGCGAGTGGCTCGAGACCGACGTCGCGATCGTCGACGGGGCGATCGCAGGCCTCGGCTCCTACGACGGAGCCGAGACGCTCGACGCCTCGGGCCGCTGGCTCGTGCCCGGGTTCGTCGACCCGCACATGCACATCGAGTCGTCGAAGCTCCTGATCGACGAGTTCGCCCGGCTCGTCCTGCCGCTCGGGACGACGGCGATCGTCGCCGACCCGCACGAGATCGCGAACGTCCTCGGCACCGACGGCGTCCACTGGCTCTGCGACGCCGCAGGGGGGCTGCCGCTCGACGTCTACTTCATGGCCTCGTCGTGCGTCCCGGCGTCCCGGTTCGAGTCGCCCCGTCGAGCCCTCTCGACCGGCGACCTCGAGGGGCTCCTACGGCGCACCCACGTGCTCGGCCTCGCCGAGATGATGAACTTCCCCGGCGTCGTCTCGGGCGACGAGGGCGAGCTCGCGAAGCTGCGGCTCGCCCGGCACGTCGACGGCCACGCTCCCGGCGTGACCGGCCACGCCCTGAACGCGTACGCGGCGGCGGGAATCGCCTCCGACCACGAGGCTGCGACCGTCGAGGAGGGGCGCGAGCGGCTGCGCGCCGGGCTCTGGCTGCTCATCCGCGAGGCGTCGAGCGCCCGGAACCTCCGTGCCCTGCTGCCGCTGGCCCTCGAGTACGGCCCCCACCGGATGGCGTTCTGCACGGACGACCGCGAGCCCGAGCACGTCGCCGACGACGGGCACATCAACGCGATCGTCCGCGAGGCGGTGGCGCTCGGCCTCTCACCCGAGGACGCCGTCGTCATGGCCTCGCTCAACCCGGCGGCCTACCACGGGCTCGACCACCTCGGCGCGATCGCGCCGGGGCGGCGGGCCGACGTCCTCGTCCTCTCCGAGCTCGAGACCTTCGTGCCCGATCTCGTCCTCAAGCGGGGGCGCCCGGTCGGGGAGATCGAGCCCGTCGCGGTCCCCGACTGGGTCCGCAACACCGTTCACCTCGGGCCGGTCTCGCCCGAGTCGCTCGTCGTGCCCTGGAGCGGAGGCCGGGCGCGGATCATCGGGCTCGTGGCCGACCAGATCATCACCGCGTCGCTCGAGGACGAGCTCGCCGCCTCGGACGGCGTCGCGGTGGCCGACCCGGGCCGCGACCTGGCGAAGATCGCCGTCTTCGAGCGCCACCTGCAGACCGGGCGGGTCGCAGTCGGCTTCGTGCGCGGCTTCGGCCTGCAGCACGGCGCCTTCGGGTCGAGCGTCGCCCATGACGCCCACAACCTCGTCGTCGCCGGCATCGACGACCGCTCGATCGTCACCGTGGCAGAGCGGCTGCGCGGGCTCGGCGGCGGTCTCGTGGTCGCGAACGGCGACACCGTGCTCGCCGAGCTGCCGCTCCCCGTCGCCGGGCTGCTCTCGGACCGTCCGCTCGCCGAGGTTCTCGAGTCGAGCCGCGCGGTGGCGGCCGCGATCCGCACTCTCGGCGTCACCTTCCCGCAGCCGGTGCAGATGCTCGCGTTCCTGTCGCTCTCGGTGATCCCGTCGCTCAAGATCACCGACCACGGTCTCGTCGACGTCGAGCGCTTCGAGCTCGTCCCGCTCGCCCTCCCGTAGAGGCAGCAGCCCGCGGTCCGCGAGAGCCGGGCGGGGCCGCCGCCCCGCCCCGCCCGGCTCTCGCCGCCGTCAGCAGGCGAGGGCGCCAACCTCGGAGCGCCAGTCGAGCTCCGCGACCTGACCGCCTGCGACGTGGACGCCGCGCGTGCGGGACTCGCCTTCGACCCAGAGGGTGTAGTCGCCCTCGGGGAGGTTGTCGTAGACGAGCACGCTGGCGGTCTCGTGTCCCAGCGCCCGGTGCAGCACCTCCTTGTGCTGGCGGTCGCCGTCGTCGGCGGCGGGGCTGATCTCCACCTCGGTCCCGAGCAGCTCGGGATCGGTGCGCACGATCAGCGCACCGATCCCGTCGCCGAGGTCGAGCACCACCGGCCGGCCGCGCACCTCCTGCGGGTCGTGATGGTGGTGATGACGGTCGTCGTGGCACATGTCAGACGGCGGGCGTGTGGAAGCCGTCGTAGGGCGTGCCGACGTATGGGAACGCGCTCAGGTACCGGTCCGGGGCCGGGGTGACGCCCTGGGACACGACCGGGATTGCTGTGTCCGGCGTGTAGGAGGCGACCAGGCCGTACGTGGCACCAGCGATCGCCCGCACCTCGATGTTCACGATGTCATCGGTGAGCCGCCGCCCGTTCGGGAACCCGGCGAGGTCGCCGCCGAGGACGCCGAGGGGCTCCGGCGTGCCCGATGCCGGCGGGATCGCCACGTTCAGCCGCAGCATGTCGGCGTACGTCGGGCCCGTGAACGTCGTGAACGTGGGCGCCACGATGTTCGGCGGGATCCCGGTGAGGAGGATCGCCACCAGGTCGGCCCGGGCCGCGTTCGACGCGTTCAGAGCGGCGAGGTTCGGGAAGACGCCCGGGTACAGCACCGGCAGGAGCGCGGCGAGCTCGGGATGCTGGACGTTCGGCAGGTACTCCGCATCGTCCACGGGGTTGCCGCGATTCCAGTCGTCCTTCTCGCCGAGCGGCACGATCACCTCGTTGAAGAGGGGGTTGCCGAGGCGCGAGACCTGCACCCACGGGCCCGACTCGACCACGGAGGTCCTGCGGTCGTCGAACATCCGCGCCTTGCGGCGGCTGGCCGCGCTCCAGATGCCGAGCACGGACGACGAGCCGAGCGTGCTCGTCGGCACCGAGCCGTCCTTCGTGAGCATCGCGATCGGGATCTGGATCGCGATCGTGTGGATGTTCAGCGCCTTCGTCCCGTCGACCCCCGCAACCGCGGGCATCGGGATCACGTGGAGGTTCTGAACGGGCCGCAGGGCGCCCAGGTCGAAGATCGACCCGAGATCGACGAAGAACGGGTCGTTCCGCTGCCCGCAGAACACCTTCTCGCCGCTCGCCAGCGTCTGCACCGCCGTCGCGGCGAGAGCCTCGTAGTTCGGCGTCGACCGCGGCCCGACGTTGCAGGGCGGGCACGGCAGGTTCGACCCGAGGGCCAGCGACCGGCTCGCGCCCTTGCCGAACGCCGGCCCGGGCGTGAAGCCGTGGCCCGGGGGCGAGCCGTGCGGGCCGGGCTTCTTCGACGGCGTGCCCGTGTCGAACCGGACGACCGAGTAGAACTGGCGCGCGTTCCAGTTCGGGTCGGTGAGCGACCCGATCGGCCCGGTGTTGTAGAGGAACGTGTTCGGGTTCTGCAGCGACGAGGTGAACTGGAACTGGTACTCGATCTCCGGCACGGCGTCGCCGTCGTTGTCGATGTAGATCGAGTAGAGGACGTCGTCACCGAACTCGAAGAAGTTCGGCCCGCCCGCCGGGCCCTGGAGCGGCACGAAGTTCGTCACGATCGTGACCGTGTCGTCGGGCGTGACCCACGCGTAGACGTCGGCGTTGTCGGCGACCGGGTCCTTGCTGATCTCGGGGGCTTCGCGATGGGACGACACCTATGCCACCCCCTGCTTCTTCGTCGTGGCGTGGTTCTGCTCGGCCGCCTTGAGCAGCCGTCTGACGAGAACCTTGTCCCTGTAGGTCTTCTCGGTGCGACCCGAGAGGACCGTCACCTCGCCGCGGTCGGCGTTGCGGATGACGGCGACGATCGGCTCGTGGGGGAGCGGGCCGCTGGGCGTCGTCTCCAGAGGGTTCGGCTGCATTGCCGCCCCGGCGGAGGGAGACGCGGCGAGCGCCGCTGCTCCCGTCGCGAGGCCGGCCGTCTTGAGGAACGAGCGCCGGCTGACTGTATTCATCCTGAAGCTCCTCTCCTGTCCCCTGAACGGGGGTTGTCGCCGCTCGTTCGTCCGCGGCGCCGGATCGGTTCGATCGCCGGCGATCGGTCCGAACCGTCGGGTGGGGCCCGGCGAATAGGCTCCGAGCATGGCCTCCCGTCCCCGGTTCAGGCAGACGTTGTCGAAGCCCGAATGGCTGCGCCTCGGAGGGTTCGCCGGCGCGGTCGCAGCGCTCCACGTGGCCGGTTGGGGTCTGTTCGTCTGGTACTCGAGCCGGTATCCGGCGCTCGCCGGCCTCGGCGTCCTCGCCTACACCTTCGGCCTACGCCACGCCTTCGACGCGGACCACATCGCCGCGATCGACACGACGACGCGGAAGATGCTCTCGCAGGGCAAGCGCCCGCTCGGCGTCGGCTTCTTCTTCTCCCTCGGGCATTCGACCATCGTGTTCGGCCTCGCGGCCGGCCTCGCGGTCGCGTCACGGACGGTCCAGGCGCGGATCCCCTCGTTCTCCGACTACGGCGCCACGATCGGCGCGGGCGTCTCGGGGACGTTCCTCTGGATCATCGGCGTGCTGAACCTGATCGTGCTGCTCGACATCGTCCGGATCGCGGGCGAGCTTCGCCGCGGCCACTATGACCGCGCGCGCCTCGAGCAGCGGCTCGAGGACCGCGGGTTCATGAGCCGGTTCTTCCTCGGCGGCTTCTTCCGGATGATCTCGAAGTCGTGGCACATGTACCCGCTCGGGATCCTGTTCGGGCTCGGGTTCGACACGGCGACCGAGGTGGGGCTGCTCGCCCTCGCCGCCGGCGTCGCGAACCACGCAGTCCCGTTCCTCGCCGTGCTCTCGCTTCCGATCCTGTTCGCGGCCGGCATGTCGCTGATGGACACCGCGGACGGCGCCTTCATGACCCAGGCCTACGGCTGGGCGTTCTCGAACCCGGTGCGCAAGATCTACTACAACATCACGGTCACCTCGCTCTCGGTCACGGTCGCTCTCGCGATCGGCTCGGTCGAGCTGCTCCAGGTGCTCGCGATGAAGCTCGGCCTCGACACCGGCGTCTGGGCGTGGCTCAACGCACTGGACTTCGAGAAGCTCGGCTACCTGGTGGTCGGGCCTGTTCCTCGTCACCTGGGCCGTGTCGGTGGTGATCTGGAAGGCGCGCCGGATCGACGAGCGCTGGGGACACGCGCTCCGGCGGGTCGACTAGGAGGTCAGGATCTTCGCGTCGGCCTTCGACAGGCCGGCGGCGATGAAGAACGCGCGCATCTGCGGGTTCAACCCCGCCAGGGCCGCGCCGGCCGGGCTCTGAAAGAGCACGGCGATCAGGGACGGATCGATTCCGAGGACCCGTTGGACGTCGGCCGGAGTGCTCTTCTTGTCGAGCATCACCGTCGCCGCGTCGCAGAGGTCGATCTTCTTGCCGTGGTTGTCGAACCTGAGCAGCAGCCCGAAGCTCTTCGCCTCGGCCGCTGTCCACCTGCGGAACAGCCCCGCATGCGGGTTCATGCCGAGCAGCATCTGCTGGAGCTCCCGCAGCTGCGGCCCGTAGTCGTTCACGAGCTGTGTGACGACCGCCGGGAGGACCGCGAACAGGGCCGCGAACGCCTGGCTCGGGTCCTTCTTCATCAGCGGGCAGCGGGCGAGCGAATGCTGGAGGCTGTCGTTCCCGCCCCTCTTCGCCGCGATGTCCCTGAACGTCTGCACCCTGGCGTCGAGGGCACGCGCGAGCGCCCGGTCGTGGGCATCCGGCTTCGCGCCCGCTGCGAGCGCCGCTCCGGCGAGGAGCGCGGCGAGCGCCGCCGCCGTGGCGAGCATCCTCTTCATGCCACTGCGGTGTTGGTCGTGGCCGGCGGCGGAGGTGCTCCCCCCGAGCCCTGCTGCGTGCCGACGAGCGAGCGGCAGGTGGCGACCGCGTTCCGGAACGCGTCGCGAGCGGAGTTGCCGCCGAACGGCCTCCCGACGCGGCTTCGCGAGATGTTCGCGGTCGCCGCCTGCATGCACTCGGTGAACGCGCGCTGCGCGGCCTCGTCGGCTCCCGAAGGCGGTGCGAACGACGGCACCGCCACCCCCTTCGGCAGGTGCCCCTCGCACGCCTGGGCGTCCTGCTCGAGGAACCGGCTGTTCGACCGCTCGGTCGGCGAGTTCGCTCCTTCCGCCTTCATGCAGGCCTCGAAGGCTGCGAGGGAGCGGCCCGTCCCGGCGGCCGAGGCGTGCTTCTTCTGCCCGACGATCGCGACGATGACGATCGCGATGATCGCGACCGGGACGACGGTGCCGAACACGATCGCGGCGGTCGAGATCTTCCGCGGCGGCTTCGGCGGCGGAGTCGGCCACCAGGCGGGGTCGGAGAAATCGGTTCCCATCAGAGTCGATTGTGTCAACTCGCGCACCCGGAGGCGAGGGTCTCGGTGAGAGGTGCCCTGACGAAATGACGCCGGATCGAGCTCCTGCTAGCGTCCACGTGTCCGGTCATGTCGAACGTCAGTGGGACCCATGCTGAGCCCCGTCGGTCAGGAGCGAGCCGAGGGCCGCTGCTTCTGCTGATCGGAACCCCGGGAGCGGGCAAGCGCCCGCTCGGGAGCTACCTGGAGACCGCGCGCGGGTTCGTCCACCTGAACTTCGAGAACGCCGGGACGCGCGAGTCGTGCCTCGGGGCCGGCCCGGCCGGGCTCCGCGCTCGGATCGACGAGCTGCGCGCAGGCGGGCGGGGCGTCGTGATCACGTGGGCCGCGGGTGACGCGGCACAGCTGGACGACGTGACGCGGCTGGTCGCGCAGGGTGCAGCCGCAGTCTGGTGCGACAGCGACCGCGGCGCCGCCTGCAAGGCGCACTACGCGGGCGCCCGCCGGGTGCCGCGCTTCGACTTCGTCGACACGTTCGAGGCCGACGGCAGCTTCCGGCCGGTCGAGGCGGTCGTCGCCGACCTGCTCGAGCGCCCTCCGCGCCGGCGCATCCCGCAGCGGCCGGCGAGGCCGCGTGTCCGTCTCGCCGGCGACCTCCGTTTCCGGCTCGTGGCGGCTGGCTTCGGCCCTCGCCGGCGCGGCCACGGCCACCGCGATCGTCCTCACGGGCATCGGCGCGGCGACCTCGGGCGGTCATCAGGCCGGGCCGGCGCTCGCGTTCGCGGGGCCGACGCACGCGGCTGCGCTCCCGAGGCAGGGCATCCTCGTGAGCAACGAGAGCCTCGCGGGGATCCGGCTCGGCGACTCCCGCGCCGCGGTGAAGAAGCTCTGGGGCGGTCACTTCACCCGCTGCGGCGGCTGCACGCCGGAGACGTGGTTCTACTTCTATCCGCCGCCCGCCGACCCGGTCGGCGCGGGCGTCGAGTTCGCGAGCGGCAAGGTCGTAGCGGTGTTCACGCTCGGCAGCCCCGCCGGGTGGCGGACGTCGAACGGGATCAAGGTCGGCGAGATCCTCGGCTTCCCGCGCGCAGGCGACCCGCAGTGGCTCTCGTGCAACGGCTACAGCGCCAAGCCGGAGGCCAGGTCGGGCACCGCCGTCACGTCGATCCTCACCCAGGGCGCCGCGGTCTACGGGTTCGCGCTCACGCGCCCGAGCGTGTCTCCCTGCCACTGACCAAGGAGGGTCAGCGCGGCGCGACGATCGCGCGCAGCGCCTGCTTGACCGAGCTCGTCGCGGCGAGCACGGCAGTCGGCTCGTATCCGCAGTGGGCCATGCAGTTGTCGCAGCGGGGGTCGTTGCCGCGGCCGTACTTCGACCAGTCGGTCGTCTCCAGCAGCTCCCTGTAGGTCTCCGTGTAGCCGTCGGCCATCAGGTAGCAGGGCCTCTGCCAGCCGAAGACGGAGTAGCTCGGGATGCCCCAGGGGGTGCACTGGAAGTCGACCTTGCCCTCGAGGAAGTCGAGGAAGAGCGGGGTGTGATTGAGCCGCCAGCGCCTGCGGTTCCCCTCGCCGAAGGCCTCGGAGAACAGCTTCCGCGAGGCTGTCACGCCCGGGAAGTGCTCCTGATCGGGCGCCTTCTCGTAGGCATAGGCCGGCGACAGCATCATCTGGTCGACCTTCAGCTCGTCGTTCAGGAAGTCGAGGACGTCGCGGACGGTCTTCGGGGTGTCGGTCGTGAGGAAGGTCGTGTTCGTGTTCACCCGGAAGCCACGGCGCTGGGCCTCCCGGATCGCGTCGACCGCCTTGTCGAACGTGCCCTCGCGCTCGACGAACTCGTCGTGGCGCTCCCGCATCCCGTCGAGGTGCACGACCCAGGCGAAGTAGGGCGACGGCTCGAACAGGTCGAGCTTCTTCTTCATCAGGATCCCGTTCGTGCACAGGTAGACGAACTTCTTGCGCGCGATCAGCTCCTTCGCGATCACGTGCACCTCCGGGTGCACGAGCGGCTCGCCGCCCGCGATCGAGACCATCGGCGCGCCCGACTCCTCGATCGCGGCGAGCGCCGTGTCGACCGGCATCCGCTTCTTGAGGATGTGCTCGGGGTACTGGATCTTCCCGCAGAAGGAGCAGGCGAGGTTGCACTGGAAGAGCGGCTCGAGCTCGACGAGGAGCGGGAACTTGTCGTCCCTGTGCAGCCGCCTCATGGCGAGGTAGCGGGCAACAGCGAGGCTCTGTCTGAGTGGGACGCTCATACCTGCAGCTCCTTGGGGAGCCGGAACCTCATCGACTCTACCGTCTGGGTGCGCTCTTCCACGTCCACCGGGCCGAGCGAGGCGAGCGCCGCGACGAGCCGATGGACGATCCGCCCGGGCGCCGAGGCGCCTGCCGTGATGCCCACCGTCCCGGCGCCCTCGAGCCACGCGACGTCGACGTCGGTCTCGTCGTCGACGAGATAGGCCTTCGCGCCTTCGCGGCGGGCGACCTCGACCAGCCGCTGCGAGTTCGACGAGGTCGCGGAGCCGGCGACGAGGACGACGTCGCACTCGCGCGCGACCGCGCGCACCGCGTTCTGGCGGTTGGAGGTCGCGTAACAGATGTCCTCCGAGGCCGGCGCGCGCAGGGCCGGGATACCGCTCGCGCAGGCGCTCCACGATCTCGTCGGTCTCGTCCGTGGCGAGCGTGGTCTGCGTCAGGTAGGCGACCCGGTCGGGATCGGGGGCCTTCGCACTGGCCGCATCGGCGAGGTTCTCGACGAGCCGGATCGAGTCGGCGGCCTCGCCCCGCGTCCCCTCGACCTCCTCGTGGCCGGCGTGACCGATCAGGAAGATCGTCCTGCCCTCGGCCGCGAACCGCCGTGCCTCGCCGTGCACCTTCGAGACGAGCGGGCAGGTGGCGTCGATGACGTCGAGCCCGCGCCCCGCCGCGATGCGCCTGACCGCGGGCGCCACGCCGTGCGCGGAGAACACGACCGTGGCGCCGTCCGGCACGGCGTCGAGCTCCTCGACGAAGATCGCGCCGCGGCGCTCGAGGTCGGCGACGACATGCTCGTTGTGGACGATCTGCTTGCGGACGTAGATCGGGACGCCGCGCTGCTCCAGGGCAAGCTCGACGATGTCGATCGCCCGCTCGACACCGGCGCAGAACGACCGCGGGCCTGCGAGGAGGAGCGTCCGGGGCGCGACCGCGGCAGCCCACTCGGAGAGCGCTCCGCTCACCTTGCGGAGGCTCCGGAGCGCGCGCGTCCCGCCGACCGCCATCCTCGGGTCGGCCAGCGAGCGCCCGGCGGCGTCCGCGACCACCCGCACCACGGCCAGCGGCCGTCCGGCGGCGCCGGCGGCGAGCCAGGCGGACTCCATGTCGACGGCGAGCGCAGAGCCCGAGTGTCCCTCGCGCTCCGCCGGGCCGAGGATCCGTCCGGTGGATGCGAGCGCGCCGACGTGGACGCGCAGCCCGCGGCGGCGCAGCGCGGCCGCCAGGAGCGCGCTTCCGGGCACGGCGGCACGGTCGCCGTCCTCGTCGACGAGCTCGGTCGCGCAGAGCACGTCCCCGGCTCGGAGGGCGGGATCGACGCCCGCGCAGAGGCCGGCCACGGCGAGCGCCGGCGCGTCGTGCGCGAGCGCACGGGCGGCCGCGATCCGCGCCCGGTCAGGCCCCATTCCCGTCCGCATCACCGACGAGCCGGTCGGCTCGCCGAGCGCGAGCCGCTCGATCCGCAACGGCGTCAGGACGAGGAGATCGCTCACAGGCCGGCCTTCGCGCTCATCAGGCGGCCCCGAGGACGCGCCCGAGGGCCATCACCGGGAACACGTCCCGGTAGAGGTGGTAGTTGAGATAGAAGTCGCCCGGGAAGCCGGTGCCCGTGAAGTACGGCTCGTCCCAGCCGCCGTCGCGGCGCTGCGTCTCGACCAGCCATTGCACTGCGCGCCGGGCGGCCTCGCCGCCGCCCTCGCCGGCCGCGTCCAGCCCGAGGAGCGCCCAGGCTGTCTGGGACGCCGTGGAGGCGCCGCGCCCGCTCCAGGAGCGGTCGCGGTACGAGCGGAGATCCTCGCC
The DNA here is from genome assembly GCA_963836925.1 of uncultured Actinomycetes bacterium. Lineage (GTDB taxonomy): Bacteria > Actinomycetota > Thermoleophilia > Gaiellales > Gaiellaceae > PALSA-600. Next base: position 182,573 of record CAWILJ010000011.1, read on the forward strand.
GAACCCACCGCCGGGATTCTGCACGCGTTCGAGCCAGCTCACCGCGGCGCGCACGCTCGCGTGGCCTTCGAGGCCGCAGGCAGTCAGCGCGGGGAGCACCGATCCCGTGCCGTAGACGTAGTTCGCGCCCCAGCGCCCGAACCAGGAGCCGTCGCGCTCCTGCTGGTCGAGCAGCCATCCGAGCGCGCGCACCGCGGGCCGCTCACCGGCGCGTCCCTCGTGGGCGAGGGTCTCGAGCACGTGCGCGGTCACATCCGAGCTGGGCGGGTCGGTGACGGCCCCGAAGTCGCAGAAGGCGAGCCGTGCGCAGAGGCTGCTCTCGTTGTCGACGTCGAAGGCGCCGAAACCGCCGGAGCCGCTCTGCATCCCGAGGATCCACTCGAGACCACGCCCGGCAGCCTCGGCCGGGTCGTGGCCGGCCCGGCGCAGGGCGAGCACGACGACGGCCGTGTCGTCCACGTCGGGATAGCTGTCGTTCGCGAACTCGAACGGGAACCCGCCGGGTGGGAGGCGCCTTCGCCTGACGGACCAGTCGCCGCGCGTCGAGACCTCCTGCGCGGCGAGCCACTCGCAGGCGCGAGCGATCGCCGGGTCGGATGCGGCGACGCCCGGCGTCGAGCAGCGCGATGACCGACAGAGCGGTGTCCCACACGGGCGACTGGCAGGCCTCCACGCGCCGTCCGAGCTCGTCGTCGACCGTGAACGCGTCGAGGCCGGCGATCGCCCGGTCGATGACAGGGTGGTCGAGCTCGTAGCCGAGCGCATGCAGGCCGACGATCGACCAGACCCACGGGGGCTGGATCCCGCCCCAGGACCCGTCGCGCTCCTGCCGCTCGACCACCCAGCGCTCGGCCGTGCGGAGCGCGCGTCGCCGCACGGCCGCGATCGGACGGCGGCCGTAGGCGTGGCAGGCCCGGTCGAGCAGGAGGAAGGCGCGCCCCCAGCCGTCGGTCGGCGGGGCGGGCGGCAGGGCGGCGCCGCGCAGCTCGTCGATGCCGAAGGCGACGGGACGCGACGGCCGGAGCGCGGTCACGATCGAGAGCGCCACGATCGTCTGCCGGGCCCAGCAGCCGAACGAGTAGATCGAGAGGGGCGCGCGCACGGGAAGCAGGATCTGCTCGGGCGGGAGCGTCGGCACAGCGCTCCACGGCCAGAGCCTCAGCAGCGCGAGCCACATGCGCGTGAACACGCGGCTCCCGGCCACACCGCCCGCCTCGCGGACGAACGTCGCTGCGCGGCGCATGTGCTCGGCGTCGGGCGGGTCGCCGGCGAGCCGAAGCGCAACGTACGCCTCGACCGAGGTCGAGAGGTCGCCCGGCCCTCCGAAGTAGGTGGCCCACGAGCCGTCGGGGCGCTGCCGGCTGCGGATCCAGGTCGCTGTTCGGGCAGCCTCGTCCGCCTCGAGCAACCCGAGGTAGTGGCGCAGGAAGAGATCCTCGGAGTCGATGGTCACGTTCGTCTCGAGCTCGCCCTTCCACCAGCCGCCCTCGTGTTGGAGGGTGAGCAGGTGCCCGGTCGCGCGCTCGAGGCTCGCCTGCGCCGCGTCGATCCGGCGGTCGGCTGCGATCGTCATGCTGCCGGCTCCTCGAGCTCGTCGCGCGCCGGTGTCGCCGCCAGCGCGAGCTTCGCCGCGGTCATCCCGCTGCGGACCGCGCTCTCCATCGTCGCGGGCCAGCCGGTGTCCGTCCACGAGCCCGCGAGGTAGACGCCCGGGACAGGCGTCCGTGCTCCCGGGCGGAGCTTCCCGGTGCCCGGTGCCGCCCGGAACGTCGCCCGGGGCTCGTGCGTGACCGCGAAGTCGAGCACGTCGGCTTCACGGGCGGCAGGTACGAGCCGCTCGAGGGCCGGCACGTAGCGGTCGCGGAGCTCGGCGACGGACGCGCCGATCTCGTCCACGGCGTGCGAGAGCGAGATCGCGACCAGCTGCCCCTCCCGCGCGCCGGAGGCTTCGGTGCGGTCGAAGATCCACTGGACGGGCGAGTCGAGAGCGGCCGCGAGCGGCTCGTCGAGGACGCGCCGGTCGTAGTGCACGTGCAGGTTGACGATCGGGCTCGTGCCGAGCCCGGCGAGCGCCTCGCCGTCGACCGCCCCGGGAGGAGCGATCGCCGCGACCGCTTCGTGCGGTACCGCCAGGATGACCGCATCGGCGCCGTCCGTCCCGCGCTCGAGGGAGATCCCGCCTCCGGCGTCGACCGAGCGGACCTGGGTGGAGGTGTGGATCCGGCCTCCCGCAGCTTCGAGCGCCCTCGCTGCGGGCTCGGCGTGCAGGAGCCGGAACGGGGCCGACGGCACGCCGATGTCGGATGCGTCGGCCGCATCGAGGAGCCCGGTGCGGAAGACCTTCACCGCCACGGCGAGCGAGGCGTCCTCCGCGGGCAGGTTCAGCGTGGGGAGGGCGATCAGGTTCCAGAGTGCGGCGATCGCGTTCTCCGACTGCCCGTGCGCGCGAAGCCAGGATGCGAAGGACTGGGAGTCGAGGGACGGGTCGGCCGGGTCGAGCTTCCCGAGCGCGGTCGCGGCACGCGCGGCGGCGAGACGCTCGCCGAGCCGGAGCGGCTCGTACCGGAGAAGGCTCGAGGCGAGGTGGAGCGGAGGCCGCAGGCCGCTGCGCGAGATCGACGCCGGCGGCTTGCCCTCGCGGAGGACCGGGACGCGCAGCCTCGACTGGAGCGAGAGCAGGTGGTCGCTGCCGATCCGGTGCAGGAACCCGAGGTAGGCGGTGCAGCAGCGGAGGGCGACGTGCTGGCCGTTGTCGAGCTCGAGCCCGTTTCGCTCGAACGAGAACGTCGCTCCGCCGAGCCGCGAGCGGGCCTCGTAGAGGCTCACCTCGGCGCCGCCGTCGGCGCAGGTGACCGCGGCCGCGAGCCCGGCGAGCCCTCCGCCCACGACGGCGACCCTCATGCCCCCGCCCCCGTGAGGCTACGGGCCAGCACGAGCCCCTTCTCCCACGGCCGCAGCGACAGCCGGCCCTGGAGGACGAGCGACGGCTCGGCGGCGATCCGCTCGAGCAGGCGGCGGTACTTCCCGGCCATCGCGAGGACGCACGAGCCGCTGCGGCGGTCGATCAGCGGCACGAGGTCGAGGCCGGCCCGTAGGCGGCCCAGGCCGCGCTCGGCCTCGAACGCGATCACGAGCTCGATCGGCCCCTCGAAACCGCCCCCGGAGACCGCGCAGCCGAACCGCTCGAGATCCTCCCGCGGGAGGTAGACCCGTCCGTTCGCCCCGTCCTCGCCGATGTCGCGGAGGATGTTCCCGATCTGCAGCGCGACCCCGAGCTCGTCGGCGAGCGGGCCTGCAAGCTCGCGGTCGGAGCAGTCGAACACGCCGAGCGACAGCCGCCCGACCGAGCCCGCAACGCAGCGGCAGTACCGCTCGAGCTCTGCGAAGGTCGAGTACTCCGTGCCTCGCACGTCCAGCTCGGCGCCGTCGACGAGCTCTCCGAAGGCGTCGACGGGGATCGGGAAACGCGTTGCGGAGTCGGCCAGGGCGACGAGCACGGGGTCCACTGCCTCCTCTAGGCGCTCGAGCGCCTGCCGGATCTCGGCGAGCGACGCGAGCTTGCCCTCGGCGGTGCCGTCGTCGTCGGCGACGTCGTCGATGCGCCTCGCGAGGGCGTAGACCGCGAAGAGGGCGTTCCGGCGCTCGACCGGCAGCAGCCGCATGCCGGCGTAGAAGCTCGATCCCGAGTGCCGGGCTATGCGGCGGCAGTGCTCGTAGGCAAGCGCGATCGCGGTCATGGCTAGTGCGCCCGTACGTAGGTCGAGAACGTCGAGAGCGCGCGGCGCGCCTTGCCCGCCCTGGGCGCGCCGGCGAGCACGTCGTGCCGGGCGGCGCCGATCGCGTCGAGCGCCGCGCGGCCGCCGCCCACGTAGCCGGCGACGGCGATCCGGGCGCGGCCGTCCAGCCGCCCGACGAGCGGGGCGCCTTCGTCGAGAAGCGCACGGGCGCGGGCGACCTCGAACGCCATCAGCGCGCGCAGCTCTGCGCTCGCCCCCGCGGCGTCCAGGTCGGTGGGCGCGACGCCGAAGCTGTCGAGATCCTCGGCGGGGAGATAGATCCGGCCGGCGGCGCGGTCCTCGGCGACGTCCTGCCAGTGCTCGGCGAGCTGGAGGGCGGTGCAGACGCGGTCGGAGAGCGCGACGCGGTCGGGAGTCACGGCGCCGAAGACGTGAAGGACGAGCTCGCCCACCGGGTTGGCCGAGAGGTCGCAGTAGGCGAGGAGCTCGTCGAAGGTCTCGTAGACGGCGAGCTCCTGGTCGCGGCGGTTCGCCTCGATCAGCCGGTCGAACGGGTCACGCGGGAGCGCGAGCTCGTGCACGGTGGGCTCGAGCCGGCGCAGCACCGGGTGCACGGGCATCGTTCCGTGGAATATCCGCGAGAGGTCGAGCTCGAACACGTCGAGGGCGGCGAGGCGGTCTCCCTCCGCCGCGTCGCCGATCTGGTCGACGAGCCGCGCGAAGCCGTAGACCGCCGTGAGATGGCGCCTGTTGTCTCGCCCGAGGACGATCGACGCGACCGAGAAGTTCTCGCCCGGTGCGCGGCCGTAGACCTCGTCCGCCCCCGGAAGCCTCTCGATCGCCGCCCTCAGCTCGCCGGTCGCAGCGTCGGCCATGTCCCCATTCTCGCGGTTGCGGCGTGGCCTCGGCAAGCAGAGCCCTCGGCGGCGCGAATTCGGTGTGCCGCCTTAGCCCGTGTTCCGCAACGCCGCGGCGATCCCGGCGATCGAGCGGCCGAGCGGGAGCCGTGCGCCCTCTTCGCCGGCTCGGTGGCGTCCGAGCAGCTCGACCTGGATCGCGTTCATGGGGTCGACGTACGGGTTCCGGATGCCGATCGACCGGCGTACGACGGGACTCTGCTCGAGCAGGCGGTCCTCGCCGACGATCGCGAGCACGCCCGCGACCGTCCGTTCGTGCTCGGCCGCGATGTCGTCGAAGAACGACTGCGGGCCGAGGTGCTCCGGCACGAGCTCGAGGTACGCGCGGGCGACCTCGAGGCTCGACTTCGCGAGCGTCATCTCGAGGTTGGCGACGAGGGAGCGGAAGAACGGCAGCTCCGCGTAGAGCGAGGTCAGCTCGTCGAGGTCGGCGCCCGCGAACGCGGTACCGCAGCCGTACCAGGCCGGGAGCAGCGTGCGGTTCTGCGTCCAGCCGAAGATCCACGGGATCGCGCGGAGCGAGCCGAGGTAGTCGGCTCCCTCGGGCCGGCGCGCGGGCCGCGAGCCCAGCGCGAGCAGCTCGAGCTCGTCGACCGGGGTGAAGGCGCGGAAGAAGTCGACGAACCCCTCGCGCTCCCAGACGAGGGAGCGGTACTTCACCAGGGAGAGCCCGGCGAGCCGGTCGAGGAGGGCCCGCTCCTGCTCCCCGGGCACGCGGCCGACGATCTCGGGGAACGCGCTCAGCACGGTCCCGGAGAGTGCCGCCTCGAGGTTCCGGTAGGCGATGGCCGGCAGGCCGTACTTGATCGAGATCGTCTCTCCCTGCTCGGTCAGCTTCAGCCGGCCCGGCGGGTGCCCCGGAGCCTGGCCGAGGATCGCGGCGTGGGTCGGACCGCCGCCGCGCCCGGCGCTGCCGCCCCGGCCGTGGAAGATGGTCAGCTCGATCCCGGCCTCGCGGGCCACCTCGGCGAGCGCCTCCTGGGCCCGGTAGATCGCCCACTGGGCAGCGAGGTAGCCGCCGTCCTTCCCCGAGTCCGAGTAGCCGACCATGACCTCGAGCTTGTTCCCGCGCTCGGCGACGCGGGCGCCGTAGCGCTCGTCGGCGAGCAGCTCCCGGACGGTCGCCGCGGCGGCGTCGAGGTCGGCGATGGTCTCGAACAGCGGCACCACGGCGAGCGGCTCGTCGGTCAGGTCGAGCACCGCCAGGATGTCGGCCGCGGTCGACGTCGCCGAGACGATGACGGTGTCGAGCGCCCGCCCGCCGTGCCGCGCGCGTGCGGCCGCGACCGCCTCGAAGACGGCCCGCGTCCGCCCGGTCGGGGCCCTCACCTCGCTCGAGTGGAGCCTGACGTCGAGCTTCGCGACGTGAAACCCGAACAGCTCGACCCGCCGCTCGAGCGCCGCCAGCGTGCCGTCAGCCACCCGTGCCCCGCGGTTCGACTCGAGGCTCCGCCGGATCACGGCCAGGTCGGCCGCGAACGCGTCGGGGGAGTCGTAGCCGTCGTTCTCGAGCCGCCACCAGACGTAGGAGAGCTTCTGGCGGTAGCTCTCGGTGCTCATCATCCAGACACGGTCGTTCCGGTATCCCGTGCACTCCTGCTCGTCTCTCGCGATCGACTCCTCGAGCTCCGTCGAGACGTCGACGAGCGTGCGACTCGACGAGAGCGCGACCGACAGGTCGCGCACGTCGTCTCGGTAGCGTCCGAGCACCGACTCGCGCGACCGCTCGAGCGCGGCGAGGATCGTCTCGCGCCCGATCTCGGGATTCCCGTCCAGGTCGCCGCCGATCCAGGTGCCGAACGAGAACGGCGGCGGCGCTCCGGGCAGCCGGCGCCGGTACTCCCGCAGGAGGCGCTCACCGGCGTCGAAGAGGCTCTCCTCGAAGAACCAGAGGCCGTGCCGGATCTCGTCGCCGACGCGCGGCCGGTCGTGGCGCACCTCGTCGGTCTGCCAGAGGATCGTGATCTCCTCCGCGAGCTCTCCTTCGAGCTCGGCGCGCTCCGCGGGTGTCAGGTCGGGGTCGTCGTGCCGGGAGAGCAGCTCGGCGATCCGCACGTGCGCCCGGAGGAGCGTTCGCCTCGTCGCCTCGGTGGGATGCGCGGTGAGCACGAGCTGCAGCGAGACGCGCCCGAGCCGGTCGGCCAGCTCCTGCGGCGGTACCGCCTCCAGCGAGTCGAAGGCCTCGACGAGCGACTCGCGTGGAGCCCTGATCTCGCCCGCCACCTCGCGCCGACGCCGGATCCGGTGGTGCTGCTCCGCGATGTTCGCGAGCTGGAAGTAGAGCCCGAACGCCCGCAGCATCCCCGCCTGCGCCTCGGGGCGAAGCTCACGCACCGCCTCGTGGACGTGAGACGGGTCGCCCTCCTCGCGGGACCGGCGGGCGCTTGCACGCACGAGCTCCTCGGCGGCGAGGAAGTCCTCGCCCTCCTGCTCGACGAGCACGCGGCCGAGCAGCGACCCGAGCAGCCGAACGTCTCGCCGGAGGGGCCCGTACGGGCCGTCGGAGCGCACCGCGTCGTCCATGGCTCCATCTTCGCGGTTCGTCCCTCTTGGCGCGGGAGGGAAACTATGCTTCCCTGTCCCGTAGCCGCTCGCGGCCCGAGCGGCTCTTCTTTCTCCCTGATGTCCGAGTCGATCTCCCAGCCAGCGGCCCTGCGCGCCCCGGGGCCCCGTGGGGCGGCCGTCCGGCGGCGCGAGCTTCACCGCTGGCTCGTCGCGGCAGGGCTGTGGCTCTTCCTGCTCGGGAACCTCGCCGCGATCCTCTACATCACGCTCTTCTCGAGCTCCGGTGACGCGCTCAACTACCACTGGAACAGCTTCGACGCGGCGCTGATCGGCATCGGGAGGCTCACCGCGTTCCTGGCCGGCTACTTCGCGTTGATCGAGGTGATCCTGCTCGCGCGGGTGCCGTTCCTCGAGCGCCTCGTCGGGTTCGACAGGCTGACGATCTGGCACCGCTGGAACGGCCACGCGGTCATCTACCTCGTCCTGGCGCACGTCATCTGCACCGTCTGGGGCTATGCGAAGCAGGACGGGTTCAACTGGTTCGTGGAGTACTGGCACTGGCTGACGCTGCCGCAGCCGAAGGCGCCGGGCTCGTTCTCGGCCGCGAGCGGCGCCCCGCCGCCCAGCCTGAGCATCAACCTGGGGGCGCCCACGACCTCGCCGTACCCGGGGATCATCACGGCCACGATCGGGACGTTCCTGCTCGTCGTCGTGCTCTTGACGTCCCTCGTGATCGTCCGCCGCAAGCTCTCGTACGAGTGGTGGTACGCGATCCACTTCACCGCGTACGGCGGGATCGCGCTCGCCTGGTTCCACATGATCCCCGACGGCAACGAGCTGATCGCGAACGTGAACGCGGCCGACTACTGGCGGGCGCTCTACTTCTTCGCGCTGGTGATCGTCGTCTGGTACCGGCTCGCGTGGCCGATCGTCAACACGTTCCGGTACGGGATCCACGTCACCGAGGTGATCCACGAGGGGCCGGACGTCGTGTCCCTGCGCGTCAGCGGCCGCGGCCTCGACCGGCTCCACACGAAGGCCGGCCAGTTCTACTTCTGGCGGTTCTTCACCAAGGGCTTCTGGTACACGCAGCATCCGTTCTCGCTGTCCGAGGCGCCGCACGGTGACAGCTTCCGGATCACGGTGAAGAACCTCGGCGATCACAGCGCGAAGTTCGGCCAGATCCCCGTCGGGACGCGCGTGTTCGCGGAGGGGCCGTTCGGCGTGTTCACCGAGGACAGCCGGACGCTCGACAAGACGCTGCTGATCGCGGGCGGGATCGGGATCACGCCGGTTCGCGCGCTGCTCGAGGAGATGGACGGCGACGTGGTGACGCTCTACCGCGTGGTCTCGTCCGACGACCTCGTGTTCGCAGGGGAGCTCGACGCGATCTCCTCCGAGAAAGGCGTGAAGATCAACTACGTCGTCGGCGATCACGCGAGCGCCGAGGGGCGCGATCTGCTGTCGCCCAAGCACCTGAAGGAGCTCGTGCCCGACATCGCCGAGCGCGACGTGTTCATCTGTGGGCCGACCGGCCTGATCGACGCGATCATCCCGAATTTGCGCCGTGCGGATGTCCCGCGGGAGCACCTGCACGTCGAACGGTTCGCCCTGTAAACTGGTGGGAGCTGTGCTCCAAAAGTCCCTGATCGCGGTCTTCTGCTCTGCTGTGCTCTTCGCCTGGACTGGCGACGCGTTTGCGCTCGTTCGCACGGCGAAGGCCCCGACGACGATCAAGAAGAAAGTCGTCTCGAACGTCACGATCACGGGCCCGCCCGTGAAGTGCCATCAGTGGGGCTTCATGCAGCTGCAGCTGAAGGTTCAGAAGACGGAGGTCACGTCCGCGAGCGGCAAGCCGCAGGTGTCGATCAAGATCACCTCGGTCAGCTGGCCGGTCTACCCGGATCACACCCCGAAGTCGAAGTACATCAACGCGCAGGCCCTGCCGCTCCTCCAGCAGGAGACGCTGCAGCTGCAGAGTGCGTCGGGTACGAAGCTCGTGAACATCTCGGGCGCGACGCACACGACGGTCTCGTGGCGCGCGTCGCTCCAGGCCGCGCTCGCCAAGGCGCTTACTCCGTAGCCGCGGGTGCCGGCCCGTGAACGGGCTCCCCGGCGCCCGCCGCGTCGAGCAGATCATGGGCATGCCGATCGTCGTGGACGTGCGCGACGACTGCGACGACCAGGTACTCGAGGAGCTCTTCGACTGGCTCCGCGAGGTCGACGGCCGCTTCAGCACGTACAAGGCAGACAGCGAGATCAGCCGGCTGAACCGCGGCGAGCTGCACATCCGCGACTCTCATCCCGACGTGCGCTGGGTGCTCGCCCGGTGCGACGAGCTGCGGGAGGCGACGGGAGGCTTCTTCGACGCGCGGTACGCCTCTCTGCTCGAGGTCGATCCGTCCGGGCTCGTGAAGGGCTGGTCGGTAGACCGCGGCGGCGAGCTCCTCGAGGCGCGCGGGCTCGCGAACTACTCGATCAATGCGGGCGGCGACATCAGGATGCGCGGTGCGGCGCTGCCCGACCCGACCTGGCGAACGGGCATCCAGCATCCGGTGCTGCACGACCGCATCGCCGCGATCGTCGAGGCAAACGACCTCGCGCTCGCGACCTCGGGCACCTACATCCGGGGCGAGCACATCGTCGACCCGCACACCGGCGAGCCGCCCTCCGGGCTCCTGTCGGTCTCGATCGCCGGCCCCGACCTCGCCACGGCCGATGCCTACGCGACCGCCGCGTTCGCGATGGGCGAGGACGGCGTCGGCTGGGTAGCCACGCTGCACCCCTACGAGGCGTACGTGATCGTCGCCGACGAGCGTTCGTTCTCGACGCCGGGCTTCCCGCTCGTCAGCTGACCAATAGGGACGGTTCCGGTGTCAGGCACCATCGCCTGGCGAGACAACAAGCCTGCATTCATGCGGCTCGATCTGTCACCCAGGGACAGTGCTGGTGTCAGGCTCCAAATTTGGGGCCCGGGCGGGGGTGTGCCAGAGGGACACGCGCAGAAGGGTCACGAAGGTGCCCATTGTGAGGAACTCCTCGGCCCCCATGACGAGGCCCGCGCCCTGCTGGTCGCCGACGGTCGGGTGTGCGTAGGCGGTGTAGAGCGGGTCGGCGCGAAGAGCCGCCACGGCAGCAGCTGCCATGACGAAGGGCGCCGGGTGCCGGCCTGGCCGCCATCTACTGCACTAGCCGTCGCCGTCTCGGCGGAGGCCCTTGTCGCGGTACATCGCCCGGTCGGCCGCCGCGAGCAGATCGTCCTCGTTGTCGTACCGCATCTCGTCGATCGAGACGACGCCGATGCTCGCAGCGACCTCGATCCTGGCGTCTCCCGCGGTCACCATCATCGAGCGCAGCGTCTCGGCCGTCTCGGAGGTCGATCTCGCTCGCCTGCCTCGTCGTCACGTCGAGGACGAGCGCGGCGAACTCGTCACCGCCGAGCCGGCCGATCACGTCGGTCGCGCGCAGCCTGCCCCGCAGCACGTCGGCGGTCGCCCCGAGGACCTGGTCGCCGGCGAGGTGGCCGGCAGTGTCGTTCACGGTCTTGAAGTTGTCGAGGTCGAGCAGCACGAGCGCCCCGTACTCGCCCTTCCGCTCCATCCGCCGGAGCTCGCGGCGCAACCCCCCATGAAGCCGCGCCGGAACCGGTACACGCAGGAAGGAGCCGTCCCGGCAACTCTCCATGCGCTCCCTCCAGCGCGTGAGGGCGGCGGCGGCGTCCTCGGCGTGGAGCGCAGCCGCCCAGCCGTCTCCCAACGCCTCGGACGCGGGCATGCCGGCGAGCGCGCACCACCGCTCGTTCACGTACTCGTACTCTCCCGTTGCGGCCGCGACGAACACGCCGACCGGTGCCCGGGCGCTGAGGGCGCCGAAGACCTCCTCCGGCGACGAGAGCGCGGAGAGACCCGAGACGGCGAGCGCTGCGCGCAGGTGCGAGAGCTGGACCGGCTCCATCGTCAGGCGGGAGCGGGCGCCGGGAGGGCGGGGTACGCGGGCTTCGCGGAGCGTTCAGAGGCAGCGGTGCCGCGCCCCCGCCCAGCACGGTGTCGAGCACCCCGACGCAGCGACCGTCGAACCGGTGCCGGCGCGCCGCGCAGGAGCGACGATCGCCTGCGCCGCGACGGCCAGGCGCGCCGGCGAGAACTGCGGGCGCGAGCCGCTCTCTGCGCGTCGTGTGCATCGCTCGTTTTTCGGCACAATCCGCCTCGACCTGAAGGCAGTAGTGTTGATAAATGGCTGACTACCGGTACCTGATCGTCGGCGGCGGAATGACGGGCGACGCGGCCTGCCGGGGATCCGGGACCACGACCCCGACGGGTCGATCGGCCTGATCGGCGACGAGCCGGATCCGCCCTACAGCCGCCCGCCGCTCTCCAAGGGGCTGTGGCAGGGCAAGGAGGAGGCCTCGATCTGGCGCGGCACCGCCGATCTCGGCGTCGAGCTCGTCCTCGGCCGTCGCGTCGTCGCGCTCGACCGGGGTGCGCCGGACGGTCACCGACGACGCGGGCGAGACGCACGGCTACGAGCGGCTCCTCCTCGCGACCGGCGGCAGCCCGAGACGGCTTCCCGGGCGACACCGGCAGCGGGGTCGTGTACTTCCGCCGTCTGGCCGACTACCGCCGTCTGCGCGACCTCGCCGGCGGCCACGCGTCCTTCGTCGTGCTCGGCGGCGGCTTCATCGGCTCCGAGCTCGCCGCGGCGCTCAGCGGGACGGGCAGCTCGGTGCGGCTCGTGTTCCCCGAGGACGGGATCGGGGCGCGTCTCTTCCCGGCCGACATGGCCGAGTCGGTGAACGAGCTCTACCGCGGCCACGGCGTCGAGGTGATGCCCGGCGAGCTGGTCTCGGCAGTCGAGCGGGACGGTGAGGCTTCGGGGTCACGCTCGAGAGCGGAAGCGTGCTCGAGGCCGACGCCGTCGTGGCCGGCCTCGGGATCGTCCCCAACACGGAGCTCGCGGAGTCGGCGGGGCTCCCGGTCGACAACGGGGTCGTCGTGGACGAGTACGGCCGCGCCGGGGACAGCGGCAGACGTGTACGCCGCCGGCGACGTCGCCCGGTTCCCGGCGGCGGCTCTCGGGACCGACATTCGCGTCGAGCACGAGGACCAGGCGAACAGCCACGGCCGCGCGGTCGGCGCGAACATGGCCGGCGCCGACAAGCCCTACACCCATCTGCCGTTCTTCTACTCCGACCTCTTCGAGCTCGGCTACGAGGCCGTCGGCGAGGTCGACTCACGCAAGCAGGCCGTCGCCGAGTGGAGCGAGCCGTTCCGCAAGGGCGTCGTCGCCTACCTCGACGAGGCAGGGCGCCCACGCGGATTCCTGCTCGTCGACACGTGGGGCAAGGTCGAGGCAGCGACCGAGCTGATCGCAGCTGCCGAGCCGCTCGGGCCCGGCGCGCTCGCGTCGCTCGCCGGCTGACCGGCTACTGTCGAAGTGCGACTTGGCGTTCTCGACCGCGTCTTCGGCGCGCTCGGCCAGCATGCCGCCGAGCGACCGGAAGAGGCCGCCGCGGGAGAGCTTGCGCGACTCCGGCGGGATCGCCGCCGAGCGGCGTCGGGGTCGGTGAGATCACGGGTCCGGAGCGAGCTCGGGAACGTCTGCGGCGGCCTGTACGACTCGCGGCGGTAGTCCGGCACCTCGGTGTCGCAGGTTGCGCAGATCGAGGGCGGCGAGTCCTCGTAGATCGGCTCCGGCGGGAGCGTCACCATCGTCCCGCAGCCCGGGCAGATCGCCGTCGCCGGAAGCGAATAGCCGCTCGAGCTCATGCATTCAAAGGTACCACCGTGAGGTCCCGATTCGGAGAGACCGCGCCGTCGAGCCGGGCTCCCGATTCAGGCCCGTCGGGGCGCCGATGCAGCGAGGCGACGAGCTTCGCGAGCGCACTCTCGACCTCCGCCGGCACCGGCGAGACGAAGGAGGTCAGCGAGATCTCGGAGAGCGTGCTGCCGCGGCTCCGACCAGGACGACGTCGAAGTAGAGCTTGCGCGGGGTCTTGCCGGGCGAGGCGAGGTCCGCCACCACGCGGTAGCCCGCGGTGAGGTCCGAGACCTTGCTGCACCGGCAGGGCAACGCTGCTCACGCGGGCCGACCTCGGTCCAGGCCTGGACTGCCCGGCGCGACCGGGAGCCGTCAGCTTCACGCGGCCATGGTAGCCAGGTTGCCCGCGTCTACTCTATGGGCGTGGCGACCACCTCCCGCGGCAGCGAGTTCGTCGCGCTCGGACATCCCGGGACTGGACCAGTACGCCGGTCTCGAGACCTTCGAGAACCCGGGCGTCGCGGACGTCGAGCTGGTCAGCGACGAGCTGACCGCGGTGTGCCCGATCACGGGCCAGCCCGACCTCTACCGCGTCACGATCGGCTACAAGCCCGCGGGGCCTGTGCCTCGAGTCGAAGTCGCTGAAGCTGTACCTCAACGGCTTCAGGAACGAAGGGGCGTTCTGCGAGGCGCTCGCAGTCCGGATCCGCGACGAGATCGCCGCGGCGCTCGAGCTGCCCGCCGAGGCCGTGCGAATCGTGCTCGAGCAGAAGGCCCGCGGCGGGATCACGATCACCGCCCGTGTCTAGCACACCGCGCGTGCCTGGAGGTCGATCCGTTCGACGACGTCTCGCTCGAGCTCCTGCGGCTCCGCCGCAGCGCGAAGTGGGCGAAGTACCCCCGGACGTGCTTCCGGCCTGGGTCGCCGAGATGGATTTCGCGCTCGCGCTGCCGATCCGTGAGGCGCTTCTCGCGGCGGTCTCGCGCGACGACACGGGTTACGCCGACTCGGGCAGGCTCGGGGAGTCGTTCGCGCGCTTCGCCGCCGGACGGTTCGGATGGGACGTCGACCCGGAGCGGGTCAGGCTCGTCGCGGATGTCGATGTCGGGGGTCGCGAGCTCCTGCGGGCCCTCACCGAGCCCGGGGACGGCGTGGTCGTGACCCCGCCCGTCTACCCGCCCTTCTTCTCGATCACGCGCGAGGTGGGGCGGAGCGTCGTCGAGGTACCCGCTGCGGGCCCGGGGAAGCTCGACCTGGAAGGCCTCGAGCAGGCGTTCGCCGCCGGCGCGCGCGCGTACCTGATGAGCCATCCGCACAACCCGACCGGCGCTTCGGTCGGGCGTGCCGAGCTCGAGGCGGTCGGCGACCCTCGCCGAGCGCCACGGAGTGACGGTGATCGCCGACGAGGTGCACTCGCCGATGACGATGCAGGGCGCGACCCACGTCCCGTACCTCTCGGTCAGCGCTGCTGCCGCCGAGACCGGGGTGAACGTCACCTCGGCCTCGAAGGCCTGGAACCTCGCCGGGCTCAAGTGCGCCGTGATCGTGACGGCGTCGGGCGAGATGCACGAGCGGCTCGCCGAGCGACTGCCATGAGCCTGCCCGTCCACGCCGGCCACCTGGGCGTGCTCGGCTCGATCGCGGCGTTCGACCACGGCGGCGAGTGGCTCGACGCGCTCGTGGCGCATCTCGACCGCAACCGCGCGCCTCCTCGGGGAGCTCCTCGCCGAGCACCTGCCGGCGGTCGGGTACATCCCGCCCCAGGCCGGCTACCTCGCCTGGCTCGACTGCCGCGAGCTCGGGCTCGGCGACGATCCCTCGGAGGCGTTCCTGGAGCGCGGGCGGGTCGCGCTCAGCCCCGGGCCCACGTTCGGCCGGGACGGCCGGGGCTTCGCTCGGCTCAACTTCGGCACCTCGGCGGCGCTCCTGGAGGAGGCCGTGCGCCGGATGGCGTCCGCGTTGCGCTAGTCGGGCTTCGGGAAGCCGCGCGAGGCGAACAGCGAGACCCCTGCGCCGACGAGCAGGATCACCCCCGCCACGGTCAGGCCCGCGTGGAGGGCGTTGCCGAAGGAGGCCTCGGCCGCGTCGAGGATCTTCCCGAGGATGCCGGGGTGCGTCAGCGCCTCGGCGGCCACGACGGGGTTCGCGAGCACTGCAAGCGCCGCGTTCGCAGGCAGCCCGCCGTGCGTGACGGCGTGGACGACGAGCTGCTGGAGATCGTGGCTGACTCCGAGCCCGCCGAGGTGCGCGGTGAGGTCGCTGACCAGCCGCCCGTCGATCACCGCGCCGAGGATCGCGACCGCGAGGACGCCGCCCAGCTCGCGACTCGTGTTCACGGTCGATGCCGCCATCCCCGAGCGCTCCGCCGGGACGATCGCGAGCACCGACGCCGTCACGGCGACCAGCGCAAGCCCGAGGCCGAGGCCGACGACCGCGAGGGCTCCCGAGAGCGCCCAGAGGTCGACGTTCGGCGAGAGGAGCGCGTCGACGAGGAACATCCCTCCCCTGCGAGCAGGCACCCGAGCACCATCGGCGAGCGCGGCCCGCGCGCGGCCGTCCAGACGCCGGCGACCTGGCCCGCGACCACCATCGCGATCGCCATCGCCACGAACTGCAGGGCGATCTTCCCGCCCGAGAACTTCGCCTCGATCTGCAGGTAGAGCGCGGTGAAGAAGAACACCGCGAAGAGGCCGAAGCTCGTCGCGAAGGCGACCGCGTTGGCACTCGAGTACGCAGGGATCCGGAAGTAGTCGAGACGCACGACCGGGTCCGCGCTCTGCCGCTCGATTCCGACGAAGAGGACGGCGGCGACGGCCGCGACCACGAAGAGCAGCTCGATCCACCAGCTCGAGAAGCCCGCCGACTCGCCTTCGATCACCGCGAACGTGAGCGCGGAGACGGCGACGACGCCGGTGACGAGACCCGGGACGTCGAGCTTGCGGCCCTGCGGGTCGGAGCTCTCCGGCAGCGTCCACGCCGCCGCGGCCAGCGCCAGGAGCCCGAACGCGACGTTGAACCAGAAGATCCCCCTCCAGCCCGCGAGCGCCACGAGGAGCCCGCCGAGAACCGGCCCGGCTGCGAGCGAGATCCCCGAGACGGACGTCCAGACCCCGAGCGCCCGGGCGCGGCGCCGGTGGTCGGGATAGATCTGCCGGATCAGCGACAGGGTTCCGGGCTCGCAGGCGGCCGCGCCGACGCCCATCACCACCCGTCCCGTGATCAGCGCGCCGGAGGTGTGCGCGAGCGCTCCGACCACCGAGCCGGCGCAGAACAGCACGACCCCCCCGAGCATGATCTTCTTGCGGCCGAGGAGATCGCCGAGCGTCCCCCCGATCAGCATCAGGCCGGCGAACGCGAGCATGTAGCCGTCGACGATCCACTGAAGGCTCGAGACGCCGCTCGCGAGCGACTTCTGCATGTCGGCGAGCGCGACGCTGACGATGGTGTTGTCGAGGAACGTGAGGAAGAGCACCGCGCACAGGGCGGTCAGCGCCAGGCGGGCCGAGCGCGGGGTGCCTGCGCCGGTCACGGCGTCAGGTGATGGGCGCAGTGGCGGCGGTCAGGGCGCTCTGCGTCGTCCCGCCGGCGCTTGCCGCCACGACCGCCACGAGCGTGTGACCGGCATCGGCGGCGGTCGCCGTGTACGTCGCCCTGGTCGCTCCCGCGATCGGCGCACACAGCCGTCCGTTCGCGTTGCAGCGAAGCCACGTGGTCGCGTACCTGCTCGGTCGCGCCGACCAGACGCCCCGTTCGACGCTCAGCGCGCCCCCGACGCGCGCAGTACCCGCGATCGTCGGTGCCGTCGTCGGTGTGAGGGTGGCACCGGCTGCGGCGACAGGGCCGACCAGGCTCGAGTACGCGGTCGCGCTCCCGACGGCGTCGGTGACCTTCACCGTGAGGGCGATCGTGTCTCCCGTGTCCTTCGCGACGGCCGTGTAGATATTGGACGAGCTGCCCTGGGCGAGTGAGCAATGCGACCCGTTTGCGTCGCAGCGGTACCAGCGGTAGGTGAACGTCGTCGGGCCGACGCCCTTCCAGATCCCGGGGGCTGCGACGAGTTGCTGGCCGACGACCGCATAGCCGCTCACGTCGGGCCCTTCGACCCGCGTCGGGTGCCTCACGGACGAAGGGACGACCGCCGGGGTCGCCGTGCTGAAGGTGTTCTGGATGGTGGTGCCGTTCGAGGCCCGCACGACGGCGAGCAGCGCGTGGCCGACGTCGGCGCTCGTGATCGCATAGGAGGTGCCGGTCGCGTTCGGGATCGCGGCGCAGGTGCGCCCGTTCGGGTTGCAGCGCTCCCAGCGGTAGGTGAGTTTCGACGGGACGGGGCTCCACGTCCCGGTCGTGACCTGGACCGTCTTTCCCTGCACGGGTGGCCCGGCCACGACCGGCTGCGCGGTCGCTTCGAGCAGGGGCCGGCGCGGGGCGATCGGGCCGACGAGGCTGGAGTACTCTCTGGCGGCACCGGTCGTGTCGGTGGCCCGAACTGCGAGACCGACGGTCCGGCCGACGTCCTTGTCGCCGAGCTCGTAGGTCGGGGAGACGGCGCCTTGCACCGATCGACAGGCAGCACCGGCTCCGTTGCACCGGTACCACTGGAAGCGGTAGCCGATGTCGCTGAACCCGACCCACGTCCCGCTGAGCCCCGTGAGCAGCTTTCCGGCCGCCGCGGTGCCGATCACGGTCGGGCCGGTCGTGGCGACCGGGGACGCGGCTGCGCCGAGGGTCGTCGCCGCGAGCACCGCCGCTGCGAGCGCAGCGGCGACCGCGGTTCTACGTCGCCGTGTCACCTCCGAAGGATACGGCGCCGGCAGCGGTCGGTCCAGCTTCGGTCGTCACGATCGGGGCCGCGCCTGCGGGAAGCTGCTGCTGGCGCCGCGAGTAGGGCCGGCCGCGCGGCCAGGCCACCATCCCGACGGGCGGTTCGTGGACGACGCAGAGCATTCCGAGCGTGAGGGTCTTGCAGTCCGGGTGCGCGCAGATCCGAAGCATGTTCTTCACTCCTTCTTCCGGCGGGCCTTCAGCTGGACCGCAGAGTCTGGACGCGGCACTTTAGACGAACTTAAGAGCGCGCGGAAGAAGCGTTCGTGGTTTCCCGCGGCGGGGCTTGAAACACACCGAGCACGGTGGCGCTTTCGTCCACCGCTTCCACTGACCTTCCGCGCCCAGCGTCGCCGCCGTCCGCGTCGAGCCCCTGGAACCAGCTTCACCCTACTCGCGCTGCCGTGCTCGGTGCAGGGGGCAAACTAGCCCGTCCGAACATGCCTGCCAAGGGCGGCGGGAACGATTTCCCGCTCGCAGCGAGAAAATCTCCGGGGCGGTGTCAGGGGCCGTCCAACAGGGCTTTCGAGCATCGAGCGCGACGCGCGACAGCTACGTGTTGTCGTCGCGACGGGACCCGAGATCCCGGTACCCTGGGCGGGCGAATGAGGTGGCGTGGCGTCGTTCCGGCTGCGGCTGCGGCCGCGCTCCTTGCGGGCTGTGGGTCATCGAACAGCTCGGCGCCGCCCACGACCACGACTGCGCCCCCGGCGGCGAGCACACTCCGCGGCCTCGTCCCGGAGCCGTTCCCGGTCAAGCCGGGCTTCACGCTCACCGACACCACCGGCCGGCCGTACTCCTTCGCGCAGGCGACCCGCGGGAAGCTGACATACCTCTTCTTCGGCTACACGCACTGCCCGGATGCCTGCCCGGCGACCATGAGCTACCTCAGGTACGCGCTGAGCCGCCAGCCGGAGTCGATCCGCCGTCAGGTCGCAGTCGTCTTCGTCACGGTCGACCCGGCACGCGACACGATGCCCGTGCTCAGGCGCTGGCTGAACCACTACAGCCCGAGCTTCGTCGGGCTGACCGGGTCGCTGGCCCAGATCGGCGAGGTGGAGCACATGGCAGGCGTCCCGACGGCGATCCTGCAGAAGCGCAAGGGCGTCGCGAGCTACCAGGTCGAGCACTCGAGCGTGCTCTTCGTCTACAGCCCCGACGACCGCTCGCACGTCGTCTACGCGACCGGCTTCAAGCCGGCCGACTACGCGCACGACCTGCCGCTGCTCCTGAAGTTCCGCTAGGCCGTCAGAGCCCGACGCCGCCGACGAGCACGTACTTCACGTCGACGTACTCGTCGATCCCGTACTCGCCGCCCTCGCGTCCGTACCCCGACTCCTTCACGCCGCCGAACGGGACGTTGGCGGCGCTGATCAGGCCCGAGTTGGCGCCGACGATCCCGTACTCGAGCCGCTCGGCGACGCGCATCAGACGGGCGTAGTCGCGGGTGTGGAAGTACGCCGCGAGCCCGAACACCGTGTCGTTTGCGAGCGCGACCGCCTCGTCCTCGGTCTCGAACGACGCGAGCCCGGCAACGGGCCCGAACGTCTCCTCGTGGGAGATCAGCATCTCGGGCGTGATGTCGGCGAGGACGGTGGGCGCGTAGAAGGCGCCTCGCGCGAGCTCCTCGCCCGACAGGCGCTCACCGCCGGCCAGGAGCCTGGCGCCGTGGCCGACGGCGTCCTCGACGTGCTCGGTGACCTTGTCGAGCGCGCTCTCGTCGATGAGCGGCCCGATCTGGACGCCGGGGCGGTCGCCGGGCCCGACGACCATGCGGGTCACCTTCCCGGCGAGGAGCGAGACGACCTCGTCGTAGACGCCGCGCTGCACGAACGCCCGGTTGGCGCACACGCATGTCTGACCGGCGTTGCGGAACTTCGAGGCGATCAGGCCGTCGACGGCCTCCTCGAGCGGGGCGTCGTCGAAGATGATGTACGGCGCATGACCGCCGAGCTCGAGCGAGAGCCGCTTGACCTGGCCCGCGGAGAGGCGGATCAGCTCCTTCCCGACCTCGGTCGAGCCCGTGAACGAGACCTTCCGGACGCGGCGATCGGCAAACAGCGTCTCGGCGACCATCCCGGACGAGCGTGAGGTGATCAGGTTCACGACGCCGGGCGGCGCGCCCGCGTCCTCGATCGCGCGCAGGATCAGCGCGGCGGTGAGCGGCGTGGCGCTTGCCGGCTTGACGATGCTCGTGCAGCCGGCCGCCATCGCCGGGCCGAGCTTGCGCGTCATCATCGCCGCCGGGAAGTTCCAGGGCGTGATCGCCGCCGTGACGCCGACCGGCTGGCGGAGAACGAGCGCGCGGTTCTGCGCGTTCTGCGCCGGGACGATGCTGCCGTAGAGGCGCTCCGCCTCGCCCGAGAACCACTCGAAGAAGCTCGCTGCGTAGTCGACCTCGCCGGCGGCCTCGGCGAGCGGCTTGCCCTGCTCGGCCGTCATGACCGCCGCGATCTCGTCCTTCCGCTCCCGGATCAGGTCGGCCGAGCGCCGGAGGATCCGCGCCCGCTCGATCGCGGGGAGGCTCCGCCACGGCTCGAACGCCGCTGCCGCGGCGTCGATCGCCGCGCGGACGTCGTCCTCGCCGGCGTTCGGCACGGAGCCGACGACCTCGCCCGTGGCGGGGTCGGTCACGTCGAACCGCTTACCCTCGGCGCCGTCGGCCCACCGCCCCCCGACGAGGAGTTGCTCGTCATGCCCGGCGACAACCGCCATGTCCCTGACGATAACGGAGCTCAGCCGTCCTGCGGCGGCGAGAGCCGCTCCGCAGCGAGATCTCGGGTGGGACGCGCGGAGCCCTGGCCGAGCCGCGCGACGAGCTCCCCGGGCCATGCTCACGGTGCGCCCGGTCGCGTCGGAGGGTACGGGAGCGCGAGCGACAGCGTCTTGACAATCGGGACAAGGCCACCGTAGCGTTGGCGACCTGTTCTCGCCAACGACCGGCATCTCGTATCCCGTCGGGCTCGGGCTGACCGCGATCCTGTTCGCGCTCCTCCTGCGGCGCGGGCTCCGGGGCACCGTTGTCGACCGGGACGCGATCCAGCTCCTGCCCGTCGGGCCTCGTCGGCGAGGCGCTCCCGCGGCCCGGGCGCCGGTCGAGGAGGCTTCATGAGCCGTACTCTCGGGGAAGGCGGCCGGCTCGACTGCGAAAGGAGACCGAGATGACGAGTGTTGCGTCCGAGGTGCGGGAGCTGAGGCACTTCATCGACGGCGAGTGGGTGGACGGCCGCCGGGCGTTCGAGGACACCGACCCGTACACCGGCGGGGTGGTCGCCCACGTCGCGGCGGGAACGCGCGCGGAAGCCGCGCAAGCCGTCGCAGCGGCTGCTGCAGCGGCACCCGCGTGGGCTCAGTCGGCGCCCGCCGAGCGCCAGCGGATCTTCCTCGCCGCGGCCGACATCCTCGAGCGGCGCCGCGACGACGTCGTCTCCTGGCTCGCCCGCGAGACGGGGTGCACGTTCGGCTTCGGGATGTTCCAGATGAGCTTCGTGCCCGGCCTGCTCCGCCAGACGGCGGCACTGCCGTACGCGCCGGTCGGACAGGTGATCCCGTCCGACCACCCCGGCGAGCTCGCGATGGGAATCCGCAAGCCTGTGGGCGTCGTCGGCGCGATCGCGCCGTGGAACGCGGCTCTCATCCTCTCGGCCCGGTCGATCGCGGCCCCGCTCGCGCTCGGGAACACGGTGGTGCTGAAGCCGTCCGAGTGGTCGCCCTTCGCCGGCGGCCTGCTCTGGGGTGAGATCTTCGCCGAGGCGGGGCTGCCGGCGGGTGTGCTGAACATCGTCACGCACGCGCCCGGCGAGGCGGCGCCGATCGGCGACGAGCTCTGCGAGAACCCCGCCGTGCGCCGGATCAACTTCACCGGCTCGACCGCAACCGGACGGCGGCTGGCCGAGGCCGCAGGCCGGAACCTGAAGCGCGTCCTGCTCGAGCTCGGCGGTTCGAACCCGCTCGTCGTCCTCGCCGACGCGGACCTCGACTACGCGGTCTCGGCGGCGGCGTTCGGCGCGTACCTCCACCAGGGCCAGATCTGCATGTCCGCCCGGCGGATCATCGTCGAGCGGCCGATCGCCGACGAGTTCACCTCGCGGCTGGCGGAGAAGGCGAGGGGCCTCAAGGCCGGCGATCCCAGGGAGATGGACACGATCATCGGGCCGCTCATCACCGTCGACGCGGTCGAGCTCGTGAAGCGCCGCGTCGACGAGGCGGTGGCGGCCGGCGCGACGGTGCTCGCGGGCGGGGCGGCGACCGGCCCCTGCTACCAGGCGACGCTCGTGTCGGGCGTGCCCGAGAGCACCGAGCTCGCGCGGCTCGAGACGTTCGGGCCGGTGGCCTCGGTCGAGGTGGTGGACAACGCCGACGAGGCGGTCGACCGGGCGAACTCGACGAGCTACGGCCTCTCGTCGGGGATCATCACCTCGAACCCCGATCGCGGCCTCGAGCTCGCCCGGCGGCTCGAGGCCGGGATCGTTCACGTCAACGACCAACCGGTGGGAGACGAGCCGCAGATGCCGTTCGGGGGCGTCAAGGACTCGGGGTTCGGCAGGTTCGGCGGCCAGGCCGTGGTCGACGAGTTCACCGACCTCCGCTGGATCACCGTCGCCGGCGGCTCCCACCCCTTCCCGTTCTAGATGGTCGCTCGGAAACCGATCGACCATCGGGTGGAACGCCCGGGGAGACGTTGCGGTGGCTGAGCATCTCACGCTCGAGCAAGCCATCTCGGACCTGGTCCGAGACGGGCAGACGGTCGCCCTCGAAGGGTTCACCCATCTGATCCCGCATGCGGCGGGACACGAGATCATCCGCCAGGGGCGGCGTGAGCTGACGCTCGTCCGCATGACCCCGGACATCGTCTACGACCAGCTGATCGGGATCGGCGCAGCACGCAAGCTCGTGTTCTCCTGGGGCGGGAACCCGGGCGTCGGGTCGCTCCACCGGTTCCGGGACGCGGTCGAGAACGGCTGGCCGGTGCCGCTCGAGCTCGAGGAGCACTCGCACGCGGGGATGGCAGCGGCGTACGCGGCAGGCGCGTCGAACCTCCCCTTCGGCGTCCTGCGGGGCTACCGGGGGACAGACCTCGCGGCGCACAGCCGCGTCGCGAGCATCGAGTGCCCGTTCACGGGCGAGGAGCTGTCGGCGGTGCCGGCGATCCGGTGCGACGTCGGGATCGTCCACGCGCAGCAGGCCGACCGCAGGGGGAACGTCCAGCTCTGGGGGATCTCCGGAGTGCAGAAGGAGGTCGTGCTGGCGTCGGCGCGGTCGCTCGTCACCGTCGAGGAGATCGTCGAGACGCTCGAGCCGCGGCCGGGCGCAGTCGTGATCCCGGGTTGGGCCGTCACGGCGATCGCCGCCGTCCCCCGCGGCGCCCAGCCGTCGTACGCACTCGGCTACTACGACCGCGACAACGCGTTCTACCGCGAGTGGGAGGCGATCAGCCGTGATCGCGACGTGTTCACCGAATGGATGAGGGCGAACGTGCTCGACGGGCTGACGGCTTGACCTACACCGCCGAGGAGATGATGGTGGTCGCGGCCGCACGGCGGCTCCGGGACGGCTCGACGTGCTTCGTCGGGATCGGCGCGCCGAGCCGCGCGGCGAACCTGGCCCGGCGCACTCGCGCACCCGGGATCGTCCTGATCTACGAGAGCGGCACGATCGGCGCCAAGCCGCGGCACCTGCCGCTCTCGATCGGCGACGGCGAGCTCGCCGAGACGGCCGACGTCGTCGTCTCGGTGCCCGAGATCTTCGCCTACTGGCTCCAGGCAGGCCGGATCGACGTCGGCTTCCTCGGCGCCGCCCAGATCGACCGCTTCGGGAACCTGAACAGCACGGTGATCGGCGACTATGACCGGCCGGCCGTCCGGCTCCCCGGCGGAGGCGGCGCCCCCGAGATCGCTGCGGCGTGCAAGGAGACGTACGTGATGCTCAACCAGTCGCTCCGTACCTTCGTCGACCGGCTCGACTTCCGCTCGACCGCCGGCTTCGGCGACGGGCCCGGCGCTCGAGAGGAGCTCGGCCTCCCCGGCGGCGGCGTGACGCTCGTGGTGACCGACCTGGGCGTGCTCGAGCCAGATCCGGAGACGTGCGAGCTCGTGCTGACGTCGGTTCACCCCGGCGTCGAGGCCTCCGACGCTCGTGCCGCGACCGGGTGGGACCTGCGGGTCTCCGACGAGCTCGACCCGGGCTCGCCGCCGACGGAGGAGGAGCTCGACGCACTGCGCGCGTTCCGCACGCTCGGAGAGGAGAATGCCGCGTGATGCTCCCGGACGTCCCTGACGACGGCGACCCTCCGTACCTCCACGCGGACTACGTCTCGACACGCCTGCGGGCTCCGCTTCGGCCGCTGCTCGCGCTGCCCGAGACGGCCGACCTCGCCGTCCCGGTCTACGGCGGCTCGATCGAGCATGCGGACGCCGACCTCACGTGCCGCGGCGAGGACCGGCCGCTCGGCCAGTTGATCGTCGTCAGCGGCCGCGTGCTCGAGGAGGGCGGGCGCCCGGTGCGCGAATCGCTGGTCGAGATCTGGCAGGCGAACGCCGCCGGCCGCTACCGGCACCACGTCGACCGCCACGAGGCCCCGCTCGACCCGAACTTCGACGGCGCCGGGCGCTGCCTCACCGACTCCGAGGGCCGCTACCGGTTCGTGACGGTGAAGCCCGGCGCCTACCCGTGGGGGAACCACCCGAACGCGTGGAGGCCGGCCCACATCCACTTCTCGCTCTTCGGGCGGGCGTTCTCCCAGCGTCTTGTGACGCAGATGTACTTCCCGGGGGACCCGCTCTTCCCGTACGACCCGATCTACAACTCGGTGCGCGACCCGAAGGCGCGCGAGCTGATGGTCTCCTCGTTCGACCTCGAGACGACGATCCCCGACCGCGCCCTCGGCTTCAGGTTCGACGTCGTGCTGCGCCGGACGCCGTTCGAGGACGACAAGTGACACCGACCCCGTCTCAGACGGTCGGGCCGTTCCTCCACATCGGGCTCTCGCAGAGCTTCGGAAGCGAGCTCGTTCCTCCCGGGGCTGCAGGCGCCGTCCGGGTCTTCGGGACGGTGCTCGACGGCGTGGGCGAGCCGGTCACGGACGCGCTCGTCGAGATCTGGCAGCCGGACGGCGCATTCGGACGGAGCGGGACCGTCGACGGCGGGCGGTTCGCGTTCGTGGCGTGCAAGCCGGACGCGGGCCCACAGGCACCGCATCTCGAGGTGTGCGTGTTCGCGCGCGGCCTGCTCAAGCAGGTCGTGACGCGGATGTACTTCCCGGACGAGCCCGAGGCGAACGCCGCCGATCCCGTCCTCTCGACCGTCGACCCGGAGCGCCGGAAAACCCTGACCGCAGTGGAGGACCCCGACGGGCTCCGGTTCGACATCCGGCTGCAGGGCCCGCACGAGACGGTGTTCTTCGCGCTGTGAGCCTCGACGCGATCTTCGTCCCCGACGAGCTCCGCGACGCGGTATCCGACCGCGCGTGGATCGAGGCGATGCTCGAGGCCGAGCGGGCGCTCGCGAACGCGGAGGCGCCGGCCGGAATCGTCCCGGCGCACGTCGCCGGGCCGATCGCAGAGGCGTGTCGGATCGAGCTCTTCGACGTCGAGGCGATCGTCGCGGCGGGGCGGGCGGTCGCGAACCCGGCCGAGCCGCTCGTCCGTGCGCTGCGCGAGCGCGTCGGCGGAGAGGCGGCCCGGTTCGTCCACTACGGCGCGACGAGCCAGGACGTCGTCGACTGCGCGGCGATGCTCGTCTCGAAACGCTCCGTCGCGCTCATCCGGAGCTACCTCCACGTGGCCGCAGGGGAGTGCGCCCGGATCGCAGAGGCGTACCGCACCGTTCCTGCCGCCGCGCGCACGCTGCTGCAGCCCGCCGTCCCGACGACAGTCGGCTACCGCGCCGCCCTCTGGCTCTCGGGCCTCCTCGACGCCTGGGAGCGTCTCGGGGGTCTGCGGCTTCCGGCCCAGCTGGGCGGCGCGGCGGGGACGCTTGCCGCGCTCGGGCCGCGGGCGCTCGAGGTCGCTGCCCGGTTCGCGACCGAGCTCGAGCTGGCCGAGCCGCTCGTGCCGTGGCACACGAACCGCGCCCCGGTCGCCGAGCTCGGGGCGGCGCTCGCGGCCTCGGCGTCGGCGTGCTCGAAGCCGGCGCTCGACGTCGTGCTGCTGGCGCAGGCGGAAGTGGGGGAGATGGCGGAAGGTGAGGGCGGAGGGTCGTCGACGATGCCGCACAAGCGCAACCCGGCCGGGGCGGTGCTCGTTCGGGCCGGTGCGCGGCTCGTCCACGCGAACGCCGCGGTGCTCACCTCCGGCGAGCACGAGCTCGAGCGGGCCGCCGGCGCCTGGCAGGCCGAGTGGCCGGCGCTCTCGGCCGCTCTCGCCTTCGCCGGGGGCGCGGCCGCCGCGCTCGGTTCGTGCCTGGGCGGGCTCGAGCTGCACGAGGAGCGGATCCACTCGAACATGGGCGACGAGCTCTACTCCGAGGCTCGCGCCTTCGGGATCGAGGGCGACTACCTCGGCTCGGCGGAGGAGCTCGTCGACCGGGTCCTCGCCCGGTACCAGGGGAGCCTCGAATGAGCGACGACCGCCGCGACCGCGGGATGGAGGTTCGCCGCGAGGTGCTCGGAGACGAGCACGTCGACCGTGCTATCGGAACACGCGACGCCGTTCACGGCCGAGTTCCAGGACCTCATCACGCGGTATGCGTGGGGCGAGATCTGGTCGCGCCCCGGCCTCGACCGGAGGACTCGCAGCGCGATCACGCTCTCGGCGCTCGTCGCTCTCGGGCGAAACGAAGAGCTCGAGCTGCACGTGCGTGCCGCGCTGCGCATCGGACTGACCGAGGACGAGATCAAGGAGGTGCTCCTCCAGAGCGCGATCTACTGCGGCGTGCCCGCCGCGAATCAGGCGTTCGCGATCGCCCAGCGGGTCCTGGACGAGGGCTGATGCGCACGCAGGTCGGCATCGTCGGGGCGGGGCCGGCCGGTCTCACCCTCGGCCGCCTGCTCGAGCAGGCGGGGATCGAGGCGGTGATCCTCGAGAGCCGGAGCCGAGAGTACGTCGAGCACCGCATCCGGGCCGGGGTGATCGAGCAGGGAGTCGCCGACCTGCTCGTCGCGGCCGGCGTCGGCGGGCGCATGCAGCGCGACGGGATCGTCCACCACGGGATCGAGCTCCAGTTCGACGGCGAGCGCCACCGGATCCCGCTCAGTGACCTGGCCGGCGGGCGCTCGATCGTCATCTACGGCCAGACCGAGGTGGTCAAGGACCTGATCGCGGCACGGGTCGAGACGGGCGCGGCGCTCCACTTCGAGGTCGAGGAGGTCGCGGTCGAGATCGATCGCCCGCGCATCGCCTTCACCCACGAAGGCTCCCGCCACGAGCTCGAGTGTGACCTGATCGCAGGCTGCGACGGGTTCCACGGCGTGTGTCGGCCGACGATCCCGGCGGGCGTCCTGCGGACCTACGGGCGCGAGTACCCGTACGGCTGGCTCGGCATCCTCGCCGCCGTCGCACCCTCGAACGACGAGGTCGTCTACGCGCACCACGAGCGCGGATTCGCGCTCCTGTCGCTGCGCTCTCCGGAGCTCTCGCGGTTGTACGTCCAGTGCCGCCCCGACGAGGACGTCGCCGAATGGCCGGACGACCGGATCTGGGCCGAGCTCCAGGCCCGCCTCGGGCTCGACGGCTGGGCTCTCGAGGAGGGACCGGTCCTCGAGAAGGGCGTGACGGGCATGCGGAGCTTCGTCACCGAGCCGATGCAGCACGGAAGCCTCTTCCTCGCAGGCGACGCCGCGCACATCGTCCCGCCGACCGGCGCCAAGGGGTTGAACCTCGCGATTCGCGACGTCGCCGTCCTTGCCGAGGCGATCGTCCGCTGGTACGCGAGCGGCGACCGCTCCGGGCTCGACGGCTACTCGGAGGCGTGCCTGCGGCGCGTGTGGCGGGCGGAGCATTTCTCGTACTGGATGACGACGATGCTCCACCGCGACGACGAGGCCGGCGCGTTCGGGCGGCAGCTGCAGCTCTCGCAGCTCCGGTACGTCACGACCTCGGAGGCAGCGGCGGCGTCGCTCGCCGAGAACTACGTCGGGCTCGAGATGGTCTAAGCGCTCGCGGCGAAGGCCTCGAGCGCGGCGACGACCGCGCCGAGTCGGGCGCCGAGCGGGGTGAGGTGGTACTCGGCGCGGGGCGGTCGGGCGTCGACGATCACCCGCTCGAGGATGCCGGCCCGCTCCAGCTCGGTCAGGCGGCTTGCGAGCGTCGCAGGCGGGACGGGGTCGAGCATCTGCAGGAACTCGTTGAAGCGGACGGCACCCTCGTGCGAGGCGACGACGATCGAGAACGCGTAGCGGCGCTCGAGGAGACCCGCCGCTTGACGGATCTCCTCGGACAGCGGAGCGCAGCTACGACACCGCATGGAGCGGCCTCGCCGGCTCGAGGGCGACGGCGAGGACCTCGTCGAGCGTCATCACCGGGTGGAACGTCAGCTCGTTGCGGACGTCCTCGGGGATGTCGTCGATGTCGGCGCGGTTCCGCTCGGGGATGATGACGTCGGTCAGGCCGGCGGCGTGCGCCGCGAGCGCCTTCTGCTTGAGGCCTCCGATCGGCAGCACGCGGCCCTGGAGCGTGACCTCGCCGGTCATCCCGACGGTGTGCCTGACGGGCCTCCCGGTCAGGAGCGACGCGAGCGCGGTCGACATCGTGATGCCGGCGCTCGGCCCGTCCTTCGGGATCGCCCCCGCGGGGACGTGGACGTGGAAGCTCGAGCCGTCGAAGTCGCTCTCGTCGAGCCCCAGCTCGCCGGCATGCGAGTGGACGTAGGAGAGCGCGATCCGCGCGGACTCCTTCATCACGTCCCCGAGCTGGCCGGTGAGGAGGAGGCTCTCTCCGCCCTGCATCCGCGTTGCCTCGACGAACAGGACATCACCGCCCGTGCCGGTGACGGCAAGGCCGGTCGCGACCCCGGCGACGGCGGTGCGCTCTGCCGACTCCTGGTAGAAGCGCTGCTTGCCGAGCGCGTCGCGGAGCGCGGGCTCGTCGAGCTCGACCGGGGCGGTGAGCTTGCCGGTCGCGAGCTTGGTCGCGGTCTTCCGCAAGAGCTTCCCGAGCTCCCGCTCGAGCTGGCGGACGCCCGCCTCGCGGGTGTACTGGGCGACGACCGTCTCGAGCTCGCCGTCGGAGATCGAGACCTCGTCCTCGAGCAGGCCTGCGCGGTCCCGCTGGCGCGGCCAGAGGTAGCCGCGGGCGATCGCGACCTTCTCGTCGACCGTGTAGCCGTCGAAGCGGATGACCTCCATCCGGTCGAGGAGCGGCCCGGGGATCGTCTCGGCGACGTTCCCGGTGGCGATGAACACGACCTCGGAGAGGTCGAGCTCGACGTCGAGATAGTGATCGCGGAACGAGTGGTTCTGCGCCGGGTCGAGCACCTCGAGCAGGGCGTCCGAGGGGTCGCCCCGCCAGTCGGCGCCGACCTTGTCGACCTCGTCGAGGAGGATCACCGGGTTCATCGTCCCGGCGTCGCGCAGGGCGCGGACGAGCCGGCCCGGCAGCGCGCCGATGTAGGTGCGGCGGTGGCCGCGGATCTCGGCCTCGTCGCGCACCCCGCCGAGCGACATGCGGACGAACTCGCGGTTGAGGGCGCGGGCGATCGACTCGCCGACCGAGGTCTTGCCCGTGCCGGGGGGGCCGATCAGCGTGAGGATGGCGCCGGAGCGCTTGTCCTCTGCGATGCCGCGATCCTGGCGGAGCTTGCGCACGGCCAGGTACTCGACGATGCGGTCCTTCACGTCGTCCAGCCCGGCGTGGTCGGCGTCGAGCACCTCACGCGCGTGGGCGGGGTCGAGCCGTTCCTCGGAGCGCTCCGACCACGGGACGGCGAGAAGCCAGTCGAGGTAGGTGCGGATCATCGACGACTCGGCGGAGTTGTCGCCCATCCGCTCGAGCCGGCCGGCCTCGCGCTCTGCCTGCTCGCGCACTGCGTCCGGCATGCCGGCCTCGGCGATCTTCGCGCGGTAGTCCTCGGCGACGGACGCGTCGTCCTCGCCGAGCTCCTTGCGGATCGACTCCATCTGCTTGCGCAGCACGTACTCGCGCTGCTGCTTGGCGGCTCCCTCCTCGACGTCGTCGCGGATGCGGCGCCGGACCTGCAGCTCGGCGAACCGCTCGCGCTGGAACTTGAGGGCGAGCGTCAGCCGCTCGACGACGTCCAGCGTCTCGAGCAACTCGATCTTCTGGTCGAAGGTGAGATCGGGTGCGTAGGCGCATGTATCCGCCAGCTCGCCCATGTCGCGGATCGCCCGCACGAACGACGACACGCGGCCGTCGTCGCCGCGCAGCTCGAGGATCTCCTCGACAGTGGCGCGGTACTCGGTCTCGAGCCCGCGGGTCTGGACGCGGGGCGGCTCCTCGTCGGGGCGTTCCGTCACCTCGACCCGAAGGCTCCCCTGCGGATCGGTATGTGCGGCGCCGAGCTCGGCGCGGTGGAGGCCCTGGAGGGTCACGGCGCGGCCGCCGCCCGGCATGCGGACGCGGTCGCCGACCTCGGCGACGGTGCCCACCTTGGCGTACTCGCCCCCGTGCCGCGGGACGAGCAGCACGCGCTCCTCGTCGCCGGTGTCGACGGCGATCGTGACGTTCATGTTCGGGAAGACGACGAGGTCGTCGAGTGGTACGAGGAGCAATGAGCTCACGGTGCAATCACCCTTCCGGTCGAAGCTACGTCCCTAATAGTAGCTTCAACAGTTGAAGTGACGCTGCTATTCCCCCTGAGCCGTGCGGGCGGGTTGTTGTTGATGTAGAAGTGCTTGACATCGAGATGCTCACCGCATGGAAGCGTCCCGGCTTCTTCCGGGTCGAACGGCCACGGCAGCTGTGGCAACCGGGCTTGCGACCGTGCTCTCCAGGCGGGCGGCGATCGAGAATCCGTTCTCGCCAGGCATCTCGATGTCGACGAGGATCACGTCCGGCTGGCGTCTGTCAAGCCGCGTCACCGAACCGCCACAAGAGGGGCCGGGGCGGCTTCGCGAACGTCTTCGCCGGCCGGACGGATATCTACCCGTATCCCAGCCCACGCGCCTTGTGTTTTCGCGCTGCTGGCGTTAGAGCCGCCGCGACGCTGGCGGCCGGTGTGCGCTCTATCTGCAGGCGTGACACCGGTTCCCACGGTTGCTGTGGAGGGTTAGCGCCTGAGGTCCGCGTAGTGCTCGTCCCGATCGACGACGTGCTGCGTGATCTCGACGAGGGCTGGCTCTGAGAGCGACGGCAGCGTTGGCCGTTACGAAGGCTTGCCTTGCATTGCGCGGAGCTCGCCACGGCACGAAAGTGTTGCGCACGCCTCGCGTGCGTGCATGCATGCGCGTGCGCTCAGGAGCAGCCCAGGGCGAGCATGCGCACGCGGCGGGCGACGACGGGGTCGAGCCT
>CAWILJ010000012.1:0-147007 GCA_963836925.1 uncultured Actinomycetes bacterium
AAGAGTGTTCAGGTAACGACCAGCGCGCTCAACGGTGTCACGGTCAACAGCGGCGACGTCGACAGGGCTCTCGCAACCGCGGCCCACGCGGCTCGCACACGGTCCCCTGGCCGACCAACATCCACACCCCGATCGGCCCGCAGTGCTCGATCGCCGACGTGACGCCGCAGGGCGTGCGGGTCTTCTCGGGAACGCAAGGGCCGTCCGCAACACAGCAACAGGTGGCCTCCGTCCTCGGACTGCCGCTGCAACAGGTACGCGTAACGGCCTACCCGATGGGCGGGTGCTACGGCGACGGAGCGAAGGATCCTCTCGACACGGCACAGGCAGCCGCCCTCATGTCACAAGCCGTGAGTGCACCCGTCCGTGTAGTGCTGATGCGCTGGGACGAAATCGGCTGGGGCCAAACCTCGCCGGCCTCGCTGATGGACGTCCGCGCCGGGATCGATGGCAACGGCAATCTCGTCGCCTTCGACTGGACGCACTTCTACCCGCAGTACTGGGCGAATACGGTGCAGACGAACGCCGAGCTCACCGGAACACCCATCCCGGGCAACCTCCTCCGCGTCAGCGGCAACATGGTGGCCCGTACCGATGTACCAGGTGCCGAACGTCCGGTATCTGCTGAAGTCGATCCCAATCCGGAACAACTGGATCAAGGTGTACTGGCTGCGCGGGGGAAGCGCCCCGCACGCGACGTTCGCCGGCGAGCAGGTGATCGACGAGCTCGCACACGCGGCGAAGATGGATCCCGTCGCGTTCCGGGTGCAAAACCTCACCCAGGGCGACATGATCCATTCCCGAAAGTGCTGGATCCCGCCCAGGGGCAGAGCCGAAGCGCACTCATGGATGTCCTCAACGCGGTGACGAACGCTGCCGGGTGGCAGCCGCGGGTCACGGCCTCGAACCTGTCAGACGCGAACTTCGAAAGCGGCCGCGGGTTCGCGATGTCGAACGTCGACAATACGAGCTACTACGCGCAGAACGCCGCAATCGCGGACATAGAGGTCAACAAGAAAACCGGCAAGATCACCGTCAAGCACGTCTACCAGGCCACGAGTGGCGGCTTGTCCGTCGGGATCGATCTGGTCGCCAACCAGATCGTGGGCGGGGTAATTCAGATCCTAAGCCGTCTCCTAGTCGAGCAGTACCGTTACAGCAAGACAAACGTAATGAGCACCGACTTTGTCTCCTACCCGCTCCTGCGCTTCAAAGATCACCCAAAAGTGACGCCGATCGTGGTGCAGCGCACGAGTGACCAACCGCGTGGCGTGGGAGAGCCGGTGGCGATTACGGCTTCCGCCGCCGTAGCCAACGCCTTCTTCGATGCAACCGGCGTTCGCCTGTACACAGCGCCATTCACCCCAGCGGGTCTGAGCGGCGCTCAAGTCGGCCGGTGTCGCTTGAAACGTCGCCTGAAGCGAAACTAGTCTAGATAACGCGAGGCGAGAGAGGCCCGAGCCTCTCTCGCCTTCCCGTTTACCACAGAGGCGACAGGGGTCGATCCGGCGTGAGCCATATTCGGGCGTACCAATGGTCGGACCACCTCAAGACATCCAACGCGATGTTCGCCTGGGAAACGCAGCGGGTACTCTCTTGTGGACTACCAAGAAGGGAAGACGGTTGGCGGCAGTATTTCGACCAGCGGGAATACGGGCCCTCGTGACGGCGTCGGTCGTGACCGCGTGTTTTCTCACTGTCCAGGCAAGCCCGGTTGCCGCAACTTCACGCCCCGCGCCAGTGCGTGCCGCACCGGTCCTTTCGCTTGGCAATGTCCTCGTGACCGCAACTGGTCGGACCCTCTACCACACGTCGGCTGAGCCGAAGGACATCATCAAGTGCACCGGCATGTGCGCAGCCGACTGGCCACCATTCCTCATCCCGCTGGGAGAGAAGCCTGTCGCCGGGCCGGGCATACGCGCGTCGCTGCTCGGAACCGTCACTCGCGGCCACCGGATGCTTCAGATCACCTATGCCGGATGCTCCTCTACCTTTACTCTGGAGACAAGAAAGCAGGGGATGCCAACGGCGAAGGCGTCGCGGTGTCAGTGGCTCGGCGGTACCTGGCACGCGATCTCGCCGTCGGGCAGATTGACAGGAACGATGACCCCACTCGCTCCGGCACCCGCGATGCCCACGGTAACCCTCCCGGGGTGCTAGATCAAGGCGGCACGTCCGCTGCCGCCGCCGTGTTCATGGGAGGCCGCCCCCGCGGCCGCACAGCAGCCTCGGCTGGAAACCCCAGCCGCCTCCGCCGCTAGCCTGAACAGACAAACCGAGGAGCAACCAGCACGACTCCCGTAGCGGCTGGACCGACAGCCGGGGGCGGGTCACGGCGAGCGCGCCGGGGAGCGTCTCGGTGAAGATATCGAGCTCCTCCTGCGGAATAACCCGACGGCAGGCTATGAGCGAGCGCGCGCCGCCCCCAATCTTCGAGACGGCGGTTTGCGCATGCCTTCGGTGAGCAGCGACGCGAAGAGGAGAACAAGTGTGAAGGTGCGGAGAACCGCTCGATCGACACGACCGCGGGTCAAGTGGAAGAGCGCGAGCAACGCGATCGCGACGACGAGGACGTTGAAATGCGCGGCCCACCAGTTCGGCGAGCCGACGATCTCGCCGACCAGCAGGAATGGGGCCGAGAGGAGCGGCCCGATCAGCGGGTACGAGTTCATCAGTCAGCCGCCCATGGTGGATCAATGTCTCAACGTCGGCGAACCGGATCCTGTCGTCCTCCTCGACCTGGTGCGGTGCGACGACGAAGAGAACGGCGAGGGCCGTAGAGGATCAGGGTCGTCTCGACGACGGCAGTGGTACGGGCCTTCTTCGGGACTGCGGGCACGCGCCGACCATATCCTGTCCAGCCGTCAGATCAGGGCCAGTCGCGCTGCGTCAACATCAGGCTCGCGGTGGAGTGCGTAGGCGACGCTTCGCCATACCGGACACCGTACACGAATCATGAACCGATTTGCACAAAGAGTGCATCTGTGTCTCCGTCTGCCATCGTTCTTGCGGTTGCTGTACGACGGGGCGTCTTCAGCGCTCAATTCCGCGGCCACGGGATCGGTCGAGGTCGGCGAGGATCCGGAGCTGGCGGAGAGGGATCAGGTCTTGCTCGCGGCCGAGGGCGGCGGCCATTCGGGCGAGGTCGCCGATCGATGCGACGAGCGGTCGGAGGCCTCGGCCGAGTGGCTCGCGGGTGGCGGCTCGGCGGAGGTCGTCGTAGCCGCCGCGGGTGCCGGCCGGATCAGGCACGATCTTGACTTCCCCGCCGCGGGTGCGGAGTTCGATCAACTGCTCGTACTGGCGATCCCCGGGACCAGCACGATCGGCTGGCCGTCGACGCGCGCTGCTTCGAGGTCGTTGAGGGCGAGCGCGAGTCGCTTGGGGTTGTCGGCGTGAAGCGAGGGTGCGAGGTCGAGGCCGTGCGTGATCTCCTCCGTGCCTTGGACGACGCGGGCGAATGCGCCGATCAGGACGTATGCCACGCCACGCCCTTCAAGGGCTTCCAGCGTGGCGTACGGGTCGAAGCGATGCTCGGTCACCTGGGGCGGCCGCCGCGGTCGTCCTGGTCCTTCTGGTGCTTCTGCACGCGCCGTTCCGGGGTGAGGCGCGAGTTCTTCTGCAGCCGGTCGACGCCGGCGGGCTCGTACGGGACGAGCTCGAGCGGGAGGTCGAAACCACAGGCCCGGACGAGCTCGATCAGCGTCTCTGCGCTCGGGGCGACGGTCCCCTGCTCCCAACGTGCGATCACGCCGCGCTTTCGACCGGAACGGTCGGCGAGCTCCTGCTGGGTCAGCCCGGCGCGGAGGCGGGCTTCGCGGATCACGTCGGCGCTCCTCACAGGGACGATTCTACGTCCGACTATCTTCCGTGCTTTGTCACTGATATGATACGAAGCTCGTCGCGGCGCCATGATGAACGCGAAGGGGGAACGATGGCACGCACCCCGCCGGAGACGACTCCGGACCAACTGAGCCTCGAGGACTGCACCAACTCACGCAGCGCCCGAACTCATCTGCCGATCAACGGGGCCGAGCCGGCGCCGAATCGCCAGCATCACACGGCGCAGGAGCTCCTCGAGACTCCGGACGCGCTCCTCACGCGAACGCACCTGCGGGAGCTCGGGCTCGAACGACGCGCCGTCGACGCCGTCTTCCGCATTCTTCCTGTCGTCGCGTTGCCCGGCTACTCGCGTCCGATGATCCGCGCGCAGGAGTACCTGGCTCTCATCGCTCGGAGTACCTACAACGGGGACAGGGTCCGTCCGTGACTTCGAGCCGGTGTAGCGTGTTCGTGCTTCGAGCCGTGGAGGTGGAAGGCGATGGCTAGCGCTTGGCTGGAGACGCGCAAGACCGGTGCCGGGGCCGTGCGCTACCGGGTTCGGTATCGGGTTGGGGGCGCCGAGAGTCCCATCCGCTACGCCGGCCTGTTCAACACCAAGCGAGAGGCGAAGGCCCGCCAAGCGTGGGTACTCGGCCAGCTCGCCGCGATGCGAGTACCGGACATGGATCTGCTTGCCGATGAGTCGCGCGCACCGACCCTCTGCGAGGCCGCCGAACGGTGGCTCGCGAGTCGCATCGATGTGGCCGAGAACACGAAGGGCAACTTCCGCTCCGCCGTTGGCGCGATCGTCCCGCTGATCGGTAACCGCCGAATCGATTCGATCGAGCCGGCAGACGTGGCCGAGCTCGTCGCGAGCCTATGCGAGACGCGTAGGCGCGAGACCGTCCGGAAGATGTTGCTGGTGCTAGCGATGGTCTTCGACCACGCGGGCGTCGCACCGAACCCGGCGCGGGACAAGACCGCGGTCAAGCTGCCGTTCGAGCGGAAGACCGAGATCATCCCACCGACCTCGGATCATGTCCGGGCAGTTCACGACCTTCTGCCGCCTCGCTACCGGCTTCCGCTTCTCGTGCTCGACGCGACCGGCATGAGGCTCGGCGAGCTCGAGGGACTCACGTGGGGCGACGTCGACGAGTCACGCAGCCGCTGGCGGGTCTCTCAGGCAGTCAGCAAGACCGGGCGAGCCCGGTGGGTGAACGTCGCGCCGGTCGTCTTCGACGCCGTCACGGCGCTTGTGCCACGCGACGACCGAACGCCCGACCGGCCTGTCTTTCAGGGCTTCGGCGGGGATCGTTTCCGAACCGCGGTCACCCGGGCATGCACGGCGGCCGCGGTACCGGCCTTCAGCCCCCACGACCTCCGCCACCGTCGCATCAGCCTCCTTCACCTCGGCGGCGTGCCGTGGGCGCGGATCGGTGAACACGTCGGCCAGCGGAACCTGGCCGTGACGGCGAACACCTATAGCCACGTGCTCGCCGACGAGGCC
The DNA here is from genome assembly GCA_963836925.1 of uncultured Actinomycetes bacterium. Classification (GTDB taxonomy): domain Bacteria; phylum Actinomycetota; class Thermoleophilia; order Gaiellales; family Gaiellaceae; genus PALSA-600. The sequence continues at coordinate 5,330 of CAWILJ010000012.1, forward strand.
GAACTCGATTACGCCGAGCTGCTCGCGTAGGGGCGCTTGTGACGTCCGGTTAGGACGCTCACGAAGAGATGGCCAGACCGTTGTAGCGGTCACGCGCCCGGCTCGAGCCGTCGAATAGTGGGCACGCGGTCGATGTCGCGGTCAAACGAGGCGACCACCCCGACCCCGGACAGTTCAGCGCTGGCCGCCAGGTAGGACTCCGCGAAGTGGATGCGGTACTGCTCGTAGATCTCGAGTGTCCGTAGGAGGAGGGGTTCGTCGGCGACGACCACCGCCGGGAAGCCGACGACGGCCCGCATCAGTTCCGCGACGCGTACCCGCTCGACCTCGTAGACAGACTCGAGGACGTAGACGACCTCCGCCACGACCAGGTCAGTGAGGATCAGGGTCTCGCCGCCGCGCAAGAACTCGGTCGAGCGGATCGCCTGGTCGGGCGGATCGCCGGTCAGATGACGGACGAGGACGTTCGAATCGACGAACGCGTTCAACCGCGAAGCTGGCCCGCCCACGCGCGCCTGCGGATCTCGTCCCACGGAGTCCGCGGACATCCGGTGGCACCGGGACGGTTCCCGCGAGCTCGAGCAGATCAGGCGTTCGCGCAAGAACGGCCCTTCCCCCTTCGATCACACGGAAGACGACCTGATCGCCCTCGGTCAGGTTGAGCGCATCACGGACAGACTTGGGGATCGTGACCTGGCCCTTGGAGGTCAGGCGTGCGGCGATGTCCATATGCTCTCCTTACTCTCGCTCCATAGTAAGGATAGCGGAACACGGATGCTCCAGCTTGGGGACGCTGCGTGAGCCGAACTGATCCAAAAAACAGCCAGACGCGACCGGACGCGGCTCATACGATGCTCCCACCCGTGCTCCCACGCTCACGAAAAAAACTTCGATTAGCAGGCAGGTTCGAATCCCGTTGGGGGTACTCAGTCCCTTTTGGCTGAGCCAAAATGGCTTGAAACCTAGGATCAGGTGTGACAGGGAGGCCAGAAACGAGCAGATGGTACTCCCCTGGGTACTCGCCTCAGATTTGGGCAGCGCGTCAACGGCATCGGCTCTCTCGCGAGGACAATCGTCGACGCGGCGCGACGGCCGAGGCAACGCTGGAGCGGGGGGGGCGACCCCATTTGCGCCTTGAAGCAAGCGCGGCCTTCAGAGCTCCTTTCACAATGGGGAGTTCCTGCGGCGCCGGTAGCAGACGATGCAGGGCGCCGGGCGTCCCGGGTGGTCAAGGAGTTGAAGGCCCGAACTGAAGGCCATATTCCTCCGTGAGGCGAGGGATACTCTGGCTATCGACCTCGAGCCCGTACCGCGCTGCGATGGCTGCCAGCGCGCCCGGGTCCGGGGAACCCGTCTCGCGCAGGAGCTCGACCATCTCGTCGAAGTAGCCCTCGAACCCGGCAGGCGAGATCATCTCGAGAATGCGGGCCGGCTTACTGCCGTCGTTCCAGAAGGTGTGCCATTGTCCACGTGGCTTGAAGATCAGATCGCCCGCCTCTCCGTACACGACCTCATCGCCCAGGAGTGCGCCGACGCGGCCCTCGAGGACGAAGCTGTACTCGTCCTCGCGGCTATGACGGTGGAGCGGCGCGGCCAGTGCTCGTGGAGGGATCGGATGCTCGACGAGTGAGAACCCCCCGCCCGTCTCCTCGCCGGTAAGCATGAACCGCACACCCATCGACCCCAGCATCCCGGCCTTTCCGTCCTTCGGCCCAAGCACACGGGCGCTCGTCGGGCTTGTCATGCCGCTCCTTCCAACTCGGGGGACTGGAGCCTACGCCTCGCATGCCGGCGCTGCACGCGCCGGGAACTGCCACCCGTCCAATATCGAACGACGCGTCCACTCAGTGCGCAGTCAGAGTCGTTGTCAGGGCAAGCTCGCTGCGGTTGCTGCACGTCGGCGAACGAGGAGCAATCCGCGGCGCGTGTAACCTCGGTGGTCGCTCGCTGCTGCTCGCGGGCGTCCGGACCTGGAAGTGCTGATACCGGAGGTTGCTCGATGAGGACAACGATTCCGATACTTCTGACGGGCCTCGCGGCCGCGTTCCTTCTCGCGGGCTGCGGTAGCAAGGGGACGACGACCTCGACCGCTTCAACGGCCGACTGGGCCGGCAGTGTGTGCACGGCGATCACGACCTGGAAGACCTCGGTCTACCTCGGCCGTCGACTCGGTGAAGAGTGGCACCATCTCGAAGTCCTCGCTGCAGGATGCGGCTGATCAGGTCAAGTCGGCCGATCAGACCTTCGCGGACAGCATCAAGAACCTGGACAAGCCGAACACGAAAGCGGGGTCGCAGGCAAAGCAATCCCTCGACCAGCTCTCAACCGACATCACCACCGAGCAGCAGAAGATCAGCACCGCGATCGAGGGGGTCACGAGCGTGGTCGGCATCGTCACCGCAGCGCCGATCGTCCTCGACTCGCTCAAGACGATGGCCACCGACGTCTCCACGACGTTCAAGCAGCTTCGAACACTCGACACGTCCGGCGAGCTCTCCAGCGCCTTCGACCAGGCGAGTGCGTGCCAGTCGTTGACGAAGCCAAGCTAAGAGCCTCGAAACCCGACCAGGCGGTCGTTCGTTTCTCGCCCCACTGGACGACGGGCCCGACGGCCTTGTTCGACCCGGTGTACGGCGTCGAGTAGACGACAGGTCTCCCGCCCGCGGTCGGGAAAGCGTTTGTGAACGCTTCCGAGCGGATAGGCCTGCCGCATGAGGAAGCATGGATTGACCGCGCTCCTGTGTGTCACATTGGTTGCATCGACGGGAGCCGCTGCCGCGAAGGGGCTCGCGAGGACGCAGAGAGGTTGTGCCACGTTTCACGTTGCTGGAGAGGCGGCGAAGGTGAGCTTCTCGAACGTCAAGGTCAGCGGGGTCTCCTGCATGCAAGGCCGCAAGGTCCTGACCGCCTTGGCCAAGAGCGGGCCGACCGAACTCACCCTTTACCTCGGCTTCTCCTGTCGCGTGGCGAAGATCGACGCTGTCACGTGCAAGCAACAGGCGAAAACGATCTCTGCCAGAGAGACCCAGTCAGCGATGGGATGAGCCTGTCCCGTAGTGGCGGATCGGAGCTAGGACGACGGGGAGGACAGGGAGCCCTCCCCGTCGCTCGGCTGAGGCTCGGCTAAGGCAGGGGGAAACGTCCCGCGAGCTCGAGGCGACATTCGCCGCGCGCCACGTCTACAGTGCCCTGAGATGCCCGGTGAGTCGTTCACGACGGGGGAGAAGCTCGGCTCGACGTTCTGGCTGGCGCTGATCGGCGGGGCGATCGGCATTTGCGTCGGCGCCCTGCTCCTGTTCGCGCTCGTGGGAGCAGCCTGGGCCAGATGGGGCGGCCTGGGCGCGCTCATCTTCTTCGGGGTGGCGCTGATCGCGGTCGGGTATGTCTACGACCGTAGGCAGGCGAGGGAGTAGGCCGCGGTCTCGACGCCCGAGGCTCGGCACGCGGCAACCTGTGATCCGAAGAATCTCTGACTAACATCAGAGAATGGACGACGCAGTCGCCCGGGTCAGGAGCTTCAACCGCCTGGTGGCGGAGCGCGTCGGAGCGCTCGAGGACCGCTATCTCTCGCTCGAGCGCCCGCTCGGAGAGGCGCGCGTGCTGTGGGAGATCGGGCGGGCGGGGTGCGACGTGCGTACGCTGCGCTCGCGCCTGAGCCTCGACTCGGGCTACCTGAGCCGCCTTCTCCGCTCGCTCGAGGCGGCCGGCCTCGTCGCGGTCGAGCGCAGCGAGGCCGACGGCAGGATTCGCATCGCCCGTCTCACCGAGGGTGGCGCTGTCAAGCGCGGCGAGCTCGACCTGCGGAGCAACGAGCTTGCCCGGTCGTTCCTCGATCCACTCAGCGTGTCGAAACGCGAGCGGCTCGTCGCCGCGATGGCCGAGGTCGAGCAGCTCCTCACGGCAGGGCTCGTCGAGATTGCAGAAGCTCGACCCGGAAAGCCCGGACGGCCGGTACTGCCTCGAGGCGTACTTTGCCGAGCTCCGCCGCCGCTTCGAGGCCGGCTTCGAGGTGGGGCGGAGCCACGCCGGCGCCGACGACGACCTGCGACCGCCGCACGACGTCTTCCTCGTCGCACGCCTCCGCGGCGAGCCGGTCGGCTGCGGCGGGCTCAAGCTCACGCTCCGCAAGCCGGCCGAGCTGCGGCGCATGTGGGTGTCCGACGACGTTCGCGGGCTCGGGATCGGCAGGCGCCTCCTCACCGAGCTCGAGGCGGCGTGCCCGGAGGGCCGGCGCCGGGGCGGTCAGGCTCGAGACGAACCGCTCGCTGACCGAGGCGATCGGTCTTTACCGGGCGTCGGGCTACCGTGAGATCCCCGCGTTCAACGACGAGGTCTACGCCCACCACTGGTTCGAGAAGGAGCTTCCTCAGACGAGCGAGCGGTAGAAGTACGTCGTCGAGCAGTAGCCGCCGCTCGGGCCACAGCGCGAAGTCGGGGACGTCGCCCACCTTCTACCCAGCCGAGTCGCGAGTAGAGCCGGTAGGCGTCGGCGTCGGTCACCGCGTCGAGCACGAGCAGCGTCTTGCCGCAGTCGACCGCCATCTCCTCGGCCGCCCGCATCAAGGCCGCGCCGAGCCCGCGGCGGCGCGCCCGGCTGTGCACGAGCATCTTCGAGAGGTCGGCGCGGTGGGGCTGGTTATCGGGCTGCGCCAGGATCAGCTGCACCGTCCCGCAGATCCCGTCCGCGTCCTCGGCGACGAGCAGCGCCCGCTCGAGACGGCCGACCGCGTCGGCGACCCCGCTCCAGAACTCGCGCGCCCGCTCGCGCGAGAGCGGCAGCATGAACCCGACGGACGCCCCGCCCTCGACGCAGTCCACCAGGACGTCGACGAGCCCCTCGATCTCTGTGCCTCCGACGACGTGCAGACGTCGGATCGGGGGGAGCTCGGCCATCCCGCAAGCATGCCGTCGGGCAGTCTGCGGCGCGAGTTCTCCCGCTCGAGCAGGAGCAGGTACAGATCCGGTGCCAACTCTGGCAACAAAGCGCTCTCAGGTACACTACCCTCCGAGCGGCTCGACGAGGGGTCGGCTTTTTCTTGGCTAAGAGGCCCCCTCGAGTGTCACTCCGTAGGGGCCTTCGTTCTTTAACGGAAGCTCGTTAACTAACCGAAGGGGGAATGACGTTGGCCGTGACGCCGATTTCGAGGCCCGGTACCACTCACGGAGCGCATCCGCGCCCACTGGCGGGCAGGCGGCCCTCGGTCGGGTTCGTCAGCACGTTCCCACCCACGAGGTGCGGCCTTGCGACCTTCACCGCTTCGCTCGCCGGCGCGCTCGCGCCGGGCTGGCGCAGCGGTGTGGTGAGCTGTGTCGACCGGGCCGGCGAGACCGCTTCCGCCCCCGGCGTCGTCCACGAGTGGGTTCGGGGCTCCCGAACGTCGCTCTACCGCGCTGCCCGGGCGCTCGACAGCTTCGACACGGTGATCGTCCAGCACGAGTTCGGCCTCTTCGGCGGCCCGGACGGCGAGGACATCGTCGACCTCGTCGCCGACCTGACCTCGGACACCGTCGTCGATCGTCGTCCTCCACACGGTCCTCGAGACGCCTTCCGCCAACCAGCGGCGGATCGTCGAGGAGCTCGCCGCGCAAATCGGACCGGGTGGTCGTTCAGAGCGAGGTCGCGCGACGCCGCTTGCTCGCCGCGCACACGCTCGATGCCTCGCGCGTCGCGGTGATCCAGCACGGCGCGACGTCGAACATCGCGCCGCCCCGGCCCGACGATCCGGGGCGCCGCCCCGTCGATCCTCACCTGGGGCCTGCTCGGCCCGGGGAAGGGCATCGAGTACGCGATCGAGGCGCTCGCCTCGCTGCGCGACCTCGAGCCCTCGCCGCGCTACGTCGTGCTCGGCCAGACGCACCCGAACATCGTGCGGCGCTCGGGCGAGCGATACCGCGAGTCGCTCCAGGCGCTCGCAGTCGAGCGCGGCGTCGACGAGCTCGTCGAGTTCGACGACGGCTACCGCGACACCGCCGAGGTGCTCGCCGAGATCCGTGCCGCGGACGTCGTGCTGCTCCCGTACCTCTCGCGGGACCAGGTCGTCTCTGGCGTGCTCGTGGAGGCGATCGCGTCGGGCAAGCCGGTCGTCTCCACGGCGTTCCCACACGCGGTCGAGCTGCTCTCGGCCGGGTCGGGCATCGTCGTGCCGCACGAGGACCCGGCCGCAATCGCCTCAGCGCTCCGCACGCTCCTCACCGACCGCGCCGCGGCCTCGGTGGCCGCCGCGGTCGCGCGCATGCAGGCCGCCTCGCTCACCTGGGAGACCGTCGCCTCGGAGTACCGGGAGCTCGCGAGCGGGGTGAGGCGCGCACGGGCGCTCGCGGGCTAGGCCAACCGCGGTTCACGCATCTCGCCGCGCTCACCGACGAGGTCGGCGTGTTCGAGCATGCATTGTTCCGGGAGCCGCGGCGCGAGCACGGGTACTGCACCGACGACAACGCGCGCGCGCTCGTCGTCACGGTTCGACAGGGCGGCCTCGACCGGCTTCGCACCGTCTACCTCGGCTTCGTCGAGAACGCTCAGCTCCCGGACGGCCGCTTCCGCAACCGACGGGCGCCGGGAGGCGCCTGGGAGTCCGACGGCAGGCTCCGACGACTGCCAGGGCCGCGCATTGTTCGGGCTCGGCGTCGCCGGTTCGGTGCCGGCGTTCGACGCGGGCGCGGCGGCCTTCGATTCGCCCTCTCCTCGCGCGAACGCGTACGCAGCGCTCGGTGCCGCCGAGCTGCTCGCGCTCCGCCCCGGCCACGCTCCGGCTCTCTCCCTCCTCGAGCGGACGGCGGAGCGGCTCGGGATTGCGGCGCCGGGCCCCGGCGTGGCCCTGGCCCGAGGCTCGACTCGCCTACGACAACGCGCGCCTCGCCGACGCGCACATCGCCGCCGGCGTCGCGCTCGAGACGGCCCGGCCTCGTCGATGAGGGAGTCGGCCTCCTTCGCTGGCTCGCCGAGACCGAAGCCTGCGACGGCCGTTTCAGCTTCGCCCCGGCCGGCGGGTGGGCGCCCGGGGAGCCGAGGCCGGGGTTCGACCAGCAGCCGATCGAGGCGGGTGCGATGGCCGAGGCGTGCGCCCGGGCACACGACGCGACGGGCGACGAGTGGTTCGCCGAGCCGGGCGGCCCTCGCCGCGGGCTGGTTCCTCGGCGAGAACGACACGGGCGTCGTTCTCGTCGACCTCGAGACGGGCGGCTGCTGCGACGGGCTCGAACGCGAAGGGCGCAACGAGAACCAGGGCGCCGAGTCGACGCTCGCCGCGATCGCCGCGTTTCAGGCGGCCGCGCGGAGCGCGCCGAGCAGCTCGGCTCGTCGACACCGAGGCGGCGCCGACGTTGCGGTCGGCAGCGCCGTAGGTCATGTAGATCGACCCGTCGGGCCTGGGAATCGCACCTTGCACGAACACGACCTCGTTCACGTCGCCGCGCCGCTCCCAGTCGCGCTCCGGCGCCATCACCGGCTCGGAGAGAACCGACACGACCTCGCCGGTGTCGTGGTCGAGGAGCGCCACCTTCGTGCTGTACCGCTCGTGGCCGTCGCGCTCGTGGAACAGGAGCAGCAGCCCGTCGTCGGTGACGACCGGAGGCGCGCCCGCGCCGACGCCGAGCGACGTCTTGGGCGGCCGGATGATCGTGTGCCGGTCGAGGTCGGCCATGTGCGCCTCCCAGTACCCGGACGGCGGGTCCCAGAGGTGCTCCAGCGAGTCGAACACCGCGAGCTGCATGTTGGGGTAGATGCGGTGGATGACCGCAACGCGACCGTCCCGCAGGTTGAAGACGATCCCATCCTTGTCGGGCTCTCCCGGAGGCCCGATCACCCGGCCGGATCCGGCCTCGAGCGAGAAGCGCCCGTCGCCATAGGTGAGCCGGTGAACGCCGATCCGCCAGAACTCGTTCGAATCGGGCGGGGGGAGGTTCGTGTAGGACATGACGAAGTGCTCGTCCTCACCGGAGCGAACCAGGTGGACGCGTGGATCCTCCCAGGAGTAGATCCCGTCGGCGGCGCCCTCGCCGATCACCTGCTGGAACTCGTAGTGCCGGCCGTCCGAAGAGGTGAACACGAGGATGTCCGACACGTAGTCGAGGAATCGCGCGCCGCTCGAGCCGTTCCGCCGGTAGTGATCCCGGACGCCGCGGGCGAACAGGTGGAAGCGGCCGTCGTGGAACACGGCGCCCGCGTTGAAGATCGGCCCGTAGCCGGGGACGGCGCCGAAGGGGACGATCGGCTCGTCGCCGATCCGCTCGATCGCGATCATGGAAGGGCCGAAGCGTAGTGGGCCGTCCCGACGGCACGGCGTAGGGGGAGAGGGGGAAGCATGGAGCTGTTCTCGAGATATGACGCCAATCCGGTCCTCGAGGCGAGTGGATGGCCCGGCCGGGTCAACGCAGTCTTCAATCCCGCGGCCGTCGAGGCGGACGGCGAGACGCTGCTGCTCGTCCGGGTCGAGGACCGAACCGGCGTCTCGCATCTCGGCGTCGCGCGGAGCCAGGACGGCCTCAGCGGCTGGACCGTCGAGCCGGAGCGGGCTCTCCTTCCCGACCGTCGGTCCGAGGAGGAGCGGTTCGGGATCGAGGACCCCAGGATCACGCGTATCGGGGAGGAGTGGGTGATCGTCTACACCGGGTTCTCGACCGACGGGCCGCTCGTCTTGCTCGCCACCACGACGGATTTCAGGACCTACGAGCGGCACGGGGTGGTCCTCCCGCCACAGAACAAGGACGCCGCCCTCTTCCCCGACTTCTTCGACGGCCGGCACGCGCTCCTGCACCGGCCGATGGCGGGGTTCGTCGGCGCCGGCGCCGGCATCTGGATCTCGTGGAGCCCCGACCTGCGTCACTGGGGCGGCCACCGCCCCCTGCTCCCGCGCGGGAACGCGGGCTCGTGGGCGTCGCAGAAGGTCGGCGCAGGGCCGCCGCCGCTGCTCACCCCCGACGGGTGGCTGCTTCTCTACCACGGTGTCCGCGGCACCGCGGCCGGCTCGATCTACCGCGTCGGGCTCGCGCTCCTCGACCGCGAGCGACCCGAGCGCGTCCTCGCAACGTCCGCCGACTGGGTCCTCGGTCCCGAGGCTCCGTACGAGCGCGTCGGGGACGTCGGCAACGTCGTCTTCCCGTGCGGCTGGATCCTGGGCGGGGACGGCGACACGATCCGCGTCTACTACGGGGCCGCGGACACCAGCGTCTGCGTCGCCACCGCCAGCCTCGCAGCGCTGCTCGGCCATCTCCGCTAGCCGAGCGTCGCCGCGACCGCGTCGGCGATCACCTTCATCGGCCGGCCCGACCGCTGGCTCGCCCGGCGGAGGCGGGCGAACGCCTCGTCCTCGGTGATCCCCTCCTTGGCCATGAGGATCCCCTTGGCTCGCTCGATCGCCTTCCGGGCCTCGAGCGCCTCCAGCAGCGACGTCGCCTGGAGCTTGACCTCCGCGAACTCGGCGTGGCGCGCGCGCGCGGCGGCGAGGGCGGGGATGACGTCCTGCTCGCGGAACGGTTTCGCGAGGTAGCCGAAAACGCCGGCGTCGACGGCTCGCTCGACGAGCTCCTCCTGCCCGAACGCGGTCAGCATCACGATCGGGATCGGCCGCCGCTCGAGGATCCGCCGCGCGGCCTCGATCCCGTCGAGCCGGGGCATCTTCACGTCCATGAGGATCACGTCGGGCTCGAGCGCCTCGGCGAGCTCGACCGCCTCGACGCCGTCGCGCGCCTCCCCGCACACCTCGTATCCGTTCGCCTCCAGCGTGCCGCGCAGATCGAGGCGGATGATCGTCTCGTCCTCGACGATGAGGACTCGTTTGCCCGTGGTCATCCGAGCCGTCCGAGGGTCGGGACGGCGACGCGCATCAGCGCCGCGAGACGCTCGAGCTCGGCGGTGACGAACGGCACGTGGTCGTCACGGGCGAGGACGAGCCCGAGCCTGGGCGGCGAGCCGCCCGGGACGATCGCGACCGAGCCGGGCGGGAGCAGGTCTCGCAGCGTGTCGGGCGCCCAGGGGATGCGCCCGTCGGCGGTGAGGCACTCGCCGCTGAAGAGGGCGGAGGTCACGAGGCGCGCCTCGACCAGCGGCGGCAGCTCGGCCGACGTCGACGCTGCGACGGCGTGGAGGTCACCTTCCCGGCGAACGAGCAGGAGACCCGCCTCGGCAAAGACGAGGCCGAGCGCGGCATGGACGAGGCGCCGGCTCGCGTCCTCCTCGGTCTGCGCTGCAGTGACCGCCTCGCACGCCGCGGCCATCGCGAGCCCCGGGTCGCGCAGGTCGGTGCCCGCGCGGCGCGCGAGGACGATCGCCGTCGGGCCGATCCTCGCGAGCGCGGCCTCGAGCTCTGTCCCCGCGAGGAGGAGGTCGTCGACCGCAACACCCCCGGAGCGGTCGACGACCTCGAGGCGGAGCACGTCGACTCCGTGCGAGGCGAGGTGCTCCGTCACTGCCGCAAGGCTCCCGGGCCGGTCGGGAAGGCGGAGTCGGACCAGCACCGTCCCTTTCGGCGCCCGGGCCCGTGGGAGCCCCACCGTCGGCGATGCGCTAAGCGGCGACGAGCCGGTCATACGAGATGCCCTCTCCTTCGAGGAGGGCCTGGAGGGTGTCCCTGAAGACGTGCGGATTGCCCCGGTTCGCCGACCGCCAGCGCCGCTCGTCGATGTAGGCGGGGAGATACTTCACGCTCAGCTGATGGTGGGGGCCGACGAGCTTGCGGACGTGGGCGACGACCCGGAGGTTGGCCCGCCGGGCGTCGGTCCCGTGCTCGCGCTGCTCGGCCTCGACGAGGCTGCGGAGCAGGTCGGCGCCCTGGCCTCTCATCGCGGCCCGGATGCGGTGGGCCGCGAACCAGGCGGTCTTGTAGCTGCCGCCGAGGGTGCGCCTGAGCTCGTTCGCGGAGACGCCGTTGGGCGCGGTCAGCATCAGGTGGACGGCGACGAACCACTTCCAGACGGGGAGGTGGGAGCTGTGGAAGAGCGTTCCCGCGGTGACGCTGAACTGGTAGCGGCACGCGTAGCAGTGCCACTTCGAGCGGGAGACGAGCCAGAGGAGCCGGCTCTTCTCCGAGCAGCGGGGGCACTCGACGCCGCCGGGCCAGCGGAGGTCGGCGAGGAGCGCGCGGCACTCCTGCTCGAACGCGGCGACGTCCGAGAGGTCAGGCAAGCCGAGGCACGCGGCCACCTCGCTGCGGAGGACGGGGAGATCGGGTGAACGGAACGTGCGCATGACGAAGCTCCTTCGGATCGAGAGAGATCGGAAACTGAGCTGCGTCGCTCGGGCGCCGCGTTGACCTGCGGCAGGGTGCCGGCGTCAACACCGGCCGGCGGCGCGGCCATCCGCAACCGCCGTCCTCGACGGTAGCCGAAGAGCCGGGCCGGGGCAAGCTCGTGGTGCAAGTCACGAGGCTTCGAGCGTGCAACCTGCACCACGAGGTTCAGGGCGGCTAGGCACGCGGGCCTCCCATGGCGGCTCGGCCGCGGTGGCCGTGCCCCGAGACGTGCGAACTGAGGTCGGCAAGCATGGCTGCCTGCTGGGCCGCGGTGAGCTTGCCGGCGGTGGCGATCGCCGCCTCGGGCCGACTTGGCGTCTGCCCTGGGCGACGCGCCCTGCGCGAGGGTCGCCCCGAGCAGGTCGGCCATGTCTCGGTCTAGCACGCCGGACCTCATCGCGATGACCGCCCAGTTGCAGGGCCGCGTGCGCCGCTACCGCGCCGTACGCGCGTCCGGCAAGGCGAGCGGATCCCGATAACGGCTACGTTAGACGCCCCGGGCGGTTAGCTCAGCTGGGAGAGCGCCTGCCTTACAAGCAGGAGGTCGGCGGTTCGATCCCGTCACCGCCCATCTGAGAAGGCCCTGGAAACGGGGCCTTTCTCTTTGGACCTGAGCTTGCAGTCGTTCCAGTTTGCTCAGATTGGAAACGAATCTGGAAACGGTCCGGGCAAGACTCGCAACCGGGCGCGACCCGATGTGGCGCAAGCCCGATGACTACAGAGCTTTCTCGCTCGATCGCTGACCTGGGAAAAACCTGGGACGGCTCGGCTCACATAACGGGCGGTTCCGCTCGGGGGCCCGAGGCGCATCGACGGCCCGCGGGGGGCCCACCCCTTCGCCACGGCTGTGCCGGTGCTCGCCGAGCTTGACCTCGACCGCCTCGTCCGCAACCGAGGCGTACTGGCCGAGCGAGGGTACTGGCCAGCAAAGGCGGCGTGGTGTCTCGCACGCCCACGATCAGGCGCAGCCAGCGATCCCGGGCAAGCATCGGTTCGGCCGGTTCCCGGTCAGTGCCATGCGGTCGAGCCGTGTCGCGAAAGCGCCCCATAGGGGCGCTGTCAACGAGGGCGAGCGCATCGGGCTAGGATGCGCCGGCGACGCCTCAAACCAGTGGGCGCCCCCTGTAGACCGCGGTCCCGAAGAAGCCGGCCCGCCATCGGTGCCGCCCTCAGCCTTTGGGCGGAGAGTCGTTTCGGCCTCAGCCGTCGGAGGTCACTCTCCGAACGGCAGGCTCGCTCCATGAAGCTAAGGAGGAACCCAAATGGCGAAGTTGCCAACAGCAACGTGGAAGCTGGTGGCCGGAGCCGTCCTGGCATTCGGCACCATCGCGTCTCTTGCATCGGCCAGTGGCAGTGTGAAGCCCGGCGTTCATAACGGAGTGATCACGGTGTGCATCGAGCCACCCACGAAGGGAAACAAGGCAACGTCGGGTGACCTGAACGTGATCCATTGCAGCTTCAAGAAGCTCTCCTGGAACATTCTCGGCCGCACCGGCCCAGCAGGCTCCCAAGGGCCGCCAGGCCCGGCCGGTCCGGCCGGTCCGGCCGGACCTCAGGGCGCTGCTGGTGGAGGGGGCGGCGGTACTGGTCCGGCTGGCCCCGCTGGTCCGGCTGGCCCCGCTGGCCCGGCTGGCCGGCGCCGGCTGGCGCGGCTGGCGCGGCTGGCCCCGCCGGGCCTACTGGACCCGGCGCTCCTGGCGTGGTCGTAACGCACAACGCAGCCCCCGACTCCAGCATCTGCGGCGGCAACTGGGCGAATGACGACTACACCAGGACGCTTCAGTTCATCCCGCAAAACGATGGGACGATCCAAATCATTCGTTACTACGACGGAACGTTCACGACCATCGCGGGCGTCCCAGGACCCGATCCGCCCGGAGGGTGTCCCGGCCCGCTGCAGACGGGTGGGGTGAAGGGAACGATCAAAGGCTTCGATGTCGAGGTGGTGACGGGCGGCGTGTTCACTCCGAACGCGACCTGTCCCGATCCCTGCACCGGGGCTGCGATACTCGCGACATTCTTCCCGGCTGACGGTGGCGCTGCGGCGACCGGAACGGTCAACTCGGGGTGGGAATATGAGTACGACGCGGGTGGTACCAACCGGTGGATTAACCGCTCAGCCGCACGCGGTGGGGACATCGGCAACATCAACGGCTAGGCCACAGATGGAGGTACGCCCCATCCCGGTCGAGAGAGGGATGGGGCGTACCTGCTAGCCACGTAGGCGGCACCCGATACCAGGCGCGTCAACAAACAGGCCCGCCGGTCTTCGACATCGTGGAGGCTGCATGGCGTTCTTGCGCCGGCCGTACGTCGGGAGGCCCCGGACGCACGCCCTCGCTCGCGGGGGTGGGCCGGTCGATCCGCGAGCCGTAGAGGCTGACCGAGTGTTGGTAAACCGCAGGGTGTTCTGCCTCGTAAGCAGGAGGTCAAGTAGGGTGCCAACCCGCACTGCTGCAGAACTTCATGACGGCGACGGGACGCTCTCCCAGGTTGATTCCCATGTCAGACCCGTTTGGCGGAGCCAAAAACGAGGACGGTGGAAGTCATGGAGAAACATCATCCACCCCGGACGCGACGTTTCCATGTCGTTTCCACGCTCGCACGATCTTCCTTGTCATGCGGGTTGAAGGGTCGACCGCCCACTGCCACAGTAGGAGGTCGGCTCGGCGGGGTGTCGAGCACCTGCGTTGCCCCAGCCAGTCACCTCAGTCTTGAAGCCGGGGTTAGCCGCCTCGGGTCAAGCGTTGGCGTCCTGACCTCAAAGGGTGGATCAAGCCCGCATGTCGGTAATCAAGTGGAGCCGGTCAGCTGCAGCTGGGGTTGCCGGGGATCACGACAGAGAAGGCGTTGTTGGCGGTGTTGCTCTCGGGCACGGGAGCACCTTGGTTCTGCGCGATGCTCGCATGCAGCGTGTCCACCTCACAGTTGATCCATTCTGATTGGACCTGCTTATTGCCACCATAGATCGCTGTTTGACCAGCGCCTAAGGGTCCGACTTGCCGCGACCCCCGATTCCTCCCCCCGGCGAGTTGCCGTAGTACCACGAAATAGTCATTGGCCCTGAGTCGCCGCCTCCCTGATTCTTGTAGGTGATCTGAATCAGGCCTTGGATGTTCGCCACTCCAACGATTGTGAGATCGGGGGGAAGGGTCTGAACTGTCGTCGTGGTGGTGCTTGGAGTCGTCGTCGCTGCAGGCGTGGTGGTCGTCGTTGCTGCAGTCGCGGTGGTGGTCGCCGCTGCAGTCGTCGTGGTCGGGGGTGCGGCAGTCGTTGTTGTGACGGCTGTCGTGATTGTTCTCATCGTCGTTACCGTGGTCGCGGTTGTCGCGGTCGCTGTCGGCGTCGTTGTTGCTTTCGCGTTGCTTGCCCCGCCCGCTGGCGTGACGACGCTAACCGGCAGTGGAGGGCCTGATCATGAAAGACCAACCAGAAGTCCTCTTCGTCTGCGTTCACAACGCCGGTCGGAGCCAGATGGCGGCTGGCCTGGTGAAGCTCCGATCGGGAGGGCGCATCCACGTTGTGTCCGCCGGGTCGGCGCGGGTGACGAGATCAACCCCGCCGTCGTGAGGGCGATGGACGAGATCGGCGTTGACATGACCGAGGAGTTCCCGAAGCCACTAACCGATGAGGTCGTCCGAGCCGCTGATGTCGTGATCACGATGGGGTGCGGGGATGCCTGCCCGATCTATCCCGGCAAGAAGCACGAGGACTGGGAACTCGACGACCCCGCCGGTCAAGACCTGGAGGCCGTACGGAAGATCCGCGATGAGATCGATGACCGGGTCGGCCGTCTGATCACCGAGCTGACCGAGGAGCCGTCATGACCGTTGAAACGAACGAGCTTCGTGACCGAGTACGAGCGCGTTACGCCGCTGCCGCCGTCGAGGCGACGAAGGGGACATCCTGCGGCTGCGGACCTTCGTGCTGCGGCAATGGGCAGCGCGAGGAGAACTGCTGCGGAGGCGACTGCTGTCAGGCCGAAGCCAGTGGCGAGTTCGGCCAGTTGCTCTACACGGCCGAGCTCGCGCTCGGCCAAGCCGGATAACTCGGGGCTACCACCCTCCCCCGCGAGGCGTCGATGCCCTTCGGGACCTCGCTCGAAACCGCCCGCCGAGCGGGCCGAGCCATCCCAGGTGTTTCCCAGGGCAGGGACCTGTAACTCGACGAAACGGCGCCACAGCCACCGGAGTTGCAACGAGCGAGTCGCTTCGTGGACCACAGACACCAAAGGTCCCGCTGAAGAGCGCACACGCCCCGGGTGCTCGTCCCTATGACGGCTAGGGCTGTGGAGACGTCTTGGTGTCGTGTCGGGTGCGTGCCGAGTCGTAGCGGTACACGACAACCGAGCGGTCGCTTATGTCGAAGCCGTGCGTCTTCGGCACTCCCCCCTGCGGCTCGGTCAACGCGCACGTCAACGTCGGCACCACCACGACGTAGACGTGGCAATAAACGCTCGAGCCGGCGAGGATAAAGCCGTCGTTGACGCGAAGCTGCATGTGCTGCTTGGTGGTTGAGATCGGCGGCGGCGAGCCTTTCGTCACATGTACGGTGCCCGACTGGCCAAGCGTTGCCGTCAACCCACCGGGTTTCGTACAGGACACCGATCCCGAGGTGACAGTGCAGCTGACGTGAGCGCCTTTCACGACCGCGCTTCCTCCGGGCAGAAGCGTCGGCGCCTCGCCGGCAACAGCTGCACCCGGGGCGGCGGCAAGGACCACGCCGGCGGCGATGATGAGCAGCAGCCTTCTCACCGGCTCGCGAACCGATCGTGCGCGTCCCTCGCCGGCACCGCCAGGCCGAACGATTAGGTCGAAGCTCACGCGAACGAGCCTCTCACGGTGCCGCACTCGAGTCAAGGATGCTGCTCTGCGCACGCCTCACATGCGGCCACCAGGCATCGCCCTCCCCCGCGAGCGCATGCGATGCGCCGGGACCCGGACACAGACCACCCAACGAGCAGAGCCGTCCCAGGTTTTTCCCAGGTCAGGGGCCTGTAACCCGACGAAACGGCGCAGAACGTCTCGGCCCAGATCGAACGAGAAACCCTGCGTTCATGCGGCTTCCGTTACGTGCGGTCGTGCGCAGTTACGACTCCTGCCCGGCTTGTGACGCAGGTTGCAGCCGGTCCGCAGCGAGATCGGCATCACGGGAAGGGCCTCCCGCTCGGGAACGCCGCTGGTTCGGGTCCTTCTGCTGAGAGCAGAACGCTCACCGCCAGCCACGAACATGGCGGGATTGACCCAATCGTGTCCTGTCGGGCGAGGTCAGGGGCGGGCACGGTGGAGGCATACGGCAATCACATCGGTTGCCTTCAAATTCCAAGGAGCTATTCATGAAGAAGATCTTTCTGCTGGTCCTGCCGGTGCTCGCCATAGCAGCGCTGTCCATTCCCGCCGCGTTTGCTGGGAAGGGCCCCGCGCCTAAGGTGACGGGTGACGTGACCTTCACCAACCTGGGCCAGACCCAGCACTGGGTGTTCGACGCCCAGGACCTCGGGAATGGCACGGCCAAGGGGAACGTCGTCGACGAGTACGCGGGCACCACGGCCACCTCCAAGGTCATCTATGTGAAGGTTTTGAACGCCACTGACGCAGAGTTCACCACCGAGGTCGTCGACCCCGGCGCCAACCAGTACCTCCAGGTCGGGGATCAGCTCAAGTACCACGTTCACGACGGGGGCGAGGGTTCGAAGGGAACCGGCGACTGGATGAACTACCTCGGCATGACGCGCGGCGGGGTGGACTTCGCCGGCACCGGCATTCAGTACGACATGACGTCGGGCAACATCCAGATCCACTGAGGAAGCCGATTCGACCGCGAACAGCGGCTCGACGCACCACAACAGCGCCCCCAGGGCTCACACAGCCGGGGGCGCTCGTCTTTTTCGATCTGCAGGTCTGAGGATCTTCGATCAAACGAGGAGGTGGGGCCGTGAGCTCAAACAGGGCGAGCACCGGCTCGACCGTTGCGAAGCCCTCCCCCGCGAGGCGTCGATGCGCCTCGGGATCCCGACCCGGAACCGTGTGTCGTACGGCCGAGCCGTCCCAGGTTTTTCCCAGGTCAAGGGCCTGTAACTCGGCGAAACGGTGCAGAACGTCCTGGCGGCGATCGAGCGGGAAGCCGTGTATTCATGCGGCTTGCGTGACGCCGTGTCGTGTGGTGTTACGGCTCTCGGTCTGCCTTACAAGCAGGAGGTCGGCGGTTCGATCCCGTCACCGCCCATCTGAGAAGGCCCTGGAAACGGGGCCTTTCTCCTTTCTTCTCTTGGACCTGAGCTTGCAGTCGTTCCAGTTTGCTCAGATTGGAAACGAATCTGGAAACGGTCCGGGCAAGACTCGCAACCGGGTGCGACCCGATGTGGCGCAAGCCCGATGACTACAGAGGTTTCTCGCTCGATCGCTGACCTGGGAAAAACCTGGGACGGCTCGGCTCACATAACGGGCGGTTCCGCTCGGGGGCCCGAGGTGCAGCTACGGCTCGCGCGGGAGGTGCCGCTACGCCCGTGCAGTGCTCGCCCGGCTCGGCCTCGACGGCTTCGTCCACAACCGAGGCTCAAGAGTGGACAGGAGACGGCATCGTGCGATGATCCCATCGTCAGGATCGCGAGGCTGCGGCGGGGGTTGAGCGGACAGTTGCTTACCAGTGCGTCCATAGCTGTTGCCCGCGCTGAGCGTTCGGCTTGCGTAACCCCCGCTGAGCCGCGCTGAAGCAGGACCCGAGGAGCGGACTGTCCGCTCCCTGAGAAGCAGGGAAGGAGTGCGTACGAGATGATGAAGTCACCATCGACATGGTTCCTGGCGGCATCCGCGCTGGTCGCGTTCGGCGTGGTCGCCGGAGTCGCTGGAGCCAGCGACACCCAAACGCCAGGCGTCCATAACGGCATCGTCACGGCGTGCGTCGCGCGCGCCACGAAAGCCAACAAGGCCACGTCCGGCGACCTCAACGTGCTCGCCTGCTTGAAGGGCGCGACGAAAATCTCCTGGAGCATCACGGGGCCAAGAGGGCCCGCAGGACCAGCAGGGCCAGCAGGGCCAGCAGGTGCGCACGGAAGCCAAGGCCCCGCAGGCGCGAAGGGCGACACAGGTGCTACGGGGCCTGCTGGTCCGAGAGGTACGGGGGGCCCGGGCGCGCTGGGACCTGCCGGTGTGCCAGGCCCGAAGGGCGACAAGGGCGACACGGGCGCGACGGGTCCGGGTAACACCCTCCAAAACAACAGCGGGACCGCCGTGACTGTCCCACAATCGGCGGACTACGTCGCTCCCTCCACCGGGACCGCTCCGACGGTCACCGTCGAGGGTGCGCACACCGTGCTCCTGACGATCACCGCGACCTGCACGACCCAGGCCACCCAGTCGGGCTGCTACATGAGCTTCACAGCCAGCGGTGGTGCGACGCTCGCCGGTGACGACACACGCGCTGCCGGGATTGTAAGAAACAGCACTGCATCCGGCGGGCCTTCGTTCGCAGGTAGTGCGTCCTTCGTTGTCACGACCACAGCAACGACCACCTTTACCGGGGTGTACAAATCGACCCTGGACGGATCGGTGTTCAACGCCAGCAGCATCATCGCTCAGGTCTACCCCTAATCGTCACCGAAATAGGCACTGGACAAGCAGGCGTTCCCCAAGCGGGAGGCCCTCCCACGACGCCGATCTCCAAGCGGGATCGGCCGCGACCCGCGTCGTAAGCCGGAGGTCGCGGGTTCGAGTCCCGTCGCTCCCGCTGATGAAAGCCCTGCAAGCGCAGGGCTTTCTGGCTTTCGTTTACCAGGAGAACAACGCTAAGGGTGTGCGTGGGAACAGAATGGGAACACCCGGCACTACGGCGCGGCCCGGCTGTTCGGCCCGATCCCAGTCGGCGGTAAGTCGACGGACTGATTGGGGTCGCGCGGGCTGTCTAGGCGTAGTTCTGGCGGAGGAACTCCGACGACTTGGGCGGACCTTGCGTGAACCCGGCTTCCTGAAAGATCGCTGGGACCTCGGGGTCCGAGGTGAAGTTTTTCCAGCCCGCCTCGTCCCAATCGAAGATCGCCCAAACCCGGTCGCTCTCATTTGGATCCCGAAAGACGTTCGCCCCCTTGCAACCGTGCTGCTTTCGCTTCTCAGCGCCCTTGGTTGAGAAGATATTCCAGAAGCGGTCGAAATCCCCGATCTTCGCCGTTGCCAGGACCATTGTCTCCTCCTCTGTCGGAACGTGTTGTTGTGGCGTCCACCCTACGACACTTCATCACGAGATGGAGCGTCAGAAGCCATCCGGTGTCCGGCCGAGTGCGCACTCGTGCTCTGTTCCCTTGTTGCGGAGGCGTTCGGCACGATCCGCTGGGCCGGTAGCGGTCGGCCCGCCGCAGGCACACATCCGAAAGCCGGGATGCGACCACACGAGACCGACGTGCAGCGAACGACTGCTGCGGCGGGCAGCACGGATACCGTGCGGTCAAATGGGGCGAGCAGCGACTTGACCGCTGCGAAGCCCTCCCCCGCGAGTCGTGGATGCGCCTTGGGCCCCGAGCGGATCGCTGCGAACGATTGCGTGGCCGGACCATCGTGCTGGCCGCCGCCGTTGTCGCCGCCACCACCACCGCAATGGGCTTAGGGCAGACTCCGACTCGAAGGTCACTTAGCGATGGGGCCCGTCACCGGAGAAGGCCTCGGTGATGCGGTGCAACCGTACCCGGCCCACCTTCGGGTGGGCCGGGTACCGTCAACGGGTGGCTACGGGGATGAGTACAGGCGAGCGTCCCTCTTGCCTCGTTAGTCGCCGGCGATGAAGCCGAGCGACCCAGCCGTGGTGAAGGAGAACGTCGCGTAGATGTCGTAGTGGCCAACGGGTAGGGAGATGCTGTTGACATCGCCCCCGGTGCCGGTTGCCCCTGGGCAGTCGTACGTTCCGCCGATGTTCAGCTGAACGGCCTGGTAGTTCGGGGTGGCTGACTTGGGCTGCTTGGTCAGCGTCGCAGGAGCGGCCCCGGTTGAGCCGTCGCCGTATTCGCAGAAGTCAGTAGGGGCGCTTGCGGTTTGGTCTTGCGTGAGCAAGAGGCGGGGCCAGACGGTCACCGTGCCGGAGTTGTCCGACAGGACTGCCGCTTTCACCGCAACAGCGCAGGGTGCCTGGGCAGCGCTACACGACATCCGGAATGAGCCGCTGGTCGTGTCTCCTACAGGCGATCCGAGCGGCGTCGAATACACCGCCCACGTCGATGTCGAAGTCCCGCGAGTCACATCGACTGCGGCAACGCCGTACTCCGACGTAGGAGCGTTCTGTCCGGGCGTGCCAGCCGGGCCAGGCGGGCCAGCCGGACCTGCCGGGCCCTGGCCCGAACCTGCCGAGCCTGCCGAGCCTGCGGGACCAGCGGGACCAGCGGGACCAGCGGGACCAGCCGGGCCCGCCGGGCCTTGGCCCGAAACCGCCAGGCCTGCGGGTCCCCTCGGCCCCCTGATGTTCCAGGAGATCTTCCTCGCGCCCTTCAAGCACACCAAGAAGTTCAGGTCGCCGGACGTGGCTTTATTGCCCTTCGTGGGCGGCTCAACGCACGCCGTGATGACGCCATTGTGGACGCCTGGCGTTAGGGTGTTGCTCGCTGTTTGGGTGTTACCGGCTGTTTGCGTGTTGCTTGCTGCAGCGACGGCGGCAACCGTGGCGAACAAGACCACTGCAACGGCCACAAGCCGCCTTGTCGATGACGTCTTCACGATTTCGAGCTCCCTCCGTGTCTCTCCGGGGTGCGGATGGTCCGCTCCTCGGATCTGCTTGAGCGAAGCTCGTCAGGAGGTCGCGCAGGTCGAACGCTTCACCGCAATCAACAGCTATCGACGCATTGGTAGGCAAGCGTCCGCCCAACCCTCCCGCCGCAGCCTCGCGATCCTGCCGACCGGATCATCACATGAAACCGCCTCGGTGGGCTAGTTTCTCGCTGACCATTCGTAAGGCTCGGGTTGCGGATCATGCGGCCGAGGTTAAACCCGGCGAGCGCCGGCACAGCCGTGGCGAAGGGGCCGGACCTCACTTGCGAGCCGTAGGTGCAGGTCGGGACCCGGAGCGGAACCACCCGTCGAGCGACCGAGCCGTCCCTGGTTCATCTCAGGTCAGGGGCCTTTGACTCGACGGAACGGCACAGAACGTCTCGACCTTGATCGAGCGCGAAACCCTGCGTTCATGCGGCTTCCGTCACCTCGGGTCGCGCTCAGTTGCGAGTCTTGACCGGCTTGCCATGCAGGTAACGGCGGCATCCGGTACCAGCGCCCCCTGTTCGTCAGTCGGCCGTTTATCTCATCGTGTCCGCGATCTGGGCGGTAAACGCGCTCGATCGGTTGGCTACCCTTCCGGGGGTGAAAACGATCGCTACCGGCCGGATGGGCGAAGTTGTCGCGAAGTACGGCGAAAACGCCCCGATGGCGACCGTCTGCTGCAACGCCTGCCGGACGTGCGTCACCACGAACATCGTCGCGATTCTCGGCACGGCGCTTACGGTCGCTGGCGGTGGAGTCTGGCGGGTCGTTCGCCGCAAGTCCGCATAGAACAGATCGGCTAGGCGAGATTCGCGACGCCGGTATGGCGGGCTCGTTTACCCGCCGCCTCGAACTCGCCTCCTCGCTGGCTAGTAGTCGCGCCGGCAACTACACGTCTCCGGTTGTCTCCGCTCCTCGGATGAGAGACTGTCGCGTCACTGGAAATGAATCTCCTCTGGGCCATCCTGATTGCCGTTGGAGCGGTCTGCGTGTCCGTGACCGCGATGCTGCTCGTGCGCCGCCGCGCACCGGGAGGCAGCTACTTCGCGGACGGCGATCGGGCCGCGGGCGTGTTCGGGGTGCTGGCGACCGGCTTCTCGGTGCTGCTCGGGTTCATCGTGTTCCTGGCCTTCTCGAGCTACGACCAGTCGCGCGCCGGTGCCGAATCGGAGGCGTTGATCCTCACCCAGCAGGTCGAAACCGCGCAGCTGCTCCCGCAACCGGTCGCCCGGAAGCTCACTGGCGACCTCGTCTGTTATGCAAGATCGGTCGTGCACCTCGAGTGGCCGCGAATGCAGAACGGCACGATGGCCGAAGGCTTCAACCCGTGGGCCGTGGCGATGTTCCGCACGATCCAGGGTTACGAGCCGGTGAACAACCGCCAGCAGGCCGCATACAGCCAGTGGCTCTCGCAGACATCGGCCCGCGAGGAAGCGCGACGTGACCGCATCCACGGCGCCGTCGGGGTCATCCCAGCCTCGGTCTGGATCGTCCTGTTCGTGATCGGCGCTGTCATCTTCGCGTTCATGTTGTTCTTCGCCGACCCCGAGGAAGGTGCGGTCACGCAATCGATGCTGATGGCGGCCGTGACGATCGTGATCGTGACGATGTTCCTGGTCATACGCGCCCTCGACTCGCCTTTCCATCCCGGTGTCGGCGGGCTGCGACCGGTGGCCATGGCGCGCGCGACGGGGAACATCGACCGGGCGCTCGCGATCGTGGGCCGCAACGGTGTTCGCATACCGTGCGACGCCTCGGGAGCTGCAGTGTCGTCGTGAGCGAGCTGCGAGGCGACCGCCTGTCCCGGCTCGAGCTGATCGCGACGATCCTGCTCGCGCTCGCGACAGTCGCCACCGCCTGGAGCAGCTACCAGGCGAGCCGCTGGAATGGGGAGCAGGCGAAGGCCGCTGCAGGCGCAAACGTGCTCCGTATCTCCTCGGCGAAGTCCGACGCACTGGCGAACACGGAAACGCAGATCGACGTCGGCACCTTCACGTCCTGGGCCGATGCGTACGCCCACGACGACACGAAACTCGCCACGTTCTACCTGGAGCGGGTCCGCCCCGAATTCAAGCCCGCGCTCGAAGCGTGGATCGGGACACGGCCGCTACGGAACGCGAACGCACCCCGGACGCCGTTCGTGATGCCGCAATACCACCTCGCCGCGCGAGACGATGCGCAGCGCGCCGACGAGCACGCGGCCGTGTTCACCGCGCGAGCGCTTCGCGACGTGCAGCGATCGACGAACTACATCCTCTGCGCGGTGCTCTTCGCGGCCGCTCTCTTCTTCGCAGGGATGAGCGCGAGACTGGCCTCGACCACCCTGCGCCGCATCCTGCTCGCGATCGGAGTCGTGGTATTCCTCGCAACCCTGGGGTGGCTCGCGACCTTCCCCGTCAGCTTCGCTCTCTAGGACTCAGTTGACCTGGACTCGGATGGAAGGCGACCAGTGACGACGGAGACCGATTCCGCTCGGGCCGGCAACGGGCTGATCGAGGCACTGCACGTGCCCGGCCCGGCAGGGCCGCACGCCGACGAGCTCGGCCTGTTCGGGCAGTTCGTCGGCTCCTGGACAGTCGAGTGGGCCGGGCGCACGACCGATGGCAACCCAGTCACCATGATCGGCGAGCTGCACTTCGGCTGGGTGCTCGGGGGCCGCGCGGTGCAGGACACCTGGATCGTCCCGGGCCGCGGTCAGCCGGGCGAGGGCGAGCCGCCGCTCGCTTTTCACGGTTCGACGATCCGCTTCTACGACGCAGCGATCGGCGCCTGGCGCTCGACCTGGGTCGAACCCGTCAACGGCCGTGTGCGTCGCTTCATCGGTCGCCCCACCGGCGACGAGATCGTGCTCATGAGCGGCGAGGACGACCCGCAGCTGCGGTGGCGCTTCACCGACATCGAACCGGCCTCGTTCCGCTGGCGTGGCGAGCTCTCCCGCGACGGTGGCGCGACCTGGGAGCTCGAAGAGGAGATGCACGCCACGCGCCGCGCCGACCCGTGAAACCGGGCCGGGCGGGGCGACGCCGCTGAGCCGGCGCCGCCCCGCGGCAGCGATGTCAGGCGTGGCAGCTGCCGACGAGCTCGGCGGCCTGCGGCTTGGACTTGTGCCCGGCCTGGGCGAGAATCGGAGGGACCTCCGGATCGGACACGAAGCTCTGCCAGCCCTCCGCGTTCCAGTCGAAGATCACCCAGACCCGGTCGTCCTCGGAAGGGTCGCGGAACACCGTCGCTCCCTTGGATCCGTGCTGCTGTCGCTTCGTCGCGCTGGTCGTGGTGAAGATCTCCATGAAACGGTCGAGGTCCTCCACAGTTGTCGTCGCGAGGAGCATTTCGATCTCCTTTCGTGTCGTGGTCGTGTGGCAAGGCAGCGGTCCTCAGTGGGTGAGGGCCGGTGAACCGATCTCGCGCTCCTGCGGGTCGATCGCCCCGAGGGTCTCGACGACCTCGAAGCGGCCGTCGCGGGCCTGGCCGATGTACATCTGCATCCGCGCGTGGTGCTCGCCCGGCACCATCGCCGCAGGCCCACCGGGGCCCTCTGCGATCCGCGCGTGGTCGAGCGCGGCGATCACGTCGTCCTGGACGAGCGAGCCGGCCTCCGTGACGGCGGCCGCCCAGAGGCGCAGCCCGCGGTACAGGCCCGAGCACCCACTGCCGCCGGTGAACTTCTGAGCGCCGGGGTAGAGCGCGTCGTACTGGGCGAGCAGCCTCTGGCTGAACGGGTCTCCGACGGTCTGGTAGTAGTCGAGGCAGCCGTACAGCCCCTCGACGTGAGCCGCGGGGACGGCGCCGAGCAGGTTCTCCTCGAAGTAGGTGCAGACCAGCTGCCCGCCGCGGCTCTGGAAGCCGGAGTCGTGCAGCTGCTCGAGGAACGGCATCACCCCGGGCGGCACCGTCGTGTTGAAGACCACGTCCGCACCGCTCGCGGCGATCCGCTCGACGGTCTCGCGGTAGTCCTCGTGATCGAGCGGGAAGTACTCCTCGCCGACGACCTCGCCGCCGTTCGCCGTCACGACCTCCCGCACCCGAGCGTTCATCACGTGCGGCCAGATGTAGTCGGCTGACGGCAGGTAGAAGGACTTCGACCGCGTCTCCTGCATCAACCACGGGATGAACGGGTCGACCTGCTGGGCCGGGACCGGGCCCGTGCAGAAGATGAGCGCGTCGGACTCCTGCCCCTCGTACTGCTCGGGGTAGATGTAGAGCCGCTTGCCTTCTTCCACGACCGGGCCCTTGATGGCCTGCCGCGTGGAGCTGTAGATGCCGCCGAGGACGACGTCGACCTCGTCACGGGCAACGAGCTTCCTCGCGACCTCGGCTGCGACCTCGTCGTCGGTGGCGCTGTCTTCGAGATGCAGCTCGAGGGGGCGGCCGAGCAGCCCGCCCTTGGCGTTGATGTCGCCGACGACCATCCTGGCGACGTTGGCGTTCGCGAGCCCGATGATCGAGAGCGGGCCCGTCTGATCGGCGATGACCCCCACCCTGATGGGGTCGCCGGAGGTCGGCGAAACGTTCATGATTCCTCCCTTGCTGTAGCGTTGGCAGTCGCCCCGGAGCGAGAACTGCGACGCGTCTTGAGTGGATTCTGCGCCGGGGACCGCACCGATACATCGGGAGGACTCCCCATCTTCGAGCCACCACTTCGTCTGGGTGAGCTGGTCGCGACGCTGGCGCTGGCGCAGGACAACGCATTCGGGCAGCCCCTCGAGTCGCAGCTCCGCTCGTGCCTGCTCGCGAGCTGGATGAGCGAGGCCGCCGGGTTCGACGAGGAGCTACGAGCGAGCGTCTACTGGGTCGCGCTGCTCCGGTTCGTCGGCTGCACCGGCCACGCACACGAGGTCGCGAGCCTCTTCGGCGACGAGATCGCGATCCGCGGGCAGACGCTTGTCCACGACTCCGGCAATCCGGCGGAGGTGATGCGCGACATCGTCGCCTTCGCGACCGCCGGCCGCGGCGACGGCGAACGGGACGAGATCGTCCAGAGGATCCAGGAGACGATCCGCGAGTGGGCCTTCAACAACTTCTCGTCCGGCTGCGAGGTCGCCGACGTGCTCCTCGAGCGGCTGGGCTTCGGTCGGAGCGTCCGTGACGCGCTCGGGTGCACGTTCGAGTGCTGGAACGGGAACGGGCACCCCAACCACGTGAAGGCGGAGGCGATCCCGCTTCCGATGCGCATCGTCCACGTCAGCCACGACATGGAGGCCCTCGGGCGCCTCTTCTCGCCCGAACGCGCGCTCGAGGCGGCGCGCGAGCGCCGCGACGAGACGTACGACCCGGCGGTGGCCGACCTCTTCCTCGAGCATGGGCGCGAGTGGTTCGACCGGCTCGGCGAGATCGAGCCGTGGGACGCCGTCCTCGCCCTCGAGCCCGAGCCTCACCGCCTGCTGACGGGCGCCGAGCTCGACGACGCCCTCATCGTCGCGGCCGACTTCATCGATCTCAAGTCGCCGTACTGGGGCGGGCACAGCCGCCGCTGCGCGAAGCTTGCCGAGGACGCAGCCGGCGTGCTGGGACTCGCCGACGCCGAGGTGACGACGCTTCGGCGCGCGGCGCTGGTGCACGATTTCGGCACCACCGCCGTTCCGAACTCGATCTGGGACAAGCCGGGCCCGCTCACACGGTCGGAGTTCGACCGCGTGGAGCTCCACCCGATGCTGACCGAGCAGATGCTGCGTCGGTCACCGGCGCTCGCCGTCCTGAACCCCGTCGCCTGCGCACACCACGAGAAATGCGATGGATCGGGATACCACAGGCGGGCGCAGGCCGCGGACGACCACCTCGGCGCGTGCGTCCTCGCCGCGACGGAGGTCTACGTCGGGCTGACCTCCGAGAGAGCAGACCGGCCGCCGTTCTCCCCCGGTGACGCGGCCGCCGACCTACGCCGACTCGAGTCCGCGGGCGTGCTCGAGCCTCGCGCGAGCCGTGCCGTGCTGGTGGCTGCCGGGCACGGCGAGCCGAGGGGGCCCACGGGCAAGCGGCCGGAGAACCCCGGCGGGCTGACACGCCGCGAGGTCGAGGTGCTCCGGCTCGCAGCGAGAGGCCTGACGACGCGCGAGATCGCCGGCCGCCTCTACATCTCGCCCAAGACCGCAGACCACCACATCCAGCACATCTACGGCAAGATCGGGGTGTCGACGCGCGCCGCCGCAGCCCTCTGGGCGATGCAGCACACCGTGGTCTCCTGAAGAGGGTCGCCGCATCTCATGGCTCGAGTCGTGAAGTCCCGGCTTTCTCATTCGACCGGAGCTTGCAATCATCCGCTGTCGCGATGAACGAGGATGCGGTGCGAAGCCGAACCGGGAGAAGCGTGTGGCGGCGGGCGATTCCGCTCGCGCTCGCGATCGCCCTTTCTGCAGCGTTGCCGGTCGCCTCGTCATGGTCGGCGGTCGCTTCACAGCCTCCGGGGACGATCACGCTCGGCCCGGCCACGCTTGCGACGAGCGCCACGACGACCCTCCAGAACCATCCGACCTGCATCAGCCAGGGCTGCACGTTCATCCAGTGGTCGGGGTCCGGCGCGGACTCCTCCTACGCCTCCGGCGCCAACGGTACGGTCGTCGCCTGGCGAATCGCATCGGGGAGCGCCGGCAACAAGGTGAGGCTGCGCGTCCTCCGGCCCGCGGGCGGCGGCAAGTACACGGCGGTCGCGTCGAGCGCGACCGAGTCGACCAGCGGCAGCGACTCGAGCCCTGATCAGTTCGCGGCGAACCTCCCGATCAAGGCCGGCGACGTCATCGGGCTCGACAACAGCAACAGCGCCCTGATCTTCAAGACCGGGGTCCTCGGTGCGTTCCCCGAGGCCTGGACACCCGTGCTCTCCGACGGCGGTAGCCCCTCGGCGCCGTCTCCACCCGTGGGGACGGTCGTCGAACGGCTATCAGCTCCAGATCGACGCCTACGTCAAGCCCGCGCCCACGACCACGTCGACCACCACGACGACGACCCCGTCGACCGCCACGACGACGGTGACGACCACCACGACGACCGCGACGACGACACCGGCGACCCTCACGGCGCTCGCGCTCGGCGATGTCAGCACGAGCGCGGCCTGGAAGACCAGTCGGCTGTCCGGGAAGGTGCGGTTCTCGGTGACGGTTCGCGGTGCCTCCCGGCTCAAGGCTCTCCTGAGCGCAGCGGCGGGCGGCCGGGTCTGGGCGGGGCGGACCTACGCGACGAATCGCGCCGGGACGTTCCACGAGATGCTCGGCCTACAGCCCGGGACGCCGCCCGGGAGCTACGTCCTGCGCGTCCAGGCGACCACCGGGTCGTCGAGCCCGGCTGTACGCAGCCGCGCCGTCGTGCTGAAGGCGCCGCCCGAGGGGGTCGTCGACCGCGCCTCGATCAGCATCGAGAGAAACGGCGAAGGCGTGGCCGCCGCGAAGGCTCCGCAGAAGCAGCTCTGGGTGCGCTTCCACTTCCTGGCGCTGCCCGCGACAGCCCGGAAGGTGAGGATCGTCTGGCGCACGCCGCGCTTCAAGCTCGTCGGGGCGGTGACGAAGCCCGCCGGTGCGACGACCGACTCGTTCATCCAATCGAACGTTCCGCTCGCGCGTGGCAGGTGGTACGCGATCGTGAGCGTCGACGGCGTCGTCGTGAAGCGGGTCGGCGTCAGGATCGAGTAGACCGGCGGGCGGTGCGTGTGGGCGTAGTCGCGCGTGCGCCGGTACCGGTCACGTCACGACCACGTCCATCTTCTTCGCGACTCGTCCGTCGATCATGAGGACGGCGGACCAGTGGCCGCTCGGGAGCGGCGCTCCAGAGGCGACAGACGTGGTCAGCGTGTCCTTGTACAGCTTGTAGACCCTGCCGACGACCCTGTGCCAGTGCAGCTTCCAGACGAGCTCGATGTTCTTGCCGGTCGGCGGGTAGAGGAACCGGAAGCGCATCCAGAGCTCCTTGTGGGAGCCGTGGACGATGGGGGGCGTTCCCGTCTTGTAGAGCGACCAGGGGCCGCTCGGGGTCGTGCCGACCTCGGCGCGGTCGAGCACGCCCTCGGGAGGTGCCGGGATCGTGACCGTGACGTCGACCGGTTCGAGCCTGGCCGCCCCGCTCGTCCCTCCGAGCCGGAGGCTGTAGGTGCCGGGCAGTGGCCGTGGAGGCAGGCGCAGCTGCCGGCTGAACGGCCCCGCGCCGGCGACCTCGAACGTGGTCCGCGCGGTCACAGTGCCGGGGCGATCGAGCGGCCGTAACGCCGCGGTGAGTGACGAAGCCGCGTCGACACTGCCCGTGAACCGGACGTTTGCACCGGGCAGGAGCCAGCCCTCCTTCCAGTGGGCGCTCGCTACCGCGCTCGAGACGGTGAGCGCGTCCGCGTGCCGGGCTCCCGCGGGGGAAGCCGAGCTCGCTACGACGAGCGACAGCCCCACGAACATGAGCCACACACGAGCTACCGCCGACCCACCGGCGAACATCGCGCCATCGTAGCCCGGAACGCGCATCGTCGCTTTCTCGCGTCCGGGATGCAGCAGCGAGGAGCGAAGCATCCGTCGCCGGGGGCCAGGTCAGCCGGCGAAGAACGGCCCTGCGCCCGCGACCGAATCGTGCAATCGCTCCGCCAGGCAGGTGCGATGGGCGGCCCAGGACTGCAAATGGTCGCCTCCGCCGTCCGTCCACCCGGCGGACACGCGGATCGCGCTGCCCTCGACCCCCTGGCCGCAGAAGCAGCAGAGACCCGACGCCGGCCCAGGTGACGTGTCGAGGGGCATCTCCTTCACGGTGCCGTCCGGGAGCCGCAGCCGGATGGAGTTGCCGGAGAGCCCGATCGGCGGTCGCTCGCGCCTGACGCTCACGTCGTTCAGCCTAGACCGCCGGTCGGTGATGCCGGCTCGAGGGATGCCATGCCTACAAGGATGTTCATAGTAGGCATCTCATTTGAAATGCTTCTAGGCATAATCACTCCAGGCATGGTCATCGCCATACACGACGGTATGATCACGAGTATGTCGGGCGCTAGGACAACCCGCAATCCGTTCTTCTTCGGCGATCTCGCCCTCGACGAGGCCTTCACCGATCGGGACGAGGAGCTGGCGTCCCTCGAGCAGGACATGCTGAACGGGCAGAACGTCGCGCTGATCGCGCCCAGGCGCTACGGGAAATCATCCCTCGTGCGGCGCGCCTCCCAGCGGCTCGTCGCCGGCGGCGTGCGGGTGGCCGAGGTCGACCTGATGAAGACGCCGACGAAGGAGCGTCTCGCATCACACCTCGCGCGGGCGATCCACGACGACATCGCCTCGACCACCACGAAAGCCAGGGAAGGCGTCCTGAAGGCCTTCGGCTCCCTGCGAGTGAGACCCGTCATGACGTACGACCCGCTCGACGCGACGATGAGCTTCAGCTTCGCCGCACGGCAGGCCGACGAGGACATCGACGACACGCTCGAGCGACTGCTCGAGCTCCCGGCGCTGCTGGCCGCCGAGCAGCACTCGACGGTCGTCCTCTACTTCGACGAGTTCCAGCAGATCACCGAGATCGACCCGCACCTGCCCGCGCTCATGCGCGCGATCTTCCAGGAGCAGCCCGACATCTCGCATGTCTATGCCGGAAGCAAGCGGGACATGATGGACCGCCTCTTCAACCACGAGAACGAGCCGTTCTATCGCAGTGCGAAGGTGATGGAGCTCGGCGCGATCCCGGCGGACGCCTTCGGCAGGTTCGTCGAAGAACGCTTCGACGGCACCGACCGCGGCGTGGGCGACGAGGTCGTGAGGCAGCTGCTCGCGATCACCGGAGGTCACCCCAATGCCACCCAGGAGCTCGCGCATGCCCTCTGGGATCAGGTGCCGAGCGGTCACTCGGCGCTGCCCGGCGACCTCGACCGGGCGCTCGAAGCCGTCCTCCGCTCCGAGAACGCCCGCTTCACGTTCGTCTGGGAGCACATGGCCCGAGCGCAGCGCCTGCTCCTCCAGGCGCTCACGGCCGAGCCCGGCCACGTCCAATCTGCCCGCTACATCGACGCTCACGAGCTCCCGTCTGCGCCGACCGTGCAGAAGGCCGCCAGGGCGCTCGTCGGGGCCGAGTTCATTGCGCGCCTCCCGGACGGCAGATACGGCATCGTCGAGCCGTTCCTGGCCGAGTGGATCGCCCGGTACGCACAGTAGACGTCGGCCCGCCACGGCGGGCTAGGGTGGTCTCGATGGCGAACCTCCAAGCGCGCAAGCAACCCGCCGACGGGGCCGACGCGCGGCTCGACGACCGGAGCTACGACGCACTGCTCGTCGTGTCGTTCGGCGGCCCCGAGGGCCCGGACGACGTCGTCCCGTTCCTCGAGAACGTCACGCGCGGGCGCAACGTCCCGCGGGAGCGGCTCGTCGAGGTCGCCGATCACTACGCGCTCTTCGGGGGGGTCAGCCCGATCAACCGCCAGAATCGCGAGCTGATCGCCGCGGTCCAGGCCGAGCTCGACGCCCACGGGATCGGGCTCCCGGTCTACTACGGCAACCGCAACTGGCACCCGTTCCTCGCCGACGCGCTCCGGGACATGCGTGACGACGGCGTCCGTCGCGCGCTCGCCTTCTTCACCTCCCCCTTCAGCTCCTACTCGAGCTGCCGCCAGTACCGCGAGGACATCCACGCCGCCCAGCTGGAGGTGGGCGCCGACGCGCCCGAGGTGCTGAGGCTCCGGGCCTTCTACAACCATCCCGGCTTCGTCGAAGCGAACGTCGACCGCGTGCGCGACGCACTCGCGCAGATCCCCGGGGACCGCCGTGGCGAAGCGCACCTCGTCTTCACCGCGCACAGCATCCCGTCGGCGATGGCGGCGCACTGCCGCTACGAGGACCAGCTCGCCGAGAGCGCCCGCCTCGTCGCCGAGGCAGTCGGCGCCCGGCGGCACTCGGTCGTCTACCAGAGCCGCAGCGGCTCGCCCCGGGTGCCGTGGCTCGAGCCGGACGTCTGTGACCGCCTGCACGAGCTCCACGACGAGGGCGTCACCGACGTCGTCGTCTCGCCGGTCGGCTTCGTCTCCGACCACGTGGAGGTGCTCTACGACCTCGACGTCGAGGCGGCCGCCGTCGCCGGCCGGCTCGGGCTGACGATGGTGCGCGCCGGTGCCGCGGGCGCTCACCCGGCGTTCGTCGCGATGATCCGCGAGCTCATCGCCGAGAGGCTCGGGACGGTCGCGGAGCGGCGCAGCGTCGGGCGCTACGGTCCGAGCCACGACGTCTGCGCCTCGAGCTGCTGCCTCCCCGGAACCGGCCGCCCGTCGCCCTGGGACGCCGAAGTGGGCGCCACCGCCTGAGCTTGGCCGTGATGGAGGATCTCCTCGCGTTCAACCGCAGGTTCGCGGATGCGTTCCTGCGCCGCCACCTGGACGTCCGCCCGACGCTCGGCCTCGCGATCGTGACCTGCATGGACTGCCGCCTCGACGTCTTCGCCGCCCTCGGGCTCGAGAACGGGCAGGCGCACGTGCTCCGGAATGCGGGCGGCGTCATCACCGACGACGTGATCCGGTCGCTCGCGATCTCCCAGCGGCGCCTCGGGACGCGCGAGATCGCGCTGATCCACCACACCGACTGCGGCATGCAGTTGATCACCGACGACGGCTTCCGGTCCGAGCTCCAGGAGGCGACCGGGATGGCCCCGTCCTTCGCGATCGAGTCGTTCACCGACGTCGAGGCCGACGTACGCCAGTCGGTCGCGCGCGTCCGCCACTCGCCGTTTCTCCCGTACCGCGACCAGGTGCGGGGGTTCGTCTACGACGTCGACACGGGCGGGCTCGTCGAGGTGAGCTCGGACGTGCCCGGTCCGGCGTAGCCGGCGGAGCACGCCGGATCGGCCCGTGCACTAGGTGTGCAGGGGCGGGTGAGCGCCGCCGCGAACGCCGGCGGCTCGGGCACGCTCACCGCAACGAGGCCGCCCTGCGAAGGCGCCGCGCAGGGACGACGTTGGTCCCGCGCAGGACCTGCGTAGTCTGCGGGAATCGCCGGGAGCATGCCACCTCACCACGGGGCCCAGCGGTCGGAGATCACGATCGACCGCGCCGCGCTGCGGCTCAACGTCAGGCGGCTCCGCGACGCGTTGTCGGGTGCGGCGCTGTGGGCCGTCGTCAAGGCCGACGCGTACGGTCACGGGGCGGACACCGTCGCCGCGACCGCGCTCGAGGAGGGAGCCGAGGCCCTGTGCGTCGCGACCGTCGGCGAGGGAGTCCGTCTCCGCGCCGCCTTCCCATCGGCGAGGATCGTCGTCCTCAGCCCGTCGTTCCAGCACCAGCTCCGCGCCGCCCGTGAGGCCCGACTCGAGCTCACCGTAGGGAGCGGCATGCTCCCGGATGGCATTCCGCTCCACCTCAAGGTCGACACGGGCATGGGACGCTGGGGCTTCGGAGAGGCGGTGACGGCAAGCCCGGACGTCGTCGGGCTCATGAGCCACCTCGCCTCGGCAGACTCGGACACGGCATTCACCGAGCTCCAGATCGCGCGGTTCGCCGAGATCGCGGAGGCTCACCCGGGCCTCACCCGGCACCTCGCGAACAGCGCCGGCATCTTGCGCCACCCGGCGGCTCGGTTCGACGCCGGACGGCCGGGGATCGCCCTCTACGGGCTCTCGCCGTTCGGGTCAGATCCCGCCGACGACGGCCTCGTCCCCGTTCTCTCGTGGCGGAGCTCGGTCGCGGAGGTGAAGCAGCTCCAACCCGGCGAGAGCACCGGCTACAACCGGCGGTTCGTCGCCACCGTCCCGACCTGGATCGGCATCGTCCCGGCCGGG
This sequence comes from uncultured Actinomycetes bacterium, assembly GCA_963836925.1. GTDB lineage: Bacteria > Actinomycetota > Thermoleophilia > Gaiellales > Gaiellaceae > PALSA-600. The sequence goes on from CAWILJ010000012.1 coordinate 38,982, forward strand.
TATGCGGACGGATGGCGCCGCGGTCTCACCGGCACCGAGGTGCTCGTCGCAGGCGAGCGGCGCCGGGTGATCGGCACGATCTCGATGGACTCGTTCGCCGTCGAGCTCCCGGGGCCGGTGGAGCCCGCGACACCGGTGACGCTGATCGGCGACGGGCTGCTCGCCGAGGAGCACGCGGCCCGCCTCGGGACGATCACCTACGAGCTCGCGTGCGGGATCGACTCGTCGGCCGAACGGGCGCGGCGGGTCGTCCTCTAACGGATCGCGAAGACGGCGGTCACGTCTTCCTCGACCTGGACGGAGCCAGGCTCGACGGGCGTCCCCGATGAGGACGCCGCCTTCGCAGTCGGGGCGAACTGGACCGGGCTGCTCGAGGTCTCGCTGACCGAGATCACGGCGCCGAGCTTCACGTGAGCCGCCTGCGCGATCGCAAGCGCACGGCCGTGGGCATCGGCGACGGCGGCCTTCAGGGCGCGCCGCTGGAGCAGCTGCTGGTCGGACGGCCCGAGCGACGGGCCGCTGACGAGGTTCGCGCCCGCTGCGACCGCCGCATCGACGATCGATCCCGCCTTCGCGATCTGCTTCGTCTTCAGCGTGACCGAGTTGCTCGCGGTGAAGCTGAGGACCTTCGAGGCGTTCTCGTTCGTGTTCGGCGAGAGCGAGATCTGCGCCGTCTGGATGTCGGCCGGCGCGATCCCCGCCGCCTTCAGCGCCGCGATCAGCCGGTTCATTCGCGCCGCGTTGGCGCCGAGCGCCGCCTTCGCGGTCGACGCCGTCGTCGAGACGCCGAACGTGAACTGGGCCTCGTCGGGCACCGTCGTCACGATCCCCGTTCCCTGGACGGTGATCGTGCGGGATGGAGCCCCGGTCGCCGGCGCGACCGCCACGGCCGCTGCCGTGAGCAAGGCGAGAACTGGGATCGTGAACGAGGTCCTCATGGCGATGTCAGGTTCCATACGCCGCCGCCGACACCTGCGTCACGGTCCGAATGGCGGATTTGGCGCCCGGGGAACGGGAAGCACGCGCCGGAGTGGCTCTTAACATGCCCTTGACTCCGTTTCGTTACGGTGGCGGAGTCTCGGTAGTCCCCCGTCCGGAGGAGGTTGTCTGCTGTGCAGCGGAAGCTACGTTTCGTCCTGCCCGTCCTCGTCGTGCTCCTGGCCTTGCCCGCTGCGTCCGCGAAAGCGGTCGCGCGCATGCCCGTCGGCTTCTTCGACGACCCGAGTTTTCGCTGGTCCAACGTGACGACCTCGAACCTCCTCTCCGCGCAGCGCACCCACAGCTCGATCGTCCACGTCCTCGTCAACTGGTCGACGGTCGCCCCGACCAGGCCGGCGAACCCGCTGAACGGGAACGACCCGGCCTACCACCTCTCCGACGTCGATGCGCTCGTCCGGTCGGCCCAGCAGTACGGATTCGAGGTGCTGATGACGATCGCGCAGACGCCGAAGTGGGCGAACGGCGGCAAGACGCCGAATTACCCGCCGACGAACATGGGCACGCTCACCCAGTTTTCCCGGATGCTCGCGACCCGGTACAACGGCTCCAAGCCGGGCGTCGGGACGGTCCGCCGGTTCTCGGTGTGGAACGAGCCGAACCTCGGGCTCTTCCTCGCGCCGCAGTTCTCGAAGAGCGGCAAGATCGTCAGCCCCGCCACCTACGCGAAGCTCTATGCGGCCGCGTACAGCGGGATCAAGAAGGGGAACCCGAGCGCCCTCGTCGCCGCGGGCGAGACGTCGAACCGCGGGAAGAACCGCCCCACCGGCAACGTCGGCAACGACTCGGTGGCGCCGGCGACGTTCGCGCGCATGCTCTCCGTGGTGAACCCGAAGCTCAAGTTCGACGCCTGGGCGACGCATCCGTACCCGACGAGCTACACGCTCGGGCCGGTGCAGAGGGTCGCATACCCGAACGTGGCGTTCACGACGATGACGCGGTTCGGCGCCGACCTCGCGAAGTGGTTCCACCGGCCGATCCCGATCTGGATCACCGAGTACGGCGAGCAGACGAAGCCCCAGTACCCCTTCGGTGGCGTCAGCTACGCCAAGCAGGCGGCCGACGTCAAGTCGGCGCTCCAGCTCGCCTCCCAGAACCAGTACGTCCAGATGTTCGTCTGGTTCATCTTCCGTGACTCGAACGGACAGACGTGGTTCAGCGGCGTCGTGGCGAAGAACGGCACGAAGAAGCCGGCGTACGCTGCGTTCGCGAACGCTGCCGTTGGCGTCGTCGGGCACTCGCAGACGGTGGCTCCGAACAAGTCCTTCAAGGTCGTGCTGCCGGTGCCCGTGATGGCGTACTACAACGCGACCGGCGTCAAGGTCGGCCTCACCTGGGCGGTGAAGCAGGGGAAGAAGAACCTCGCGATCGCCCAGCCGCTGCTTCCGGTCCAGAAGGGCGGGACGATCACGATCCCGGTCAACTTCAAGCCGGTCAAGGACCAGTCCTACACGATGACCGTGAACGTCAACGACAAGCACGGCCACATCGAGAAGTCCGTCATCGCGCTGCTTCCGCAAGGCTCCCGGCGCTTCGACCAGTAGCGGTTGAGTCCCTTCCAGGACTGGTCGTAGGGGGCAATCGCGTCGTAGAGCTCCGCGTCCGCACCGGCCGCGGGACGGGTGGCGGCGACGAACGTCTCGAGGTCGGCCCCCCTGCCGACGAGCGCAGCCCAGCGGTCGAGCTCGTCTCTCAGACGCTCGAGGTGCGCGGCGACGTCGGTGGCGACGCCGAAGTGGACGAGGGCGAGGCGGTCGGGTGCGCGGCGCCCGATCTCGTCGATCGTCGCGTGCCACGCCTCGAGGTCGATGTCGGGTGGCGGCGCCACCGGGAGCACGTACTCCGACGGCTGTAGGCGAACCCCGCAGGCATCGCCGGCGAGGAGGGTGCCGTCGCGGAGGTAGCAGACATGGTGGGACGCGTGCCCGGGTGCAGGGAACGCGTCCCAGCCGAGCACCTCGCCGTCCGCGATCCGGATGTTCGCGTCGGGGACGGGCGCGAGCTCGCCCCAGAGGCCGTCGAACCGCTCGCCGTACAGCCGGCGGGCGGACGCCTCGAGTCGCGACGGGTCCGAGAGGTGCGGTGCGCCGATCGCGGACACCCAGACCTTCAGCGCAGGGTGCTCGCGGACGATCGTCCCCGCGGCGCCCGCATGGTCGAGGTGGATGTGCGAGAGGAGCAGATGACGGACGTCGGTCAGCTCGAGGCCGTGCTCGCGGAGGCCCTCGCGGAGCCGCGGGAGGGTCGTTGCGGGCCCGCAATCGAACAGGGCCGGCCCCTCGGCAGTCTCGACGACGTAGACGCCGATCGCCCGGCGCAAGCCCAGGAAGTGAAGGTCGACGGGCGCGAGCACGCGCTCAGGCGCGGGCGCGGGCGGGCGCGGCGACGAGGGCCGTCTCGAGGTCGGCGACGAGGTCGTCGGCCGCCTCGATCCCGACCGAGAGGCGCAGGAGGTTCCGCGGCGCGGCGAACGGCGCGTCGGCGGTGGAGGCATGGGTCATCCGGGCCGGATGCTCGATCAGGCTCTCGACGCCGCCGAGGGACTCGGCGAGCGCGAACAGCCTCGTGCGCGCGGCGAGCGCGACCGCCTCCTCCTCGGAGCCGACGAGGAACGAGACCATGCCGCCGAAGTCGCGCATCTGCCGGCGGGCGACCTCGTGCCCGGGGTGGCCGGGAAGGCCGGGATAGAGGACACGCTCGACCGCCGGGTGCTGCTCGAGGAAGGCGGCGACCGCCCGGGCGTTCTCGCAGTGCTGGCGCATCCGCAGAGCGAGTGTCTTGATCCCGCGCAGGACGAGCCACGAGTCGAACGGGCCCGGGACCGCGCCGAGGGACTTCTGCAGGAAGCGAAGCCGCTCGGCGAGCGCCGGGTCGCTCGTGAGGACGGCGCCGCCGATCACGTCGGAGTGGCCGCCGAGGTACTTCGTCGTCGAGTGGACGACGACGTCGGCGCCGAGCTCGAGCGGCTGCTGGAGGTACGGAGAGGCGAACGTGTTGTCGACTGCGAGCAGCGCGCCCGCCGCGTGGGCGGCGTCGGCGGCGCGGCGGATGTCGACGACGTTCAGCAGCGGGTTCGACGGCGTCTCGATCCAGACCAGGCGCGTGTCGTCGGCCAGGTGCGAGGCGAGGCCGTCGTCGAACTCGTCCGCGGGGACGTACGTGAACTTGTAGCCCTTCGGCTCATACACCTGGGACGTCATCCGGTACACGCCGCCGTAGACATCGGCGATCAGCACGACCCGCTCACCGGGATCGACGAGGTGCATCAGGGTCGTCGTCGCGCCGAGACCCGACGAGAACGCGATCCCGTGCTCGGCGCTCTCGAGGCTCGCGAGGGCGGTCTCGAGCGCGACGCGGGTCGGGTTCGAGCCGCGCGAGTAGTCGTAACCCTTGTGGACGCCGACCTCCTCCTGCACGTACGTGGAGGTCTGGTAGATCGGCGTGATCACGGCGCCGGTTGCGGGGTCGGGCTCCTGGCCGGCATGGATCGCTCGCGTCTCGAACTCCATGGGCGCAGCCTACCGCCGGGTTCAGAGCAGGGCGATCAGGCCGCGGATCGAGCGGTTGAGGAAGCCGGGCTGCTCGAGCCACGGAAAGTGCCCACAGTTCGCGATCCGGGCCACCCGCGCGCCGGGAATCAGCTTGGCGGTCGCGACCGACGCCCGCATCGGCAGCGGGTCCTGGATCCCGTGGGCGAACAGCACCGGCATCGCGACCTCGGGAAGCCCCTTCCGCAGCGTGCGCTTCTCGAAGTGCTCGCCGATCGACTCGAACGTCTCGCGGGCGCACTCGACGCCGAGCCGTTCGTAGGGGAACGGCGCGACCTTCGCGCGGTCCGCGAACTTCACGGGCCAGAGGATCCTCGCCTCCTCGAGCTCCTCCCCCTCGGTCGCCTCGCCGGCCTCGGAGCGCTCCTCGATCGCCTCGACCCGCGCGCGCTCCTCGGGGGTCAGCTTCGCGAGCAGGTTCTCCCTGTACTCCGGAATGACCTTGCTCGATGCGCCGCAGTGGATCGATGCAGACGACGCCGTAGAGCCTGTCGGGGATGCGCGACGGCGAGATGCAGGGCGAGGTGCCCACCCCATGAGTGGCCTATCGCCCAGGCCTTCTCCTGCCCGAACAGGTCGAGGATCGCAATCGCGTCGGCCGCGTGCGTCTCGACGCTGTAGGGGCCGCCGACCGTCGAGGGCAGCGTGCCGCGCTGCGTGTAGCGGATCGTGGTGAAGAGGTTGCCGAGCTCGGCCGCGGCGCCGTCCATGTAGTCGGGAAGGCCGGGGCCGCCGTGAAGGAGGAGGGCCGGGATGCCCGTGCCGCCGAAGTGGCCGGTGAGCTTCCCGTCGCCGATCTCGATCTCGAATGGCGTCTCGGGCATTGCGCGGAGAATCTATGCCCCGCGCTCGACCGACGTCAGCCCGAGCGCGCTCGCGAGCCGGGTGGCGGCGCGCTCGAGCGGGTCGTCGAGGTTGCGGCGAATCTTCGGCTCGGGGGTGAAGCGCTTGATCTGGAGCGCGCTGCGGGCCCGGTCGGCCTTGAGGTCGGCGCGGCCGGCGAACCGGTCCCCGATCAGGAGCGGCAGGACGTAGTAGCCGTAGAGACGCTCGTGCTCGCGCTTGTAGACCTCGATCACGTGGTCGAAGTCGAAGAGGCGCCGGAGGAACGGCCGGTCCCACATCAGGTTGTCGAACGGGCAGAGGAGCACGGGCGCGGCGGCCGCGCCGTCGAGGTCGACACCGGCGGGGATGACGACCGGCGGGCCGCCGTCGTCCGGGGCGATGCGCTCCAGGGCTCCTTCGGCCACGAGCGCGTCGACGTGCGGGCGGACGGCCTTTGCTCCGCCGGCGAGCCGGCAGTGCTCGGCGATCCCGCCCTCGGTCAGCGCGCCGCGTCCCTGGACGGCGCGAAGGGCGTAGCGGCGGCGAAACTCGTCCTCGGTGGGCGTGGGTGCGTCGAGCGCTTCCTTCGGGATCACGCGCTCGGGCAGGTCGTAGACCCGCTGGAAGCCCTGGCGACCCGCGATCGCGACCTCACCCGCGGCGAAGAGGTGCTCGAGCGCCCGCTTCGCCGGCTTCCAGCCCCACATCGGGCCGCTTCGGCCCTCGAACGCCCGGACGGGGAGCGCGCCCTCCGCACTGAGCCGCGCGAGCACCTCGCGCTCGACGGCCCGGCTCTCGGCGGTTCGTTCCCTGCCCCACCAGTGGTGGTCGACGAGGTCACGCATCCGCCGCTTGAACAGCGGGTAGTCCTCGATGGGCAGGAGGCACGCCTCGTGGGCCCAGTACTCGAAGATGCGGCCCTTCGCGAGCAGACGCGTGACGACGGTCTCGTCGAACCCGCCGACCCGCGTGGAGAGCGTGATCCGGTGCGCCCGGTCGACGGTCGAGATCGAGTCGAGCTGCACCGCCCCGAGCCGCCCGATCTCCGCGGCCACGTCCGCTGCGGTCGCCTTCCGCGCCCGCGCGGCGTACCCCTGGTGCGCGACGACGTACCGCCGCAGCGCCGCGACCGACACTGTCCTCACACAGCCAACGCTACTTCGGACATGACCTCCCGAGCGAGGACAGGACGGTGTCTGACACCAGTGTCGTCCCTAGCGGCCACGGCGAGCCGCATGAACACAGGCTTGTTGTCTCGAGTGGCGATGGTGTCTGACACCAGGCCCCGCCGTTTGGGGCACGGCCGTGACGATGCCGGGCCACGTCTGCTCGGGACGCCGCCCGCCTATCTGCGGGCGAGGTACTCGAGGAGATCCGAGCGGGTGACGACGCCGGTGGGGTGGCCGCGATCGGCGACGAGCACGGCGTTCGTTCCGGCGGTCAGGGCCGCGACGATCTCGTCGACCGACGCCGACGCCTCGACGGTGGCGAGCGGGGGCTGCATCGCGTTCGCGACGTCCTCGTACAGAGCGTCGGGGTCGCGGAACACGCGCTCGAGCAGGTCGCGGTCCTGCAGTGACCCGATCACGTCGGCGAGCGAGTCGACCTCGCCGTCGCGCACGACCACCAGCTGGGAGATCGAGTAGCGGTGCATCACCTCGATCGCCTCGCCGACCTTCTGGTGCGCCGAGATCGTGACGAGCGCGGGGGTCGGCTCGGCCTCGGCGCCCTTCGCCCGCAGGAGCTCGTCGACCGACGGCGTCGGCGCGCTCCGCTCGATCAGGCCGTGCTCGAGCATCCACTTGTCGTCGAGGAACTTCGAGAGGTACGAGCGCCCCGAGTCGGGAAGCAGGGCGAGAACCTGCGATCCTGGCCCGAGCCGGCGTGCGATCTCGATCGCGCCCCACACCGTGCTTCCCGACGAGCCGCCCGCGAGGATGCCCTCCTCGCGCGCGAGCCGGCGCGCGGTCAGGAACGAGTCGCGGTCGGATACCTGCACCCACTCGTCCACCTGCCTGAGGTCGATCGTCTCCGGCCATGTGTCCTTGCCGATCCCCTCGACCAGGTACGGGTGCAGCTCGCTGTCGTCCCGCGCCGTGTAGATCGAGCCCTCAGGGTCGACGCCGACGATCAGGGTCGGCGAGCCCTGCTCCTTGAAGAAGCGGCCGACGCCGCTGATCGTCCCGCCGGTCCCGACGGAGATCACGACCGCGTCGATCTCGCCGCCGGTCTGCTCCCAGATCTCGGGGCCCGTCGTCCGGTAGTGCGAGTCGGGGTTCGCGCGGTTCGAGTACTGGTCGGGCTTGAAACCCCCTGGGATCTCCTCCGCGAGCCGCGACGAGACCGAGTAGTACGACTCCGGTGAGTCGTGGTCGACCGCCGTCGGCGTGATCACGACCTCGGCCCCGTAGCCGCGGAGCATCGCGATCTTCTCCTGGCTCATCTTGTCGGGCATCACGAAGATGCACCGGTACCCCTTGATCGCCGCGGCGATCGCGAGCCCGGCGCCCGTGTTGCCCGACGTCGGCTCGACGATCGTGCCACCCGGCTTCAGCAGCCCGTCCCGTTCGGCCTGCTCGATCATCGAGAGCCCGATCCGGTCCTTGACCGAGCCGCCGGGGTTCAGGAACTCGAGCTTGGCGAGGATCTCCCCGGGGACGTCACGTGAGATCCGGTCGAGCCGGACGATCGGCGTCCCTCCCACCAGGTCGAGGACGCTCGGGTACTCGCGCGACATCCCCGGGGAGAGTATCTCTACACCTCGGCCGGAACCGCCTCCCCGGCCGGGGCGAGCTCGTCGCGCTTGATCAGGACGATCGCTGCGACGATGCAGGCGAGCGAGATCCCGAACATGACCCAGAACGCCCACTGGGCGCCGCTCGTGAACGCCTCGCCGAACGGGACCCCCTGCCCGGTCAGGTGGTTGAAGTGGCTGATCGAGACCGACGAGACCACTGCGACGCCGATCGCGCCGCCCACCTGCTGGGCAGTGTTGAAGAGACCCGAGGCCAGCCCGGCCTCGTGCTTCTGGACGCCCGCGAGCGCCGCGATCGAGATCGGGATGAACGTGAACGGCAGCGCGAAGCCCACCAGGATGTAGCCGGGGAGGAGGTCGCTCGCGAACGAGCCGTCGGCCGAGACCTGCGTGTACAGGAAGATCCCGATCGCGAACACCACGAAGCCGACGATCATCACCGGCTTCGCGCCGATCTTCGTGACGAGGAACTGCGACAGGCCGGCCCACAGCACCGCGCTGACCGCCGTGACCGCGAACGTGAGCCCGGTCTTCAGGGCGGAGTAGTGCAGCACCTGCTGCACGTACAGCGTGAGCACGAAGAAGTTCGAGAATGTCACCGCCCCGAGCATGAAAGCCGTCGCGTTGGCGCCCGCGACAGTCCGGATCCGGAAGATCGAGAACGGCATCAACGGCTCCTTCGCTCTCGCCTCGATCACGAGGAAGGCGACGATGAGCAGGGCCGACACGATCAGCCGTGTCAGCGTCCAGCCGGACCCCCAGCCGTGGACCGGCGCGTTCGAGACGGCGTACACGAGCAGCGCGATCCCGGCCGTCACCGTGACCGCGCCGGCGATGTCGGGCGTCGTGGAGCGATCGTCGCGGCTCTCGCGGACGAATCGCGGCGCAAGCAGGAACGCGGCGACACCGACGGGTACGTTGATGAAGAAGATCCATTCCCAGCCTGCGTACTTGGTGAGCACACCGCCGAGGAGCACCCCGACGGCAGCGCCGGAGCCGCCCATCGCACCCCAGACGCCGAGCGCCTTGTTCCGCTCCGCGCCCTCGTCGAACGTCGTCGTGATGATCGACAGCGCGGCCGGAGAGATGATCGCGGCGCCGAAGCCCTGGATCGCGCGGGCGGTGATCAGCACGCCCTCGGACCACGCCAGGCCGCAGAAGAGCGACGCGGCCGTGAACAGGACGACACCGGCGAGGAAGACGCGGCGGCGCCCGAGGATGTCGGCAGCGCGCCCGCCGAGGAGCAGGAAGCCGCCGAACGTGATCGCGTAGGCGGTCAAGACCCACTGCAGGTCGTCGCGGGAGAAGTTGAGGTCCTTCCCGATCGTCGGCAGCGCCACGTTCACGATCGAGACGTCCAGGATGGTCATGAAATACGCCGCGCAGACCACGGCGAGGGCCTTCCAGCGGCGCGGATCGAGCTCAGCCATCTTCTGCACTCCCTCCGGTTTCCGTTTCCCGGCCCAAACGTAGCTGTCGGGGCGGCTATTCCATCAGTGCCGGAAGTGCCGCTTCCCGGTGAAGACCATCGCCGCACCGGCGGCCTCGACCGCAGCTTTCACCTCGTCGTCCCGCTTCGAACCGCCGGGCTGGACGAGCACCGTGACGCCGGCGTCGAGCGCGATCCGGGGGCCGTCGGCAAAGGGGAAGAAGGCGTCGCTCGCGAGCACGGAGCCGGCCGGGTCGTGGCCGAGCTCCCGGGCCTTCTCGACCGCGATCCGGACCGAGTCGACGCGGCTCATCTGACCGGCTCCGATCCCGATGGTCTGCCCGTCCCTGGAGAGGACGATCGCGTTCGAGCTGACGTGCTTGCACACCGACCACGCGAGCACGATCTCGCCCCAGAGGGACTCGTCGACCGTCCCGCAGACGACCTCCATCCCGTCGCGGCTCTCCTGCACGGAGTCGCGCTGCTGCACGAGCAGGGCGCCGACCACCCGCCTGTAGTCACGCTCGTTCGTCGTGTCGGCCCGGCGCTCGCGGCCACGGAGGATCCGCAGCGCCGGCTTCGCGCTCAGCACCTCGAGCGCGTCGTCGTCGAACTCCGGTGCGAAGACGACCTCGACGAACTGCTCGGCGATCTGCCCGGCGAGCGCCGCGTCGACCGGCCGGTTCAGCATCAGGACGCACCCGAACGCGGAGACGGGGTCGGCTGCGAGGGCGCGCGCGTAGGCCTGCCCGATCCCGGCGGCGACTGCCACGCCGCACGGGTTCGCGTGCTTGACCATGACCGCGGCGGGCTCCTCGAGCTCGCGCATGATGCGCCGTGCCGCCTCGAGGTCGGCGAGGTTGTTGTACGAGAGCTCCTTGCCGCCGAGCTGGTCGACGCGGGAGAGCAGGTGCTTTCGGGAGCCGACCTCCTCGTAGTAGGCGGCGGCCTGGTGCGGGTTCTCGCCGTACGCGAGGTCGGTGAGCTTGCGGAACGTGAGCGTGAGCTTGTCCGGGAAGAACTGGTCCTCTGCGAACCAGCGCGCGATCGCGGCGTCGTAGGCCGCGGTGACCGCGAACGCCTCGGCAGCGAGCGCACGGCGCGTCTCCGGCGAGAGCGCGCCGCTCGAGAGCTCGGCGAGCACCGGCTCGTACTGCTCCGGGCGAGACACCGCTGCGACGTGGGCGAAGTTCTTCGCCGCCCCGCGCAGGAGCGACGGTCCGCCGACGTCGATCATCTCGATGACGTCGGCCTCGTCGACGTCGAAGCGCGCTGCCAGCGAGGTGAACGGGTACAGGTTCACGCACACGAGGTCGAACGGCTCGATCCCGTGCTCGGCAAGCGTGGCGCGGTCCTCGGCGGCGTCCGCCCGCGCGAGGATGCCGGCGTGAATTGCGGGGTGCAGCGTCTTGACGCGGCCGCCGAGCATCTCGGGAGCCCCGGTGACGTCCTCGACGCGCGTGACCGCGAGCCCTTGCTCCTCGAGGAAGGCCGCCGTGCCGCCGGAGGAGACGAGCTCGAAGCCGAGACCCGCAAGCCCCGAGGCGAACGTATCGATGCCGTGCTTGTCGTGGACGGAGACGAGCGCCCTCACGCCGCGGTCAGCTCCCGGACCGTCTGCGGGAGCAGCCTGTGCTCGACCGCATGGAGTCGTTCCTCGAGCGTGGCGCGCGGCTCCACCGGGACCGCCTCCTGGACGAGGATCGAGCCGGTGTCGATGCCCTCGTCGACGAGGTGCACGGTGACGCCCGTCGTGTCGACGCCTGCTGCCAGCGCATCCTCGATCGGACGGGCGCCCGGGAAGGCGGGAAGGAGCGACGGGTGCACGTTCACGACGTGGCCGGGGAAGCGGGCGAGGAAGGGCCTCGTGAGGAGGTGCATGTACCCGGCCAGCACGACGAGCTCGACGGCGTGCTCCTCGAGCCAGGTCGCCATGACGAGGTCGCGCTCCTCGCGACTCGCGTGGCAGTCGAGAGCGAATGTAGCCGTGGGGATGCCGGCGCCGCGAGCACGGGTCAGGGCGTAGGCGTCCTTCCGGTTGGAGCCCACGGCCGCGATCGGCACCCCGGCGTCGATCAGCGCCTGGAGGTTCGAGCCGAACCCACTCACGAGCACGCCGATCACGCCACTCGGCCGATCACCGTGTCGCCGTCGGCGGGCTCGGCGACGACGGCGCACCAGCCGATGCCGAGGTTGAAGACGCGGCGCATCTCGTCCTCGGCGACGTGCCGCGCGAGCCAGCCGAACACCGGCGGGCGCTCCCAGGCGTCCCAGTCGATCTCGGCATGGAGCCCCTCCGGGATCACGCGGCTCAGGTTCCCGAGGATGCCGCCGCCGGTGACGTGCGCGAACGCCCTGGCGCGGCCGCGGAGCTTCCGGGCCTCGTCGAGGTAGAGCCGGGTGGGCGCGAGCAGGTCGGGGCCGTCGTAGTCCTCGCGCTCGAGCACCCGGCGGGCGAGCGTGAAGCCGTTCGCGTGGACGCCGGCGGAGGCAAAGCCGATCACGGCGTCCCCGGCCACGACGGTACTGCCGTCGACCAGGTCGTCGCGGTCGACGATGCCGACGCAGGTCCCGGCGAAGTCGAGCTCGCCGTGCTGGTAGATCCCGGGCAGCTCGGCGGTCTCGCCGCCGACGAGCGCGACGCCCGCGGCGCGGCACACCTCGGCCGCACCGTCGACGAGCTCCGCGACCTGCTCGAGGTCGATCGCGTTCGCGGCGACGTAGTCGAGCAGGACGAGCGGGGTCGCGCCCGTCGTCGCGACGTCGTTGATGCAGTGCGCGGCGAGGTCGCGGCCGCAGTCGGCCAGCCGCCCTCGCGCCCGGGCCAGGATCAGCTTCGTCCCGACGCCGTCGGTCGAGGCGGCGAGGAGACGCCGGTCGTCGATGGGGTGGACGCCTGCGAACGCCCCGAATCCGGTCGCCCCGGTCGACTCGACCGCGGCCCGCAGCCGCGCCACGACGCCTTCGGCGACCGCCAGCGAGACGCCGGCGCGGGCATAGCTCTGCTCCTTCGCCGCCACGGCCTGAGTCTACGGCGCCACACTTCGGGTGGTGCTCGCATCCGCCGCCACCACCTGGAACCTGGAGCCGCTCCAGGTCGTTCCCACCCTCGTCGTCTCGGTGCTCTACCTGCGCCGGACGCGTACGCTCGCGCGCCGCGGGCTGCCCGTGCCGAAGAGCCGGCAGTTCCTGTTCTGGCTCGGGATCGCGCTCGTCGTGATCGCGCTCGACTCGCCGGTGGACGAGCTCGGCGAGAAGGACTTCTTCTTCGTCCACATGGGCCAGCACGTGATCCTCGGCGACCTCGCGCCGCTCTGCTTCGTCGCTGGCCTGACAGGCCCGGTGCTCCGGCCCGTGCTCGCTCTGAAGCCGGTCGAGCGCCTGCGGTTCCTCACCCACCCGCTGGTGGCGCTGCCGATCTGGACGGTGAACCTCTACCTCTGGCACCTCCCGGTGCTGTACGAGGGTGCCTTGCACAACAACGCCGTGCACGCGCTCGAGCACTTCCTGATGTTCAGCTGCGGCTGCCTGATGTGGTCGCCCGTGCTCGAGACGCTGCCGGCGCCTGAGTGGTTCGGCACCGCGTGGAAGCTCGGCTACATCGTCATCGTCAGGTTCGTCGAGACGATCCTCGGCAACGTCTTCATCTGGTCGAGCACGGTCTTCTACTCGACGTACGAGCACGCCCACTCGATCTGGGGGATCTCGGCCGTCCACGACCAGAACCTGGCAGGAGTCGTGATGATGGCCGAAGGCGGTGCGGTGACTCTCGGCGCGCTCGCCTGGCTCTTCCTCCGGCTGGCCGAGGAGGGCGAGCTGAAGCAGCAGCTGATCGAGCAGGGCTACGACCCGGCTCAGGTCGCGCGCGCGGTGCGGTACGGGCGGGCGAAGGCACTCGGGCAGGAGCCCGCCGGTGTCCGCTGACGGGGACTCCGCGGCTAGCGGACCGACTCGAAGCGGAGCTTCTCGGTCGCCGCAGGGACGCGTGTCGGGTACTCGCGGGTGAGGCAGGCGCGGCACGCCGAGCCGGCAGGGCGCTCCGTTGCGGCCTGGAGACCCTCGAGGGAGAGGTAGGCGAGGGAGGTCGCGCCGATCGCCGCGCGGACCTCCTCCACGGTGTTGCGGGCGGCGATCATCTCGTTCTCGCTCGCGAGATCGATGCCGTAGTAGCAAGGCGAGACGACCGGCGGCGAGGAGATGCGGACGTGCACCTCGGCAGCGCCCGCGTCGAAGAGCATCTGCACGATCTGGCGCGTCGTCGAGCCGCGGACGATCGAGTCGTCGACGACGACCAGGCGCTTGCCGGCGACCTCGTCGAGGGGATTGAACTTCATCCGGATGCCCTGGTCGCGCATGCCCTGCTCGGGCTGGATGAACGTCCGGTGGACGTACCGGTTCTTGATCAGACCCTCGCTGAACGGGATCCCGGCGGCACGCGAGAAGCCGATCGCAGCGGGTGTGCCGGAGTCCGGGATCGGCAGCACGAGGTCGGCCTCGGCGGGGGCCTCGGCGGCGAGCCGCTGGCCCATCCGCACCCGGGCACCGTGCACCTCGACGCCGTCGAGCCGCGTATCGGGGCGGGCGAGGTAGAAGAACTCGAAGATGCAGAGAGCGCCGCCGCCGGATCGCGGCAGCACCTGCTCCGAGTGCACGCCGTCCTCGTCGGCGACCAGCAGCTCCCCGGGCCGCACATCGCGCACGAACGCGGCGCCGACCAGGTCGAGCGCGCAGGTCTCGGAGGCCACGACCGGGTCGCCGTGCAGGTCGCCGAGGACGAGCGGTCGGAACCCGAACGCGTCCCGGAAGGCGAACAGCTTGCCGTCGGCGAGCCCCACCACCGCCGCGGCGCCCTCGAGGCGCTCGAGCGCGCCGGCCGCGGCCTCGCCGAGCGGCCGCTCGTCCGCGCCGACCATCGCCGCGATCACCTCGCTGTCGGACGTCGACCCGAGGCGCGGGGCGAGCTCCTCCCGGAGCTGGTCGGCGTTCGTCAGGTTCCCGTTGTGCCCGAGCGCCACCGTCCGCACCGGGCCGTGGTGGATCAGCGGCTGCGCGTTCTCCCACGCGTTCGACCCGGTCGTCGAGTACCGCGTGTGCGCGATCGCGAGCTGGCCGCGAAGCCCGGAGAGCTTCTGCTCGTCGAACACCTGCGCGACGAGCCCGAGGTCGCGCAGGCCCGTCAGCCGGCCGTCCTCGCAGACCGCGATCCCCGCCGACTCCTGGCCGCGGTGCTGGAGCGCGTGGAGCCCGAAGTAGGAGAGGCGGGCGACGTCGCGGCCCGGCGCCCGGATGCCGAAGACGCCGCACATCAGACGGTGCCCAGCTCGACCACGTCGTCCCACTCGACGGGGCCGGCGTCCGCGAGCGCGACGAGCACACCGGGCTCGTCGGGGCAGGTGAGCGCGGTCTCGACGCCGCTCCAGGCGGCCGCCTCACGGATCGGGCCGTCATGGGCCAGCGTGAACCGGCCCGCGTTCTGCCAGACGAAGCGGACGAGCGCAGCGCCCTCGCCGCGCAGGAAGAGGCCGCGGTCGCCGCGCCGCCACCGCGAGGGAATCCGCGTGACGTCGGCCACGAGGCCGACGCAGCCGACGGCCGGCGTGGGAGGGATCGGGCGCCCGCCCGTCTCGTTGTAGAGCGACACGTTCCCGGAGACGACCGGGATCCCGAGCTCGTCCGCGGCCTCGGCGATGCCGTGGATCGCACGCGCGAGCTCCCACGCGATCTCGGGCCGCTCGGGGTTGCCGAAGTTGAGGCAGTCGGTCAGCGCGATCGGCTCGCCTCCCGCGCAGGCGACGTTGAGGGCCGCGCCGAAAACGGCCTGCCGTCCCGCCAGATACGGGTCGCGCTCCCCGATCCGGGGGCCGTCGAGCGACACCGCGAGCCCGCGCGTGCCCTCGAGACGAAGTACGGCCGCGTCGAGACCAGGCCGGCGCACCGTCCGGGACCCGACGAGGTGGTCGTACTGCTCGAAGATCCACGTCTTCGGCTCCTCGTTCGCCGGATGGGGCGGAGGGGGCGGCGCGACGGCACGCTCCGCGAGCTCGAGGTCGTACCGCGGCGTCTCCTCGGTCAGGAGCCCGGCCGGGATCGCGCCGACGACCTCGCCCTCGAAGAGCGCGCGCAGCTCTCCGTGAGCGGTCACCTCGCCGATCACGGTGCAGGGCAGCTCCCAGCGCGCGCACGCGCCGCGCACGGCATCGAGCTGCGCCGGCTCGACGACCGCGACCATCCGCTCCTGCGACTCGGAGATCATGATCTCCCACGGCTCGAGGCCGGGCTCGCGCAGCGGGACCCGGTCGAGGTGGACGTCGACCCCCGCGCCTCCCGAGGCCATCTCGGCGAGGGACGACGCGAGCCCTGCCGCCCCGCAGTCCTGCAGCCCGACCACGAGGTCGCGCTCGACGAGGTCGAGCGAGACCTCGATCAGCGCCTTGCCGCGAAACGGGTCGCCGATCTGCACCGACGGGCGCTTCTCGTCGGAGCCCTCGAGATCCTGGCTCGCGAGCACAGACGCGCCGCCGATCCCGTCTCGGCCCGTGAGCGCCCCGTAGAGGACGATCGCGTTCCCGGGGCCGGTTGCCTTGGCCCGCAGCACGCGCTCGGCCGGCAGCAGGCCGACGCACATCGCGTTCACGAGCGGGTTCGCCGCATAGGCGTCGTCGAAGACGGTGGTGCCGCCCACGGTCGGGACCCCCGTGCAGTTCCCGTAGTGGGCGATCCCGCCGACCGCGCGCCTGAAGTGCCAGTCGGGCGAGCCGAACCAGAGGCCGTCCAGCAGCGCGACCGGGCGGGCGCCCATCGCGACGACGTCGCGGAGGATCCCGCCGACGCCGGTCGCGGCGCCCTGGAACGGCTCGACGGCGGTCGGATGGTTGTGCGACTCGACCTTGAAGGCGACCGCGAGGCCGCCGCCGACGTCGACAACGCCGGCGTTCTCGCCGGGGCCCTGCAGGACTCGCTCGCCCGAGGACGGCAGCCGCCGGAGGAGCCGAGCCGAGTGCTTGTACCCGCAGTGCTCCGACCAGAGCACCGAGAAGACCGCGAGCTCGAAATCGTTGGGGTCGCGCCCGAGCAGCTCCCGGATTCGAGCGAACTCCCAGTCGGTGAGACCGAGCGCGCGATGGAGTGGCTGCTCTGCGACGGCGCTCAGGAGGCCAGTCTAGCCGGGGAGGACGGACGTCTCACGCGGCGGGCCCTCCGGCCGTTAGAACATGGACATGACCCGCCGCGACCTGCTCCTGCTCGCGGCGCTCTCCGTGGTCTGGGGTGCGTCGTTCATGTTCATCCGCGTCGCGGACCGGCAGATCGACCCGTGGGCGCTCGTCTTCCTCCGGGTGCTCCTCGGGGCGGCCGTGCTGGTCCCGGCGGCGCTCCTCGCCGGCCGCCGCAGAGCCCTCGCGCAGGCACGCGAGGCGTGGTTGGCGCTCCTCTTCCTCGGGACCGTGAACACCGCGGTGCCCTTTCTGCTCTTCTCGTGGTCGGAGACACGGATCACCTCGAGCCTCGCCGCGATCCTCCAGGCCGCCGCGCCGATCTTCGCCGTGCTCATCGCCGTCGCGCTCGGGCTCGAGCGGGTCGGCGGACGGAGGCTCGGGGGTTTCCTCGTCGGGTTCGCCGGGGTTGCGCTGCTGCTCGGCTCACCCGGCGGAGGCGGCCTTCTTCCTGCACTTGCAGTCGTGCTGGCGGCGTTCGGCTACGCGTGCGGCGCCACGTTCGCCTCGCGGAAGCTCACCGGCGTCGATCCACTCGTGATCGGGGCCGGATCGTGCGTCGCGGCCACGCTGATCACGGCGCCTCTCGGCGTCGCGCACCTGCCGGGGTCTGTCCCCGGCTGGAAGGAGACGGGCTCGGTCGTCGTGCTCGGCCTGGCCGGGACCGGAATCGCGTACGTCATGATGTTCGCGCTGCTCGCGAGCGCCGGGGCGTCGCGCTCGATCCTGGTCACATACACGATCCCTCCGGTCGCGCTGGCCTACGGGGTCCTGCTGCTCGGCGAGCCGCTTCGCTGGGAGTCGCTCGCCGGCCTTGCGCTCATCCTCGGAGGCGTAGCATTCGCGGCCGGCAAGCGACGCGAGTCCGTCGAGAAGCGATCCGGATCCCTCGATCCGGCGAATACCGCGTGGGAGAGTCCTTGACGCTCCCGCAACCCACACACGAATCGGAGGGGAATCCTCACATGCGCAAGCGAATCCCAGTTCTTCTCGGCGGCGTCATCGCCGTGGTGGGCGTGGTCGCGGCGGTCGCGTTGGCGAAGCCGTCGATGTCGTCGATGAACATCAAGGCGAACCTCGACACGCGGCAGGAGGTGCCGAAGGAGACCGGAGCGTCGATCAGGGCCGGCGGGAGCTTCTCCGCCACCGTGACCGGCAAGAAGATCACCTGGAAGCTCACCTTCAAGCACCTGACCGGGCCGGCAACCGCCGCGCACATCCACGCGGGCGCCAAGGGCAAGCCGGGCCCCGTCATCGTGCCCCTGTGCGGTCCCTGCAAGTCGCCCGCGAGCGGCAGCGGCGTCGTGAGCGCGGCGATCCTGAAGATGCTCCAGAACGGGAGCACCTACGTGAACGTGCACACGACCAAGAATGCCGGCGGCGAGATTCGCGGCCAGGTCAAGTCCAGCATGTAGCGGGCAGACGGGCTGCGGGGCGTCCGCCCCGCGGCCCTCAGCCGCCGTGACCCGCACGCGAGCGAGCACCCGCACATCGCGCTGCCGAAGCGCTGCGGAGGGATCAGGCGCGGGGCCCGGCTCACCGGCCCGACCGACCTCGAGCCGGTGCGTCCGCGCGAGCAGGCTTCACCTCAGTTCGACGGATCGCCGCGTCCTCGCGGGGGCGCCGATCCAGGTCGGGGCATGCGTCGCGGCCTCGCCGCTCTCGGAGCCCTGCTCCTCGTCTTCCTCTCACTGCCCCGCCGCGGGTGGCAGCGAAGCGTTCTCGCCGCGAGCCTGGGCGTCTAGATCAGGCCTAGGTGATCGTCAGCGGCGTGCCGACCGGCATCATCCTGGCCAGCTCGACGATCGCGGCGTTGCGCAGGCGGACGCAGCCGTGGGAGATGCGACCCGGGATGAGCGCCGGCTCGTTCGTGCCGTGCACGCCGATGAACCCGCCCCCGGGCCAGTCGGTGAGGACGGCCGAACGGGCGCTCGTCCCGAACGCGATCGGCCCGTAGAAAGCATTGTGGAACCCCATGAGCTTGTCGCGGATGTAGAACTGCCCGGGCGGGGTCGGCCAGTACGGCCTCCCTACGCCGACCCTGGTCGTGAAGATCACGCGGCCGTTCTTCTTCAGGGTTGCGATCTTCGCCGTGCGGTCGACGTAGAGGTGAGTGTGGACCGGGTTGATCGTGCCCAGCGCGCTCCTCGGCACCCAACCCGTGGAGTTGTTCGGCAGGATCGGCAGGCGAACGCGATACCAGACCTTCGTCGTGCTGAGGTCGAGCTCGTCGAGGATCAGCACGACGTTCTGCGTCCCGTCGCTCGTCACCGTGTCGAGCGTCGCCACGACGTCGGAGCTCGCAGTCGGCGCTCTGTGCGCGCCGATGCGGCGGACGACGACCGCCCAGTGCCCCACCCTCGAGTTCGTGAGAACGACGCGGAGCGGGTAGTGGAGGCTGTGCGCCGCCTTCTCGCCGGGCGCTGCACCGGCAACAGGGAGGAGGAGGAGCGCGGCCGTGACGAGGCCGGAGAGGCCGGAGATCCTGCGAAACGAGGGCGAGGTATGCGGGAGCATGTCGGATGCCGTGAGTTCGATTGCGTCAGGCAGAGCCCTGCCGTGACGTCTACCCGTGAGTGCCGAGGCTCCCTGTGAATCCGTCGACCGAATCGAGCCCGGTTCCGTCCCCGACGGCCGCTCACTGACGAGGTGGTCGTAGCCTACTATCCGACCTGGAGACCAGGGGCCTAGCCTGACCTGGACGAAAGGCGGGACGGTCTACAGTCGGTAGGTAGGACCGAGAGCGGGGAGGCTACGTGGCTGGGACCAGGAAGTTCAGGCAGCCTGGCGGCGAGGAGATCGAGGCCGAGGTCGTCGGGTTCCGCGCCGCGGGCGAGCACTGGAACGAGTACCTCCTCGACGACGGGACGGTGTTCAAGATCAAGCTGGTGGTGACGGAGATCGTCCGGATCAAGGACGGCTACGACGCGAAGGGGGACCCGATCTACGCGGCGACCCACACGCAGGTGACCGCGGTCGACGCGCCCGAGCGGCTGCGCCGACCGTCCGGCTGAAGCTCTATCGCACCGTGGAGGGCAGCGTCGCTGCGGGAAGCGGCTGCTGCGGCTCGAGCCACCGAAGCGTCGTGTCGATCAGCCCGTCGTCGAGGAGTCGGCGGAGGCGGCGCAGCCGGATGAACCGATCGCCGTCGAAGTCATCGGTCGTGAGGCCGACGGAACCGTAGGCTTCCGCCAGTTCGCGGGCCCCGGCCTCGGCGTTCCAGTCGAGCACGATCCCGGGGAGCAGCGCGCCGAGCTTCGAGAAGTCGACGCGGTACGACCGATGGTCGACGCCCGAGCCCTCCGCGATCTCGACCGCGCAGCCGGTGACTTCGGAGAGCACCTCCGCCAGGTCGCGGATCCGGTAGTTCTGGGCGTCGGAGCCGACGTTGACGGCCTCCCCGCGGATCGACTCCTCCGGCGCCTCGAGCAGTGCGCGAGCGACCTTCGCGACGTCGCGAACGTGGATCATCGGCCGCCAGGCGCTCCCGTCGCTCAGGAGCCGGACGACGCCGGCGGTGTGACTCCACGCAGCGAGGTTGTTGAGAACGATGTCGAGGCGCAGCCTGGGCGATACCCCGTAGACGGTCGCGTTTCGCATGCTGACGGGCGCGAACTCGGGCCCGGCCATCCGCACGAGCGCCTCCTCGGCGCGCACCTTCGACTCTGCATAGGCGGTGATCGGCTGCAGCGGCGCGTGCTCGTCCAAGACGTCGTCGCTGCCCGACGCGCCGTACATCGAGCACGACGAGGCGAAGATGAAGCGTCGCACGCCGGCGTCGCGCGCTGCCGCCGCAAGCGAGAGCGTCGCGTCGCAGTTGATCTCCGACGTCAAGGCGGGATCGAGGTCACCGACCGGATCGTTCGACAGCGCCGCGAGGTGGACAATCGCGTCGAAGCCTTCGAGCTCGGCCGGCCGGACGTCCCTCACGTCGCGCACGATCGTCGGGACCTCCCGGAGCTCCGGGCCGAAGTCGCAGCCGCGATAGAAGGTCGTGTCGAGGCCGGTCACCTCGTGGCCTGCCTCGACGAGGGACGGCGCGAGCACCGAGCCGATGTAGCCGTGGCTGCCGGTGACGAGGATGCGCATGTCGAGCACCCTAGTCGACGGGGCGCTGCTCGTCCCTGGCGGCTCGGCCAGTATTGTCTCGACCACCCGTTCGTTTCCGACGATGCCGATCGACTGGGATACCGTGCCCGACGGCGAGGCCGTCGGAGAGGAGCTGCTGGCGCTGATGGGCGAGCTCTTCCCGCTCCCTCGGAGCCTGACAGGCGAAGGAGTGCGGAGCACGTTGGCGGTGCTGGGACGCGAGGTCCCGCTCGAGATCGTCGAGACGCCGACGGGGACGCCCGTATTCGACTGGACGGTGCCGCGCGAGTGGATCGTGAGGGGCGCGTGGATCGACGGGCCCGACGGTCAGCGTGTGGTCGACGTCGCGGACTCGCCGCTCCATCTGCTCGGATACAGCAGGCCGGTAGATGCCGAGATGGACCTCGACGAGCTGCGCGGGCATCTCTTCACGCATCCCGATGATGCGGATGCGGTCCCGTACCGGACCTCGTACTGGGAAGAGGCCTGGGGTTTCTGCCTCTCCCGCCGACAGCTCGAGTCGCTCCTCCCGGGCCGGTATCACGTGGTGATCGACTCGAGCCTGGTCGAGGGCTCGCTCACCTCCGGCGAGGCGCTGTTCCCGGGTAGCTCGGAAGAGGAGTTCCTGATCAGCACGTACGTCTGCCACCCTGCGCTCGCCAACGACAACCTCTCCGGGGTCGTGCTCCTCTGGGCCGTCGCGCGGACACTGGCCCGGCAGAGGCTTCGCTTTACCTACCGACTGCTCTGGAGCCCTGGGACCCTCGGGCCCCTGTGCTGGCTGGCTCGCAACGAAGGACGACTCGACCGCATCGCCAACGGGCTCGCGATCTCGTGCGTCGGCGACCCCGGGCCGCTCAGGTACAAGCGGAGCCGCCGCGGCGCAACCACAGTCGACAGAGCGGCGGCGCTCGTCCTCAGCTCCCGGCCCGAGAGCATCGTCTCCGACTGGTCGCCGCTCGGGGGAGACGAGCGCCAGTTCTGCTCACCCGGCTTCGACCTGCCCCTGGGGACCTTCACGCGGACACCGCACGGCCTCTTCGCCGAGTATCACTCCTCGGCGGACGACCTCGGCCTCGTCACGGCGGCGGCCCTGGCGGAGTCGCTCCGCGCGATCCTCGAGATCGTCGACGCGGTCGAGACGAACCGCACCTACCGGAACCTGTCTCCGCATGGCGAGCCTCAGCTCGGGCGGCGGGGGCTGTACCAGTCCATCCCCGACGGGACGAACCCGGAAGCAGCACTCCTCTGGGTGCTCAGCCTCTCCGACGGGCTGCATGACCTCCTCGCGATCGCGAATCAGTCGAGCCTTCCCTACAGCACGATCCTGACTGCAGCCACAACGCTGGAACGACACGGGCTCCTCCTGGCGCTTCCCTGAGCGACAGGGGCCAAACGCCAGAGTGAGCAGGAAGGGATACGCTAGCTTGGCGGGGTCGATGGAACAGCTCCCATCCCCAGAGGCGGCCGGGACCGCCGTTCGAGACGAAACCTCGCAGCGGCTGATCGGCGATCCGCAAAGAACCCTGGAGATGCTCGAGGAGGCACTGCCGCGATTCAGACAGGCCTCTGACCTCGGCGGCCTGATGCGCGTACGCGAGCAGGCGTTGGCGATTGCGGGAGACTCCGAGCGAGGGGTGCGCAAGAGGGCGCAACGGGTGGCCAAGAGGGCGGACGCGGGCATCCAGGAGCTCAGGAGATCCGGTGCGGAGACCGACGAGGAGCGGGAGGCCCGCGAGGCGAGAGAGGAACGCGAGGCGCGGTGGCAGGCACGCGAGGCCGAAGGCAGGCTGCTCGAGTTGATGCTCGTGTCGTTGAGGCTCCTGTTGGTCGACGACACCGGTTCGCCGGACGCGGTCACGGCGTTCCGATCTTTGGCGTCACTCGAGGATGACGGCGACCTGCGGGACGTTGTGGCCGGGGTGTTCGAGTCGCGGTCGCCTCTGCTCGTCAGCGGCTTCGACCGTAGTCGTCGCATCTTCGCCGAGATCGGCACCGGAACGCTGCTCGGCGAGCGACAGGAGATCGAGCGGCTCCTCAAGTTCAGCGCCGTGGAGTTGCTGACGAACGGTGCCGATGTGCGGGGTCTCAGGACGAACACGATTCCTCTCGTCGCGTACTCGCTCTTTCGCGGCAACTTGCCGGTCGCGCCCGAGGCCGCCTCGCCCGCAACCGTGGAGAAGATCAACAACCTGCTGCTCGGCGTCGCAGACGAGCTGGGCGAGGCGTCGACTGACGCACGGCTGCTCGTCGTCTCGCTGTTCCGACTTGCCGTCCTGCTGGGCGAGGCCCAGGAATACGCCGAGAAGCTGTCGTTGACGTCTCTATCGATGTAAGGCCTCGAAGGGCGGATCCCAGTGCGCATACTCTTGGCGAGCGACTATTACCCCCCCTTCATCGGGGGGGCCCAGATCCAGACGCAGTTGCTCGCCCGCGCCTTTCGATCCAGGGGGCACGCGGTGGCGGTTGCGACCGCCTGGCAGAACAACGTGCCGTCGTTCGAAGACGATGACGGGATCTCCATCAACCGCCTTCGGCAGGTTCGAACCATCCCCGGGCTGACGCGCGCGAGATTCCAGCATCACCAGCCTCCCTTCCCCGACCCTGTGACGGCGATCTCGCTGCGTCGGTTGATCGCTCGCTTCAACCCGGACGTGGTGCATTCGTATGGGTGGATGAGCTACTCGGTCTCCGCGGCACTGCTCGGAACCCGGATCCCGATGCTGATCACGGCGCGTGACTACGGGTACAGCTGCGCGAACCGCACCCTGATGCGTGACGGCGAGGAGTGCGATGGCCCCGGCCTGCTGAAGTGCGTCGGCTGCGCGGGACGCAATTACGGGCGGCCGAAGGGTTGGATAGCCGCGCTCGGAGTGCGGGCCAGCAGCCCTCTGCTGAGACGAAAGGTCTCGGGTGTACACAGCGTGAGCAGCTACGTCCGCGAGATCGTGCGGCGCGACTTCCTCGACGAGGACTCGATGAGCTCGGGACACGTGATCCACGACGTCATCGGAAGCGTCCCCGACTCCCACGCGGATGGGGTCGCTGTGGCTGAC
This sequence comes from uncultured Actinomycetes bacterium, assembly GCA_963836925.1. Lineage (GTDB taxonomy): Bacteria > Actinomycetota > Thermoleophilia > Gaiellales > Gaiellaceae > PALSA-600. Next base: position 62,891 of record CAWILJ010000012.1, read on the forward strand.
GAGCCGGATGGGCTGCCCTCCGAACCGTTCATTCTCTTCGTCGGCGCGTTCAGGAGGATCAAAGGCGTCTTCGAGCTTCTTGCTGCATATCAGCTGCTCGATCCCGCACCCCCGCTCGTGATGATCGGCACCCTCGAGCCCGACTCGCCGACCGAGTTCCCGCCGGGGGTGCACCTCCTCCTCGATCTGCCGCACGAGGCGGTCTTGGCGGCGGCGTCGTCGAGCCGCTGCCTCTTCGGAGTCATGCCCTCGCGCTTTCCCGAGCCGTTCGGGACCGTCGTCTGCGAGGTGATGAGCAGTGGCAAGCCGGTGATCGGGACGATCCCCGGCGGTCACTCGGACATGATCGAGGACGGAGAGACGGGATTACTCGTTCCGCGCGGCGACGTCCAGGCGTTGGCAGAAGCGATGCAGAGCTTGATCGACGACCCGGCCAAGAGAGAGCGTTTCGGCAAGGCTTCTCGGGAGCGGGCCCGGCAATTCACCGCCGAGGTGTCCATCCCTCGCCTGGAACGGCTCTACGAGCAGCTGGTCACGCATCACTGATGAAGCGGGCCGAGTCGCGCTCGGATCGCTGCGCGTTGCCCAAGCCGTGCAGGTACTCGAGCGCACGATTCAACGGTCCGCGCCGTTCGGGGAAGAGGAAGAGCACCGCCAGCCGTCTCGCCGCCGCAGCCGGTAGGGCGGCCATGACCCAGAACCAGCCTCCGTACAGGATCTTCATCGGCCACGGCACGTCCGTGCGGCGTCTCGCAGCCCTCGTGCCGTCGACCGCGAGCCGGGTGAGAGTGTCGGTGGGGAAGGGATGGCGGCTCGGATCGAGCTTCAGCGAGACGAGCCGGTTCGAAAGGTCGGCGACCGACAGAATGCTGTCGTACGGCTGTTCGAGCCCGAGCTCGGCTGCGAGGCGCGTGAGGGCTCGCGCCGTCGAGTCCGCGTGACGGAGCCCATGACGCACGTGCTCGAGCTCGAGTGTGGGCGTCTCGGGCTCGTAGCGATTTTCCCCGTGGATCCGGTAGCAGGCTCCGACCTCATCGAGCGAGACGACCGTGCCGAGGAGCGCCGTCAAGTGCTTGAGGTACCAATCTGCCCCGCATACCGGCCATTCCGCCTCGGGGATCGGGAGGATTCGCCGCAGGGCATCGGCGCGAAACGATGTCGCCGACATGGGGAGCCAGACGAGGTCGAAGGGGTAGACCAGCTCCGCGTGGCGAAGATCGCCCTGGGGCAGCGGACAAGTGGCGCGGCGGCTTGATGACGCCCGTTCTCCGGCCGTCGGCATCCATCACCTCCATCCGGCACTGGACCGTCGCGACCAGGGGATCGGAGGCGAAGACGTCCGAGACGAGTGACGCTGCTTCGGGGAGAAGCACGTCGTCCGCGTCGAGGAAGATCACGGCGTCACCGGTGCAGCGTCGGAAGCCTGCGTTCACTGCAGATGCCTGGCCCCCGTTTGGCTTCAGGAGGAGGTCGATGCTGCCGCCGTAGCCTCGCAGCACATCCTGGGAGTCGTCGGTCGAGCCGTCGTCGACGACGATGACGTTCACGTCAGGATGGCTCTGGGCGAGCGCGCTGTCGATCGCGGCCCCGACGTACCGCCCGTAGTTGAAGTTGTTCACGACGATGTCGATCTTCATGAAGCGTCTCTTCAGTATCGACCCGCAGGCGGCGTCCGACGAGCGCCGTCGAGGGGCGGCGAGCTTCCAGACTGCCTCAGCGGCAGGTCAGTCCCGCCGGCGAGGCGCGGGGCGATCGCGAGCTGCGAGCACTCGGAGCCTGGTAGCGCTGACGAAGAAGAAGAGGTACCCGAGTGCCAGACCGGACGTGACGAGCACGAGGAACTCCTCTCGGTGAGGTGGCCCCAGGCTGTCGTCGAGAACGATCCGGACGATGCGAAGGGGATGGAGCACGGCGTCCCAGCTGTTGAGCTGCACGACCCGGCCCAGGTAGATGCCGAAGCTCGTGAGCACCAGCGTGCCGATCACGCCGAGCCACGCGATCCCGGAGCCCGTCGCCCGACGCAGGACCCCGTGCATGAGATGGAGCGACTGGAACCCGAGCAGGAGACCGATGGAGGCAAAGGCGGTGAGCATCAGACCGTCGAACCAGACGGGCGCCGCGGACGGCCCCCGCAGGTGGATGAAGTCCGTCGTCAGATAGGGCGCATTCGGGAAGAAGAGCAGCCACATGAGAGCCAGGACGCCGCCGACGACCACGCGGCGCCGTCGTGCGGCCGCGTGCACGCCGAACGCGAGGACCAGTGGGACCCAGGCGAGGAAGAGGTTCCAGTCGAGGAAGCGGTAGGACGGGTCGTGCGTACGGACGGTGCGCACTTCCACGAGCACCAGGCAGATCGCCGACCCGAGAGCAAGGGCGAGAACGGCGCACTGTGACGGTTCGCGATCGAGTCTTGCGGTCCATCATCACGGCCGGCACCTCGACGGTCTTCCGGAGGGCGGCCAACGGCGAGGCAACATCACGCAACCAAGCGAAGTTTATCATCGGCCTCGCTCGCGGCTCCGGGCGCCGACCGCTCGACGCCGATACCATGCGGCGGTCTGCCCGGTAGGAGCGGGCTGGCGCGTCTTACCGCGGCAGCGGCAGCCGGCTTGACGAGGAACATGTCGGCTTTCTCGGCGAGGCTCTTCCGCTTTCGGGATCGGAGTACCGACCGCACTGCACCGTCCGTGATCACCCAGCACACACGACGTCTCTTCACCGGCCTGGCCACGTTCGTCCCCGGCGTGGAGAGGCTGTCCGAGCGAAGGACGGGCGGGACGGCTTCTGCTGAGTATTGCTTCCAGATCTGGCTTCGCCATCTCATGCTCGCCACGAGCGTCCAGCTGCCGGCCGACCCGGAGGTCGTGGCCGAGCTAGGTCCCGGAGACTCGCTCGGCACAGGGGTCGCGGCGCTGCTGACGGGAGCTTCGACATACATCGCCGTCGATCTCGTCGAGTACGCAGCTAGCTCCAAGAACGTCGAGATGGTCGATGCCATCGCCGCTCTGCTCTCCGAGCGGGCGCCCGTTCCCGGGATCGGCGCCCCCGGCGCGGATGGAGCCAGCGAGACGCGCTTTCCCTCCGAGATCCTTGACGACGATCGGGTCCCGGAAGGCCCTTGCTGCTGAGAGGGTGAGCGCGATCCGGCGGGCTGTCGCTCAGCCGGGCACCGAGCACGGGGGCGTGAGAGTCAGCTACTCGGCGGGGCAGGGCCGAGTGTTCGAGCTCGTGGATCTCGCCGACATCGTCTTCTCCCAGGCGGTGCTCGAGCATGTCGACGATCTCGAGCAGGTATATGCCGCCAGCTCCGCCATTCTTCGCCCTGAGGGATTCGCCTCGCACGCGATCGACTTCAAGTCACACCATTTCTCCCGCGGCTGGAACGGGCACTGGGCGTTCTCTGATCGAGAGTGGGCGATCATTCGCGGCAAGCGCAGGTACGCAATCAACCGCGAGCCGCTCTCCACCCATCTCCGGCTGATCGAGGCCGCAGGCCTGGAGATCGTGAACGTGCAACGAACCTTCCGCGAATCGACTATCGCACGGAGCCAGCTCTCGACGCGATTTCGCTCGATCTCCGACGAGGATCTCCGGACCTCGAGCGCCCTCGTCCAGGCCGTCAAACGCTGAGGCGACGAGTTCGCGCCACTCGGGGCTCGGCGCCGCCGGGCCTACTCGGTCCGCTCACCCGTCGCGGGGCGAGCGTTCGGGCACCAGTGCCAGGAGACGTTCGCCGCGCGCCGCCACGAAGAGATCGTGGACATGCCGCCACATCGCGAGGAACGATTGCGGGTTCGACGCGCCTGGGCGCGGTCACAGGATCCCACCTTCCGGGGAGTAAAGTCGCGCCGGCGCTTCGAGACGGGCTAGGAGGCTTCCTTCAGCGGTCGGAGCAGCCCGACGGCGTATCCCGCCACCGTCACGGTCAGACCGGCCACGATCGCACCGGCTCGCGCAACGCGGGACGGCTCACCTCGGCGGAGACCGAGCGCGATCTCCCGCACGACGCCGGCCGGAAGCGTCTTGGCCGCGTGTGAACGCTCGGATTTCAGCCCCGCCCCCGATCCGACATGCCGGGTGAGACGTGCCTTCGAGATGCCTTCTGCGAAGCACCTTCTTCGGTAGTACGACCAGGTCGAGCGCTGGCCGGGCACGTCGTGGTCGATCGTGGCCCCGGGTACGTAGACGAAGAAGCGGTCAGGCCATCGTCTCGTGGCGCGGATGCACAGCTCGGTCTCCTCGACACACATCAGCTTGGAGCCGACCCGACCGAACTCGGCCCTGAACCCGCCCAGCTCGGCCAGGGCGTCGCGGCGAATGGCGAAGCAGCCTCCGTAGATGTTGCGGACCCGCGCCGTTTGCTCGGGCAAGCCGCGGTAGGTGCACCCGACCACCCAGAGGAACTCCTCCGGGAACCAGGACGGCCTGCGATCGAGCCAGCGGGGAAGAGAGCGACCGCCTGCTCCGAGGACGACGCTGCCGTCACAAGCGGCCACGAGGTGCTCGACCCAGTCCGGAGCGGCGGCGGCGTCATCGTCGAGGAACGCCACGAACTCACCGCGTGCAACGGCCGCGCCGCTGTTCCTGGCACCCGACAGCCCTCGTTCGTTGTCGTTCTGGATCGCGATGACCCCTTCGATCTCATCCGCCACACGGACGAACAGGTCCGGGTTGTGATCGACGACGACGATGACCTCGTCGACGGGGTGCGTCTGGGCCTCCAGCGACGCGACTGCGCGCCGGATCGCATCCCACCGCGCCGCGTCATAGACGCAGATCACGACGGAGACGCTTGCCTCTCCGGCAAGCGCCGAGCCTCCAGCCGCCCGGTCGGGTGCGGTCGTCTCGTTCGTCACGCTGACTCGTTGTCCTGTGTCCATCGGTTCTCGTACCACGGTACCGGCCGGCTAGACACCGATGCCCGCCGCTCGTGAGACGGCCCGTCGACCCGCATCGATCCCGCTCAACAGCGTACGGGGGATGCCCTCGTAGAAACGTCCCGCCGGGAGTCGGAACGCCTCCGGCGAGCTCCTTCTCGTGCTCAGAGCCTCGAAGACCGCGTCGTTCGTGAGCGAACCCGACACTCCTAGCCGGAGAGCCAGCGGGAAAAAGTCGAGCCGGCGATGGAAATCGAGGCCGACGAAGTCCAGGAGGCCTGGGCCGTCGGCGAGCACGTCGCGCGCACGAAGCCGTGGCGCCCAGCCGTCGTCTCGACGGTTCCAGGTCTCGATTCCGTCGAGCAGCGCCCTGTCTGCGGCGCTGACGGGTCGAGCGCATCCTTCCGCCGGGGATGGGCCAGGACGGCGATGCCGTGATGCGAGCGGACGCCGCGGAGGGTCTCGCCGGTACTCGAATGCGACTCGATGAACGGAAGATCGCCCCAGACGAGGACATGGACGGTGTTCGAGTCGTCCTCGTACTCGATCCCCGGGACGAGCAGGATGCCGCGACTGGCCTTCTGGCAGGCGGCCCGGTAGGCCTCCCAGCGCTCCTGGTCGAAGGTTCGGCTGTGCTCCGACATGAGCACACCGTCGTAACCGAAGCGACGAAAGACGCTCGCGACCTCGTCGAGCGAGCAGGTTCCGTCATACGACCAGGTCGAGTGGACGTGAGCGGCGAAACGCACCATGGTCATCGGGCCGGGAGCCGGCCTCGCGCTTGGCGCATCAGCGGAGCAAGCGCGCTCTGGACCGTGTCGTCGACGAACACACGGCGACAGCCGGGGCGCAGGTTGTACCAGCGGTCGTTCCTTCTCACCCGGAGGAAGTCCTTCGCTGCCGAAAGCCGCGACGGGAATGTGACCGTTCGCGATCTGGGTCCTTTCATCACCGCCAGCAGGTGCGAGATCTCGAAGCCGAGGTGGCGGCAGGTGAGCAGCGGGTATGAATCCGGCGCCTTCGGCTCCGTCCGCCCGTAGAGCCGCTCGTCCGCCGCCCACGCCGGGTATTCGAATCCGATTCGGCGCGCCAGAGCCATGCTTCCCCAGGTCCGCCCGTTGAACTCGATGAACCAGCTCGCGTCGCCTGCGTGCAGGAGCTCCACCATGAAGAGGCCGCGCCAGCCGATGCCGGCGAGCATCCGCTCCGTCGAGGCGGCCAGCGCCGGATCCGGCGGGATCGCGACGCACGCACTCGAGCCCGACCCGTGAGGGTCGACCATGCGGATTCGCCGATGAGCCGAGACTGCGACGAGGCGATCGCCCGCCATCAGTCCGAACAGTCCCTCACCCTCACCTTCGAGCCACGGCTGGACGAGGATCGGCACATCCTCTCGACCCGACGAGGTCAGCCGACCCAGCTCCGCGGCGTCTGCGCAGATCGTGGTCGGAAGCTCCGCGAAGGTCGAGCCCGCGACGCACACCGCCTCCGCGCGCTTGACGACGATCGGGAACGGCAGCCCCTCGTGGCTCGCGAGCGCCGCGAGCGACTCGAACTGAAGTGTGTCGGGGACGCTGAAACCCGCTTCACGGGCGCGTACGAGTTGGATGCGCTTGTCGATGGCGAAGTCCGCCTGTTCTCCGGTGGGCCCGATGACCGGCAGGTCACTTGCGAGGGCGTGTTGCGCGCACAGCCAGACTGCCTGGTCGTCGAACGGCACCAGCGCTGCCGCGCCGAGCCTGTGCGCGAGGTCTGTGATCTGGGACAGGCATGCCTGCCAGTCCTTGGCCGGCGGATCGACCTCGACCACGTCGAGCTCGGCGCATCGGCGTATGGGCGGGCGTGCTCCCCGCCGGCTGAACGCGGTCACCCGGTACCCGGCATCGACGAGGCTCCAGATGCTCTCGGGGGCGGCGAGGGCCTCCGCGAATCCCACGAGCAGGTGCGGCCGATCCGACGCAGGGTAGGTCGTCGACGTCATACCCGCAGCCTGAACCGCCGGACGTCGATCACTTCCAGCAGGCCGGCATGCGAGTAGGTGTGGACATCGGTGCCGCCGGCGCCGACCTCCGCGGCGACGATCCGTCCGACCTCGTGCTCCTCGTACTCGTCCGTCGAGAGCCGGTCGATGCAGCGGAGCGACACGGCGTGCCCGTATCCGCGCAGGCAGTCCTGGGCGGGGCGGATGAGCCGGCCGCCACGGGAGAAGATCGGCCCCGCGGGCCGGGCGCAGCGGACATCGGCCACGACCGGGTTGGCCGGATGGGGCGTCCACGGTCCGGCAGGGGAGTCCGCGAAGAACAGGAAGAGCTCCTCGTTCTTGCTCATGTCTGCGTTGTCGGCCATCGAGACGAACAACCACAGGCGTCCCTCGTGCTCCAGCACGGTGGGATCCACGGCCTGGACGTCCTCGAAGAGAACGGTGTCGAGCACCCACTGGTCGGGGAAGTCGAGTGCGCGGTAGAGCTCCAGCGTCCTGTTGGCGCTCGATTCGGGGATCATGTAGCGCTCGCCCCGGAACTCGAAGACGCAGGGGTAGGAGAGGTGGTAGGGACGCTCCAGCGCCGACCGCATCCGGGAGACTGCCCCCCCGGCGTTGACGTCCGCAACGACGATCGAGCCTCGTTCGGCGGCATAGTCGAAGGACTCGGCGAACAGGTATGTCCGGTCGCCGGCGCTCACGAGCCACGGGTCGGCGAGATAGACGCTCCGACCCGCTTCGAGCCGACGGAACGGCGGAGAAGCCGGCACGCGAACAGCGCCGCTCGCGTCGTCCTGCTCGCGAAGCCGCAGGGCCACGAACCATTCCTCCTTCATGAGCAGGTGCCGGACGAGCCGGCCGGAGAACTGGGCCAAGGCGAAACAGAGGAAGACGAGCACCTCTGCCGGGCCGAAGCCCCGGCGACGGGATCCCGAAAGCAGCGGCGCGCGCGCGGTCACATCCCCTCCGTCAACCGGCCAAGAGCCCGCTCGAGAAGGACCTCAGCACGCCGGCATGACGCATCGAGGGTGTGCCGAAGCGACAGTGGGTGACAGGCTCCGATCGTCTCCGCAACGACCCGCGATCCGGAGCTGTCGACCAGCTCGATCCTGCACGCCACGGGGGAGCGGTGGCGAATCGCGTCCAGCCAGCTCCGGTCGCCGCTCGACAGCAGGACGTGCCGCGGACGTAGCAGCCCCTCGCGCCCGGCCCCGACGAAGCGGGCGTCTTCGCCGTCTCGAAGATCGACGAGCCAATCGACCTCGGGTAGCGGAGGCTCCCGGTGGATCAGCGGCCGGATGTCGGCCGAAAGGGGCGCAGGCTCGAGGGCGTACGGGCCGAGCGGATAGGCGCGCGCGTCGGCGACCGAATAGAGGTCCAGGAGCCGGCGGGTGAGCGGTGACCGGTCGTCCCGGCCCGCGTCCTCGGCGATCGTCACGAACCGCAGCTCGAGCGGATCCAGCGCTCCGATCCGGGCCAGGGCGGCGTTGATCCAACGCGCCGGCCGTTCGGCCGAGACGACAACGCCGGCTGTGCTCATCCCAGGCGAGCGGATGCCGGAAGGACGCGTCTGCGACGAGGTGGGCGTCCGACTCGGTCGGCACGACCAGCGGAGCCGGCCGCGGCTGTCACGGGAGCGGCTGGACCTTGCTCAGGGAGGTGAGGCTGCCGAAGCTTCCGCTCGGTGCGTAATAGGGCGAGCTTGATCCCGGTCGCGAACGCCTGTTGCGAGGCTGTCGACGACTCGATCTCCCAGGGCCACCTCGTCCCTTTCTCGAGCACGTTCCAGTTGAACCACAGCAGGGCCTTGACCTGGGGGAAGTTCTGCGGCAACTCGGTGCCGAGAGCATCCGTGATCCATGCGGCCTTCGATCCGCCTTCCTCCGCCGATGCGACCTCGCCGATCATGATCGGCTTGGTCGGAGCGAGCTTGAGGAGTGCCGTCATAGCTAGGCCGGAAGACCTCCGAGAAGCTCTCCCAGTCGCTGCCGCCCCAGTTGTAGCCGTTGAGGCCGGTCCAGTCGACGTACGCATCGCCCGGATAGAGCTGGTCGAGCGGTGTCGGGGTGCTTGTCCCGTCGGAGAGGCGATCGAACGATGTTCGGACACCAGACCCAGGTGACGTTGGTGGCTCCGACCGACGGCGAAGATATCGTGGACGTGCCTCCACATCGCGACGAAATCCGCGGGCGTGTTCCCTTCCTGGCCCGGTGAATAGGGGTACCACGTGCCGTTCATCTCCTCGTCGAAGAGGAGGAACATCGGATGGCCGAAGTTCTTCATCGCCGTCGCCTGGCTCGTGAGCCAGCTGTCGTATTGCCCGCTCGCCACGTCGGCATCGCGGGACCCCGATCGTGCTCCAGTCGACGGCAGGAATCGCCCCGCCGCGGACGACCTTGGCTGCGACCTGCGGGTCGAAGTCGCACGTCCAGCACATTCCCCAGTGCACGATCGAGGGGCTCTTCCCGGCATTCTGCTCGAACCGCGGCAGCGGGCACTGGGTGCCGGGGTCACACCACGGGGCGTTGCTCCACGTGCCGCCGTACAGCGCGCCGTACGTCTCTGTGCCTTCGACGTACGCGCCCCAGTAGATCGAGGGGCTGTCTCCGTGCGAGGTCGAGAGCTCGCATCAGTGGATGAAGGCCGGCGAGCACGGCTGCGCCGGCCAGGACAGCCCCGATGGTTATCGCCTTGGTCAAGAGTTGCGCTCATGCGGGGCTCCCCCCAGGCCCACTCTGAGGATAGCGCCGTACCGGTGCCTGGAGGCCGAACCGCCGCCGCCGCGGCGGTCATGTGGCCGCTAGCCGAGACGCCGCAGCCGGGCGATTCCGCGGCGAATCGGCCGCCACGCGTAGGCCAGCGCGCGGCGAGTGCGAAGAGATGCCCGCCCGTCGACGAGAGCCGCGAAGTCCTCGATGCTGCAGTCGCCGCGACGGGGAGCCGCGAGATGCCGAACACGTCTTCGCCGGCTGGGCTCACGCTGTAGTTGACGCGGCACGCAGACTCGAACCCGGCCCGCGCGACGAGGGCTCGTACGGCGGCGCTCTCGTAGCCGAACGGGTAGGCGAACGTCAGGACCTCGCGCTCGATCGTCTCCTCGAGCACCCGCTTGCTCTGCTCGATCTCGACCCGTGCGGCCTCCTCGGTCAGGACGTCGAGCGCCGGGTGGGTGTGGCTGTGGGCGCCGAGTTCGATCCGTGTCGCGGAGAGCTCGCGAAGCTCGCTTGCGCCGAGCACCGGTCGCTCGGACTCCTGGGCCTTCGTCGAGCCAGAGGCTCGTGCCGCCGATGTAGGCCGTCGGGACGTAGATCGTGGCGCCGAATCCGAGCCGCTCGAGGACGGGGACGGCGTGCGTCGGCGAGCTCCTGGAAGGCATCGTCGAAGGTGAGCCCGATGACCCGCTCCCCCTGATCGCTGCTTGTCGGCGCGGGCTTGGAGGAGCTCGGATCATGCCGCAGACGCGGAACCCGTTGTCCGCCAGGTAGGCCATCTGCTCCTCGAACTGCTCGGGATGGGTGACGAACTCGCGGAAGCGCCGCGAGCTGTGCGGGGGAGACGCCGTGGTACATCAGGACCGGGACGGCGCGACCCGGTGGATTCGACGCCTCGCTCACGACGTGGCCGTGCCGGGCTCCGGAGCCGAGGATCGGTCTGAGGTCGGTCAGCAGCAAGACGACGGCGGCGATGCCCTGGCTGAGGAGGAAGCCGACTGCGGCGCCGTCGATCCCGTGTCGAGGCAGCAGGTAGTGGCTCACCCCGAGCAGGGAGATGCAGATGAAGGCCTGCAACAGCGGCGAGACGCACGACGAGCCCCTTGATCCGGAGCACGCCGAGGCCCACGGCGACGAGGGCGCTCGGGAGGAGCCCGAGAGCGAGGAGCCGGAGTGCCGTCGAGCCCTCTGCGGCGTAGCCCTCGCCGAAGAGGCGGAGCAGGGTCGGCGCGCCCACGCACGAGCAATGCGACTGCGGGCGCGAGCAGCGCGAAGGTCTGCACCAGCGTGCGGCGACAGTAGGAGCGCAGGCGGTCCATGTCCCGCGCGGTCTCGACGGTGAGCGACGTCGCCGTGCTCGCCGGGATGGCCCCGACCGCCGAGGTGATCGTCCAGGGGAGGAAGAAGAACGCGGCCTGAGTCGCGCCGACCTCGTTCAGCACGACCAGCGGCAGCAGGTTCGACGAGGCGGCGTAGAAGACGAAGCCGACGTAGTTGCCGCCTGCGAAACGCACGATCTCGCCGAGTCGGTGGGGCTCGGGGCTCTCCTGGTGCCTCATCGGCGGCAGCACGATGCGGACGATCAGCACGGTGACGATCCCCACGGCGACCACGGCCGGGATCACCCATGACGCGAACAGCCCGGCGCGGGGTAGCTCGGGATGCGAACAGCAGGAGAAGCGCGATCTTGGCGACGCTGACGGCGATGTTCTCGATCGGGACCCATGTCGCTCTCCGCAGCCCCGTCAGCACGCTGTCCTGAAGCGTGAACACGCACCAGACCGCGGTCCCTGCGACGAAGGCGAGCGAACCAGGGAGCGTCGCTGCGCAGGAAGCTCAGCGTCGGCGACCAGAAGGGGGTGCCGAGCACGAAGACGGCCGCGACGACGACGGCGGCGACGGCGCTGACGGCATATGCACCCCCGATCAACCGTCCCGTGCCGCGCCGAGCGACCGGGAGGAAGCGGATGAGGACGCTGTTCAGCGAGAGCTGCGAGAGCCCCGAGAGGAAGAGCATGGTCGAGATGACGACCGACTGGACCCCGACCTCGTGGGGGCTGTACTTGCGGGCGGCGATCGTCCAGTAGAGGAGCCCGAGGACGGCCGTGCCCCCGGCGCTCACGACCAACGCGTAGCTGTTCTTGTAGAGCGGAGTGCGTATGTGCGTGACGAGGCGCGCCGTCACGTCGCGTCTTCCCACGCCGGCAGGCTTGCTCATCGGGCCGGGCGGCTGATCGGTTGCGGATTCAAGGTCTCGATTGAGCTTGGGCCGTCCCTGGACGACAATCGGTGAGTGGTCGCGACTTGATGTCGACGGGCAACTGTTCACAGCAGGACTCTCGCGTGGGACCTGACGTGCGATCGGCGCGTCAGCGAGGTGTTCGGGCTCTTCTCCATCGGCCGTGCGGCCCGATCCCATGAGCGTCCCACAGGGCGGACTCGGCGGAGAGCGCCGGTAGGGAACCCGTGCGCCACGCTATCCTAGCGTTAGTACGTTCGCGCGATCCTCCCGTTCCGGGACGTGAGAGTGCGCGGCCAGCGAACAGCGTCACCACTCGCCTTGAGAGTCCTGATCGTCACTCCTCGTTTTGCCCCGGACACGGGCGGTGTCGAACAACACGTCGCCGAGGTCGGCCGGCGCCTCGTGGCGCTCGGCTGTCGGGTCTGCGTCCTCACCACCGACCGGGAGGGTGCGCTGCCGGAGGTCGAGAGCATCGACGGCCTGACCCTCCGACGCGTGCGCGCGTGGCCGAGGAACCGCGACTTCTACTTCGCTCCCGGCATCTTCCGGGCGGTCGCTGCCAGTCGGGGCAAGTGGGACATCGTGCACATTCAGTCGTATCACACGTTCGTCGCCCCGCTTGCCATGCTCGGGGCGCGGCGTGCGACCATCCCGTACGTCGTGACCTTCCACGGCGGCGGGCATTCGTCTCCTGCCCGGGGTCTGATGAGGCGCGTCCAGTGGAGGGTGCTGGCGCCGCTGATGCGTCGCGCTGCCGCCCTCATCGCCATCGCCCGGTTCGAGATCGAGCTCTACGGGTCGGCATTCGGCGTCTCACCCGACCGTTTCGAGCTGATCTCGAACGGGGTCGACGTGCCAAGCGTGAAGAAGCTTCCTCCGCCGGATGACGGGCTCATCGCGTCCGTCGGCCGGCTCGAGCGCTACAAGGGCCACCAACGGGTCATCGCCGCGCTTCCCTCGGTCCTGGCCAAGCGCCCCGAGGCGCGATTGTGGATCGCAGGGACCGGCCCGTTCGAGCAAGAGCTCCGTCGGCAGGCGGAGGCTCTCGGTATCGCAGGCCGGGTGGAGATCCGCGCCGTGCCTCCCGACGAGCGCGAGAGGATGGCCGAGGAGATCGCGCGAGCGGCGCTGGTCGTGCTGATGAGCGAGTACGAGACGCAGCCGCTCGCCGTTCTGGAAGCGGTGGCCCTCGGGCGACCGGTCCTCGTTGCCGATACGTCCGGAATGAGTGAGCTGGCAGAGCGGGCCCTGGCCGTCGCAATACCGCTCGAGAGCCCGCCCGGGGCGCCTCGCCGAAGCGATTGTCGAACAACTCGAATCACCGCATCAGCCGCCTCCGACGCGCCTCCCGACCTGGGACGACTGTGCGGGCGAGCTCCTGCACCTCTACCGGCGTGTGCTCTCCGAGGACGGGGTCAAAACGGGGTCGATCGAGCCGTGAAGGCGAGGCGCCAGCCCGGAGCCGACGCACTCGCCGCGATCGGCCACTTCACACGAGGACTACCGCCGAGGTACAAACCGGTGCCGGTCGCCGTCCCGTCGCCCCTGGTTCCCGACGCCCGACGCCACGGTGATGTCGCTCGGGTTGCTCCCGCTGTTGACCGTTCTGGCGTCGCTCGGCCTGGCTGTCGTGGCGATCGCGGACGGAGCCTCGCGGAGCGGCAGGGCGTGGGGCGGGGTTGTCTTCTGGTCGGCGATCTTCGCGTGCGCGGTGGCGTTCGCGGCGCGACTCGCGGGCTCTCGGGCTTCGCGCGTCGAGCGCATGCTGATCGTGCTCGCCTTCGGCCTCTTCCTCTACGTCGTGAAGATCCTTCGCGACCCGGCAGGCTTCACCTACGCCGACGAGCTGGTGCACGCCTACAACGTCAACAGCATCTTCTCCACCCATTCGCTCTTTGCGCCGAATCCGCTGCTGCCGGTGACGCCGCACTATCCGGGGCTCGAAACCACCGCCGCCGCTCTCCGGTTCGTCGGCGGGAGCTCGACGTTCACCGCCGGGCTGATCGTCGTGGCTCTTGCCCGAACGATGATGATGCTCGCTCTCTTTCTCCTGTTCGAGCGCGTCTCCGGCTCGGCCCGCGTTGCAGGCCTCGGCGCGCTCGCATACACGGCCTGTCCGAACTTCGTCTTCCTCGACGCCGCGTTCTCGTACGAGCCGCTCGCGCTGCCTCTCGCCCTCGTGGGGGCATATGCGGTCACGCGGTGGATGACGCTCAAGGAGGCCGACCTCTCGACGGGCGTCGACCCGAGTCGACGACGCCGAAGATACGCTTGGGGGGCGTCGGTCCTGATGATCACTGCTGCAGTCGTCGTGACGCATCACGTCACCTCGTACTTCCTGATCATCTTCATCATCGGCGTCGGACGAGCCCAGCGCGAGATCCGTCGGCTCTGGAAGGCGTATGCCTCGCCGTTCCCCTTCGCCGTGTTCGGCATGGTCGCCGTGATCCTCTGGTTCGTCTTCGTCGCTCGATCGACCTGGGGCTATCTGACCCCGGTCCTCTCGGATGCGGTGAAGTCGTCCCTCGACATCATCACCGGTCACCAGCAGGCTCGACAGCTCTTCTCGAACCAACAGGACGCGACGCCGATCTGGGATCGGGCGGCGGCCCTCGCAGCTGCGCTCCTGGTCGCGGTAGGGCTTCCGTTCGGGCTCGGGCGCGTCTGGAAGAACTTTCGGACGAACCCCGTCTGCGTCGTCCTCGCCGTCGCAGCGTCCGGGTACCTCGCGTCCCTCGGGCTTCGGCTCGTGCCGGCTGCATGGGAGACCGCGAACCGCGCGTCGGAGTTCCTCTTCATCGGCGTCGGGCTCGTCCTTGCGCTGGCCGGCCTCGACCGCTGGAAGCCGAGATGGATGCCGAGAGCGGGACAGCTCGCCGCAGCGCTTGCCTTCGCCGTCTTGCTCGAGGGCGGCATGGTCACCGGTTGGTCGTCCAACATCATGCTCGCTCAGACGACCGCGGTCGCGACGAGCGGCGTCGAGATCCACCCGCAAGGATACGCGGCCGCGGCCTGGTCGAGGAGCATCCTCGGGCCGGGGCGGCGTTTCGCGGCCGACGCGTCCAACGCGCGGCTGCTCGCCGCATACGCAGACGAGTTCGCGATCGCGGGGAGCAACCCGGATGTCCAGTCGGTGATCCGCGAGCCGAAGCTCGAGGGCTGGCACGTCCGCCTGCTCCGCCGTCTGGGAATCCGGTATGTCCTCGTCGACCGGCGAAGGGTGAGCGAGGACGCACTGGCCGGGTACTTCTTCACGACCGACATCTCTCCGCCATCCTGGAGCCCGGTGTTCGGCCCGAGGTCCGTCCACAAGTTCGACCGGCAACCTGCCGTGAGCCGGCTCTACGACAGCGGGAACATCGTCGTCTACGACGTGAGGGGGCTCACGACAAGCCATGCTCCGTAGGCCGCTTGCTAGTCGTTCTCGCGACATGCCTGTGCCTGGCCGGGAGTCTCTTCGGCCCGGCGGCGCTCCGCCTTACCTGCGCAGTGGCGCTCCTGACGATCCTTCCCGGCGTCGCGATCACGGACATGCTCTTCGGGCGTTCCCACTTCGATTGGGCCGAGCGGTCGATCAGCGTCATTGCCCTCGCGATCGCCACCGTCGTCCTGGGTGGGCTCGCGCTCGACATCACCGTCGGGCTCACACGAGTGTCCCTCGCGTACTACGCCGCGGCCGTGACGATCGTCGCGGCGATCGTCTCCGCGTTCGTCGGCGGCGCCGGCGACCCGGCTGAGCCCTCGACGCGCGTCTCGGTGCATGTCTCGGCGAAGGACGTGGCCATGTTCGCGGTCGCCGGGGTCATCGCCGTCGCGGCCGTCGGCTTCGCACACAAGCCTCTTTCGGCCCGTGGCGTGCACGGGTACACGGCGCTGTGGATCGATCCGAGCGGCGACGGCGTCGAGCTCGGGGTCAGGTCGCAGGAGCTTCATCCGACCGCCTACCGGCTCGTCGTCGCCGCGGGCGCGCACGTCGTCCGCCGGTGGCAGATCGAGCTCGCTCCGGGCGAGCAATGGCGTCGCGCGGTGGCCCGCCAAAAGGGCGCGCGAGCGATGAACGCGGTGCTCTACGTCCGCGCGGCGGGCACCTGGGGCGTCTACCGGCGAGTCCGAACGCTGACGTAGCGCAGACCCGAGGACGTCGCGCTCGGGGTGTAGATCGGCCGACTGTCACCCCTTCTTTACGCCGACGACGTACGGGCGTACTAGGCTACCGAGCAGCGGTCAGCGTCCAAGCCTCGGGAGGTTGCTTTGAAGATGCGTCTAGTCGTCGTACGTGCCTGCGCGCTCGCAGCGGTCACAGTCGTTCTTGTCACGGGTCAAGTGAGATCTGCCGCCGCGGCCGGAGATACAACCGCGCCCTCGGCGCCGACGTCCTTGCGGACGACTCTGATCACGCAGACGGTGGTCGGGTTCAGTTGGGGTGCGTCGAGCGACAACGTCGGCGTGGCCGGCTACGACCTCTATCAGGACGGGAACCGGATGACGACGACGCAGGCGGTGAGCGCCTCGCTCTCCGGCCTGAGCTGCGGGACGACCTACACGCTCGGCGTCGATGCCTACGACGCCGCCGGTAATCACTCAGCCGTGACGACGCTGCCGGTCACGACCGCGGCCTGCGGGCCCGGCGGTGACAGCACCCCGCCGTCGGCGCCGACGTCCTTGCGGACGACTCTGATCGCGCAGACGGTGGTCGGGCTCGGCTGGGGTGCGTCGAGCGACAACGTCGGCGTGGCCGGCTACGACCTCTATCAGGACGGGACCCGGATGGCGGCGACGCAGGCGGTGAGCGCCTCGCTCTCAGGCCTGAGCTGCGGGACGACCTACACGCTCGGCGTCGACGCCTACGACTCCGCCGGGAATCACTCGTCCGTGACGACGCTGGCGGTCACGACCGCGGGCTGCGCCGGGTCCGGTGGGGATACGACGCCGCCGACCGCGCCGACCTCTCTGCAGGCGTCCACGGTCTCGCAGACGGCGGTCGGGATCGGTTGGGGTGCGTCGAGCGACAACGTCGGCGTGGCCGGCTACGACCTCTATCAGGGCGGAACGCTGCTGCGGACGACGCAGGCGGTGAGCGCCACCGTTGGAGGGCTCACGTGCGGCACGAGCTACACCGTGGGCGTCGATGCCTACGACGCCGCGGGGAACCACTCGCCCGTGACGACGCTGGCGGTTACGACGGCGGGCTGCGCCGGGACCGGTGGGGATACGACGCCGCCGTCTGCCCCGACCTCGTTGAGGACGACTCTGATCGCCCAGACGTCGGTCGGGCTCAGCTGGGGTGCGTCGAGCGACAACGTCGGCGTGGCCGGTTACGACCTCTATCAGGACGGGACCCGGATGGCGGCGACGCAGGCGTTGAGTGCCTCGCTCTCAGGCCTGAGCTGCGGGAAGTCCTACACGCTCGGCGTCGACGCCTACGACTCCGCCGGGAATCACTCGTCCGTGACGACGCTGGCGGTCACGACCGCGGGCTGCGCCGGGTCCGGTGGGGATACGACGCCGCCGACCGCACCGACCTCTCTGCAGGCGTCCACGGTCTCGCAGACGGCGGTCGGGATCGGTTGGGGTGCGTCGAGCGACAACGTCGGCGTGGCGGGCTACGACATCTACAAGAACGGAACGCTGATGCGGACGACCCAGGCGGTGAGCGCCACGGTCGGGGCGCTGACGTGCGGTACGAGCTACACCCTGGGCGTCGATGCCTACGACGCTGCAGGGAACCACTCGTCCGTGACGACGCTTGCGGTCACCACGTCGCCCTGTGACGGTGGGACGGTCGTCGGGTCGCCACAGAGCTCTCCGGGAAACCCGGTGCCCCCACCTTCCTCAGGCGCCTACTTCGGGTCGTACATCGAGGGCGGGGACACCTTCGGCTACTACTACCCCTCTGAAGGCCCGTGGGGAGACGCTCCCTGGGACACGCGCACGTGGGACCGCTTCGAGCGGGACGCCGGCAAGAAGGTGGCGATGGTCGTCTTCGGCCAACCCGCGTTCTGGTCCGATGGGTTCGACTACGACGGTGCTTTCGACGACACCGTAGCCAGGGGTGCCATCCCGGTCGTCGACATGAGCACCGGGAGCACCGCGCTCACCGATATCTCGAGCGGCGTCTACGACGCGCAGATCACCGCCTGGGCCAAGAAAGCGGCTGCGTGGGGGAAGCCCTTCGTTCTCCGCCTCGACGCCGAGATGAACGGAGCCTGGTACAGCTACGGCTCGCAGGCTCGCCCGAACCCCCAGCTGTTCGTGGCCATGTGGCGGCACGTGCACGATCTCTTCGTCGCCGCGGGAGCGAAGAACGTCTCCTGGCAGTGGTGTCCCAACGTGGATCCGGACAATGTCCAGACACCGCTGGAGAACCTCTACCCGGGGGACGCCTACGTCGACTGGACCGGCGTGACCGGCTACGACCACGGCGGCGAGTCGTTCAACTGGGTCTACTCGTCGACCTATGCTCGGTTGGTCGCTCTCGCACCGACGAAGCCGATCATGATCGGTGAGATCTCGTCCGTCGCACCTGACAGGGCGCAATTCCTCAGCGACATGTTCACCCAGCTTCCAACGCTCTTCCCCCAGGTGCGCGCCATCTGTTGGTTCAACTGGCGGATCAACCAGGACGGCCAGACATGGGATTGGCCGATCGAAGCGTCTGCGCAAGGCCAGTTCGCACAGGGGATCGCATCGAGCTACTGGGTCGGTCGCTGATGCACCCGTCCGCAGCTCGTGCAGGGCCGCGTCCAGCCACGTACGCCGTGCCGGGAGCCGGATAGGCCACCGGACTCGCCGATCGGTGCACTCGCCGTCGCCGCGGCGCGGCCCTGTTCCGGTGACGCGGAGCTCGTCACGGAGGATCGAGACTTCCGGGGGTGATCCCGGGCGGTCGTCTCCAGCCTCGACGAGGCGCGGTAGTCGACGACGTCCGTGACGAGCTTCCCGTTCGGCCGTTCCGAGAGCACGCAGCGGTAGACCGTGACCTCGGCTGCGCCACCGAGTTGCGGTCGGCAGCTTGCCGTGACCGGTGCGAAGGGAACCGCGGTCGCGGGATCGACGAAGCGTTTTCGCAGCCGTTGATTCCCGGAGAGGCCGGCGAGCACCTCCTGCTCGACCCGAGCCCTCGTGAGCCCGCTCGGGGGAGCGGGTGCTGCCAGCGGCGGCCGCGACACCGCTACGTCGTCGCCCGAGCCCAGCGCGACTTGCCCCCACTCGGCGCTGTTCTCCTCGCTCAGGAGCAGGGGCCGGGCCCCCTCCGTGCTGCCCGCAGCCGCGATGCCGTGTGCACGATCTCGGCGGGCGACCTACGGCACTACCGACGCGACCGTCCGGGCGAGCTCGAGCGGGCGCAGGCAGCAGTGACGGCTCAGCTGAGGCCTCCTCCGGTTCTCGGCACGTCGATCGCGCCTTGGCGAGGACGCCAGCCGCGAGCAAGCAGAAGCCGGACATAGAGCACGATCGCCCGAACCTCGTGGTCGCCGGGCGCTTCTCGGAGGATCCACTCGGTCTCGGCCCGGTGAGTCAGGAAAAACAGCCGGTCTCGCCACGATCTGCGCCACAGCTCCCTCGTCTGCATCTTCGAGTAGTTCCACAGCCGTCGCCTCACCTGGCGACGATACTCCTTGGGGGTGAACACGGAAGGGCCGTAGCGAATCACGAATCGAAGCTGCTCGGCTGCGCGCGCCTCCGTTTTTCGCTGTCGCATCAGCATGCGCTCCCCCTGGCGGTTCGCGAAGGTGAGCACGTCGTGGACATAGCCGAAGTCGTGACTCGCGAGGACCCGGTAGACCGCCTCGGTGTCGGAGTAGACGAACCGGTCGTCGAGGAAGTCCTCCCGTTCGCGGACCAGAGCCGAGCGAAGGAGGAACGAGCTCGGCCCGCCGATCACGCTGAACTGCTCGAGCAACTGCCCTCTCAACACCCTTGGCCCGTCGACGATGCTCTCGCCGTGAAGACCGACGAGGTCGACCCCGCCCGTAGTGCGGCGATAGGAGCCGACGAGCCCGATCCTCTCCGAGGTCTCGGCTACTTCGATCATGCGCTCGAGACACGCTGGATAGATCAGGTCGTCGGCCGCGACGACCTTGCAGTACACGCTTGCCGGGCTGATCGCGCGAAACGCCCGGTTGTAGTTGGAGTCGACACCGACGAACTCTTCAAGGCGGAGATGACGGATGCGTGGGTCACGGCTTGCGTAGGTTCGGGCGATCTCCGGCGTCTCGTCCGTGCTCGCGTTGTCGACGAGGATGAGCTCCCAGTTGGCATAGGTCTGCGCGAGGACACTCTCGATGCAGTCCGGCAGGACGGGGCCGTCGTTATGGACCGGCGTGACGACGCTGACGAGGGGAGCCACGCTCACGGCTATCAGTGTGCTGATCGCATTGGTCGGCTCCGCCGCAGCAGGCGCGGCTCTGGCCTGCGGGCAGGGATCGAGAGTCTCTGGTTCTCTTCGGGCCGATCGCACTGTCGCAGGTGACGGACTTCGTGCACATTTAGGACGAGCGGCATGACCTCTGACGATGAACCGAAGCTGAGCTCCCCGCCCCGCCGGTTCTCTCGGCTGGCAGCGGCTCTGGCTCCATCCCCGGCTCCAGGACCGGTAGCCCCGGAGCTCACCGTGGTCATCACGACCCGCGACCGCTCGGGCCTGCTCCGCGAGTGCCTCGAGTCGCTCGACAGGCAAGCGGCACCGAGCAGCGCGTTCGAGGTGATCGTGGTCGACGACGGCTCGACCGACGGCACGTCGCAGATGCTCGCCACGCTCGAGACGGGCTACCGCCTCACCGTCGTCGAACAGGCTCCGGCGGGGTCGGCTGCCGGGAGAAATGCCGGCGCAGCCCGCGCCTCCGGGCGGCTCCTGCTCTTCGTGGACGACGACGAGATCGCTGATCCCGGGCTCGTCGCGGCTCACCTCGAAGCACACCGCCGCCACGGAAGCCGGACCGTCGTCATCGGCGCGATCGCCCGTCGCGTTCCCGACGGGGCAGACCGGTACGCGCGGCTCGGGGTCGAGAGCGCCTTGTGGCATGCCGGCCAACTCGAGCGAAGACCGCTGACCTTCTGGGACTGCGTCGGGGGTAACTGCTCGCTCGAACGTTCCTCCTTCGAGGCCGTGGGCGGATTCGCACCGGACCTCCCACGCGAGAACGACACCGAGCTCGCCTACCGTCTGCACGCGGCCGGTCACGCGTTCGTATTCGCCGGAGACGCGAGGGTTTCCGAGTACCGCACCCGCGGCTGGCGCGGGATCGTCGCCGACGCAGAGGTTCGCGGGCGGATCGCGGTGGATCTCTACGGCCGGCACCCGGAGATGCTCGCCTTCATGCCTCTCGGCGGCGGCGGCGGCGAGCTCTCGGTCCCGAGAGCGCGGCGTGCGATCGAGAGCGTCGCCCTCGCACTCCGGCTTCCGCCGGCGTCGCTAGCCGCCGCGGGGCTTCTGCTCCCGAGCGATCGCATGGCCAAAGCGTGGCTGACGGTCGTCATCGGGCACGCCTACTGGAGGGGTGTTCGCACGGCGGCGAACCGCGATCTGTGGCAGCGCTCCAGGAGCACTACCGTCATTCTCGGATATCGCGTTTTTGGCCTCGACGGAGAGCGGGCGAGCAGGTCCGTGCTGCCTGCGCGGAGATTCGCGCGGCAGCTCTGGTGGCTGAAGTGGCGCGGCTATAACGTGATCACGCTGGGTGAGTACGTTGCCTATCGCGCCGCGCACCGTCTACCGCCGAGGAAGACAGCCGTCCTCACGATCGACGATGCCGACACCGACAAAGACACAGCGGCTGTGGCGGGGCCGATCCTCGCACGATCCGGATTCCGGGCAACGCTCTTCGTGGTCTCTCCCCCCGAGGGCGCCCGCAGTCCGGTCGACGGCACGGCGCTCGCCGAGCGTACGCGCGTGGGCGCCCCAGATGCGGCAGACCTGGGCCGCGGGTGGTTCGAGATCGGGTCTCTAACCCGCAGCCACCCTTGCCTGACGGCGATCCCGGAAAGCGAGGCAATGGACGAGATCGCAGGATCCAAGCGGGAGCTCGAACGCGCCTTCGGGGTTCCGGTGACGGTCTTTGCCTTTCGGAACGGCGGCGCCGACGCCTCCGTGCAAAGGCTCGTCGAGGAAGCCGGCTATCAGGCGGCTCGCGGGATCACGCCGGGACGTAACCGACCGGCTACGCCGTCGTTCGACCTACGCCGGCTCGAGGTCTCCGGGACGTACTCGCTGCCCCGCTTCGCCGCGAGGCTGATCCTGGGGGAACTGGGCCCGTAGCCCTTGCCCCGCCGGCCGGCGTCGACAGCCAAGCACGACCCGGAGCCGCTCCGGCGCCGCCCCGCGCGACCGACGTCATCCGCCGGGCTCCGAAGCTCTACAAGCTCCCCAGCCTTCACCCAACCCCCTGAACGAGCCCCGACAGCGAACGCCAGCCAGTTCTCCGCTCCTTCGCTCGGTCGCTTCGCACCTGCCACTCGCCGCGGCGCTTCGCATGGGAGGAGCCGTCCCGGGGTGACGGATCCGAGCTCGGCGACGAGGTCGGGTCGGCGATCGCGCCGATGCATTAAGCTCCCACGCACACCTCGTCGGCGGATCACGCCGGGCGTGGCCTCGGCTAGAGAGTGCCCTCGACGATGGGTCCAGATTCGACCTCCCGGTTTTCTCCCTCCGGTCCCGGGATGGGAGTGGGCGAGGAAGAGACCATCGAGCGGCGGACGCTACGAGGTCTTGCCTGGACGACGGCCTCCACGGTCGGCCAGCAGGCCATGCAGTTCGGATTCGCAGCGGTACTCGCGCATCTGATCGCACCCGAGGACTTCGGGTTGATCGCGATGATCGCCGTCCTCACGGGTTTCGCTGCCCTCTTCGTCGACGTCGGACTCAGCTCCGCGATCGTCCAGAAGCCGGAGATCGAAGAACGCCATCTCAGTTCTGCCCTGTGGGCCAATCTGGCGACAGGGACGGGCGCGATGCTCGTAGTCGCAGCTCTGGCACCCGCGGTGGCTCGGTTCTACGGAGAGCCCCAACTCCTCGCTTTGACACTCGTGAGCGCCCCCGTGTTTCTCATTTCGAGCCTCTCGGGGGTTCAGGTTGCGCTGCTCCAGCGAGCGATGAACTTCAGAAGGCTCGTCGTCATCGACAACGTGGCCTTCGCCGCCGGCAACGTCATCGCGATCGGCATGGCCGTCGCGGGATTCGGCGTCTGGAGCTTCATCGGGCTCGCGGTTTCGACGTCTCTCTTCAGGGCGGCCTTGCTCTGGACGACGAGCGGCTGGTACCCGCATCTTCGCCCCGACCGACGATCACTCCGCGAGCTCTGGCGGTTCGGTGGTCACCTGACGGGATTCAACGTGATCAACTATTGGTCGAGGAATGCAGACAACCTGTTGATCGGGCGGTTTCTCGGGGCGGTCGATCTTGCCTTTTACAGCCGTGCCTACAACCTCATGCTCGCTCCAGTCAATCTCGTAGCGTCGGCGAGCTCCGGACCGATGTTCTCAGCGTTGTCACGAGCACGCGGGAACAAGGAGCAGACAAGGGGAATGTATCTCCGCGCGCTCCACTGGGTGGGCCTGATCAGCATCCCGCTCGTCGTGATTCTGTTCCTGGTCGCAGAGCCGTTGATCGCGGCGGTTTTTGGTCAGGAGTGGCTCCCGTCAGTGCCAATACTTCGCATCCTTTGCATTTGCTCGCTCCTGCAGTGCTTGCTCCGACCAAACGGGTGGGTGTTCACGTCTCAGGGAAGGACCGACCTGCTATTTCGCCTCGGGGTCATCTGGACGATCGGAGTCGTCGTCGCCTTCATCATCGGGCTGCGATGGGGATTGACCGGAGTGGCGGTCTCGTACGCCATTTGCAACGTCGTGAACGCCATCCCCTCGTTCTTCTTCTCCGGACGTCTGATCGGCGTTTCCCTCGGCGACGTGGTCGGGGCGCTCGCAGGAGCGGGAGCCGCCTCCGTCGCCATGGGCGCCGTAGTCTGGGTCGTCGATTCGCGTCTCCACTCGCACGTCGGGGCACCGTTACAACTGACCGTCGGTGTGGTGACGGGGATCGCCACGTACTTGCTGGCGCTTCGCTTCTTCTCCCCGGCGTCGTTTCGGGAGATCAGGAAGCTCAGGGCGTGAGAGGTCATCCGCTTGACGCTCGGAGCCGACCGTTTGCCTCGTCGTATGCGCCCCTCCGATCGGTGGAACTGATCGGAGCGACCGGTTCGACTACGTGGTTCCCGACTCCCCGATCTCCACGGGTGCCTGACCTTGGGCGCTCCTGTCGGTTCGTTCCGGCCGTGAGAATCGCTCGGCGAGGATCGTTCTCAGGACACGCAGGCCATCCGGAATCGTCCTCAAGCGACCGACACCGTGCACGCGCCTGTGCTCGAAGCTGGGTACTTCGGCGACTCGGAGGCCAACGCGGTGCGCCCGGATGTTCATCATGGTCTCTACCTCGAAACCGGTGGCCGTCAGGCTGAGCTGGTCGACGACATCTGTCCAGAAAGCGTTGTACCCGTAACAGAGATCGGAGTAGCGGGCTCCGAAGAAGACCCGCGTCAAGCCGACGAAAAAGCGATTGCCGAGCTTGCGGTGAAACGACATGTCCGCAGTCCCACCCCCGCAGATGAACCGTGAGCCCTTGACGAAATCGGCGCCGGCCAGGAGAGCGCCGACGAACAGCGGGATCTCTGCTGGATCGGTGGACCCGTCCGCATCGAGCATCACGACGATATCGCCCGTGCATGCTGCAAAGCCCGTGCTGAGCGCCGCGCCCTTGCCGCGGCCGCGTTGGGCCACGACTCGGATTGCGGGCATCAACTCGCAAGCGACGGCGACGGTCTCGTCAACCGACTCGCCGTCGACGAGGATCACCTCGTGCACGTCCGCAGGGATGCGTGGGAGGACATAGGGCAGGTTCTCTGCCTCGTTGAGGGCCGGAACGACCACGCTCACGCGCGGGTTCTGAGGTCGCAGCGCGCCGTATTCGACCAGAGCCTCCGCCGGGGCGCCATGACCGTTCGTGCTCGACGCCGCCCGCGAAAGAAGCAAGTCGTCAACTGTCGCACCACCAGCGGTGCGCTGGATCTCCCCCATTACGCTACCCCTTCCCTTCAACCCCGTCTGCGGAAACCCTGAATGGCTTCCGGTAGGCCTCAGGATACGGGATGCGGGCTCTTTCGGCCCCCCCAATCAGTCTAGGTTTGCTCCCTCGCCGGCCCGCACAGCGCTAGCTACTCGGCTGATGCCACATGCGCTACACCGTGGGATGATGTGACTGAAGTGAGCAGTTCGCAGGGCGAATGGCGCCGGAGACGCTGAATGACTGACAGGCAGGGACTCCCTCCCGGTCCGTCTGCGCCTGCGCCCGTGCAGGCGTTCCTGTGGGGATTGCGGTACCCGTCGTTCACCCAGCGTGCCCACCGGCGGTACGGGGCGACGTACACGGTTCGGATCGGCGGCCTCGCGCCGAGCGTCCTGACCGTCGACCGCGACGGCATCAGGCGACTCTTTACCGGTGACCCGCTCATCAAGCGGCACGCCAGCGACCAGCTCAAACCACTCTTCGGCGAGCGCTCGAGCGTCGTGCTCGAGCCAGCGGACCACCTGGAACGGCGCAAACTCCTCCTTCCATCGTTTCATGGCGGAGGCGTCCGAGCGTACAGCGACGCGATCGAGCGGGTGACCGAGTCCGCCATCGCGGACTGGTCGACGGGGGAGGTCGTGGAGATGCTGACCATCGCACGACGCCTGACCCTCGAGGTCATCCTGCAGTCTCTGTTCGGGCCCTCTGAGCCTGCGGTTTCAGCCCAGGTGCGGGGTATCTTCGACTCGATGGTCGGTCTGCCCGGCAGTTCGGTGGCCGGCTACTTCCCCCGACTCGTGAAGCGCTCCCGGTGGAACCTTCCAGCCGAACGGTACTGGCGGCTCCGCGATACGCTCGATGCCACCCTGATGGCGCAGGTCGAGGCGGCACGGGCGAGCGAGTCGCCTGCGAAGCCGGACGCGATCCTGCCGCGTTTGATCGGGACGCAAGACCGGAACGGCCATTCCCTCAGTGACGTCGACCTTCGCGATGAGCTCAAGGCACTGATCACGGCGGGCCATGAGACGACCGCGACCGGGATCGCGTGGGCGGCCGAGTTGCTCGCGCACGACCCGGCGGTCCAGGCGTCCGCGCGCGACGCGGCGCTGGCCGGGGATGTGGAATATCTCGACGCGCTCGTCAAAGAGGTTCTCCGGATCCGGACGCCGGTCCCCGTAAGCGCGACACGCCGGGTCGCCGAGCCGTTCGAGCTCAGCGGATTCACGATCCCACCGAACGTGCCGATCCTCGTCAACGCGTTGGGGCTTCACCACGATCCGGCGCTCTTTCCGGAGCCGGAGAAGCTCCGCGTGGAGAGGTTCATCGGGACCTCGCCCGACAGCTACACCTACCTCCCGTTCGGCGGTGGCGCCCGCCGGTGCATCGGCTCGTCCTTCGCTCTTCTGGAGATGCGCATCGTGCTCTCGATCATCCTCAAGAGATTCGCGCTGGCGCCTACGGCCGATGCGCGGGCCCCCACTGTCCGGCGCGGCATCACCCTCGTGCCCGCAAACGGAGCCCGCGTACGTCTGGCCGACCCCGACGGTGCGTGAGGAACCGCCGGGGCTGCTCCAACACACCGTCCGAGCTAACGTTGCGTGACACATGTCGATCGATCCGGCCCACGTCGCGCACCAGCCGAGGCTGGGCTCCGATCGCTCCCTCGACCTTCGGGAGCGGGCCCACGAACTGATTCCGGGCGGCGCCCACACCTACGCCAACGGCGACGATCAGCTATTCACACGGCGACGAGGAGATCGACCGGACGATCCAGGCCGTCCACGAAACGTTGTTCGTGCTCCGAGAGGCTCTCGAGAACGGCGCCGATCCGTATTTGCGCGGGCGTCCCGTCCAACCGGTGTACCGGCGCTTCAACTGAGCGGGGAGCGGAGATGACCCCCGGAGCGTCGCACTGCCGCTCGTGCGGCGAGGCCCTCGAGGTCACGGTCATCGACCTGGGGAGCTCGCCGCTGTGCGAGAGCTTCGTCCCGGCGCACCGACTCGAGGAGCCGGAGGCTTTCTACCCGCTCCACGTCCGTCTCTGCACCCACTGTTGGCTCGCGCAGCTGCCTGCTGTCGTCGATCCGCCCGACCTCTTTCGGGAGTACGCCTACTTCTCGGCGTATTCCGACTCCTGGGTCGCGCACGCCGCGAGGTACGTCGAGATGATCGTGGATCGGCTCGATCTCACCCCCGAGAGCCGCGTGGTCGAGATCGCCTCGAACGACGGCTACCTCCTGCAGCACTTTCTGGCGAAGGGCATCAGCGTGCTCGGCGTCGACCCGGCGGCGAACGTCGCGGGCGTCGCAGAGGCGCGCGGGGTGGCGACGGTCGTCGAGTTCTTCGGGGTCGAGCTCGCCGAGCGCCTGGTGAAGACGCCTGGCCCGGCCGACCTCGTGATCGGGAACAACGTTCTCGCGCAGGTGCCCGACCTCGACGACTTCCTCAGGGGAGTGGCGGTCCTGCTGAAGCGGGGCGGAAGCGCGACATTCGAGTTTCCCCATCTGGCCCGCCTGCTCGAGGGGCTCCAGTACGACACGATCTACCACGAGCACTTCTCGTACTTCTCGCTGTTCTCTCTCCAGGAGGCGATGACGAGGAGGGGGTTGTCGATCTACGACGTGGAGGAGCTTCCGAGCCATGGCGGCTCGCTCCGCGTCTACGTCGCGCACGTCTCGGAGAGGCGCGAGCCCTCCGAGGCGGTCCGGAGAGTGATCGCACGCGAAGACTCGGACGGCCTGCGGGATCCCGAGCAGTATCGTCGCTTCGCCGAAGGTGTCCGCGAGTCGAAGCGAGCGCTACTCAGCCTGCTCGTCGAGCTGAAACGCTCCGGTCGGCAGGTCGTCGGATACGGCGCTCCCGGCAAGGGGAACACCCTGCTCAACTACTGCGGGATCCGCACGGATTTCCTGGACTACACGGTGGACCGCAACCCGTACAAACACGGCATGTTCACCCCGGGAACGCACATCCCGATCTATTCACCCGAGCGCATCGCCGAGACCCGACCCGACGTGATCGTGATCCTCCCGTGGAACCTCGCCCGTGAAATTGCCGCTCAACTCGCATACACGGACGAGTGGGGTGCAGAGCTGATCGTGCCGATACCGTCGGCGATCGCCCTCGAGCGATGATGATGATGAGCGGGGAGTTCTGGCCGCTCTGCGGCCCTCGGGCATTGACAGCGCTCCCGACGGAATCGCATTGACGGTCAGAGGCGTCTAGCCTTTAGTGAGTGCAACCGGCACTCCTGATGGTCATCGCGTTCATCACGGCATGAAGGTCGTCATCTTCTGCGGGGGCCTCGGCGTGCGCATGGGGGAGGAGACGAAGCGCATCCCGAAGCCGATGATCACGATCGGTGGGAAGCCCATCCTCTGGCACATCATGGACTACTACGCCTCGTGGGGACACACCGAGTTCATTCTCTGTCTCGGCTACAAGGGCGAGGTGATCAAGGAATATTTCCTCAGCTACAACGAGGCCCTTTTCAACGACTTCGTGCTCGAGCACGACGGCCGCGGGTCGACCGTCGAGCTCCTGTCGCCCGAACGGCCGAAGTGGAGGATCACCTTCGCCGACACGGGGATCAGCACGACGATTGGTGGGCGTCTCAAAGCTGTGAGGTCGTACGTCGGGGAAGAAACGGAGTTTCTGGCGACATACGGCGATGCGCTAACCGACGTCAGGCTTCCGCAGTTGATCGAGACGTTCCACGCGAGTGGGCGAACCGCGATCTTCCTCTCCGTGCGGCCGGAGATCTACTCGCACCTCGTCACGCACGATGACGACGGGGTTGTGCTCACAGTCGAGGAGATGCGTCACTCCGAGGTCCGCATCAACGGCGGCTTCTTCGTGTTCAAGCACGAGATCTTCGACTTCATCGAGCCGGGAGACGATCTCGTCGACGCACCGTTCTCGCGTCTCATGGAGCGACGCGAGCTCGTGGCGTACCCGTACGAGGGGTTCTTCGGTCCGATGGACACGATCAAGGATCGTCAGAGGTTGGAGGGGCTCTATGAGGCGGGCGCCGCGCCCTGGCTTCGGTCGGAATCACACGACGCCATCGATCGACGGCGCTAGTTGATGCGGCCCCTGAGCCTCTCGGGAAGCGAGCCTTTCCGGCGTCTGCTCGTCATCGGCAGCCACGCCGATGACATCGAAATAGGCTGCGGCGGGGCGCTCCTCATGCTGACGAGGACGATCCCGGAGCTCGAGGTGGACTGGCTGGTGCTAGCCGCACCGGGCGAGCGTGGAGAGGAGGCGCGGGCTAGTGCCGAGGCCTTTCTCTCGGCAGCAAGCACCTCGCACGTCGAGATCCACGGGTTTCGCGACGGATTCCTGCCCTATATCGGGGACGAGGTGAAGGATCTGTTCGAGGGTCTGAAGCGTCGGATCGAGCCGCAGCTCATCTTCACCCACACTCGGGACGACCTGCACCAGGATCACCGGCTCGTCTGCGAGCTCACCTGGAACACCTTTCGAGATCACCTGATCGTCGAGTACGAGATTCCGAAGGTCGACGGCGATCTGGGGAGACCCAACGTGTACGTACCGCTCAGTGCGGCGATCGCAGACGAGAAGGTGTCCCTCCTCCAGCACCACTTCCCGAGCCAGCAGGGCAAGCACTGGTTCGATCGCGAGACGTTCATGGGGCTGATGCGGCTTCGGGGAATGGAGTCGGTCACGCCCGAGCGCTACGCCGAGGCTTTCACATGTCGCAAGGTACTGCTGGAGATCTGACCCGGAGATCCCCGCCCGACAGGGGGGTCTCGCGGACACGGTGGCTTTCATGAGATTCGTGCCGGTGGGTCTCGAGGGCGCGTACCTGATCGAGCTCGAGCCCCATGCGGATGAGCGGGGCTCGTTCGCGCGGATCTGGTGCCGGGAGGAGCTCGCCGGACAGGGCCTCGATCCCGAGCTGGCGCAGTGCAGCATCTCCCGGAACCCGAGCGCCGGCACCCTGCGCGGCATGCACTTTCAGCGCAAGCCGCACGAGGAGACGAAGATCGTGCGCTGCGTGAGCGGCGCCGCCTTCGACGTGATCATCGATCTCCGGCCCGAGTCCCCGACCCACGGGCGTTGGTTCGGTGTGACGCTCGAGTCCGAGCGTGGGTCGGCGATCTACGTCCCGCAGGGCTTCGCCCACGGATTCCAGACGCTCGTGGACGACACCGATGTCCTCTACCTGATCTCGCATCCGTACGTCCCCGCCGCGTCTACCGGCGTGCGGTGGGATGACGCCGCTTTCGGAGTCGAGTGGCCGGATGCACCGATCCGCACGATCAGCGACCGCGATCGGTCCTGGCCCGCCTTCGACTACGAGACAGCCTGAGTTGGACGGTGCCGGCGGTGTAGGCGCCGATACGCGCGCAGATTTCGCTCTCGACCGGCACCGGGCTCTGAGGCGCGGCCGGCGCCTGATACCAGGGTCGCTCGACCTCTTCGTCCGGTTCCGCTGGCTCGGCCAGGGTCGGCGATCGCTCGGGGTCATCGTGTGAGGCGACGTCGTCCTCGGACGCGGCCGGTGCGGGTGTGATGACAGCCGGCGGCTCCGGGTGGACGAGGTCCTCGTCCGGTTCCGGGTGTTCGGCCAGGGCCGGCCGTGGCTCGGGGCCATCGTGCGATGCGACGTCGTCCTCGGACGCGGCCGGAGCCGGTGTGATGTCGGCCGGCGGCTCCGGGTGGACGAGGTCCTCGTCCGGTTCCGGGTGTTCGGCCAGGGCCGGCCGTGGCTCGGGGCCATCGTGCGATGCGACGTCGTCCTCGGACGCGGCCGGAGCCGGTGTGATGACGGCCGGCGGCTCCGGGTGGACGAGGTCCTCGTCCGGTTCCGGGTGTTCGGCCAGGGCCGGCCGTGGCTCGGGGGCATGGTGCGATGTGACCTCGTCCGGACGCGGCCGGAGCCGGTGTGATGTCGGCCGGCGGCTCCGGGTGGACGAGGTTCTCGAGCTCCTGCTCCGCCTCGGGGGCGTCGAGCGTCTCCGTCGCCTGGTCGACCGCGACGAGGGTAACGAGACGATTTTCGTCGGGAGCAGGCTCGTCCGGCGGTCGAGTGCCGCTCCGGCCGTCCGGGGTCCCGACGAAGCGTCGGAACACCAGCTCGTACCACTGGCCGGGCACGTCGTCTTCGTCGCGCACCCAGCCGACGTCTTCCAGCGCCCGGCAAAACTCCGCAAGCCGAGCTTCGGCGGCTCGCGTGCGTGGCGGCTCGACACCGCCGCCCATCCAGCGAAAGCGCCCCGAGCACGCAACGACGTTCCAGGGAGCCTCACCGCGGTAGACCGCCGTGAACTCCCCGTGGAGTCGCCCGCGCCAGTAGTCGATCCGGCACTCGATCCATTCGTCCCCGATCCGCGAGCTCCCGCTCTCCGCGCGGCCTCTCTCATCGGGCTCGAGCGAAGCCCGCTCCGACCAACGATCCCCCACGATCGCGTCATCACTCGGAACTCTCATCTCTGTTCGGATTCCCCCCACAGACGAATTGAATGCTCGCAAGCGCGGCGTCGACCGTCAAGGGCGGGATCTCGGCCCGCCCAACTCGGAAGCACGTGAGATGGGTCCGCGGGAGCCGGACTATGCTTGTCGTCGTGGCGCGCTTCCTGCACACGATGTACCGAATCACCGACCCGGCGCGGAGCCGCGAGTTCTACGAGGCGCTCGGGCTGGAGTTCCGGCGCGAGCTGCCGATCGTCCGTGACGGCGAGCTCGAGGCGACGAACTACTTCTTCGCCGCGCCCGGGCAGGAGGAGGAGCTGGAGCTCACGTTCAACCACGACGGGCGCACCTACGACGCCGGTACCGGGTACGGCCATATCGCGCTCGGAGTCGACGACCTCGCGGCCGCGCTCGAGCGGCTTGCCGCCCAGGGGATCACCCCCGAGCGAGCGCCGTACCGGGTGCGCGAGGGAGGTTCCCTCCTCTGCTTCGTGCGCGATCCGGACGACTACCGGATCGAGCTGATCGAGCGCGGCGCCTGACGGGGCGGCGGTGCTGCTGTACGACAGCCCGGTCTCGGGCAACTGTTACAAGGTTCGGCTGATCCTGGCCTACCGCGGCCTGGCCTACGAGCGACGGACGATGGACGTGGCCGATCGCTCGAACCGGCCCGACGTCCTCGGCGGCCTGAACCCGGCACTCCGCGTCCCGACGCTCGTCCTCGACGACGGCCGGCCGCTCGCGGAGTCCGGGGCGATTCTCTGGTACTTCGGCGAGGGGACTCCGCTCATGCCGGAGGACGGCTACGAGCGGGCGCAGGTCCTGCAGTGGATGTTCTTCGAGCAGTACGACCACGAGCCGTCGATCGCGGTCGTCCGGTTCTGGATTGCGTTCTCGGGTCGGCCGGAGGCCTTTGCCGACCGGATCGAGGAGCGAACGGCTGCGGGGTACCGGGCGCTCGATGCGATGGAGCGCCATCTCGCCGGCCGGGACTTCCTGGTCGGCTCGTCGCCGACGCTTGCCGACATCGCGCTCTACGCCTATTCGCACGTGGCGCCCGAAGGAGGCTTCGACCTGTCGGGCTATCCGGCGATCGGCTCATGGCTCGAGCGGGTCGCGGCGATGCCGCGGCACGTTCCGATCGACGCCTGATCCCTGCAGGAAAAACCGTTGCAAAGTTGTCACGGACACGTGACAGGTTCCCCGGTAGGTTGGCGAGCATGGCAACCAGGACGGGAAGAATCAGGACGGGGACCGGCAAGAAGCGGAAGGTCGCCACGCCCTGGGGCGCGGCGGTGGTTGCCGACGAGGTCCGGGTGGCGCAGCGGTCGGGCGAGCGACGCTTTGCGACTGTCGTCGAGCTTCTCGAATCGGAGGCAGGGGAGCCATTGCTGCGCATCGCCTACACGACCGACGGGACCGTGCGACGGGGCCCGGTCACGTTGCGCGGACGCGACCTCGAGCGCTTGCGGACGGCGCTCGCGGAGCGACCCGCGATCGCCGGCGCTTTCGAGCTGAAGGGAGGTGGCGCCTAGACGAGCGCAGCGCTCGACAATCGAGCCGCGTCGACGAGCGAGCCGAGGATGAGCGCTCCGTCGGTCGAGCCCAGAAGCGCGTCGACCGCGTGCTCGGGGTGCGGCATCAGGCCGAAGACGTTTCCGTGCTCATTGACGACGCCCGCGACGTCGCCGACGGCGCCGTTCGGGTTCTCGCCCGAGGCGTAGCGGAGCACGATGCCATCTCGCGCGTCGAGCTCGGCAAGGCTGTCCGCGTCGGCGAACCAGCAGCCGTCGCCGTGCTTCACCGGGATCCTCAGGCTCCGATGGCCAACGCAACGCGACGTGAAAAGTGTAACGCTCGACTTGACGTTGAGCGTTACGTCCCGGCAGACGAACGAGAGCGACTCGTTCTGGCGGAGCGCACCCGGAAGCAGGCCGGCCTCGGTGAGGATCTGGAAGCCGTTGCAGATCCCGAGCACCAGACCGCCCTCGCGCGCGAATCGGATGACCGGGGCCATGATGGGCGAGAAGCGCGCGATCGCGCCGCAGCGGAGGTAGTCGCCGTACGAGAACCCTCCCGGGAGGACGACGGCTGCCGTGTCGGCGGGGAGCTCGGTCTCGGTGTGCCAGACGCGAGGTGCGTCCGCTCCAAGGCGCTCGAGCGCGAGCTGGGCATCGCGGTCGTCGTTCGAGCCCGGGAAGACGACGACCGGGATCCGGGGGCGAGCCTCCGCGGCGACGGCGCTCACGAGGCGGAATGGAGCTCGATCTCGTAGCTCTCGATCAGAGGGTTGGCGAGCAGCTGCTCGCACATCCGCTCGACCTGGGCCTGGGCCTCGCGCTCGTCCTCGGTCGGGAGCTCGAGCTCGACAAGCCGGCCGACGTGTGCATGCTCGACTGCGAAGCCGAGATGCTGGAGCCCGCTCTCGACGGCCTGGCCCTGCGGGTCGAGGATGCCCGCCTTCGGCCGGACGAGGACGGTGGCCTTCATCCGAGGACGACCGCGGGGTAGGCGAGGTACGCGGCGAACTCGATCCCGGTCAGCCGCTCGAAGGCGTCGATGTAGCGGGCGCGGGTTCCGTCGACGACGTCGGCGGGGAGCTCAGGGCCCGGGTAGGCCTTGTCCCAGCCGAGCGACTCGCAGTAGTCGCGGACGAACTGCTTGTCGAACGACGGCTGCGCGCCGCCGGGCTCGTACTCGTCGGCGGGCCAGAAACGCGAGGAGTCCGGCGTGAACGCCTCGTCGGCGAGGACGAGGCGCCCGTCGCGATCGACGCCGAACTCGAGCTTCGTGTCGGCAAGGAGGATCCCGCGCTCGAGCGCGCGCTCGGACGCGAGGCGGTAGAGCTCGAGCGTCAACCGCTCGGCCTCCTCGAAGCGCTCCTCGCCGACGAGGGCGACGGCGGCAGTGCGATCGATGTTCTCGTCGTGGCCGGTCTGGGCCTTCGTCGCCGGGGTGAAGATCGGCTCGGGCAGGCGGTCCGACTCGACGAGACCCGGCGGGAGCCGGTGGCCGCAGACCTCACCGGTCGCGAGGTAGTCCTTCCAGCTCGAGCCGGCCAGATAGCCGCGCACGACGCACTCGATCGGGAGCATCTCGAGCCGCCGGCACTCGGTCGAACGGCCGTCAGCTCCCAGCGCGAGCAGGTGGTTCGCCGCCACCGAGGCGGTCTCGGCGAACCAGAACCCGGAGAGCCCGGTGAGGACGCGGCCCTTGTCCGGGATCTCGGTGGGCAGGACGACGTCGAACGTCGAGATCCGGTCGCTCGCGACCAGCAGGAGGCGCTCGTCGTCGAGCGCGTAGATCTCGCGGACCTTGCCGCTCGAGACATGGGTCGCCGCTTCAGACATTCACCGGCTCCTTTCGAGTGAGGGCGTGGAGACGCTCGAACACGGCGTCGACATGCTGGACGGTGGCGTCGAGGTCGAACACGTCCGCCAGCGCGGCCGCGTCGAGTCGTGACGAGATCTCCGGGTCGGCGGCGGCAAGTCCTCGAAAGTCGGCACCCGAGTCCCACGCCTCCATCGCCGCTGCCTGCACACGGCGATAGGCCTCGCCTCGCGGCAGCCCAGCCTCGACGAGCGCGAGCAGCAGACGGTGCGAGAAGACGAGCCCGTGTGAGGCGTCGAGATTCCCGAGCATCCGCTCCGGGTAGACGGCCAGGCCCTCCACGATCCAGGTGAACCGGTCGAGCATGTAGTCGAGCGCCAGGAACGCGTCGGGTATGACGACGCGCTCGGCCGAGGACTGCGAGATGTCGCGCTCGTGCCAGAGCGGCATGTTCTCGAACCCGACGATCGCCGACGCGCGCACGACGCGCGCGAGCCCGCAGATCCGCTCTGCGACCTTCGGGTTGCGCTTGTGCGGCATCGCCGACGAGCCCTTCATCCCGCGGGCGAACGGCTCCTCCACCTCACGCACCTCGGTACGTGCGAGGTGGCGGATCTCGGTCGCGAAACGCTCGAGCGACGACGCCGTCAGCGCGAGCGTCGAGAGGAGCTCGGCGTGCCGGTCGCGGGAGATCACCTGCGTCGAAAGGGGGTCGGGGTCGAGCCCGAGCCGCTCGCACGCGACACGCTCCACCTCGGGGTCGAGACTGCCATAGGTGCCGACCGTGCCCGAGAGCTGGCCGACACGGTTCGAGTCGAGTGCGCTGACGAGGCGGGCGCGGTCGCGGTCCAGCTCGAACGCCCAGCCGGCGAGCTTCCAGCCGAATGTCGTCGGCTCGGCCTGGACGCCGTGGGTTCGGCCGACGCAGACCGTGCGCCGGTGCTCCTCGGCGCGGCGGACGACGGCGTCGAACGCGCGGTCGATCCCGGCGAGGAGGAGGCGGCCCGCATCCTGGATCTGGAGTGCGAGCGCCGTGTCGACCACGTCGGAGGACGTGAGGCCGTGGTGGAGCCAGCGGCCCTCGGGGCCCAGCTGCTCGGTAACGGCGTCGATGAACGCGGCCGTGTCGTGGTCGGTGGTGAGCTCGATCTCGGCGACCCGCTCGGCGGTCGGCGGCTTCGCGGCTGCGCGGATCGCGGCGACCTCCTCCGCGGGGATCGCGCCGGTCTCGGCCCAGCCGTCGAGCGCGGCCAGCTCGACCTCGAGCCAGCGCGCAAGCTTGCCCTCCTCCGACCAGATCCTGCTCATCTCGGGCCGGGAGTAGCGAGAGATCACGAGGACAGTCTAGAGAGGGCCCCGGAGCCTCAGCCCGAGCCGGAGCCGATGATGCGGGCAGCAAGAACGGCGGCGTTCTTCGCGTTGTCGACGCCGACCGTCGCCACCGGCACCCCGGGCGGCATCTGGACGATCGAGAGCAGCGCGTCGAGCCCGTCGAGCACGCTCATCGAGGAGCGCAGCGGGACGCCGATCACGGGCAGCTCGGTCTGGGCGGCCACGACGCCGGGGAGAGCCGCAGCGAGCCCGGCGCCGCAGATGAGCACGCGGAGGCCGCGGTCCGACGCCGAACGGGCATACTCGGCGACGGCGTCGGGGGACCGGTGGGCCGAGCGAACGTCGAACTCCCACGGGATGCCGCGGGCATCGAGCTCGTCGAGCGCAGCCTTCATCCGCTCACGGTCGGACTCCGACCCCACGAGGATGCCGACCACCGGTTCTGCCATCGCCGAGCGATGCTAGCCGCGCGCCGGCTGCGATGTCGGTGCGGAACCGTGCGCCCTCGAACGAGACCTCGCCGACGGCGCGATACGCCCGGTCCCGGGCGTCGGCGACCGTCGGGCCGAGTGCCGTCACGGAGAGGATCCGGCCGCCGTTCGTCACCAGCCTGTCGCCTTGGAATGCCGTGCCGCCGTGGAACACGACCGCGCCGAGGGCTTCTGCTTCTGCGATCCCTGCGATCGGTGCGCCGGTGTAGTCGCTGCGCTCGGGGTACTCGGGCCCGGCGAGGACGACGGTGACGGCCGCGCCTCCCCCTTCTGCGAGCGCGATGCCGTCGCCCTCTCCGCTCGCTGCGGCGGCGAGCGCCCCGAGCAGATCCCCCTCGAGCCGCGGGATCAGGACCTGCGTCTCCGGGTCGCCGAAGCGCGCGTTGAACTCCAGCACCCTGGGGCCGTCGGAGGTGAGCATCAGGCCCGCGAACAGGCAGCCGACGAACGGCGTGCCCCGCCGGGCGAGCTCGTCGACGACGGGCTGGTGGATCTGCTCGACGAGCTCCCGAGTCTCGCTCGGCCCGAGGCTCGGCGAGCAGGCGCCCATGCCCCCCGTATTGGGCCCGGTGTCGCCGTCGCCGATCCGCTTGTAGTCCTGCGCGGCTCCGAGCGGGATCGCGTGGCGACCGTCGCAGAGGGCGAAGAGCGAGACTTCGGGGCCTTCGAGCAGCTCCTCGATCACGATCGGGCCGCCGAGCGCGGCCGCTTTCCGGACGCCGGCCTCGACTTCCTCGGGCGTGCGGCACACGAATACGCCCTTCCCGGCGGCGAGCCCGTCGGCCTTGACCACGCACGGCGCGCTCGCCACGGGGACGCTCGCGGCGGCCGGGACGCCCGATGCCGCCATCACGTCCTTGGCGAAGCTCTTCGACCCCTCGATCCTGGCCGCCTCGGCGCCCGGGCCGAAGACCGCAAACCCGGCGCGACGGAGCTCGTCGCCGACTCCGGCGACGAGGGGCGCCTCGGGCCCGACGACCACCAGCTCGGCCTCGAGCGTGCGCGCGAGCCCGAGGAGGCCTTCGCCGTCGTCGGCGCGGACCGGATGGCAGCTGCCGAGCCCGGCGAGGCCGGGGTTGCCGGGGGCGGCGTGGAGCTCTGTCAGGGCGGGACTCGTCGCGAGTCTCCAGGCGAGCGCGTGCTCACGCGCGCCCGAGCCGACGAGAAGCACCCTCACGGTGCGCCGAGTCTAGCCCGGATCGGCCCGCGACTCGTCGCGGCACTTCTCGCCGAGCGCCGCGGCCGGGTCGAGCCTGCCGCGTAGCTCGGGGGCGGTGCGCTGGAATCAGGCGAGCACGTGCTCGCGGCCGGCGCCGACGCCGACGAGCTCGACCGGGACCTTGAGCTGGCGCTCGACGAACTCGACATACCGGCGGGCGGCCTCGGGGAGCTCGTCGCGGCTGGCGGCGCCGTCGATCGCCTGGTGCCAGCCGGGGAGGGTCTCCCAGACCGGGACGGCGTGGTGGAAGTCGCTCTGGTGCGCGGGGAAGTGTGGGGTCTCGGAGCCGTCGCGGAGCCGGTAGGCGATGCAGACCGGCAGCTCGGCGAAGTCGGAGAGCACGTCGAGCTTCGTGAGCGCGAGCGAGGTGAGGCCGTTGACCCGCACTGCGTAGCGCAAGGCGACGAGGTCGAGCCAGCCGCAGCGGCGGCTGCGGCCGGTGACGGTGCCGTACTCGCCGCCGAGCTCGCGCAGCCGGCCCTGCTGCGCGCCCTGGATCTCGGACGGAAACGGGCCCTCGCCGACGCGGGTGACGTAGGCCTTGGCGACTCCGAGGACGCGGTCGATCCGGGTGGGCCCGATGCCGATGCCGGTGGCCGCGCCGGACGCGATCGGGTTGGACGAGGTGACGAAGGGGTAGGTGCCGTGGTCGAGGTCCAGGAGCGTGGCCTGCGCGCCCTCGAAGAGGACGTCCTTGCCGCCGTCGAGCGCGTCGGACACGAGGAGGGAGGCGTCGCCGACGCTCGGCCGGAGCCGTTGCGCGTAGCCCTCGTAGCGGGAGGCGACCTCCTCGAGGTCGAACCCGTCGACCTCGTAGACGCGCTCGAGCCAGACGTTCTTCTCGGCGAGCGCGACCTCGATCTTCTGGCGGAGGATCTTGGGGTCGAGGACGTCCTGGACGCGGATCCCTATCCGGGATGCCTTGTCGGCGTAGCAGGGGCCGATGCCGCGGCGCGTGGTGCCGATCTGGAGCTTGCCGAGCCGCCGTTCGGACGCCTGGTCGATGGCGATGTGCCACGGCATGATCAGGTGCGCGTTCCCGGACACGACGACGACGGAGGTGTCGATGCCGCGCTGCTCGAGCTCCTCGAGCTCGGCGATCAGGACCTCCGGGTCGACGACGCAGCCGGCGCCGATGACCGAGACCTTGCCGGAGATGACGCCGCTCGGGCAAGCGCGGATCTTGAAGGTCTCGCCGCCGACGACGATTGTGTGCCCGGCGTTCGGCCCGCCCTGGTATCGGCAGACCACATCGGAACGCTGCGCAAGCAGGTCGACGATCTTCCCCTTGCCTTCGTCGCCCCACTGTGCGCCTACGACGACGGTCGAAGGCACGACCGAAGTCTGCCTGAGGGCGTCGTCGACCAGGCCGGGAACTGTCAGCTGTAGCCCCGGAAGGCGGCGTACTCTGCTGCGACGCCCTTCGGGACACACATTGCCCAGGCGTTCTCGACGAGGTCCCGCATCTCCTCCGCGTCGATCGCGGTGAGATTCACGTGGACCTACCTCGATCGAACGCTAGTGGAACTTGATGCGGCGGCCCACGCGGCGGACGACGATGCGGTGGCCGCGGCGGCAGGTGGTGAAGCCGACGTCGGCGTCGCGGCGGAGTGTTCCCTCGATCAACGAGATCTCCGCGGGCAGCTCCCGGCCCCAGGCGTCCTCCCAGCCTCCGCGTTTCGCCAGGCACGCCTCACAGGGCGCCTCGAAGCTCGTCGCTTCGGGGCCCACCCAGACGTGCTGACGATCGATCATGAGATCTGCAGTTGCCTTGCGTCGCGGTGGGCGAGGCTGGGCGGACGGTCGATC
This sequence comes from uncultured Actinomycetes bacterium, assembly GCA_963836925.1. Classification (GTDB taxonomy): domain Bacteria; phylum Actinomycetota; class Thermoleophilia; order Gaiellales; family Gaiellaceae; genus PALSA-600. The sequence continues at coordinate 102,378 of CAWILJ010000012.1, forward strand.
CGGCGCACGGCGAGCTCGTGGCCGGCGCGGCAGCGAACGAACGCGATGTCGGTGTCGGCCGGGACGCTCCCGCGGACCGTGGCGACCTTGACGGCCTCGAGGAAGCTCGAGCCCCGCGCTCGCCGGCCCTCGAGGCAGCGCTCGCAGAGGCACGAGAACTCCGTCGCACCCGGCGCCACCCATACCGTGTTCTCCCTCATGCCGCAGCCACCCGCGAGTCGTGGTTCGGCGCGAGATCCGAGAACTTCGCGAACCGCTTGAGGAACGCGAGCCTCTCCGTCCCGATCGGCCCGTTGCGGTGCTTGGCGAGGATCACCTCCGCGAGCCCCTGATCCTCCGAGTTCTCGTTGTAGTACTCGTCGCGGTACAGGAACATGACGAGGTCCGAGTCTTGCTCGATGCTGCCCGACTCTCTCAGGTCTGAAAGCACGGGCCGTTTGTCCGTGCGGCTCTCCACCGCACGGGAGAGCTGCGACAACGCGAGCACGGGCACCTCGAGGTCGCCGGCGAGCACCTTCAACGAGCGCGAGATCTGGGAGACCTCCTGGACGCGGTTCTCGAAGTTCGAGCCCGATGTCATCAGCTGCAGGTAGTCGATCATCACGAGCCCGAGGCTCGGCTCGCGGGACTTGAGGCGGCGCGCCTTGCCGCGGATCTCGAGCATCGTGGTGAGGCGGGTGTCGTCGACGTAGATCGGCGCCTTGGTGAGGGCGTCACACGCCTTGACGAGCCGCGGCCAGTCGTCGTTCGAGAGCCGTCCGGTGCGAAGGCGCTGGAGCTCGACGCGCCCCTCCGCGCACATGAGGCGCTGCGCGACCTCCAGCTTCGACATCTCGAGGGTGAAGATCGCGACCGGGATCCCGTGGTGGAGGGCGAGGTTCGCGGCCATGCCCATCGCGAACGCGGACTTGCCCATGCTGGGGCGGCCCGCGACGACGATCAGGTTGCCCGGCTGGAGCCCGGAGGTGAGCGAGTCGATGTCGCGGAAGCCGGTGGGCGTACCCGTCATCTCGCCGCCGGACTCGTACATCTTCGTGATCTGCTCGAAGCTCTCCCGGACGAGGAGCTCGATGTGCTCGAACGTCCCGCGGATGCGGTGCTGGGCGAGATCGAACACCATCTGCTCGGCGCGGTCGACAAGCTCGGGGGTCTCGCCCGGGCGCTCCCAGCCGAGGCGCTGGATCTGCTCGCCGACGACCGTCAGGCCGCGCAGCGTCGCCATCTCGCGGACGATCTTCGCGTGGTGCCCGACGTTCGAGGTCGCCGGGACGAGCGTCGCGATCTCCCGGACCCGCTCCTTGCCGCCCACCTCGTCGAGCTCGCCGTTCTCGTCGAGCTTGTCGGCGAGGGTGATCGCGTCGACGGGATGCCCGTGCTGGAACAGATCGAGTGCCGCGCGGTAGATCTTGGCGTGCGACTCCCGGTAGAAGTCTCCGGCGTCGATGACGTCGCTGACGGCCTCGATCGCATGCGGCGAGAGCATCATGGCCCCGAGCACGTACTCCTCTGCCTCGAGGTTCTGGGGCGGAAGGGGCGTGAATCCGGAGGAGGGGGCTGCCGCAGACGTGGCCATCAGGGGCTAGTGAATCGGTCGGGCGCGGCCGCCGCAACGCTGTGGAAACAGCGCTGTGGGGACATCGAAAGGGCGGTCTGAGCAGGCATGATAGAACGTATGTTCGCAGCTCGGACGGACGTTGCGGTGGACGAAAAGCCCGCTCGTTGCGGAAAGTTCTCACCGAAATCCACATCACGCGCAGGGGATGTGGAGAAGCCCGGGACAGTCCTTCCACAGGCGTGTGGACAACCGACGCTTTGTGGCTTCACAAGGGGCCTGCGACGGCAGGACCGCTGTGGGTACCCGGTCGGGCTACTCGCCCGGGTCGTCTTCGGCCGCAGCCGGCGCCTCTTCGGCGACGGGCTCTCCGGCCTCAGCCGCGGCCTCTGGCTCGGCCTCGTCGGCTGCGATCTCTGCCTCGACGAGAGCCTGCGCTTCGGCGTGCGCCTGAGCCTCGGCCTCTGCTGCCTCGGCCTCGGCCTCCTCGACCTCGGCCTCGGCGGCGTCGAGCTCCTCCTCGGGCGGTAGCTCCCCGCCTTCGGGGACGACGAGCAGCCGGAGGTCGGCGGTCACGTCGCCGAACACCTCGACCGGGATCGTGTACCGGCCCACCTTCTTGATGTGGCCGACGCCGAGCTTCCGGCGGTCGACGCGGATCTTGAGCTCGTCCCAGAGCTTGTCCGAGACGTTCGTCGCCGTGACCGAGCCGAACAGCGACCCGGTCGACCCGGCGTTCACGTCGAACCGGAGCTCGGCTGCCTCGAGCCGGGCCTTGATCTCGCCCGCCTCGCCGGTCGACTGCGCCTCGTGACGCGCCCGCTGGGCATCGCGGCGCTCGAGCTCGCGCAGGAGCCCGGGAGTCGCCGGGTCGGCGAGGCCGCGCGGCAACAGGAAGTTGCGCGCGTACCCGCGGGCGACACTCACCACGTCGCCGCGCAGGCCGAGGCTCTCGACGTCCTCCTTCAGGACGACCTGCACTACCGGTCTCCCCGATCGCCGCGGTCGCGGCGTCCTCCGCCGCCCTCCCGATCGTCACGACCCTCGGCCACGTACGGCAGCAGGGCCATCTCGCGGGCGCGCTTGATCGCGACCGCTACCTGCCGCTGATGACGGCGGCACGCGCCGCTGATCCGCCGCGACCGGATCTTCCCCTTCTCGGAGATGTAGCGGCGCAGCTCGCCGACGTTCTTGTAGTCGATCTCGTCGACCTTGCTCTTGCAGAAGAAGCACGACTTCCGCCGGCCTGCCGTGAGCGGAGGCAGGCGCTTCCTGCTGCGTCCGTCGTTGCTCTTTCCTGCCATTTACTCCTCCTGGGTCAGAACGGGATGTCGTCGTCTGCGGGGCTCGTGGCGAAGTCGGCTTCCGAGCCGCCGCTGACGCCGGCCGGGACGAACCGGTTGCCCTCGCCCTCGCCGCCGCCGTCGCGGCCTCCGCCGAGGAACTGCACGCTGTCGGCGACGACCTCGACCGCCTGGCGCTTGGTGCCGTCCTGCGCCTCCCACTCGCGCCACTCGAGGCGGCCGTCGATCGCGACGGGCCGGCCCTTCGAGAGGTACTGGTTGCAGCTCTCGGCCTGGTTGCCCCAGACGGTGATGTCGAAGTAGTTCGGCTTGTCGGTCCACTCGCCGGTGGCCTGATCCTTGCGGCGCGTGTTGACGGCGATCCGCAGGCTGCACACGGGGGTGCCGCCGCCGGTCGAGCGCAGCTCCGGGTCGCGGGTCAGATTCCCCACGAGGACGACGCGGTTGATGTTGGCTGCCATGGTTTCGCTCCTTCCCGGTATGAAGGGGACCAGGCTACTCCGCGGTCCCGTCGGCGTCATCGGCAGGCGCGGACACGGCCGCGACCGGCGCAGGAGGCTTGGTGTGGCCGCCCTTGACGCGCCGCACGGCGAGGTGGCGCATCACGCCGTCGGTGATCTTGAGGACGCGCGAGATCTCCGCGAGGGTGTCCGGGCTCGCGGTGAAGAGCAGCAGGTGGTAGACGCCGTCCGGTTTGTGGTCGATCTCGTAGGCGAGCTTGCGCCGGCCCCACGGCTCGTGGCCGTCCCAGCGCCCGTCGTCGCCCTCGACGCGCTCCCGGATCCGGGCGATGACCTCGTTCCCGCGCTCCTCTTCGAGCTCGGGATCGAGCATGAGGAGAATCTCGTATTCGTTCATCCCCGAACGACCTCCTGACAGTTCTTCCTGGATTTCAGGGGCTTCCCATGGACTTAGTCGGCCCCGCCCCGTTGGCGCCGCTTCGGGTCGAACGGCGCGACGGGCGTGGCGGGAAGTCGGCCCAGTGTACCATCGGGCCCGTGAGAGGCCTCTTGGTGGGGATCACGGGCTTGCTCGGTGCCGCGGCGTTCTGGCGCCGGCGCCGAACGAAGAGCCCCGCGGAGCTGCCCGCGGCCTACGGTGGCGCCGATCCGGCAGACGAGCTGCGCGCGAAGCTCGCCGAGAGTCGCGTCGCCGACGACGGCGTCGCCCCCGGCGAGCCCATCCCGATCGCGGACTCCGAGGCCTCGCCGCTCGATCCCGAGACGCGGCGGAAGAACGTGCACGACCGCGCCCGCGCCTCGATCGACGAGCTCGCGTAGCCGGGCGTAAAAGCCCGTCCCAGGCGCGCCCGGTCGTCCCTCAGAGGCGGTGCTGCGGGAGGTACGCCGCGAGCGCCCCGAGCAGGAGCAAGGCCGCTGTGCCGGCGAACAGGAGCCCCGAGACGACCGCCTTCTCGCGGCCGCCGCCGAGCCACAGCCAGCGGGTCGACCGCCACACCGCGCCGCCGTCGAGGATGCCTACCGGGAGCAGGTTGAAGAGGTTGATCACGAAGCCGAAGTAGGCGAGCGCGATGAACAGATCCGAGCCCTGGGACCTGCCGACCGCGTAGCACGCGAGAGCGGCGACGCCGCCGAGGATCGGCCCCGCGATCGCGACCCGCGCGGTCTGCCACGGGTTGCCGCGGGTGTACTTCACGTACGCGCCGAGGAACGGGATGAAGACCGGCCACGACGGCTTGAGGCCCTCGCGCTTGGCCTCGAGCCAGTGGCCCATCTCGTGGAAGAAGATCAGCAGGACGACGCCGAGACCGAACCTCCAGCCCCAGATGAGCGCGTAGCCGCCGAACGCGACGAACACCGCGCCGAACTTGGCAAGGGAGCCCAGCTTCGCGAGCAGCCCGAGGAGCAGGGCGATCGGCGCGGTGATGCGCCGCCAGAGCGCGCGCCAGTCGGTGCCGCGCGGCTGGATCGGCTCGTACTCGCGCTCTGAGAGCTGGTCCGCCACCTCCGACTGTTGTACTCCTTCGTCAGGAGCCGCGGCCGATCCACTCCTCGCCGCCCTCGTATACCTCTTTTTTCCAGAGCGGCACCTCGACCTTCAGGATGTCGATGGCGTCCTTGCAGGCTTCGAGGGCGTCGGCGCGGTGGGCGGCGCTGACGGCGATCACGACGGACGGCTCGCCGAGCTCGACCCGGCCGACGCGGTGGTGGATCGCGATCCCGTGGAGGTCGTAGCGCTCCTTGAGCCCGTCGGCGAGCTTCTGCATCATCTCCTCGGCCATCCCCTCGTACCCCTCGTAGTCGAGGTAGGAGACGACACGGCCGCGGGAGTGACGGCGGGCCGTGCCGGAGAAGGTTGCGATCGCGCCGGCCTCGTCGGTCGCGACCTCGGAGACGACGGCGTCGAGCGTCACGGGCTCCTCGGTGAGGATGAACGCCCCGCCGGAGACGGGCGGGATCAGCGCGACGACGTCGCCGTCGTGGAGCTCGGTGCCGATGGGCGCATACTCCTTGTTGACCGCGTAGAGAAGCCCGTCGGGCTCGTCGCCCAGGTCGAGGGCGGCCCACACGTCCGCGACCCGGTCCGCGTCGACCTCGCGCTGCGACCAGCCGGCTCGCTCGCGCAGCCCGGCGAAGAGCCTCACCGTCACACGCACGGCAAGTAGCCTACTCGTCAGTGGCGGCGACGGACCAGCGCCTGACCGAGTCAGGCATCGAGATCAAGCCGCTCTACACGCCGGACGACGCGCCGCCGCCGGCAGGGCCGCCGGGGGAGCCGCCGTACACCCGCGGGATCTACCCGGACATGTACCGCGGTCGCCCCTGGACGATCCGACAGTACGCCGGGTTCGCGTCCGCGGAGGAGTCGAACGCCCGCTACCGGTACCTGCTCGACCAGGGCCAGACGGGGCTCTCGGTCGCGTTCGACCTGCCCACCCAGCTCGGCCTCGACTCCGACGACCCGCGCGCCGAGGGCGAGGTCGGACGCACGGGCGTCGCGATCGACTCGCTCGCGGACATGGAGCTGCTGCTGGACGGGATCCCGCTCGACCGCGTGTCGACCTCGATGACGATCAATGCGCCGGCGGCCCTGCTCCTGCTCCTGTACGAGCTCGTCGCCGAGGGGCAGGGCGTCGACGCCTCGGCGCTGCGCGGGACGGTGCAGAACGACATCCTCAAGGAGTACGTCGCGCGCGGCAACTACATCTTCCCGCCGCGGCCGTCGATGCGGCTCACCACCGACCTCTTCGCCTACTGCGCGGAGCACATATCCGGCTGGAACACGATCTCGATCTCCGGGTACCACATCCGCGAGGCGGGCTCCACCTCCGTGCAGGAGCTCGCGTTCACGCTTGCGAACGGGATCGCCTACTGCGAGGCGGCGGTGGCGGCGGGGCTCGAGCCGGACGTGTTCGGCGAGAGGCTGTCGTTCTTCTTCAACGCCCACAACGACTTCCTGCAGGAGGTCGCGAAGTTCCGTGCGGCGCGGCGCCTGTGGGCGCGGATCATGGCCGACCGGTTCGGCGTCACGAACCCGCGCGCGCTCGCGCTCCGCTTCCATGCGCAGACCGGGGGCTCGACCCTGACCGCGCAGCAGCCCGAGGTGAACGTCGTCCGGGTCGCGATCCAGGCGCTCTCGGCGGTGCTCGGCGGCTGCCAGTCGCTCCACACGAACAGCTTCGACGAGGCGCTCGCGCTGCCCTCGGAGGGCGCGGCGACCCTGGCGCTGCGGACACAGCAGGTGATCGCCAACGAGTCGGGCGTCGTCGCCACCGCCGACCCGCTCGGCGGCTCCTACTACATCGAGGCCCTGACGCGCGAGCTCGAGGAGCGCGCCCTCGAGCTGATCCGCGCGGTCGAGGAGCGGGGCGGTGCGGTCGCAGCGATCGAGGCAGGCTGGGTGCAGGGCGAGATCGAGGGCGCCGCCTACGAGTGGACGGCCTCGGTCGAGAACGGCAGCCGCAAGATCGTCGGCGTGAACGCGTATGTCGACGACGGGAGCGAGAGCCGCATCGAGCTGCACAGGCTGGACCCGGAGGCGGAGCGCCGCCAGGTCGGCCGCACCGTTCGCGTCCGCTCCGAGCGCGACCCGGCTGCGGCGGCCGAGGGGCTCGAGGCGGTACGCGCCGCCGCCCGCGGCACCGCCAACATGCTCCCGCCGATTCGTGCCGCACTCGCCGCGTACTGCACCGTCGGGGAGGTATGCGGGACGCTGCGGGAGGAGTGGGGCAGCTACCGGTGATCTCGGTCGCGCGGATCTCGCTGACGCCGGTGAAATGCTTTCACCTCGACCATCCCGCCGAGGTGACGCTCGGGCCGGACGGGGTGGTGGGGAACCGGCTGTTCCTCCTGGTCGGAGCCGACGGTGAGCGGCTTCGCAGCTCCGCGACGCCCTGGCCGGTGGCCGTCTCGGCCGCCTACGAGCCGGTCCGGGACGTCCTCGAGATGCGGTTCCCGGACGGCGAGGTGATCTCCGGGCGCGCCGCCGCGAACGGTGAGGAGCTGGCGATCCGGCTCGGCGGCCGGGAGCAGCACGTGCGGATCGTGGCCGGCCCGTGGACCGAGCCGTTGTCCGAGCTCGGCGGCCGCGCCGTGGAGCTCGCCCGGGTCGAGCGCGACGGGCTCGGGATGGACGAGCCGGTGACGCTCGTCTCGTCGGCCTCGGTCGCGCGGCTCTCGCGCGAGGCAGGCCGCGCCGTGGACGCCCGGCGGTTCAGGTCGCTGTTCGAGCTCGACGGGTGCGCCGAGCACGAGGAGGACACCTGGGAGGGGCGGCGCGTACGAGTGGGTGAGGCGCTCGTCGAGATCGGCGAGCCGGTCGTCCGCTGCGCGGTCACCACGCGCGACCCGGACACGGGCGAGCGCGACCTCGACACCCTCCGCGTGATCGCGTCGTACCGCGGCAGGGGGCCGGACGGCGAGATCTGGTTCGCGCGATACGGGCGGGTCGTCGAGCCCGGGCGGGTGCGGGTCGGCGACGAGGTGGCACGGCTGCCGTGAGGAGCTCCGGTGCGCGGTATCCGAGCCGGCCGGCGCCGACTCCGCTGGCCGTTTTCGAGGGGTAGTGAGGATCCTCCTCGTCTCGCAGATGTACCCGGGGCCCGACGACCCCGATCTGGGCGTGTTCGTCCGGCAGGTCGAGCTCGCCCTGCGCGACCGCGGGCACGAGATCGACCTCGCAGTGCTCGACCGACGCGCGGGCGGGAAGAAGCGGTTCCTCGAGCTGCGGCGCAAGGTGCGCGGGGCGGCAACGCCAGACGTCGTGTGGGCGCACTTCCTCGTTCCGTCGGGTGCGTTCGCGGCGTCGGTCGACGCGCCGCTCGTCGTCACCGCGCACGGCCGAGACGTGAGGAATGTCGGCGCGATCCCCGGCCTTGCACGGATCACGCGCCGGGTCGTGGAGCGGGCCGCGACAGTGATCGCGGTCTCCGACTACCTCCGGCGCGAGCTCGAGCTGAAGGTGCCCGAGGCGCGCGGGAAGACCGTCGTGATCGACTCGGGCGTCGACCTGCAGCGGTTCGCGGCCGCGGAAGGCGGGGGAGATGCGGAGCACCCGGCGTTCGTCGCCGTCGGCAGCCTGACCGAGCGCAAGAACCCGGTGCGGCTCGCCGATGCGTTCGCGACGCTCGGCCACGGGAGCCTCACGTTCGTGGGCGACGGCCCGCTCCGCTCGCAGCTCGAGGGACGGGAACGCGTCCACGTGACCGGCCGTGTCCCCCACGACGAGGTGCCGGCGCTGATGGCGGCGGCCGACGTCGTGTGCGCGCCGTCGCTGATCGAGCCGTTCGGCCAGTCGATCCTCGAGGCGATGGCGGCGGGGCGGACGGTCGTGGCGACCCGGGTCGGAGGCCCCCCGGAGTTCGTCCCGGCGGAGGCAGGGATCCTCGTCGACCCCCTCGACCGGTCGGCGCTCGCACAGGCGCTCGAAGCGGCGGCGGCGTTGCCGACGCCGAACGAGGCCGCCCGCGCCGCGGCCGCAACGCACGACGTCAGGTTGCAGGCCGAGCGGGTGGAGGAGGTCCTGCTTCGAGCCGCTCGAGGTCGCCGAGCCTGACCTCGACGAGCGGGGCGATCCGCTCCTCGATCCCGGCCTCTCGGGCCAGCTCGAGCGCCCGGCTCCAGCTCTCGCGAGCCCTGGCGGCGTCCGCACCCTGCTTCAGGCGGTTGTCTCCCTCCACGAGTGCCTTTTGGATACGAATACCCAGGTCTCCGTCCACATCCCCCACCCTACGTGACGCCGACCCGGGTCCTGATCGCGGACGACTCGCACCTGTTCGGGGACGCGGTGGAGCTGATCCTCGAGGCGGACGAGCGGATCGAGGTGGTCGGCCGCGCGCTCGACGGCGCGCAGGCGGTGACGCTGGCGCAGGAGCTCGACCCGGACGTCGTCCTGCTCGACATCAGCATGCCGGGAGTGGGAGGGATCGAGGCGATCGAGGCGATGCTCCGCGACGACGCCGGCCGGCGGGTGCTCGTGCTGACAGGGTCGGCCGACCCGGCGGACTTCGAGAAGGCGCAGGAGGCGGGCGCGGTCGGCTACCTGACGAAGGAGCGGATCGCCGACGAGCTCGTCCCGGGCGTGCTCGAAGCAGCCGGCTGAGCTACCCTTCTCCGGCGATGCTTGCATTCTTCTCCGTGATTCACGTGCTGCTCTCGGCGGCGCTCGTGACGCTGATCCTGATGCACTCCGGCCGGGAGGCCGGGTTCGGCGGCATGGGCTTCACGCCGTCCTCGCAGGGCGGGACGCACATCGTCGAGCGCAATCTCACGCGCCTTACGGCCCTCGTGTCGGTGCTGTTCTTCACCAACACGATCGTCCTGTACCGCCTGCTCGCGTAGGGCCCATGGTGCTCGCCGGGCTCCACCACGTCACGTGCGTGTGCAGCGACGCGCAGGCGACGACCGACTTCTATCGCGACGAGCTCGGCTTCCAGCTCGTGAAGAAGACGGTGAACTTCGACGACCCGCACAGCTACCACCTCTACTTCGGGGACGAGACGGGGTCGCCGGGGAGCCTGATGACGTTCTTCGAGTGGCCGCGGGCGGAGCGCGGGCGCCTCGGGCGGGGAACGCTCGAGTCGATCGGAGTCGAGACCCCGCTCGTGCGCGAGGAGCGGGAGGCCGAGGATCCGGACGGGCTCGTCCTGCGGCTGTTCCCGGGCGAGCGGCCGCGGATCCGCGATGTCGTGGCGATCGGCAACCCCGATTTGTACGCCGGCCTGGTCGACGAGGGCGCACCGATCGCGTTCGCGGCGCCCGTGGACGAGACCGCGCTCGTCGGTGCGGGCGTGGCGCATCACGTGGCCTGGCGGACGGAGGACGACGCGGCTCAGGAGGCCTGGGCGGAGCGGCTGTCCGAGCTCGGGCTGCGGCCGACGCCACAGCAGGAGCGCAAGTACTTCCGCTCGATCTACTTCCGGATGCCGGACGCGATCCTGCACGAGATTGCGACCGACGGGCCGGGGTTCATGGTCGACGAGGCGCCGACGCGGCTCGGGCAGATGCTCGCGCTGCCGCCCTGGCTCGAGCCGGAGCGCTCGACGCTCGAACGCGAGCTCACGCCGATCAGCTGAGGTACGCTACGCCTCCACGCGCTGGTGGCGGAATTGGTAGACGCGCAAGGTTGAGGGCCTTGTGCCCCTTGGGGCGTGGAGGTTCAAGTCCTCTCCAGCGCATTCACGCCCAGGGGAAGCCAAATGCGGCTTCCCCTTCGCGTCTCGGCCGACGGTGACCCGGATGCAGGGCTCCTACCGCCTGGCCGGCGAGCATACTCCTGCGGGTGAACGCCGCCAACCTGTTCCCGGAAGGGCTCGCGGAGCTGCACACGCACCTGGGCGGGTCGGTGGCGAGCGACATCATGTGGTCGCTCGCGCACGAGCAGGGGATCGCGCTGCCGACGCGCGACTTCTGGGAGTTCGACCGGATGGTGACCGTGTCGGACCCCCGCGGGGTGCCCGATCTCGACTCGCTCGACCGGATCTACCACCTGACGGAGCTGATCCAGAGCTCGCCGATCGCGGTGGAGCGGTCGGTGCACGCGGCGATCGGCGGGGCGTACCGCTCGCAGGGGATCACGACGCTCGAGCTGCGGTTCAACCCGATGAAGCGGAACCGCGGCGGCGAGCGCGACCTCGACCACATCATCCTCGCGGCGATTCGCGGGCTCGACCGGGCGTCACTCGAGTACCCGCAGGTGAGGGCCGGGCTGATCCTGATGATGGACCGGACGTTCACGCCGCACCAGAACCTGGTGATCGTGGAGAAGGCGATGCGGTACGCGCCGCGCGGGATCGTGGGTATCGACATCGCCGGCCCGCGGCCCGGCGGTCTGCGGTGGGACTATCGGCAGATCGCGCCGCACGTCGAGGCGGCGCGGGCGGCCGGGCTCGGGGTGACGATCCACGTCGGCGAGGAGGGCGGGGACCTCGGGGTCGAGGAGCTCGGTGAGGTGGTCGAGGTGCTCGCGCCGGCCCGGATCGGACACGGGATCCTCGCGGCCGGCGATCCGGTGCTGATGGGCGTGCTCGCGGAGGCGGGGACCGTGCTCGAGATCTGCCCGACGTCGAACCTGCTGACGAAGGCCCTGGCCGACGAGGACGCGTTGGTCGCGACGTTCCGGGCGTTCCTCGACCACGGCGTCGCGTTCACGATCGCGACCGACGGCCCCGAGATGATGCGGACGCACCTTCGTGACGAGTTCGAGCTGCTGCTGCGCATCGGTGCGCTCGACCGGGCCGAGGCGGAAGCAGCGAACGCGCGCGGGCACTCGGCCGCGTTCGGCGCGGCCTCGAAGAATTACACCCTTCGGTGAATGGCCGCGTCGGGGTGTGCCGCTTACCGTCCCGGCCCATGGACGCATTGAGAGATCCCTCGTCGATCACCGAACGCCAGAGGCAGGTGATCCAGCTGATTGCTGCGGGTCGTTCGAACGAGGAGGTCGGCCGTGAGCTCGGAATCTCGCCGCGCACGGCCAAGGCGCACTGCGACACGCTCCGCCTCAAGCTCGGCGTGAAACGCCGACGGCAGATCCCGCTCGCATACCGCCTCCAGACGGGAGACGACCCGCTTGCAGAGAGCCTCGAGTCGGCGGAAGCCGACGCCGGGGGCTGACGGCCCCGCGCCCGCGACGGTTCGCCGTCGCGGGCGCGGACTGCTCTCCGGTGGATTATGAGGAACCGGATGGAGGCATTAAGCCTTTGAGACAAAACGTTGGGGCGCGGTGGCGGCGCCTGGGGTGCGACCGATCCGGGGAGCTGGCAGGCTTTGGCACCTTCCGCTGTAAAACCGAGTGCGAGGTTGCCGTACGAACGACGGATCGTCGAGCGGAAACGGCTGCTCGAGGTGCTCGACCGGGCCACCCAGCGCACGGTCATCCTGCTTGCGCCCGCGGGCTACGGGAAGACGACGCTGGCGCGGCAGTGGATCGAGCGGGCCGGCGGGGCGTGGGTGACGATGACCTCTGCGAGCGGCGACATCCCGGTTCTCGCTCGGGACCTCGCGGCCGCGTTGGCGCAGCTCGGGGCCTTCGACACCCAGCGCGTCGAGATTGCACTCCAGGCAGCGAGAACGCCCGCTGACCAGGCGAGCACGGTCGCGCGGACGATCCTCGGGCAAGTCTCGGAGGTCCGGGGCTGGGTCGTCCTCGACGACTACCAGCTCCTCGCCGGCAACCAGGCCGCCGAGGAGCTGGTCGCGCGGCTCGAGCGGAGCGGGAAGTTCCGGTTCCTCGTCACCTCGCGCGAGCGCCCGAAGTGGGCGACGTCCCGGCGGCGGGTTCATCTCGAGCTGGTGGAGCTCGGAGCCTCCGAGCTCGCCATGGACGAGGCGGAAGTCGCTCAGCTCCTTCCACCCGACCGCCGCACGGCGGCCTTGCGACGCCAGGCCCGCGGCTGGCCGGCGGTGATCGGCCTCGCCGCCCACGCGCGTCTTGCGGACGTCGACCTGACCGCCGACTCGCTGTCGGAGCAGCTCTACGACTACCTCGCAGAGGAGCTCTTCGATTGCGCCGGCGAGGAGGTTCGGAGCTGGCTCGCATCGCTTGCGATTCTGCCGCCGCTCAAACCGAAAGAGCTCGACCAGTTCCTCAACGCGGAGGGAACAGCGCAGCTCGTGATCGCTACCGGCCTGGCGTACGAAGCGGACGGTCGGATTGTGGTTCACCCCTGGCAAAGACATTTCTCCTTGCCAAGCTGATGGAGCGTCCGGAAGCTCGACAGACATCTGCCACTGGCGTTCGAACTGGCGCTTGCCATGGGGCTATACGACTCGGCCATCGAGATCGTGAAGGATGTTCGTCTCGATGATCGACTCGAGCGCCTGATCACCGAGTCGTATCGCGATCTGATCGAGATGGGTCGTATCGAGACGCTGGCTCAGTTCGCGCGTTACTCGGTGGCTCGTGGTGGCGTGTCGAAGCCACTACTCGATCTTGTCGCAGCCGAAGTGGCGCTCGCCGCAGGTGATGTCGAGCGAGGCGCAGACTCTCGGCTATCCGCGTCGCTTGCTCTTCCTAGCGACCATCCGCTTCGCGGCCGCGGCTATCTCCTGGCGGGACGCGCTGCGCAACTCGCCCACCGTTTCGAAGACGCGTACGCGCTCTGCTTCACGGCGGCCTGGACAATGCACGGTCGATGCCGACAGGAGTGACGCGGTGTGGGGTGTCGTGGTCGCCTCGATGTATCTCGAGGATGGGCGTGCGGACGCGGCTATCGCAGAGCTCGAGGCCATCAAGAGTGCACGCTCGAAAGACATCGTCCGCCTCGACTCCGCACGCTTGCATGAGTGGCTATTTCGCGGCACGGGCCGTGGCCCAGAACTCAACAATGAGGTGGCTCAGCTGGCGGCTACGTTGTCTGACCCTTGGACTAGGAGCTCCTGGAGCTATCTGCGTGCTGCCGCGATGGTGCTAAACGCCCGATACGAAGACGCGATCGAGCTGCTTCGAGAGACGCTTCAGGATCTCGGCGAGTTCGGGCTCGCGTTCGCAGCTCCGCACGTGAAGTGGACACTGGCGGCGGCGGAACTGGGACTTCGTCGGTTCTCGCGATGCGACGGTTCAGTTGAGAGCGGTCGAAGGACTGGGGCCCCGGCCGTGACCTGTACTCGCAACTGAAATCCGCGCCCTCAGGGCCCGGATGTCGCTGACTCAACAGGAAGCAGCGATGCTCGCGACTTACAAGGATGATTTTGACGAGATTCCGAGCCGTGCGATGTATGGCGAGTACCTCGCCACGCGTGCGTTAACCCTCGCTGTCCTCCGTGACGACTCGCGGCGTCTAACGCTGCCGATGCCGCCGAGCTCATCACAAGATCGGGCGATGTGCGAGTTCTGAGCGCGGCGGCGCGGGCTGTGATCGCCGTTTCCAAAGCGAAGGTGACGACGGGCCGCGAGTCGCTTGCTTGACGACCGCGTCGACCTCAGGAGTCTGGGACGGTCTCGTCTGCGCTGTGCGTTCGAGGCCCGACGCTCCTAGCGCAACTGGTCGAGTTCCATGAGTACCGGGTTGAGCTCCGGGATGTTCTCATCCGATCTAACGACGCTCGGATGGCGAAGTCCGCTGGGACTTGCGACGCACGGTGATCCGGGCGTCGGTCGGCTTACGCCTCCGCGAACGGGAGGTGATGGAACATGTTGCCCAAGGCAAGCGCAACGCGGACATCGCAAAGAGCCTCTTCATCACGATCGCAACGGTGAAGCGCCATCTCGACGGGCATACGCCAAGCTCGGCGCGCGAAGCCGAACCGAAGCATCGACCCGCTACGCGGAAATGGTGAATGCGAGAAGGGGACTCAGCGAGCGACATAGTCCGGCGCTGCCTCGCGCTCCTCAGCGTCGTTCTGTCTGCCACTCAAATGTGAACTCGGGCGAACGAGCCATGCGGTAAGGCTCGGTTGCCATCGCGAGCACGCCTCGAATGCGGCAACAATCGATGTATCGAACTGGGTGTCTACGGCCTGGGCAAGCCGAAGTCTCGCGACCCGACTCGGCATTGCATCGCGATACGGTCTATCGGACGTCATGGCGTTATAGGCGTCGGCAACAGCGATGATCCTCGATAGAAGCGGGATCTCGTCATCTGCAAGTCCGTCGGGGTAGCCACCTCCGTCGACTCGCTCGTGATGGTGCCGAACAATCGAGGCGATTTCCGCGTAGGTTGCGACCTTTGCCAGAATTCGCTCTCCGATCTCGGAGTGCTTCTGCATATCTCGGCGCTCCTCCAGGTTGAGCGCACCAGGTTTTCCAAGAGCCCCGCCTGGAGTCCGATCTTCCCAATGTCATGGACGAGGCCGCCAAGTGGGCCTTCCGACCTCCTCGTCGGGAAGCCCCAGTCGCGCCGCGATGTCGCGAGCGTAGATCGCGACGGCGGCCGAATGGCCTGCGGTGTATCGGTCTCGGGCGTCAAGGGTTGTGACGAGTGCGGTTGCGAACGAGAGGTTCGCTTCCTCGAGATCAGCGTTAGCCTCTCCGAGTTGATGTCGCCAGTTGACGCTGCTCCTGATAGAGGCCAAACAGACGTTGGGCGGCGAGTGCCGGAAGGAAGAACAGCGGCAATGTCCACGGCGATACCTCCGTGTAAGCCAGCGCGAGCGCTGCGACGATGGGTGTGTAGAGACACACAGAAACTGCGTACATGGGCGCGCACGACTCGAACAACAGCCATCCATTGCCCGCCGCAGCTTGGCGTAATCGCGCCAAAAGCGAGGTCGAGCGCTCGGCGACAAGGGCGGCGGTCACGGTGGCCACACCAACGCGGTGTCGTCTCGTTCAGCGATGTGAGATGGCCGACTGCGGCGGCGGAAAGCCAGCGGCCGCACCATAGATGGCGCGGATGCACGTGTAACGCCCCACTTCAACGCAGCTAGATCTCGAAGGCTCGTCTGACTCTGCCCGCAGAGCGGGAATGAGGCGGGAAGTCGCCGAGCAGTGACGACGCCGAGACGACGAAGTCGCGGCCAGAGGGTCCGAAAACGGCCGCTGCAAAACCGTCGGGCAGCACTGAGATCGAAACCTCGAATGACGCTGTCCAGTCGGACCCGGCCACGTTCGGCGACGGCTGCGATCACAGCGAGGCGACACGGCCGCATAAGGGCTACCGAATCCGTACGGGAGAGCAAGAACGGCTAGGAGTAAGGCGGTGAGTAAGAAGAGTGCAGCCTGATACGCGAGCACTGCCTTGAACGTCATTGCGATCGTTCTCCCCAACTGTTTGTGCGGCTACTTGCGTTCGTCCTGCGGCTACTTGCGTTTCCCCCAATGGGGGCATATGATCGCCGATGCCGTCAGTTCCCAACAGAGGAGAGAAGTCATGCGCAAGATCGCAGTGCGCCTTGCTAGTTGCGCGACACTCGCGGGTGGTGTGACTGCCTGGTAGTGCCACGGATCAGTATCAGAGGCTTGCTTGCATCACTCGTTCGGTGATTTGTCCGCGTGAGGCGAATTCCCTGCTAGGCGTCTAGGCCAGGAGCCCACGCCGGAACCCGACAGCCACGGCGTGGGCTCTCGACCGAGCCTGCAGCTTCGCGAGCAGGTGTCGCACATGGCTCTCGACCGTTTCTTCCGAGAGGAAGAGGCGGTCGCCGATCTCGCGGTGGACGAGGCCTACTGATACGAGCTGCAGCACTTCGATCTCGCGCGCGGGCCGGTCGCCCGGGGCGGTGACCCCCATCGTGTCCGTGACCGGGATGAGACGAGCCGCCACCGTCTGGAAACGGCGCGAATGCTCGCGATACCGGGCCAGGATGTCCTCACGCTGAGCTGCGTCCACGTGGTGGCTATCGGCGCTCAGGCAGACCTGCTTTAGACGTTCGCTCGAACGGGAAGCCCGACAGGGCCAACCGGACGACAACACGGCGCCGGGCGGCCAGCCCGGGCGGCTCCTCCTCCTCGACGACACCTAGGTTCTCCCGCGCGGTCGAGTGCAGGATCCGGCCGCGCCCGAGCAGGAACGCGATGTGGTCGGCACGCGACGAGTCGCCGTACGTCACGACGTCCCCGGGTCGCTCCTCGCCCGCGGTGACCGGCGTTCCCGCCGCCTCCTGCTGCCACGAATCGCGTGGAACGAGTACGCCCGCCTGGCGGTGGGCCATGTGAACGAGACCCGAGCAGTCGATCCCGGCGGCTGTCATCCCGCCCCACTCGTACGGCACGCCGAGGTAGGCCCAGGCGAGTACGAGCGGGTCTGTCCCCACCGGCGGCGGCAGCTCGCCCTCGGACTCCTCGAGCTGCTCGAGCCTGACCCAGGCGGGATAGTCGTAGGACGTCACGACCCGCGCCCAACCGCCTCGGCGCGCCTCGACCCGGAGCGGCTCGTGCAGGAGCGCCTGGGTCACTTGCTCGGCCGCGTCGTCCGGGTCGCGGCGGAGCGAGGCGACCGGGACGGCACACCTCATCCCGGCAGCCTGCCGCGCAGGTACTCCTTCACCCCGGGCCAGTCGTCCTCGGTGACTGCGTACCACGCCGAGTCGCGCGGGCCCGTCGGGAGCATCATGTGTCGCCGCGCGATCCCCTCGAACTGCGCGCCCAGCTTCAGCAGCGACCCGCGCGTCCGTTCGTTCCGCGCGTCGGTCTTGAACTCCACGCGCTGCATCCCGCACCGCTCGAACGCGTGCTCCATCAGCAGGAGCTTCGCCTCGACGTTCACGCCCGACCGATGCGTCGACGGTCGCAGCCACGTCCAGCCGATCTCGACCCGTCGGTGCTCGGGCGTGTAGGCGAGATACCTCGTCGAGCCCGCGTGGCCCGACGGGCCGACCACCGCGAACGCCACCTCGGCCGGCGCCGCGAGCGCGGCGTCGAACCAGACGTCGAAGTCCCCCGGCCAGGTCATGTACCGGAAGATCCCCGGGTCCTCTGCCGCCGCCGCGCGCAGGCCTTCGCGGTGGCGCTCCTCGAGCAGCTCCACCCTCGCCAGGCGCCCGGAGAGCGGCATCTCGGGCCGGATGTCGGCGATCGAGACCTCCATGCGCGAGAGGATACGGAGCCGGCTACGTCGACGAATCCACGAACGCCGCGACGTCCCGGCTCTCCTTCCTCGACACGACCCTGCCGTGCCCGCAAGCGCGCCGGCGGTGAGGGCCGCGCCACAGCGGGCTGTCGGAAGAATCTACGCGGCGAGACCGGCGAGCTCACGCAGCGCCGCAAGCCGCGAGAGCGCCTGGCCCTCGAGCTGGCGGACGCGCTCGCGCGTCAGGTCGAGCTCGTGCCCGATCGCCTCGAGCGTCCACGGCTCGCCCTCGAAGCCGAACCGCAGCTCGAGGATCCGCCGCTCGCGCTCCGGCAGTGCGTCGAGCGCCTTCCGGATGTTCTGGCGGCGAAGCGACTCCTCGGCCTCGTCGAACGGGTCCGGGGCTTCGCGGTCGGCGAAGAGATCGCCGAGCTCGCCCTCGTCGTCGGCGCCCACCGTCTGGTTCAGCGACACCGACGCCGAAGCGGCCGACAGCGCCTCGTCGACATGCTGGATCGGCAGGCCGGTCGCTTCCGCGAGCTCCTCCTTCGTCGGCTCGCGGCCCAGCTCGACTTCGAGCCGGCGCGCCGCACGCGAGAGCTTCTGCTGCCGCTCGACGACATGGACGGGCACGCGGATCGTGCGCGCGTGATTCGCGACCGCGCGCTGCACGGACTGGCGGATCCACCAGGTCGCGTACGTGGAGAACTTGTAGCCGCGGCGCCAGTCGAACTTCTCGACCGCGCGGTTCAGGCCGAGGGTGCCCTCCTGGATCAGGTCGAGGAACGGCACACCGAGGCCGCGATAGCCCTTCGCGATCGAGACGACGAGCCGGAGGTTCGACTCGATCATCTGGCGCTTCGCGATCAGGTCGCCGCGCTCGATCTTCTTCGCGAGGATGACCTCCTGCGCGGCGGTCAGCAGCTTGTGGCGGCCGACGTCGGCGAGGAAAAGCTGCAACGAGTCGCCCGCACCGGACGGCTGGTCGGCCTCGTAGACGACCTCCTCGGCCTTGACCTTCTCCTCCGGGCGCGCCTCGCGCACCTCGAGGCCGATCCGCTCGAGCTCGCGGGTGAGGTCCTCGACGTCGACGTCCTGCAGCTCGTGCTCGAGTGCGAACGCCTCCAGCTCTGTCGGCTCGATCCACCCGCGCTCTTCGCCGGTCTCGAGCATCTGCTTGGCCCCCTCGGTCTCGAGGAGCTCAGTCAATTGATTCTGCGTCACGTCGCCCTACACCCTTTCACTCGCCTGCGCTCCACCGCCGCACTTCGCACCGTACGCCATTTGTCCTCTCATTTCCAGCGGCATGAGAGGATTCTTAGGTTCGGAACCCCTTCGCCTGCCCTCGCAGGCGATTCCCCCACGGTAGCGGATCGATGCTCCCGAGCGGCTCTCGTACCCGCATTATGGCCGATCGCCGCGCGGAACGTGTTGCCGAAAGGTGAAGTTTGGCCCTACGAGCGCTTCCGGCGGGGCTTGCCGGGGCCGCGCTCGCGACGGGCGGCCAGTAGCTCGACCGCCCGCTCGGGCGTCAGCGTCTCGACCTGGTCGCCCGCTCGGAGGCTCGCGTTCGTCTCGCCGTCCGTGACGTACGGCCCGAATCGGCCGCTCTTCACGAGGATCGGCTTGCTGCTCACCGGGTCGGCGCCGAGCTCCCGCAGAGGCGCTGCGGCATCCCGGCGCCCGCGCTGCTTCGGCTGGGCGAGCAGGGCCAGCGCCTCCTCGAGGGTGATCGTGAACAGCTGCTCTTCGGACTCGAGGCTGCGCGTGTCGGAGCTCCGCTTCACGAAGGGCCCGTAGCGTCCGTTGGACACGACGACGTCCTCCCCGTTCTCGTCCTGGCCGACCACCCGCGGCAGGCTCAGGAGCTTCAGCGCGTCCTCGAGCGTCAACGTCTCGGGCGACATCGCCTTGAACAGCGACGACGACTTCGGCTTCTCGTCGTTCTCGGTGTCCTCCGTCACGTACGGGCCGTATCGGCCGTTCTTGAGGAAGACCTTCAAACCGGTATCCGGGTTGATGCCGAGCTCGCGCTGGTCGGTGGCCTGCGACAGAAGCTCCTCGGCCTTGCCGACCGTCAGCTCGTCCGGAGCGATCTCGTCCCCGATCGTCACCCGCTCGCCGTTCCGCTCGATGTAGGGGCCGTAACGCCCGACACGGAGCTCGATCCCCTCGCCGATCTCGATCGTGTTCACCGCGCGCGCGTCGATGTCGGCCAGATCGGAGACGAGGCTCTTCAGGCCCTCCTCGCCCTCGTTCCCGAAGTAGAACCGGCGGAGCCACGCGGTGCGCTCCTCGTCGCCCTCGGCGATCCGGTCGAGGTCGTCCTCCATCTGGGCCGTGAACTCGTAGTCCACCAGGTGGCCGAAGTGCTGCTCGAGCAGGTTCGTGACCGCGAACGCGAGGAAGGTGGGGACGAGCGCCTGGCCGGCCTTGCGGACGTAGCCGCGGTCGAGGATGGTGCCGAGGATCGAGGCGTACGTCGACGGACGGCCGATGCCGCGCTCCTCGAGCGCACGGACGAGCGTCGCCTCCGTGTAGCGCGGCGGCGGCGTGGTCGTATGCGACTCGGGGTCGAGGGCGGTCGCGGACAGCTTGTCGCCCTCGGCCAGCGGCGGCAGGCGCCGCTCCTCCTCGTCGGCGGCGAGGGCCTCGTCGCGGCCCTCCTCGTACGCAAGCATGAAGCCGCGGAACGTGATCACCGTGCCCGCCGTGCCGAACTCGGCGTCACGGCCGTCGGGCGTGCTTGCGCCGACGCGGACGGAGACGGTCTCGCCACGCGCGTCGGCCATCTGCGAGGCGACCGTCCGCTTCCAGATCAGCTCGTACAGCGCCGCCTCGTCGCGCTCGACCTCGCTCTTCACCTGATCGGGGATGCGGAACCGGTCACCCGCGGGCCGGACCGCCTCGTGCGCCTCCTGGGCGTTCTTGACCTTCCTGTTGTAGTGCCGCGGGGCGTCCGGGACGGAGTCCGCGCCGTACAGCTCCCGGGCCTGGTCGCGCGCCGCCGTGACCGCCGTCTGGGCCAGCGAGGTCGAGTCGGTGCGCATGTAGGTGATGTAGCCGTTGTCGTAGAGCCGCTGGGCGACCCGCATCGTGTGCTGCGCGCTGAAGCGCAGCTTGCGGCTCGCCTCCTGCTGCAGCGTCGAGGTCATGAACGGCGCCGCCGGGCGGCGCGTGTACGGCTTGCGCTCGATCGACCGCACCTCGAACGCGGCGCCGTCGAGTGCCGTGGCGAGACCGGCGGCAGCGGCCTCGTCGAGGTGCACGGCGTCGCTCGTCAGCGTTCCGTTGCGGGCGAAATCGCGGCCCTGCGCGACCTTGCGGCCGTCGACCGCTGTGAGCCGCGCGTCGAACTCGGCTGCGGCACCGAGCCCAACTGCCGCGAACGTCGCGACGATGTCCCAGTACTCCGCGGCGCGGAACTCGATCCGCTCGCGCTCGCGCTCCACCACGAGCCGCGTCGCGACCGACTGCACCCGGCCGGCAGAAAGGCCCTTCATGACCTTCCGCCACAGGACGGGCGAGACCTCGTAGCCGTAGAGGCGGTCGAGGATGCGGCGCGTCTCCTGCGCGTCGACGAGCCGGTCGTCGATCTCGCGGGTCTCCTCCAGGGCGCGCTCGATCGCCGGCTTGGTGATCTCGTGGAACACCATCCGGCGCACCGGCACCTTCGGGTTCAGCACCTGGACGAGGTGCCACGCGATCGCCTCGCCCTCGCGATCCTCGTCCGTCGCGAGCAGGAGCTCGTCGGCCGACTTGAGCTTCGACTTCAGATCGGTGACGACGTTCTTCTTCTTCGGGTCGACGACGTAGAGCGGCTCGAAGTCGTGGTCGACGTTCACGCCGAGGCGGGCCCACGGCTCCTGCTTCGAGGCAGCCGGAACCTGCGCCGCGCTCTGCGGCAGGTCGCGGATGTGGCCGATCGACGACTCGACCATGTAGTCCTTGCCGAGGTAGCCGGCGATCGTCTTTGCCTTCGCCGGCGACTCGACGATCACCAGGCGGCGACCCTTTGGGGCTGTCTGAGCCATTCTCGGTGCGCCACTGTAGCCAGGGTGTCGGCGTTAGCGATACTCGACCCTCATGCCGAGTCCTCGAGAGCCGGGTCTTCTCCTCGCCGTGGACGGCGACAATTTCGCCCACCGCGCCTACCACGGGCTCCCCAAGACGATCAAGCGGGCAGGCGGAAAACCGGGGGGCGCCCTCGTCGGCTTTGCCAACGCGTTGCTGCGGCTCTGGGACGACACCGCTCCCGAAGCGGTCGTCGTCGCGTGGGACCTGCTCTCGGTGCCGAACTTCCGCTCCGAGCTCCTGCCCGTCTACCAGACCGGGCGGGTCTTCGACGACCCGCTGCTCGAGCAGCTCGAGCTCATGCCCGGGCTGGTGGAGTCGTTCGGGTTCGTCTCCGCGCAGGCAGCAGGGTGGGAGGCCGACGACTTCCTCGCGGCGTCCGCCGCGCGCTGGCCCGGCCCCGTGGTCGTCGCCTCGAACGACCGCGACGCGTTCCAGCTCGTGAGCGACCGCGTCTCGATCGTGCATCCGGTGCGAGGCGGCGGGTTCGGGCACGTCGGAGTCGAGGAGGTGCGGGCGCGCTACGGCGTCGAGCCGGCACAGGTGCCCGACTTCATCGCCCTCCGCGGCGACCCGTCGGACAAGATCCCGGGCGCGCCCGGCGTGGGGCCGAAGGCGGCCGCGACGCTGCTGCGGGAGTACGGGACGCTCGAGGCCGCGCTCGAGGCGGGGCGGTTCTCCCCGATCGCCGACGACCTGCGGCTCTACCGGCGCGTCTCGGCGATGGACGCCGAGGCGCCGCTGCCGGAGCTGCGGGCGACGCCGCCCGACTGGGCGCGCGCCGAGGCGGCGGCGGGGGAGCTCGGGCTGGGCGCGCTCGCCCGGCGCATTGCCGAGCGCGTCTGATGGAGATCGTCAGCCATCGCGACTTCTCGCGGCTCCATCCGACCGGGGGCCACCCGGAGTCGCAGGCCCGGATCGAGGCGCTGCACGCCCGGTTCCGATTCGTTGAGTGCGGGCCCGCTTCCGTGGAGGACGTCCTGCGCTGCCATACCGGTGCGCTCGTCGACCGGGTCGGTTCGGCGCCGGGATGGATCGACGCCGACACCATCTGCACCGCGACGACCTTCGAGGCGGCGCTCCTCGCTGCCGGCGCGGCGATCGAGGCGGCGCGGACGGGTGGGTTCGCGCTGGCACGGCCGCCGGGCCACCACGCGGAGCCCGGGCGCGCGATGGGCTTCTGCCTCTTCGACTCGGTGGCGATCGCGGCGCGCTGGGCGCAGGCAGAGCTCGGCCTCGAGCGGGTCGCGATCCTCGACTGGGACGTCCACCACGGCAACGGCACCCAGGCGATCCTCGCCGACGATCCGTCGATCTTCTTCGCCTCCCTCCACCAGTGGCCGTTCTACCCGGGGTCCGGCGGCCCGGGCGAGCAGGGCGAGACGCAGCTCAACGTACCGCTGCCCGCCGGGACCGGCGACGACTCCTATCTCGCGGCGTTCGAGGCAGTCGAGGCCGCGCTGTCGGCCTTCGAGCCGGAGCTCCTCCTCGTCTCGGCCGGGTTCGACGCGCACGTCGACGACCCGCTGGCGGACCTGCAGCTCTCGACCGGGATCTACGAGGAGCTCGCCCGGCGGGCCGCCCGGCTCGCCCCGCGCGTCGGCGCCGTGCTCGAGGGCGGCTACAACCTCGAGACGCTGCCGGACCTCGTCGAGTCGGCGCTCCGCGGCTTCCGGACGGCCCCGGGGGCGGGGACGTCGCGCTAGGTCGTGCTGCGGCCTCAGGCGCGCGCCTGTGCGAAGCAGTCGGCGGCCCAGTCCAGGTCGGAGGTCGAGTGCGCCGCCGACATCTGCGTCCGGATCCGGGCCGTTCCTCGCGGCACGACGGGGAAGGAGAAGCTGACCGCGTAGATCCCGAGGCCGGCCAGCCGGTCCGCGAACCGGGCGGCGTCGACCTCGTCGCCGATCATCACCGGGACGATCGGGTGGTCGCCGGCGAGGACGTCGAAGCCGAGCTCGGTCATGCGCGCACGGAAGCGGGTCGTGTTCTCGCGAAGGCGGTCGCGCAGGTCGGCGGAATGCTCGATCAGGTCGAGCGCGGCGAGGCTCGCGGCGACGACCGGCGGCGCGAGGCTGTTCGAGAAGAGGTAGGGGCGGGCGCGCTGACGGAGGAGCTCGACGATCTCCCTGCGGGCCGCGACGTACCCGCCGCTGGCGCCGCCGACCGCCTTGCCGAGGGTGCCGGTGACGATGTCGACCCGCTCGATCACGCCGTGGTGCTCGGGGGTGCCCCGGCCGCCGGTGCCGACGACGCCGACGGCGTGGGAGTCGTCGACCATCACGAGTGCGTCGTGACGCTCCGCGAGGTCGCAGATCTGGTCGAGCCTCGCGAGGTAGCCGTCCATGGAGAAGACGCCGTCGGTGGCGATCAGGCGCCGCCGCGCCCCGGCGGCCTCGTTCAGCCGAGCTTCGAGCTCGTCCATGTCGCCGTTCGCGAAGCGGAGCCGCTGCGCCTTGCAGAGCCGGATCCCGTCGATGATCGAGGCATGGTTGAGCGCGTCGGAGATGACGGCGTCCTCGTTCGTGAGGAGCGCCTCGAACAGGCCGCCGTTTGCGTCGAAGCAGGAGGAGAAGAGGATCGCGCCGTCGGTGCCGAGGAACTCGGCGATCCGCTCCTCGAGCGTGCGATGGAGGGCCTGGGTCCCGCAGATGAACCGCACCGAGGCCATGCCGTAGCCCCAGCGGTCGAGCGCCGCATGCGCAGCCTCGACGACGGCGGGGTGGTTGGCGAGCCCGAGGTAGTTGTTCGCGCAGAGGTTCAGCATCTCGCCGCGCCCCTCGACCTGGACGTGCGAGCCCTGCGGCGTCGTCATCACGAGCTCCGACTTGTAGGTGCCCTGCTCGCGCAGGCCGGCGAGCGTCTCGGCGAGCTCGTCCTTCAGACTCCCGTACATCGGGCTCAGCCTAACCCGTGCGGGCCGGGCTACGGGCAGGGCCGGCTAGGCGTTGGTCCAGTCGAGGATGACCTTGCCGGAATCACCCGAGCGCGCTACGGCGAACGCGTCCTCGTAGTCGCTGTATGTGAAGCGATGGGTGATCACCGGCGTGATGTCGAGCCCGGACTCGAGCATGACGCTCATCTGGTACCAGGTCTCGTACATCTCCCGGCCGTAGATGCCCTTCACGGTCAGCATGTTGAAGATCAGCGGGGTCAGGTCGAGCTCGACCGGCTGGGACGGAATCCCGAGGACCGCGATCCGGCCGCCGTGGGCCATGTTCGCGACCATGCCCCGGAGCGCATCGGCGTTCCCGGACATCTCGAGGCCGACGTCGAAGCCCTCCGTCATCCCGAGCTCCCGCTGCACGTCGCCGAGGTCGCGCTCGCGCGGGTCGACCGCGAGCGTCGCGCCCATCCGCCGGGCGAGCTCGAGGCGATACGGATTGAGGTCGGTGACGACGACATGGCGTGCGCCGGCGTGCCGGACGACCGCCAACGCCATGCACCCGATCGGGCCCGCGCCCGTGACGAGGACGTCCTCGCCGAGCACGGCGAACTGAAGCGCAGTGTGCACAGCGTTCCCGAACGGGTCGAAGATCGCCGCGACCTCCTCGTCGACCCCCGCCCAGTGGTGCCAGATGTTCGTCATCGGCAGCGACACCAGCTCGGCGAACGCGCCCGGCCGGTTGACACCGAGCCCGATCGAGTGTGCGCACAGGTGCCGCCGGCCCGCCATGCAGTTGCGACACCGGCCGCAGACGACATGGCCCTCGCCACTCACGAGGTCGCCGGGGGCGAAGTCGCTCACGTTCGAGCCGAAGCCGACGACTTCACCGACGAACTCGTGACCGACCACCATCGGCACCGGGATCGTCTTCGCGGCCCAGTCGTCCCACTCGTAGATGTGGAGGTCCGTGCCGCAGATCCCGGCCTTGTGGACTCGGATCAGGACGTCGTTGATCCCGACCTCGGGCTCCGGCACGTGCTCCAGCCGGAGCCCTTCCTCCGCTTCGGCCTTGACGAGCGCACGCATCGTGCGCCCACGCTACAGACGCTCCGCGAGCCGGCCGAGCCGGCACCGTCCGCTCGACTCGAGCTCGGACGAGCCTACGCTCGGACCGCCGCCATGTTCCGGGCGACGGCCTCCTGCGTCAGCCGGTACTCGGCGGCCGGGCTGAACTCGAGCACCTCGGTGCCCGCGGTCACGACCGGGATGTGCCCGGGCGGGGCGTAGTAGGCGTCGCCGGCCTCGTACACCTCGTCGTGATCGGCGTAGCGGAAGGTCACCTTGCCGCTGAACACGTAGCCCCAGTGCTGGCTCTGGCAGCGGTCGTCGGGCAGGCCGCGGAACACCGGCGCCGCGTCGCCGTCTTCCCTGAACTGGCAGAACGAGACGGTGTAGCCGTCGAGGTCCTGCGAACGTTCCTCGAGGATGCCGATGTCGTTCACGTTGGACGCGGTCTGCTTCGAGGTCTTGGGCATCACGCTCTCCCTTCGATTAGACAGAGTGTCTAGACAACGTGTCGTGACTATAGCCATTGTCAGACAGATTGTCTAGACTTCGTGTGCAATGTCGTCACGCTCGTACCGCGCCCGCCCGCCGCGCCCCCGGTCCGCGGGGACGCGGGAGAAGATCACCGCGACGGTCCGGGAGATGCTCGCCGAGGGGACGTTCCACGAGGCCACGGTGGAACAGGTCGCCGATCGTGCCGGGGTCTCCCGAGCGACCGTCTACCAGCACTTCGCCTCGCGGCTCGAGCTCGTCGACAGCGTCTGCGACGTGATGGGCGTCAACCCGGCGCTCGTCCAGCTTCGCCGGGACGTCGTCCACCCCGACGCCGCCGTGGCTCTCGACAGGACGATCGCGGGCTCGGTTGCGTTCTGGGCCTCAGAGAGCCCGGTGCTCAGCCAGCTGTACGGGGTCGTGGCGATCGACTCCGCCGCGAGGAACCTCGTCGACCGCCAGCGCCGCGACCGGCGGGGCGAGCTCGAGCGGCTCGTGGAGAACCTCGCCCGAAACGGCAGGCTCGCACCCGGGGTGACGAAGCGCGACGCGCTCGTCACGCTTCTTCTCCTGACGAGCTTCGAGACCTACTGCGAGCTGCGCGAAGCCGGCCTCTCGGACCGTCAGGCGGCCAGGTTCCTCGGAGAACGGGCCCGCCGCGAGCTGCTCGACTGACGTGGACGAGCGCCCGTCCCTGCTCACCGTGGCGCGGGAGTGGGGGCGTATCGGGTGCACCGGCTTCGGCGGCCCGCCCGTGCACATCGTGCTGCTGCGCCGCCTCTGCGTCGACCGGCGCGGCTGGCTCGACGCCCATGCGTTCGAGGACGCGATCTCGGCGTGCAACCTCCTACCCGGGCCCGCGTCGACCCAGCTCGCGATCTACTGCGCCTCGCGCGTGCGCGGCCGGGGAGGGGCGATCGTCGGCGGTGCGTGCTTCATCGTCCCGGGCCTGGTCCTGATCCTCGCGCTCGCCGCGCTCTTCCTCGAGGGCTCGCCGCCCGACTGGATTCGCGGGGCCGGCGCCGGCGCGGGTGCCGCCGTGGCGGCCGTCGCGGTTCACGCCGGGTGGAGCCTCGTGCCGGAGAGCCGCCGCCGGGCTCTCAGCAAGGTCAGGTGGGCGCTGTACCTGGCTGCCGGAGGCGTGTCCGCGGCGACGGTCGGCCCCTGGCTCGTCCTGGTGCTCCTCGGCTGCGGGGCGATCGAGCTCGCCGTCCGGCGCGGCGGCGCCGCCCTGGCGTTCCCGCCGCTGGTCGCGACCGTGGGGACGGGCGGCCTGCTCTCGGTCTCGTGGGTCGCGTTCAAGGTCGGCGCGCTCTCCTACGGCGGGGGCTTCGTGATCATCCCGCTGATGCAGGCGGACGCGGTCGATCGCTACCACTGGATGACGTCCGGCCAGTTCCTGAACGCCGTCGCGCTCGGACAGGTGACGCCCGGGCCCGTCGTGCAGACCGTCGCCGTCGTCGGCTACGCCGCGGCCGGCGTCGGCGGCGGCCTGCTCGCGGCGCTGATCGCGTTCTCGCCGTCGTTCCTCTTCATCCTGCTCGGCGGCGACCGCTTCGACCGGCTCCGGTCGAACCGGGCCGCGACAGCGTTCCTCGGGGGCGCCGGTCCCGCCGCAGTGGGAGCCATCCTCGGCGTTGCAGTCCCGCTGACGCGCGCCCTGTCCTGCAACTGGCAGTACGCCGTGCTCGCCGCCGCGGCTGCCGCGCTCTTCGTGCTCCGCCGCGGCGTCGTGCTCACGCTGCTCCTCGCCGGGACGGCCGGCGTCGTGGTCGCTCTTGCGGGGGGCCCGCTTCCCTCGTAGGTTCGCGGTGTGCGCCTACCCGCGTCTGCTCGAGCGATCGGCGCGGCGCCGCCGCAGTACCCGGACCTCGAGAAGGACCTCGCGTAGGTCGGGCCGGCCCCGCGAGCCTCCCGCTCACGGCCGGAGGAGCGCCACGAGGCGCGCGATCCCGAGCGCGAGCAGGATGATCGCCCCGTTGACCGCGTCGATCCAGAAGGTCGACGTGTTTCGCAGTACGAGCACGTCGTTGACGAGGCCGAGCAGCACGACCCCGGTGAACGCGCCGAGCATCCGGCCGCGGCCTCCGTCGAGCTCGATCCCGCCGATCACGGCGGCCGCGAACACGGTGAAGATGAGGTTGTTGCCCTGGTTCGCCGTCACGGTGAGCACCTCGCCCGCGGTCATCAGCCCGCCGACCGCCGCCAGCGCGCCGGCGACGCAGAAGACGCCGATCCGGACCCGGTCGACCTTGATCCCGGCGGCGCGCGCCGCCTCGACGTTGCCGCCGATCGCGTAGACCGCCCTTCCCGTCCGGTGATAGCGAAGGTAGAGCCCCGCGACGAGGAAGACCCCGATCGTGACCCACGCCGAGGCCGGGAACCCGAGCCAGTACGCCGACCCGAGGTAGGTGTACGCGGGCGGCATGTCGTAGACCGACTGGCCGCTCACGATGCCCTGCTGGATCCCGGCGAGGAGGATCAGCATCGCGAGCGTGAAGATGAACGCGTTGAAGCGCAGCTTCACGATCATGAAGCCGTTGAAGAGCCCGACCGCGGCGCCGATCCCGAGCGTGACGAGGATCCCGACCGCCGGGCTCCAATCCGTGCCGAGGCCGTGGCCGCTGACCGGCACGATCAGCCAGGCGCCGACCATCGGCGCGAGCCCGTAGATCGATTGCAGCGAGAGATCGAAGCTCCCGGTCAGGAGGATGATCGTCTCGGCGACGACGACCATGCCGAGCGCCGCGGAGCCCTGTGCGGTGTTGCTCAGGTTCGACGTCGTGAAGAAGGCCGGGCTCGACGCGATCCCGACGACGACCAGCACCCCGATCGCGGGCAGGAGCGCGAGCTCGCGGAGCCAGCGGACCATCGTCCGCCCGCGCGTGCGCGAAGGCGCGGGGCTCCGCTCCACCGTCGAGTCCACGGCCGCCTCCGTCACGCGGCTGCCCCGAAGCCCTCGGCGACCGAGATCAGCGTCTGCCGCTCCCACGGCGGCGTGAACTCGCGGACGACGGCGCCCCGGCGGACCACGAGGAGGCGCGTGCAGATGCGAAGCTCGTCGAGGTCGTCCGACACGAGCAGCACGGCGGTGCCGTCGCGACGTGCCTCGTCGATCACACCGAGGAGAGCCTCCTTCGACGCGACGTCGACGCCGACGGTCGGGGAGATGACGACCAGAAGCGCGGGCGAGGACGCGAACGCCCGGCCGACGACGACCTTCTGCTGATTGCCGCCGGAGAGCTCGGCGGCCGGCTGGTCGAGCCCGGACGAGACGATCTGCAGCCGCTCGGCGATCGGCGCGGCCGCGCGCCTGGTCCTCGATGCGCGCACGACGCCGAGAGGGGACGACAGGCGGTCGAGGATCGGCAGCGTCAGGTTCTCCCGCACGCCGAGCGTCGGGACGAAGCCGCGCGCGTGCCTGTCCTCGGGGACGTACGCGATACCGCGGGCGAGCGCGGAGTCGACCTTGCCGGGTTGCAGCGGCACGCCGTCGAGCGAGATCGTGCCCGCAAGCGGCTTCAGGAGACCCGCAACGGCGTCCGCGACGGCGACTGCCCCCGAGCCGCGAAGGCCGAAGAGGCCGACACACTCCCCCGCGCGAACCGTGAGGCTGATGTCGTGCGCGTCGCCCAGGGACGAGCGTGCCGACAACCCCGAGACCTCGAGCCGAACGGCTCCCTCGCCGTCGCTCCGCGCGAACGTGTCCTGTGACCGGGCCAGCGCGCTGCCGACCATCGCCGAGACGAGGCGCTCGTGGTCGAGCTCGGCCACGGGCGCGGTCACGATCCGCTTCCCGTCCCGGAGCACGGTGACGGTGTCGCAGATCTCGTAGATCTCCTCGAGATGGTGGGAGATGTAGAGGATCGCGACGCCGTTCTCCTTCATCCGGCGGACGCGCTCGAACAGCCGTTCGATTGCGTTGGCCTCGAGCGACGCGGTCGGTTCGTCGAGGATCAGGAAGCGCGCTCCCGTCGAGAGGGCTCGGGCGATCTCGACGATCTGCTTCTGCTCCACCGAGAGCTCGCCCGCGGGCTGGTCGACGTCGAGGTCGAACCCCCATTCGCGCACCAGCTCCCGGGCCTGCTTCCGCAGCGACCGCCAGTGGACGAACGATCCCGCGTCGCGGTTGAGGAAGATGTTCTCGGCGACGCTCAGGGTCGGGATGACCATCGACCGCTGGTAGACGCACGCGACGCGCTGCTGCCAGGCGGCGCGGTCGCCGAGGCCCGGCGCCGGCGCGCCGTCGAGGGCGACGGTTCCGCGGTCGGGCTTGAGGAGCCCGGTGAGGACGCCGACGAGGGTCGACTTCCCGGCGCCGTTCCGGCCGACCAGCGCGTGGCATTCACCGCCGTGCACCGACAGCGAGACATCGGCGAGGGCGGCCATCCGCCCGAAGGACTTCCAGATGCCGTTGGCCGAAGCGGCGGGCGGCTGCACCGGCAGCCGCCCGCTCTCCCGTTCAGTCAATCGGCTCACTTGCCCTTGTAGTTCCCCCAGAGGGCCGGGTCGTTGACGTTCGCCTTCGACACGACCGGGGCCACGATCGCGTCCTCGAGGTTCCCGAGCAGCGGCACGATCTTGCTCCCGTGGTCGGTCTTCATGCCGGCGCGGTACGCGGCGGCGTTGACCGCCTGCTTCGCGTAGTACACCGCGAACTGCGCGTACAACGTCGCCGGCTGCGAGATCGTCGCGTCCTCCTCGCCCTGGCGGATCCAGCTGTGTTCCTGCGGCGTCCCGTCGTCGCTGAAGAGGACGATGTGGTTCGGCGCGCCGACCTTCGTGAACTTCCCGGCTGCCTTCTCCGCGGCGATGATCCCGGGCACCGGGCCGCTCCAGTGGACGTAGATGGCCTTCAGGTCCGAGTACTGGCTGAGGGCGGTCTTCGCGTCGTTCACCGCCGTGGGAGTGTCCCACTTCGTCGCGTACTCGACCACCTTGAGGTTCGGGTGCGCCTTCATGCAGCTGAGGAACCCGTTCTTGCGGTCGAGGCCGTTGATCGAGGCGAGGTCGCCCTCGAGCATTGCGACATGCCCCGAGCCACGCACATGCGAGGCGATGTAGGTGCACGCGTTCTGCCCGTAGAGCACGTTGTCGGCGCGGACGATCATGTAGACCTTGCCCTGGGTGGGCGCGACGTCCACGCTCACGACCGGCACGTGCTTGCTCGCCGCATACGCCAGCGTGGGCGCGATCGCGGCGCTGTCGACCGGGTTGATGATCAGCGCGCTCACGCCCTGGTCGATCAGCGTCTTGATCTGCGTCGCCTGCTTGCCGGCGTCGCCGTTGGCCGAGATCGGCCCGACGAGGCTGACCTTGTACTTGCCGGCCGCCGCCTTCTCGAACGCGACGTACGAGCTCCAGAAGTCGGTGCTGTACCCGGCGAGCGAAACGCCGATCGTGATGGTCTTCTTCGTCTGTGTGTGCCCCTGACCGGCTGCGAACGAGGTCGTCGACAGTACGCCGACGAGCCCAACGATCGCGAGCACACCGAACAACCGAGTCTTCACCGTCCTACTCCCTCCTGTCGAATGCATCACTGACATTGGTCACGCGGTTACCCGCTCCTCCTGCCACCAGACCGGCCCGTCCGGGAAGACGAACTCGGACAGGGATTCCGGGCGGATCTCGATGCTGTAGCCCGGGCTCGTCGGGGCGAGGTAGCGCCCGCCGACGACCCGAACCGGGTCGACGAAATGCTCGTGCAGGTGATCGACGAACTCGCAGACGCGGCCGTCGAGCGACGCCCCGACCGAGACGTAGTCGAACATCGAGACATGCTGCGCGTACTCGCAGAGCCCGACGCCGCCCGCGTGCGGGCACACCGGGACTCCGAACTTGGCCGCGAGCAGCACGACGGCGAGCACCTCGTTCACGCCGCCGAGCCGGCAGCAGTCGAGCTGGACGGCGTCGATCGCGCCCAGCTGGAGCAGTTGCTTGAAGACGACGCGGTTCTGGACGTGCTCCCCCGTCGCGACCCGGACCGGGGCGACCGCGTCCCGGATGCGCTTGTGACCGAGGACGTCGTCCGGGCCCGTCGGCTCCTCGATCCAGAAGGGATCGACCTCGGACAGGCGCCGAATCGCCTCGATCGCCTGGTCGACCCCCCAGGCCTGGTTCGCGTCGAGCGAGAGGCGGTAACCAGGCCCGATCGCCTCGCGTACGAGCCGGGCGCGCCTGAGGTCGGTCTCGATGTCGCCGCCGACCTTCAGCTTCAGGTGGACGAAACCGGCCGCGATCGCTTCGCGAGCCCGCTCCGGAAGGCTGTCCTCCGGGTACCCGATCCAGCCCGCGGACGTCGTGTACGCCGGGAAGCCCTCGTTCAGCAGCCGCTCCTCCCGTTCGAGCTTCGTGGGCTCGTTGGCCCTGAGGATCTCGAGCGCCTCGGCGGGGGTGAGGACGTCGTCGATGTAGCGGAAATCGACGCACGCCACGATCTCCTCCGGGGTCATGTCGGCGAGAAGCTTCCAGAGAGGCTTCTCCTCGAGCCTGGCGTGGAGATCCCAGACCGCGTTGACGATCGCCGCGGTCGCGAGGTGGATCACGCCCTTCTCGGGCCCGAGCCAGCGCAGCTGCGAGTCGGTGACGAGCCGGCGCCAGAAACCTCCGAGGTCTGCGACGAGCTCGTCGAGGGTGGCGCCGACCACGTGCGGCGCGAGGGCCTCGATCGCGGCGACGCAGACCTCCGTGCCTCGGCCGATCGTGAACGTGAGACCGTGCCCCGCAATCCCGCCTGGATCGTCGGTTTCGAGCGTGACATACGCCGCCGAGTAGTCCGGGTCGGGGTTCATGGCGTCCGAGCCGGCGCCGGTCCGCGAGGTCGGGAACCGGATGTCGTACGTCACTGCCTTCACGATCCGAACCGGCATGAGGGGATGTTTTTAGTACAAAGATCAGATGTTTGTCAACCGAGATCGGGCAGTTCTGCCGGAATTGGCCGGTATAGTCGCTCTATCATCCGATCTCTGCACAAAGACATGGGATGCCTAGCGACCTAGTCTCGTCGGGCCGGCGCCGCGGCTCCGGGGTCACCGACGACGCGATCGAGCAGATCCGCGAGCTCGTCGCGTCGGGTGCGTGGGCAGCCGGCACGCGCCTCCCGCGGGAGGTCGACCTGGCGAAGCAGCTCGGCCTCTCGCGGAACTCGCTGCGCGAGGCGGTGCGGGCCCTCTCACAGGCGCGTGTGCTCGAGGTGCGGCAGGGCGACGGGACGTACGTCTCGAGCCTCGACCCCGGCGAGCTGCTCGAGCCGACGCTCTCTGCCACGCATCTTCTCCAGGGAAGGACCGTCCTCGAGCTGTTCGAGGTGAGACGGATGCTCGAGCCCGAGGCTGCGGCCCTCGCCGCACAGCGCGCCGACGCCGAGGTGAGCAGCGCGCTCCGAGCCGAGCTCGACCGCATGATCTCGGCAGGCGACAGCGCCGACGACCTCGTCGAGGCCGATGCCGCGTTCCACGACGTGATTGCCGCGGCACCGGGGAACGGCGTCCTCAGAGCGCTGCTGCGCAGCCTCTCGACGAGCACCGTCCGCGCCCGCCTGTGGCACGGCATCGCGGATCGCGGCGCGCTCGACCAGGCCCGCGAGGAGCACGCTCGCATCTACGAGGCGATCGCCGCAGGCGAAGCCGATCTCGCGCGTGCATCGACCCTGCTGCACATCGCCACCAACGAGGCCTGGCTGCGCGAGCACCTCGACCCGGCCGAGGACGTTCCCCTCGACCGCGCCGAATGATCGAGCTTCCCCGGCTGGCCCTCGGGACAGCGCCCATCGGCGGCTTGTACGAGCCGGTCGAGGACGAGACCGCGCGCGCCGTGATCGATCGGGCCTGGGAGCTCGGGATCCGCTACTTCGACACCGCGCCCCTCTACGGCGCAGGTCTCGCGGAGCGCCGGCTCGGCGGCGCCCTGAGCGGCCGGCCGAGGAACGAGCTCGTCGTCTCGACCAAGGTCGGCCGGCTCCTGCGACCCGGAAGGTCTGGCTGGGCCGGCGCGCCGGACCTCGTCGACTACTTCGACTTCTCGCACGATGCTGCGCTGCGCTCGCTCGAGGAGAGCCTCGGCCGCCTCGGTCTCGACCGCGTCGACATCGTCTTCGTCCACGATCCCGACGACCACTTCGACGAGGCACTCGCCGGCTCGTTCCACGCCCTGCGGCGGCTCCGCGACGAGGGGGTGGTGCGGGCGATCGGGGTGGGGGCGAACCAGCCGGAGGTGCTTTGCCGCTTCGCGCGCGAGGCCGACCCGGACTGCTTCCTCGTCGCCGGCCGCTTCACGGCGCTCGACCGAACGGCCGAGGCCGAGCTGCTGCCGCTCTGCGAGGCGAACGGGATCGCGGTGATCGCGGGCGGCGTCTTCAACAGCGGCGTCAGCGCAGGCGGGACGACGTTCGACTACAGGACCGCACCCCCGGAGGTCGTCGCGCGCGTCGCGCAGCTCCGCGAGATCTGCGACCGCCACGGCGTCCCGCTTCCTGCCGCGGCGGTGCAGTTCCCGCTGCGGCACCCTGCCGTCGTCGCCGTCCTCGTCGGTTGCAGCTCACCCGACGAGGTCGCCGAGGACGTGCAGCTCTCGCAGCTCGACCTGCCGGAGGCGCTCTGGAGCGAGCTCGCATGATCATCGACTCCCACCAGCACTACTGGGACCCGGCCTCCGCCGACTATCCGTGGATGACCGACGAGTTCGCCTCCCTGCGACGGCGGTTCGACCCGGGCGATCTCGAGCCGCTGCTTCGCGAGCACGGGGTCGTCGGCACGGTCGCCGTTCAGGCTCGTCACGACCTCGGCGAGACTCGTGACCTCCTCGCGCTGGCGAGGGAGACGCCGTCGCTGCTGGGCGTCGTCGGCTGGCTGGACCTCGCCGGTGACGTCGGGCGGCAGCTCGGCGAGCTCGACGGCCCGCTCGTGGGGGTGAGGCACCAGGTTCACGACGAGGCCGATCCCGGGTGGCTCCTACGCGACGAGGTGCAGCGCGGGCTCGCCGCGGTCGGGGCGGCCGGGCTCGTATACGACCTTCTCGTCCGCGCCCGCGAGCTTCCCGCCGCGGTCGAGACGGCAAGGCGACATCCCGAGGTCAGCTTCGTGCTCGACCATGCCGGGAAGGCGCCTGCCTCGGACCGTGACGCGTGGGCGCGGGGGGTCTCGGCGCTCGCAGAGCTCCCGAACGTGACGTGCAAGCTCTCGGGCCTCTTCACCGAGGCCGACCCGGAAGGCACGGTCGAGCGCGCCCTCGACTGGTTCGGCCCCGAACGGTGCATGTTCGGGTCGGACTGGCCGGTGTGCCTGCTCGCGTCAGGGTACGGCGACGCGATCGCGATCGTCGGGGACGATCCGAACGTCCTCGCCGCGACCGCGGTCAGGATCTACGGTCTTTCCCTGCCGTGACGGGAGAGTCTTCGTCTAGAGGCTCGATGTGAAATGGGGCGGTGCCGCGGATGCCGCCCCAGACGCGGCGCGAAGCCGTCTCGTCGTCTTGGACAGGCTTCTAGCCTGCCCTGCGAACGCCGAGCCGCCCTCGCTTGGTCTGGAACGACCCCTCGGCGAGCCAATTCCACATCAAACCTCTAGGGAACGATGTTGTGGTTGTGGTGGAAGACGTTGTCGGGGTCGTACCGGCGCTTGAGCTCGACGAGCCGGTTGTAGTTCGGCCCGTACGCCGCGCGGATGGCGTCGTCCCCCTGGTCGTCGGCCAGGTAGTTGAGCCAGCGCCGGTCGTCGAGGTACTCACCGAGCGCAGAGTGGGTGTCCCGTGTCCACCGGATGTTCGCGTCCGTGTCTGCGGGGTCGTCCCAGGTGCTCGGCAGGACGAGGTTCCAGCCCTCGGCACGGTGCGGCACGGCGGTGTCGGGGACTCCGACCCGGCAGACCGCGCCGTGGAAGTGCTCGAAGAGGATCACGCTCTGCGACGGGATCTCCGCGAACCGCTCGCAGGCGGTGTCGATCAGGCCGTCCGAGAGGCCCGTGGTGAAGCTCGAGAGCCAGTAGTTGGGCTGCCCGGTCGGGAACCCGTCGTCGAGGATCGTGTTCATCACCGCGTACGGCATCACGCCGACCTCGACGACGACGGGCGGCCCCCAGCTCTTGAACGGCTCGAGGTCCCGCTCCGCCTGCTCGGGCGACCCGGTGTGGAAGACGACCATCGCCGCGAGCTTCATCCCCGACCCGTCGGGCGCGTGCACGAGCGCCGCGAAGACTGAGAGGTCGTCGGCTGCGCCCGCGAGTGCCTCGCGGTAGAAGCGGAGCATCTCGGGGGCCTTCTCCACCGGATGCGCGATGAGGCCGCCGGTGACGGTGGCAAGGGTGTGCAGCCGGTACTCGAGCGAGGCGGCGACGCCGAAGTTGCCGCCGCCGCCACGGAGCGCCCAGAAGAGGTCGGGATCCGACTCCGCGGTGACATCGAGGACCGACCCGTCGGCGGTGACGAGCTCGACTCCGATCAGGTTGTCGGCGGCGAGGCCGTACTTCGCCATCGCCCAGCCGAGCCCGCCGCCCAGCGTCAACCCCGCGATACCGGTCGTCGAGATCGCGCCGCCCGTGGTCGCCAGGCCGTGGATGCCGGTCTCGCGGTTGAACTCGCGCCAGAGCACACCGCCCTGCGCGCGCGCCGTCTTCGCGCCGGGATCCACATGGATGCCCTTCATGGGTGCGAGGTCCACCATCAGGGCGCCGTCGACGACGGCTCGGCCGGCGACGTTGTGCCCACCGCCCCTGACCGAGACCTCGAGCCCGGTCTCGCGGGCGTACCTGACCGCCTCCACGACGTCCGCCGTGTTCGCGCAGCGGGCGATCAGCGCCGGACGGCGGTCGATGAGCCCGTTGTGGACGGCGCGGGCGACGTCGTATCCCTCGTCCTCCGGCGCGAGGACGCTGCCGGAGAACCCGTTGCGAAGCTCTTCGAGACCTGCCGTGCCTGCAGATGCTGACATCGTTCCCCCTTGGAATCGGTGACGCCGAGTCTACGCGGGCAACGGCCGATCAGATGGACTTCTCCATCGCCACGCAGGCGATGATGACGCCGTCCTCGAGCGCGACCTCGACCTCCCCGCGCGACTCGAAGCCGCAGGCTGCGTAGAGCGGCACGCCGGGGAGCGTCGCGAGCAGCGAGAGCCGCCGGAAGCCCTCGGCGCGGGCCGCTCGCTCGCACTCCTCGACGATGCGCCGACCGAGCCCGCGGCGTGTCCAGTCGGCGCGGACGAACATCGCCCGGACCTTGGCCGGCTCGGTGGCCGGGTCGAGCAGGCGGCCGTCGTCCTCGGACTCCCCGCTGCCCGTGTAGAGACGGTCTCGACGGCTCCAGCCGCCGCAGCCGACGAGCTCGCTGCCGGCCTCGAGCGCGAAGTAGGTCCCATCGGCGAGGAGCCTCGGGTCGACCTGGGCGACGAACCGAACGGCGCTCGCGGTCTGCCGCTCGTCGTAGTGGGCGGGGAAGAGCGATGCGCCCGACTGCTTCATGAGCGCATCGACCGCCTCTGCATCCGCGGGGCCGGCGACTCTCAGCGAGACGTCGTCCATCTGGACCCAAATCTAGGCGGGGCGGGCCGGCAGGAGCGCGACGACGAAGGCTGCCGCGCCGACGAGGAACACCAGCGCTGCGACGACGATGTGGTTGATGCTCGCGTCGAGGGCGAAGCCGGCGAGGTTCGACATGAAGCGCGAGCTTCCCCGGTCGGCGAAGACGCGGGCGAGCTCGCCCCACACGGTCTCGCGGTAGTGCTCGATTCGCTCCCAGGTGAGCGCCGTCGCCGTCGACGCCACGATCGACACGGCTGCGAGAAGCACCGTCAGCCGTGTCCACCGGGCGAAGGCAGGCCCGAGCCCGAGGCCCAGAAACGGGAGCGCCACGCAGAGGAAACGCGGCCCCGGCGCACGGCCGCCGTACGGGTCGAAGTAGCCGGACTCCGCCAGGACGAACACGAGCGTCACCGCGGCGCACAGCAGCGCCTCCGGCCGGTACCCGGCGCGCCAGACGAGCCAGAGCCCGGCCGCGGCCGCGACGAGGACCGGAGAGAGGACGAGCAGGCCGCGGTTGCCGACGAGCAACAGGTCTGTCCCGTGGGCCGTCGGGAGGTGGACGCCGAGGACCCCGCCGAGCTGGTTCGCGCGATCCTCGTTGTCGAGGTAGTGGTAGGAGGGATGCCAGGGCGCGCCGAAGGCGGCCCAGTCGTAGGCGCCGAGGAGCGCGAGCCCCGGCAGCGTCCCGAGAGCGAAGAGGCCGGCGGGCCGGCGGCCCTGGAGGGCCGTGTAGAGGAGCACGAGGACGAGGACGGCGAACGCCTCGTACTCGGTGGCGACCGCCGCGCCCGCGGCAATGCCGGCGGCAAGGCTGCGACGCCGCGTCGCCAGGACGAACGCCCCGAAGCCGAGCGCGGCGGTCAGGACGTGGTCGAA
Organism: uncultured Actinomycetes bacterium; assembly: GCA_963836925.1. GTDB lineage: Bacteria > Actinomycetota > Thermoleophilia > Gaiellales > Gaiellaceae > PALSA-600. Next base: position 141,037 of record CAWILJ010000012.1, read on the forward strand.
CCCGGAGATGCCGAGCGCGCCCAGCTCGGTGCCGAGGCCGAACACGACGAGGGAGGCTCCCCCGTAACCGGGCGCGAGGCCTTCGGAGATCCTCCCGACGAGGAACACGAGCACGAGGAAGGGGATCCCGGACGCGATGAGGTGCACGAACCAGAGCCGCCCGTCTGCCTCCCAGTGCCACGTCGTCGGCGCGGGCGGCGGGAGCCGGACGGCTTCGCTGGGAGCGATCTCGACGAGCGACATTCCCGGCGCCTTGTCGGTGTAGAGATGGCGCCCGTATCGGGCACGGTCGGACGTCTGCCCGGTGACGAGGCACTTGTCCGCGTAGACGTGCCCGGAGACGATCGCGCGGGCCAGGCAGATCCGCGTGATGTCCTGCGTGTTCGGCGCCATGTTGACGGCAAGTGCGGCGACCCCGACCAGGGTCAGCAAGAGCGCCTCCCGCCTGGGCGTGCGCCAGGGAAGCGAGCGCGCTGCGCCGAGCCGCACCTGCGCGAGCATCTGGCGACACTATCCGCCGCGGGTCAGATGTCGGCCTGCGCGCCCATTCCCGGCAGCACCTCCGGCCCCGGCGGCGGGGGCGCCTCCGCCACCGGAAGCCCGGCCTCGCGCCAGGCGGCGAAGCCTCCGACGACGTCGCCGGCGCGGGAGAAACCGAGCTCGACGAGCATCGCAGCCGCGAGCGTGGACGAGCAGCCGTGGTCGCAGATCAGGAGGAGACGCTGCTCGGCCCCGGCGATGCAGGGGTTCCGCCACTCGCTGTCGGGCGCGACGCGCCACTCGAGCACGGTGCGGGGGATGTGGAGCGATCCGGGGACGACACCATCGCGGCTGCGTGCGGGGTCGGACCTGATGTCGACGAGCAGCGCGCCCGCGCTCATCGCCTCGTGCGCCTCGCCGGGAGCGAGCCGCTCGATCTTCGCCGAGGCCCGTCGCAGGAGCTCGGCCAGCGAGCTGGCGTCACGACTCGACATGAGGGCAGGTTAGAGCCGAGGGCGCCGATACGGAAGACGGCAGTCGCTGGTCCGCCGGTCGCTGCGGCCGAGGCGGTGCCTGGGATCGTCGGCCTCGTCGATACGCTCGTGGGATGAGGGACCGGGCCGAGCCGACCCTCGCCGACGTGCTCGAGGCGCGCCGGCGGATCGCCCCGTACCTGCAGCCGACGCCGCTCTTCGGCTACCCCGCGCTCGACGAGGTGCTCGGGACACCGACGCTCGTCAAGCACGAGAACCACCAGCCGGTCGGCGCGTTCAAGGTGCGAGGCGGGATCAACCTCCTGTCGCAACTCGCCCCGGAAGAACGGGAGCGCGGCGTGCTCGCCGCGTCCACGGGGAACCACGGGCAGTCGGTGGCGTATGCCGCGCGCCTGTTCGGAGTCTCGGCCACGATCTGCGTCCCGGAGGGCGCGAATCCGGTGAAGGTCGCGTCGATGCGCGGGCTCGCTGCGGAGGTGATCGTCCACGGCCGCGACTTCGACGAGGCACGCGAGGATTGCGAGGCGCTCGCGCGCGAGCGGGGAGGTCGGTACATCCACTCGGGGAACGAGCCTCTGCTGATCGCGGGCGTCGCCACCGAGATGCTGGAGCTGCTCGAGCAGGAACCGCGGATCGATGTCGTCTTCGTCCCCATCGGGGGCGGGAGCGGCGCCGCCGGCTGCTGCATCGTGGCCAAGGCCGTGAATCCCTCGATGCGGGTCGTGGGTGTCCAGTCGGACGCGGCACCTGCCGCCTACCGCAGCTGGAAGGAGCGCCGGCCCGTCGAGGACGTGATGAAGACGCATGCGGAGGGGCTCGCGACCCGCGTGCCGTTCGAGCTTCCCCAGCAGATTCTCGGCCGGCTCCTCGACGACTTCGTCCTCGTGTCGGAGGACGAGATCCGCGCAGCCCAGCGCCTGATGATCGAGGCCACGCGCAACCTCATCGAGGCCGCGGGTGCGGCTCCGCTTGCCGCGGCGCTGCAGCAGCGTCCCGACCTTGCCGGCCAGCGGGTCGCACTGGTCGCGAGCGGAGGGAACGTCAGCCCGGCCCAGCTCGGCGAGCTGTTCGCCTCGGGCTGACCGGCTCGACGCGGGCCGCCGCGTCGAGCGAGCGAGCGATGAAGCCCTGTAGCTGTGCGAGATCGCCGACATTCCGGGGGGTCAATCTCGGCGTGGCGTGTGCGAGCGCCGAGGTGACCGTGACGCGGACGCCTGCGAGCTCACGCTGGAGGGCGAGCGACTCCCCGAGCGGGAAGTACTTGTCGTGCGGAGCGGTGGCGATCTCGACCGGCGCCGAGAGGCCGGGCGGCCGATCGCAGTGGGGAGAGTGACTCCACGACGCGCCGCAGAGAGTCGGGAAGCGCTGCGAAGAGGCCGTCGAAGCGCTGCGGGTCGCGATTGACGAGAAGCGCCTGGGTGGCTGCGGCGGCCGGGCCGAGCGATCTGCAGGGCTCGTCGCGCAGTCGGCTCAGCGGATCGGGAGAGGTCGGATCGAGCCTCCCGAGGGCCTGGCCGAGCGCTTGCGCGTCGGGTGTCGGGTCGAGGCTCCCGACCAGCGACCGTGCGACGCCGACCGCCAGCTCGGGCGCCACCGGATAGAGGCTCTGCCCCTCCGGGCCCGGGTACGTTCCCGTCGTCGCCAGCATCATCACCTTCTCGAGGTCGGTGAAGGGAGCGATACACGCGACGACCGAGATCCGAGCCGCGAGTTGCGGGGTGGCGGCGGCGAGGAGCGCGAGCGTTCCTCCGACGGAAACCCCGAAGAGGGCGATCCGCCCGTCGCGGCTCTCGGCCGAGTCGGCGGCGGCTGCCGCGCACCCGACGGAGGCCGCGAGCGTCGGGAGCGAGAGCTCGCCCGCCGCGACGCCCGGTAGCTCCGGGATGAAGACGATGTACCCGGCTCGTGCAAGCGAAGCCGCGAAGCGGCGAACGCCGGCGTGAGCCCTGCCGTCGGGCGTCGCGCCGTTCACGAACATGACTGCGGGCCAGGGAGGTGCCGCCCGCGGGCGCACCGTGACCGCCGGCCGGCCGCCCAGAGCCCCGTCGGCGGCCTCCACGCCCGAGCCCGGGGAGCTTCGCGACCCGGGCAGGTCGAGGGTCCGAGCGAGCACGCGGGCCGCCCGGGCATGGGCGCGCAGCGGCCGGAACGCCCTACCGGGGGTCGAGGGGAGCGACACGGCGGCGCCCGAGGGTCAGGATGACCGATCCGCTCACGCCGATGACCGCCGCGACGAGCGCCGTGCTCGTGAGCAGAAGTCCCGAGGCCAGCGAGAAGTTGACCGCTGCGCGTGTCGGAACTCCGAGCGCGAGCAGCACACCGGAGGTCGCGCCGATGCTGGCGATCGCTCCGCCGGCGGTGATGGGCAGAATCGACGCCGCCGCGGCGAGGCAGAGGATGACCAGCGCGAACGTCGGGGAGAAGCCGACGCCGAGCGCCCAGAGCAGGAGGGTGCTTCCGAGTGCCCGCATCAACCAGCAGCACAGCAGCAAGCCGCCGGCGGCGACGGTCGATCCCGTGCGGGCCGCGCTTCCGCCGACGCGTTCGCACATTCCCTGGAGCCGGCTCGATCGCGCGATGAGCGGCAGACACGCGATCCGCGGCCCGAATGTCAGCATCGCGATACAACCGAGGCAGAAGAGCACGACGACGGTGAGAGGCGCGCGGAAGATCGCACCCGACGTGACGAAGGCGGCGACTGCGAGTGGGAGCATCGCGACGGCGTCGACGAGCCCGAGGGCGAGGATCGACAGCACGATCGCCTCCAGCCCGACCCTCACGCCGCCGAGGCGGCGGAGCGTCGCGACCTTGACGAGGTAGTCGAGCCGGAACGGCAGGATGGTGCCGCTTGCCGCCGCTGCGCCGCACGCCGCGAGGCATCGGCTGCGATCGGGTCGAGAGGCGGGGGGAAACAGGCGCTGCCAGCCGAGGGCCCTGAACACGAAGCTTGCGAAATACGCACCGCCGGCGCCGAGCACCAGCTCGACCTGTGCGCCGGCGAGCGGCCAGCTCGTGCGGGTGATGCGCCGGGCGACGAGGACTGTCGCAGCCAGGCCGATCACGCACACGCACGTGGCCAGGGAGCGCTGTAGGACAAGCGGCCGCCGCCGGACCGGAGGCGGTGAAGCGAGCGCGGTCATGCCCGCGGGAGCACGAAGAACGCGATGGTCGTGTACTGGCAGGCCACCGCGACGATGACGAGAGCGTGGAAGACCTCGTGATAGCCGAAGACGGTCGGGAAGGGATCGGGCTTCCGTCGCACGTAGACGAGCGCGCCGGCCGTGTAGGCGATTCCGCCCGCTGCGAGCAGTGAGGTCGGGCCGACCCCGAGGCGCTCGAGGATCTGCGGGATGACGATGAGGGAGATCCAGCCGAGGACCACACAGGTGGCGGCGGCGACCCAGGTGGGCGCGTGCGGCCGGAGCAGCCTTCTCAACGTCGCCGCGAGCGCAGCGCCCCAGACGACGGCCAGGATGGGCAGCCGCCAGGCGGGATGGAGCACGAGGAGCGCGAACGGTGTGTAGGTGCCCGCGATCAGCACGTAGATCGATGCGTGGTCGAGGAGCGCGATCCACCGCATGCGCTCCGCCGTCCACCGGCGGCGATGAAAGAGGCTGCCGCTGCCGAGCATGAACGTGACGCTCGCCGCGAAGACGGCCGCACCGACCTGCGCCACGCCGGGTCGGGCGTGAAGCACGAGCAGCACGCCGATAGGCACCGCGGCGAGAAACGCGGCGAGATGGGTCACCCCCCGGAAGCGGGGCGTGGCAGCCTGCGGTGGGCTCGTGGCTCGACTTTCGAACGTGCGCGCACCCAAAGGGGGCCTCCAGCGGCGATTGCCTTGTCGCCGACCCCTGAGCTGGGCCGGCCGTTCGGAGCTGCAACCCGCTCACTGCTGAGGAGGCTCACTGGCGGCTCGGCTCGTGCGCGCCGCGTCGGTCACGGCGCCGCGGTCTCGGGCCCCGCCGGAGCCGAGGGTACCACGCCGGAGGAGCATTCGATCGCGCGGGAAGCCCGGCGAGATCGTCTACCTTTCCTTGGGAATCCCCGTCGCGCCCGACACGGTCCCTCGAGTGGTGAAGTCCGACGACGAAACCCCGCACCTGCGAGTGCTGATCGCCAACGAGAAGCGAGACCGGCTGGGGCTGCTCGCTGACAGTGGTGGCCGATCTCGGCCACGAGGTGATCGCCCGCGAGATCGACGTCGCGGAGGTCGGGGCCGTGACCGCACGCGAGCGACCCGACGTCGCGCTCGTCGGCCTCGGCCTCTCGTCCCAGCATGCGCTCGACCTGATCGGGGAGATCGTCCGCGAAGCGGCCTGCCCGGTGATCGCGCTGCTCTCGGCCGAGGACCCGGCCTACGTCCACGAGGCCGCGAAGCGCGGGATCTTCGCCTACATCCTGAACGACGATCCACAGGGGCTGGCGAGTGCGATCGACATCACCTTGCAGCGGTTCGCCGAGTACCAGAGCCTCCAGGGCGCGTTCGGGCGGCGTGCCGTGATCGAGCAGGCGAAGGGGATTCTCATGGCGAGTCAAGGGATCAGCGCCGACCGGGCCTTCGAGTTGCTCCGCGAGCACTCCCAGCGCACCGGACGCAAGCTGGCGGAGGTAGCGGACTCGGTGGTCGAGAGCCATCTTCTGCTCGCGCCTCCACCCGGTGACGCCGGCCCGCGCCCCGGCCCCCGGCCCCGGCGCAGCCGCAGCAACGAGCCGTAGACGTCGAGCCCGGCGCCGGCCGGCGAGCTCGTGCACGACCCGGCGCCGGCGCAGCCGTGCGCGCCGGTGACCACGAACGATGGCTCGCCCATCGAGGCCGCACCGTCGTCAGCGGGGGATGAGCGTGGACACGTTCACGCCTGGCCGCGGGCTTTCAGGCACGGTACTCGACGGGCTCCCGCCGGCCGCTGTCGCCGGAGCGTGCGATCGCCTCGCACACCTCGGCGGCGCGGTAGCCGTCGGCGAACGTCGCGCCATCGGGCCCGACGTCCCCATCG
>CAWILJ010000013.1:0-332321 GCA_963836925.1 uncultured Actinomycetes bacterium
CAGCCAGTCGGTGAACCGCGCGAGCGGGATCGTGATCGCGACGAACAGCATCGCGGCGGAGAGGTAGCAGTGTAGTTGAACGTCGCGTTGGCGTCGATGTTCGCCTGGTTGAACGCCTCGATCGCGCCGAGCGTCCCGACGAGCGCCGTGTCCTTCTGGAGGCCGATGAAGTCGTTCAGCAGCGGCGGGAACACGCGGCGCATCGCCTCGGCAGCACGACGTACCGCAGCGCCTGCAGCGGGTCAGGCCGAGCGAGCGCGCGGCCGCCTCCTGGCGAAGGGTGCACCGACTCGATCCCGGCCCGGTAGACCTCCGAGACGTAGGCCGTGTAGACGAGGACGAGCGCGACGATCCCCCAGAAGACGACGTCGACTTCGGCACCCAGGAGAGCTCAGCGCCGGCGCCCGAACCCGAGCAGCGCGATCACGAGGATCGTCGGCACGCCCCGGAAGAAGTCGGCGTAGACGATCGCGAACACCCGGAGCGGGAAGAACACCGGCCCGGGGAGGCTGCGGATCACGGCCAGGAGGAGCGCGAAGAACAGGATGAAGATCTCGGCGATCAGAAGATCTTCACGTTGAGCTTGAACGCGCGCGCGATCTCCGGGAACGACGCCTTGAACTCGCCCCAGTTGAAGAAGGTCGCCTTCACCTCGGGCCAGCCGGGCGAGTGCGTGATCACCGCGCCGAGCCCGACGAAGAAGACGACCGTGCTAGACGATCGCGATGACGACGCCGCGACGGCCGCCGCCGAGCGCCACCCGCCGAGGAGCTTCGAGCCGCGGGCTTCTACTTCAGGACCGGCGCGCCCGTCGCCTTCGCCAGCCACTGCTGCTGGATCTTCTTCAGCGTGCCGCTCGCCTTCAGCGACGCGAGCGCCCGGTTCACGCAGGAGACGAGCGGGTTGCCCTTCGCGAGCACCATCCCGAAGTGCTCACCGCCGGTCTCGGTCGGGAACTGCCCGAGGATCTTCGAGTTCGGCACCTGGACGGCGGTCACGTAGAACGCCGTCGGCAGGTCGACGACGAGCCCGTCGATCTGCCCGTTCTTCAGCGCCTGGACCGCGGCGGCGTTCTGCGGGAACACGGCCGGGCTCTTGGACGGCTTGATCGTGCTCGTTGATGAAGCTCGTAGCTCGTCGTCCCGAGCTGCGCGCCGAGCTTGTACGGCTTCAGGCCCGGCGACCGAGTGGACGCGTGAGATCGGCTTTCCCTTGAGCACGACGAGCGCCTGGTTGACGTCGTAGTACGAGTCGCTGAACGACGACGACCTTCGCCCGTGCCGGCGTGAACGAGATCTGGTTGATGTCGAAGTCGAAGTTCTTCGGCCCGGGCGCGTACGAGCGGTTGAACGGCGACGTAGACCCACTTCACCTGGCTGCTTGGGAAACCCGAGCTTCGCGCGACCGCGTAGGCGACGGCCGGCTCGAAGCCCTTGCCGTTCGACGGGTCGTTGATCTTCCAGAACGAGCTCTTCGACCCGCCCGCGTACCACGGCGGGTAGGCCGGGTTGTCGGTGCCGACGGTGAGCATCCCGTCGTTCACGGTCTTCAGGCTCGCCTTCGCGCAGCGCCGCGGCCGCCGTTGCGGTGGCGCCGATCGCGCTTTCCCGCGGCGGTCGCTCCGGCGGCGAGGAAAGCGAGCGTGCCGAGGACGAAACGGCGATGACGACGAGCCTGCGCACGTGTTCGAGCCTACCCTACGCCGATGCGCGTCGGCCGCCACGAGGTCGCGATCTCGAACCCGGACAAGGTGTTCTTCCCGGAGCCGGGGCTGACGAAGGGCGACCTGGTCTCCTACTACCTCGACGTCGCCGAGTGCGCGCTGCCCCACCTGCGCCGGCGGCCGTTCCACATGAAGCGGTTCCCGAACGGCGTCGACGGCGAGTTCTTCCACCAGAAGCGCGTGCCGGCGAAGCACCCGGACTACGTGGACGAGGTGCCGGTGTCGTTCCCGAGCGGCCATTCGACCGTGTTCGCGATCGTCGACAACGCCGCGGCGCTCGCGTGGGTCGTGAACCTCGGCTGCATCGAGCTGCACACGTGGCACTCGCGCGTGCCGGAGATCGAGAGGCCGGACTACCTGCTGATCGACCTCGACCCGACCTCGGACGGCCAGTGGCCGTACGTGCGCGAGATCGCGCTCGTCGTGCGGGAGGTGATGGACGAGCTCGGGCTCGCGTCGTTCCCGAAGACCTCCGGCGCGACGGGGCTGCACATCCTGGCGCCGATCCGGGCCGAGCTGCCGTTCCCGCGAGGTGCGGCGGTTCGCGAAGGCGCTCGCCGAGGAGGTCGAGCGGCGCGTCGGCGACCAGAGCGTCGCGACGACGACCTGGCGGGTCGCAGACCGCGTCGGGGTGTTCGTCGACTTCGGCCAGAACGCCCGCGACCAGACGATCGCGAGCGCCTACTCGGTGCGCCCGGTGCCGGACGCCAGGGTCTCGGCGCCGCTCCGCTGGGACGAGGTCGCCGAGGTCGACCCGGCGGCGTTCACCGTGTCGACGATGCGCGACCGGATCGCCGCGGTCGGCGACCCGATGCGCGGCATGTGGCGCCGGGCCGTGTCGCTCGCGCCGCGCTTCGAGCAGCTCGGCCTCGACCCGCCCGCCTGAGGAGCCGTCACAGTCCGTGACGCTTACGTCACGTAACCTGGTACCGGACGTGGCCGAACGGCCATCGGGATTTGCAGGGATTTTGTCGGTCGGGTTGCCTGGTTCAGCCATGTCCACGTGACACTTCGGTTGCGTAACCTGGTACCGGACATGCTGGCGGGGCCGTGTCGGCTGGAGAGGTGTCCTCAGGCGAGTAGGGCCTCGACGCTCCCCGCCGCCTTCGGCGGCCGGAGCTCGCGCCACGTGCAGTCCTTCGGGTCCTTGTCGGGGCGCCAGCGGATCAGCTTCGTGCCGTGGCGGAAGCGGTTGCCCTGCACCTTGTCGTAGCGCACCTCGACCACGAGCTCGGGCCGGACGCGCGCCTCCTCGAGGGCGCCCGTCCCCCAGCGGTTCGGCTCCGAGGAGTGCCACTCGGGATCGTCCTCGACGAGCGGCAGCACCTTCGCCGCGACGTCCGCCCGCGTCTTCGCCGCGACCGCGCAGGAGCCGACGTAGTCGAGCCCGCCGTCCTCGCGGTAGAGGCCGAGCAGCAGCGTCGCGATCTCCTCGCGCGAGCCCTTCCAGCGGATCCCGGCGACCACGCAGTCGGCGGTCTTGTGCTCCTTCACCTTGACCACGCCGTCGCGCGAGCCGGGCAGGTACGGCACGCCGAGGCGCTTCGCGACGACGCCGTCGAGGCCGAGCGACTCGAACCGGTCGAGCCAGCCGCGCGCCTCGGCGAGCTCGCGGGTCGACGGCGAGAGCCGGAAGCCCGTCGCGACGCGCTCGAGCTCGGCACGGCGCTCCTCGAGCGGCCGCTTCCAGACCGGCTCGCCGTCCCAGACGAGCACGTCGAAGACGACGTACTACGCCGGGATCTCGGCCGAAAGGCGCCGGATCCGCGACTCGGCGGGATGGAGCCGCATCTGCATCGCGTCGAAGTCGAGCGCGCCCTCGCGGACGATCACCACCTCGCCGTCCAGCGCCGAGCGCGGCGGCGAGCAGCTCGCCGAGCGGGCGCAGCTCGGGGAAGTAGCGAAGCAGGGGCCGCTCGTTCCGCGACCAGAGCGCGAGCTCGCCGTCGAGGTTCTCGAGCACGCCGCGGAAGCCGTCCCACTTCGGCTCGTACGCCCAGCCGTCGCCCTCGGGGAGCTCGCGGACGAGCTCGGCCTCCATGGGCGGAAACGGCAGGTCCGAGGCGGGCACCCCCCAAGCCTACGGTTAAGCTCGCCCCGCATGACCCGCATCGCAGTCACCGGTCTCGGCGCCGTCTCCCCGCTCGGGCTCGACGCGCCCTCGACCTGGCGCGCCGCCGTCGCCGGGGAGAGCGGGATCGACTGGATCAGCGCCTTCGACACCGAGGGGCTGCCGATCAGGATCGCCGCCGAGATCAAGGGCTTCGACCCTTCGACGGTCGCCTCGCCGAAGGAGGCGCGCAAGCTCGAGCGCTTCGTGCTGATCTCGCTCTCGGCGGCGAAGGAGGCGCTCGCGGACTCCGGGCTCGCCGACTACGACCCGACCCGGGTCGGGATCATCTGGGGCTCGGCGATCGGCGGCGTGACGCGGATCGCCGAGGAGGCCTACACCCTGCGCGAGCGCGGCCCCGACCGCGTCACGCCGAACTTCCTGCCGAGCGTCCTCGTCGACACGCCCTCGGGGCAGCTCGCGATCTCGCTCGGGATCACCGGGATCAACTACGCGATCGTGTCCGCGTGCGCGACCGGCTCGCACGCGATCGGCGAGGCGGCCGAGGTGATCAAGCGCGGCGATGCCGACGCGATCATCGCGGGCGGAGTCGAGTCGTGCGTCGACCCGCTCATCCTCGCCGGGTTCACCGCGATGCGGGGCCTCGCGGTCGAGGACGAGCATCCGCCGCGGGCGTCACGGCCGTTCGACGCGACGCGCGCCGGGTTCGTGATCGGCGAAGGCGCGGGCGCCGTGCTCGTCGAGCGGTGGGACCACGCCGAGGCGCGCGGCGCCGAGATCTACGCCGAGGTGCTCGGGTACGGCGGCTCGAACGACGCGCACCACCTCGCCCAGCCCGAGCCCGAGGCGCTCGGGGTCGCCGCGATGATGCGGCGTGCGCTCGACCGCGCGGGCGTCGCGCCCGAGCGCGTCGGCTACATCAACGCGCACGGCACCTCCACCCCGCTCGGCGACCTCGCCGAGACGAAGGCGATCAAGGCGGTCTTCGGCGACCACGCCTACAAGCTCGCGGTCAGCTCGACCAAGTCGATGATGGGCCACACGTTCGGGGCGGCCGGGGCGATCGAGGGGGCCCTGTGCGTGCTCGCCCTTCACGACGGCGTCCTGCCGCCGACGATCAACTACCGCACCCCCGACCCCGAGTGCGACCTCGACTACGTCCCGAACGAGGCGAGGCAGGTCCAGGTCGACGTCGCGCTCTCGAACGCGATGGGCCTCGGCGGCCACAACGGCTGCGTCCTCTTCGGCCGCGCCTGAGTCGTCGTGGCGGCTAGGGCTTCCGCCCGGTCACCGCGAGGCCGACGCCGAGCCCGACGAGCACCACGCCGCCTGCGCCGCCGATCGCCTCGAGCCGTCTCGGCGAGGCCGCCAGCCGCTCCCGGGCGGTTCCGGCGACGAGCCCCCACGCCCCGTCGCAGACGAGCGCGATCGCGATGAACACGACGCCGAGGGCCAGCATCTGCAGGGGGACATGACCGAGCGACGGGTCGGTGAACTGCGGCAGGATCGCGGCGAAGAAGACCGCCGCCTTCGGGTTCGTCAGCCCGACGACGAAACCCTCGCGAAGGATCCGACGGCCGCTCTTCGCCGTCACCGGGGCTCCCAGCGCCTGCGCGAGGTCGCGGCGGTTCCGGAACGTCCTGACGCCGAGCCACACGAGGTACGCCGCACCCGCGAGCTTGATCGTGTCGTAGACCACGGCCGACCGCTCGACGATCGCCCCGACCCCGAGCGCGACCGCGGCGACCTGCACGTACACGCCGGCGCAGTTACCGACCACGGTTGCGAGCGCCGCCCGCCGCCCGAGCACGACCCCGCGGCTGATGACGAAGAGGACGCTCGGGCCGGGGATCACGATGAGGACGAACGAGGCGGGCGCGAACGCGGCGAGATCGGAGGCGGGCGTCACGAGCTCGATCGTAGTGCACCGGCTCTAAGGTTCCATCGACCCGACACTCATCGAGGAGGCACGATGCTCAAGCTCGGACTCATAGCGCTCTCCGCCGCCGCGGCGTCCGTCGCGGCGCTCGCCACCGCAGGCCTCGGCGCCCCGGCCCCGCCGGCGCTGAACATGAAGCTTGGACAGGTCATCTACCTGAAGTCGGACAACTTCCACTGCCAGGCGCTGACGAAGGCCCAGGTCGCGTGCGGGGCGAACGCCCTCCCGAACTCGATCCAGGTCTACTTCTCGCCGCACCAGGTCGTCGTGCTCCAGTTCGACAAGACCGGGAAGAAGGCGAAGGCGGTCTACGCGACGAAGCGCTGAGCTACTGGCAGACCGTCATCGCCGGCGTCACCAGCGCGAATCCGTAGACGACGCCCGCCGAGCTGTAGATCGCGGTCACGACGTTGCCCTCCTTGACCGTGACCGCGTCGAACCCGATGCAGCGGGTCGTCCCCGTCCTCGGGAAGAACTGGTAGGCGTTCGAGATCGGGTCGCCGATGTAGAGCCCCTTGTTCGTCCGCCATCCGGCCGGTGAGCCGAGCGTGAAGACCGCGACGACCTTGCCCTTCTGGAACCTCGCCGCGGTACCGAGAGGCTCCCCTTGCTCGTATTCGTAGAGCCAGGTCGCGTCGGAGCAGTACTTGCACGTCGCGAAGTTCGGGACCCCAGACCTGGCGCACGTGCTTCTCCGTGTCGCCGATTCTGACGCCGGCGAGGCTGACGCCCGGGACGACAACGCCCTTCATCGGCAGATGGCCGCCCGCGGCGGCGTGCGAGCCAGTGTGCGCAAGGAGCGCAAGTGCGGCTGAAAGTACGAAAGCGACCATGTGAGGGGGTGACGCGGAGACCTGCTCGAAGACGCCGTCCTGGAGTTCCGCACTCGGGGGTGCCCACCGAGCCAGCTCGGGTGTCTGCTCCAGAGGAGGCTACCAGCGGCGCTGCCCGAGCCGTAGGCTTCGGAGGGTGACGAAACAGGCCTCAGAGCGGCCCCGGATCGCTGTGACAGTGCGGCTTCCAGAGGTGGCAGCCGCCTTCCTCGAGGAGGCCGCGGACGTGTGGCTCTCGCCCCACGATCGTGCCCTTGCCCCCGACGAGCTGCACGCCGCCGCAGCGGGTGTCGACGGCGTCGTCGTGTCCCTCGGCAACCGGATCGACGACGCCTTTCTGGACGCCGCGGGGCCGCAGCTCCGGGTGGTCGCGAACATCGGGGTCGGCTACGACAACGTCGACGTGCCTGCGTGCACTGCCCGAAGCGTGGTCGTCACGAACACGCCGGGCGTGCTCACGGACGCGACCGCCGACATCGCCTTCGCGCTCGTGCTGATGGTGACACGCCGGCTCGGCGAGGCCGAGCGCCTGGTCCGCTCCCGCGAGCCCTGGCGCTTCGGCCTCGACTTCATGCTCGGGACGGGCATCACCGGGAAGACGCTCGGCATCGTCGGCCTCGGCCAGATCGGAACCGCGGTCGCGCGCCGGGGCCGTGCTGCCGGAATGGAGATCGTGTACTCGGGCCGCCGGCGCGTGCCACCGGGGGTCGAAGGCGAGCTCGAGGCCCGCTTCCTTCCGCTCGACGAGCTGCTCGCGCGTGCAGACGTCGTCTCGCTGCACGCGCCTCTGACCCTCGAGACGCGCGGCCTGATCGGCGAGGACGCTCTGGCCAGGATGAAGCCGACGGCCTACCTCGTCAATACCTCGCGTGGCCCGGTCGTCGACGAGGCCGCACTGGCGCGGGCGCTCTCGAACGGGACGATCGCCGGCGCCGGTCTGGACGTGTACGAGCGCGAGCCCGACGTGCACCCGGCTCTGCTCGAGCTGGACAACGTCGTCCTACTCCCCCACCTCGGCTCCGCGACGGTCGAGACGCGGACAGCGATGGCAGTGCTCGCGGCGCGTAACGCGCTCGCGGTCACGCTGGGCAGGCCGCCGCTTACGCCTGTCACCTAGAGAAGCAGCGGCGCCCCGACTCAGATCGAAGGAGGCGGCGCCCCGGGGTCCGGTACGGGGTACGGCGTACCGGGGTCCGGCACTGGGTACGGCGTCCCCGGATCCGGCGGAGGCGTGGGCGTCCCCGGGTCGGGCACGGGGTAGGGCGTGCCCGGATCCGGCGGCGTCGGCTCGGGGTCGGCGGGCCCGGGCAACGGGGGCTCGATCGCGCTCACGCGCACTTCTCCGTGGAGCGAACCTGGTGGACGGCGAAGGCGGTCATCGCCCTCGGTATCCCCGCGTTCCCGCTGCGCAAACCCGAGGACTACTGCGGCTGCAAACGGGGTACCTTCTTCGCAGGGAACACGAGCAACTGGGAGTGCCATGGCCGGGGAACGCGCTGCGACGACAGCGAGACGAGAGACGGAGACGCGCGCTCGGCGGGCTGCGAAGCACCTCATGACGACCGCGGACGGCCACGCCGGGGAGATCGTCGTGCGCACAGATCCGGCAGGCGCTGCGAACCTCATGCGCGAGATCGTGGCCCTCCACTCGTTCGACGTCGCGCTCGAGGAGCACCAGGGGCACTGGCAGGTCGTCGTCAGGGCCGGTGCCCAGATCGAGGAGGTGCTCGCGAAGATCGTCGACGTGACCGCATCGTGCGTGGAGCTCGGCCGGATGACGCACGCGACGCTGTGCGTCGGGAAGCGGAGCTTCACCATCGACCGCGTCGGATGCGACCACGAGACGCTGGCGGCCTGCGCGGCTTGACGGGCGCCGGGTAGATTCACGCCGTGGATACGACGCGGGCCCGAGAGCTCCTCGAAGGAGAGCGGCAGCGACTGGAGCGGCTGCTCCGACGCCGGGCAGGGGTCGCAAGCGACGAGCCGAGCCGGACCGACGCCGCCGACCTCGGCTCTGCGGTCTTCGAGGAGGAGCTCGACGAGAGCCTCGCCGAGGAGCTCGAGGCGAAGCTGGCAGCCGTTCAGCGCGCCGAGCAGCGGCTCGCCGGCGGAACCTACGGCCTCTCGATCGAGAGCGGTGAGCCGATCCCGGACGAGCGCCTCGAGGCGTACCCCACCGCCGAGCGGACGGCCGGGGAACAGGCCCGCTACGACGGCGGAGCCGAGTCGAGACCCGAGGGCTGAGACGAAACGTGAGACGAAAAAGGCTCCGTCGCCGGAGCCTCTCGTACCGGAGCCTCTCGTAGTAGCGGGGGCAGGATTTGAACCTGCGACCTCCGGGTTATGAGCCCGGCGAGCTACCTGGCTGCTCCACCCCGCGTCGCTCCCGAAATCGTACCACCCCGAGCGCGCGGGGAACGAGCGCGACTCCGAATCCGATCGCCATTGCGAGGGCCCCGGCAAGCGCGTCGAGGACGAAGTGGTTCCCGGTCGCGATGATCGTGAGGACGACCAGGGCCGGGTAGAGGGGCGCCAGCAGGCGGAGGGCGCGCGGTCGGGCATAGAGGGCGATTCCCGCAGCGACACCGATCGCCCAGCCGGCATGGAGCGAGGGGACCGAGGCGACGGGATCGGTGAGCCCCGTCGCGCCGGGCGAGCCGATGTCGATGCCGCTGAAGCGGCGCAGCGTGTCGACGACGCCGAGCCCGGCGACCCGCGGTGGGGCGGTCGGAAACCGCCACGCGATCACGAGCGCGAGCCCGGTCGCGGCGAGGAACGCGTTCCGGAGCAGACGGAACCCCGCCCGATCCCGTCGATAGAGCCAGACGAAGAAGACGCCGGTGCCGAGGAAGTGGGCGAGGAGGTAGAAGGCGTTCAGGGCCACGGCGAACGCCGGCACGCGAAGGATCGCGTCCTGGATGGAAGCCTCCCAGTCGAGGCCGGCGTCGCGTTCCCAGGACGCGACCCGTCGGGCGTGGTCGAGCGCAAGCGGCCAGTCGGGCCGGAGCTCGACCCGCGCGGCCTCGTAGGCCACGACCGCGCCGAGAACGAGCGCGGCCTGGAACAACGCGTCGCGACGGTCGGCGACCCGGCTCACGAACCGAGCGTACTCGCCTAGGATCCGGCCGTGCACCATCTCGTCGCGCTCTCGTTCCTCGTATTCGGCGCCGCAGGCGTCTCGGGGCTCGTCGTCGCCTCCGTACGAGGGCTGGCCGCCTGGCGGGCGCTCAAGAGCTTCAGGCGCAACGCGGCGGACGGGTTGCTGGCGACGGCGACGCGGATCGAGCAGCTCGAGGCGCGAACGGCGGCGTCGAGCGGGCGTACGGCCCGCCTCGCCGAGGCTCGGGCGCAGCTGCAGCGTTCACTTGCCGAGGCTGCCGTCATCACCGAGGCCTCGCACGAGGTGTGGGCGCTCGTCGAGCACGTCCGTCTCCTCGCCCCACGCAATTAGAGGCTCGATGTGACATGGGGCGGTGCCGCGAATGCCGCCCCAGAGGCGGCGCGAAGCCGTCTCGTCGTCCTTGGACAGGCTTCAAGCCTGCCCTGCGAATGCCGAGCCGCCCTCGCTTGGTCTGGAACGGCCCCTCGGCGAGCCGATTCCACGACGAACCTCTATCGGCCCGCCGGGCGGTTCCTGTCTGCGAGCCGGGAATATTGTTGCGCGCGCAACTGTTTTCGGATATGATTGCGTAGTCAACTTATTCGGAGGTACCAAATGAGCATCACCGAGCAGCAGCAGACGATTCTTCCGACGGGCAGGTACGGGGCCGACCGCGTCCATTCCTCGCTCGCATTCGAGGTCGAGTACATGGGGATCGGCGCCTTCGGCGGCACCGTCGCGGACTTCGAGGCCACCCTCGAGGACGGGCGCCTGTCCGGATCCGCCCGCATCGAGAGCCTGGAGACGAAGGACGAGAACCTCTACGCGCACCTGATGTCGCCCGAGTTCTTCGACGCGGAACGCCACCCGGTCGTCTCCTTCTCGACCGAGCACGCCGCGGTCGCTGGGTCGGCAGTCGAGCTCCAGGGCGAGATCACGATCAAGGGCATCACCCGCCCGGCGACGCTGGCGGGCACGGTCGTCGGCCCGAAGACCGATCCGTACGGCAACGAGCGCTACGGGCTGAAGCTCGAGACCACGATCGACCGCACCGCGTTCGGGATCACCTGGAACGCCGACATGCCGAACGGCACGAAGGCCCTTTCCGACGAGGTCACCCTCAAGGCCGACCTCTCGCTCGTGAAGGCGGCGTAACGTGCGGATCCTCGCCATCTCCGGCAGCCTCCGCCGCGGCTCGCACAACACCTCCCTCCTGCTGGCCGCGGAGGAGCTGCTCTCACCGCTCGACACGTTCGAGCTCTGGGACGGGCTGCGCGAGGTGCCGCCGTACGACTCCGACGACGACGTCGACCCCGCCCCTCCCGCCGTGGCGGCGCTCCGCGCCGCGGTGGAGAGGGCGGACGCCGTCCTGATCGCGACGCCCGAGTACAACTCGTCGATCCCCGGGGCGCTCAAGAACGCCCTCGACTGGGCCTCACGCCCGATCGCGACCAACGTGTTCCGCTCGAAGCCGGTCGCCGTGATCGGATCGAGCGCGGGCATGTTCGGTGCGGTCTGGGCCCAGGCGGAGCTCCGCAAGGTGCTCGCCGCGATGGGCGCTCGCGTCACCGAGGTCGAGGTCGCCGTCGGGCGCGCCCAGGAGAGGTTCGACGACGAAGGCCGGCTCCTCGACGACGACGTCCGCGCCCAGCTTCGCGACGCGCTTGCGACCCTCTCCGCCGAGAGCCGCCCGGCGCTCGCCCACGCCGCGTAGGAGCTCAGACCTCCGGCGGGGCGGGGCTCTCCGGCGGCTCGTCTTCCTGGAGCCGCCGGCGCACGGAGGAGCGCGACAGCACGCCGACGAGGCGGCCGTCGCCGTCGACGACGGGCACGCGCTCGAAGTCGTTCTCCTCGAGGAAGGCGAAGGCGTCGGTGAGCGGCATGTCGGAGTCGATGGTGGCATTCGGCCGCTCTGCGATCTCGCGAAGCGTCGTCGCGCGCGGGTCCCGGCCCTGCGCGACGACCTCGCGGACGAGCGTCTTGCGCGTGATCACGCCGACGAGCTCCCCCCCGTCGGAGACAAGGACGGCCCGGACCTCCGGCCGCGTGAGCGCCTCGCCCGCCTCCTGCGCGGTCGCGCCCCCTTCGAGCGGGTGCGGGTTCGGCACCATCGCGTCGCGGACCTTCGAAGGGCCACGACTCACGTGCCGGCGCCTCTCACGGGTAGATCCCCCGCGCGTCGAGAGCCGCGGCCACGTCGCGGATCCCCGCGATCAGCGCTGCGTTCCGCAACGACACCCCGTCGGACTCAGCGGCCGACCAGACCCGGTCGAACGCGTCGCCGAGCTTGTCGGCGAGTCGGCGGCGGATCTCGTCGCGGTCCCAGAAGAGCCGGCTCAAGTCCTGCACCCACTCGAAGTACGAGACCGTCACGCCACCGGCGTTCGTGAGGACGTCGGGCAGGACCCGGATCCCGCGCTCGGCGAGGATCTCGTCGGCGGCCACCGAGGTCGGGCCGTTGGCGCCCTCGGCGATCAGCCGGCAGCGGAGCCTCGGCGCGTTCTCCACGCCGACCTGGTCCTCGCGCGCGGCCAGGACGAGCACGTCGCATTCCAGCTCGAGCAGCTCCTCGTTCGTGAGTCGCTCCGCCGGGAAGCCTTCGAGCGAGCCGTGCTCGTGCGCGTACTCGTGGAGCGTCGGAACGTCGAGCCCGGCGCGGTCGGCCACCCCGCCCGAAACGTCTGCGATGCCGACGACCTTCGCGCCCTTCTCGTGCAGCTCGGTCGCGGCGACGCCGCCGACGTTGCCGAAGCCCTGGACCACGAACGCGAGCTCGGGCAGGCTCCAGCCGAGCAGCGCGCAGGCGCGCTCGATCACCATCACGACTCCGGCTCCGGTCGCCTCGTTCCGGAAGACCGAGCCGCCGATCGAGACGGGCTTCCCGGTGACGATCTCCGGGACCGCGTGACCCTTCTGCATCGAGTAGGTGTCCATCATCCAGGCCATCGTCTGCTCGTTCGTCGCGATGTCCGGGGCCGGGATGTCGATGCCGGGGCCGATGAAAGGCGCGAGGTCGGTGGTGAACCGGCGGGTGAGGCGGGCGAGCTCGGTCCGGGACAGCGCGCGCGGGTCGCAGCGGACGCCGCCCTTCGCGCCGCCGTAGGGGAGGCGGAGCAGCGCGCACTTCCAGGTCATCCACATCGCGAGCGCGGCGCATTCGCCCAGGTTCACTCCGGGGTCGAAGCGGACTCCGCCCTTGGTCGGCCCGAGCACGGAGGAGTGCTGCACGCGGTAGGCGGGGAACGAGCGGACGGCGCCGTCGTCCATCCGCACAGGGAGCGTCAGGATCACGGCCCGCTCTGGGAAGCGGAGCCGCTCGGCGACGTGGTCGGAGATGCGTGCGAGGGGCAGCGCCTGCTCGAGCTGCGTCGATGCCTGGCGGAAGAGCGGCGTGTCCCACTCGAGCGTCGGCTCGTCGTGCACGACCTCGGTCACGATCTGACTGTACTTCCCGTTCTGTTGTCTGGGAAGGGATGCCGGGGGAGGGTCTCGAACCCCCATGCCCGCATGGGGCACCCGGTTTTAAGCCGGGCGCGTCTACCAGTTCCGCCACCCCGGCAGGGTGGAAGCTCAGGCTACCGCCTGGGCGGCGCCGAAGAACGCCGCGACACCCCCACGGTCGTCGACGATCGGGCAGCGCGGGAGGGCTCCCAGGAACGCGCGCCCGTACGGCTTCGTCCGCAGGCGAGGGTCGAGGATCGCCACCACGCCCTGGTCCTCGTGGCTGCGGATCAGCCTGCCGAAGCCCTGTCGGAGCTGCAGCATCGCGGTCGGAAGGGCGTAGTCGCGGAACCAGTCGCCGCCGGCGGCCTCCACCGCCTCGCACCGCGCCTCGTGCAGCGGGTCGCCCGGCGCCGAGAAGGGCAGCTTGTCGATCACGAGCAGCGACAGGGACTCACCTGGGATGTCGACGCCCTGCCAGAACGTCGAGGTTGCGAGCAACACGGAGTCGACCTCGGCGCGGAAGCGCTCGAGCAGCCGCTCGCGCGGCGCCTCGCCCTGCACGAGCACGTCGTAGGGGACCCGTCCCGCGACGCGTGCGCGGAGCGCGTCGAGCATGCGGTAGCTGGAGGTGAGCACGAGCGCTCGGCCGCGGGAGAGGGCGAGCAGCTCCAGCACCTCGTCGCCGACACGCTCGACGAACCCGTCGGCGCGGGGGTCGGGCATCGTCCGCGGGACGTAGAGCAGCGCCTGCTCGCGGAAGTCGAACGGGGAGCCGACCACGAGCTCGCGCGCGTGGTCGAGCCCGAGCCGGCGGCGGACGAACGCCGCGTCCTCCCCGGTCGTGAGGGTCGCCGAGACGAGAACCGCCGTGGGGCCGCCGTCCCACAGCCGGTCGCGGAGCTCGGCGGAGACGTCGACGGGCGCCCAGGCGATCGCGTCGGGCTCCGCCCAGACCACCCGTTCGAGCCCGGCCGGCTCGAGGCAGGCCTCGACCTGCGCAGCCGCCGCGAGCGAGCGGCGGGAGAGCTGGTCGAGCCCTTCGACGCGGCCGTCGAGCGCGTTCGCGAGCGCGGCGAGCGCGTCGACGAGGACGAGGGCGGACTCGACCGGGATCTCGCGCAGGCGCCGGCGCCCTGCGGGCGGCGAGACGGCACGAAGCAGACGCTCGCCGGCCTGCTCGACGCGGTCGAGGGCGCGGGCGGGGACGGACTCGTCTGCGTCGCGGCAGCCACGCTCGACGTCGGCGGCGAGGCGGCGAAGGCCGGCCCGCGAGACGCGTCCGCCGAGCCACGTGGCAGCGGTCTCCTCGAGCCGGTGGGCCTCGTCGAAGATCACGGCGTCGTGCTCCGGGAGGACGCCCCCGCCCGCGGCGATGTCGGCGAAGTAGAGCGCGTGGTTCGCGATCACGAGGTCGGCCTCCGCGGCCCTCACCCGCGCCGCCTCGGCGAAGCAGGCCGAGAGGAGCGGGCAGCGGCGGCCGGCGCAGCGGTCGGCGCCGACCGAGAGCTCGGCCCACAGGGCGTCCGAGGGCTCGAACGGGAGCTCGGCCCGGTCGCCCGTCTCGGTCCCGGCGATCCACGGCTGGAGCGCCTCCCAGGCCTGCTCGTCGCGCGGATCGCGGAGAAGCATGGGGCCGAAGCTCTGAAGCTGCTTGCGGCACAGGTAGTTCTGCCGGCCCTTGAGGACCGCCACGCGGACGTCGCGCCCGAGCGCCGCGGCCGCCGCGGGGACGTCCTTCGAGAGGAGCTGCTCCTGGAGCGCCTTGGTCGCGGTCGCGACGACGACGGTCTGCCCGGACTCGAGCGCCGGGATCAGGTAGGCGAGGCTCTTCCCGGTACCGGTGCCGGCCTCTGCGAGGAGGTGCTCGCCGCCCGTGAGCGCCTGCTCGACCGCGTGGGCGAGGGCGGCCTGCTCCGGCCGGGCCTCGTAGCCCGGCAGGGTGGCGGCGAGGGCTCCGCCCGAGGCGAACGCTTGGCTCACGACCACGGAAGCGTACGGATGCGAACGGCTGTTCCCCCGGCTCGCTGCGGGGCGACAGTGAAACGTCCGCTATTTGCGAGCTTTTCCCCGGGGCAGGGATTGACCGGCGCCGCCTCCACGCGATAGCTTGCCGCCCGTCGGATCCGGTAGGTCTTCGGACTCGCTGGATCCGGCACTCAGCTCCGGTGGGTCCTCGGACTTGCCGGAGCTGATTTTTTCTCGTCCGGGGACCGCTGTCCGACGGCGTCTCTACCGTTCCTCGGCTCGTGACTCTGGCGGCTCTCATCCTCGGTCTTGCGCTCGGCGCGGTCGCCGCGTGGCTTCTGGCGCGCGCACGGGCCGGCGCCGAGATCGCCCGGCTCGAGACGGAGCTCAGGCACGAGCAGGACTCGGCCGAGGCGCTCGAGACGCGGTTCCGGAGCATCTCCGACGCGACCCTCGACCGGGCGGTGGCTTCGGTGACCGAGCGGGTCGGGAGCGCGGTGAAGCCGATCGGCGACGCGCTCGACAAGGTCAACACCCAGGTGGCGGCACTCGAGAACTCGCGGCGCCAGGATTACGGTGCGCTCGGGCAGAGCGTCGCGGCGCTCAACACGGCGACGAGCTCGCTCGCGACTGCGCTCCGCTCGCCGAACGTCCGCGGGAACTGGGGCGAGCTGCAGCTCCGAAACGCCGTCGAGGCCGCAGGGATGCTCAAGTTCTGCGACTTCGTCGAGCAGACGTCGGTGACCACCGACGACGGGCGGCTTCGCCCGGACATGCTCGTCCGGCTCCCGAGCGGCCGCCAGGTCGTGGTCGACGCGAAGGCCGTGCTCGAGGCGCTCCTCGACGCGGAGGCCGCCACCGACGAGGAGACGCGGCGGCGTCATCTCGAACGCTACGTGGCGGCGATCCGCGAGCGGGTCGCGCATCTCTCGAAGAAGAGCTACTGGGAGCAGTTCTCGCCTGCACCCGACTTCGTGATCATGTTCATTCCCGGCGAGGGCCTGTACCGCACCGCGATCGAGCTCGACCCGTCACTCATCGAGCTCTCTGCGGGGCAACGTGTGGTCATCGCGAGCCCGACGACGCTCATCACCCTTCTCCGGGCGATCGCGATCGGCTGGCGGGAGGCGGAGGTGGCGGAGAACGCTCGCGAGATCGAGAAGCTCGGGCGCGATCTCTACGACCGCCTCGCCACGATGACCGACCATCTCGCCACGCTCGGGAAGCGGATCGACGGCGCCGTGCAGGCCTACAACCAGTCGGTCGGCTCGCTGGAGCGACGCGTGCTCGTCTCGGCCAGGCGGTTCACGGAGCACGGCGTCGGGAGCGACAAGACGCTCGACTCACCCACACCGGTGACCTCCACGACCCAACCGCCGCAGACCCTCGAGCTGCCGCCGCGCGCCGCGGATGCTGCGTGAGAGCCCCCGCCCGCATGAGCACGGGGTGCCGGAGCGCGTGGTATTCGGCCAGAAGCTCGATGCCCGGGAACGTTCGCTCGCTCGCTCGCGTTTAATACTCCGAGAGAACGTTCCAGGAGGCTCGAGTGGCGAACACCGAAGAGGTACGTGACCTGATCATCATCGGCGGCGGCCCGGCCGGGTATACGGCTGCCCTGTACGCAGCGCGGGCCGAGCTGAGGCCCCTCGTGATCGAGGGATTCCAGTGGGGAGGCCAGCTGATGATCACGAGCGACGTGGAGAACTACCCCGGGTATCCCGACGGCGTGATGGGGCCCGAGATGATGCAGGACTTCCGGCGGCAGGCCGAGCGGTTCGGGGCCGAGTTCGTCACCGACGACGTCACGGCCGTCGACTTCTCCGAGCGGCCGTTCCGGATCCGGGTCGACCGGGACGAGTACCGGGCGCGCACCGTGATCGTCGCGACCGGGGCGAGCGCGCGCTGGCTCGGGCTCGAGTCGGAGCAGCGGCTCCAGGGCCGCGGCGTGTCGGCGTGCGCCACCTGCGACGGCGCGTTCTTCAAGGAGAAGGACATCGTCGTCGTCGGCGGCGGCGACTCCGCGTTCGAGGAGGCGCTCTTCCTGACGCGCTTCGGAACGAAGGTCACGCTGATCCATCGCCGCAAAGACTTCCGCGCCTCCCAGATCATGGTCAGCCGCGCCCTCGCGAACCCGAAGGTCGAGCTGCTCACCCCGTACGTGGTCGAGGAGGTGCTCGGCGAGCATGCCGTGACCGGCCTACGGCTGCTCAACACCGACACCGGCGAGACGCGTGACGTCGAGGCGCAGGGGTTCTTCGTCGCGATCGGCCACGATCCCAACACGAAGCTCTTCGTCGATCACCTCGACCACGACGAGAACGGCTACCTCGTGACGAGGCCCGGCTCGACCGAGACCAACGTCCCGGGAGTCTTCGCTGTCGGCGACGTCCAGGACCACACGTACCGCCAGGCGATCACCGCCGCCGGCTCGGGGTGCATGGGCGCCCTCGACGCGGAGCGCTACCTCGCCGACGCCGGCGCCGAGGCGGACGCGACGATCGCGGCGTAGCGACAAGACGCCGAAACCCGGTGTCCGACACCAGGGCTAGCCTCGACACGTGGCCGGAGCGGCTCGCTGGATCGACCTCATCGACCCGTCGGCCGACGAGCTCGACGAGCACCTCCCTCAGGAGATCCACCCGACTGCTCTCGACGTGCTCATCGCTCCCGCGCAGCACGACGACGAGCCGCGGCCGCGGATCGACTCGCACGACACGTATGTCC
Source organism: uncultured Actinomycetes bacterium (assembly GCA_963836925.1). Classification (GTDB taxonomy): domain Bacteria; phylum Actinomycetota; class Thermoleophilia; order Gaiellales; family Gaiellaceae; genus PALSA-600. Next base: position 17,800 of record CAWILJ010000013.1, read on the forward strand.
TCGGGATCCTTCTCCTCGCCGTCGCGAAGCCCGACGAGGACCGAATCTTCTTCCAGGAGATCGACTTCATCCTCACCCCGGGCCGGCTCGTCACGGTCTCGAAGACACCGCCGGGCGAGAAGCCGTTCGACCCGCGCCCCGCGATGGACGCGTGCCGGCCCGAGGATCACGTCGGGATGTTCGCCTATCACCTGATCGACGAGATCGCCGAGCGCTACCTCGACCTGATCGACGACGTGAACGACGAGATCGACGAGCTCGAGGACCACGTCGACGAGTGGCCGGCCACCCGCATCCGCGGGCGCATCTCGGCGCTGCGGCACGACCTGCTCGCGATCCGCCGTACGCTCACCCCGACCCGCGACGCCGTCCACAAGATCGTCGACGACCGGGTCGAGCTAGCCGACGGGGAGCTCTTCCCCCGTGACGTCGAGCTCCATTTCGCCGATGCCTACGACAAGCTGCTCCGCGCGACCGAGGGCCTCGAGACCTCCCGCGACCTCGTCGCCGGCGTCCGCGACTACGTGCAGTCGAAGATCGCGAACGATCAGAACGAGGTGATGAAGCGCCTCACCGTGATCGCGTCCGTCCTGCTCGTCCCCACCTTCATCGTCGGCCTGTACGGGCAGAACTTCCGCGTCATCCCCGAGCTCCACTGGGGCTTCGGGTACGCGTTCTCGTGGGGCCTGATCGTCGCCACGACGATCGCCCAGCTCGCCTATTACCGCTGGAAGAACTGGATCTAGCACCGCCGGCGGCGCGCCCCCGTTCTTAGGCTCCTCTAGCCGCCCGACCGCAGGTGGGGCGGCTAGCCTGGACAACGTGCCGTTCTTCATCTGCCCGAGATGCAAGACCCGCCGCGTCGACCACGACGGCCGGGAAGGGATCACGCAGGAGCCGCCGTCGTGTCACCGCTGCAGCTTCGGCTTCATGTTCGAGCTGCTCGAGGACTACTACCCCGCCCAGGCGACCGGCTTCGTGGTCTGCGACCAGGAGGGCCGCATCCTCGCGAGCGGCAACGGGATCTTCGAGCTCTCCGGCTTCGAAGAGCCCGACCTGATGGGCCGTGAGGTCGCGGAGGCGTTCGGGCTCTCCGACCCCACCCCGATCCAGACCGTTCGGGAATGGGGCGTCAGGCAGCTCGGAAAGGAGCTGTCGATGAGGACGCACGCAGGCCTCGAGAAGAAGGTCGTCGCGGACTTCTTCCCCGCCTATGACGACGACGGCGGGCTGCTCGTGGCGCTGACGCCCGAGTAGGGCTCGACGTCGACCCGGCTCGCCGGGCAGAGGTCGCTGATCACGCAGTCCTCGCACGCCGGCCGGCGCGCGTCGCAGACACGGCGCCCGTGCCAGATCAGGAGGTGCGGGAACAGGGCCCAGTCCGCCTTGGGGACGAGCCTGACCAGGTCGCGCTCGATCTTGACCGGATCCTCCTGCCGCGTGAGCCCGAGCCGCTGCGACAGCCGCCGGACATGGGTATCGACGACGATTCCCTGCGCGTGGCCGCGCTCGGCCGAGACGACGTTTGCGGTCTTCCGCGCGACCCCGGGTAGCCGTAGCAGCGCGTCGAAGTCGTCCGGGACCTCGCCCCCGTGCTCCTCGATCAGGATCCGCATCGTCCCGCGAAGCGCCTTCGCCTTCTGCCTGTAGAAGCCCGTCTGGAAGATGTCGCGCTCGAGCTCCTCGACCGGGACCGCCAGATAGTCCTCGGGCCTGCGGTACTTCGGAAACAGGTTCTCCGTCACCCGGTTGACGTTCACGTCGGTCGTCTGCGCCGAGAGCATCACGGAGACGAGCAGCTCGAGCGGGCTCCGGAACCGGAGCGCGATCCCGGCGTCGGCGTGCTCGATCGCAAGCCGGTCGATCAGCGGCCGGATGCGCTCGCGCTTCGGGCCGACCCGACGTCGGGCCTCCCGGACGTAGCTGCGGGCCATTCAGGCGACCGGGCCGTGCGAATGTCCGGCGAGGCGAAACGCCTCCGCCTCGACGAAGCCGCCGCCCGGCGCGTCGTCGGCATCCCCGCCGTGCGGCCGGCTGCCGCGAAGACGCGGGCCGGCGCAGACGACGTCGAGCGCCGGGCAGCCCGGGCAGGTGAACTCGCCGGGCGCAGGAGCGAACTCGTTCGCGTCGATGCGGGCGATCGCGTCGGAGAGCTCCGCCTCGAGATCGGGCACCTCTGCGCGCGAGAACGTCGTCGAGACGACGGCGTCGGGCTGCTCGAGGAATGCGTAGACGATCTCGACCTCCTCGGCGCCGGCCCGGAAGCAGGCGAGCGCGTACACGAGCCGCTGAAGCCGGTAGTCCGATTCGATCACCTCGGCCGCGCTCCGCTCGCCGAGGACGTTCGTCTTGTAGTCGACGACCAGGGCCTGTGGGCCGTCGCGGTGCAGGACGTCGAGCCGGCCGTGAAGGAGCACGCCGTCGTGCTCGAACGCGAACGGCCGCTCCGGGCGAGCGTCGGAGAGCCCGGCAACGCGCCGCGCGAGCGGGGAGTCGCAGTACGAGCCGACGAACGCGTCGATCCGCTCGAGCTCCTCGTCGGAGGCCCGCGGGTACCACGTCCGAACGACGGAGGCGTCGGGCGGCCTCGGATCGGCGAGATCGACCAGCTCGAGCAGGCGGTGGACGGCGTCGCCCGTCTCGGTGGCGGCCAGGCCCTCCCCGGCTACCGAGCCCGGCCGCTCGCGCAGGCCGGCGACACGCTCGACATAGAAGCGGTACGAGCAACGCTGGAACAGCGCGAGGGCGGAGTACGAGAGCTGACGCACCCGGTGCAGCGGCGCGGCCGGCACCGGCAGGAGCTCCGGCAGCGGCCAGCCGCGCACCGGCGGGGCTGCCGGGAGCTCGTCGAAGAGCGAGAGCTGGGCGCCCGACTCGGCGAGAGGCTCCTGCTCTGCGGCGGGCTCGGGTTGGAAGCGATCACGCCTGACCAGGAACGAGGCGCCCCCGCGCTCGAGCTCGACCACGTCGTCGGGACCGGCGAGCTCGGCCTCGCACTCGAGCTGCGACAGCACCCAGCCGATCGGGGTGTCGCGGCTCTCTCCGAGGGCGCCCGAGACGAGCAGGCGGTCGATCGCACGGGTCATCGCGACGTAGTAGAGGCGCAGGCGCTCGGCGCGAGCGGCCTCGCGTCCTGCACCTGCGACCTCGTCGTACTCGAACACGGCCTTCCGCTCCCCGGAGGCGGGGTGGACGACCTTGAAGCCGAGCCGACCGTCGGCGAGCGCGACGATCTCGTCTGCCGGAGCGGCACCGCCGAGGTCGCGGCCGGCGTCGGCGACGACGACGACCTTGAACTCGAGCCCCTTCGCAGCGTGGATCGTGAGCAGCCGCACGGCGTCGGCACCTTCCTCTTCCGACACCGCCTCGAGCTGGGCGGCCCCGAGCGCCTCCTGGTCCCGGATGAAGCCGAGGAAGCCCTCGAGGTCCCGGCCGCGCACCTCCTCGTAGGTGCGGGCGAGCCGCATGAGCTTGCGCAGGTTCGCGTAGCGGCGTGGGCCGTCCCAGCGCGCGAGCACGGCCAGGTCGTAGTCGTGACCCGACACGACGAGCTCGCAGAGGCGCTCGAGCGAGCTCCGCGCAGACGCGGCGACGAGTCGGTCGAAGCGCTGCTTGAACGCCCGCACCAGCTGCTCGTCGGCGGCCGGGAGCGACTCGGGCAGCAGCCGCTCGATCCCCGTGAAGAGCGGCCGGCGGCCGGCGTGGCGGCGGATGAGGACGAGCGCGTCGTTCGAGACGCCGACCATGCGGTGAGGCCAGGACGGCGGCGAGCGCCTCGTCGTCGTAGCGGTTCCGGAGCAGGCGCAGGTACATCAACAGGTCGACCACCTGCTGCTGGCCGAAGTAGCGGCGCCCGGTGGCGCGGTACGTCGGCAGCCCGAGCGAGCGCAGCTCCTCCTCGTACCACTCGGCGTCGGTGCCGGCGGCGAAGAGCAGGACGATCTCGCCGGGCGTCGCCGCACCCGTGTCGACGAGCTCGCGCACCCGGCGGGCGACGTTCTTCGCCTCCGCCCGCCGCCAGTGCATGCCGGAGCTGCCGTACGACTCCTTGTCGGTGACGAGCAGCTCGACCGGATGCCCGAAGACGGGATCGGGGAAGTCGCCGGACGCGGCGAGAGGTTGGTACCCGTCTCCGAACTCCTCGCCGAAGACGTGGTTGACCGCGGCGAGCACCTCGGGCCGGGAGCGGTAGTTCTCGGTCAAGCGTCAGCCGCTGGGCCGCCTTCGCACGCCGCTCGCGGAACACGCGCACGTCGGCGTGGCGGAAGGCGTAGATCGACTGGAACTCGTCGCCGACGTAGAAGACCTCCTTCTCGACCCCGGCGGCGATGAGATCGACGAGGTCGCACTGGAGCGCGTTCGTGTCCTGGAACTCGTCGACCATGATCGTGCGGAACCGCAGCTGCTCGGCCTCTCGCACCCCCGCGTCCGCGGCGAGGAGATCGCGGGCGAGCAGCTGCAGGTCCTCGAAGTCGAGCGCCGACTCGCGCTCCTTGGCGGCGCGGTACTCGGCGGCGAACAGGTCGAGGAGCTCCTGGAGAAGGTCGCGATCGCGGGAGGCGGCGTGCTCGAGCGCCGCCTGCTCGACGCCCTTGCGCGCCTCCTCGAACCCGGCCGCGCGCGGCCCTCGAGCCCGGAGCGCGGCAAGGTCGATCAGCGTCTCGGGAAGCGAGGGAAGGTCGAGCGCGGCACGCGCCGACTCGGTCTGTCCCTGGGTCGCGCCGGGATCGTCGAGCAGCCCCAGGGCGGCCTCGCGGAGCGCCTCGAGGCGGCCGCCCACATCGGCGGGCTCGCCCAGCTCGAGCACCAGCGGCCGCCCGGCGGAGCGCAGCGTCTCGTGGACGCCTGTCAGCATCTTCCGCAGCCGGCGGCTCCCGTACACGGCGAGGAGCCCGGTGCGCTCCGCCTCGTCGACCGCGCAGAACGTCTCCAGCGCATGACCGAATGCCTCGCCGCGGAGCACGGCTCCGTGCTCGTCGTCGAGCTCGTGGAACCCCGGGTCGATCCCGACGGCGAACGGATGCGCGCGCAGCAGGCGGGCGCAGAAGCCGTGGATCGTGGAGATCCACGCCCCGTCGAGCTCACGGGCGAGATCGGCCCGCCCGCGCGCGGCGAGGGCGGCACGGATGCGCGCACGCAGCTCCCCTGCGGCCTTGCGCGTGTAGGTGATGACCAGGATCGAGCCGACGTCGAGCCCCTCGTCGCACACGGCGCGAACGAACCGCTCGACGAGCACCGTCGTCTTCCCCGTGCCGGCGCCGGCGGACACGAACACCTCGCCGCGCGCCTCGACCGCCGCGCGCTGCTCGTCGTTCATGCTCATGCCCGGGGCACCCTGCACATCGTCCAGAGGTCGCACCAGCTCGGGCACTCGCCGCCTTTCGGGTCGTGGGCGACGTCGCCGACGCGGATCCGCCGCGCCGCAGAGAGCGCGCGCTCGCGGGCGGTCTCGACCTGGCCCCAGAACTGCTCCTCGTCGAGGTAGTCGTTCGGCTTGAACCCGGGAAGCTGGTCCCGCGAGTCGGATCTGAGCATGCCGCGCGAGGCGCGCGCGCCCGAGAGGGCCCGGTACAGGCCCCCGAGCGGCTCGATCCCGGCGAGGTCCCGGAGCACGAGCATGTAGAGGGGCACCTGGAGGCGGCGCTCCTCGTCGATCTGGCGCGCCGAGAACGACCCCTTGCCCGACTTGTAGTCCTGCACGATTCCGCTGGCGCTCAGCGGGTCGACGTCGATCCGGTCGATCTTGCCGCTGAGGAAGAGCCCGTCGCCGAGCTCGAGCCCGCGTTGAAGCTCGGGGGCGGAGCGCTCGGTCCCGAACGCGAGCTCCAACCGCCGCGGCACGAACGCAAGCTCGGACTCCGCCTCGCTCCGGACGAAGCGCGCGAGGTCGCGGTGAAGGCTCTCGCGGAGCTCGGCCGCGTCGACGGCGCCGAGGTCGATCCGCACGCCCGAGCCGATCGCGTCGTCGAGGCAGCGCTCGAGGAAGCCGAGCGCCGGCTCGAGCGTCTCCGGGGTGACCCGGTCGGCGCCGAGCTCGCGCGGAAGCCCGGAGTAGAAGGCGTAGAGGGCCTGGTGGGCGACCTTCCCGCGGAGCAGCGCGTCTGCCTCCGCGTCGATCGTCTTCGGGTCGACGATGCGTTCGAAGAGCCAGGCCGAGGAGCAGTCGACGAACCGTTCCAGCTCCGTTGCGCCGAAGACGGTGCGGCCGCCGAGCTGCGCCAGCACCGCCGGGCTGCGAAGCCGCGTGCTGCGGATGAAGGCGGCGCGGGCCCGGTCGAGGCGGCGCGTCCAGCCGTTCGCGTCGGCGAGCGCCGAGGCCAGCGCGGTCGACTCGTCGGCGGCGGAGAGCCGCGCGAGCGCGCGGAGCCGCTCGCGCTCGGTCGGCGCTCCCTCGAGCGGCCACGTGAGCTGCGAGAGCGGCCGGCGGAACGTCGCGCGCTCGACCTCCTCGGCCGAGAATACGGCGGCGGCGTCCTGCCAGAACGGGCTCTCCTCGAGCGGCGACCCGTCGTCGGTGGCGGCCTGCCGGACGAGGTAGAGGCGTCGCGTCGCGCGCGTGCAGGCCGTGTAGAAGAGGTAGCGGTCGCGACTGACCTGGTCGGGCCGCTCGAGCCGTGCGCCGAGGGCGCCCCGCTCGTCGTCGTCGAGGAACGGTGAGCTGCGCGGCCGGCGGGGAAACGATCCCTCCTCCAGCCCGACCACGAACACCGTGTCGAACTGCCGGGTGCGCGCGCGCATCAGATCGAGGACGGCGACACGGCCGGGCGCCGCAGCGGACCCCGATCGCACGTCGAGACGACGGAGGCCGTCGACGACGTCGCGGGTGCCGACCTCGGCGCCGAGCGCCTCGAGGCCGGCCAGCTCGTCGAGCAGGTCGGTGGCGGCGCCGTACGACGCGAGGTCGAGTCGCGCCTGGTCGCCTGCAGGCGGCGACTCGACGCCGTACGCCGCCCGGGTCATCGATGCGAGAAGCGCACGGACCGCGTCGAGGGGCGACTCGGCGTCGCGCAGCTCGCGCAGCGCCACGAGCGGAGCCTCGCGCAGCCGCTCCGTCTCCTCTTCCACCCGCCCCGGCTCGTCGACCGCTCTCCCGCGGAGCCGCCCCTCGACGAAGTCGACGCCCTGGCGCGCGATGCCGGAGTACGGCGAGCGCAGGAACACGTAGAGCTCGCGGCGGCCGCCGCCGACCCAGGCGAACTGGAGCAGGGAGAGCAGGGCGTGGCCGAGCGGCGTCGTCGGGAAGCGGGCTGGAGACTCGATCGCGAAGGGGATCTCGAGCCCGGCGAACACGGTCTCGAGCGACCCGCGCCAGCGCTCGACCGAGGAGACGATCAGCCCGATCTCCTCCGGGCGTGCACCCGCGCGGAGCTCGTCGAGCACATGCTCGCCCACGAGCTCGAGCGTCCCGCGCAGCCCCGCGCCGGCGAGGAAGCGAACTGCGCCGCCGATCGGCTCGGGCGACGGCGGGACCGGCTCGAAGAGCGCGCGCTCGAGCCGGGCGAGCGCGGGAGCCGCGAACTCGGACGACCGGGGCGGCAGCTCCTCGATCCGGCCCGCCGCGAGCGCGGTCAGATCCCCGACCGTGCGGGCGAGCGAGGCGAACGCGGCCCGCCCCGGCTCGTACGGGAGCGAGATGTGGACGTCGGCCCGGCCCGCGAGAGCCTCGAGCAGAGACCACTCGGCCGCCGTGAGGTCCTCGAATCCGTAGGAGAAGACGGGCTCGCCGTGCCAGGCGCCGAGGTCGCCCAGGAGCCGCTCGCACGCGCGACGGCGAAGGAGATCCCGGTCCCACAGGCCGACCTCGTCGAGCCCGGCGCGGTAGGCAGCGAGTAGCGAGGCGAGGTCGCCGTCGAGGTCGGCCGGCTCGAGCAGGCCGCCCTCGAGCTCCGACAGGGCACGGAGAAGCGCGTCGGTGAACCCTGCGAAACGGGCCGAGCCTGCGATCCCCTCGATCGCGGCGGTCTGGATGGCACGGGAGGCGACGACCGTGCGCTGCTCCCGCGTCGCCACGGGGCGGCGTTCGCCGCCCGCCGCGATCCGCTCGAACAGGTCGTCGAAGGTCCCGATCGAGCCGCCGAGCAGGCACCCGGCGCGCCTGAGCAGGTCGTGCTCGACCCGGGCGACGTCCGCCCGGTTCGGCACGATCAGGAAGGGTTCGTCATCCAGGCGCGCCAGATAGCGCTCGAGCAGGAGCGCGACCTTACCCGCATGCGCGGGCCCGACGACGATGCTTAGGGGCATGTGAATCCCTCCCGGCCGGAGAGCGACCAGCCGGAAGCCATGGTAGATCCGCGCCCAGACGTCGAGGCCCGGCGGCCGGGCGCCGAACCCGCTCGGAGCACGATTCGCGGCGGAGCCGCTCGAGATCAGACGGTCGCGGACTTCGGGCGGCGCCCACGGCGCGCGGCGGCGCGGCCCGGGTAGCCCCCGGCACACGAGTCGCACAGATCCGCCACCTTCGATCCGCGGCGGGCGTCGGTGAACGTGATGCGCATCGCGGCGCCTTTGCTCTCGCCGACTTCTTGACCACAATTGTCACACACGAGCACGGTTCTGCGGGCCACGGTTTTTCCTCCTCGACCAGGAATGGACCCGCCAATTCAAGCAGATCTCCGTCGCCCTGCGCGACGAGACCTGTTGTTCGTCCACTCAGTCGATCGGTTTCGATTCGAGCTGTGAATTCGATGCCGCGGCTTCCCGCTTCTCGTTCCTCCTGCGAAACCACCGATGTCCGAAAAAGCCCAGTACCGCGAGCACGGCGATTACCCCGACGGCGATCAACCCGTACTTCTCGATCGCGTCGATCACGGCGTTTCCGAAGTAATACGCGACGAGGCCGATCGTGGTCGCCCAGAGGATGCCGCCGATCGCGTTGTAGAGGACGAAGCGCCCCCAGGGCATGTGGCTGATGCCGGCAAGCCACGCAACCGTTACCCGCAGGCCGGCAACGAACCGGCCGATCACGACGGTCTTCGGCCCGTGGCGCTCGAAGAACCGTTCGCCCTTCGGCAAGAGCTTCGGGAGCGTGTCCCGTGCGACCGGGATCTTGTCGATGGCCTTGCGCCCGCCCGTCCGCGCGATCCAGTATCCGGTGCTGTCGCCGACGATCGCCCCGGCGGCGGCCACCGCGATCACCTCGACGATGTTGAAACGCCCACCGGCCGCGAGAACGCCCGCGGTGATGAGGGCCGTTTCCCCCGGCACGGGAACTCCGGCAGACTCGACGGCGACGAGCAGGAAGAGCAGGATCAGCCCGTACGTCTCGAGCTCGTGGGTCACGGCCATTCACGGCGAGTGTATGGGGAGGTACCGGCTGGACGCGCCGTCCCTGCCGTTTTCGGTAGGGTCGCCCGCGCAGATGAGGGTGGGTGTACCGAAGGAAGTTGCGGAGGGCGAACGGCGCGTTTCGCTCGTGCCCGATACCGTCTCGAAGCTCGAGGGGTTCACGGTCGTGGTCGAGAAGGGCGCCGGCGTCGCCGCCGGGTATCCGGATGACGAGTACGCCGAGGCCGGGGCCGAGCTCGCCCAGGACGCGTGGGCCGGCGTCGAGGCCGTCGCCAAGGTCGCGCCGCCGAGCGATGCCGAGCTGACGAGGCTCCAGGCCGGCCAGCTCCTGATCTCGTTCCTGCAGCCGCTGACGGATCCCGAGCGGATCGAGGCGCTGCGCGAGCAGGGCGTGCTCGGGTTCGCGATGGAGTCGATCCCCCGCACCACCCGGGCACAGTCGATGGACGCGCTGTCGTCGCAGGCCACCGTCTCCGGTTACAAGGGGGCGCTGATCGGCGCCGAGTACCTGCCGAGGTTCCTGCCGATGCTGACGACGGCTGCAGGCACGATCGCCCCCGCGCGGGCCCTCGTGCTGGGAGCCGGCGTCGCAGGCTTGCAGGCGATCGCCACCGCTCGCCGGCTCGGCGCGGTCGTCTCGGGCTTCGACGTGCGCCCTGCCGTGGCCGAGCAGGTGCGTTCGCTCGGTGCGACGTTCCTCGACCTCGGAGTCGTCGGCGAGGAGACGGAGGGCGGCTATGCCCGCGAGCTCACCCCCGAGGAGCAGCAGCGTCAGCAGGCCGCGCTCGATGAGCGGATCCCCGACTTCGACCTCGTGATCACGACGGCCGCAATCCCGGGGCGCCCTGCGCCTCGCCTGATCCCGGCCTCGGCGGTCGCGCGAATGCGGCCCGGCTCGGTGATCGTCGACCTCGCCGCCGAGACCGGCGGGAACTGCGAGCTGACGAAGCCCGGCGAGGTCGTGACCTCGAACGGCGTGACGATCGTCGGGCTGCTCAACCTCCCGAGCACGATGGCGACCCACGCGAGCCAGCTCTACTCGCGCAACGTGTCCTCGCTCCTCGAGCTCCTCGCGCCCGGCGGCGAGCTCTCGCTCGACTGGGACGACGAGATCATCGCCGGGAGCTGTGTCACCCGACCGGAGGCCCCATGAGCCATTACGCCCAATTCGTGGTCGAGCTGACGATCCTCGCGCTCGCGATCTTCCTCGGCATCGAGGTCATCTCGAAGGTGCCGACGCTGCTCCACACCCCGCTGATGTCGGGCACGAACGCGATCCACGGCATCGTCATCGTCGGCGCGCTTCTCGTCGCCGGGATGGCCGATCCGGACCTGCTCACCGGCTGGGTCGGCTTCATCGCGATGATCCTCGCCTCGGCGAACGTGGTCGGAGGGTTCGTCGTGACCGATCGGATGCTCGAGATGTTCAAGCGTCGCGAGCCGCCGAAGAAGGACGACGACGCGGCGAAGTGAGCCAGACCACTTCGAACCTGCTCTACCTGGTCACGATCGTCTGCTTCGTGCTGGCGCTCCGGTTCCTGTCCTCGCCGACGACGGCGCGGCGCGGGAACTGGGTGGGGGCGTTCGGCATGGCGTGGGCGATCGGCGTGACGCTCGCCCTGCCGCAGGTGCACCTGAACTGGCGGATCATCGTCGGCGCCGCGATCGGAGCGGTGCTGGGAGCGGTCGGCGCACGCAAGGTGAAGATGACCGCGATGCCGCAGATGGTGGCGCTGTTCAACGGCGTCGGCGGCGGCGCCGCGGCGCTCGTGTCGCTCGCGGAGTTCCACAACCTCGCGCCGGAGCCCGGGCACCTGCACGTGGACATCTCGGCGGCGATCGCGCTCTCGGCGCTGATCGGCTCGGTGTCGTTCGCGGGCTCGATGGTCGCGTTCGCGAAGCTCCAGGAGCTGATCTCGGGACGGCCCATCACCTACCCGGCGCAGCAGGTCGTGAACGTCCTGCTCGCCGGCGGGCTCATCGCGTGCGTCGTCGCGATCATCGCGGGCTACGAGGAGCAGTGGGTGCTCGTGGCGTTGATCCTCGGCGCGCTCCTCTTCGGCGTGCTGTTCGTGCTCCCGATCGGCGGCGCGGACATGCCGGTCGTGATCTCGCTCCTGAACGCGTTCACGGGCCTCGCGGCCGCGCTGACCGGGTTCGAGCTCGACTCGAGCGTGCTGATCGTGAGCGGCGCGCTCGTCGGCGCCTCGGGAACGCTGCTGACGATGCTCATGGGCCGTGCGATGAACCGCTCGCTTGCCAACGTCCTCTTCGGCGCCTTCGGGCAGGTGCAGGCGGGCGCCGGCACCGGCGCCGCGCTCGAGGGGACGGTGCGGTCCGTGAACCCCGAGGACGTCTCGATCATGCTCTCGTACGCGCAGCACGTCGTGATCGTCCCGGGCTACGGGATGGCCGTCGCGCAGGCCCAGCACGCGGTGCGCGAGCTGTACGACGAGCTCGAGAAGAAGGGGATCGAGGTCACGTTCGCGATCCACCCGGTCGCGGGTCGCATGCCCGGCCACATGAACGTCCTCCTGGCCGAGGCGAACGTCCCGTACACGGCGCTGAAGGAGATGGACGAGGTCAACCCCGAGTTCCCGCAGACCGACGTGGTGCTCGTGATCGGCGCGAACGACGTCGTCAACCCGGCCGCCCGCAACGACCAGGGAAGCCCGATCTACGGGATGCCGATCCTGAACGTCGACCAGGCCAAGCAGGTCGTCGTGAGCAAGCGCTCGATGGCGACCGGCTTCGCGGGGATCGACAACCCGCTGTTCGTCGACCCGAAGACGGCGATGCTGTTCGGGGACGCGAAGGAGTCGGTGCTGAAGCTCGTCGCGGGCGTCAAGGGGCTGTGACGGCCGCCGTTCCGGTCTTCGCGGCCCGGGACGTCGAGCGCGCCGTGCCGCCGGAGGCGGCGGTCGAGGCAGTGCGGGCTGCGTTCGTCGCCCACCACCGGGGCGAGTGGACGATGCCGCCCAAGGTGTACGTCACGAACTACCCGGCCGGAGACTTCCGCGCCATGCCGGCGCTCGGCTCGGGGCATGCGCTGCTGAAGTGGGTGACCTCGTTCCCGGGGAACCCGGTGCGCGGCCTGCCGACGGTGTCGGGGCTCGTGCTGCTCTCGAACGCGGAGACGGGCGAGCTCGAGGCGGTGCTCGACGCGGGCGCGGTGACGGCGATCCGGACGGGCGCGGCGGCGGTGCTCGCGGCGGAGACGCTCGGCCGCGGGGATGCCGCGACCGCCGCCGTGATCGGAGCGGGGGTCAACGGGCGTGCGGCCGTCCGTACGTTCGTGGCGCTCGGCCGCGACGTGGCGATCTGGGACGTCGACAGCGGGCGCGCGTGGCACGCAGCCGAAGAGCTCGGCGCGTCGGCCGCGAGAACGCGGGATGAGGCGCTCGCTTCAGACCTCCTCGTCACCGTCACCCCGGGACACGAGCTCCTCCTTCCCGACGGCTCGCTGGCACCGGGACAGCACGTGAGCCTGATGGGCGCGGACGGCCCCGGGAAGGCCGAGATCTCTCCGACCGAGCTCGCGCGGACGCGGATCTTCTGCGACGACTGGGAGCAGGCGAGCCACGGAGGCGAGCTGGCTCATGCCGTCGAGGCCGGGCTGGTCGGCGAGCAGGACGTGGGCCGGATCGGCGCCGTCCTCGCCGGTGCCGCGGATGGGCGCCGCGCCGACGCCGAGATCACGACGTTCGACTCGACCGGGCTCGCGCTCCAGGACCTGGCAATCGCGCTCGCGGCGTTCGCGCAGGTCGATGGGCTGGAGCTCGGGACGCTCTCGCTCTAGCGCATGCGGGCCGGATCGAAGGCGGCAAGCTCGGGGCAGGGCTCTCCGAGAATGGCCCGCGCCACGAGGTCGCCGCAGGCGAAGCCGAGCACGTTGCCGTGGCCGCAGTAGCCGCCGGCGACCCAGAGCCGACCGGAGCCGGGGACCCGGCCGGCGAACGGCAGGCCGTCGGAGGTCTCGCCCCAGATGCCGGCCCAGCGGTGCGTGACGGCGGGCGGGCGGCCCATGAGCTCGGCGGCGTACGCCGTGAGCTGGTCCTGGATGAAGGCCGTGGTGTCCTCGCTCGTCGTGCGCTCGGTCTCGAGGTCGGTGTCGCGCCGTCCTCCCAGGACGAGCCGCCCGTCGGGCGTCTGCTGCCAGTAGTCGTAGCCTCCCCGGGCATAGTGGGGCCGGTCGTAGACGAGCTCGCGTAGCGGCTCGGTCGCGAGCACCTGGCCGCGCATCGGTGCGACCCACGCAGCGAGCTCGGGCGCGAGCGCGTGGGTCATCCCGTCGACGGCGAACACCACCGCGGCGGCGTCGAGCGCCTCGACGGCCTCTCGGTCGACCGGTGCGTGCTGGACGATCTCGACCCCGGCCGCGGCCGCGTGGCCCGCGAGCCGCCTGACCCAGAGCGCCGGGGCGAGCGCGCCGTCGCCTGGATGGACGAAGCCGCCGGCGAACTTGCCCGCGAGGTAGGGCGGTAGCGGGTCCAGCCACTCGGCCTCGAACCCGTCCTCGACCAGCGCGTCGAGCTCGGCCCTGAGCGCGTCACGCTCGGCGGCGTCGCACGCGAGCCGCACGCTTCCGCGGCGGCGGAGCGCGTCGCCTGCGAGCGCCGACATCTGGTCGAGGCCACGCTCGGTCAGTGTCCAGAGCGACGCGGCGAGGTCAGCTCCGAGCGTGGTCCGCGCGTCGTCGTAGCTCGCCTTGAGCCCGCGGAGCGCGAAGCCGCCGTTCCGACCGCTCGCGCCTCCGGCGACCTCGCGGGCGTCGACGAGCCTGACCCGGAGGCCGCCACGAGCCAGGGTCAGGGCGCAGGAGCAACCGGTCGCCCCGCCGCCGACAACGACCACGTCGACGCGCGCGGACAGGGGGGCCGACGGAATCTCGGGCAGGGGCCGGTCGAGCCAGACGGACGCGCTTGCCACGCCCTAGTGCCGGAACGCCGACGCCGTCGAGGCGTCGTGGACCGGCGCGGGCTGGCGCTCGAGCCGGGGGAGCTGACGCCGGAGGTCGCCGACGAGGAGGTCGGCGAGGTCGTGGGTGAAGCCGCGCCGCACGACGACGCGCAGGGCGGCGAGGTCCTCGCGGTTCTTCGGGAAGGTGTAGGCGGGCACCTGCCAGCCGCGCTCGCGGAGGGCGTTCGACACATCGAACACCGTGAAGTTCGCGACGTCGTCCTTCAGCCTGAAGGCGAAGACCGGCAGCTCGTCGCCGCGCGTGATCAGCTCGAACGGGCCGATCTCGGCGATCTTGCCCGACAGGCGCGTGGCGACGTCCCGAGCGTACTGCTGCACCTCCCGGTAGCCCTCGAAGCCGAGGCGGAGGAAGTTGTAGTACTGGGCGACGACCTGCGCACCGGGGCGCGAGAAGTTCAGCGCGAAGGTCGGCATGTTGTCGCCGAGGTAGTTGACCCAGAAGATCAGGTCCTCGGGGAGCGCGGCCGCGTCGCGCCAGACGACCCACCCGACTCCGGGGTACACGAGCCCGTACTTGTGCCCCGACGCGTTGATCGAGGCGACGCGCGGGAGGCGGAAGTCCCAGTGCACGTCGGCGTCGACGAACGGCGCGATGAACCCGCCGGAGGCTCCGTCGACGTGGACGGGCACGTCGTTTCCCGATTGCTCCTGGAAGGCGTCGAGCGCGTTGCAGATCTCGCGGACCGGCTCGTACGAGCCGTCGAACGTCGAACCGAGGATGGCGACGACGCCGATCGTGTTCTCGTCGCAGAGCTTCACGGCCTCCTCGGCGGAGAGATGGAACCTGTCGCCTTCCATCGGGACGAGCCGCATCTCGACGTCCCAGTAGTTCGCGAACTTCTCCCAGCACACCTGCACGTTGATCCCCATGACGAGGTTTGGCTTGTCGGTGGGCTTCCCCGCGGCCTTGCGGGCGTGCTGCCAGCGGCGTTTGAGCGCGAGCCCGCCGAGCATGGCCGCCTCGCTCGAACCGGTGGTCGAGCAGCCCGTCGCCACGGCCGCGTCGGGAGCGTGCCAGAGGCGGCCGAGCATGTTGACGCACCGCATCTCGATCTCGGCGGTCTGGGGGTACTCGTCCTTGTCGATCATGTTCTTGTCGAAGCACTCCGCCATCAGGCGCTCGGCCTGGGGCTCCATGGCCGTCGTCACGAACGTGGCGACGTTGAGCCGCGCGTTGCCGTCGAGCATGAGCTCGTCGTGGACGATCTGGTAGGCGACGTCCGGCGGGAGCGGCTCGCGGCCGATGTCGTGTCGGGGGATGGCCGTTCCCTCGAGCCCGTAGAGCGGCGGGACCGCGACCTCGCGCCGCGTCTCCCGGTGCCCTTTCGGATGCTCGAGCGCCATCGGCCCAAGTCTACGTCGCCGCATCTCGCGATCTCCGATAGATGCCCGCCCGGGCCTCGACGATGCCCGAGAGCTCGAGCTCGACGAGCGCGGCCGAGACGGCGGCGGGGTCGAGGCCGGCTGCGCGGGCGACCTGATCGGCCGTCGAGGCGCCCTGGGTGAGCACCGCGAGGACCGCCGACGCACCGGGGCCGGGCACGTCGCCGTCGGGTGGGTCCGGCGGCTCGACCCCGAGCGCCTCGAGGACGTCGGCGGCAGACGTCACCGGGCCGGCGCCCAGGCGGAGGAGGCCATTGGCCCCTTTCGACAGGGCCGATGTGATCTCGCCCGGGACGGCGAGCACGTCGCGCCCCTCCTCGAGCGCGAGGTCGGCGGTGATCAACGCGCCGCTCCGCTCGCGGGCCTCGACGACGACGGTGGCGGCGGCTAGGCCCGCGACGAGCCGGTTTCGTGCCGGGAACCTCCAGGGAGCAGGCGCCACTCCGGGCGGGTACTCGGAGACGACGAGCCCCGAAGCGGCGACCTCGGCGGCAAGCGACGCGTGGGCGCGGGGATAGTCGCGGTCGATGCCGCACCCGAGCACGGCGACGGTGGGGCCGCCGGCATCGATGGAGCCGCGGTGGGCCCAGCCGTCTACGCCGCGGGCGAGTCCCGAGATCACCGTCACCCCCGCGGCGGCCAGCTCGCGGGCGAGCGAGCGCGCAACGTGGGCTCCGTAGTCGCTGCATGCGCGGGCGCCGACGATCGCAACCGAGGTCCCGGCCAGGAGCGCCGGATCGGCGTGCCCACGCAGGAACAGCCCCGGCGGGGGGTCGTGGATCGAGCCCAGCAGAGGCGGGAAGCCGGGATCGGAGCGCGGGAGCCAGCGGATCCCGGCCCCGGCGAGCCGCGCCCGCTCGGCCGCCTCGTCGAACGTCTCCAGGAACGCCGCGAACCTCCGCGACTCGCGCTCCCGATCCGTAGGGTGCGTCTCCCTCGAGGCGGCGAAGAGCACCAGGGCCAGGTCGCTCATCGGCCTCCCAGCTCCGACGGCGAGCGGTAGGACAGGGCCTCGGCGAGGTGCTCGGGCAGGACCGCCGCCGACCCGGCGAGGGCGGCGATCGTTCGCGACACCCGCGAGACGCGGGCCCGCCCACGCCCCGAGAGCGGCAGTCGCTCCACCGCGCGCGCGAGCAGCTCGTCGGCCGCCGCGCTGAGCTTGGGCGCTCCGGCGCCGAGCCTCTCCCGACCGGCGACGACACGCGCCCGCACGGCGGCCGAGCCCTCGCCCGGCGGAGCAGCGAGCTCGACCGCCCGCGGCCGCGGCAGGGCGACGACGAGGTCGAACCTGTCGACGAGCGCCCGCGAAAGCCTGTCCCGGTAGCGGTCGAGCTGCTGCGGGGAGCACGAGCAGCTCGTTCGGGCATCGCCGCGCCCGCCGCAGGGGCAGAGGTTCATCGTCCCGACGAGCATGAACCGGGCGGGGTAGAGCCACCGGCCTCCGACGCGGGCGATCGAGACGGCCCCGTCCTCGAGCGGTTGGCGAAGCGCCTCGAGCACGGACCGAGGGAACTCGGCGAGCTCGTCGAGCAGGAGCACTCCGCGATGGGCGAGCGTGACCTCGCCGGGCCGCGGACGCGACCCGCCGCCGACGATCGCCGCGGTCGATCCCGTGTGGTGCGGCGCGCGAAACGGGGGCGTGAAGACCAAGCCGGAGCCCGGCGGCAGCACCCCGGCGATGGAGTGGATCCGTGTGACCTCGAGCGCCGCCTCGTCGGTGAGCGGCGGCAGGATGCCTGGCAGCCGGCGGGCGAGCATCGTCTTCCCGATGCCGGGGGGGCCTGCCAGAAGCAGGTTGTGCGTGCCGGCGGCGGCGATCTCGAGCACCCGCCGTGCGCGCTCCTGACCGCGGACGTCGGCGAGGTCCGGAGGGGACGGCGAGCGATCGTTGCGGACCGGCCGCTCCGGCGGCGGGGGTTCGCGGTGCCCGCGGAAGTAGGCGACCGCCTCCGCGAGGTGGCGAACCGGAACCGGCTCGATCCCGGCGAGGGCGACCTCGGCTCCCGACTCGGCCGCGCAGACGAGCCGCTGGGAGCCGTTGCGGCGGGCACCCTCGGCGGCGACGAGCGACCCGGGCACCGGCCGCAGGCGACCGTCGAGGGCCAGCTCCCCGATCGACGCGTGCCCCGAGAGGCAGCCGTGCGGTATCTGCGCCGACGCTTCGAGCACCGCCAGCGCGATGGGCAGGTCGAAGCCGGAGCCCTCCTTCCGCAGATCGGCCGGGGCGAGGTTGACGATGATGCGATGACCGGGCCAGTCGAGCTCGGCCGACTCGATGCCGCTCCGCACGCGTTCCTTGGCCTCCTGGCAGGCGCGGTCGGCGAGCCCGACGATGGCGAAGGCGGGCGCGCCGCCTTGAAGGTGAGCTTCCACCTCGACCCGTCTCGGATCGAGCCCGACCAGGGCATGGGTGACCGTGCGTGCGAGGATGTTGGCAACATAGACGACAACCTGTGTCGTGTCCGTGCCGACTTCGTGACGGTGTTATCGTCGCCGCGTTATCGTCGCCACATCGGCGCCGACGGCTCAGCCCTGGCGGCGCGCGACCAGCACGTCCTCGAAGTACTCGCCCGCGCGGAGGCCGGTGCGGCGGTTGACGTGCCGGCGGTAGCGGCCGTCGAGCCTCAATCCTGCGCGGTCGAGGACGTCGGGGTAGAGCTCGCGCCGGTCGTTCACGACGACGAGGAGCGGCGCGCCGGGCCGAAGTGCCTCGGCCGAGCGGGCGAGCACCTCGCCGATCCCGTCGACGTAGCGCCCGAGCGCCTCGCGGCTCGACCCTCCGGCGGCCGCGCCGAGCTCGCGCTCGCGCAGGTCGTCGAGGCCGAGGAGCTCGTAGGCGTAGCGGTGCTGCTCGTGGTAGTCGATGAGCCCCGGGTAGGGCGGCGAGGTGACGACGGCGTCGAAGCCGGAGCCCGCATCGACCTCGCGGGCGTCACCGTGGATCACGACCGCCTCCCCGGGCCCACGCACCTTCGAGAACGTCTTCAGCCGGGCCAGCGTGTCGAGGGTGTAGCGGCGCAGGAAATGCGTCGCGCGCTCGACCGGGCGGCACTCGCGCTTGTGCTTGTGGCACCAGTACTCGCCGAGCTGCGGCCGGGACGGGAAGTCCAGGTCGAAGTGGGTGGTCAGGCGCGCGGAGCGTGCCGCGCGGGCGAGCACGATCCGCAGCACGTCGACGCTCTCGTAGCCGTCGATCAGGGAGCGGAAGCGCAGGAGGTCGTCCGCCGCCTCGGGCGCGAACCACTCGGCGACGTACCCCGTCGCGAGGGCGGCCTCGCCCTCGCCGCGATCGAACCGCGCGAGCGCGTCACGCAGGTCGTGCTCGAGCGTGAAGGGGTTGTGTCGGCCCGTCTTGACGCGCATCAGGAGGCAGTTGAAGGCCGCGAGGTCGATCCCGCTCGCAGTCATGCCGCTCTCGAGCGCCTGGACGAGAGTCGTGCCCGAGCCGGCGAACGGGTCGAGCACGCGCCCACCGGTCCCGACATGCCGCCGCAGCAGCTCCTCGACGAGCTGCGGGATGAACTTCCCGAGGTACGGGTGGAGCCGGTGAACGTGCTTCGTCCGCTCACGCTCGGGCAGCTCCTTCTCCGACCAGGAGAGCTCGACGTCAAGCTCGGCGTACAGGGTCTCCTGCGTAGCCGCCATCCTCTTCGCAGTTCGGCGGCGGTCCGGATCTTCCTGCCCCTCAGAACGCGCGACGAACGCACTCGAGCCGCCGCCCGCGCACCGCGACGACGTCGAAGCGGACGAGGTGGCCCCGGTACTCGCGCCGCGAGGCGAGCCACACCTCGGCTGCACGCCGGACGCGCCGCTGCTTCTCGGGCGTCACCATCTCGAGCGGGTCTCCCCACCCGGGCCCGCGCTTCGACTTCACCTCGCTGAACACGATCGTCCGGCCGCGGAGGGCGACGAGGTCGAGCTCGTACCCGGCGACCCACACGTTCGTCGCGAGCACGCGGTAGCCGCGCAGCCGGTACCACCAGGCCGCCCGCCGCTCGGTCGGATGACGGGTCCTAGGCTTGTGCCGCCGTGACGAGCTCGACATCGGGCTCAGCGCGGTAACAGAGGGCCTGGAAGGAGCGGCGGTGGATCTCGCTGGGCCCGATCCGCCGGACGGCGGCGCTGTGCGACGGGGTGATGTACCCGACGTGCGAGGCGAAGCCGTAGCCGGGGTAGCACGCGTCCATCGCGTGCATGTAGCGGTCGCGGGTCACCTTCGCGACGATCGAGGCGGCGGCGATCGCGGCGCTCTTCTCGTCGCCGTCGACAACGGCGCGATGCGGCGGCGCCAGCGGCCCGAGCTTGAACCCGTCGACCAGGCACATCTCGGCCGGCTGGCAGGCCCAGA
This sequence comes from uncultured Actinomycetes bacterium, assembly GCA_963836925.1. GTDB lineage: Bacteria > Actinomycetota > Thermoleophilia > Gaiellales > Gaiellaceae > PALSA-600. Next base: position 37,796 of record CAWILJ010000013.1, read on the forward strand.
GCGCCTCCCGCAGGCCGCGCAGGTTCGAACGGTGCAGGCCGTCGCGGTCGATCACCGCCGGCGGGAACACCCGGACGGCGACACGCGACGCGCACGACAGGACCACGCGGTACAGCTCTTCCCGCCGTCCCGCGTCCACTTGCTTCGAGTCGTTCAGGAACGCGAGCGGGCGAACCTTGTGGTCACGGAGGCAGTCGAGGTCGAGCAGCACGCCTGCCACGACGAGCGGCCCGGCAAGCGGCCCGCGCCCCGCCTCGTCGGCCCCGGCGACGAACCGGACGCCGAGCCGGCGGTCGAACGCGAGCAGCTTCCGCCCGGTGCGCTTCGTCTTCACGGCCATCCGGCGAGGATAGCCCCGGTGGCGGCGTGCTCCGGCGGGAAACCCGCATCATCCGGATAACGCCTTCGTAACGCTGCCGGGACGCTCGACCGACAAACCAGGCGCCGGCGTGGCACGCATCATCGCGGCCTCAGGCCGACCTGCAGGCGGTCGGTCGACGAGACCGTGCAGCCGTCGCACGACTCGCCGTAGCTGCGCGATCAGGACTGGCGAAGCTCGCGGACGCGGGCCTTCTTGCCGACCTTGCCGCGGAGGTAGTAGAGCTTCGCCCGGTTCACGTCCCCGATCGCGGCGACGTCGATCTTGTCGATCTTCGGCGAGTGCAGCGGGAACGTGCGCTCCACGCCGACGCCGAAGGAGTTCTTCCGCACGGTGAACGTCTCGCGGGCACCGGCGCCCTGGCGCTTGATCACGATCCCCTCGAAGACCTGGATCCGCTGGCGGTTGCCCTCGATCACCCTGAAGTGCACGCGCACCGTGTCCCCGGCCTTGAACCGCGGCACTTCACGCAGCTGGGCGCGCTCGAGCTCTTGGATGATCGTGCTCATGAGAAGGCGCCCCGAAGGGCTTCGAGCATCCTACCAGGGGCCTTGTCTCTACAGCCGCGCGAAGATGGACTGGATCGAGATCCGCGACGGCGGCCAGTAGGTGGAGACGACCTTGCCGATCAGGTTCTTCCGCGGCACGGTCCCCCACCGGCGCGAGTCGCACGAACCCTTCCGGTTGTCGCCCATCATGAAGTACTGCCCGGGCGGGATCTTCTTGGCGCCCATCGTGATGTCGTCGCGGAACTCGGGCTTGATGTACGGCTCGTCGAGCTTCTTCCCGTTGATGTAGACGTACCCGTCCTTCTCCTCCCAGGTGTCGCCCGGCAGGCCGATCAGCCGCTTCACGTAGACGCCGCCGGTGCCGCACGCGACGAGCGCCCGCGGCGGCGTGTTGAAGACGACGATGTCGCCGCGCTTCGGGCTCCACAGGTCGTAACAGATGCGGCACGCGAGCACGCGGTCGGAGCCGTTGAACAGGCCGCCCTTCGCGAGGCAGCCGTCACCCGGCAACGCGCAGTGGAGCGTCGGCTCCATCGAGCTCGACGGGATCCGGTAGGGATTGATGATCCACTGCTTGATCGCGAGCACGATCAGGATCGCACCCAGGATCGTGACGAGCCAGTCGATCGTGACGCGGAGGCTCTGGGGGAGCCCCACGGTCAGGCGGTCGATGGGGTTCCTCAACGCACATGCTCCTTCCGCCAGCTCTCGATCTTTGCGTGGTCGCCCGACAGCAGCACGTCGGGGACGCGCCAGCCGCGGTACTCCGCCGGGCGCGTGTAGTGCGGGTGCTCGAGCCTGCCGGCGAGCTCGGGTGAGAAGCTCTCGAGCTCGCCCGAGCCCTCGGAGAGCGCGCCCGGCAGGCGCCTGGCGATCGCATCGACGAGCACCATCGCCGGGAGGTCGCCGTTCGAGAGGACGTAGGGCCCGATGGAGAGCGAGTCGGTGCAGAGGTGCTCGACGATCCGCTCGTCGAACCCCTCGAAGCGGGCGGAGAGGAGCGTCAAGTGCTCTTCTTTCGCCAGCTCCTCGACCACCTCCTGCGTCAGCTGCCTCCCCTGCGGAGACAGTGCGACGACGCGGCGGGCGGGCGCGCCTGCGTAGACGGCGTCGAGCGCGGCGGCGACGACGTCGACGCGCAGCACCATGCCCGCACCGCCGCCGTAGGGCTCGTCGTCGACGGAGCCCGAGCCGAGCGGGGTCGTGTCGCGATAGGAGAAGAGCCTCAGGTCGAGCTCCCCGCCGAGGACGGTCGCGACCGGGCGCTGCTCGGTGAGCCATGCGAAGGCATGCGGAACGAGGGTGAAGACGTCGAGGCGCAAAGGAGGTCAGTCGAGGCCCGAGAAGCCGGGCGCGACAAGGATACGCCCTGCCTCGAGGTCGACGGCCTGGACACACGCCTCCACGAGCGGCAGCAAGAGGCCGCCGCCGAGCTCGAGGCTGTCGTTCGCAGGCCCCGGGTGGACCGCCTCGACGCGCCCCAGGACGCGGCCGCCCTCCTCGACCACCTCGAGACCGACGAGCTCGAACGCGTAGTACTCGTCCTCGCCCGTCGGCGGGAGCGCCTCTCGCGGCACTTCGAGCACCGAGCCGCGCGGCACCGGCCGGTCGAGCTTGATCACGGGGCGGCCGCCGGCTCCCCGGCGGGCGACGACCACCTCGGCCTCCTCACCGCCCGCCAGCAGGCGCACGCCGGGCGCGAACCAGCGCGGGTCGTCTGACGGCCCCTCGACGAAGAACGCGCCGTCGAGGCCGTGCGGGCGGCCGACCTTTCCCACTGCGACCCGTTCCGGCCCGGTCAACCCGCGATCTCGACCAGCACGCGCCGACCATCGCGGGCGGAGCTCGCCCGGACGATGGTGCGCAGCGCCCGGACGATCCGCCCCCCGCGCCCGATCACCTTGCCGACATCGTCCGGGGAGACGTGCACGTAGAGGACGAGTGCGCCGTCGCGCTCCTCGCTCTCCACGCGCACCGCGCCCGGGTCGTCGACGAGCTCGCGCGCGAGATACGCGAGGAGCTCAGCCATCGGCCGGGGGGATCGGCTTACCGGGGCGGCTCTGCCACTTCCCGCAACGCAACCGCCCGGGCCTCAACTCGAGGCGTTGCGGGAAGCGGCCCTGATCAGCCGGGCGACGGCCTCGGTCGGCTGTGCGCCCTTGTCGAGCCAGCTCTTGATCTTCTCGTCGTCCAGATCGATCGTCGAGGGCTCGGTCTGCGGGTTGTAGCGGCCGACGATCTCGAGGAACCTCCCGTCACGGGGGGAACGCGAGTCGGCCGCGACCACGCGGTAGATCGGGTTCTTCTTGGAGCCCACACGAGTGAGCCTGAGCTTGACTGCCATGGCGACAGGTTACCGACGACCGGACCGCTTCTTGTTGCCCTTCCGTTTCTTCGGCGGAGTGCGGCGTGAGAGCGGCGCGACTCCGGGGGCGCCGGGCAGCCCGCCCGGCATGCCGCCGGGAATTCCGCCCAGGTCGCCGAGGCCGGGGAGCGACGGCATCTTGCCCTTCCCCATCTGGCCCATCATCTTCTCCATCATCTTCCTCGCCTCGAGGAGCTGGTTCACCTCCTGGACGGTGGTGCCCGATCCCTTCGCGATCCTCTGCCGCCGGAAGCCGTCGATCGAGTGCGGGACCGCGCGCTCGCGCGGGGTCATCGAGAGGACGATCGCCTCGACGCGCTTGAGGCGGTCCTCGTCGACCTCGGCGTTCGCGAGCTGCCCCATCCCCGGCATCATCTTGAGGATCCCCTGCAGCGGCCCCATCCGCCGGAGCATCTTCTGTGCGGAGAGGAAGTCGTCGAAGGTGAACTGACCCTTACGGAGCTGGGCCTCCATGCGGGCGGCTTCCTCCTCGGAGGTCGCCTGCTCGGCGCGCTCGATCAGCGTGAGCACGTCGCCCATGCCGAGGATCCGCGACGCCATGCGGTCCGGGTGGAACACCTCGAGCGCGTCGAGCTTCTCGCCGGTCGACGCGTACATGACCGGTCGCCCGGTGACGCTCTTCACCGAGAGCGCAGCACCGCCGCGGGCGTCGCCGTCGAGCTTCGTCAGGATGACGCCGTCGTAGGAGATCCGCTCCTGGAACGCGGTTGCGACCTCGACCGCCTGCTGGCCGGTCATCGCATCGAGGACGAGCAGCGAGCTCGTCGGGCTCGAGACCTCGCGGACGCGCTCGAGCTCGTCCATCAGCTCCGCGTCGATCTGGATGCGCCCCGCGGTGTCGACGATCACCGTGTCGAGGCGATCCTCGCTCGCCCGCGCGAGGCCCGAGCGTGCCGCCTCGACCGGATCGGTCGTGTCGGTGCGGTACACCGGGACGCCGATCTGCGCCCCGAGCTGCTCGAGCTGGTCGATCGCGGCAGGGCGCTGGAGATCGGCGGCGACGAGGCCGGGCTTGCGGCCCCTGTCCCGCAGCTGCTTCGCGAGCTTCGCGGCGGCGGTCGTCTTGCCCGAGCCCTGCAGGCCTGCGAGCAGGATCACCGACCGCGGCCCGAGCTCGAGCTCGACCGTGTCGGCGCCGAGAAGCTCGGTGAGCTCCTCGTGCACCACCTTCACGACGTGCTGGCCCGGCGTGAGGCCCTTCAGCACCTCCTCTCCGAGCGCGCGCTCGCGCACCCGGTCGACGAAGCCGCGGACGACGTCGAGGTTGACGTCCGCCTCGAGCAGCGCAAGCCGGATCTCGCGCATCGCACGCGAGACCGACTCCTCGTCGAGCCTGCCCTTGCGGCGGAGATCGCCGAGCGCGCTGCCCAGCCGGTCGGAGAGGGTGTCGAACATGCCGGCCAGTGTAAACGCGCCGGTGTGCGGCACGGAGCTACGCCGGGATGCTCACCTTCCGCGTGCGCGTCACCGTGTCGCCGGCGGACGCGAGCACCAGCCTGAGCGTCGCCGAGCCGGCGGCGACGTTCCTGCCGAGAGCGACGCGGAGCGAGTGGGTGCCGGCGGTCAGGTGCCCGGTCGCCTTCGCGAGCGCCGTGCCGTCCCGCGTGAGGGTCGCGTGCGCGCTCGCCGTGCCGTCCGTCCTCACCGACACGACGACGGTGCGGGCGCCGCTCCGGGCCTTCGTGACCCTGGCCGAGACGATGCTCGCCGTGAGCGCCTCGGTGTCGGCATTCGACGCGACGCCGGACAGGCCGATCGTGAACGTCGCCGCGAAGCCGTCGGCGATGCTGCCCGTCACCGGGACGACATTCGTGGCGTGCGCCGACGGCGGCAGGACGTTGTCGGTCTCGTCGGTCGTCGGGTCGGTCTTCGGCGAGCGGGTGTTGTAGGGCGCCGCGCCCGAGAGCACGGTTGCATTGTCGGCGTCCGAGAAGAAGATCTGGGTCGTGTAGTTCGTCGCGACCGCGCTCCCGTCGTAGGTGCGGACACGCACGTGGATGTGGATCGCGCGGCCCTGGTACCAGCCCGGCCAGATCGTCCTGAAGTTCACCTGGCCGTCGACGGCGGCGGCGAGCGCCCCCGCGTCGACGCCTGTCACCTGGTAGCCGCGCAGGAAGTTCTGGCCGCCCGTGTCTCCGTTCGCGGGGCTCGTGGCGCCGGGCCCGCCCGATTCGTCGGAGTAGAGGCCGTACCCGTTGGCGTGCCAGATGTCGACGTGGGCGCCGTTGATCGCGCCGCCGCTCGACGCGTCGAGCACGTTGATCCGGAGCGCAAGCGGGACGCCGGCCTGGGCGGCGCCCGCAGAGGAGGACGCGGACGCCGTGTTCGCGCGCACGTCGAAGCGGCGCAGCATCTCGTCGATCCAGTACGGGCCCTCGGTCATCGTCGGGGTGACCGCAACCGTCCCCGCCGTCGTTGCGGCGGCGGCTGGAGCCGCCGCCGCGAGCTCCCCGAGCGCGCTCAGGGACTCGCGCGACGCGATCAGGGCCGCGGCCGCCGTGCCCGCCGCTCCCAGTGCCTGTCTGCGTGTGATCCGCCGTTCCATCGTTCGCTCCTTTCGTCCGTGAACCATGCCATCGTCGGGGGGCTGCCTGTGAGCCGCCTGAGAGAGGCCTGAGGGTTCAGTCGGACACGAGTGCGCGCGCGAAGTCGACCGGGTCGAACGGGCGGAGGTCGTCGAGACCCTCCCCCACTCCGATCAGCTTCACCGGCAGGCCGAGCTCGTAGGCGATCGGGACGGCGATCCCGCCCTTGGCGGAGCCGTCGAGCTTGGTGAGCGCGACGCCGGTCACGCCGACCGCCTCGCCGAAGAGCCGTGCCTGCTGGAGCCCGTTCTGGCCGGTGGTCGCGTCGATCACGAGCAGCGTCTCGTGCGGGGCGCCCTCGAGCCGGCCGGCGATGACGCGCCGCACCTTCGCGAGCTCGTCCATCAGGTTCGTCTGGGTGTGCAGGCGGCCGGCCGTGTCGACGATGACGACGTCGCCGCCGGCGCCGACGGCGTCGTAGGCGACCGCGGCGGGGTCGCCGCCTCGCTCGCCTCCGACGAAGCGGGCGCCGGAGCGGCGGGCCCACTCCTCCAGTTGCTCCTCCGCCGCGGCCCGGAATGTGTCGGCGGCGCCGACGGTGACCGAGCGCCCGTGCTCGCGCAGCTTCTGGGCGAGCTTGCCGATGGTGGTCGTCTTCCCCGTCCCGTTCACGCCGACGACCAGGATCACCGTCGGGCGGCCGTCGAGTGCGAGCGCCGGCGGGGCGCCGAGGAGCGAGGCGATCTCCTCGGAGAGCGGCCCCGCGAGGTCGCCCGAGACCTGCCGGGCCTCGAGCCGCCGGACCAGCTCGGCGGTCGCCTTCACGCCGACATCCGCGCCGATCAGCGCCTCCTCCAGCCGTTCCCACGAGGCCGAGTCGCCGGGGTCGAACGCCGTGACCGCGAGCTCCTGGGTGAGCGCCCGGCGGGAGCGCGAGAGCGACTCGCGCAGACGTGAGGCGAAACCGCGCCGCGCGACCTCGGTCTCGTACGGCCCTTCGGCGTCTCCCAGGAACTCGGCCCAGCTCCGCGGCATCGCGGGAACGTTACTCGGCGGTCGATCCCTCCTCGATCTGCAGCGTCTCGAGGTCGGAGTAGAAGTCGAGGGCGTGGTCGCCGCCTTCGCGGCCGAGGCCGGAGATGCCGATGCCGCCGAAGGGGGCCGTGAGGTCGCGGACGAGGTAGGTGTTGACCCAGACGGTGCCGGCACGGAGAGCGCGGCCGACGCGCTCGGCGCGTTCGTGCGAGCGGGTGTAGACGATCGCGGAGAGGCCGTAGCGGGTCGAGTTGGCGAGCTCGATCGCGTTCTCCTCGTCGCCGAACGTCTGGAGAGTGAGCACGGGCCCGAACACCTCGTGCTGGACGATCTCGCTGTCGTTCGAGCGGGGGCGCACGAGCGTCGGCTCGTACCAGAGCCCTCCCAGCTCGTCGGAGACGCGTCCGCCGCGGACGATCTCATCGCCTGCGGCGCGGGCGCGCTCGACGAACCCCGCGACGCGGTCGAGGTGGTCGCGGTGGATGAGCGGCGAGATCGTCGTCGCCTCGTCGCGAGGGTCGCCGAGCACGTGCTCGTCGACGGAGCGGTGAAAGAGGTCGAGGAACCGCTCGGCCACCGATTCCTCGACGAGGAGCCGGGTGCCGGCGAGGCAGACCTGGCCGGCGTCGTCGTACTGGCCGGCGGCCCTGCGCGCTGCGGCCTCGAGGTCGGCGTCGGCGAACACGAGCAGCGGCCCCTTCCCGCCGAGCTCGGCCGTGAACGGGACGAGGTTCTGCGCGGCCGCGACCGCGACCGCACGGCCCGTCTCCGGCGAGCCGGTGAGCGAGATCCGGCGGACGCGCGGGTCGGAGACGAGCGCCGCGCCGACCTCCTCGCCGATCCCCTGGACGACGTTGAGCACCCCGGGCGGGAAACCGGCCTCGCCCGCGAGACCCGCGAGCAGCGAGGCCGAAAGCGGCGACCACTCGGCGGGCTTCAGGACCACGGTGCAGCCCGCAGCAAGCGCCGGCGCCAGCTTCCAGGTCGCGAGCATGAACGGCGCGTTCCAGGGCGTGATCACGACCGCCGGCCCGCTCGGGCGCCTCAGCACCCGGTTCGCGGTGCCGTTCGACGACCACACGCGGTCCTCGTGCGCCTCGGCCAGGTCGGCGTAGGCACGGAAGTTCCGGGCGCCGCGCCCGATCACGCGCGCACGCAGCGAACGGAGCAGCATCGCCATATCGAGGCACTCGACCGCCGCGATCCTCTCGACGTTGGCGTCGATCAGATCGGCGAGCCGGCGCAGATGCCCCGCACGGCCGGCGGGCCCGAGCGCCGCCCAGGCGGGGAACGCCTCCTCCGCGGCCCGCACAGCCCGATCGGCCTCCGCGGGGCCGCCCCGCGCGAGCTCGCCGAGAGGCCGCTCATCGAGCGGGGAGAGATCGACGAACCGCTCGGCGCTCGCGACCCGTTCACCGCCGATCAGATGCTCCGGCGAGACCTCCACCCCGGCGACGATCACAACCGCGCCACCGTCTCGAGGTCATCGACGGTGTAGGCGAACGCGAACCGGAACCCCTTCCCCATCCGGACCGGCGCGAGCGCAGCAAGCTCCTCCCCAGGAGCCTCGTGCAGCTCGAGCGCGGCCTCCCCCTCCCAGACCTCGGAGATCACGCGGTCACGGCTCCGGGCCCGCACGAGCTCATGCACCGCGGGCTCATCATGGCGCCCCGCCTCCAACCGCGGAAAATGGCGAACATTCACGAGCGGCGGCCCGTTGTGGGTGGGGCCGTCAGCCGAGACCCGCTCCAGGGTGACCGTCCCCTCCGCGAGCCGTCGGTCGTAGGCAGCGCACGTCCCGCCGTACACCGCGCCGGGCCGCAGCCCGGGATCCGCCACGACGTCGAGGCCGAACGTGCGAGTAACCCACACCGAGCCGAGCTTCTTCGGAAACCCCTGAATCCAGCCGCGCGCGAGGGCGAAATCGCGGTCGACCCAGATGTACGGACAGCTCGTCACCTCCTCCCCGTCGAGCAGCCCGTTCACGACCACGAAGAACTCGCGATACTGCGACCGCGACGGGTCGAGCGAGCTCCCCGCCGCCGTCGGAGAGCGACTGCCAGTCCGCGAACACCGCCGCACAGCGGCCCGCGTCGGGATGCGGCTCGAGCCCGGCCGGCAGCACCCCGGCGACCGCGGCGGGGTCGGCCCAGAACTCGAGCACCAGGAGCTCGCCCGCGTAGTGCCACGGCGGATACGGGACGAGCGAGGCCCGGCCGCCGGGCGAGCGCGGCGAGCTGTAACCCCTCACTCGATCACCTCCGCCGGCAGCGGCTCCCCGAGCATCTCCCGGCTCTCTCGCTCCCACTCGACCGCGACCGGGTCGAAGCGGAAGTACGAGCGGGGCGGCAGCGGCCCCCAGGTGTTCGACGAGAACCGGTCATCGGGCCAGTCCCGCGCCACGTGCCCCGCCTGCAGCTGCTCCATGTCGCAGTAGAGCTCCACGAAGCATTGCTCCTCGACGATCCGCACATAGCTCGCGATGTTCCCGCCCACACCATGCCGTGCCGGCCCCCAGCCGAGCCAGCGGCCGTGGCGCGCGAGCCGGTCGAGCAGGTCGCGCATCTGCCCGATGTCGACCGTGTCGAAGGCGAGGTGATGGAAGTGCGAGACGCCCTTCGCGACCAGCGCCATCACGTGGTGGTCGGTGTTGACCGAGAACCACACCCCCTCGCTCCCGAGGCGGTCGCTGACCCGCATCCCGAGGACGTCGGTGTAGAACGACACCCCCGCGGCGAGATCCGCGGTCAGGCAGTTGACATGCCCGAGCTTCCGCGGCGCGCCCGGCCGGACATCCTTCGAGCGGCGCGCGTGCGCGACCCACCGCTCACGTTCGCGAGGCGGCACGAGCTCGATCCCCGACCCATCCGGGTCGGCGAGATGGAGGCTCCCGTCGAGCTCGACCGCACCGACGCCCGCATCCTCCAGCGCGGCGGCGGCCTCCTCGAGCCGGCAGTCCCCCGCGAGCTCGTACGCCGTGTGCAGGTGACCGGGCTCGTCCTCGACCAGCTCGAGCGAGAAGGGCTCGTCCTCGCACGCAAGCAGCGCCCGGCCGGTGCCGCCGCCCCGGTCGAGCAGGCCGAGCTCACGCGACCAGCGCGCCCGCGCCTCGTCGAGGTTGTCCACGGCGAGGCAGACGTGGTCGATGCGCGACAGGCGGATCACGCGACGTCGGCTCTCGCCGCCCGCTGCTCCGCCTCGTCCTCGGGGACGGCGAGCGCGACGTGGATCGTGTCGGCCGTCACGCTCGGGAGCGCGCCGGGCCCGGCGAGCTCGACCTCCGACTCGACGACGGTGCTCGAGAGGCGGCCGAGGCCGTCGATCTCGACCTCCACCACGTCGCCCGGCTCCATCGGCCGCGAGTTCGCCGGGGTCCCCGTGAGCACCACGTCGCCTGGCTCCAGCGTGATCAGCCGGCACAGGTCGGCGAGCTGGTAGGCGACAGAGAACAGCAGATCTGCGGCCGTCGTCTCCTGGACGACCTCGCCGTTGAGGTACGTCCGCAGCGTGAAGGACGTCGGATCGAGCTCGGACGCCGGGACGAGCTCGGGCCCCAGCGGCAGGAACCCGTCCTGCCCCTTCACGCGAAGCATCGACCCGCGGTCGGCGTGACGGAAGTCGTGGAGCCCGACGTCGTTGGCGCACGCGAACCCGCCGATGCAGGAGAGCGCCTCGTGCTCGGGTACCCCCTGCATCCTCCGGCCCACCACCACCGCCAGCTCGCCTTCGTAGTTCAGGTACCTGCCCCCGGCCGGTCGCCGGATGACGCCGCGGTGCCCGCCGAGCGACGTCGGCGGCTTGAGGAAGTAGGAGGCGTCGTCGGGGGCGCGGGCGCGGTACTCGTCGATCCGGCTGCGGTAGCTGAGGTGGACGGCGACGATCTTGCTCGGCTCGACCGGCGCGAGGTACACCGCCTCGCTCTCGGCGATACGCCGGCCGCCCTCGAGGACGATCTCGTTCCCATCGAGCCGGCCCCATCCCTCGGAGACGCGGACGTGCCGCTCAGAGATGGCGGACATACTCGTCGAGCTCCCAGTCGGTGACCCACTGCGAGAAGCGGTCGAGCTCGAAGCGCTTCATCGCCAGGAACGTCTCGACGAGGCCCTCGCCGAGCTCCGACCGGAGCCACTCGTCCGCCTCGAGCGCGGCCAGCGCAGACCCGAGGTCGCGGGGCAGCGGCACGCCTGCCTCGTCGGCGCGATAGGCGTCGCCCGACACCGGCGCCGGCGGCTCGAGGCCGCGCTCGATCCCGTCGAAGCCGGCGAGCAGGAGCGCCGCCACCGCGAGGTGGGCGCACGCGCTGCCGTCGCCGCCGCGTACCTCGATCCGGCTGCGCGCACCGTGCTCGTTCGGCACGCGGACGAAGGCGGTGCGGTTGTCGAGCCCCCAGTTGACGTGCGTCGGCGCGAGGCTGTCGGGAACGAGGCGCTTGTACGCGTTCACGGTCGGCGCGAGCAGCGCGGTCAGCGCCGGGCCGTGCTCCAGCAGCCCGGCGACGAAGCTCGACGCGCAAGGGCCCGAGCCCCTTCTTGGCGTCGAACGCGTTCTCGCCGCCCTGCCCGACCGAGAGATGCACGTGAAAGCCCGACCCGCCCTGGTCGTTGAACGGCTTCCCCATGAACGTCGCCACCATCGCCTGCCGGGCGGCGAGCTCCTTGACCGCGGTCTTCAGCAGGAACCCGCGGTCGGCGGCGTCGAGCGCTTCGGAGTGCTCGATGTTGATCTCGTACTGCGAGTTCATGAACTCGTGGTTCGCGGCGAGCACGCGCAGGTCGAGCTGCTCGCAGGCGTAGAGCATGTCGAGGACGATCCCGCGCGGGTCGGAGATCGGCCCGACGGTGTAGACGCGCGAGTGCTCGTCGACGTAGCGGCGCAGGCCGCCGGGCGCCGACGGGTCGCGCTCGAGCAGGAAGAACTCGAGCTCCGGGCCGACGACAGGCGCGAGGTCGCGCGCGGCGTACTTCTCGACTACCCGGCGGAGCAGGCCGCGCGGGCACGTGGGCGCGGCGGCCGAGCCGTCGGTGAGCATGGCGTCCCCGATGCACCAGGCGACGTCGGGCTGCCACGGCACGACACGCAGCGTGGCCGGGTCGGGCCGGACGGCGAAGTCGACGTACCCCTCCTCGCCGCCCACGACCGGGGTGTGGCGAAGGTCGGTCGCCATCACCGCCGAGCAGAACGCGACGCCGTCCTCGGCGAGCTGCTCGAACTTGCCGATGGGGATGTCCTTGCCGCGGGCGATGCCGTGGAGGTCCGTGTAGAGGAGCCGGACGGCACGGACGCCGCGCTCCTGAAGGGCCCCGACCGCGCCGGAGAGCGCCGTGTCCGTCATGCGACCACCCGGACCGGGAGCCGTTTGATCCCGTTGAAGAAGTTCGACCGGAGGCGGTCGGGCGGGCCTGCGGGCTCGAGGCGGTCGAGGTGCGGGATCATCTCCTCGAGCCAGATTCGCACCTCCAGCCGCGCGAGGTGCGCGCCGAGGCAGAAGTGCGGGCCGCCGAGGCCGAAGGTGAGGTGCCGGTTCGGGGCGCGCGCCACGTCGAAACGATAGGGGTCGCGGAAGCGACGCTCGTCGAAATTGCCCGACGCGTACCAGACGACCACCTTGTCCCCGGGGCGAATCGTCTGCCCATGCGCCTCCACCTCGCGGGTCGCCGTGCGGCGGAAGTGGTGCACCGGGTGGGCGACCCTGAGGATCTCGTCGGCGGCCGTCGCCGCGAGCGAGCGATCGGCGACGAGCCGCGCCCGCTCCTCCGGGTGGTCGAAGAGCAGCTGGAGGCCGAGACTGATCGTGTGCCGGGTCGTCTCGTTGCCGGCGGTGGTGAGCAGGATGAAGAACGTCTCGAACTCGCGGGCGGTCAGGCGGGCCCCGTCCACCTCGGCCTCGACGAGCTTCGTCGTGACGTCGTCGCGCGGCTCACGGCGGCGGGCCTCGCCGAGCTCGCGGCCGTATGCCATCAGATCGGCCGCGTAGGGGCTCGAGAACGGCAGCTTCCGCAGCTCGGCGTCGCGGAGCGTCCGCTCGGCAAGGGCCTCGGCGCCCGTCACGTCGGGATCGTCGTTGCCGAGGAGCCTGTCGCCGAGGTCGATCAGGAGCCGGCGGTCGTCGACGGGAAGGCCCATGATCTCCGAGAAGACCCACATCGGGATCTCCGAGGACACATCGGCGACCCAGTCGAGCTCGTCACGGGCGAGCGCCCGGTCGAGGATCTCACGGGCGAGGCCTCGGATGCGCTCCTCGTACGCGTTCACGACGCGGGGGGTGAAGCCCTGGTTGACGATCGCCCGCAGGCGCGTGTGCCTGGGCGGGTCGGTGTCGATCATCGACTTGCGCAGCTCGAGCTCCTCCGCTGTCAGGTCCTGCAGCGAGGTGCCCCCGGTCTCGGACGAGTACGTCTCGTAGTCCTTCGAAGCGGCGACGATGTCCTCGTACCGGGTGAGCGACCAGAAGCCGAGGCCTTCGCGCTCGTCCTGCCAGTGGAGCGGCGCGTCGCGGCGAAGCAGCGCGAACCAGTCCTGCGGCACTCCCTCGACCCAGCGGTCGAGATCGGTGAGGTCGACGTCCTCGAGTGCAAGCCCCTCGAGCGACGGACCGGGAACGGTCGGCTGCACCGTGCGCGCCTGCTCGCCGCGCTCGGCTGCTGCCACGCGGGCCGGCTCGGGCGGGCCGAGCCTGATCTCGATCGCGCCGTCGACGACGCGCGCCTCGTAGATCGGGAGGGGGTCGAGCGCAGGCGGGGAGAGCACGTCGCCCGTCGTGACGTCGAACTCGGAGCCGTGGCACGGGCAGACGACGACTGCTCCGTCGAGCTCGCCGCCGGCGAGCGAGCACGCCTGGTGCGTGCAGGTGTCGTCGAACGCCGCCCACTCGCCGCCCACACGCCCGAGGCAGACGGCGCGGCCCTCGGCCTCGACCCGGCGGAGCGTGCCGTCGGGGGCGTCGCCGTCGGAGCCGACGCGATGCCAGCCGTGCGCGGCGGTCTCCGAGGTCGCGGTCATCCCGCCGGCTCGGCTCCGAGGCGCTCGACCTCCGCGACGAAGGCGACGACGTCGCTCTCGTCGGTGCGGTAGTTGACGATGCAGGGCCGGATGTAGACGCGTCCGTCGATCCGGGCGTGGGCGACCCAGAACTCGCCTCCCTGCTGGAGGCGGCGGACGATCTCGGTGTTGTGCGCGTCGAGGTCGGCGATGCCGTCCCGCACGTGCCGGAACGGAACGACCGAGAGCTGCGGCTCGCAGGTGAGCGGCTCGAGCGCCGGGCTGGCGACGACCTGCTCGTAGAGGAGCCGTGCCTGGGCCAGGTTCCGGCCGATCGCGGCGCGGAACGCGTCGGCTCCGTGGACGCGCAGGGCGAGCCACAGCTTCAGCGCGCGGAACGGGCGCGAGTACTCGAGCGTGATGTCGGCCGCATGGAGCTCCTGCCGGTCGTGCGGGAGGTACTCGCCCTCGTGGCCGAGCGCCGCGTGCAGGTCCTCGCGGCTGCGTACCAGCACGATGCCGCAGGCCTTCGGGAGGTAGAGCCACTTGTGCGCGTCGATCGCGACCGAGTCGGCGCGCTCGAGGCCGCGGAAGAGGTGCGCCGCCGAGGGGACGCGGGCGGCGGGGAGCCCGTACGCGCCGTCGACGTGCAGCCAGACGCCGTGCCCGGTGCAGAGGTCGGCGAGCGCGTCGATCGGATCGACCGCGCCGGTGAGCGTGGTGCCGGCCGTGGCCACGACGGCCACCGGGACGATGCCGTCGGCGCGATCGGCCTCGATCGCGTCGGCGACCGCGTCGGGGCGCAGGCGCCGGTCGCGCGTCGATCGGAAGCCCGCGGACGTAGCCGGAGCCGATCCCGAGCAGCTCGGCCGCCCGCACGACGGAGTAGTGCACCTCCGCCGAGCAGTAGAGCGCCAGGCGCCTGCCCGAGAGGCCGTCGTGGCGTGCGCCCGGGAGGGCCCGCTCGCGCGCCGCGGTCAGCGCAGTCAGGTTCGAGATGGTGCCGCCGCTCGTGAACGAGCCGGCCTCGGCCGGGAAGCCGACGAACTCGCCGGCCCAGCGCACCGCCTGCACCTCGACCTCGGAGGCGGCGCCGGCCCAGACCGCGAGGTTGACGTCGTAGCAGGCGGCGAGCGCGTCGGCGATCACGCCGATCTCGAGCCCCGACGAGCCGATGAAGGCGAAGTAGCGCGGCCGCGGCTGGGCGATGCTCTCGTCGAGCGCGCGGGCGGCGTCGGCGATCGCCTCGGCGCTCCCGATCCCCCGCTCGGGCAGCCCCTGGCGTAGAAGCGCCTTCAGCCTCTCGTCGAGCGGCGGCTGCCCGGGGCGGAAGTGGTCGAAGCTCCGCCAGGCAGCCTCGAGCAGCGACACCGCCAGCGTCAGCGCCTCGTCGCGCCCGACGTCGAGACGGAGCCCAGCCTCCGCTTCGGCCGCCTCCGCCTCGACGCTCACAGCCGTGTCGTACCCCGTGCCGCCGGTTCGAAAGCGAGGCTCAGGGCCGGTCTTCGCCGACGACCATGAACTGGCCGACCGACGTCCTGGTGCCGGCCCACTGCTCGAAGATGTGGCCGAGCTTCGCCGGCATCTCCTGGTCGAAGGTCGGCTCCGCTGCCTGGGCGTTCTCCTCGGAGTCGAACAGGGTGATCGAGATGAACCTGCCGTCGGCCGAGGCGAGCTCGGTGACGCCCTGGTAGCCCGGGAGCGCCTCGAGCAGCGGCCGGATGATCGCCTCTGCCTCGTCCATCGTTGCCTGCGCTGCCTCGACGTCGATGCCTTCGAAGATCGCGACGCGAGCGACCATTTGCTCCTCCTTCGCTTGGGGAACGTTCGGTGACGGGAGGCTACCGCGCGTCGTCAGAGCCCGTCCACCGGCGCGATCGCGGATCGCGTCGGCGGCGGTGAGCTGCTCCTAGATCGGCCGGTCGTGGATCTCGTCCTCGAGCAGCGCGATGACGGCGTTCGCCCAGTCGCCGACGTCGTCGGCGGGCTCCTGGTCGCGGATCGTCATGAACCCCTGGGCCAGCAGCTCGAGCTCCTGGTCGCCGAGGCTGTGGACCGGGTCGGCCGTGTCGTCGCCGAGGGTGGCCGAATCGGCCTCGGCTTCGCGGGCCTTCGCGAACGCGACGAGCCAGGGGTGGCCTGGCACGCCGGCCGCGAGCTGCTCGAGGAGCTCGTCGACGCGCTCGAGGCCTTCCGGTGTGAGCGCGGCGACTGCGCGGGCGAGGTACTCGCTGTGGTGGTCGGACACGGCTGGCGGCAACTCTAGAGACTAGTGCTGCTCGTCGCCCCCCGGCCAGGTGTCGGTCAGCAGGTAGCCCTCCGGGAACGGGTCGTCCGGGTCGACGAAAAGCTGCGTGATGCCGGTGATCCAGGCGCTGCCGCGGATCGCGGGCACGATCGCCGGCCGGTCGCCGACGGTCGTCTCCGAGACGATCCTGCCGTCGAACGTCGAGCCGATCACGGACGCGTGGCTCATCCCGTCGCCGGGGCGCATGAGGCCGCGGGCGTGCAGCGCCGCCATTCGCGCCGAGAGGCCGGTGCCGGTCGCCGACCGGTCGAGCGCGCCCGGGCGCGACGACGACGGCGTTCTTCGACACGGCGCCCACCCCGCGCCACGGCTCGGCGATCTGGACGATGCTGACGCCGGCGATCTCGGGGTTGTCCGGGTGCGCGCACGGGAGCTGGTCGCGCGCGGCGACGCGGATGAGCTCGCCGACGCGCGAGAGCTCGCGCGCCTCCGCCGGCTCGAGCGCGAACCCGAGCGCGGCGGCGTCTGCGATCGCGTACCACATGCCGCCGAACGCGACGTCGACTGTGAGCGTCCCGAGCTCCGCGACCTCGAGTGCCGCGTCGATCCGGTCGGCGAAGCACGGGACGTTGGTGAGCTCGACGCTCTCGCACCGCCCGTCGCGGCAGCTCGCGGTCACCTCGACGACCCCGGCGGGAGCCTCGAGCCGCAGCGTCGTCTCGGGCTCGTGCATCTCGACCATGCCGGTCTCGAGCAGGACGGTGGCGACGCAGATCGTGTTCGACCCGGACATCGCGGGGTACTCGGTCGGCTCCATGATCACGAACCCGGCCGCGCAGTCGGCCCGCTGCGAGGGGACGACCAGGTTGGCGTGCACGGCGACGCTTCCGCGCGGCTCGCGCAGCAGCAGCCGCCGGAGCGAGTCGTCGGCGCGCAGCGCGAGCATCTGCTCGAACACCGTCTCGCCCGGCGGCGGCAGCACGCCGCCGGTGACGACGTTGCCGATCTCCCCGCCGGCGTGGCAGCCGACGACCGTGATCGCCCGCTTGGCCCTCACCGTTCGGGAGCCTAGTGCCCGAGCCGGCCGCCGTCAGGCGGTGGCGGCTGCCGGCTGCTCGTGCGGGAGGCGGCGGCTCACGATCTGTGAGACGCCCTCGGTCGCCATCGTGACGCCGTAGAGCACGTCGGCGGCTTCCATCGTCCGTTTCTGGTGCGTGATCACGATGAACTGGGCCTGGTCGGCGTATTCGCGGCAGCAGCGCCGTGAAACGGCCGATGTTGGTGTCGTCGAGGGCGGCCTCGACCTCGTCCAGGAGGTAGAACGGGCTCGGCCGCGAGAGGAAGAGGGAGAAGAGGAACGCAATCGCGCCGAGAGCCTTCTCGCCGCCCGAGAGCAGCGAGAGCCGCGTGACACGTTTGCCGGCGGGTCGGAGCTCGACCTCGATGCCGGGCTCTTCACCGTCGTCCTCGGGCTCGGTGAGCCGCAGCCGGCCCTGGCCGCCCGGGAAGAGGCTCTCGACCACCTGCGAGAAGTGGAGCTCGACCGCAGCGAAGGTCTCCTCGAAGCGCTTCGCGACCGTCTCGGTGAGGTCGCGGCGGAGGGTCTCGAGCTC
The DNA here is from genome assembly GCA_963836925.1 of uncultured Actinomycetes bacterium. Taxonomy (GTDB): domain Bacteria; phylum Actinomycetota; class Thermoleophilia; order Gaiellales; family Gaiellaceae; genus PALSA-600. The sequence goes on from CAWILJ010000013.1 coordinate 55,469, forward strand.
GGCGAGGCTCTTCTCGAGGTCGGCACGCTGCGTCGAGAGCTCGTCGAGGCGCTCCTTCTCTGCCTCGTACTCCTCCTTGGCCAGCGGGTTGACCTGGCCGAGCTGCTCGCGGCGGCGCTCCAGGCGGTCGAGCCGCGTCGCGAGCTCGTCACGGTCGTCGCCCTCCGCAGGCTCCGCTCCGGCGGCGTCGAGCCGCCGCTGGGCCTCCTCGCGGTCGGCGTCGATCCTCGCCAGCTCGACCTCGAGGGCGCTCGCGCGCTCGGCTCCGGCCGCGAGCAACCCACGGAGCTCGACCTCTTCGGCGCCGAGACGGCGCAGCGCGGCGCCCAGCTCCGAGCTGCGGGCAGAGTCGGCGTCGACGCGCTGCCTGAGGAGTGCCTCGAGTGGCGCCGTGTCGACCGTGAGGGCCCGCTCGAGGCGGCCGGCCTGCGCGGCGAGGCGCTCGAGGAGCACGACGTCGACGCGGCCCTCCGGCCGGACGTCGGCCAGCGTCCGAGAGGCGGCGTCCGCCCGCTCGGAAGCGGCGCGCTCGGCCTCGGCGGCGGCGCGCGCCTGGCCGGCGCGCTCGCTCGCCTCCCTGCGCAGCGCCTCCGCGTCGCCGGCGGCCGCCGGTGCCGTGCGGCCTCCGGCGAGCCCCTCGGCCTCGCGGGCACGAGCTTCGATCTCTCCCGCCTCGCGGCGGAGCCCCGCGTCGCGCGTCGCAAGCTCGGACAGCTCCTCCGCCGCGGCCGTGGCCCGTGCGGCCAGCGGCTCCTCGACCCGGGCGGCGACCGCGGCAGCGATGCGAAGCGTCTGGTCGAGGCGCTCCGCCCCGCGAGCGACCCGCTCGAGAGCGTCGGGATCGGCCCGCCGAACACCACGCAGGTGCGCGAGCGGCGCGAACGCATCGGCTGCGTCTCGCCCGCGCGCGGCAGCGGCTGCGGCGGCAACCTCGGCAGCGCGCGCGGCCTGCTCGAGCTGCTCGACCTCGGCGGCGTGCTCGCGGCGCCTGGCCTCGAGCTCCAGAAGCAGCGCCTCTGCCGTCGCGCCGGCGAACCAGAGCTCACCGCGACCAGGGTCCCAGCCGATGCCGTCGCTCGTCACGGCGGGGACGGGCGAGGCCAGGAGCTCCCCGGGCTCGACGACCGGCAGGCTCTCCACGATCCTGCGCGGGTCGCGCCCCACGAGGACGACCAGCGACCCGAGCCCGGCGGCCTGGGCCTGCCGGACGAGCTCGAGCCCGCGCGCGGCATCGTCGACGACCAGGCCCGAGCCGAGCCGGCCGAGCGCGGCTGCGACAGCGAGCTCGGCGCCGGGCTCGGCCTCGATCGCCGAGAGCACGAGCCGCTCGCCGCGCTCGGCGAGCGCTCGGGCGGCCGGAGGAAGCCCTTCGCGCTCCGAGAGCGACCCGTCGAGGGCAGCGAGACGCTGCCGCGCGAGCTCGGCGCGGGCGCCCAGGTCGTCGCGCTCGCGTGCTGCGGCGCGGGCAGCGCGATCGGCCTCCTCGGCGGCGTGGCCGAGCTCGTCGGGCGACGGGCCCGTCGTCACCCGGCTCCGGGCCTCCGCCAACTCGGCCGCGACGTCGACGCGGAGCCGGGCCGTCGACTCCTGGAGCAACCCGATCCGGCCGCCTGCGCCGCGCAGCGCGACGAGCCTTCCCGGGCCGCCCCCGACCAGCTCGTCCTCGTGCGCCGCGCGCTCGCCGGCAAGGCGCTCGATCGCCGCGGTCGTCGTCGCGAGGTGGGCGCGCTCGGCGCCCGCCGCCCGCGCCCAGGCCTCGGCCGCGGCGACCTCGGCGCGGGCGCGGGCAGCGGTCGCGGCCTGGGCGGCGGCTGACGCAGCCCGTGCAGCCGAGAGGGCCTCCCCGGCGCGAGCCGGATCGAACGTGCGGGCCGCGTCGAGCTCGGCGCCGAGCCGCGCGACCAGGGCGGCAGCCGTCTCGTGCCGAAGGGCGAGCCGCTCGCTCCCAGAGCGCAGGGCGTACAACGCCGCCGTACGGGACTCCCGCGCGCCCGCAGCATCGGTCAGCTCGTCCTCGGCGGCCGAGCGCGCCTCGAGGAGCGCGTCCAGCCGCGACTCGAGCTCGCGCCGCGCGGCCCTCTCCGCCGCCCGCCGCTCCTCCGCGGCGGCCTTCCGGCCGTCGACCGCGGCGAGGTCGAGAACGGCGATCGCCGCCTGAAGCCCCACGATCTCATGAGCGAGCTTCTCGGCCCGCTCGGCCGCGGTGGCCTGGAGCGCGAGCGGACGCAGCCGTTTCCGCACCTCCTCCTCCAGGTCGCGCGCGCGCTCGACCTGCGTCGCGACCCGCGCCAGCTTCAGCTCGGCGCGATGCCGCCGGAGCTTGAAGCGCCCCAGCCCGGCCGCCTCCTCGACGAGCGCGCGGCGCTCGGCCGGCTTCGCCGCGAGGACCGTCTCGACGCTCCCCTGCGAGATCACCGAGCGCAGGCCGCCGCCGAGGCCGACATCCGAGAGCAACTCGATCAGGTCGATCCGGCGAACGCCCGCGCGGTTGACGAGGTACCGGCCCTCGCCGCCGCGATGGAGTCGCCGTGCGAGCGACACCTCCGAGAACGGCAGGTCGGGCCAGGCGCCGTCGGCGTTGTCGAACACGAGCTCGACCTCGCAATGATCGACGGGGCTCCGCCCGGCCGACCCTGCGAAGAGGACGTCGTCGGGCTTCTCGGCGCGAAGCTCGTTGGGGCTCAGCGAGCCCGTCGCCCAGAGGATGGCGTCCGAGATGTTCGACTTGCCGGAGCCGTTCGGCCCCACCACGACCGCGACGCCCGGCTCGAGGTGCACCTCGACCTGATCCACGAACGACTTGAAGCCGCGCAGTTTGACCGCCTTGAGATGCACGCGCGCCAAGTTTGCACGTGGCTCAGGACGTGGAGCCCGCCGCTGCCGGCCGGTTACACGGGAGGCGTGCCGCCGTCCATCGCAGCGAGGCCTTCGAGCGCCTCGCGAGCCGCCTCCTGCTCGGCGTCCTTCTTGGACCCGCCTTTGCCGACGCCGGCGTGGACGCCGCCGATGACCGCGGCGGCGGTGAAGGTTCGCTCGTGCGCCGGCCCCTGCGAGTCGAGGAGCGTGTAGCTCACGGCGCGGCCGCGACGGGCGAGCTCCTCCTGCAGCTCGGTCTTGTGGTCGACCTTGTGGGTGAGCGCGTACTCGATGCGCGGCCCGAACGCCTCCACGATCGGGCGGGCGACCGCCTCGAAGCCGTGCTCGAGGTAGACCGCCGCGAGGGCTGCCTCGAGCAGCGCCGCGAGGACGTTGCGGTTGCCCGCGAGGCGAGCCGCCTCGGTGGTCCCGGGCCCTGGGTGGTGCTCGAGGAGCCGCGCGCCGAGGCCGAGCTCCTCGGCGATCACCGCGCAGCTCGCCCGCGAGACGACCTGCGAGCGAAGCTTGGCCATCTGCCCCTCCTCGTACTCCGGGAACCGGTCGTAGAGGGCATGGGCGATCGCAAGCTCGAGCACGGAGTCGCCGAGGAACTCGAGCCGCTCGTAGGATTGGCTTCGGATCGAAGCCCAGCTCGAGTGCGTGAAGACCGCCGCCGACCGCTCGGGCGGCAGCGCGTCGATCAGCTCAGCGAGGCCGGCTCTACTGATGCGACGTGACGTAATCGACCGCTTGGCCGACCGTCGTGATCTTCTGAGCATCCTCGTCGGAGATCTTGATCCCGAATTGGTCTTCCAGCTCCATGATCAGCTCGACGAGGTCGAGCGAGTCGGCGTCGAGATCCTCCTGGAAGGACGCCTCCGGCGTGATCTCGCTCTCGTCGACGCCGAGCTGTTCGGTCAGGACTTCCTTGACGCGCACGTAGACCTCTTCCTGCGACGCTGCCATGTCACCTCATCGTTCGGTTTGGTTACAGGGGTTGGAAAGCGCGCCGATCATACACGGCCGCGATGCCGCTGCTAGCGGGCATCCTGCAGCCCGAGAGCGGCCTCCCGGGTCGGCTCCCGTTCTGGCAGGGCCTCGGCGAGGCGGCGAGCCACACCGTGCTCGGCGCCGCGGGCGGCCAGCTCGATCGCGTTCGCGATCGCGCGGCGGCCCGAGTTGCCGTGCGCGATGACGGCGAGCCCGTTCAGGCCGAGCAGGTAGGCGCCGCCGTAGGTGTCGGGATCGAGCTTCGCGCGGATCCGACGGGCCGCCGGGCGGATGAGCGCGCCGCCGAGCTTTCCGGTCGTCGTGGCGGAGATCTCCTCGCGGAGCAGGTCGAGCAGCTCCTTGATCGCGCCCTCGAGCAGCTTGAGGGCGACGTTGCCCGTGAAGCCGTCGGTGACGACGACGTCGGCGGCGCCGCGCAGCAGGTCGCGTGCCTCGGCGTTCCCCTCGAACCTGATCCCGTCGATCTCGGTGAGCAGCGCGTGCGCCTCGATCGTGAGCTGGTTCCCCTTCTCGGGCTCCTCGCCGATCGAGAGCAGGCACACCGCCGGGTCGGGGGTGTCGAGGATCTCGCGGCAGAAGACGGAGCCCATCACCGCGAACTGGGCGAGATGCTCGGGCCGGCAGTCGGCGTTCGCGCCGCCGTCGATCAGGATCGAGACGCCGGCCCGGGTCGGGATCGGGACGCCGATCGCGGGACGCAGGACGCCGGGCGCCCGGCGGAGATGGAGCAGGCCGGCGGCGAGCACGGCGCCGGTGTTCCCGGCCGAGAGGACGGCGTCGGCGCCGCCGTCTGCGACCGCGCGAACGGCGCTGACGAGCGAGGAGTTCGGCTTCGCGCGCACGGCCTCGCTGGGCTTCTCGGCCATGCCGATCGCCTGCTCGGCGACGACGAGCGGCAACCCGCCGGTGTCGAGGCCGGCAGGCCCGTGGAGGGTCACCTCGATGCCGTCGGCAGCTGCCGCGAGCGCGCCGGCAACGACCTCGCCCGGCGCGCGGTCCCCGCCCAGCGCGTCGACAGCGACGCGGGCCACGGCGGGCTACCCGGGGAAGCGCATCGGCTCGACTTCGCGACCCTTGTAGGTGCCGCACGTCGGGCAGACGCGGTGGGCGAGCTTCGGCGAGCCGCACTGCGGGCAGGTGTTGACCCGCGGCGCCTCGAGGGAATGCGTTGCCCGGCGCTTGTCGCGGCGGGACTTGGATGTCTTTCTCTTGGGGACGGCCATCGGAGCGAGGAACAGCGTAGCTAAACGTCGTCTCGCAGTGCCTCGAGGGCCGCCCAGCGAGGGTCGCCCACGCTTTCGGCGTGCTCGTGCGGCTCCTCGTTCAGGTTCCTGCCGCACTCGGGGCAGAGCCCGGCGCAGTCGGGGCGGCAGAGGATCTTGTCCGGGAGCGCCAGCGCGACGGCGTCGCGCGCCCAGGCGGACACGTCGAGGCGGTCGGCGACCAGGTACGGGGTGCGGAGCTCGTCGTCGTCGGGCGAGGAGGCCTGGTACTCGCGCGCGTGGATGGGGACGTCGAGGACGGCGTCGCCGAGGCACCGGTAGCACGGCCCGTGGAGCCGCGCGGTGAAGTCGAGCGTGAACACCGTCCCGGTCACGGCGCGCGCGACCGCGAGCCCGGCCGGGACCTGCTCGGGAACGGGAAGGTAGCGTTGACCCCCGAACTCGAAGGCGGGCAGCTCGACCTCGAGCTCCTCGCGGTGCTCCTCGCCCGGCCGGAGCTTTGCCCGGCGCAGGTCGAAGAACGTCATCTCTCCAGGGTACGTCGCTAGTACGAGACTTCGTCGACCTCGAGCGGCATGACGTCCTCCTGCGAGCGCTCGTGGAGGCGCTCGCGGCCGCGGCGCACCGCGGTGAGGAACTTGTCGAGGTTCGACTCGAGGGTCGCGAGGATGCCGTCGGCCCAGTCCTCCATCTCGAGGCGGGTCTCGCGGGCCGTGCGGCGCGCCTCGTCGATGATCTCCTGCGCCTGCCGCTCGGCCAGCTTCACGATCTCGGTCTGGCTCGCCTCGCGGACCGCCTGCTCGCGCGCCTCCTGCAGGAGCCTGTCCTGCTCGCGCTTGGCCTCGGCGAGCATCTCCTGGCGCTCCTTGACGATCCAGCGGGCCTGCTTGATCTCCTCCGGGATCGTCGCGCGCATCTGGTCGAGGATGTCGTAGATCTCCTCGCGGTCGATACGAACCTGATCCGTCAGGGGGACGGCCTTCGCGTTGTGCACGAGGTCGTCCAGCTTGTCGATCAGTACGAGAACATCCATCGGTTTTCGAATCCTACTCCTGCGCGCCGGGTGAAGCGCCGCCCATCCCGCTCGGGAAGAGCTGCTTCAGGCGGAGGGCGACGGCGGGTGGCACGAGCTCATCGACACTTCCGCCGAACGCGGCGATCTCCTTCACGCCGCTCGAGCTCACGAAGCTGACCTGCGGGCTGGCCATCACGTAGACCGTCTCGATCTCCGGGGCGAGCGTCCGGTTCAGCTGGTTCATCTGGAACTCCCACTCGAAGTCCGAGATCACGCGGAGGCCCTTGACGATCACCTTCGCGTCCCAGCGGCGGGCGAAGTCGACGGCGAGCTCCCGGAGCACGTCGACCTCGACGTTCGGGATCCTCGCGACCGCCTGGCGGACGAGGTCGACGCGTTCCTCGATCGTGAGGAGCGTCTCCTTGTGCTGCGGGGTGCCGACGACGCCGACCACGACGCGGTCGAAGATCTCCGACGCGCGCGCGATCACGTCGACGTGGCCGTTCGTGACGGGGTCGTAGGAGCCGGGACAGATGGCGCTGATCACAGCTCGAACAGCGTAAGGCGCGCCGAGCCGTAGCGGCGGGAGGTGCGGACGTTCAGGCCGTCGAGCGCCGGTTCCCCTGCCGCCGGCGTCTGGACGACGACGAGGCCGTCCTCGGCGACGAGGCGGGCGAGATGGGGCGCGAGGCGGTCGTAGCCGGCGAAGTCGTAGGGCGGATCGGCGAGGATCAGGTCGTAGGCTCGTCGCTCGGCCGCGAGGGCGCGCACGGCGTCCTGGCAGAGGACGGTGGCCCTCAGCCCGAGCTGCTCGAGGTTGGCGCCGATCGTGCGGCAGGCCTCGCGGGAGCTGTCGACGAAGAGGGCGCGCTCGGCGCCGCGGGAGAGCGCCTCGATGCCGAGCGCTCCCGAGCCCGCGTACAGGTCGAGGACGCTCGCCCCATCGACGGGGCCGATCAGGTTGAACGCCGTCTCGCGGACGAAGTCGGAGGTCGGGCGCGTGACGTCGCCCTTCGGCGCCGCGATCCGCCGTCCGCGAAACTCGCCGGCGATGACCCTCACGGCCATGACCTTAGCGGCCGCGTACGTCCGGTGTCTGACACCACCGGGCCTCCTGCATGGCTTGAATGCTGGGTTTTCTGGCGACGGTCGGACGGTGTCTGACACCGGATACGTCCCGAAGAGACAGGTCCGAAAGCTCGTCAGGCGAGGTTCGAGGGGTCGGCGCCGGCGAGGATCTCGTCGGCTTCGTCGTGCCACGGGCCGGGCTCGGAGACGAGGCGCTGGGCCAGGTCCCGGGCTCGCTCGAGGAGGGCGCGGTCGGCTCGGAGGCGCGTGAAGTGCAGGTCGCCGTAGCCCGACTGGCGGGTGCCGAGGAGCTGTCCCTCGCCGCGGAGCTCCCAGTCGCGCTCCGCCAGCTCGAAGCCGTCGGTCGTCTCGACCAGCGCCTCGAGGCGCGCCTGGGCCGAGTCGGTCAGCTCGAGCTTCGGCCGCGAGATCAGCAGGCAGTACGACTGCTCCGCCCCGCGCCCGACCCGGCCGCGCAGCTGATGAAGCTGGGCGAGCCCGAACCGGTCGGCCTCCTGGACGATCATGATCGTCGCGTTGGGCACGTCCACCCCGACCTCGATCACCGTCGTCGCGACCAGGACGTCAAGCTCGCCTTCCTTGAACGCCCGCATCACCTCGCGGCGCGCGGGCGCCTTCAGCCGACCGTGGAGGAGCCCGACGCGATACCCGGAGAGCTCCGCCCGCTGCAGCCGCTCCGCCTCGGCCTCGGCCGCCCGCGCGAGCCGCGTCTCCGACACCTCGATCAGCGGGCAGACGACGTACGCCTGCCGGCCTGCATCGAGATGGACGCGGAGCCGGGCGTACGCCTCGCTCGAGCGCTCCGCTCCCACCCACGCCGTGACGATCGGCTTCCGGCTCGCCGGGGGCTTCTCGATCTCCGTCACGTCCAGCTCGCCGAACACGGTCAGCGCCAACGAGCGCGGGATCGGGGTGGCGGTCATGTGCAGAACGTGCGGCCGCAGGCCTGCCAGCGCCTGCCGCTGCTCGACGCCGAACCGGTGCTGCTCGTCGACCACCGCCACGGCGAGGTCGGCGAACACGACCTCGCGCTGGATCAACGCGTGCGTCCCCACCACCACCTGCGCCTCTCCCGACTCGATCGCCGCCCGCGCCGGCTTCCCGCCGCCGCTCCCGGTCAGCACCACCGCACGCACCCCGAGCTCCGTGCAGATCGGCTCGACGGTGAGAAAGTGCTGCTCGGCGAGCGTCTCGGTCGGCACCATCAGCGCCCCCTGCCCGCCCGCCTCGACCGCGCGCAGCAGCGCGTACAGCGCCACCACCGTCTTGCCCGAGCCGACGTCGCCCTGCAGCAGGCGCTGCATCGGCCGGTCGCGCGCCAGGTCGCGGTCGATCTCCGCGATCGCGCCCTCCTGATGCTCGGTCAGCTCGAACGGCAGCAGGGCGCGGAATCGTCCCGCGAGCTCTCCCGGCGCCGGCAGCGGCCGACCGGGCTCGCCCTCGACGCGCGACCGGAGCACCGCCAGCTGCAGCGCGACGAGCTCGTCGAGCGCGAGTCGCCGCCGCGCCGTCTCGGCCTCGTCGGGATCCTCGGGGAAGTGGATCGCCGCCAGCGCGTCGCGCCGGATCGGCAGCGACTCCTCGGCCGGCAGCGGGTCGAGCACGTCGTGGGCGTGAAGCTCGAGCGCCGAGCGCGCGAGCTCGCGCAGCCGTGTCGAGGGAACCTCCTCGCTCGCACGGTAGACGGGCGCGAAATCGGCCGTGGCCCGCGCCTCGCCGAGGTCGTACGACCTCACCTCGAACCCGTAGCGCGAGAGCTTTCCCCGCAGCCTCACGGCGGTCCCGGGGACGAGCTTGTCCGCGAGCCACGGCTGGTTGAACCAGTTGACCGAGATCGTCTCGGTCGAGTCGGTCACGCGCGCCGTGACGATCGAGCGCCGCCCCTGGATCCGCCTGAGGCGGACCGATTCGACGACGCCCGAGATCGCGACCTCCTCGGCGCCCCAGAGCTGGGCGATCGCCACCTCCCCCGCCGCCGGCTCGTAGCGCCGCGGGCGCCGGAAGAGCAGGTCGCGAACCGTCGAGAGCCCGAGCGGGCGCAGCCTGCGCGCGAGCCCGGCGCCGACGCCGGGCAGCGTCTCGACCGGCTGGTCGAGCCGGCCCGGTCGCGCGAAGCCCTTCGGCCGCAGGTACTCCCGCTCCTCCACGGCCCCATACTAGGACCGGGCTCCGACGCTAGAGACCGTCGTCGAACCAGAAGAGCCCGATGGTCCCCGGCCCGGCGTGCGCTCCCACGACGGCCCCGAGCCCTGTCACCACCTCGATCGCCGCCTGCGGCCGGGCCGTGCGGACGATCGCTTCGAGCGACGCGAGCCGCTCGGGCGCCGCCGCGTGCGCGAGCCCGATCCGTAGCGACGGCTCGTCCGCCGTCCCGTCCTCGAGAAGCGCACCGAGCTCGTCGAGCGCCTTCGCGCTTCCGCGGACCCGCTTCAGCGGCACCACCTCGCCGTCCTCGAGGCCCAGGATCGGCTTGACGCTCAGAAGCGAGCCTGCGAGCGCCGCGCCCCGACCGATCCGCCCGCCCCGGGCGAGGTAGTCGAGCGTGTCGACCGTGAAGAGCAGCCCGTGCGTCGTCAGGTACCGCGAGATCAGCGCGTCGATCTCCTCGTCGGTCGTGCCCCGTTCGAGCCGCCGCTGGACGGCGAGCGCGAGCATCGCGATGGCCGCGGCCACCGTCCTCGTGTCGACGACGCGCACCGCGGCCACGCTCGATGCGGCCGCGGTGGCGCTCGCGAACGTCCCCGAGAGCGTCGAGGAGAGCTGCAGGGAGTAGATCCGCTCGTACCCCGGCTCGAGCTCCTCGTAGACCGAGAGGAAGTCGCCGGGCGTCGGCTGCGACGTGGTCGCGGCCTCGCCTGCCTCGAGCCGCCGGTACAGCTCGGCGGGCGGCAGATCGACGTAGTCGCGGTAGCTCCTGCCGCCCAGGCTCACGTACAGCGGCACGATCCGCCAGTTCGGGAACCGCTCGGCCCCTTCCGGGAAGTCGGCCGTCGAATCGAGGACGATCGCGGTGTTCTCGACCGTCAGGCTCATCCGGCCGCCCCGTGGATCGCGTCGACGATCCGGTCGAGCCCCTCGTCCTTCATCAGGCAGGCGACGGCCCCCGCAGCCAGCAGGTGCTCGCGCTCCCGGGCGGACACCGAGGCCGTGAGGCAGACCACTCTGCTCGACGGGGACGCGGCGAGGACCGCCGCTGTCGCCTGCGCGCCGTCGAGCCCCGGCATCCGGTAGTCCATCAGCACGACGTCGGGCGCAAGGGCGCCGCAGAGCTCGACCGCCTCCGCCCCGCCGTCGACCGATCCCACCACCTCGATCTCGTCGCGGAGCGCGAGCAGCAGCTCGAGCGTCTCGCGGAACAGGCGGTTGTCCTCGACGATGACGACGCGCGGCACCCGGGGAGGTTACTCGGCTCCCAGGAGCAGCGGATAGCCCGGCTGGCCGCCCTCGCGCACGTCGACCTCGACCTCGGGGTGCGCCGACGCGATCTCCGCGAGCAGCGTCTCGAGCGGCTGCGGGGCCTCCCCCACGAGCAGGGTCAGCACGCCGCGCGGCCGGTCGAGCAGCCTCGCGACGACGGCGCGTGCCACCTCCTCGAACGACCCGCCGCCCGCCACCGGCGCACCGTCGGCGAGCCCGAGCCACTGCCCCGTGCGGATCGTGACGCCGTTCGTCTGGACATCCCTCGAGGCGATCGTGACCGCCCCCGTCCCCACGCCCGCCACGACGTCGCTCATCTCGGAGAGGTTCTCCTCACGAGAGCTGCCAGGGTCGAACGCGACCGCCGCCGCGAGCCCCGCCTGGATCGATTCGGTCGGGAGCACCGACACCGGCCGCGACGCCGCCTCGGCCGCGTGCTCGGCGGTGAGGACGACGTTGCGGTCGTTCGGGAGGATCACCGCCTCGCGGGCGCCGCTCGCGTCGATCGCCGCGAGGAGCTCTGCCGTCGAGGGGTTCATCGTCCGGCCGCCGTCGACCACACCGGCTCCGAGGCTCTCGAAGATCTGCCGGTTGCCGGCTCCGGCCGCGACTGCGATGAGCGCGCACGGCTCTCCGCCGGCGACCACGCGGAGCAGCCGCTGCTCACGCTCGAGGGTCTGCGCGTGCATGTCCGCGATCTCGACCGCCCCGATCGTCCCCCGGGCGACCCCGAGCGACAGCGCCCGGCCGGGGTCGTCCGTGTGGACGTGGACCTTCAGGGCAGTCGGGTCGCCCACGACCAGGATCGAGTCGCCGAGCGGCTCGAGCTCGCCCTCGAGCTCGTCGGCGTCGAGCCGCTGCCCCTCGACCACGAACGCCGTGCAGTACTTGAACCGGGAGAGCTCGAGGTGGACCGAGTCGACGCTCGGGCCGGTCAGCTCGCCGGCCGGAGAAGGCGGCAGAGGCCCACCCGCGAGCACGCCCGCGATGCCGCGGAGGATCTCGACGAGCCCGGCCGCGCCGGCGTCCACGACGCCCGCCTCGGCGAGCGCGGGGAGCATCTCGCGGGTCCGCATCACGCAGTCGTCCCCGCGCGCCACCAGTGCCGGGAGGCCGCCGCCCGCCTCCCCCTCCTCCGCGAGCTCCCGGATCGCCGTGAGCATCGTCCCCTCGACCGGCTTCTTGACCGCACGGTAAGCCGCGTCGGAAGCCGATCGGAGCGCGGCGACGAGGTCGTCCGAACCGGCGAGCGACTCCGCCGCGCCGCGGACGATCTGCGAGAGGATCACCCCCGAGTTGCCGCGGGCGCCCATGAGCGCGGCGCGCGAGACCTCGTGCGCGAGCGCCGCGCGCTCGTCGGGCCCGTCCGCCTCCAGCGCCTCGACGATCGCGCGGACCGTGAGCTCCAGGTTCGTCCCGGTGTCGCCGTCCGGTACCGGATAGACGTTCAGGTCGTCGATGCGGGCACGAGCGCCCTCGATCGCCGCCTGCGCGCCGCGGGCGAGCTCGAGCACGCGCGCCCTCATCTCCCCTCCCTCACGCCCTCGACCACGACCTCGACCGCCTCGACGGGCAGCCCGGTGAGCCGCTCGGCCTCGTAGCCGACCTGTGAGCGGACGGTGGCGGCGACCTCCGCCAGGTTCAGCCCGTACTCGACGACGACCTGGAGGCCGATCCGCATCCCCGCTGCGTCTCCGCCGATCGTGATCCCGTCGCGCCGAAGCAGGCGCCCCACCTTCGACTTCGTCCCGACCTCGACGACGCCGTAGCAGCGCGCAGCCGTCTCGGCGACGATCTCGGCGACCACGTCACGAGAGATCGTGATGGATCCCCGGGGAGAGGCGACTGTCAGGTCGGGCACTGCGCCCGGTTAGACGCCGTCGACGCGGTCGGGGTTGCTAGACGGCCTTCTGCACCTTGCCGCCCTTGAGGCAGCGGGTGCAGACGTACCCGCGACGGGCGACCCCGTCGACGAGCATGCGGACGCGCTGGAGGTTCGGGTCGAACCGCCGGTTCGTGGCGACCATCGAGTGCGACCGGTTGTGGCCGAACCCGGGCTTCTTGCCGCAGACTGAGCAGACCTTCGACATCGGCCGGTCAGGGTAGCTGATCGGCCGGGGCCGTCGCACTTGCGGACGGGTGCACTAGTTCCGCGCGCTGGCGCGGAGCTGCGCGAACACGTCGGCCATCTCGAGGGCGGTGCGCACGGCGTCCGCGGCCCGGTCGATCCGCGCTTCCGCCTGCTCGGCCGTGTCGACGGTGAGCACGCCGAACGCAACGGGCACGCCGGTCTCGATCGCGGCGAGCTGCAGGCCGGAGGCCGCCTCGCCGGCGACGTAGTCGAAGTGGGGCGTCTCGCCTCGCACGACGGCGCCGAGAGCGACGACGCAGGCGTAGCGGCGGGTCTTGGCGAGCGCCATGGCCGCGAGCGGTAGCTCGAAGGCGCCGGGCACCGGCATGATCGTGACGGCCTCGGAGGCGACGCCCGCCTCTTCGAGCGTCTCGATCGCGACCGCGAGCATCCGGTTCGTGACGCCGCCGTTGTAGCGGGAGACCACGACCGCGACCGACCGGCGGAGGCCGCTCGGCGTCCCCTCGAGCACTGCGTACCCGTCCGGCACGTCGATCTCGCCGGCGACGTGATGGACGCTCTCCCCGGGCTCGGGGACGTCCTCGATCACCTCGGCGCTCTCGGCCTGGGGCCACGCCGCGAAGGGGTCCTCGGAGAGCTCCTCCGACGGCTCCTCGGACGGCTCCTCCGACCTCTCGTCGGCCAGCTCCTCCGACCTCTCGTCGGCCAGCTCCTCCGACGGCTCCTCGGACAGCTCCTCCTCTTCCTCCTCCGCCGGCGGCGGCTGCTCGGAGAACGGAGCCTCCGGGTCTGCAACCTCGGTCGCCTGCTCGAACGGCGGCTCGACGGGGGTCATCGGAGTCGTTATGCCTGCCTCGGCCTGCGCCCTCTCGTCATGCGTGTCGCTCATTCGTCGCCCTTCTCGGAGTCGAGGTCGAGACTGATGCCCTGGTGATGCAGGCGGTGCCCGAGCTTATCCCGCTTGGCGGCCAGATAGCGCCGGTTCTCGTCGTTCGGGACGATCTCGAGGCCGATCTGCTCGACCACCGTCAGGCCGAACCCGTCCAGACCGGTGATCTTCTTCGGGTTGTTCGTGAGGATGCGGATGGTGGTGAGGCCGAGGTCGGCCAGGATCTGGTTCCCGATCCCCCATTCGCGTGCATCCGCAGGAAATCCCAGCGCGGTGTTCGCCTCCACCGTGTCGAGCCCCTGAGCCTGGAGCTCGTAGGCGCGCAGCTTGTTGAGCAGCCCGATCCCGCGGCCTTCCTGGGCGAGGTAGAGGAAGACGCCGCGCCCCTCGCGCGCGATCTGGGCGAGCGCCTGCTCGCGCTGCTCGCCGCAGTCGCAGAGGAGCGAGTGGAACACGTCGCCCGTGAGGCACTCGGAGTGGACGCGGACGAGCACGTCCTCGGCCCCGTCGACGTCGCCCGCGACCAGCGCGACGTGCACCTTGCCCGTGAGCTTCTCGCGGAACGCGATCGCGGTGAACTCGCCGAACTCCGTGGGCAGCCGGACGGATGACTTGCGCTCGACGAGCTTCTCGTGGCGGCGCCGGTACTCGACGAGGTCGGCGACCGTCACCATCTTCAGCTGGTGGCGCTCGCAGTACCCGACCAGATCGGGAACGCGCGCCATCGTCCCGTCGTCGTTCATGATCTCGCAGACGACGCCGGCGGGGTTGAGCCCGGCGAGCCGTGCGAGGTCGACCGCGGCCTCGGTCTGCCCGATCCGCTCGAGCACGCCGCCCGGGCGCGCGCGCAGCCCGTGCATGTGGCCGGGGCTGACGAGGTCGGTCGGCGTGCCGCCGGACGCGACCGCGGCCTGGATCGTGCGGCTCCGGTCGGCAGCTGAGATCCCCGTCGTGACGCCTTCGCGCGCTTCGAAGGTGATCGTGAAGGCCGTGCCGAGCGGCGCCTCGTTCCGATCGGTCATCGAGCGCAGACCGACCAGGTCGGCCGCCTCCTCCGTCAGGCACAGGCAGATCAGCCCGCGTCCGTGCGTGGCCATGAAGTTCACGTTCTCGGGCGTCGCGAACTGGGCCGCGATCACGAGATCGCCCTCGTTCTCGCGGTCGGGGTCGTCGACGACGACCACGAACCGGCCCTCGCGAATCTCCTCGATCGCCTCTTCGATCGTGGCGAACGGTGTCGTGACGGCCATCCGGGAAGGCTACTCCGAGCCGATCAAGAGCCGCTCGACGTACTTCGCGAGCACGTCGACCTCGAGGTTGACGAGCCGTCCGGGCTCGAGCTCGTCGAGGGTGGTCGCCTCGAGCGTGTGCGGGATGAGCGCGACCGTGAAGCCCTTCTCGTCGAGGCCGGCGACGGTGAGGCTCGTCCCCTGCACCGTCACCGAGCCCTTCTCGACGCAGTAGCGGAGGATGTCGTCGCGTGTGTCGACCCAGATGCGGCGCCCCCGGCCCTCGTCCCCGACGCTCCTGACGACGCCGACACCGTCGACGTGGCCCTGCACGTAGTGGCCGCCGAGCGGCTCACCGGCACGAAGGGCCGGCTCGACGTTCACGCGCGCCCCGGCGGTGAGACCCCCGAGCGAGGTGCGTGACAGGGTCTCGGGGACCGCGTCGAAGGCAATCCGGCCGTCGGTGACCGACACGGCCGTGAGGCAGCAGCCGTCGATCGACACCGAGTCGCCGACGGCTGTCGCCGCGGCGGTCGCGGGGGCCTCGACCTCGAGCCGCATCCCGTTTGCGTGGCCCGAGATCGCCACCGCACGCCCGACTTCGCGAACGATCCCGGTGAACACCTACTCTCCGTAAGCCAACGACTCGAGCGACTCGCGAACGAGCATCTCGAGGTCGCCGCGCTCCCCGGGAAAGGCGTTTCCGAGCCCGACGAGCAGCTCCGACACCGCGGCGCGCTGTCCCGGCGCGAGCTCGTCGGTGCCGATCTCCTCGATCCGCTTGCGGAGCTCGTCGTTCCCCAGCGATCGCATCAGCCATTGCGAGAGCAGGCTGACCATCTCGTCGTCGGTGCGCGGGTGCTCGGGAGTCGCGGACATCGCCGTCAGGGTTCCTGAAAATAGGCTTGGAGCAGGACATCCTCTCCGACCAGACGGGCGCTCAGGTGGGAGAGGTCCCGCGGAGATCCTAGCCGCGGGAGGATCGCCGGCCCGTCCCCACCCGCTGCCACCGGGGCGACGAAGAGGAGGAGCTTGTCGAGCAGGGCGGCCTCGGCGAACGCGCCTACGAGCGTCGGGCCGCCCTCGAGCAGGAGCGACTGGACGCCCTCGGCGGCAAGCGCCCGCAACTCGTCCTCGAGCGGGCCCGAGCGCAGCTCGAGCTCCGAGCCCTCCGGGAGCGGGCCGCGTCCGAACGCAAGGCGGCGCGGCTGCCCGCGCGGCACCTCGACGTCGCGGGCGTCGAGCCGTGGTGCGTCCGCCCTCACGGTCCCCATCCCGACCGCCACCGCATCCGAGGCGGCGCGAAGCTCGTGCACCATGCGGCGGCTCTCCTCGCCCGAGACCCACCGCCGGCCCGGGACGGTGACCTGCCCGTCGAGCGAGGCGGCGACCTTGTAGGTGACGAACGGGCGCCCGCGGGAGACCCAGACGCGCCAGGCCTCCTCGAGAACGCGCGCCTCCCACGCGTCGACGAAGTCGACCTCGACGCCGGCGTCGCGCAGGCGCTCGATCCCGCCCGCGGCCTCGGGGTTCGGGTCACGGGCGCCGACGACGACGCGCGCGACTCCCTCGGCGAGGATCCGGTCGACGCACGGGGGCGTCGACCCGTGGTGCGAGCACGGCTCGAGGGTGACGAACATCGTCGCGCCGCGCGCGGCCGGGCCCGCCGCGTCGAGCGCGACCACCTCGGCGTGGCGGCCGTCCTTCTCGGTCACGCCCTCCGCGACGACGTCCCCGTCGGCGACGACGACCGCGCCCACGGTCGGCTTCGGGTGCGCCCGCCGCTTCGCCGCCGCGGCCAGCTCGATCGCCCTGGCAAGGCTCATCCCCGCTCACGCCCGAGAGCCGGCGCGATCTCCGCCGTCCGGATCCATTGCCGCCAGCTCATCGCCCGCGGGATCCTAGTCTCGATGCGACCCGGGTTTCATCCCGCGTTACGCTGCGCGCGATGAAGCCGCGCTTCCGTTCCGGAGAGATCGTGCGCATCGCGGGGCCCGCGGGCCCCGAAGGCGTCGTCGAGGAGGTCGCCGGGCCGAACGTCGACGGCACGAGCTGGCTCCTCAACGTCCGTCTCCGCGACGGGGAGGCAGGCCGTGAGCCGATCGCCCTCGACGAGACGGACGTCGAGCCGACCGGGCTCGCCGAGAACGAGGTCGGGGAGCGGGTCCCGCTCGATGCGGACGACGGGGACGACGAGCCCAGGGACATGCTCGAGCTGCGGCTCTTCACGGAGGTCACCGACGGGATCGAGGCGGCTCGGGTTGCCGAGAGGATCGAGCAGGAGCTCGTCGACCTGCTCGGCAGCGCGACGGTCACGATCGAGGCGGAGCGGCACTGGTCGGAGCCGTTCAACTACGAGCTCGCCGTGGGCGTGACGCCGCACGGCGACGCGATCGAGGCGCTCGAGATCCTCGCCGAGGCCGGCGGGAACGGGTGGCTTGCCTGCAGCGACGACGGCTGGCGGTGCGACCTCTGGTGGAGCTCGGCCCGCGACCCCGACGCGATGCTCGTCGTGCCGGAGGTACACGGCGCCGAGCTCGCGTTCGTCCCGTGGTCTGACCCGACCCGGCGCCCGCATGACGAGCGGCCGCTCGTGGTCGTCGCCGTCGCGGACGACGAGCCCGAGGAGCCCGGCTTCTCAGACGCGCAGCCGGGCGATGAAGAAGCCTGACGTGCCGTGCCCGTGCGGCGTGGTGAGCAGGAACTCCGGGCGCTTCGGATGCGCGAACGCAGGCCACTCCTCGCCGAGCCGCACCGGCTCGAGCCCCGAGGCGTCGACCACCGCCTCGTTCTCGTCCGCGTTCAGCGTGCAGACCGAGTACAGGACGGTCCCGCCCGGCCTCACGCGCTCGGCGGCCGCCTGGACGAGCTCGAGCTGAAGCCCGGGAAGCGGCGTCGCCCGCCAGCGCAGGTCCGGCCGGCGGGCCAGGACGCCGAGCCCCGAGCAGGGCGCGTCGACGAGCGCGCGGTCGAAGCCTCCCTCGTCCAGCTCGCGGACGTCGGCGTTGACGACGCGGACGTTCGAAGCCCCGAGGCGGCGGACGTTGTCCTCGAGCTCGCGGGCGCGGCCGGGGTGCAGCTCGACCGCGGTAACCTCGCCGGCGAGCATTGCGGCCTTCGCGCCCGGCGCAGCGCAGGCGTCGAGGATCCGCTCGCCCTTACGAGACCCGACGGCGAGCCCGGCGAGCTGCGAGCCGCGGCTCTGCCAGACGCGCCCCTCCGCCGCCCCGTCGAGCGCGCCTCGCTCGAGGCGGTAGGCACCCGGTACGTCGGTGGGCTCGCCGACGCGGACCGCCGAGCGGACGACGAGCTCCGCCGGCTCGTTCTGGGCGCGCATCAACGCGAGCGCCTCGTCCTCCCCGAAGTCACGTAGCCAGATCGCGTAGATCCAGTCGGGGTAGCTCTCGGCCAGCGCCCCCGGCGGAAGCGCAGCCACGAGATCGGGGAAGCCCGCGGCGAGCTTGCGGGCGATCGCGTTCGTGAAGCCGGTCGCGCGCGAGAGCCCGGCCTTGCGGACGAGCTCGACGGCGTCGTTCACGACGGCGTGAGCGGGCGCCTCGCTCCAGGCGGCCTCGTAGCCGGCGATCCGCAGCGCCGCGAGGACCGGCGCGTCGATCTCGGAGGCCGCTCTGCCTCCGAGCTGCTCGATGCCGTGGTCGATCGTGCGCTTCCGCTGGACCGTGCCGTACGCGATCCGCTGCGCCAGCGCCCGGTCGCGGTCGTCGAGGACGGCGGCAGCGGTCGAGATCGCGCGGTCGGCGTAGGCGCCCGCCTCGAACACCCGGCGTACGACACGGTACGCCGCGTCACGCGCCGGGGCGGTCAGCGGAGTTCCCGCTCCGGCGTCGGCAGGGCCGGCACCTTCGCCCGCGAGCCTCCGCCGGGCCCACGGCTCATCTGATCCCTCGAAGGAACTCGTCGTAGTCCATCTTGCGCTTCCCCTCCGGCTGTACCTCCTCGGGGACGAACGCGCCGTCCTCGAGGCGGGCCCGCCAGATGGTGACGCGGCGACCGTGGAGCGTCGTCCAGGCGCCGATATGAGGCGAGAGGGCCCTGACGCGTCGCCACGAATCGACCGGGTCGGCGAGGTCGAGCCGCCGGTCGGCGGACGTGATCTTCTGTGCATAGGTGACGCCCTCGGCGGGCTGGGGCGCGAAGCTCGGGGCCGGGATCACCGAGGTGAGGAGCCGCGCGGCGACCGCGGCCGAGCGACGGAAGACGGCGCCGGCGTCGTCCTCGGGCGCGACGGCGAAGCGCTCCTGCGCGGCGATCGGACCGGCGTCGAGCTCCTTCACGGTCTCGTGGATGGTCACGCCGGTCTCCTCGTCACCCTCGAGGATCGCCCGCTCGACCGGAGCGGCGCCGCGCCAGCGCGGGAGCAGCGAGGGGTGGACGTTCAGCCACACCGCCTGCGCGAGGAGCTCGTCGGGGATGAGCAGGCCGTAGGCGCAGACGACGACGGCGTCGACGGGGTCGGAGGGTAGCTCGGGCCGGTCGGGCTGGAGGACCGGGATGCCGAGTGCGGCCGCGGCCTCCTTGGCGGGCGGCGCGGTCAGCCTGCGGCCACGGCCCGCAGGGGCGTCGGGCCGGGTGAGCAGATAGGCGATCTCGGCCTGGGCGGCAAGGCGCTCGAGCACATCGGCGCCGAAGGAAGCCGTCGCGGCGACCGCGACCCGCACGAGCTACCTGAGGACGGTCTGCGGACGAAGCTGCCCGAGCGCTTCGGCGCGGTGCTCGGTGTCGGTGCGGTCGATGATCAGCACGCCGTCGAGGTGATCGGTCTCGTGCTGAACGACCCGCGCGGCGAGGCCCTCGAGCTCGAAGCTGACCGGCTCGCCGCTCGGGTCCACTCCCTCGACCGTGATCTTCTTCGCCCGCTCGATCGGGACGCGGATGCCCTCGAGCGAGAGGCAGCCCTCCTCGTCGGTCTCCGTCTCGGAGGAGCGGTCGACCAGCTTCGGGTTCACGACCGCCTTCGTTCCCTCGCCCTCGAGCTCGAACACGAACACCCGCTGGAGCACTCCGACCTGGGTCGCGGCCAGCCCCACCCCCTGGGCGTCGACCATGAGCGTGATCATCCGCTCGACGAGCTGGGTGAGGAAGGGATCGAACTCGGTGACCTCCTTCGCCTTCATCCGGAGCGCGGCGTCGGGGTACTGGCGGATCTGCGCGAGGGCGCTGCGCCGGACACGCTCCCGCTCGCGCTCCTCCTCGGCCTCGGTCGGCTCTTCGTTGTCGTGCTCGTGGTCGTGGTCGGCGTGGTCGTGCTCATGGTCGTGACCGTCGTGGTCGTGGTCGTGACGTCGTGGTCGTGGTCGTGCTCGTGGTCGTGACCCTCGTGGTCGTGCGGGTGATCGTGGGTCTCGGCCATGGCGGCGACAGTGTGCCAGTGCCGGCGGCTCAGGCGGGGAAGACCCGCAGGATCCAGGCCGCGTCGAGGGGCTCGCGCCGGTAGTCGCGCCCGCCGACCTTGACGAAGTCGCGGGAGCGCGGGTCCATCGCGAGCCGCGCCTCGACCGGGTACCAGCGGTTGTGCCGCTCGATCAGGTCGTTCACCTCGCTGAAGTTCCAGCGTCCGGCGAGGCGGCGCCAGCCGGCCGGGTCGGCCCGGTGCTCGGCGTAGGCCTCCTCGAGCCGTTCGAGGTGGGCGTCGATCGCATCGTCGATCTCGCGGAGCCGGCGCATGTAGGGGAGCGGCCCGCCGAGCGAGGCGACGTACGCGTCTGCCTCGGGGCGGAAGCGGCGGACTCGCCGCGGCAGCGGCGCGCCGACGAACGGGTTGAGGTCGCGGTCGTGGGCGAGCTTCTCGCGCTCCTTGGCCGAAGGCGGCGTCACGTCCCTGACGCCCCACTCCCCGAGGATCTCCTCAGCCCGCGGCCGCTTCACAAGCCCAGTCTGCCGAAGGCATGTCTGCCGAGAGCACCTTGAACGGGTGTCTGACACGAGTATCGTCTCCAACGGCCAAGGCGAGCCGCATGAACACAGGCTTGTTGTCTCGATAGGCGACGGTGTCTGACACCGGACGCCTCTTTTCGGACACGGCTCGGGTGGGCCGCGATCGCGGCTAGAGCGACTGCGGGTCGACGTCGACGACGGCGGTGAGGCCGGCGCGCCGCATCGCCGGCGCTGCGGCGGCGAGGAGTGCGGCGGCACGGCTCGCCACGGCCCGGGGACGGTCGGTCTTCGCGATCAGCTGGGCCCGGTGGCGGGTGCGCAGCCTCAGGAGCGGCGCGGGGCCCAGCAGGTCGACCCCGGCGAGGCCGTCGCGGATCTCCTCGAGCGCCCGCTCGACGGGGCCCGGCTCGGGCCCGGTGACCACGATCCGCACGAGATGCCGCGTCGGCGGGTAGCCGAGCAGCGCGCGGCGGTCGAGCTCCTCGGCGAGGAAGCCACGAACGTCGTGGCGCGCCGCATGGACGATCGGCCGCGCGTCGGGCTGGAAGGTCTGCACGATCACCCGTCCCGGCGCGTCGCGGCCGCTCCGCCCGGCGAGCTGCGTCAGGAGCTGGAACGTCCGCTCCTCCGCACGGAAGTCCGGCAGCGCGAGCGCCCCGTCCGCGTCGACGACCGCCGCCAGCTCGACGCCGCTGAAGTGATGCCCTTTCGCGACCATCTGGGTGCCGATGAGCACGGCGCCGGGCGTCTCGGCGAACCGCCTGAGCGCCGCGGCGGTCAGCTCGGGGCTCTCCGCCGTGTCGGCGTCGAGCCGGATCAGCTCAAGCTCGGGCAGCTCCCTCGCCAGCTCCCGCTCGAGCGACTGCGTCCCCGCCCCGAGCCGCGCGACCTCGGCGGAGCCGCACGAGGGACAGGTGTCCGGGCCGGGCTCGGCGTGCCCGCAGTGGTGGCAGTGGAGCACGCCGTCGCGGTGGAGCACGAGCGAGACGTCGCAGTTCGGGCAGCGGATCGTCCGGCCGCACGCGCGGCAGTGCAGCGCGGGCGCGATCCCGCGGCGGTTCAGGAGCAGGATCGCGCGGCTGCCGGCGTCGGCGACCCGCCGCAGCTCGGCGAGGAGCGGCGCCGACAGCGGGTAGCCCGCCTCGCGGCGGAGGTCGACGACCTGCACGGGCGGCAGCGAGCCGCCGACCCGGCCGCCGAGCTCGAGCCGCTCGAGCGCCGCCCAGCTCTCGGGCCGGGGCGTCGCGGAGCCGAAGACCGCCACGGCGCCCTCGAGCGCCGCCCGCTTGGCGGCGAGGGTCCGCGCGTCGTAGCGCGGGTCGGAGTCCTGCTTGTACGAGGGATCGTGCTCCTCGTCGACGACGATCAGGCCGAGCCCGCGCACCGGGGCGAACACGGCCGAGCGCGCGCCGACGACGATCCGCGCGTCGCCGCTTCCGATGCGCTCGCGCTCGTCCCGCCGCTCCGCCTCGGTCAGCCCCGAGTGGAGGATCGCGACCCGGTCGCCGAACCGGGCCCGGACGCGCCCGACGGTCTGCGGCGTGAGCGAGATCTCGGGCACGAGCACGATCGCGCCGAGCCCGCGGTCGAGCATCGCCGCGCACGCCTGGAGGTACACCTCGGTCTTGCCCGACCCGGTCGGCCCGAACAGCAGGTACGAGCTGCCCCCGCCGGCGTCCAGCGCCGCCACGATCCGCTCGACCGCGGCGTGCTGCTCCGGAAAGAGCCCGGCCGGCGCCGCCTCGCCCCGGAGCGACTGCCGCTCGGCGGGAGGAGCCTGCACCTTGCGGCGCTTCGGCAGCTCGGGGGCGACGAGCGCGAGCGCGCGCGCCGGGGTGGACCCGTAGTAGTCGGCGAGCCAGAGCGCCAGCTCGACGAGCGCCGGCGGCACCTGCCCGACGACCTTCTCGACCGCGACCGGCACGACGCCTTCGGGAGCGCCGCCCTCCAGCGCGACCACGACCCCTCGCGCGCGTCGGCGGCCGAACTGCATCGAGACGACCGCGCCGCGCTCGACGCCCTCCTCGACCTCGTAGGTGAACGCCCTCGCGACCGAGCGGGCGGTGACGAGCGGGTAGATCGAGGCGTACGGCACCCGGCCAGGGTAGAGACCCCGCCCGTCAGGACTCTGCGGGCTGCTGCTCCTTGGCCTGAGCCGTCTTCAGGCGCCGCCACGAGATCGTCCGCGCCATCATGAAGAGCGCCACGAGCCCGCAGGCGAGGTTGAACACGACGAGCGCGATGTTCATCCCGACGCTGAACGCGAGCAGCAGCGACTTGGAGTAGGCCTCGCCGCGGAACAGGTACACGATCAGACCCTGCTTCGTCCCCGCCCCGCCCGGCGTGGCGGGGAAGAGCGTCGAGAGCGAGTCGACGACGAGGGCGAGAAGCGCGTTGTGGATCGACGCGTGCACCCTGAACGCCTCGAGGAAGTAGTAGAGCGACGCGATCCGCAGCACCCATGAGAGCGCCTGCGGGACGATCACGCCTCGAATCAGCCGCGGCGGGTCGCGCATGATCGCGAACCCCCGCCCGATGCGGGCACGCATCTCGCCGCCGCCCTCGACGAACGCGATCAGGCCGATCACGAGCACGCCCGCGAGCACGGCGAGCCCGATCTCGGTCCAGCGGACGTGCTCGAGGAAGAAGCCCCAGTCGACCGACGGGAGCCGCGAGTACACCTGGTGGGTCGGCAGCACGCCGATCACGGCGGCCCAGACGATGAACCCGGCCGCGACGAGCGCGTCGAAGAGGGTCTCCATCACGAGGGTCGGGGTGAGCGTCGCGTAGCTCGACCCCTCGATCCGGTGCCGGATCAGGTACAGCTTGACGGCGTCGCCCGCCCTCGCCGGGACGATCGAGTTGATCCCGACCCCGGCGACGTACGCCCCGAACACGCTCCGGTAGCGCACGCCGCTGCCCGGGTACGACGCGCGCAGGATCACCCGCCACGCGTATGCCCTCAGGGCGAGTCGCGCCAGGTGGATGCCGAGCGCGATCGCCAGGAACTGCCAGCGCACGGCCGCGAGCTGGTCGCCGAACACGTGCACCGCATGGAAGAACTCCCCCACGTCGGACTACAGGGTACGAGCGCGTACGATGCCGGGAGATGGCGGCGGGGCACTCGGTCGACGAATACCTGGAGACGATCTACTTCCTGGCCTTCCCGATCGGCGAGTATCACCCACGCGACACCTCGCTTCCGACGCTGTCCTCGCGGGTGGCGGAGATGCTCGGCGTCTCGCGCGCCTCGGCCGGCGAGATGCTGAAGCGGCTCGAGGCGGACGGCCTCGTCGAGCGCGGGGAGCGCAAGGAGGCGCTGCTCACCGACGCCGGGCTCGAGCGCGCCGAGAAGGCCGTTCGCAAGCACCGGATCATCGAGCGGCTCCTGACGGACTTCATGGGCTACACGGCCGCGGAGGCTCACGTTCACGCCGACGAGCTCGGCGACACGTTCAGCGACGACATGGTCGAGCGGATCCGCGTCCGGCTCGGGAACCCCGAGCGGTGCCCGCACGGGTGGCCGATCGACACCGGGCTCGAGCAGGAGGAGAACCAGGAGCTCGAGTCCCTGTCCGACCTCGAGCCCGGGAAGCGCGCGACGATCGTGCGGCTGGCCGAGCACGACGGCGACCTCCTGCACTGGTTCTACGACGAGGGGCTCGTGCCGGGAGCGACGCTCGAGCTCGAGGCGGTCGAGCCCGCCGCCGGGCAGCTGCGCGTCCGGCTCGAGGACGGCGTGCGCACCATCGCCGACAAGGCCGCCGCGGGCCTGTTCGTCAGGGCCGGCTAGACGGAGGTGGAGGCGCCGGCGATCCCGGCGGCCTCGCGAAGCGCGTCGGCCTTGTCCGCCCGCTCCCACGTGAAGTCGTGATCCTCGCGGCCGAAGTGGCCGTAGGCGGCGGTCTTCACGTAGATCGGCCGGCGAAGGTCGAGGTCGCGGAGGATCGCGGCCGGCCGGAGGTCGAAGTGCTCGCGCACGAGCTCCTCGATGCGCGCCGGCGGGACGGTCCCGGTGTCGAAGGTGTCGACGAGGATCGAGAACGGGTGGGCGACCCCGATCGCGTACGCGACCTGGATCAGGCACCGGTCGGCGAGACCCGCGGCGACGATGTTCTTCGCCACGTACCGCGCGGCGTACGCGGCGGAGCGGTCGACCTTGGTCGGGTCCTTCCCCGAGAACGCGCCGCCGCCGTGCGGGGCGGCGCCGCCGTAGGTGTCGACGATGATCTTCCGGCCGGTGAGCCCGGCGTCGCCCATGGGGCCGCCGATCACGAACTTCCCGGTCGGGTTGACGTAGACGAACCCCTTCTGCTCGAGCCGCCGCTCGTCGTACATGTCCTTCGGCAGGATCGGGCGGAGCACGTGGTCGACCAGGTCGGGCTTGATCATCGTCTCGGCGTCGAGGCCGTCGCGGTGCTGGGTCGAGACGAGCACGCGCTCGATCTCGACCGGGTTACGGTGCCCGTGCTCGTCGATCTCGTAGCGGACGGTGACCTGCGTCTTCCCGTCGGGGCGCAGGTACGGGAGGATGTCTGCCTTCCGCACTTCGCTCAACCGCTTCGCGATCTTGTGCGCGAGCATGATCGGGAGCGGCATCAGCTCCGGAGTCTCGTTGGTCGCGTAGCCGAACATGAAGCCCTGGTCGCCGGCGCCGACGCGGTCGAGCGGGTCGTCGTCGCCGGGCTCGTGGCGCACGTCGAAGGCCTGATCGACCCCCTGCGCGATGTCGGGCGACTGCTCGTCGAGCGCGACGATCACGCCGCAGGTCTCGGCGTCGAACCCGTACTTGGCGCGCGTGTAGCCGATCGCCGCGATCCGCTCCCGGACGAGCCGCGGGATGTCGACGTATGTCTCGGTCGTGATCTCGCCGGCGACGACGACGAGGCCCGGTGGTGACGAGCGTCTCGCAGGCGACCCGCCCGTTGGGGTCGTCGGTGAGAACGGCGTCGAGGACCGAGTCCGAGATCTGGTCGGCGACCTTGTCCGGATGCCCTTCGGTGACCGACTCGGAGGTGAAGGAGAATGAGCGAGCGCTGATGCCGAAACCCTAGCGGGCGATCAGCGGCTGACGTCGGCGGATGTGCGCGAGCCGGCGGAACGCGCGTGACCTGCAGGGCGATGCGAGGCGCGCCGATGGTGCCGCCCGCGCCCTACTCGTCGGTGGGGCGGCGGCCCATCAGGGTGGTCGCGAGGTCGACGAGGGAGGCGCCCTCGAGGATCGAGCGGACGCTCTCTGCGATCGGAAGCTCGACGTTCAGGCGGTGCGCGAGGTCGCACAGCGCGGGCGCGGTCGTGACCCCTTCCACGACCTGCCCGATCTCGGCGACGGCCGCACCCGGCGACCGCCCCCGGGCGATCAGCTCGCCGGCACGGCGGTTGCGGCCCGACGGGTGCCAGCACGTGACGATCAGGTCGCCCATCCCCGCGAGTCCGAAGAAGGTGTCGGGCTCGCCGCCGGCGGCCTCCCCGAGGCGGGCCATCTCGGCCAGCCCGCGTGTGATCAGCGCCGCCTTGGCGTTGTCACCGGCGCCGATCCCGTCGCACGCGCCGGCGGCGAGGGCGATCACGTTCTTCGCGGCGGCGCACAGCTCGACGCCGATCAGGTCGTCGTTCACGTAGACGCGGAAGGCGACCGAGTTGATCGTCTCCTGGAGCGTGCGGGCGAGCTCGGCGTCCTCGCTCGCGATCACCGTCGCTCCCGGGAGCCCTGCGACGACCTCCTCCGCCATGTTCGGGCCGGACATCACCGCGACGGAGCGGCCGCTGACGAGCGTCGAGAGCCGGTCGCCGGTCTCGGGGTCGAGGCCCTTCGTCAGGCTCAGGATCGGCGTCGAGCCCGGGAGGGCGCCGCACGACGGAGCGAAAGGCGCGGCTGGGAACCGCGAGGACGACGAGATCGACGTCGGCGACGGGCGCGTCGGCGACCGTGGTCGCGGCGATGTCGGAGAGGTCGACGTCGGTCAGGAAGCGCGGGTTGCGGCCCGTCTCGCGGATCGCGGCCGCATCCTCGGCGCGGTGCGTCGCGAGCGTGACGTCGAGGCCGGTGTCGGCGAGGAACCGCGAGAAGCCCGTTCCCCACGAGCCTCCGCCCACGACGACGGCCGTCCTCACGGCCTGCGTCTGAAGTCGATCGCGACGGGAACGCCCTCGAGCCCGAATCGCGCCCGGAGCTCGTTCTCGACCCAGTAGCCGTAGTCGCGGGTCACGAGGCTCGTGTCGTTCACGGTGAAGCGGAAGCGCGGCGGCCGGCTCGAGACCTGCGCGCCGTAGAGCAGGTTCAGGCGCTTGCGGCCGCGCGAAGGCGGCTGGCGCGCTTCCTTGAGCTCGTCCGAGGAACCGGTTGAGCTCGGGCGTCGGGATCCGGCCGTTGTGCTTGTCGAAGAGCTCCGCGACCTTGTCGAGCACGCGCGTGATCCCGCGGCCGGTCTTCGCCGAGGTGGTGACAGCGGCGGGCGCTGGCGGAGGCGGCGCTGGAGCTCGGGCCGCACGTCCTCGATCGCCACCGTCGAGAGGTCCCATTTCGAGAGGACGACGAGCGTCGAGCACAGGGCTTTCCGTGCGGTGTCCGCGGCCATCAGGTCCCCCTCGACGATGCCCTCGCTCGCGTCGATCAGGACGAGCGCGACGTCGGCGCGATCGGCCGCGTCGAGCGCACGCAGCTCGGAGTAGTAGTCGATCCCCTGGCGCTGCTTCCGCTTGCGGCGCAGCCCCGCGGTGTCGACGAGCTGGAAGGTGCGCCCGCCGCGTTCGATGACCGTGTCGATCGCGTCGCGGGTCGTCCCGGGCACCTCGGAGACGATCGTTCGCTCCTCACCGATCAGCTTGTTGAAGAGCGACGACTTGCCGACGTTCGGGCGGCCGAGGATCGCGACGCGGATCGCCTCGTCGCCGACGACCGGCCGCGACTCGCCGACGTCCTCGAGCCGCGCCACGATCTCGTCGAGCAGGTCGCCGGTGCCGTGGCCGTGCATGCCCGGAGAGCGGTACCGGCTCGCCGAGCCCCAGCCGGTGCGCCTCGAACGCGAGCGTCTCCTGGGAGGGGTCGTCGATCTTGTTGGCGAGCACGATGACGGGCTTGCGGGAGGCGCGCAGGATCGCGGCGAGCTCCTCGTCGCCGGGCATCACCCCGGCGCGCGCGTCGATCACGAGCAGCACCAGGTCCGCCTCGACCACGGCCGCCTTCGCCTGCTCCACGATCGAGCGCGAGACGGTGTCCTTGCTCGCGATGTCGACGCCGCCGGTGTCGACGAGCAGGAACTGCTTCCCCGCCCATTCGCACACGAGCTCCTTGCGGTCCCGGGTCGTCCCGCTCGTCTCGTGCACGACGGCTGCCCGCGACGAGGTGAGCCGGTTGATCAGCGTCGACTTCCCGACGTTCGGGAACCCGACGATCGCCACCGTCCCGAGCACGTCGACTCCGTCGTTCGCGCTCACAACGGCGGGTTCAGCCCCTCGGGGCGGCCCTGGGCGTGGACGTCGGCGAGCCAGTCGAAGAGCACGTTCACGCGACGCCCGATCTCGAGGCTCGCCTCCTTGTAGCCCCTGCCGCCCCTGGGCATGCCTTCGATCAGGTAGGGCTCTCCGATCGCGATCGAGCACGGCGCGAAGTTGAAGCTTCCAGAACTGCGTCCCGTAGACCGCGATCGGCACGACCGGCACCTCGGCCTGCATCGCGACCATCGCGGCGCCCGGCAGGACTTGGCCCGGGCGCTTCGTCTGCCTCTGCCGCGTCCCCTCGACGAAGAGCCCGATCGCGCGACCGGCGTGTGCGTACTCGAGCATCGCCCGCACGGCGTCGCGGTCGGTCTCGCCGCGCCGGACGTTGATGATCCCGTGCCACCTGAGGAACCTGCCGAACCCGGGAACCCGGGTCACCTCGACCTTCGCGACGAAGTTGATGTTCCGGGGCGACTGCGCCCCGACGACGGGGATGTCGACCCACGAGAGGTGGTTGATCGCGAGCACGCAGCCGCCCGCTTCCGGCATCCGGTCGCGCCCGTAGACGCGGGCGCGGGTCAGCACGTACGTGAGCGGCGACAACCAGAGCCGCGAGGTCTTCCAGGCGAAGTCGCCGTAGTCCATCTACACCCCGGCCCGGGCGCGGACGAGGTCCTCGATCCGGCCGATGACCTCGTCGATCGGGAGACCGGTGGTGTCGATCTCCTGTGCGTCGGGTGCCGGCTGCATCCGGTGGTGGTCGAGCTCGTCGCGGAGCTTGAGGTCGGTGGCGAGCGCGTCGCGGCCGATCTCGGGCCGCTCGGCCTGGCGCCGTGCCGCCCGGACCGCGGGATCGGCGACCAGGTAGACCTTCACCTCGGCGCTCGGCGCGACGACGGTCCCGATGTCGCGGCCCTCGATGACGACGCTGCCCTCGGACGCGAGCTCCTGCTGCCGGTCGCGCATGACCTCCCGGACCTCCGGGTGGCGGGCGACGACCGGCACCACGCTGTCGATCCGGACCTGCCTGATCGAGGCGGTGACGTCGGTGCCGTCGATGAACACCCGCCCGGCGGTGTCGAAGGTGACCGGGCACGCGGTTGCGAGCAAGCCGAGCACGGGCCCGTCGCCGAGATCGATCCCACGGCGAAGCGCGAGCCACGTGAGGCTCCGGTACATGGCGCCGGTGTCGAGGTAGCGGAACCCGAGGCGCGCCGCGAGGCCGCGCGCCACCGTGCTCTTGCCCGCCCCGGCCGGGCCGTCGATCGCGACGATCAAGGCCTTTCGCTCCTCACGGAGCAAAAGGCTAGTGGGTAGCTACGCAGCATCGGCACTGCCACCGCTAGTCGATCTCGCCGGTCACGGCGAGATCGGCGAGCACCTCGTAGAAGCCGGGGAAGCTGATCTCCGCGCACTCCGGGCCGGCGATCCGGACGCCTTCACGGGAGACGACGCCTGCGATCGCGGCCAGGATCGCGAGGCGGTGGTCGCCGGAGGAGTCGATCGCGCCGCCGCGCGGGCGGGCAGGAACGCCGCGGATCACGAAGCCGTCGACCCGCGCCTCGGCGTGGGCTCCGATCGCCCGGAGGGCCGTCACCACCGCGTCGATCCGGTCGGACTCCTTCGCCCGCAGCTCCGCGGCGCCGGTGACGGTGGTCGTGCCCCGCGCCATCGAGGCAAGCAGCCCGATCAGCGGCAGCTCGTCGACGAGGCGGGGAACCTCGGGCCCCGCCACCGTGGTGGCGACGAGCTCGCCGTGGCCGACCTCGACGTCGCCGAGCGCCTCACCCGCGATCGAGCGGCGGTTGAGGATCCCGACCCGCGCGCCCATCCGCTCGAGCACGTCGAGCAGCCCGGTCCGGAGCGGGTTCAGGCCGAGGTCGTGGACGGTGACCTTCGATCCGGGCAGGAGCGCCGCCGCGACCAGGAACGGCGCCGCCGACGAGATATCGCCTGGCACGAGCACCTCGGGGAGCCTGAGGGTGTCGGCCGGCTCGATCGTGGCCGCGCCGGGGCGGCGCTCGACGCGCACGCCGGCAGCGGCGAGCATCAGCTCCGTGTGGTCGCGGGTCGGCTCCGGCTCGTGCACGGTCGTTCGCCCCTCCGCGCCGAGCCCGGCGAGGAGGATCGCCGACTTCACCTGCGCGCTCGCCACCGGGAGGGTGTAGTCGACTCCCTCGAGACGGGAGCCCTCGATCACGATTGGGAGGCTGCCGTCCGTCGTCTCGATCGAGGCGCCCATCCCGGACGAGCGGCTCGGCGATACGGCCCATGGGGCGGCGAGAGAGCGACTCGTCGCCGTGGAGCTCGAAGCGGCCGTCCTGGAAGGCGAGCAGCCCGGTGATGAGCCGGGCGAGCGTGCCCGCATTGCCACAGTCGATCGGGTTGTCGGGCGCCGCGAGGCCGCGCAGGCCGGCGCCGTGGACGACGAGCGTCTCGTCGTCCTCCTCGTCGACCCGGACGCCGAGCGCGCGGACGGCGGCGAGCGTCGAGGCGGTGTCGCCCGAGCGGCCCCAGTGAGAGACGCGCGTTTGGCCCTCGCAGATCGCCCCGATCAGGAGTGCGCGGTGCGAGATGGACTTGTCGCCGGGGACGGCGAGGTGCCCGTCGACGCGGGCGGCGGGCTCAACCTTCATCGAGCACCGGTGAGACGACGACGCCGTAGCCCTGGCTCTCGAGCAGGCCCTGGATGCGGCCGGCGTCGTCCTCCCCGCTGACGACGAGGGAGAGCGTGCCTCCCTGCTCGGGGGAGACGTGGTCGAGCTCGAAGTCGCGGATGTCGATGCGCGCGGCGCCGAAGGCCTGGAGGATCTCGGCGAGGACGTTGGGCCGGTCGGCCACGTGCACGTGCACGCGCTGGAGGGTGCCGGCGTCGCCGTAGGCCACGTCGAGCATCCGGCGGCGGTTGGTCGCGGCCTCGCCGATCCAGCCGGCGACGAACTCCGCGTCACGCCGCGCGAGCGCGTCCTCGATCTCCTCGATCCGGCGGCGGTGCTCGGCGAGCCCCGCGCGGACGGCGTCGGCGTTGTCGATGAACACGTCGACCCACATGCGCGGGTTGGCGCCGGCGATGCGCGTCATGTCGCGGAGCGAGCCGCCGGCGTTCGCGAGCGGCTCGTGGCCCTCGACGCGGGTCGCGCCGGCCTGGTTGACGACGACGTTCGCGAGCACGTGCGGCAGGTGGCTCGTGAGCGCGACGAGCTCGTCGTGGGCGGCGGGCTCGATCGCGTGCGGGAAGGCGCCGAGCTCGCCGACGAAGCCGTGGACGAGGGCGTAGCGCTCCGGGCTCGTCTCGGCCGTCGGCGTCAGGAACCAGGTGGCGCCCTCGAAGAGGCCGCTGGAGGCGTGCGCGGCGCCGTGCACCTCCTTGCCCGCGATCGGGTGGCCGCCGACGAAGCGGGGCGAGCCGCCCGCGGCTGCGACGACGCCGGACTTGGTCGACCCGGTGTCCGACACGGTGGTCTCCTCGCCGGTGGCCGCGAGCACCGCTGCGACCTGCTCGGCGAGCGCGCGACACGGGGGCCGCCACGACGACGAGATCGGCGCCTTCGACTGCCGTCGGCGAGCGAGCCCGCTGCCTCGACGGCGCCGCGCTCGGCCGCCTGGGCGAGCGCGTCGCGGTCGGGGTCCCAGCCGGTGACGTGGGCGCCCGGACGCGCGCGCGTCCAGGCCGATCGAGGCGCCGATCAGCCCGGTGCCGACGATGGCGAGCCGCTGGACGGCCACTCAGCCGCGGCGGCGCATGAGCTCGGCGAGCCGGAACGCGAGGTCGAGCGACTGGCGCCCGTTCAGCCGCGGGTCGCAGAGCGTCTCGTAGCGGTCGTCGAGCTGGTCCTCGGCGAGCTCGTCGGAGCCGCCGAGGCACTCGGTGACCGGGTCGCCGGTGTACTCGAGGTGCACGCCGCCGGGCCAGGCGCCCTCGTCGCGGCACGCGGCGAAGAAGCCCTCGATCTCGGCCATGATCGCGTCGAAGTGCCGCGTCTTCCGGCCGGCGGCGGTCTTGAACCCGTTGCCGTGCATCGGGTCGCACGCCCAGACGACGGGATGCTCGGCCTCGGCGACGGCGCGCAGGAGCGGCGGCAGCGCCTCGGCGACCAGGTCGGCGCCCATCCGGGAGATCAGGGTCACGCCGGCCGGGGATGCGGCCGGGATTCAGGCGCTCGCAGAGCTCGACGACGTCGTCGGGCGTCGCGGTGGGGCCGACCTTGAGCCCGAGCGGGTTGTGGACGCCGGAGAAGAACTCGACGTGGGCGCCGTCGAGCGCGCGCGTCCGGTCGCCGATCCAGAGCATGTGGGCGGAGCAGTCGTACCAGTCGCCGGTGATCGAGTCGCGCCTGGTGAGGCCCTCCTCGTAGTCGAGCAGGAGGCCCTCGTGGCTCGTCCAGACGTCGACCTGGTGGAGCTGCGGCGTCGCGGCGAGGTCGATCCCGCAGGCGGCCATGAAGCCGAGCGCGCGCTCGATCTCGGAGGCGAGCGCCTCGTAGCGCGCGCCCTGCGGGGAGCCGGCGACGAAGTCCTGGTTCCAGGCGTGCACCTGGGTGAGGTCGGCGAAGCCGCCCTTGGTGAACGCGCGGACGAGGTTGAGCGTCGAGGCGGCGAGGTGGTAGCCCTCGAGCATCCGTCCGGGGTCGGGGATCCGCGCCTCGGCGGTCGGCGCGTCGTCGTGGATCATGTGGCCGCGGAAGACGGGGATGTCGCCGTTCGCAGTGTGCTCGACGTCGCCCGAGCGCGGCTTCACGAACTGGCCGGCGATCCGCCCGACCTTGAGCACCGGGAGCGCGGCGCCGTAGGTGAGCACGGCCGCCATCTGCAGGAGGATCTTCAGCCGCTCGCGGATCGCGACCGCGGAGTAGGCGGCGCCGGTCTCGGTGAGCCTGGCGAAGTCGTGGAACGACTCGGCGCAGTCGCCCGCCTGGAGCAGGAACGCCCGGCCTGCGGCGACCTCGGCGAGCGCGGACTGGACCTGGCGCGCCTCGCCGGCGAAGACGAGCGGCGGCAGGGCGTGCAGGCGCCGCCGGACGACCTCGGCGGCGCTCGTCGTCGGGCCACTCCGGCTGCTGGAGCGCCTCGCTCTCCCGCCAGGAGGACGGGGACCAGGTCGAATCGAAGACCGCCACGGCTTCAAGTGTAGGTGCGGCGGTAAGCTCGATCGCGTGCGGATCTTCTCCGGCATCCAGCCCACGGGCGCGAAGCACTTCGGCAACTGGTCGGGCGGCTTCCGCCAGTACGCGGCGACGCAGGAACGCGCCGTCTCCGAGGGCGGGCGCGCGTTCTTCTGCATCGTCGACCTGCACTCGATCACGGTCGACTACGACCCGGCCGACCTGCGCGAGCGGACGCTCGACCTCGCGGCGCTGCTCTTCTCGACGGGGCTCGACCCGGAGCGCTCGACGGTGTTCGCGCAGAGCCACGTGACGGCGCACGCCGAGGCGGCGTGGCTGCTGTCGGCGGTGACGAGCTACGGCCAGCTGGGCCGGATGACGCAGTTCAAGGAGAAGGGCGAGCGGCAGGAGTTCGTGAGTGCCGGCCTGTTCACCTACCCGATCCTGATGGCCGGCGACATCCTGCTCTACCAGACCGATTTCGTGCCGATCGGCGACGACCAGCGCCAGCATCTCGAGCTCGCGCGCGACGTCGCCGAGCGGTTCAACGCGCGGTTCGGCGAGACGTTCAAGGTGCCGGCCGGGATCTACCCCGAGGTCGGGGCGCGGATCATGGACCTCCAGGAGCCGACGAAGAAGATGTCGACGACCGGCGGGCACGCCACAGGGAACGCTCCTGCTGCTCGACCCGCCCGACACGATCCGCAAGAAGGTGCGCTCGGCGGTGACCGACTCGGGATCGGAGGTGCGCCGGGGCGACGACAAGCCCGGGGTCACGAACCTGATCGACATCATGAGCGTCGCCACCGGCACCGAGGCCGAGGCGATCGAGGCGTCCTACGACGGCGGCGGGTACGGGCAGTTCAAGTCGGACGTGGCCGAGGCCGTGGTCGCGCTGCTCGAGCCGATCCAGACGCGGTACGCGGAGCTCCGCGGCGACCCGGCCGAGCTGGCGCGGCTGCTCGACGCCGGCGCGGCGAACGCCCGCGAGGCATCCGCGCCCGTGCTGGAGGCGATGTACGACCGGATGGGCTTCGTCGTTCCGGGCCCCGTCACCTGACGGCGTCGCCGTCGGGCAGCTCGAAGCTCACCGCGACGCCTCACTTCTCAGGGCGGCGACCTCGTCCGGGCCGAGCTCGCGCCACTCTCCGGGCTCGAGGCCTTCGAGCGACAGCGGGCCGTAGCGGCTGCGGTGCAGGCGCCGGACCGGGTGGCCGACGGCCTCGAGCATCCGCTTCACCTGGCGGTTGCGGCCCTCGTGGAGGACGAGCTCGACCTTCCCGCGCGCGAGGCGGCGAGCGCGGGCGGGGGCCGTGCGGCCGTCGTCGAGGTCGATCCCGCGCTCGAGCGCGGCAAGTGTCTCCGCCGACGGGTCGCCCTCGACCTCGGCGACGTAGACCTTGTCGACCTCGTAACGGGGGTGTGCGAGCCGGTGGGCGAGCTCGCCGTCGTTCGTGAGCAGCAGCGCCCCGGTCGTGTCGGCGTCGAGTCGTCCGACCGGGACGATGCGCGAGGGATGGCCGACGAGGCCGACCACCGTGGGGCGGCCGCCGGGGTCGCGGGCGGTGGTGACGATCCCCGCGGGCTTGTTCAGCAGCACGTAGGCGAGCTCCTGGCGCGCAGAGGAGCCGGCCGTCGAGCTCGACCCGGTCGCGCGCGGCGACGAAGGTGTTCAGCTGGCCGGGCTCGCCGTTCACCTTGACCCGGCCCGCCTTGATCAGGTCGTCAGCGCCCCGGCGCGACGCGACTCCGGCGCGGGCGAGCCACGCGTTCAGCCTCATCCGGGGAGGATCGCACGCGCCGACTACCGGCACGGCGCCGGTGGACGGCGTGACTCAGCGGGCCGCGACCGTCGTCGGGCCGGGCCTCAATAGAGCAGCGCCGCGAGCCGACGGCGGTAGGTCGCCGCGAGCGGGTGCTCCTGGCCGAGCTCGCCGAACAGGTCGACCATCGTCTTCCGGGCCGGCTCGCGCGTCTCAGGATCGGCGGCGCGGGCGAGCAGCGTCTCGAAGGCGCGCTCGTAGTCGCCGTCTCGGAGCGCGGCCGCGAGCTCCTCATCGTCGATCGTGTCGGCGACCGGCGGCTTCGTGAGCTCGTCGAGGAACGCGTCGACCGCCGGGCGCGACCGGGCGCCGACGAACTCCGCCACGACCTGGCCGTTCCGGAACGCCTTCACCGCCGGGATCCCCGAGACGTCGAAGCGCTGCGCGAGCTGCTTGTTGGCGTCGACGTCGATCTTCGCGAGCGTCACGTCGCGCCCCTCGACCGCCTCCTCGAGCACCGGGGTCAGCCGCTTGCACGGCCCGCACCACTCCGCCCAGAAGTCCACGAGGACGGGCTCGCGCTCCGACCGCTCGATCACCTCGGTCTCGAATGTGCTCTCTGTGACGTCCATCTCTTCTCCAACGCTCGCGGGAACACCGGCGTTCCCGTCGCGCCCACCCGGGCCCCGGCCGTTCCGCCGGGTTCGAGCGCGCACCCCCGCAATGGGGGAGCGGTCTCCCTTTCGGGAACGCTAGCCGGGATCGTGTGACGGGCGGGTAACGATCGGGCCGCCTATGCCGGGCGCTTCTCCGCGATCGCCTCGAGGCGCTCGCGGATCTCGCCGGCGTCGGCGCCGACGTCGTCGAGGCGTGGAAGCTCGGCGAGGGACTCGAGCTCGAACACCCGCTCGAAGAGCGCCGTCGTCGCGTAGCGGACTGCGCCGAACTCGGCGTCGCGGCCTGACTCGGCGATGAGGCCGCGCTCGGCGAGGCCGGCCACGGCGGCGTCCGCGTTGACGCCGCGGATCCGGGTGATGTCCGGTCGCGTGCAGGGGCCGAGGTAGGCGACGATCGCGAGCGTCTCGAGGGCCGCCTGGGAGAGGCCGCGCTCGACGGGCCGCTCGAACAGGCGGGCGCACGCCTCGGCGGCCCGGCGAGAGGCGCGGAAGGCGAAGCCGCCGGCGACGTGCTCGAGGACGATGCCGCTCCGTCCCTCGCGGTAGCGCTCGGAGAGCAGCTCGAGCGCCTCGGCGACGCGGGCGGGATCGTCGCCGCTCGCGTCGGAGAGCTCCTGCTCGGAGAGCGGGGCCGCAGCGATCACGAGCAGCGCCTCGATCGTGCGGGCGAGGTCCTCGACCGGGTGCGAGGCGACTAGGCGGAGTGCGCGGTCCACTGGAGGCTCCTTTCTGCGGACGGCCTGGAAATCCTTATCGGGGCGAACGGCGCAGCCTGGGCGACCGCGAGCTCGCGTGCCTTGGCGAGCTCGAGGAGGGCGAGGAACGCGACGGCGATCTCGACGCGGCTGAGGCCGGCGGTCTCCTGGTCGAAGTCGAGGCGCGACCGGCGCCGGAGCAGCGCGCGCCACCGCTCGAGGAACCGCGCCACCGGCGGGAACTCGAGCGCCATGTGCGCGGTCGAAGGTGCCGGCGGCTCGACGGCGAGCGCCCGGATGGCCTCCGCGAGCCTCGACGGCCGCTGCGGCGAGATCGCCGGCGGCGGCCGCTCGGGAGCGAGCGGCGCCGGGCCGAGCCGGAAGAACCGGTCGCGCGAGGCAGCGAGCCGTCCGGCGAGCCAGGCCGCGCCGTCCTTCGCACGGCGGTACTCGGCGAGGCGCCGCGCGAGCTCCTCGGCGGCCGCCTCCGGCTCGAGCTCGGCGAGCTCGGCATCCTCGTCGGGGAAGAGCGCGCGCGCCTTCAGCTCGAGCAGAGCCGAGATCAGTACCAGGAACTCGCCGCACGCGTCGAGGTCGAGTGCCCCTTGCTCGGCGAGGTGCTCGACGAAGGCGATCACCACCTGGGCGAGATCGACCTCGGACAGCGGCAGCTCGTCGCGGAGGACGAGCGTCAGCAGCAGGTCGAACGGGCCCTCGAACGCGTCGAGGTCGAGGTCGAGCTCGCCTACCGGGGGTGCCGCCATCGCGGCAGGCTAGCCCTCCTACCGGACGCGGCCCTTGGGGACGGCCATCCGCGGCCGGGCCGGGTCGGGCTGCGGCCTCGGCTTGGTCTTCGGCGGCCCTTCCCGGTTGGAGCCTCCCCGTCCCAGCACCTGCCACCAGATGAAGAAGCCGGCCGCGCCGACGAAGCAGACGACCGAGACCCACGCGTTGACGCGGAGCCCGGCGAAGTGGTGGGACGGGTCGATCCGGAGCAGCTCCTCGAAGAACCGCCCGAAGCAGTAGTACGCGACGTAGAGCGCAAACAGCGCCGGCGGCCGGAAGGTGTAGCGGCGGTCGAGCCACAGCAGCAGCAGCACCCCCGCGAAGTCCCAGATCAGCTCGTAGAGGAAGGTCGGGTGGTACGCGGCGGCGCCGAGGTACTTGTCGGGAAGGCCGGCCTGGTGGACGGTGTCGATCTCGAGCCCCCACGGCAGGTGGGTCGGCTTCCCGTAGAGCTCCTGGTTCCACCAGTTGCCGATGCGGCCGATCCCCTGCGCGAGCAGGAGGCCCGGCGCGACCGCGTCCATGAACGCAGTGCCGCTGACCCCGGCGCGCCGGACGACGATGACCCCCGCGATCGTCCCGAGGAGAATGCCGCCCCAGACGCCGAGGCCCCCGTGCCAGACCTCGAAGATGCCCTGCCACTTCGGGGTCGGCACCTCGTCCCAGGAGGTGAGGTCGTGGTAGAGGCGCGCGCCCACGACGCCGAAGCCGACGCCCCAGACGGTGACCCGGATGACGAGGTCGGGGTCCCCGCCGGCGCGCTTCCAGCGGCGGCTCGTGAGCCACACCGCCGCGAGGATCGCGACGAGGAGCGTCAGCCCGTACAGGTGGATCGAGATCGGCCCGAGGTGAATGATCCCGCTCGACGGTGAGGGGATGTACGCGAGCGGCGCGACCATCGCCCGGGATTCTGCCGGTTAAGCGGCTCGAGCCGAATGCAACCGTCGCCGGGGCGCGCCGGGTGCTGCGAGGCTAGAGGAGAATTCGCAGCGCGAGCTCGGGCGTGCACCCGGACTCGACCAGCTCGACCGCCTGGTGGAGGTCGACGTCGTTCCGCGCGGCGAGCTGCCTGGCGGACTCCGCGTCGTAACCGACCTTCTCCAGTGCCTCCGCGCGCCAGCGCTCGACCCTCTCGGCCTCCGTCTCGACGATCTGCAGCTCGGTTGTCGACATCGTCTCCATCTCCTCGGCTTCTTTCATCGGTACATTCGGTTAAACGCCTGAGAGGGTTTTGATGAGGCCACGCGAGCCGAGGATTTACGAATCTTTAACGGCTCGGGAAGGCGCCGGGCTCAGGCGAGAGCCGACTCGCCGAGAAGCGCCCTGACCTCCGCGTAGAAGTCCGGATCGGGATCCACGCGGTACGCCGGCCCGAGCCGAAGCACCAGCGGGCCCTGCGAGGTGACGCAGTCGACGAGCACCGGGCTCTCGCCGGGATAGCCGCGAATCAGGCTCGCGAGCTCGGCGACGACACCGGCCGGCGCGCGCGTCGCGTCGATCCGCAGGCGCACCTCCCGCCGCATCTGGACCGACTCGAACGCCGAGATCTCCTGGGCGATCAGCTTCGTCTCGCCCTCCTTGTGGTCGACGCGCCCCTTCACGATCACGATCCGGTCGGCGACGCACAGGTCGGCCGCGGCGGCGTAGGCCGAGGCGAAGACGACGCAGTCGATCCCGCCGGTCACGTCGTCGACGCGCAGGAACACCATCTGCTCGCCGCGCTTCGTGAGCAGTTGCCGCACCTCGCTCACGATCCCGCCGACGACGACGTTCTCGCCGTCGCGGCGCCGCTCGAGCTCTCCGATCGTCGCGTCGGTCTTCGCCCGCAGCTCGGCGCGGATCGACGCCAGCGGGTGCTCGGAGACATAGAGGCCGAGGGTCTCGCGCTCGAGCCGCAGCAGGTCGTGCTTCTCGAACTCGTCCGCCGGAACCGGCGGGTGATGCCTTTCACCGGTGATTTCGGCGGAGCCGAACTCACCGTCGAAGATCGACCCCTGGCCGGCGAGCCGGTCGGCATGCTGCTTCTGCCCGTAGGCCAGCGCCTGCTCGAGCACCTGCAGCATCCCCATCCGCGGCCCGGGCAGGGCGCCGCACTTGACCAGCGACTCGAGCGCCCGCTTGTTCACGACCGACGGGTCGACGCGCTCGGTGAAGTCCCAGATCGACGTGAACGGGCCGCCTTCCTCGCGGGCGCGGATGATCGTCCGGCACGCGAGCTCGCCGACGCCCTTGACCGCGTTCAGGCCGAAGCGGATCTTCCCGTCGACGACCGCGAAGTCGACGTCGGACTCGTTCACGTCGGGCGGGAGCACCTCGATCCCGAGCTCGTGGCACGCGTTGACGTAGAACGGCACCCGGTCCTTCGTGTTCATGACGGAGCTGATCAGCGCCGCCATGTACTCGCACGGGTGGTGGGCGCGCAGCCAGGCTGTCTGGTACGAGATCAGCGCGTAGCAGGCGGCGTGCGCCTTGTTGAAGGAGTAGTCCTGCGCCTTCTCCATGTCCTCCCAGAGCAGCCGGGCGACCGAGTCGGAGGTGTCGTTCCCGATGCAGCCCTCGATGAACTTGTCCTTCAGGGACGCCATCAGCCTGTGGTCCTTCTTGCCGATCGCGCGGCGGAGGTCCTCGGCCTCGAAGAGCGAGAAGCCCGCGATCTGCTTGGCGATCTCCATCGACTCTTCCTGGTAGATCGAGATCCCGAACGTGCCGCCGAGGATCGGCTTCAGGCGCGGGTCCGGGTAGGTGACCGTCTCCTTGCCGTTCTTGCGGGCGGCGTAGGTGGGGATGTACTGCATCGGCCCCGGCCGGTAGAGCGCGACGAGGGCGATGAGATCCTCGAACTCCGTCGGCTTCACCTGCCGGAGCGCCTCGCGCATCCCCGACGACTCGAACTGGAAG
Organism: uncultured Actinomycetes bacterium; assembly: GCA_963836925.1. Taxonomy (GTDB): domain Bacteria; phylum Actinomycetota; class Thermoleophilia; order Gaiellales; family Gaiellaceae; genus PALSA-600. The sequence goes on from CAWILJ010000013.1 coordinate 95,546, forward strand.
ACTCCGGTCGCCTCGCCGCGGGCGAGCATCGCGTAGGTCTCGGCGTCGTCGAGCGGGACCGACCCGACGTCGAGGCCGTCGATCAGCTCGCAGGCCTTGTCGATCACGTCGAGGTTGCGCAGCCCGAGGAAGTCCATCTTGAGCAGGCCGAGCGCCTCGACGTCCTTCATCTGGAACTGGGTCACGACCTCCTGGCCCGCCCCTTTCTGCTGGAGCGGGACGACGTTCATGAGCGGCTCGGCGCCGATCACGACGCCGGCGGCGTGGATCGAGTCGGCCCGGGTGAGCCCCTCGAGCGGTAGGGCGAGATCGACGATCTCCTTCGCGACCGGGTCGGAGTCGACCGCCTTGCGCAGCTCCGCGCCGGGCTTGAGGCACTCGCCGAGGGTCTGCCCCGGCCCTTCCGGGATCAGCTTCGCGATCCGGTCGACCGACCCGTAGGGGATCTCGAGCACACGTCCCGCGTCCCGCACCGCCGCCCGCGCGGCCATGGTCGAGAACGTGATGATCTGCGCGACGCGGTCACGGCCGTACTTCTCGGTCACGTAGTTGATGACGCGCTCGCGGCCGGCGACCGCGAAGTCGATGTCCATGTCGGGCATCGTCTTGCGGCCCGGGTTGAGGAACCGCTCGAAGAGGAGGTCGTAGCGGATCGGGTCGAGGTCGGTGACCTGCAGGCAGTACGAGACGAGGCTCCCGGCCGCCGAGCCACGGCCCGGCCCCACCGAGATCCCGTGCTCCTTGGCGAAGTGGATGAAGTCCCAGACGATGAGGAAGTAGTCGGTGAACCCCATCTCCCGGATCGTCTTGAGCTCGTAGCGGAGCCGGTCGCGGAGCTCGTCTCCCACCGTCTCGTAGCGCTTCGCGAGACCTTTCTCGCACAGCTCCACCAGGTAGTCGAACGCGTCGCGCCCGTCGGGCACCGGGTACTTCGGCAGGTGGATCTGGTCGAGCGCGATCTCCACCGAGCAGCGCTCGGCGACCTCGAGCGTCCGCCGCATCGCGTCCTCGTGGCCGGGGAAGTCGCCGGCCATCTCCTCCGGCGTCTTGAAGTAGAAGTGGTCGGTGTCGAACTTCCAGTGGTTGGGGTTCTTGAGCGAGTCGCCGGACTGGATGCAGAGCAGCGCCTCGTGGGCGCGCGCATCCTCGTGGCGGAGGTAGTGGACATCGCCGGTGGCGACGGTCGGCAGCCCGGTCGCCGCGGCGAGCTCGGCGAGCTGCGGCAGGATCCGCGCCTGGACGTCGAGGTGGGCGTTCTGAAGCTCGACGTAGACGTTGTCGCGACCGAAGACCTGGGCGAGCCGGTCGAGCTCGGCGTGCGCGTCGGCGGGGCGGTTCTCCTCGAGCGCCTTGCAGACCCGGCCCGACAGGCACCCGGACAGCGCGACGACGCCGCCGGAGTGCTGCTCGAGCAGCTCCCAGTCGACGCGCGGCTTGTAGTAGTAGCCCTCGAGGTAGCCGAGGCTCGAGAGCTTGATCAGGTTCGAGTAGCCGTGGTTGTCGGCCGCGAGGAGCGTGAGATGGGCGTAACCCTTCTGCTGCGCCCTGCGGTTGTCGGCGACGTAGACCTCGCAGCCGATCACGGGCTTCACCCCGGTCCCCTTCGTCGCCTTGAAGAGCTGGATCGCGCCCGCCATCGACCCGTGGTCGGTGAGCGACACGGCGGGCATCTCGAGCTCGGCTGCCCGCCCCACCAGGTCCGGGATGCGACATGCGCCGTCGAGGATCGAGTACTCGCTGTGGACGTGGAGGTGGACGAAGCGCGAGTCGGGCATCCGGCAGGCAAGGGTACAAAGGCCATCGGGGGACCTCGCGACTTCGCTCGCGCACGTTGCGGGAAAGCCTTCTCCGCACTTTCTGACATCCTCGCTGCCGTGCGCCCCGCGCCCGACGAGCCCGAGCTCGACCGCGCCGCCTACTACGCCGCGGCGGTCTACGGCGCGATCATCGCGGCCTCACTGATCGTGCCGTTCTTCGAGCAGCACGGCTCGGCCGAGACGGTGGCGCTCACGTTGCTCTCCACGATGACGGTGTTCTTCCTCGCGCACGTGTGGTCGTCGATCATCGGCGAGCGGATCCACACCGGCACCCCGTACAACAGCCGCCACACGCTTGCGGTGGCGCGCGCGGAATGGCCGCTCCTGGAGTCGACGTTCGGCCCTGTCGTCGTCCTGATCCTCGGCTGGGCCGGACTGTGGAGCGACCACAGCGCCGAGCGGCTCGCACTCGGCGTCTGCCTCGTCGAGCTCTTCGTCTGGGGTATCGTCGTCGGGCGGAAGGCCTACCACACGTGGGGATCGGCGGCGCTCTCGGGCATCGTGAACCTCGCGCTGGGGATCGCCCTGATCTCGCTCGAGGTCACCGTCCTGCACTGACCCGTAACACAGCCTTCCTCGTCCTCTCAGAATCGAGCCGCTACGGTCGAGGCGGCAGGATCCTTTCTCGAGGGGGTTTCGTTGATCGAGGCACAGGGCCTCACGAAGGACTACGAGGCGAAGCGGGCCGTCGACGGTCTCACCTTCACGGTGAAGCCGGGGATCGTGACGGGCTTCCTGGGACCGAACGGCTCGGGGAAGTCCACGACGATGCGGCTGATCCTCGGCCTCGATCGACCGACCGCCGGCACGGTGACCGTGAACGGCAGGCACTACCGCGACTTCCCGGCGCCGCTCCACGAGGTCGGCGCGCTGCTCGAGGCGCGCGCCGTCCACACCGGCCGCTCCGCCTACAACCACCTTCTCTCGCTCGCGCAGACGCACGGCGTGCCGAAGGCACGTGTCGACGAGCTGATCGACCGCGTCGGGCTGCGGGAGGTCGCGCGCAAGCGCGTCGGGAAGTTCTCGCTCGGGATGGGCCAGCGGCTCGGGATCGCCGCCGCGATGCTCGCCGACCCGCAGATCCTGATCCTCGACGAGCCCGCGAACGGTCTCGACCCGGAGGGGATCCAGTGGATCCGCAACACGCTCAAGGAGCTCGCCGCGGAGGGCCGCACCGTGTTCGTCTCCTCGCACGTGATGAGCGAGATGGCCCTGACTGCCGAGCACCTGATCGTGATCGGGCGCGGGCGCCTGATCGCCGACCTGAGCGTCGACGAGTTCCTCCGCGGCGCCTCGAAGAAGGCCGTCGTCGTCCGTTCCCCGCAGGCGGCTCAGCTCGCCGAGGTGCTCGCCGGGCCCGACGTCACGGTCGAGGCGACGGCCGACGGCTCGCTCGAGGTAACGGGGCTGACGGCGGAGCAGGTCGGAGAAGCCGCCGCCGCCCGCAGCATCGTGCTCCACGAGCTGACACCTGTCCGGGCCTCGCTCGAGGAGGCGTTCATGGACGTCACCCGCGACGACGTCGAGTTCCAGGCGGTGCCGACGAGCGAGCCGCGGGAGCCCGAGGGGGCGCTGGCATGAGCGCCGTCCCGGCCCCGACACGCCCAGCCCCCGACTGGGTCGGCCGGCTGAAGGTCACCCAGCGCCGGGTCGTTGCCTCGGAGTGGACGAAGCTCCGCTCGCTGCGCTCGACCAGGTGGTCGCTGTTCGTCGCCGTCGTCTTCACGATCGGGCTCCCCTGCCTGTTCGCGACGGTGACGGCGGTCCGCTGGAGCCACATGAGCCTGCACGAGCGCCTCGACCGCCATCCGCTGGAGATCGCGACCGCCGGGGTGAACCTCTCGCAGCTCGCGATCGGCGTCCTCGGCGTCCTCATCATCACGGGGGAGTACTCGACCGGGATGATCCGCGCCTCGCTCGGCGCCGTGCCGAGGCGGCTGCCGGTGCTCTGGGCGAAGATCGCCGTGTTCGCCGCCGTCACCTTCGCGCTGATGCTCCCCTCGGTGATCCTCGGCTTCGCAGGCAGCCAGGCGATCCTGCGGAACCACCACATCCTCGAGATCTCGTTCTCGCACGCGGGCGTCGCCCGCACCGTCGTCGGCGGGGCGATCTTCCTCACGGTCGTCGGGATCTTCACGATGGGGCTCGGCGCGATCACGCGCAACACCGCCGGCGGGATCGCCGTCTTCGCCGGGATCTTCTTCGTGATCCCGCCGCTGATGAACATCCTCCCGACGAGCTGGAACCAGGCGATCTCGGAGTACCTCCCCTCGAGCGCCGGGCGGGACGTCTTCTCACTCACCCACGGCCCGCACGACCTCTCGCCCGGCGCCGGGATCGCCCTCTTCGCCGGGTACACCGCGCTCGTGGTCGCGATCGCGGCCGTGCTCCTCGTCCGCCGCGACGCCTAGCCGGACAACGGCCGCCGAACCGGCGACGAAGCCCGTCGCCGGTCGAACGCGCGCCGAGCGCGCGGCTCACTCCGTCGCGGCGGCCTCGATGTCGCCCATCTCCTTCTCGGCCGGCAGCACGAAGAGGAACGCCCGCGCCGCAATCGCGGCTCCGAGGAAGTCGGCGATCAGGTAGATCCAGATCTTGCTCCACTGGAAGAGGCCCGTGACCATCGCACCCACCGCGATCGCCGGGTTGAACGCGCCTCCCGAGATTCCGCCCACGGCGAACGCGCCCGCGACGACGGTGAACCCGATCGCGAGCCCGTAGAACGAGTTGCCCTCGGTCCCGCGTGCGGTCGCGACGTGCAGCACGACCCACGCCAGAGCGAAGGTGAAGATGAACTCGGCGACGAGCATCCTCCCCGCGCTCGCCACGATGGTGTGCTGCTCGTGACCGCCGACGTAGCGGACGACGAAGCCTGCGACGATCGCCGCGACGAACTGGGTCGCGACGTACGCCACGAACTCGTTCGCAGCCATCCTCCCGCGGAGGAACACGGCGGTGCTGACCGCTGGGTTGAAGTGCCCGCCGGAGACGTGGCCCCCCGCGAACACGATCACCATCAGGACCGACCCGATCGCGAGCGGCGCCAGCGCGCCCGCCCCGGCCTTGTTCGTCGCCATCCCGACGGTGAACACGAACAGGAACATGCCGAGGAACTCGACGACCAGCTTCCGTTCGAGTGCAGGATCCATGGCTCTCCTTTCGACCGCTGCAGCGCGACTCGTATCGACGCCTCCGTGTTCGCGCCGGGTGCGAATTGCCCTCCTGCCGCTAGGTTTCCTCGATGGAGTACCGGGAGCTGGGTGCAACCGGGGTCGAGGTGAGCAAGCTCAGCCTCGGCGCGATGATGCTCGGCGCCTGGGGCAACCCCGACCACGAGGACGGGATCCGGATCATCCACGCCGCGCTCGACGCCGGGATCAACGTCGTCGACACGGCGGACGTCTACTCGCAGGGCGAGAACGAGGAGATCGTCGGCAAGGCGCTCGCGGGGCGACGGGACCAGGTGGTGCTGGCGACGAAGTTCCACGGCCGGATGGGCGAGGGCCCGAACCGGCGCGGGGCCTCTCGCCGCTGGATCATCCAGGAGGTCGAGGCCAGCCTCCGGCGGCTGAGCACCGACTGGATCGACATCTACCAGATGCATCGCCCGGAGCCCGGGACCGACATCGACGAGACGCTCGGGGCGCTCTCCGACCTCGTCCACGCCGGGAAGATCCGCTACCTCGGCAGCTCGACCTTCCCCGCCGACGCGATCGTCGAGGCGCAGTGGACGGCGGAGCGCCGCGGCCGCGAGCGGTTCCGCTGCGAGCAGCCGCCGTACTCGATGCTCGTCCGCGGGATCGAGCGGGACGTCCTCCCGGCGTGCGAGCGCTACGGCATGGGCGTCATCGTGTGGAGCCCGCTCGCGGGCGGCTGGCTCTCGGGCCGGTACCGCAAGGGCGCCGAGCTGCCGGAGAGCACGCGCGCCGACCGGATTCCGTGGCGGTACGACATGTCGCTCCCCGAGAACCAGCGCAAGCTCGAGGCGGCCGAGCAGCTCGCGTTGCTCGCCGAGGAGTCCGACCTCTCGCTCGTCCAGCTCGCGATCGCATTCGTCGTCAACCACCCGGCAGTCACCTCGGCGATCATCGGCCCGCGCACGATGGAGCACCTCGAGAGCCAGCTCGGGGCCGCCGACGTCGCCCTCACCGCGGACGTCCTCGACCGGATCGACGAGATCACCGCGCCCGGGCACCAACTGGAACCCACACGACGGCGGCTACCAGCCGCCCGCCGTCGTCGACCCCACCCGCCGCCGGAGATGACGGCGGCCGGCCCGTGAGCCCGCAGCCCGACGTCAACGTCGTCGGCGGGAAGCTCCTCCCCTGCTCGGTGGAGCCGCTCACCGGCTTCTACCGCAACGGCTGCTGCTCGACCGGGCCCGAGGACATCGGCAGTCACACCGTCTGCGTGATCCTGACCGCAGAGTTCCTCGAGTTCTCGAGTTCGGTGGGCAACGACCTCTCGACGCCCCGCCCCGAGTACGGCTTCGCCGGTCTCCGTCCCGGCGACCGCTGGTGCCTCTGCGCGTCGCGCTGGCTCGAGGCCCACAACGTCGGGCGCGCGCCCGACGTCGTCCTCGGTGCAACACACGCCCGCGCCCTCGACATCGTCCCGATCGAGCTGCTGACGTCGCGCGCGGTCGCTCCCGACCCCTCGTGAGAACTTTCCGCACGTAGCGGCGAAACCGTTCTCGAATCCCATTGTCGTTCGGGCGGGGCTGTCATATCGTCCGACCCCTCACCGAGTCGGAGCGCGAGTAAGGTGATGCCGTCTCCGGGGACCGTGTGCGGAACCCCCGCTAGAGCCCAGAGCAGATGGTCAGCGGAGGCGGGGGATGAAAGCGCCACCGGCTCGGTGAGCCCCCTTCCGCCAGAACCTGGCAAGCTCGCGCGGTGCAGCACGCCCTCGCGATCGTGATCGGGATCGGGATCCTCGACTCCGCGAATCCGGCCACCCTCGTGCCTGCCCTCTACCTCGCGGCCGGCCCGGGCGGGGTGAAGAGCCTGGCCGGGTTCCTGGCCGGGTTCGCGGCCGCGAACATGGCGCTCGGGGTCGTGATCGCGCTCGGCCCCGGGGAGGCGATCAAGCGGCACCTCCCGCACGCCGCCGACCACACCAAGCACGTGTTCGAGCTCGTCGCCGGCGGCCTGCTTCTCGTCGTCGCCGCGGCGCTGTGGTGGCAGCGCCACCGGGTCGCCCATCAGGTCGCAGCCGGGACGAAGCACCTCGACCGAAACTCGCTGCTGCTCGGAGCCGGGATCGCCGTCGTCGAGGTCCCGACCGCGGTCCCCTACTTCGCGGCGATCGCCGTCGTCGTCGGGTCGGGCCAGCCGCCCGCCACGCAGGTCCTGCTGCTCGCCGTCTTCAACCTCTGCTTCCTCCTGCCCGTCCTCGTCCTCCTCGGGCTACGGATGCTCGCGGGCGAACGCTCGCGAGCGTGGCTCTTCCGGCTCCGCGGCCGGATCGACGCCTGGCTCGCGACGCTCGCGCCCGCCCTGGTCGCGCTGGTCGGGCTCGCGCTCGCCGGGGTCGGCGCGATCGGCCTCCTGCGGGGGTGACCCGTCGGTCGCCGCTCCGGCGACGAGCTCGCTCACCTCGGACGAGCCCGCGACGAGGATCACGCCCACGAGCGCCAGGGCGAGCCCGGCGGCGAGCGGTGCGCCGTCGAGGACCGCCGAGCTCCAGTCCTCCCGCAGGAAGAACGGCTCGAGCAGGATCGGCAGGAACGTCTGCACCGCGGTCGACGCCGGGACCACGGTCGTCGCCGCACGGCGCTGAAACGCCGTCATGTTCACGATCGTCGCCGCGATCCCCATCCCGAGCCCGGCGGCCGCCCACGCGGCCGCATTCGAGAGATGGCTGAGGTCGAGGTTGTCCCCGACGAGCTTCGTGGCGACGTTGGTCGCCCCGAACGCGCAGCCGGTCGCGACGATCACGAGCATCCCCGTGTCGAACCGGCTGCCGCGCACCGCGAAGGGCGCTAGACCTGCGGCCGACAGCGCCGCGAACACGGCGAGCACCGCCAGCGGCCCGCGGTGCACCTCGGAGTGCGGCGGCGCGCCCCACGCGACGAGCGCGACGCCGCCGATGATCGCGACGGTGCCGCCGATCTCCCGGAGCCCGACCCGCTCGTGGAGGATTCGCGCGCCGAGCGCGAGCACGAGCAGGAGCCCGAGCGCGAGCACCGGCTGGACGACGACGAACGGCGCGCGGTTGTAGGCGATTGCCTGCGGGATCGCGCCGAGCAGCCCGAGCGCGAGCCCGGTCAGCCAGAGCGGTCGGCGCAGGAGCCGCGTGAGGAGCGCGAACCGCAGGCCGAGCGATCTCGGCACCACCCGGGCATCGAGCGCCTGGAGGACGATGCCGACGTTGAAGAGCACGGACGCGAGCAGCGCCGCCGTGAGTCCTTCGGCGGTCATGGGACGAGGGTTCCCCAGGAGCGCGAAAATGACCCGGGCTCGACGTCGAACGGCGGCGTCGGGCTCTCCGGGCAGCCGCTCGGAAGCACCGCTCCGGGCGGCACCCGGCGCGTCGAGGTCGCGCCGGGAACACCGTGGCGAAGACCGTGCGGATCGTCGTCGACCTGGGCCGACAGGTCCCGCATTTCTCGACTGGGGCCTCAGATAAGGTGGGGCATCCCTCGGAGGGGAGCTTTCGCCGGACCGTGCCCGTTGAGCCTGCGGGCCACCTCGACACAGCGACATTTCGAACCATGGCCCTGGACAAGTTCGCAATCGGCTTCGATCACCGTGACCGGGAGCGGCTGCATGCGCTCTGGGACGGCATCCTCGACGACGAGGTCTGGTCGGACGGCCCGCTCGTGAAGGCGTTCGAGGACTCCTGGACGGCGTGGAACGGGCTGCCGTCGGTCGCCACCTCGAGCTGGACGGGAGCAGCGCTCGCGGCGCTCGAGTTCTTCGAGCTGCGCGGCAAGACCGTGCTCTGCCCGTCGAACACCTTCATGGCCTCGCCGCTCGCGACTCTCGCCGCCGGCGCCAGGGTCGAGTTCGTCGACTGCAACCGCTCCGACCTCTGCATGTCGTTCGAGGACTTCGAGCGGAAGGTCGCGCTGCACGAGCCGGCCGCGGTCATGGTCGTCCATATCGGCGGTCACATCGCGTTCGACATCGACCGGATCGCCGGGCTGTGCCGCGCCGAGGGGATCGTCCTGCTCGAGGATTGCGCCCACGCGCACGGCGCCTCCTGGAACGGCCGCAAGCCGGGGACGTTCGGCGACGCCGGGATCTGGTCGTTCGCGCCGACGAAGACGATCTCGACGGGCGAGGGCGGGCTGCTCGTGTCCAGGCACGACGACCTGGTCGAGTACGCGCGGGCCTTCCGCAACTACGGGAAGCCCGACTACGACACGCCCGGCCTCAACTACCGGATGAACGAGTTCACCGCGGCGCTCGGGATCGTCGCCACGGAGCGGCTCGAGGAGATCGTGGCGTGGAAGAACCGCGTCGCCCGGAACGAGCTCGACGGCAGGCACCCGGCCCGGATCGAGCTCCCCGACGGGATGGTCTCGGGCCTCTACAAGTACATCGTCTTCGAGCCGGTCGAGCGGTCGACCGGGAAGGTCTACGACCAGCCCTGTCACCGCGTCCTCGGGCACGCGGTCGAGCTCCCGAACACCGACTGGGTCGCGGAGAACCACTGGTGCGCGCCGCTGTACTACCGGCCCGCCGCCCTGCCCGCGCTCCACGCGGTGAGCGGTTGAAGGTCGTCGTCAGCGGCGGGTCCGGCTTCATCGGCTCGCACGTCGTCGACAAGCTGGCCGCAGCCGGGCACGAGCCCAGGATCCTCGACGTCTCGGCCTCGCCGTGGCACGACCCCGGCACGATCGACATGGCGTTCGCCGACCTGACCGATCCGGACGCGGTCGTCGACGCCGTCCGCGGCGCCGACGCGATCGTGCACCTGGCGGCGATGGCCGACGTCAACGAGGTCGTCGGGCAGCCGGGGCACACCGACGCCGTCAACGTGCGCGGCACCTTCAACCTGCTCGACGCCGCCCGCGCCGAGGGCGTCTCCCGGTTCCTCTACGCGAGCACGATCTGGGTCTACGGGAACGCGCCGGGCCCCGAGCCGCACGACGAGGACACGCCGCTCGTGCTGCCGCCGCACCTCTACACGGCGACGAAGCTCGCCGGGGAGATGTACTGCCGCGCCTTCGAGACGATGTACGGCGTGCCGACGACGATCCTCCGCTTCGGGATCCCGTTCGGGCCCCGCGCCCGCCCGGCCGCAGTGGTGCCGGCGTTCATCGGCAAGGCCAAGGCCGGGACGCCGCTCACGATCGCCGGCGACGGCCGCGCCACACGCCAGTTCGTCTACGTCGAGGATTTGGCCGAAGGCGTCGTAGCGGCGCTCGCCCCCGCGGGAGGCGGCCGGATCTACAACCTCGTCGGCGACGAGCTCGTCAGCGTGAAGGAGATCGCCGACGCCGTCCGGGCGCTGGTCGCCGACGTTCCGGTCGAGCACGGGCCCGACCGTCCCGTCGACCTCGTGTTCGGCCGGGCCTCGGGCGAGCGGGCCGCAGCCGAGCTGGGCTGGCGCCCGAAGACGAGCTTCCGCGAAGGTGTCGGCCGCTACGTCGAGTGGCTCGCGGTCACGAACGGCTCGCCCGTCGCGGCCGCCGCGTCGAGCACGGCCGGAAGCGCCGCCACCGTCTGACGCCACGACGCCGCCGCGCTGTAGGCGTCGCTGTCGTGCAGCAGGATCACTGCGCCCGGGCCGAGCCCGCGGGTCGCCCGGGTCGCAATCGACGACGGCGTCGCCCTCGCCTCCCAGTCCCGGCCCCAGTGCGACCAGAGGAGCGGCGCCCAGCGCGCGCGGGCGAGGCGAAGCCCGGCGAGGCTGAACACGCCGTACGGCGGCCGGTAGGAGAAGCTCGCAACGCCGGCCGACTCGCCGATCGCAGCCTCGGCACGGTCGAAGTCGTCGCGGAGCTCCGCGGGCGCCCGGCGCAGGAGCAGGGTGTGCCGGTAGCCGTGGATCCCGATCTCGTGGCCGGCCGCGGCGACCTCCGCCGCCAGCGCCGGGTAGCGCTCCACCTGCTCGCCGACGAGGTAGAAGGTTGCCCTGACGCCGGCGTGGTCGAGCTGGCGAAGCACGTCGGGCGTCGCCTCGGGGTGAGGCCCGTCGTCGAACGTGAGGGCGATTCCCCCGGGGACGTGCAGCGGGATCCGGAACAGCCTCGCGAGGACCGGGACGACAGGCGCGGCGGCCGGGGCGCACCAGGAGCCGGCGGCACCCAGCCCGATCGCCGCTGCCGCCGTCCTAGTCCGCAGCGTGCGCCCCGTCTGCCTCCGCCAGGACGAACGAGGCGGCGGAGGGGAGAGCAGAGAAGTCGACCGCGACGCGCCCCTGGTCGAGCGCCCCCGACACGGCCGAGCGGAGCGCCGCCGGGGTGGCGGCGACCTGCGCGAGCCCGAAGCGCCGGAAGGCACGGTTGTGAGCGCGGACGTGCCCGCGCCCCCAGCCGTAGGAGATCGCGGGGCAGCCCCGCATCAGCGCCTCGAGGACGGTCAGGCCGCCCGTGGAGTGCACGAGCGCGTCCGCGGCGGCGAGCCAGTCCGGCATGTCGTGCGTGAACCCCTCCACGCGCACGCGGGCGTCGTCCGCGAAGTCGCACTCGAGCTGCGTTCGCAGCTCCTCGTTGCGGCCGCACAGGCAGACGACCTGGTCGACGCCCTCGACCCCGAGCACCTCCTTGACGGCGCCTTCGACATCGCCCACCCCCCAGCCGCCGCCGGAGACGAGCACGATCTTCGCGCCGGGATCGAGGCTCAGCGCGCTCCGGGCATCCGCGGCCTCGCGCGGCACGAGGAACTCGGGCGCCGTGAACCCGTGGACGCAGTGCACCTTCGTCTCCTGGCCCGCGATCGTCTGCACCTCAGCGATCGACTCGGGGTGCGTGACGAGGTGGAGGTCGGCGCCGGGGGTCGCCCAGTAGCGCAGGCCGGCGAGGTCGGTGATCACGGCGCAGACCGGGACGTGGAGCCTGCCGGCCTTCCGCAGCCGGCCGAGCACCTCGGTCGCGTGAGGGTAGGTCGAGACGACGATGTCCGGACGGTGGGACGAGATCAGCCTCAGCAGGCCGCGGGCGCCGAAGCGAACGAGCAGGAACTGGGTGAACCGGCGAGTCATCGCGAAGCCGGCGAACACCCAGAACCCGAGATCCCACAGCCAGAGGAAGCGGAAGAAGACGACGCGGGCGGCGTTGTCGCTCACCGCCGAGACGGCGCGCCCCATCGCCGGCAGGCAGTCCTCCGTCTCCACCACGACGTCGGGCCTCTCGGCGCGGAGCTGGTCGGAGAGCCGGCGGGCAGGGGCGTCGTGCCCCTCACCGACGCTGGCGGTGAGAATCAGGATGCGGGGGGTCATCGGCGCCGTACCCTAACGCTCGGCCCGTGAAGGCGCGATGAGTTCATCTGACGAATCGTCTCACCCGCCGCTGACGGCCCCGGCCGGCGCTGGACGAGCTGCGGGCTAGACGGTGGGACGGGTGAGGACGTACCAGCCGTAGGTCGCCGTCGGCCGCGACGGGGCGAGCGAGCGCGCCCGATCGCGGTCCTCGCCGTTGCAGGCGGCGAGATCGAGGTACCGCTCGAGGTCGCGCTCCTCGACGACCGTCTCCGAGCGGTGAAGCACGAGGCCGTTCGAGTCGAAGAGGCCGCGCAGGTCGACGTCGGCGAGGATGCGGGTCGTCGACGGGTCCCTCGCCACCTCGAAGCGGTTCAGCTCGATCGCCGCGAGCGGGTCGACCGGCGCGAGCTGGTCGACGACGAGCATCGCGCCGCCGGGCCGGAGCACGCGGGTCATCTCGGCGAGGACGACCTCGGGACGCGGAACGTGGTGGAGCGTCCGGGCCGTGCAGACCAGGTCGAATGCCCCGGACGGGAACGGAAGCTCCTCGGCGTCGCCCTCGACGAACTCGGCGTTTTCGACTGCGCGCTTGCGCGCCTCGGCGAGAAGCTCCGGGACGACGTCGACGCCGACGACCTCCCGCACGAGCGGCGCCAGCGCGAGCGCGAAGGCGCCGGCCCCGGTGCCGACGTCGAGGGCGCGCTCGTCGCCGGTCAACGTGAGCAGCTGGGCGACGTGCTCGGCGGTCTCGGCGGCACGGCGGTCCTGCAACTCGGCGATCGCGCCCGCAGTTTCCGAGAAACGCTTCCGAACGGCATCCATCACACGTGGCATTCTAGGGCCGCCCGTGAAGGAGATCCTCGTGTCGCGCCGTACGGAGAGGTTCGGTGCCTCGCGAGGTCATCGGGCGCCGTAATTTTCGATGCGCATCAAGCTGCTCATTCCGCTCGCGGCCGTCGTCGCCCTCTCGTCGCTCTCCGTCCAGGGTGCAGGCTCGGCACCGGTGCCGCCCTCCCAGAAGAAGGCGATCGCCGCGAAGAGGGCAGAGGCGCAGCGCGTCCTCGACGAGATCGCGGCCATCGACGAGCAGCTGAACACCGTCTCCGAGCAGTACGACGGCGCACGCGTGCGGCTCCAGGCGCTGCGCAAGAACCTCGCCGCCGAGGAGGTCTCCCTCGCGAAGGCCAAGGCTCGCTACCAGCGCGCGCAGGAGCGCGCTGCGAAGCTGCTCGTCTGGATGTACACGCAGAGCCATGGGAACTCGCTCGACGTGATCCTCGGCGCCCGAAGCCTCGTCGAGCTGCTCCGCCTGTCCGACGCCGAGCACGAGCTGAGCCTCCAGGCCACGACGATCGCCACGCAGGCCGCCGCGGCGAAGCACAACCTGCAGGTCGCCGTCCACAAGCTGGACCGCGACCGGAAGGCCGCCGCCGCGACGGTGAAGGAGCTCGCCGACCGCCGCGCCCAGATCGTGAGCGGCCTTGCCGAGCGGCGGCAGCTGCTCGCCTCGGTCGAGACCGAGGTCCGCAAGCTCGAGGCCGAGGAACGCGCCCGCCAGGAGCGGCTCGCCGAGATCGCGCGTGCCCGGCTCCAGGCCGAGCTCGAGGCCCGTCAGAAGGCGGCGGCGGAGGCCGCGGCGAAGGCTGCGGCCGAGCGACGCGCAGCGCTCGCCGCGCAGCAGGCGAAGGCGCAGGCAGCCGCGACCACCACAACCGCGACGACGGCGACGACGACCACGACGACGACGACGACCGCCACCGCCACCGCCGCGCCGACGACAACGACGGCGGCCGCGACCGTGCCGACCACCACGACGACTCCGCTCGTCCCGCCGGCACCGTCCACGCTCCCGGCCTCGACGACGCCGGCCGCGATCGCCGCTCAGCCGACCGAGCCGACGGCACTGCTACCGCCCGGCCATCCGGAGGCCGCCCAGATCGCGCTGTCCTACCTCGGCGTCCCGTATCTCTGGGGCGGCTCGACCCCGAGCGGGTTCGACTGCTCGGGCCTCGTCAGCTACGTCTACAACCAGCTCGGCGTCCTGCTCCCCCACTTCGCCGCCGCGCAGTGGGACTACGGCGTGCCCGTGGCCGTGTCACAGCTCCAGCCGGGCGATCTCGTCTTCTTCGACGCGCTCGACCACGTCGGCGTCTACCTCGGCAACGGGCTCTTCGTCGACGCGCCGCACACGGGCGCCTTCGTACGGATCGACTCCCTCCAGGAGAAGTGGTACGCGAAGAAGTACGTGGGCGCCCGCCGCATCTAGTCGCAGGTCGAGCGACCACGCGGAGCCCTAGGATGACGCGGTGGCCGACCCGTATGGAAACGCCGTCGCGGGGGAGCTCGAAGCAGACGTGCTCGCGCGCTTTCTGCGCTACGTGCGCATCGACACTCAGTCGGCGCGGGGCTCCGACTCCTACCCGAGCACTGCGAAGCAGCTCGAGCTCTCGCGGCTGCTCGAGTCGGAGTTGCGCGGGCTCGGGCTCGACGACGTCGAGTTGACCGACCACGGTTACGTCCTCGCGACCCTCCCGTCGGTCGGGGGGGACGCCGGCCCCACGGTCGGGCTTCTCGCCCACGTCGACACGAGCCCCGACGCGCCCGGCACGGGAGTCGACCCGCAGGTCTGGCGTGACTACGACGGCGGCGAGCTCGTCCTTCCCGGCGACCCGTCGAAGGTGCTCTCACCCGCGACGAGCCCGCTGCTCGCGGAACGCGTCGGGCACGACGTCGTCACCTCGGACGGGACGACGCTCCTCGGCGCCGACGACAAGGCGGGCGTCGCCGAGATCATGGCCGCGGTCGCCTGGCTCGTCGCGCACCCGGAGGTCCCGCGGACGCGCTCGCGGATCGGCTTCACGGTGGACGAGGAGGTCGGGCACGGGGTCGAGCACCTCGACCTCGAGCAGCTCGGGGCCGACTTCGCCTACACGCTCGACGGGCAGGTCGTGGGCGAGATCGAGAACGAGACCTTCTCCGCAGCCGAGCTGAAGGTGAGGTTCGAGGGCGTCGGAGTCCATCCGGGCCTGGCGAAGGGCGTGCTCGTGAACCCCGTGAAGCTCGCGGCGCGGTTCGTCGCGAGCCTTCCGCCCGACACGCTCTCACCCGAGACGACGGAAGGACGCGAAGGGTTCGTGCACCCGTACGAGGTCGAGGGCGGCGCGGAAGGCGTGACGGTGACCCTCATCGCGCGGGATCACGACGGCGCGCGGCTCGAGGAGCATGTCGCCCTGGTGCAGCGTCTCGCCGAGGAGGCGGTCGCGGGCGAGACCCGCGCGTCGGTGAACGTCACGCGCTGGGACCAGTACCGGAACATGCGCGAGGCGCTCGACCGCGTTCCGCACGTCGTCCAGGCGGCGCTCGAGGCGACGAGGCGCGCCGGGCTCGAGCCGAGGCTCGAATCGATTCGCGGGGGCACCGACGGCTCCCGGCTGACCGAGCTGGGCCTTCCGACTCCGAACATCTACACGGGCGGGAACGAGTTCCACTCGGTGCGGGAATGGGTCACCGTGCAGGACATGGCGATCTCGGCCGCGACCGTCGTCGAGCTGCTGAAGCTGCTCGCGGAGTAGGCGGGCCGGCCCGCCGGCCGGCCCGCCTGCCGCTGCTACATCTCGAGCGCCTCGTAGACGTCGACGCTGCCGCCGTCCGCGAAGATCGGGCAGCCTCGCGCCTTGGTCGCGGCGTCGTCGAGGCTCCCGGCGCGGACGACCGAGTAGCCGGTGAGGCCGGAGGCCGACCCGGCCGAGCCGCCGGCAAGGACGGCGGTCGAGCCGCCGAACGGAGCGCCGCCGTCGACGATCGCGTCGCCGAGCTCACCGAACCAGGACTGCCAGGCGGCCATGGCCTTCGCCTGCTCCTCCTCGGTTGCGGCCATCCCGCCGCCCTTGTATGCGTACACGTACTTGCCCATCACTCGTCTCCCTTCGCTTGCGGTTGTCGTTGTGCAAGGTCGAGCCACGGGTCGGGCCCCGGGTCCCCGCCTTCGGCGACGACCGCGAGCCGTCCCAGGTAGTTGTCCCAGCCCGCACCGTGGGCGGCGGCGGACTCGTCGTTCGGAAGGCCGCTGTGGACGAGTCGCAGCGTCGTCCCGGTCTCGGTCGGCTCGAGCTCGATCTCGACGGTGCTCGAGCCGGGCGGAACCAGTTCGGGGCCGCCGCCGCCCTCCGACCAGCCCCACGTGTAGACGAGCCGCCTGGGCGGATCGACCACGACGAACTCACCGCACGCGACACTCCCCGTGATCACGTGCACCTTGAGCTCGCCGCCCGGCCTCGGGTCGAACTCCGCCCCGATCCCCCACCAGCGCAGGGCCTTGACGGGGTCGACCAGGAGCTCCCACACCGTCTCCGGGCGCGCCGCGATCTCGACCTTCCGTCGTACGACGATCGGCTCAGTCGCCTGTTCCATCCTTCTCGGCCTCCTCTCGCTCGGCTTCGCGCTTCAGCGCCTCCAGCCGCTCGTCCCAGAACCCTTCGAGGAACGCCCTCAACTCGGCGAGCCCCTCCGGCCGGGCGCGGTAGAGACGCCTGGTGCCGTTCCGTCGCTCGTCCACGAGCCCGGCTCCTCTCAGGACGGTCAGGTGCTGGGAGATCGCCGGCCGCGAGATCTCGAAGTGCGACGCGATCTCGCCCGCCGAGAGCTCGCCGTCCCGTACGAGCATGAGGATCCGCCTGCGGCGGGGCTCGGCGAGTGCCTTGAGCGCGGCCTCCATGACCGTATTGTAAGCAAACGCTTACGTAAGCGCAAGCTAAAATAATGGAACCCGCGGCGTCGGGGCGGCATCCCTACGATGTGACCGTGAGACGGCTCGTGGTCGTCGGCCTGGCAGCTCTCGCGATCGCCGCGTCGGCGGCCGCCGCGCTCGTTCCTGCGCCGCCGCCCGGCCCGCTGGGGCCCGAGGGCGTTCCGATCCCGAAGGCGAAGGTGTTCGCGAATGTCCGCCAGGTGAAGCTCGGGCAGACGATCGACGGCGTCACCTGCCAGCGGGTCGAGAAGATCGCGTTCCACATCCACGCGCATCTCACGCTCTTCGTCGGGACGACTGCGTATCAGGTGCCGTACGGGATCGGGATCGCCCCGCCGCTCCAGGGCGTGTCCACGACGGCCGGCCCCTTCGTCAGCGGCGGGTCGTGCTTCATGTGGCTCCACACGCACGCCTCGGACGGGATCATCCACGAGGAGGCGCCGAAGCTGATGGCCTTCACGCTCGGCCAGTTCTTCGCGGTCTGGGGCGTCCCCCTCAGCTCGTCGCGGGTCGGCCGGGCGAGGGGCAAGGTCACCGCCTTCTACAACGGCAAGCCCTGGAAGAGGTCCCCGGCGGCGATCCCGCTGACGAGCGAGGCCCAGATCCAGCTCGACGTCGGGAGCCCCGTGGTTGCGCCGCAGCACATCGTCTTCCCGAAGGGCCTCGCGGCGCAGATGCCGAAGTCGAAGTAGCGCGATGTGCCGCTGGCTCGCGTATTCGGGAACGCCGCTCCTCCTGGAGGATCTCCTCTACCGCTCCGAGCGCTCGCTGATCGTGCAGAGCCTGCATGCGCGCTTCGGCAACGAGGAGACGAACGGCGACGGCTTCGGGGTCGGCTGGTTCGACGCACGCGAGGCGCCGGCCGTGTTTCGGAGCGTCGAGCCCGCATGGAACGACCGGAACCTGCGTGAGCTTGCGGGGCATATCGAGTCCGGTCTCGTGTTCGCGCACGTGCGCGCGTCGACGCACGCGCCGGTGCAGCTCAGCAACTGCCATCCGTTCCGCTACGGCCGTCGGCTGTGGATGCACAACGGCCTGATCCACGACTTCGTGCACGTGAAGCGGGAGCTCGCGCTCGCCGTCGACCCCCAGCTCTACCCGATGATCGAGGGCTCGACCGACTCGGAGCTCTTCTTCTACCTCGCGCTCAGCTTCGGCCTGGAGGACGACCCGCCCACGGCCGTCGCCCGCGCCGTCGGCGTCATCGAAGAGGTCGGCAGGCGCCAGGGCGTGCCCGTCCCGATCCACATGAGCGTCGCCACGACCGACGGCGAGCGGGTGTGGGCCTTCCGTTACTCGAGCGAGCACCGCTCTCCGTCGCTCTTCTTCAGCACGAGCGTGGCCACCCTCCGGGCCCAACATCCCGAGAACGAGATGCTCGCGCGCGTGTCCGACGAGTCGCGCATCGTCGTGTCGGAGCCGCTCGGAGAGCTCGCCGGCGCCTGGAACGAGATTCCCGAGTCGAGCTGGGGCGTCGTCCAGCCCGGCCAGGACGAGCTGCACCCGTTCGCGCCGCTCTCCTAGCGGTGGGTCGCAGCGCCACGCGTGGGCGGCTGCGCGGTGACCTCTGGTACCTGATCGGGATCGCGGCGTTCGTGGTGACCGCGAATCTGCCGTACCTCGCCGGGGCGGCCGACGCCGATCCGCTGGGGCCGCGCAGCGGGCTCGCGAGCTCGGTTCGGGCGGGACCGCTGCCCGGTGAGCGGTCGGCCGATCCGAACGACGGATTCACGGCACAGGCGCTCGGCCATCGGGCGGCGCTGGACGTGCTCGACCTGAAAGCTCCGTGGTGGAACCCGTACGAGGGGACCGGGGCGCCGCTCGCCGGGGAGATGCAGTCGGCGGCGCTGTTCCCGCCGACGCTCCTGTTGGCGTTCTCGAACGGCCAGCTCTACGAGCACGTGTTGCTCGAGCTCGTCGCCGGCCTCTGTACCTATCTTCTTCTTCGGCGACTCGCGCTCGCGCGCTGGGCGAGCGCCGCCGCGGGAATCGCGTTCGCGCTCGACGGGACGTTTGCCTGGTTCTCGCACGCGCCGGTCAATCCCGTCGCGTTTCTGCCGATGCTCCTGCTCGGGATCGAGCTCGCGTACACGGCGACGGTGGCAGGGCGACGGGGCGGGTTCGTCCTGATGGCGATCGCCGCGGCACTCTCCGTGTATGCGGGTTTCCCCGAGGTCGCGTACTCCGACGCCCTGCTGGCCGCTTGCTGGTTCGCGTGGCGAAGCGCGTGCGTCGGGCGCGCCCGTCTCGCGGCGTTCGCCGTCAAGGGAGCGGCGGGCGTGGTCGTCGGGACGCTGCTCGCGGCGCCGTCGCTGGTGGCATCGGCCGACTACCTCGCGAATGCCTCGCTCGGAGGCCACGCGCACGCGGGCGCCGTGCACCTGCCGGCCGCGGCTGCGCCTCAGCTCGTCCTTCCCTACGTGTACGGGCCACTGTTCGCGTTCAGCGACCCGAAGCTCGTCGTCTTCGGCGTCTGGGGCAGCGTCGGCGGTTTCGTCTCCGCCTCGCTGCTCCTCTTCGCGCTCGTCGGGCTCGCGTCGGGCAGGCACGCCGGGCTGAGGCTCGCGCTCGTAGCCTGGCTCGTGCTCGCGCTCTCGCGGATGTTCGGCGAGCCTCCCGGTCTCGGAGCGGTGCTGGGCGTGCTGCCCGGGATGTCCCGGGTGGCGTTCTACCGCTACGGCTTCCCGTCCGTCGAGCTCGCCGTCGTCGTGCTCGCAGCTCTCGGGCTCGACCGGCTCGGCACGGCGCGCCTCCCCCGCCGCAATGCCGCCTGGACCGCAGGCGTGGCCCTGGCGCTGGTCGCGCTCGCAGCTGCCGAGGCGCTTCCGTATGCCCGCCGGCTCGGGGGCGGATCCGGCCAGATCCGCTACCTCGAGACCTCGACGGCCTGGGGCGTCGCCGTGCTGCTCGCCGGCTCGGCGGCGATGCTGCTTCGCGGCGCTCGCGCGAGGATCGGAATCGCGTCGGCGATCGTGATCGTCGAAGCGCTGCTCCTGTTCCTCGTGCCGGAGTCATCGGCACCGCGTAGCGTGACCGTCGACACGGCGCCGGTCACCTACCTTCAGCGCCACCTCGACGGCGCGCGCTTCGTCACGCTGGGACCGCTGCAGCCGAACTACGGCTCCTACTTCGGCATCACCTCTCTCAACATCAACGACGTGCCGGTGCCCACCGTGTTCGCCGACTACGTCACCGAGCGGCTCGACCAGGCCGTCGAGCCCACGGTGTTCGTCGGCAACCTCGGCGGCGGCAGAGCACCCTCGGCGCCCTCACCGGAGGCCGAGCTCCTCGACAACCTCGCCGGATACCGGGCCGCGGGAGTCGCCTACGTGCTCACCCGGCCGGGGCGGACGCTCCCGGGCGACCTCACTCTCGCCTTCCGCAGCCCGACTGCCTGGATCTACCGTCTCGCCGGCGCAGAACCGCTCGTAACGGCCCCCGGCTGCACCGTCGCGGCGAACGCGGACTCGGCTCGGCTCACCTGCCGACGTCGGACGCTGCTCGTCAGGCGCGAGACCGCACTCCCGGGCTGGCACGCGACCCTCGACGGGCATCCGGCCCGGCTGCAGACCGTCGACGGCCTCTTCCAGGCGCTCCCGATCGGCCGGGGCTCGCACCGCGTCACGTTCTCCTACTCGCCGCCCTTCATCGACTGGGCAATCGCAGCCTTCATCCTCGGATGCGCCGTGCTCTGTCTTCAACTGACCCGGCGACACCCGCGAATGCCCCGCCAGGCACCGGTCACGAGGCCAGGTGCCAGCCCTCCTCTCCCTCCGACCACGGAACAGCCGCTGCGCGCTTGAAGATCAGCTCGTCTTGCTCGTTGCCGGACCAGACGCCGATCTTGCCGCTGTCGGGGTAGACCGACACCGCCGGCACGCGCGAGCTCGAGAACATCAGCGTCCTCGCCGGCGCGTCGCTCCGGTTCATCACCTTGTGGGCGCCTAGACGAACATCGTCAAGCCGGTCGAGCCCAACGTTTGCGCCACGTCGAGCCGGCCCTCGAACGCTTCGCCGAAGACATTGACCGAATCCATGGAACCTCCATCTCGCGAGCACGGCGTCGGAAGCCCGACCTGGGCTGCAGCACGTCGATGAGTCAGGCCGTCTTGTGAGCGCTCCAGGTGCCGCCTTCCGGCCGGCTCTTGTAGCTGCCTGACATCGAGTTTCCCGACACAGAGCCCGTGTAGGTCGCGCCGGCACCGACGGTCCCGAAACTGATGGCCGTGCCGTTGATGCTCCCGTTGACGGGGTACTTTCCCGGCGGGCTCGAGAGCGTGATCGATCCCACCAGCTTCGAGCCTGTCTGTGTCCAGCGCAGCGTGAACGTGCCCGAGTACCCGCCGCTGTACTTCCCGGACCACGTCCCGGCCAGCGTGAGCTTGTGCATGGTCTTGGGCTTAGCCGTCGGGGCTGCCCCGGCGACAGAGATCGAGCCTATGCCCACGACCGACGCAAGCACCGCTGCCACCACCCAGTGGTTCCTCCTCATCATCGAGAGCTCCTTTCACAATCGGTCTGCCCGCCTGCCCGGGGAGCATAAGTCCATCAGGTGCTGCACTTCAACTGCCGGCGCGATTCGACGCGTGGCCGGCTGCTGGATCCAGCGCGCGGCCGGCGTAGCGGGACCGGCCCTCGGGGGAGGGGCTCCCGGGCAAGGGACGTGGTCGCTACCGTCGCCGCCTGAATGAAAAGGAACACCGAGCCGGTGGCGCTTTCGTCCGCCGTCTCCACTGACCGTGCGCCCTGGGTCTTGCGACCTTCCACGCTCAGCCTCTGGAGTCGACCTCGACCTACTCGCGCTCCGTGCTCGGTGAGGACGCGAAGCTACGCGAGGCGGGACCGGCTCTGCAAGGCTGGGCGCGGAAGATCGGACGCTCTTTGCGTGAACTTCCCTTGCCGGAGCCGCGCCCGACGAGCGTTCAGGACGACGGCGCTCCGGTCGGCGCGTCTCCCGAGCCCCGACGCCCGGGATGGCCGCGCCGGGTCAGAAGGGGAGAACGACGTCGCCGACGTCGACGCCGAGCGAGTTCGCGAGCCGGATGCCGTGGTCGAGCTCGCTGCGCAGCCGGGCGATGTCGGCCGAGCGCATCGCGTCGCCGATCCACGCACGCTCGCGCGGGCGCCAGAGCTCGTGCTCGACGAAGATCGGCAGGAGGTCGTTCGCTGCCTTGACGAGCTTCGCCTTGGTCTTCTTCGACGCCTCGCGCAGAAGCACCCGCTCGTACGCGACGCCGGCGCCGTGGTGGATGCCGTCGTCGATCGAGAGCCGCTGGCACATCGACTCGAGCACGGTCCCGGGTGTGGCCTTCGCGATCATCTTGAACTTCGGGATGATCAGGCGCTCGAAGAAGACCTGCATCAGGAACACCTTCTCCTCGAGCGTGTCCGACCCGATCACGAGGGTCGCCATCTTGTCCAGATACGGGTCGCGCTCGCCCTGCCCGCCGGCCTCGTGGACGAGCTGCAGCCACGCCTCGGTGTGGCGCGACTCGTCCTGCACCATCGTCGTGTAGTAGAGCTTCGCCTCCCGGTGAGGCGCAAGCGAGAAGAGCTGCGCCGACATCTCGACCGCGAGCTCGTCGGCCTGAAGCTGCTGGGTGATGACCGACCGCCACACGTCGCGGCGGCGAGCCTGGCGCTGCGGCGAGCCGCGCAGCTCCGGGACCGGCGGCCGCTCACCCCACGGCAGGTCGCGCACCTGCCACTCCGCGTGCTTCGCGAGCTTGTAGAAGCGGAGGACCTCCTCCTCGTATGCCTGCTCTTCATCGACCGGCACCCGCTCGGCTTCCATCATCGGATGATTATGGCTGTCCGCGACACCTCAACTTGCGGTATCGCGCCCGAGTTCCTATCCTGATTGAAGCAATGGGCGCGCAGACCTCGGCGAACGTGACCTCGAGCGCCAAGAAGGCGCGCTCCAAGGCTGCCTGCTAGTCGGCGATTCTCCCGCCCCGCCGGCTAGGACGCAAGAAGCGGCGGGGGCCATCCACTCCGAAAGGCCCACCAACGGTGACGCACAGCGCCACTGAGTCCTCTCACCCCATGACCCACCACCCCATGCGAGCCCGCCCGACCGAACCGGTCGGGATGTACGACCCCGCATTCGAGCACGACTCGTGCGGCGTCGCCTTCGTCGCACGGTTGAACGGCGAGCCCTCGCACGAGACGCTGCAGCGCGCCCTCCGCGCGCTCGCGAACCTCGAGCATCGCGGCGCCGCAGGAGCCGACCCGCTGAGCGGCGACGGCGCCGGGATGCTGCTCCAGCTCCCGGACGAGTTCTTCCGCGGGGTGATCGATCGCGAGCTGCCCGCCGCCGGCGCCTACGGCGTCTGCGTGGCGTTCCTGCCGCGCGGAGAGGGAGAGCGAAGGGCCGAGCTCGAGCACATCCTCGAGTCGGCCGTGACGGAGGAGGGCCAGCGCGTCATCTGCTGGCGCGACGTGCCGATGGACCTCGAGCACATCGGCCACACAGCGCGGGACGCCGCACCCGTCGTCCGGCAGCTCCTCGTCGCGGCCTCCGGCGAGCTCGCCGCCGACCGCGACGCCTTCGAGCGCAAGCTCTACGTCATCCGCCGGGTGGCGGAGAAGCGCGCCGGCTCCTCGCTGGTGATCCCGAGCTTCTCCGCACGCACGATCGTCTACAAGGGGATGCTGATGGCGCCCCAGCTCGCGCCGTGCTACCCCGACCTGCTCGACGAGCGGATGCGCAGCGCGCTCGTCCTCGTCCACTCGCGCTTCTCCACGAACACCTTCCCGAGCTGGGAGCTCGCGCATCCGTACCGGATGATCGCCCACAACGGCGAGATCAACACCGTGCGCGGCAACGTCAACTGGATGCGCGCCCGTGAGTCGCAGCTCGTCTCGGAGCTCTTCGGCGACGACCTCGCCAAGGTGCTCCCCGTCGTCCGCCCCGACGGCTCGGACACCGCGAACTTCGACAACGTGCTCGAGTTGCTCGTCCTCGCGGGTCGCTCACTGCCGCACGCGATGATGATGATGATCCCCGAGGCCTACGCCGGCCGCGAGGACATGCCCGAGGAGCTCCGCGGCTTCTACGCCTTCCACGGGTGCCTCACCGAGCCGTGGGACGGCCCCGCGTCGATCTCCTTCACCAACGGCACCGTGATCGGCGCCACCCTCGACCGGAACGGCCTACGCCCCGGCCGGTGGCTCGAGACCAAGGACGGCTGGGTCGTCCTCGCCTCCGAGACGGGCGTCCTCGACGAGCCCGCCGCGAACGTCCTCCGCAAGGGCCGCCTGCAGCCCGGGAACCTGTTCCTCGTCGACCTCGAGCGCGGGCGGATCGTGGAGGACGGTGAGATCAAGAGCGAGATCGCAGGCCGGCAGCCGTACGGCGCCTGGTACGCCCGTGAGGTCGTCGAGCTCGGCGACCTGCCGGAGCGGCCTCCGCGCGTGCCGCGCATCGAGCCGCTTCGCTCCCGCCAGCTCGCGTTCGGATGGACGCAGGAGGATCTGAAGGTCATCCTGGCGCCGCTCGCGCGGAACGGGGAGGAGGCGATCGGGTCGATGGGCAACGACCTGGCGCTCGCAGTGCTGTCCGACCAGCGCCCGCTGCTCTACAGCTACTTCAAGCAACTCTTCGCCCAGGTCACGAACCCGCCGATCGACTCGACGCGGGAGGCGGTCGTGATGAGCGTCGCCACGAGCGTCGGCTCCGAGCGGAACCTGCTCTCCGAGTCGCCAGAGCACGCGCGCCAGCTCCAGATCCCGCAGCCGATCCTGCGCGACAAGGAGCTCGAGGCGCTGCGGCAGGTGGACTCCGACGTCTTCAAGGCGCACACGATCGACGTCACCTGGCCCGTCGCCGAGGGCGTCCCCGGACTCGACCCGGTGCTGGAGCGGATCTGCCGCGAGGCCGACGAGGCGCTCGCGGACGGCGTCAACATCCTGATCCTCTCCGACCGGAACACCGGGATCGACCGCGTCCCGATTCCCGCCCTGCTCGCAGTCTCGTCGGTGCACCACCACCTCGTGCGCGAGGGCACCCGCCTGCAGACGGGCCTCGTGATCGAGTCGGGCGAGCCGCGCGACGTGCACCAGTTCGCCACCCTGATCGGGTACGGCGCGGCCGCGATCAACCCGTACGTGATGCTCGAGACGCTCGCGGAGCTGGTCGACGAGCGGATGCTCCCCGAGGGCATGACCGCCGAGGACGCGCAGAAGCGTGTCATCAAGGGCATCTCCAAGGGGCTCCTGAAGACGATCTCGAAGATGGGGATCTCGACCATCTCCTCGTACTGCGGGGCGCAGATCTTCGAGGCGGTCGGCCTCGAGACCGCCCTCGTCGAGCGCCACTTCACCGGCACCCCCTCCCGGATCGGCGGGATCGGCACCGCGGTGCTCGCCCGGGAGGCGCTCGACCGTCACGCCCGCGCCTACCCACGGAACGGCGACCTGCTCCCGCTCGGCGGCGTGTACGCCTGGCGCGCCGACGGCGAGTACCACCAGTGGAACCCCGAGACGATCGCACTGCTCCAGCACTCCGTGCGCCACGGCGGAGCGGCGACCTACGAGGAGTACTCGAAGCTCGTGAACGAGGAGGCCTCCCGGCGGGCGACGCTGCGAGGGCTTTTGCGCTTCAGGAAGGGCGCGCCCATCCCGCTGGACGAGGTCGAGGCCGCGGCCGAGATCGTCAAGCGCTTCTCGACCGGCGCGATGTCGCTCGGCTCGCTGTCCCGCGAGGCGCACGAGACGCTCGCGATCGCGATGAACCGGCTGGGCGGGAAGTCGAACACCGGCGAGGGCGGCGAGGACCCGGTCCGCTACGTCCGCGACGCGAACGGAGACTCGCGCCGCTCCGCGATCAAGCAGGTCGCCTCCGGCCGTTTCGGCGTGAACATCCACTACCTCGTCAACGCCGACCAGCTCCAGATCAAGATGGCCCAGGGCGCGAAGCCCGGCGAGGGCGGCCAGCTGCCCGGCCACAAGGTCGACCCGTACATCGCGAGCATCCGCTTCACGACTCCCGGCGTCGGCCTCATCTCGCCGCCGCCCCACCACGACATCTACTCGATCGAGGACCTGAAGCAGCTCATCTACGACCTGCGGTGCGCAAACCCCGTCGCGAACGTGTCGGTGAAGCTCGTCGCCGAGATGGGAGTCGGCACCGTCGCCGCGGGAGTCGCAAAGTGCAACGCCGACCACGTCGTCATCTCCGGTCACGACGGCGGCACGGGCGCCTCGCCGCTCAGCTCCGTGCACTACGCCGGAGTGCCGTGGGAGATCGGGCTCGCGGAGACACAGCAGACGCTCGTGATGAACGACCTCCGCTCACGGATCTGGGTGCAGACCGACGGGCAGCTCAAGACGGGCCGCGACGTCGTGATCGCAGCGCTCCTCGGCGCCGACGAGATGGGCTTCGCGACCGCACCGCTGATCGCGACCGGCTGCGTGATGATGCGCGCCTGCCACCTGAACACGTGCCCGGTCGGCGTCGCGACGCAGGACCCGATCCTGCGGGCCCGGTTCGCAGGGACGCCCGAGCACGTCGTCAACTTCTTCTTCTTCGTCGCCGAGGAGGCCCGCGCGATCATGGCCGAGCTCGGTATCTCCCGCTTCGAGGACCTGATCGGGCGCGTCGACCTGCTCGAGGCCGACGACGCGATCGACCACTGGAAGGGCCGTGGGATCGACCTCTCGAACCTGCTGCACCTGCCCGACGCGCCTCCCGGGACCCCGCGCCGACGAACGCGGGCACAGGACTCGCCGCTCGAGTCGGCGCTCGACTGGGAGCTGATCGGGCTCGCGGAGGCGGCGATCGAGGACGGTCGACCGGTCGCGGCCGAGCTCGAGGTGCGGAACGTCCACCGCGCCGTCGGCGGGCTCCTCTCCCACTCGATCACGGTCGCCCGGGGCGCCGAGGGGCTGCCCGAAGGCTCCATCAGCTTCACCCTGCACGGCTCGGCCGGCCAGTCGTTCGGCGCATGGCTCGCGCCCGGCGTCGAGCTGACGCTCTACGGCGATGCGAACGACTACACCGGCAAGGGCCTCTCGGGCGGGACGGTCGCCATCCGGCCGCCGGAGGGCTCGACCTTCGCGGCCGAGGAGAACGTGATCGTCGGCAACACCGTCCTCTACGGCGCGACGAGGGGCAAGGCGTTCTTCCGAGGGCTTGCCGGCGAGCGGTTCGCCGTCCGGAACTCCGGGGCCGACGCCGTGATCGAGGGCGTCGGCGACCACGGCTGCGAGTACATGACCGGCGGTCGCGTCGTCGTGCTCGGACGCACCGGCCGGAACTTCGCCGCGGGCATGAGCGGCGGCATCGCCTACGTCCTCGACGAGGACGGCGGCTTCGCCGGGCGCTGCAACCACGAGCTCGTCGACCTCGAGGAGCTCGAGCCGGAGGACGCCGAGATGCTGAGGGCGCTCGTCGAGGAGCACCGGGAGCGCACCGGCTCGCCGGTCGCCGCCCGGGTGCTCGAGGACCTCGACGACCTCCTGTCGTCGTTCGTCAAGGTGATGCCGCGCGACTACCGGCGGGCTCTTGCCGCCCTCGCGGCCGACAACGGGAGCTTCTCCTATCCCGACGACCGCCCGATCTCGAGCGGCGGCGAGGGCTTCGTCACGGCCGAGGTCGAGAGCGGGAGCGCCGGCTGATGGGTGAGCTGGGCGCCTTCCTGAAGCTCGACCGGGTCGAGAACCCCGAGCGGCCGCCTGCGGAGCGCGTCCACGACTACCACGAGTTCGTGCGCACCCTCTCCCGTGGCGAGCTGGCCGAGCAGGGCGCGCGCTGTATGGAGTGCGGCGTCCCGTTCTGCCACAACGGCTGCCCGGTCAACAACCTGATCCCGGACTGGAACGACCTCGTCTACCGCGACCGGTGGGAAGCCGCGATCGAGCAGCTCCACCGCACGAACAACTTCCCCGACTTCACCGGCCGGCTCTGCCCGGCGCCGTGCGAGGCGGCGTGCGTGCTCGAGATCCGCGAGGGCGAGGCCGTCACGATCAAGCAGATCGAGCTCGCGATCGTGAACCGCGCCTGGGACGAGGGCTGGATCCGGCCGCGCCTGCCGGAGCGGGAGACCGGCCGGTCGGTCGCCGTGATCGGCGCCGGCCCCGCCGGAATGGCGTGCGCGCAGCAACTCCGCCGCTCGGGGCACGCGGTGACGGTGTTCGAGCGCGACGAGGCGGCCGGCGGGCTCGTCCGCTTCGGCGTCCCGGACTTCAAGATCGAGAAGCGGATCGTCGAGCGGCGGGTCGAGCAGCTCACGGCCGAGGGGGTCGTGTTCCGCTTCGGCGCCGATGTCGCCGGCAACGTCCCCGTCGACGAGCTCGAGCCGTTCGACGCCGTCGTGATCGCGACGGGCGCGCGCATCCCGCGCGACCTGCCGGTCCCGGGTCGCGAGCTCGGCGGCATCCACTACGCGATGGAGTACCTGTACCAGCGGAACCGGTACGTCGCGCGCGAGGAGGGCCCGGCGGTCACCGGCGCTCCTCCGGCGCCCGTCAGCGGCGAGACGATCACCGCCGCCGGCAAGCACGTGATCGTGATCGGTGGCGGCGACACCGGCGCGGACTGCGTCGCGAACGCCCACCGCGAGGGGCCGGCGTCGGTCACCCAGATCGAGCTGATCGGCGAGCCGCCGACCTCGCGGCCCGACGACGTGACCCCGTGGCCGCGCTGGCCGACGAAGCTCCGTGTGCCGTACGCGCTCAAGGAGGGCGGCGAGCGCGATTTCGCGATCTCGACGACCTCGTTCTCGGGGAACGGGCACGTGCAGTGGATCCAGTGGGTCGAGAACTCCGGCGTGCCGCCGTTCGCGGCTCTCGAGGGCACCGAGGAGACGCGCCCCGCCGACCTCGTGCTGCTCGCGATGGGCTTCCTCGGCCCCGAGCTGCCGCTCCTGGAGCAACTCGGCGTCGAGCGGGACGAGCGCGGCAACGCGAAGGCGAGCGGCTACGAGACGACCGTCCCCGGGGTCTTCGCTGCGGGGGATGCACGCCGCGGCCAGTCGCTGATCGTCTGGGCGATCAACGAGGGCCGCCGCTGCGCGCAGGCGGTCGACCGGAAGCTCGCGAAGTCCGCAGCCTGACCCGCGCTCGGGCCTTCGACAGTTGGAGTTGGGCGAGCGCGCTGCCCTATAGTCGTCGGCCCGCCGGTCGTCCGGGCGAGCGTGCACACGGCACGGCGATCAGTGCCCGGTGGCGGAGAAGTGCATGTAGTCCTTGGTCGACCCGGTCCACGAGCCGCCCCAGCCCCAGCCGATCGCGCGGAAG
The DNA here is from genome assembly GCA_963836925.1 of uncultured Actinomycetes bacterium. GTDB lineage: Bacteria > Actinomycetota > Thermoleophilia > Gaiellales > Gaiellaceae > PALSA-600. Next base: position 124,724 of record CAWILJ010000013.1, read on the forward strand.
ATCTCGATCACCTTCGGCGTGACCATCCCACGCCGCACGCGCGACCGGTCGAGATAGGAGAGAGCCGACCGGTCCCGGGTCATGCCGCAGCCGACGTACGGGTTCTCGACCGGGTCGAGGTCGACGGCCTCGCCGTAGGCGTGCTCCGACCAGTTGCCGTTGCCGGTGCTCGCCGTGCCGGCGCAGGGAGACGAGACTGCCTGGCGGCACTCGAAGGACGCCGTGACGTCGCCGTCACGCGGCCGCCCCGCAGACGGCCCGTACGTGTCGGAGAGCGCCATGTGGTGGATCGGGAAGCGGATCGCGTACAGGCGCCGGAAGACCTGTTCGAGCTTTCCGGCCTGCGACGCGTTGACGACGATCTGCCCGTCGTGCGGCTGCCCGTCGAAGCCCAGGTAGCGCACCGTCAGCAGCCGGAGCTGTGAGAGGGCGACCGGGCAGCCGGCGTGCCATTCCTGCGCCGTGACGATCTCACGGCGCTCCGCGGCCGAGAGCGGGCGCGCCGAGGCGTGAACCACTGCCGGCCAGGCGAGCGCGCCGGCGACCGCTGTCCACAGGAAGAGACGCACCACTCAAGCTTTGCAGACCGCTCGGCGCGACCGACGGTCGCGTCGTGGTCGACGACGGTCACCGAGGCCGCAGGACCGTAACCATTCAGCGACCTCACGGGGGGTTATGCTCCGGCCGTTCCCCGGCGAGGAGGTACGGGAGATGAGCGGGGCGCGCGCGATCGTGTTCGTGACCGACTTCGGCCTGGAGAGCGAGTGGGTCGGGATCTGCCACGCGGTGATGTGCAAGGTCTCCCCGGCGAGCAGGGTGATCGACCTCTCCCACTTCATCGAGCCGCTCGACGTCGAGGCGGGAGCGCGGATGCTCTCGGACTCGCTCGACTACCTGCCGGACGACGCGGTGCTGCTCGCCGTCGTCGACCCGAACGTCGGCAAGGACCGCGACATCGCAGTCGAGACCGGGAACGGGCGCGTCCTGGTCGGCCCCGACAACGGGCTTCTCTCGTCGACGTGGGCCGCCTCGGGCGGCGCCCGCCGCGCCGTCGAGATCACCTCGCCGGACGTCATCCTCGGCCCCGTCGTCGCGTCCTTCCACGCGCGAGACGTCCTCTCCCCGGCGGCCGCTCGGCTGGCAGCCGGGATGCCGCTGGAGAAGCTCGGCGAGGAGCTCGACCCGGGCGGCCTCGTCAGCCTCGTCGTCCGCAGGCCGCAGCTCGAGCGCGGGAAGATCCGCTGCGAGGTGATCGACCACAACCGCTTCGGGAACATCCAGCTGAACGTCCGCAAGCCGGACCTCGGCGTCGCAGGGCTCGACGGCGCGGCACGGCTCGCGGTCGAAGGCCTCGCGGGCTGGGTCGAGGCGCGTCGCGGCGAGACGTTCGCCGACTTCGCGCCCGGCGAGTACGGGGTCATCTTCGACCCGCGCGGCTGGCTCACGATCGTCCGCGGCAACCCCGGCAACGCGATCGAGGACCTCCGCCTCTCGGTCGGCGATCTGGTGTGGATCACCGCGGGCGAGGACTGGGAGCCCGAGGCGAAGACCGCCTGACTTCGTCGTCCTGCTCGACGGGAGGCCGAGGTCGCCCGCGACGGCGAGGCCCTCGTCGTCAGGACGCTCGCCGACCGGGTCCCAGCCGAGCTCGACTCCGAGGGCCGAGAGAGCTAGGACGCGGCTGCGGCGCGGGGCTTACGGTTCGGCAGGTGGATCGCGCGGCCGAGCGCGACGAGGCCGGCCTCCTTGATCCCCTCCGACAGCGTCGGGTGCGGCGCCATCCCGTCCGCCACCGTCTCGACGGTGGCCTCGGCGTCGATCGCGACGACCCCGGCCTCGATCAGGTCGGTGGCATGCGGGCCGACGATCACGACACCGAGCAGCTCGCCGTAGCGGGTCTCGTGGATCGACTTGACCCAGCCGACGGTCTCGTCCTGCATCACCGCGCGGGCGTTCGCGACCCACGGGAAGCGGCCGACCGCGACCTCGTCGCCGTACTCCTCCCGCGCCTGTGCCTCGGTGAGGCCCACGCCCGCGACTTCGGGATGGGTGTAGATCGGCCGCGGCACGGCCCGGTTGTCGACAACGGCATCGTGCCCGCAGGCGTTCTCGGCGGCGACCTCGCCCTCGCGGAACGCGGTGTGCGCGAGCTGCCAGTACCCGGCGCAGTCGCCGACCGCGTAGATGTGCTGCGCCGAGGTGCGGCGGTGGTCGTCGGCGCCGATCCCCTTCCGCGAGTCGAAGGAGACGCCGGCCTCCTCCAGGCCGAGCCCCGAGACGAGCGGCGCGCGGCCCACCGAGACGAGCATGAGGTCGACCTCGACGCTCTCGTCCTCGCCGAACCGCACCACGAGCCCCGAGCCGGTGTCCTCGACGCCCGTGCACTGCTTGCCGAGCTGGAGCGAGATGCCCCTCTTGCCGAACTGCTTCGCGAGCTCCTTCGAGGCGTCCTCGTCCTCCTGCGGGATCAGGCGGTCGAGCATCTCGACGATCGTCACCTCGGTCCCGAAGGTGTTGAAGATCGAGGCGAACTCGCAGCCGATGATCCCCCCGCCGAGGATCGCGAGGCGCCGCGGCACCTCGGCCTGTGCGAGGAGGCCGGTCGAGTCGACGCAGCGCTCCGAGTCGAGGCCCGCGATCGGCGGGCGGATGGGAAACGACCCGGTGGCGACGATCGCCGACGCGAAGCCGACATCCTCGGCACCCTCCACGGCAAGGGTGTTGGCATCCCGGAACGTGCCCTTGCCCTTCACCCACTCGACGCCGTTCGTCTTGAAGAGCGAGGCGACCCCGCCGGTCATCTGCGAGCTGACCGCGCGCTTCCACTCGTTCGCGGTCGCGAAGTCGAGCCTCGGCTCGTCCACGGCGATCCCGAGCTTCGAGAACGACTCGCGGGCCGCGCGCAGCCAGTGCGCGGTCTCGACCCACGCCTTCGTCGGGATGCACCCGACGCGCAGGCAGGTGCCGCCGAGCTCCGGCTCCAGCTCGACGCACACGACGCTCGCGCCGAGCTGCGCAGCGCGGATCGCCGCCGTGTAGCCGCCGGGCCCGCCCCCCAGCACCGCAACGTCGCAATTCATCCCGCCGATCCTATCCTCGGCAGAATGGGTGCCGATGAAGCTCGAAGGCATCCATCACGTCACCTGCATCACGGGCAACGCGCCGGGGAACGTCGAGTTCTACGCCGGCACGCTTGGGCTTCGGCTCGTGAAGAAGACGGTCAACCAGGACGACCCGACGGTCTACCACCTCTTCTATGCGGACGAGAAGGGCAGCGCCGGCGCCGACATCACGTTCTTCGAGTACCCCGGCGCATCGCCGGGCCGCGCCGGCGACGGGATGGTGCATCGCGTCGTCTTCCGCGTCGCCTCCGAGGAGGCGCTCGACTTCTGGGCCGAGCGCGCGGGCGGCGAGCGCAGCTACGGCTCCGTGCTGGTCCACGACCCCGAGGGGCTCGCGCTCGAGCTCGTCGTGGACGAGACGGCCGACGAGCCGCTCGTCGCCGTCCACCCGGAGATCCCGCCCGAGCACGCGATTCGCGGGTTCGCCGGCGTGCGCGCGTACTCGTCCGACTACGGGCGGAGCGCGATGCTCCTCTGGGGGCTCGGGTTCACGGCCGGCTGGGAGTGCCGCGGCGAGACGCGCGGCGGGTTCTATGTCTACGACGACGCGCCCGAGGCGCGCGGGCTCCCCGGAGCCGGGACGGTGCACCACGTCGCATGGGCGTCGCCGATGGAGGACCACGAGGCCTGGCGCGAGAAGGTCGCCTCGCTCGGCGCGCAGCCGACGCCGATCATCGACCGCTTCTACTTCCGCTCGATCTACTTCCGCGAGCCGAGCGGCGTGCTGTTCGAGATCGCGACGCTCGGGCCCGGCTTCACCGCCGACGAGCCACTCGAGACGCTCGGCCGGCGACTGTCGCTCCCGCCCGACTACGAGCGTCTGCGGCCCGAGCTCGAGCGGCGCCTGACCCCGCTTCCGAGCGTGCGGTGATCTACGTCGAACGCCCCGCCGCCGGCGAGGCCGAAGCGGCGCTGGTGCTCGTCCACGGCCGCGGAGCCGGCGAGCACGACCTGGTCGGCCTGTTCGATGCGCTCGACCCCGAGCGGCGCCTGCACGGCTACAGCCCGCGTGGGCCGTTGTCGCTGCCGCCCGGCGGCGCCCACTGGTACGCGGTGCACCGCGTCGGCTTCCCCGATCCCGACACGTTCGCGGAGGGCTTCGCGGCCCTGGCCGGATTCGTCGACTCACTTCCGTACGAGCGGCTCGTGATCGGCGGGTTCTCGCAGGGGGCAGTGATGAGCTTCGCGATCGGGCTCGGCCGTGGGCGCCCACGGCCGCTCGCCGTGATCGGCTTCTCCGGCTTCGTCCCGGTCGTCGAGGGCTGGGAGCTCGGCGACGCGCCCTTCCCGCCCATCGCCGTCGGGCACGGCACGCACGACCCGGTGATCCCTGTCGAGCTCGCCCACCGCTCGCTCGGGCAGCTCCGGGCCGCCGGGGCCGAGCCCCTCTACCGCGAGTCTCCGCTGGGCCACGCGATCGACCCGCAGCTCGTCGCCGAGCTCGTCCCGTGGCTCGCCGACGCGGTCAGAGCGCCCGGCGAAGCGTGAGCGTGTCGCCCTTCTCGCCCACCTGCTCGAAGCCCTGCTCGCGAAGCAGCGGCTCGTCGGCGTGGCCCCGCTGCACCGAGACCGACAGCGCCGGATAGCCCTCCGCGCTCGCGCGCTCGACGAGCGACGACACGAGCCGGGACCCGATTCCCTGGCCCTGCCGTGCCGGGATGACGACGGCGGTCATCTCCGGGGTCTGCTCGTCGACGAAGCCGAACCCGGGGCGCGACGCGGGGAAGATCCGGTACCACGCGGCCCCGACCGGATGGCCGCCCGCGGTGGCGACGAGCGCGGCGTCGCCCCGGCGCCCCCACGCGTCGACGTAGTGGTAGATCGACATGTCGAAGGTGTCGAAGGCGGCGACGTGCCAGCCGTAGGCGAACGCGAGCAGTGAACGCAGGAACGGCACGTCGAGCCTGTCGCCGCGCCGGATGACGACGTCACTCACAACGCCAGCGCGGGATCCTCGAGGAAGGACTTCAGGCTGCGAAGGAAGTCTGCCGCCGGAGCGCCGTCGACGGCCCGGTGGTCGACCGTCAGGGTCACCGTCAGCAGCGGCCGCACGACCACCTCGCCGTCGACGGCGGCCGGCCGGTCGACGGTGGCGCCGACCGCGAGGATCGCGGCCTGCGGCGGGTTGAGGACGGCGATGAACTGCTCGACGCCGAACATGCCGAGGTTCGAGATCGTGAAGGTGCCGTCCGCGAAGTCGGCGAGCTTGAGGCCGCCCGTGCGGGAGAGCTCGACGAGGCGGGCGCGCTCTCCGGCGACCTCGGCGAGGGACAGCCGCTCGACCGAGCGGATCACCGGCACGACGAGCCCCTGCGGCGCCGCGACCGCCAGGCCGATGTTCGCCGTCGGGAACCGGAGGATCGCCTCCCCGGCGAACTGGACGTTCACCTCGGGGTGGCGCTGGAGGGCGCTCGCGCAGACGCGCACGATCAGGTCGGTCACCGTCGCGCGTACGTCGGGATCGAGCTCACGCGAGCGCGCGATCAGCGCGTTCGCGCGGGTCATGTCGGCCGAGACGGTGAGCTGGAAGGCGGGGACCTGCCACGCCTCGGTGAGACGGCGCGCGATCGTCCGTCGGGTGCTCGTCAAGGCGATTTCCGCCGGCGCGGGAAGCGCCGGTGGGGCTGGCGCGGACTCGACGGCGCCCGGCTGGACGGACGCGCGCTCGACGTCCTCGGCGATCACGCGCCCGTCGGGCCCGCTGCCTGTCACCGTGCCGAGCTCGATCCCGCGCTCGCGAGCCATCCGACGCGCCAGGGGGGACGCCTTGACCCGGCCGCCGTCCTGCTCGCGCGCACCGTTGCTCGCCGCGTTGCGCTCGCCGGTGGGGGCGGCCGGCTCGGCCTTCTGAGGCGCCGGTTCCTCCCCGGGGCCACTAGCCGTCTCGGACGCCTCGGCCTTCTGAGGCGCCGGTTCCTCCGGGGGCCCACCAACCGTCTCGGACGGCGCCTCCGAAACGGCCTCGCCTTCGCTGCCGATGATGGCCACGGTCTCACCCACCGGCACCTCGCCCTCGGCGACGGCGATTCGGAGCAGCACGCCGCTCGTCTCCGCCTCGACCTCCTGGGTCGCCTTGTCGGTGTCGACCTCGTAGAGCGGCTCGCCCTTCTCGACGGTGTCGCCCTCGGCCTTGAGCCAGCGGACGATGGTGCCGCTCTCCATCCCCTGGCCGAGCCGCGGCAGCGTGACGTCGGTCGCCATCAGGCGCGCGCCAGGGTCTGCTTCACCGCGGCGAGGACATCGGCGGGCTGGGGGACGACGAACTGCTCCATGGCGGGCGCGAACGCGAGCGGCGCGAACCTGGCGCCGACGCGCTCGATCGGCGCGTCGAGCCAGTCGAAGGCCTCGTGCTGGAGCACCGCCGCGACCTCGGCCCCGAAGCCCATGCGCGTGACCGCTTCGTGCGCGACGACGACGCGGTTCGTCTTCTTCACCGACTCGAGGAGCGTGTCGACGTCGAGCGGCTGGAGCGTGCGCGGGTCGACGATCTCGACCGAGATGCCGTCGCTCTCCGCCTCCTCGGCGGCCTTGAGGGAGCGCTGGACGAGCGGGCCCGTCGCGATGACCGTGACGTCGCTCCCCTCCCTGCACCACCCGCGCCTTGCCGAGCGGGACGGGCTCGAGCTTCTCGGACACCTCGCCCTTGACCGGGTAGAGGAGCCGGTGCTCGAAGAAGATCACCGGGTTGTCGTCGTAGATCGCCGACCAGAGCAGGCCGCGCGCGTCAGCGGGGCTCGAGGCGAACACGACCTTGAGGCCCGGCACGTGCACGAGCCAGGCCTCGAGCTGCTGTGCGTGCTGGGCGCCCGGCGACCAGCCGGCGCCGCCCTGCGTGCGGATCGTCAGCGGCACCTTCAGCTGCCCGCCCGACATGTACCGGAGCTTGGCCGCCTGGTTGACGATCTGCTCGAGGGAGAGCGTCAGGAAGTCCTCGTACATGATCTCGACGACCGGGCGCATGCCCTGCATCGCGGCGCCGATCCCGGCCCCGACGATCGCCATCTCGGAGATCGGGGTGTTGCGGACGCGCTCCGGGCCGAACTCCTCGACGAGGCCCTGCGTGACGCCCATCGAGCCGCCCATCTCTGCGATGTCCTCGCCCATGACGAACACGTCATCGTCGGCCCGCATCGCGGCCCCGAGCGCGTCGCGGACCGCCTCCCGGTACGAGATCTCAGGCATGGACGCTCCCGCTCCGACGCGGGCCGGGCCGGCGCTTCCGCTCGATCGCGAGCTCCGACACGCCTGCGCTCATGCGTAGATGTTCTTGAGAGCGTCTTCCGGCTGGGGGTCGGTCCCCGCCTTCGCGAACTCGACCGCGGCCTCGACGATCCCGGCCACCTCGGCCTCGAGTGCCTCCCAGTCCTCGTCCGGGACTCCGAGCTTCTCGCGCAGCAGCACGACCGGGTCGTTCGCGGCCGCCCTGTCGCGGTCCTCCTGCGAGCGGTACACCTGCGGGTCGCCGATGTAGTGGCCGTGCATGCGGTAGGTCTCGACGTCGAGGAACACCGGGCCGCGCCCAGAGCGGACGCGCTCGAGCGCCTCGGAGGCCCGGTCGTAGACCTCCTCGAGGTTCTGCCCGTCGACCTTGATCGAGTGCATGTCGAAGGCGAGCGCGCGCTTCGACATGTCCTCCCAGACGGGCGAATGCTGCCACCCGGGCGTCGACTCCGCCCAGGAGTTGTTCTCGCAGACGAAGAGCGTCTTCGTCTGCCAGAGCTGGGCGAGGTTGAGCGACTCGTGGAAGGTGCCGGTGTTGGTGGCGCCGTCGCCGAAGAACGCGACCGCGACCCTCGGCTCGTCGCGCAGCTTGAACGCGAGCCCGGCGCCGACGAGCGACGGGAGGCCGCCGCCGACGACCGCGTTCGCACCGAGGTTGCCGCGCTCGAGGTCATAGAGGTGCATCGAGCCGCCGTAGCCGTGCGAGCAGCCCTCCAGCTTCCCGTAGAGCTCCGCCATCAACGCGTTCGGGTGGGTGCCGCGGGCCAGCGTGTGGCCGTGCGCGCGATGTGTCGAGCCGAAGACGTCGCCGTCCTCCATCGCCGCGCACACGCCGACCTCGGCCGCCTCCTGGCCGATCGCGACGTGGAGGAAGCCGGGCAGCTCGCCCGCGCGAAAGCGCTCTTCGACCTTCTCCTCGAACCGCCTGATCAGGAGCATCTCCCGCAGGAGGTCGCGGAGCCGGTCCTCCGACAGCGCCCGCCTCTTCTCGACCTTCGCCACCTCCTTGAGTGTACGTTCTGCGCCGATGGCTCTCGTCAGCGACTGGCAGGACCTCGAGGGCTCGCTGCCCGAGCGCTGGGTCGAGTCGCGGATCGGTCTCACGCTCGAGGGAACCGACCGGGCCGAACGCGCGCTCGCGCTGCTCGCCCCGCTGCAGCCGGTGCGAACGGGACCGGCGTCCGTTTCGATTCGCGTCGCCCAGGGTGCCGGCGGCCCGAGCCCGGAGGGGCTGCGACGGGCGCTCCGGCGACTGGAGGCGGAGCGGATCCACGGGCGGCTGGAGCTGATCTCGGTGGACGAGCGGCCTGCCGAGGCCGTCGCCGAGACGGCGCACCGGCTGCCGCAGGCCTGGGACGCCGCCGTCGCCGGGCTCCCGTCGGACTGGAGCGACCTGCTCGGCGAGATCGAGCTCGACTCCTCCGACTACATCGAGCCGGGCGCGGTCAGCCTGGCGCCGATCAACCCGCGGCGGGTCGGGAGCTCGCTGCGGCTGCAGTTCCGGAGCGCGCGCCGGTTCGGCTACGGCGCGTCCCCCGGGATGGTGCGCCGCTGCCTGGAGCGCTGCGACGCAGCCGGCATCACCGGTCGGGTCGAGGTTGTGCGCGTCCTCTCCGACACGCGGCCGGTCGGCACGCAAGGGCCCGTGTGGCAGATCGAGGGACGGATGGTGTGAGAGGCCTCGCCGCGACGTGGGCCGTGGTCGCGGCGGTCGCCGTGCCCATGGCGTTCGCCGCCGGGCCCGCGCTGAAGCAGGAGAACATCCCGACCCACGGCGTGGCGCTGAAGGTCCCGTCATCGTGGCTCGGGCTCGATCCGTCGAAGATGTCGGTGAAGGTCGCGTTCGCGGTCGCCGACCCGAAGACGACCGCCGGCTTCCACGCGAACCTCAACCTGCTCGTGTCCGCCGTGCCCGCCGGGACGCCGACCCGCAAGTGGCTTCTCGGCGCCTCGACGGCGAGGTACCTCGCGATCGGGAGGCTGAAGAGTCTCGAAGATCAACGGCGAGACGGCGCTCGAGTACGAATCCTCGAAGCTCGAGGCGAGCGGCGGAGTGCCGTTGTACACGCTCGAGTTCGCGTTCAACCACGACGGCAAGGCGTACCTCTTCACCTACACGGCGCCTGCGGGCGCCAAGGAGAGGTTCAAGCCGACGTTCATGGCGTCGGCGCGGACGATCACCTTCGTCGCCGCGCCGCCCGGGTCGGCGTAGCTCAGGCCCGCAACTCGCCGCCGAAGCGCGCTGCGAGCGTGTCGACGATCGCGTTCCGCAGCCTCGCCGCGTCCTCGTCGTCGAGCGTGCGGTCCGGGGCCTGGTAGGCGACGGAGAACGCGACCGACTTGCGCCCGGGGCCGACCTGGTCGCCCCGGTAGACGTCGAAGACTCGGATCTCGCGAAGCTCGTCGCCGGCTGCTTCCCGGGCCGCCGCGACGAGGTCGCCGACCGGGACGTCCTCGGCGACTGCGACGGCGATGTCCTGCCGGACGGCGGGGTAGGTGATGAAGTCCCGGTAGGTGACCGGGCCCCCGGCGGCGTCGAAGAGCAGTCCGAGGTCGAGCTCGAACGCCCCCCACTCGCCGTCGAGCTCGCGCGGGTGGAGCTCGCCGAGGATCCCGGCGCCGGTCGTAGCGCTCTTGCCGGGGTGGAGGAGCAGATGCCGACCACGCGCGAACTCGGGCTCCGCCTTCAGCGCCGCATAGAGCGTCTCGACCACGCCCTTGACGTGCAGGAACCCGCCCTCGGTGACCGCGGCCACGGTCGGCCGCTCCTCCGGAAGGTCCCCGCCCGCGAGGTAGATGCGCGCGATCTCGAAGAGCGCGATTCGCTTGGCTCCCGCGTCGATGTTGCGGCGGGCGGCCTCGACGAGGCTCGGGAGGAGCGAGGTGCGCAGCGCGGTGAGCTCGACCGAGATCGGCTCCGGCAGCTTCCACGGGGTGTCGTCGTCGCGGCGGAGGCTCGGGGTGTAGATCTCGGCGAAGCCGAGCCCGGCGAGGACGTCCTCGACCCGGCGGCGGAGCTGCTGCTCGCGGGTCAGGGAGCCCTTCATCTGACGGCGGGCCGGGAGCGTGAACGGCACGTCCTCGAGCCGGAAGCGGGCGATCTCCTCGACGACGTCGATCTCGCGCATCGTGTCCCGGGCGCGCCACGTCGGGGCGATCACGTTTGCTCCCTGGTGCTCGTAGCCGAGCTTCTCGAGCAGCCCGTACTGGCGCTCGGGCGGCGTCTCGATCCCGATGACCTGGTCTGCGCGCCGGGGGCGATAGGCGATCACATGACGCGCCGGGAGCTCGCCCTGGACGTCGGAGGCCGCTGTCCACGCGGCGCCGGTCAGCTCGAGGACGAGGGAGGTCGCCAGCTCCGCCGCCGGCCCGGCGAGGTACGGGTCGACGCCCTTCTCCCAGCGGTTCGATCCCTCGGTGCGGAGGCGCTGGCGCTCGGAGGTGCGGTAGATCCCGTACGGCTCGAAGTTGGCCGCCTCGAGGAGCACGGTCGTCGTGCCCTCGCCGATCTCGGTCTCCTCGCCACCCATGATCCCGGCGAGCGCGATCCCGCGCTCCGCGTCGGCGATCACGAGGTCCTCGGCCACGAGGTCGCGGACGACGCCGTCGAGCGTGGTCAGCTTCTCGCCCTTCGCGGCGCGGCGCACGACGATCCGACCGCCGTGGAGCTTCGTGAAGTCGAATGCGTGGAGCGGGTTGCCGAGCGCGAACATCACGTAGTTGGTGATGTCGACGACGTTCGAGATCGGGCGCTGGCCCGCCAGGAAGAGGCGAGTCCGGAGCCACTGCGGTGAGGGCCCGATGGCGACGTCCTCGAACAGGTGGCCCACGTACCGCGGGCAACCCTCGAGGTCGTCGATCCCGATGTCGACCCTCTCCTCGGGCGGGGGCCCGGGGTCGTCCCCGGTCATGGGTCCGAGCGCCAGGTCGTAGAGGGTCGCGATCTCCCTCGCGAGGCCGTAGACGCTCTGCAGGTCCGGCCGGTTGCCGGTCGCCTCGACGAGGAGCACGTGGTCGACGAGCGGCAGGACGTCGGAGAGCGGCGTTCCGGGCTCGGCCGCGGGGAGCAGCATGATCCCGGCGTGATCGCCGCCGAGGCCCACCTCGTCCTCGGCCAGGATCATCCCGTCGGAGACGAGGCCGCGCACCTCGCGGCGGCCCAGCTCGAGCCCGTTCGGCAGCTTCGCCCCAGGCAGCGCGACGCCGACGGTGGCGCCGGCGCCGAAGTTCCAGGCCCCGCAGACGATCGAGCGCGGCTCGCCCTCCCCGAGGTCGACCTTCGTGATCTGGAGACGGTCGGCGTTCGGGTGCTTCTCCGCCTCGACCACCTTCCCCACCTTGAACAGGTCGAGGTTGCCGCCCTCGTCCGAGACTCCCCGCGCCTCGACGTCCTCCACCTCGGCGGTGGTGACGGAGAGCCGAGTCGCGAGCTCGTCGAGCGGCATGTCGATCGCGACGTAGTCGCGCAGCCAGGAGACCGGGACGCGCATCAGAACTGCCTCAGGACCCGCAGGTCGCCCTCCCAGAGCGCGCGGATGTCGGGGATGTCGTGACGGAGCTGGGCCGTTCGCTCGAGCCCGCAGCCGAACGCGAACCCGCTCCACTCGTCGGGATCGACGCCGACGTGCTCGAAGACCCGCGGGTCGACCATGCCCGCGCCGCCCATCTCGATCCAGCCGGAGAACCTGCAGGTTCGGCACCCGGACCCGCCGCAGATCCCGCACGAGACGTCGGGCTCGATCGAGGGCTCGGTGAACGGGAAGAAGTGCGTGCGGAAGCGGACGCGCCGCTCGGCGCCGTACAGCGCCCGCATCACGTGGAGCAGCGTGCCCTTCAGGTCGGCGAGCGTCAGCCCGCGGTCGACGGCGAGCCCCTCGAACTGGTGGAAGATCGGGTACCGCGTGGCCGTGATCGCGTCGCGCCGGTAGACGCGGCCGATCGAGACCGTGTAGATCGGGGGCGCCTTCTCCTCCAGCTCGTGGATCTGGGACGGGCTCGTCTCGGTGCGGAGGACCCGGTCGCCGTCGAAGAAGAACGTGTCGCGCGGCGAGCGTGCCGAGTGCGTCGGCCCGAACGCCAGCTTGTCGAAGTTGTATTCGACCGTCTCGACCTCGCGGTCGTCGCGAACCTCCCAGCCGAGGCCGAGGAACGCGTCCTCGACGGCGCGGCGCACCTGGGTGATCGGGTGCAGGTGGCCGAGCGGAAGCTCTTCGCCGGGAAGCGTGACGTCGACGACCTCCTCGCGGAGGCGGCGGTCGAGCTCCCTGCTCTCGAGCGCGTGCTCCTGCCCGGCGACAGCCTCCTCGAGCCGGGCTCGGATCCCGTTGAGGAGCATGCCGCTCTCGCGGTCGCGCACCTCGCGCAGCGCGAGCGCGAGCGGCCCCTTGCGACCGAGGTAGCGGACGCGGATCTCCTCGAGCTCGTCGGTCGACGAGGCTGCCTCGGTCGCGTGCACCGCCTCCTGCTCGTACTCCTGCCAGTCGGTCATGGAGCGAGCAAGATAGCGGGATGTCCGCCTACGACAGGATCGCCAGGCTCTACGATCCGTGGTCGGCCAGCGTGGTCGAGGACGTCGCGTTCTACCTCGAGCGAGCGCGCCGCTCCGGTGGCCCCGTCGTCGAGCTGGGAGTGGGCACGGGCCGGATCGCGATTCCCGTCGCGGCCGACGGAATCCAGGTGATCGGGGTCGACTCCTCGGAGGGCATGCTCGCGGTGGCGCGCGAGCGGGCGGAGCTCGCAGGCGTCGAGCTGGACCTGCGGCACGGCGACCTCCGCGACCCGCCGGTCGAGGGCCCGGTGCCGCTCGTGCTGGCGCCGTTTCGCTCGCTCCTGCACATGGAGACCGAGCCCGACCGCATCGCAGCGGTGCGTGCGGTGCGCCGCCTGCTCGAGCCGAACGGCCGGTTCGTGTTCGACGTCTTCAACCCGGGCCGCGAGGACATCACCGAGACCCACGGCCGCTGGCTCGAGCGCGAGCCCGGCATCTTCGAGCGAGCGGACTGGAACGAGCGCACGCGCACACTGATCCTCCGCGTCCGGGGCGAGGGGGTGGAGTCGGAGCTCTCGCTCGCGTGGATCTCGGTGGGCGAGTGGCGCGAGCTCCTGGGTGCCGAGGGCTTCGTCGTCGAGGGCCTCTACGGCTGGTTCGACGAGACCCCGTGGGCGGGCCACGAGGACTCGATCTTCGTCTGCCGCAGACGTGACTGAACGTGCGAACGGGTCCAAGCCCGCATCGCCGCGCGCCGGCGGCACGAATCGCGCGGCCGGGGCGAGCGGTCAGGGAGACGTGCGGGGCGCTGTGCGCGTTCGCCGCTGCCATTCGTGGAGCGCGATCGCGCCCGCTGCAGCGACGTTCAGCGACTCGGTCGCGATCGGGATCGTCACCTCGAGGTCGCGCTCGACCTCCGCCGGAAGCCCCTCACGCTCTGCTCCGAGCAGGAACGCCACCTCGCCCGACAGGTCGGCCTCCGCGAGCACCAGGCCCCCGTGGGCCACGAGCCCAACCCGCTTGTGGTGCAGGTCACGAAACTCGAGCAGCGGCACGCTCCAGATCGCGCCGGCCGAAGCGCGCAGCGCCTTCGGCCCGGTCGGGTCGGCGCAGCCGTCGGACAGGGCGACCGCGGCGCCGAACGCGCCCGCGGTGCGGATCAGCGTCCCCACGTTCCCAGGGTCGGAGACCCGCCAGAGCGCGAGTACGACCGGGCCCGGCTCGGCTGCAGGCAGGTCGTCGCGGCGGTAGACGCCGATCACCCGCGGCGGATGCCCGGCGGTCGACACCTCCGCGAGCAGTGACGCATCGACGTTCTCCCCCGCCACGAGCAGCTCGACCGGAACCGCGGTCGCGGCCGCCACGAGGTCCTCGCCCTCGCAGACGAACAGCCCGAGCCTGTCCCGCCAGCGCCGCTCGTGCAGCTTGCGCACGAGCTTCAGCTTCTCGTTGTCGCGCGAGCGGATCACAGAACGGTGCCGGACCTCGGCCTGGCACCGCCCCGCTTACGCCGGGAGCGCCGCTTTGGCCTGCTCGGCGAGCTTGCCGAACTGCTCGGGATCGTGCACAGCAAGGTCGGCGAGCACCTTGCGGTCGAGCTCGACCTCGGCGGCCTTCAGCCCCGAGATGAACTGGTTGTACGAGAGCCCGTGGGCCCGCGCGCCCGCGTTGATCCGCGTGATCCACAGGCGGCGGAACATCCGCTTGCGGTTCTTCCGGTCGCGGTAGGCGTAGGTCAGCGAGTGCTCGACCTGCTCCTTGGCGTAGGTGTAGTTGGTGCTCTTGAGGCCCCAGTAGCCCTTCGCCTGCCCGAGGACCTTGCGCCGCTTCTTGCGGCCGTGGACGGAACGCTTCACGCGCGCCATCAGCGTCCTGCCTTTCCGAGCAGGGTGCGGACGGTCTTCTCGTTTGCCTTGGCGACGGCCTGGGGCTTACGGAACGCCCGCTTCAGCTTCGGCGACTTGTGCTCCAGATTGTGGCTCTGACCGGCCTTCCGGCGCAGGAGCTTCCCCGTTGCGGTCACCCGGAACTTCTTCTTCGCTCCCGAGTTTCTCTTCTGTTTCGGCATCTTTCTTCACTCCTGCGTTCTTGGTCGGCGCCATCACCATCGTCATGTTGCGGCCCTCGAGGAGCGGCTGGGTCTCGATCGCCCCGAGCTCCTTCACGTCCTCGGCGAGCCGCATGAGCAGATCACGCCCGCGATCCGGATGCTCGCGCTCGCGGCCCCGGAACATGATCGTGACCTTGACCTTCGCCCGTTGGTTCAGGAAGCGGACGACATGGCCCTTCTTGGTCTCGTAGTCGTGGATTCCGATCTTCGGCCTGAGCTTGATCTCCTTGACGTGGATCTGGGTCTGGTTCTTGCGGGCCTGCTTCGCCTTCTGCTCCTGCTCGTACCGGTACTTGCCGTAGTCCATGACCTTGGCCACCGGCGGATCCGCCTGAGCGGCGACCTCGACGAGGTCGAGGCCCTTCCCGTACGCATACGTGCGCGCGTCGTCGATCTGCTTGATTCCCAGCTGCTGCCCTTCCTCGCCGATCAGCCTGACCCGCGCCGCGCGAATTGCCTCGTTCACGCGCGCCTGCGGCTCGGGCCGGCGCGGCAGCTCGAATGAACCCCGCCTCGGCCTCAAATGTGCACTACCAAGCTCGTATCGTCCTCCTGAGTCCGTGCCGTCAAATTCGATCCAACATACGAAAGCCGCTGACAGACAGCGGCATCAACCGTTTTCGACTGCGTCGGTTGAACCTCCAAGGTCGAGCCCGGGAGGTGAGAGACAGTTTCGCCCCTGCTTGTCAGGCATCTAGCGTAGCGAATTGCTCCAGGAGCTCGGGGAGCGACCTGGTCGACTGGCCGCCGCCGTGCTCGCGGACGGCGAGCGCGGCGTCCGACTCCTTGTCGCCGTAGACGATCGTGAACGGGATCTTCGCCACCTCGGCGTTCCGGATCCGCTTCCCGACGGTCTCGTCGGAGTCGTCGACCTCGACCCGGTACCCGGAGAGCCGTGCGGCGAGGGCATGCGCTGCCGCGTGATGGCCGAGCCCGACGGGGAGGATCCGTACCTGCACCGGCGCCAGCCAGAACGGGAACGCCCCGGCGAAGTGCTCGATCAGGATCCCGATGAAGCGCTCGAACGAGCCGATCAGGGCGCGGTGGATCATCACCGGCGTGTGCTCGGCGTTGTCGGCCCCCTGGTAGCGGAGCCCGAAGCGCTGCGGCATCTGGAAGTCGAGCTGCACCGTGCCGATCTGCCAGGAGCGGTCGAGCGAGTCGAGCATGTGGAGGTCGATCTTCGGGCCGTAGAAGGCGCCGTCGCCCTCGTTCACGACGTAGGCGAGCCCCTTCTTCGCGAGAGCCTCGGCGAGGGCCGATTCGGCCACGTCCCATTCCTCGTCGGTGCCCAGCTTGTTCTCCGGCCGTGTCGAGAGCTCGACCTTGATCTCGAGCCCGAGCCTGTCGTACATCGCGTAGCCGAAGTCGAGGCAGCCGAGCACCTCGCCCTCGATCTGCTCGGGCGCGCAGAAGATGTGCGCGTCGTCCTGCGAGAACATCCGCACCCGCAGCAGGCCGTGGAGGGCGCCGGAGAGCTCGTTCCGGTGGAGCACACCCGCCTCCGCCATCCGCAACGGGAGCTCGCGGTAGCTGTACTGGCCGTCGGCGTAGAGCGCGGCGTGGCCCGGGCAGTTCATCGGCTTGAGCCCGAACTGCCGGTTCTCGGACTCGAACGTGAACATGTGCTCGCGGTACTTCTCCCAGTGCCCCGAGGTCACCCAGAGCTCGCTGTCGTAGACCTGCGGGGTGCGCACCTCGACGTAGCCGCGGGCCCGGTTCTCGTTCCGCCGCAGGTCCTCGAGGACGTTCCAGATCAGCATCCCCTTCGGGTGCCAGAAGGGCGATCCCGGCGAGACGTCGGAGAAGTGGAAGAGGTCGAGCTGCGTCCCGAGCCGGCGATGGTCGCGCTTGCGGGCCTCCTCGAGACGCGCCAGGTGGTCGTCGAGGTCGCCCTGACGGAAGAACGCCGTGCCGTAGATCCGGGTGAGCTGCGTGTTGTGCTCGTCGCCGCGCCAGTAGGCGCCGGCGAGGCCCGTGAGCTTGAACGCCTTGATCGGGCTCGAGTCCTGGAGATGCGGCCCTCGGCAGAGATCGGTGAACTCGCCCTGCGTGTACAGCGAGATGTCGCCCTCCGCCGTGTCGACGAGCTCCACCTTGTAGGGCTCCCCCTGGGCCAGGAAGCGCTCGCGCGCTTCCCCGCCTGTCACGACCTCGCGGGTCCATTCCCTACCCTCGGCGAGCTCGCGCCGGACCTCTTCCTCGATCCGCTCGAGGTCGCTTTCCGAGATCGGCTCCGGGAACTCGAAGTCGTAGTAGAAGCCGTGCTCGATCGGCGGGCCGATCGCGATCTTCACTCCTGGATAGAGGCGCCGCACTGCCTCGGCGAGGAGGTGTGCGCTCGAGTGGCGCAGCACGTAGAGCGCGTCGGCGTCACCGGTGTCGCGGGTCGTCAGGAACTGGACGGGCTCGCCGTCCTGCAGCGGGAGCCGCAGATCCCGGACGGTGCCGTTCGTCCGCACGAGCACCGCCTGCTCGGCGAGCTTCGGGCCGATCGCGCGCGCGGCGTCGAGGCCGGTCGCGCCGTCGGGGAGCTCCAGCTCGGCGCCGTCGGGGAGGATGACCTTCATCGACAGCCAGGATATCGGGAGCCAGGCTTGACAGATTCCGATATATCGGATATATATCGTGATATGCACAGACGAGAGAGATATTCAACGTGGGGCCCCGGGCCGTTCGGCGCCGGCGGCCCTGGTCCGGGCGGGTTCGGCCCACCCGGCGACATGCTGTTCAAGATGCGCGTTCCGGGGCCCGGCGCCCGCGGGCGGCGCATGCGGCGCGGCAACGTCCGCTGGGCGATCCTGCTCCTCCTCGAGGAGGAGCCGCGGAACGGCTACCAGGTGATGCAGGAGATCGAGCAGCGCTCCGAGGGCGCCTGGCGCCCGAGCCCCGGCTCGGTCTACCCCGCCTTCCAGCTGCTCGCCGACGAGGGCCTGATCCGCGGTGAGGCGCGCGACGGCGGCAACGTCTTCGAGCTCACCGACGCGGGCCGAGGCTACGTCGGGGAGAACCGCGAGAAGCTCGGCAACCCCTGGCAGCAGGCCGGGGAGGGCATGCCCGAGGGCATGCGCGAGCTGATCCACCTTGCGATGCAGGTCGGCGTTGCGACGCGGCAGGTGACCCACCACGGCAGCGAGGCCCAGCGGGCCGAGGCCGCCAAGGTGCTCGCCGACACGCGCCGGGCGCTCTACCGGATCCTCGCCGAAGACGAGTAGCCATCTGCTCGGCAGACCGGGGCAAATGGCTAGCGTCATGCCGTGACCCCGACGCCGCTCGAGCACAGAGCGTCAGCTAGATGAACCGGCCGGGTTTCCCGGCCGTTTCATCCATCCGTAACCGCCTGCCCGCCGCTCTTCAGGGACGGGACTACTTCCTCTACTGGTCGTCGGCCGCGGCCGAGAGCTTCGGCGTCAACATGGTCGCGGTCGCGATCGGCTGGCAGGTCTTCTCGATCCGTCATTCCGCCTTCGATCTCGGCCTGATCGGCCTGCTCGAGTTCGTGCCGATGCTGCTCCTCGCCCTTCCGGCGGGACAGCTCGCAGACCGCGCCCCGAGGCACCTCGTGTTCGCGGCCGCGATCGGGCTCACCGCCCTCGTGTCGCTGTCGCTCGTCGGGGTGACGATGGCCGGCGCCGACGAGCTGTGGCCGTTCCTCGTCCTCGCGGCCGTGACCGGAGTGGGGAACGTCCTCGCCTCGGCCTCGGGCCGCGCGCTCGGGGTCACCCTCGTCCCCTGGGAGCTCCTCCCGAGCGCCATCGCGCTGCGGTCGCTCGCATTCCAGGGCGGAACGATCGTCGGCCCGGCGCTCGGCGGGCTGCTGTTCGCGATCCGCCCCCAGCTCGTCTACGTGGTCGCGACGCTGCTCCTCGTGGGGGGAACGATCGCCGTGCTGATGATCCACGAGCCTGCGCTCGAGCGCTCCGGTACCGCGCCGAGCTGGTCGACGTTCCTCGGCGGCGTGCAGTTCATCCGGAGGACGCCGGTGATGCTCGGCGCAATCACGCTCGACCTGTTCGCCGTTCTCTTCGGAGGCGCCGTGGCGCTGCTCCCGCTGTTCGCGAAGCAGATCCTGCACACCGGGCCTGTCGGCCTCGGAATCCTGCGCAGCGCGCCGGCAGTCGGCGCGCTGCTGGCGGGGATCATGCTCGCCCACCGCCCGCTCCGCGGCCGCACCGGGACGACGCTCCTCGTCGTGGTGGCCGCGTTCGGCGTCTCGATGGTGGTGTTCGGGCTCTCCAAGACGCTCTGGCTCTCGGTGGCCGCCCTCGCGGTCAGCGGCTTCGTCGACATGATCAGCATGAACATCCGCTCGACGGTCGCGGCGGTGGCCGCGCCCGACGAGCTCCGCGGGCGCGTGAACGCGGTCGAGTCGGTGTTCATCAGCGCCTCCAACGAGCTCGGCGCGTTCGAGTCGGGCGTCGCGGCGGCGCTCATCGGAGCGGTGCCCGCAGTGGTGCTGGGCGGGGCCGCGACGATCGTCCTCGCCGGCGTGTGGCGGTGGGTCTTCCCGGAGCTCGCGAACATCGACCGCATCGACGAGCTCCGCCCGAAGGCGGCCGAGGTCGCCGAGGCCGCCCTGTAGGGTTCGAGCACATGGCGAGCGTGCGCATCCCGCCGATCCTCAGGCCCGAAGCGGGCGGGAACCGGCAGGTCGACGTCGACGGCAAGACCGTCCGGGACGTGATCGACAACCTCATCGCGACGTACCCGTCGCTCCGCGAGCGGCTGCTCGACGGCGACGAGCTGCCGCAGTTCCTCAACGTGTTCATCGACGGCACCGACGTCCGTCTCCTGTCCGGCCTCGACACCGAGGTCGGCGACGGCGCGACCGTGATCCTGCTGCCTGCGGTCGCGGGCGGCGGGGCGGGACGGCCGCAGCCGCCCCGCCCGCCCTCCCGCTAGATCGAGGTCTCGCCCGTCCCGGTGGACGGCTCCTCGACGGTGGCCGACGCATGAGCGTGGCCGGCATGTCCCGCGCCGAGGAGATGCCCGTGCGACTCGGTCCCGTATCCGCCCGGAACCGGGATGTAGAACTCGGGGTAACCCCACATGCCGTGCTCGGAGACGTCGAGTCCCGCGGTCTCCGCCCCCTCGTCGGCGCGGATGCCCCAGAGGGCCTTCATCACCCAGAGACCGGCGAAGGACAGCGTGAACGTCCAGACGCCGACGACGGCGACGCCTAGAGCCTGCACGCCGAGCTGATGGAAGCTGCCCGTGTAGACGAGGCCGCCCTGGCCCGTCGCGAGGTTCTTCGACAGCAGCGGCAGCGTGAAGAGGCCGCACGCCAGCGTGCCCCAGATGCCCGACATGCCGTGTACCGCGACCGCGCCGATCGGATCGTCGATGCCGATCCCCTCGACCCAGATCACGCCCACGACCGCGATCACGCCCGAGACCACGCCGATCACGATCGCGGCCCACGGGGCGACGTAGCCCGAGGCGGCCGTGATCGCGACGAGCGCCGCGATGACGCCGTTCAGCATCATCGACACGTCGGGCTTCTTCAGGACGACCCACGCGGTGAGGATGCCGCTGAGACCGCCGGCCGCCGCAGCGAGGTTCGTGGTCAGGGCCACGTACGCGAAGTAGCCGACACCGCCGAAGTCGACCGACAGGGTCGAGCCGGGGTTGAACCCGAACCACCCGAACCAGAGGATGATCGTCCCGAGCACCGCGTACGGGATGTTGTGACCGGGAATCGGGTTCGCGCGGCCGTCGGTCCCGAACTTGCCGATGCGCGGCCCGAGCAGCAGCGCGCCGGCGAGGGCCGCGAGAGCGCCCTGGTAGTGCACGACGGTCGAGCCGGCGAAGTCCTGCATGCCCTTGGCGAACAGCCAGCCGTGCGGGCTCCAGATCCAGTGGGACGTGATCGAGTAGACGATCGTGAAGTAGATCCCGAAGACGAAGTAGACGTAGAGCTTCGCCCGCTCCGCCATCGCCCCCCACACGATCGCCAGCGAGACGCCGGCGAAGACGACCTCGAACAGGTACCCCGCGGCACCCGGGATCTCGCTGAACCAGTCGAACGGCTTCTGCCCGACCGAGATCAGCTCGTTCACCGACGGGAAGAACCCGGAGGTGCCGATGAAGCCGTTCCCGTCCCCGAACGCGAACCCGAAGCCCACGATGAAGTAGACGATCGAGCAGACGCCGAAGATGAGGACGTTCTTCCCGGCGATGTGGCCGGCGTTCTTCATCCGCGTCAGACCGGCCTCGAGAAACGCGAAGCCCGCCTGCATGAACATCACGAGCACCGCCGTCACGACCACCCAGATGGTGCTCGCCGCGACCAGGAGATCCTTGTTAGACAACGCTCTCCACCTCCTCGAGCGACTTCCCCGTGCGGTTGTGAAGCACGTTCTGGACCGGGAACCGCCAGACGAGCCCGTCGCCCGACTCGTGGCCCGTCCGCGCAGCGTCCGCGATCGCTGTCTGCACCTGATCGGCGATCTCGTCGCGCACGAGGAACGTCAGCAACGCCTTCGGGAGGAAGCGGGACTCGAAGACCCGGCCGCGGTACTCGTGGGTGATCCCCCGCTGACGACCGTGACCGACCGCTTCCACCACCGTGACACCGACGTGCCCGGTGGCCTCCTCTACTGCGTCGATGACGGTCTCGATCCGCTCCCGGATCACCACCGCCTCCACCTTCACCATCGCTCCTCCGTTTCGCTCGGGGCCCGACTCGACTCGCGTTGGACCAAAGAAAAAGGCCCCAGAAGCAGAGCTTCTGAGGCCTCGATGCCTCGGCCGGGCGCCCTCGCGGCGCTCGACCTGGGCGGCAGGATACACGAACCGCAGGCGGACCTCCCGAGCTGGTACTAGCCGGTCATGCCGACGAAGAAGACCTCGTCGGCGCCGTAGCCGAGGCGCTCCAGCACCTCGGGCGCGGGGGGCGTGTCGAGCGACAGGACCATCACCGCCTTGCCGGCCTCGCGATTGCGCGAGACGGCCATGTTGGCGATGTTCACCCCCGCCTCGCCGAGCAGCGTCCCGACGCGGCCGATCACGCCGGGCACGTCGTCGTAGCGCAGCACGACCATTCGCGGCGAGAGCTCGATCTCGACGTCGAAGCCGAGTGCCGAGACGAGCCACTGGCGGTTCTCGCGGCCGATCGTCGTGCCGGCAACCCGGAGGTCGCCGGCGGACACCGCGATCAGGTTCGTGTGGTCGCGCGAGGAGCGGTTCCGCTGCTCCACCACCTCGATCCCGCGCTCGGCGGCGACGAGCGGCGCGTTCACGTAGTTGACCGGCTGGTCGACGCGGCCGCGGAAGGCACCGTTCAGCGCCGCGACCGTGAGCAGGCGCGTGTCGTGGCCCGCGAGCTCGCCGTAGTACTCGAGCGTGATCCGGCTCGGCTCGCCGCGGGCGAGCTCGAGCGCGAAGCGGCCGAGGCTCGCCGCGAGCGGCAGGAACGGCCCGAGCGCCTCGAGGTCCTCGGCGCCGACCGAGGGGATGTTGACGGCGTTCGTGACGAGGCCGCCCTCGAGCGCCGCCGCGACCTGCTCGGCCACGATCACGCCCGCGCGGTCCTGCGCCTCGTCGGTCGAGGCGGCGAGGTGCGGCGTGACGACGAGGTTCGGCGCCGCGAGCAGCGGGCCGGAGTAGGGCTCCGTCGAGAAGACGTCGATCGCGGCCCCGGCGAGGCGGCCCGACTCGAGGGCCTCCACCAGGGCAGCCTCGTCGACGAGCTCGCCGCGGGCCGCGTTGATCAGCCGGGCTCCCTCCTTCATCTGGCCGAGCGCTGCGCCGTCGATCGCGCCGCGCGTCTCGTCGTTCAGGGGCAGGTGGAGCGTGACGAAGTCCGCGCGGGAAAGGACGCCCTCGAGCGTGTCCTGCTCGACGCCCGCCTCCTTGAAGCGCTCGGCGGAGACGAACGGGTCGTAGGCGACCACGTGCATCTGGAGCCCGAGCGCCCGGCGGGCGACGAGCTGGCCGATCCGGCCGAAGCCCAGCACGCCGAGGGTCTTCTCCGCGAGCTCGACCCCGCCCCACTTCGACCGCTCCCACCGTCCGTCGACGAGAGCGCCGTGTGCCTGCGGGATGTTGCGGGCGAGCGCGAACAGGAGGCCGACCGTGTGCTCGGCCGCCGAGACGATGTTCGACTCGGGCGCGTTCGCGACCACGATCCCGCGGCGGGTGGCGGCGTCCACGTCGACGTTGTCGACGCCCACTCCGGCGCGGCCGATCACCTTGAGGTTGTCGGCGGCGGCGATCAGGTCGGCCGTCAGCTTCGTCGCGGAGCGGATGACGATGCCGTCGTAGCGCCCGATGATCTCCGCGAGGTCGCTGCTCGAGTCCTCGTCCACGTCGAAGCGCGCGCGCAGCAGCTCGACGCCCGCTTCGGCGATCTCCTCGCGGACGAGGACCCTGGGCCGTTCACCCATTCCGCAAACGTAGCGGAAACCCGCACCAATACTGCAAAAGGTGAAGCGTCAAGACTGTACGGACTAAAGTGTCATAACTGTTCGAAATGAAGTGGATCAGAACCGCTTCGCGTCTGAAGACTTTACTTTTTGTAGCCGCATCGGTACGGTGGTCGGCGATGGTGGGCACAACCCTCCTTCGCCGGACCAGCACCCTGCACGCAGCGGCCGGGGCGGCCGCGCCGCGGCCGCTGTGGCGCGGGGCGCGCCTGCGCGTGCAGCCCGAGGTTGGCCGATGAGTAGCGCGGGCCCGCGCGAGAAGCGCGAGAAGCCGCCCGTCGACTGGGATCTCGTCCTCAAGCGGAACCCGGTCGAGCGGCTCAAGCGCGAGAAGGCACCGCTCGGGATCCGCGAGGAGCTGCCGGCGCTGATCGCTCAGGGGTATGAGAACGTCGCCGAGGAGGACGTCGTCCGCCTGCAGTGGTGGGGCCTCTACCACGACAAGCCGAAGATCGGGACCTTCATGCTGCGGATCAAGGTCCCCTCGGGCCAGCTGTCCGCGGCCGAGCTGCGGACGATCGGCGAGGTCTCGAACCTGTACGGCCGGGGCGACGGCGAGCTCTCGACCCGCCAGAACATCCAGCTCCACTACCTCGAGCTGGCGAAGCTGCCCGACGTCTTCGCGCACCTGGAGCGCTCCGGCGTGACCACCGCCGGCGGCTGCGGCGACACCGTGCGCAACATCACCGGCTGCCCGGTGCAGGGGATCGCCGAGGACGAGCTCTTCGACGCGTCTCCCGTCGTCACCGCGGCCGCCGACCTCTTCTACGGCAACCCCGACTGGGCGAACCTGCCGCGGAAGCACAAGTACTCGATCTCCGCGTGTGCCGACCGCTGCAACGCGCCCGAGATCAACTGCATCTCGCTGATCGGCACCGTGCACGAGGGCCGCGAAGGGTTCGCGGTGCTCGTCGGCGGCGGCCTCTCGTCGGTGCCGCGGATCGCGAAGGACATGGGGGTCTTCATCCCCGCCGACGAGGCGAACGAGATCCTCGGCGCGATCACGAGCGTCTGGTCGGAGGACCTGAAGTATCGCGTCTCGCGGGTGAAGGCGCGCCTCAAGTTCATGGTCGACGACATCGGCCCGGAAGGCATCCGCGAGCGCGTCGAGGCGCGGCTCGGCCGCGAGCTCGAGGACTACTCGCTGCCGCCGGTCGAGGTCGAGCCCTCGCATCACCTGGGCGTGCACGCGCAGAAGCAGCAGGGGCTCTCCTACATCGGCGTCCCCGTGCACCTCGGCCTGATCTCGGGCGACCAGATGATCGCGGTCGCGGAGCTCGCGGACCGGTACGGCGGCGACATCCGCCTCACGCGCCAGCAGAACTTCATCGTCACCGGGATCCCGGACGAGAAGCTCGCCGAGGCACGGGCCGAGCTCGAGCGGATCGGGTTCCCGCTGGACGTCAACCCGGTGCGCGGCAACTCGATCGCCTGCACCGGCGAGCCGCACTGCAACTTCTCGGTCGCGGAGACGAAGACCCGTCTCGGCGCGCTGATCGAGCGGCTCGAGGAGCGCTTCGGGACGGAGATCGCCGAGCTGCGGCTGCATCTCGACGGCTGCCCCCACGCCTGCGCGCAGCACTGGGTCGGCGACCTGGGCTTCCAGGGCACGACCGCGCGCGATGAGGGCGGGGTGCGGCGCCAGGCCTACGACATCTTCGTCCGCGGCGGCCTCGGGCCCCACCCGGCGGTCGGGCGCTCGCTCTTCCGGCGCGTCCCGACCGACGAGCTCGACGCGGCGGTGCACGGGCTGGTCGCCGGCTGGATCGACCGCCGCGAGCCCGGTGAGAGCTTCCCGGCGTTCACGCGCCGGGCGACCGACGACGAGCTCGGAGAGCTTGCCGGCCTCGAGCCGGCCAGGGTGCGACAACGGGAGGAGGAGGAAGCAGCGTGAGCGTTCAACCGGAGGTTGACCAGAGATGAGCACCTACGAGCTGATCGACGAGCTGGAAGCGGGCGAGCTCTCGATCGAGTTCGAGGGGGAGGAGCCGGAGGCCCTCCTCGAGTGGGCGATCGACCGGTTCGCGCCGGGGCTCGCCATCTCGACCTCGTTCCAGATCGACAGCGTCGTCCTGATCGACATGGCCTACGAGATCGACCCGACGATCCCGGTGTTCAGCGTCGACACGGGCAGGCTGCCCGCCGAGACGTTCGAGCTCGCGGACGAGGCTCCGCGCCCGCTATCCCGGGCTCCGGCTCGAGCTCGTCGAGCCCGACCCCGAAGAGATCGGAGCCATGACCGGCAAGCACGGCGTGGACCTCTTCAAGACCTCCGTCGATCTCCGCCTCCTCTGCTGCAACCTCCGCAAGGTGCGCCCGCTCACCAAGCACCTGCACTCGCTCGACGCGTGGGTCACCGGCCTCCGCCGCGACCAGTGGGCCTCCCGCACGAACATTCG
Source organism: uncultured Actinomycetes bacterium (assembly GCA_963836925.1). GTDB lineage: Bacteria > Actinomycetota > Thermoleophilia > Gaiellales > Gaiellaceae > PALSA-600. Next base: position 150,490 of record CAWILJ010000013.1, read on the forward strand.
CAAGATCGAGATCGACCACGACCACGGCGCGATCGTGAAGCTCAACCCGCTCGCCGAGTGGACCGAGGAGGAGGTCTGGGATTACGTCCGCGAGCGCGAGGTGCCCTACCACTCGCTCTACGACCAGGGCTACCGCTCGATCGGCTGCGCCCCCTGCACCCGGGCGATCGCCGAAGACGAGCCGAGCCGCGCGGGCCGCTGGTGGTGGGAGTCCAACGCTCCGAAGGAGTGCGGCATCCACTGCTCGATCGAGAGCGGCGGGCTCGAGCACGAGCTCCATGCGCTGCTCAAGGACGCCGCGCATTGAGCGATCGAGCCGGCCTCGAGGACAGAGTCCGTGTGAGCGGCGAGGCGGCCGAGGTCGCCCGCGCCGAGGCTCAGGCGGTGCTCGCGATGGTGCAGGACGAGACCAGGCGCGGCCGGCTGGCCGACGTGGTCGCCGCCGTCGACGACGGCGCGGTCGAGGGCGCGGACGCCGACGCGCTCGCCGAGCTGCTCGAGCTCGGGCTCTCGACCGGGCGCGTCCGCGCGATCTACGGCCCCGAGGGGGAGCAGGCGGCGCTGGCGCTCTTCCGCCGGCTGCCGCTCGGCAAGGAGCTGACCCGGTCGGCGCGAGACCTGAACGAGGCGCTGGGGGCGCTCGAGGGGCGCACGATCGACAAGATCTCGGTCAACGCTGTCGGACCTGGAGAATATGGAGTGACGATCTCGACCGAGGACTACGAGGTCGTGCTTCGGCTCGGCAGGGCCGGGGCCCGTCTAGCGACGATAGGAGCTTGAAGGACCAATGACGTACATCATCGGCGAAGCCTGCATCGACGTGAAGGATCTGTCGTGCCAGAGCGTCTGCCCCGTGGACTGCATCCACGAGACCGACCGGATGCTCGTGATCGACGCGGAGGAGTGCATCGACTGCGGCGCCTGCGAGCCCGAGTGCCCCGTCGAGGCCATCCTTCCCGAGGACGCGATCCCGGACGACTGGGAGCCGTTCGTCAAGATCAACTACGCATTCTCGAACGAGAAGCCCGATCTGGGCAAGCCGGAGATCAACACCCTCGTCCAGACGTATGCCGACGAGAAGGGGATCGTCCCCGGCTCCCCCGTGGACTAGCTTGGCCACGAATTTCTATCTGGCCTGCCTGAACCTCGAGGGGCGGCGCTGCGTGGTGATCGGAGGCGGGGCCGTCGGATACGAGAAGGCTGCGGGTCTGGTCGAGTGCGGCGCCGACGTCGCCGTGGTCTCGCCCGAGCTGGACGAGTCGTTCGCCGACCTGGACGTCGACTGGGTGCCGCGACGCTACCGCGCCGGGGATCTGGACGGGGCGTTCCTCGTGATCGCCGCCACCTCGGACCCGGATGCGAATTCCAGGGTCTCCCGAGACGCGCAGCAGCTCGGGAAACTCGTCAACGTGGCCGACGTCCCCGCGCTCTGCAACTTCATCCTCCCCGCGGTGCACCGCGAGGGGCCGATCGCGGTCGCGGTGTCGACCGGGGGTGCCTCGCCGGCGCTCGCCAAACGGCTGCGCTCGCAGATCGCCGAGCTGGTCACGCCCGAGCACGCCGACCTCGCCGAGGAGCTGCGCGCGATGCGGCCGGAGGTGAAGGAGCGCTTCGCGACCTACGAGGAGCGGCGCGACTACTTCGAGGACGTCGTCAGCGCGAGGCTCGGATGACGGACAGGCGCCGATGACGGTCTGGCTCGTCGGGGCCGGCCCCGGCGACCCGGGGCTCATCACGGCGAAGGGACTCGAGCTCGTCCGCTCCTGCGACGCGCTCGTCTACGACGTGCTCGTCTCGCCGGAGCTGATCGCGGAGGCGCCCGACGATGCGCTCGTGATCCCGCGCGAGGAGGTGCGCCAGGCGGAGCTCAACACGCTGCTCGTCGAGCTCGGCCGCGAGGGGCTCGAGGTCGTGCGTCTGAAGGGCGGCGACCCGTTCGTGTTCGGCCGCGGCGGCGAGGAGGCGGAAGCGCTGGCGGCCGCCGGCGTCCCGTTCGAGGTGGTGCCCGGCGTCTCGGCCATGTCGGCGGTGCCGGCGTCGGCCGGGATCCCGGTCACCCACCGGGGAGTGTCTGCGCAGGTGACCCTCGTCTCGGGTCACTCCGCCTCGGGCGAGGACCTCGACTACGCGCAGCTCGCCTCCGCGCCGGGGACGCTCGTGGTCTTCATGGGCCTCGCCCACCTCGCCGAGATCGCGGACGGCCTCGTCGCCGCGGGCAAGGACCCACGCACGCCGGCAGCAGTCGTGTCGCGCGGCACGCACCCCGACGGCCGCTCCGTCGGCGGCGAGCTCCACGAGATCGCCGCCTGTGCCGCAGCGCTCGAGTCGCCTGCGCTCCTGGTGGTCGGCGACGTGGTCGCGGTGGGCCAGGAAGCTCGCACGCCCGAGCCGCCCCCTCGCCGCAGCGTCCTAGCGGTTACGACAGAGCCTCGGTATCGATGCGCGCGGGGTGCGCCGCCTCGTACGAGGCGATCCGTTCCTCGCGCTGCAGGGTCAGGGCCACGTCGTCGAGGCCGTTCACGAGCATGTGCCGTGCGAACGAGTCCAGCTCGAAAGGGATCCGCAGGCCAGACGGGTGCGTGATCTCGAGCGCCTCCAGGTCGACGGTGAGCTCGTTCTCGGCCGAGACTGCTTCCTTGATCTGCGCGAGCTCGTTTTCGCTGAGCGCGACCGGCGCAATCCCGCTCTTGGTCGCGTTCGACCAGAAGATGTCGGCGTAACTCGGGGCGAGCACGATCCGGAAGCCGTAGTCCTCGAGCGCCCACGCCGCGTGCTCTCGCGAGGAGCCGCAGCCGAAGTTCCGCCCCGCGAGGAGGATCGAGGCGCCCGCGTACTCGGGCCGCCGCAGCTCGAACGACGGGTCCTTCATCCAGTCGTAGAACAGGAACTCGCCGTACCCCGAGCGCTCGATCCGCTTCAGGAACTGCTTCGGGATGATCTGGTCGGTGTCGACGTCGGGACGGTCGAGCACCGCGACGCGTCCGGTGACCTGCGTGAGCGCCTTCACGACGCCGGCACCACCACTAGCCGAGCTCCCGCACGTCCACGAAGTGGCCGCTGACCGCGGCGGCGGCCGCCATGGTCGGGCTCAGGAGATGCGTGCGCCCGCCGGCGCCCTGGCGCCCTTCGAAGTTGCGGTTCGACGTCGAGGCGCACCGCTCGCCGGCGGCGAGGATGTCGGGGTTCATGCCGAGGCACATCGAGCAGCCCGCCTCGCGCCACTCGAAGCCGGCGCTCGTGAAGACCCGGTCGAGGCCCTCTTCCTCCGCCTGGGCCTTCACCTTTGCCGAGCCGGGCACGACCATGGCGCGGACGGACGGCGCCACCCTGTGGCCGTTCGCGACGGCCGCCGCGGCGCGCAGGTCCTCGATCCGTGAGTTCGTGCAGGAGCCGATGAAGACGCGGTCGACGGGGATCGCGACGAGGGGCGTGCCGGGCTCGAGGCCCATGTAGGCCAGCGCACGCTCGACAACTTCGCGCTCGGCCGGGTCGTCGTACGACGCCGGGTCGGGGACGCGGCCGTCGATCGGCGCGACCATGCCGGGATTCGTGCCCCACGTGACCTGTGGCACGAGCGAGGCGACGTCGATCTCGACCTCGCGGTCGAAGCCGGCGTCCTCGTCGGAGCGAAGCGTGCGCCACTCGTCGAGCGCCCGCTCCCAATCGGCGCCCTTCGGTGCCGCGGGGCGGCCCTCGACGTAGGCGAACGTCGTGTCGTCGGGCGCGACCATGCCGGCGCGGGCTCCGGCCTCGATCGTCATGTTGCAGACGGTCATCCGGCCCTCCATCGAGAGCGCCTCGATCGCCGGGCCCGCGTACTCGATCGCGTGCCCGACGCCGCCTGCGACGCCGAGCCGGCCGATCGCGCCGAGCACCATGTCCTTCGCCGTTACGCCGAACGGCAACTCGCCCACGAACCGGATCCGCATCGTTCTCGGGCGCCCCTGGAGGAGCGTCTGGGTCGCGAGCACGTGCTCGACCTCCGACGTCCCGATCCCGAATGCAAGGGCGCCGAAGGCGCCATGTGTAGAGGTGTGCGAGTCGCCGCACACGATCGTCATTCCCGGCTGCGTCAGCCCGAGCTCGGGCCCCATCACGTGCACGATCCCCTCGCGGCCGCTGCCCGTCGCGTTCAGCGGGATGCCGAACGCCTCGCAGTTGTCGCGGAGCGCATCGAGCTGGGCCTTCGCGACCGAGTCGAGGATCGGTCCCGGCTCGGTCGGGACGTTGTGATCCATCGTCGCGATCGTCAGCTCGGGCCGCCGCACCCTGCGCCCGGCGAGCCGCATCGACTCGAACGCCTGCGGGGTCGTCACCTCGTGCACGAGGTGGAGGTCGACGTAGAGCAGCGCCGGCTCGCCGGGCCGCTCGTCGACGACGTGCGACTCCCAGATCCGGTCGAAGAGCGATCTCCCTGCCATCAGTGGTCCCCGGTGGCCGGGTAGCTCCCGAAGATCCGCACCTCGCGCGTCCACTCGCGCATCTCCGAGAGCGCGTCCTGCAGCTCCGGATCCTGCGGGTGGCCGTCCATGACGATGTCGAAGCGGTAGCGGAAGGTCGACTGTGGGATCGGGCGAGACACGAGCTGCACGAGGTTCAGGCCGTGGCGGTGAAACGGCCCGAGAGCATGGTAGAGGGAGCCCGGCTGGTGGTCCGTGACCATCGAGAGCGCCGTGCGCCACCGTGGCTGGCGCTCGAGGCGCGTGTACGGCGCGACCCCGACGAACCGGGTGAACGCGGTGTGGTCGCCGACGTCCGGCGCGATCACATGGAGCCCGAAATGGACGGCCGCCTCGGCGCTCGCGATCGCCGCCTCGCCGGGGTCGCCGGACTCGGCCACCTCACGCGCCGCGTCCGCAGTCGTGGCGGCGGCGATGCAGCGCGCCCCGCTCGTGTGGACGAACTCGCGGCACTGGTCGAACGCGACCGGGTTCGAGCGAAGCGTCCGCACCTCCGAGACGTGGATCGGCGTGCGCGCGACCAGGCAGTGGACGATCGGCAGCGTGACCTCGCTCACGATCGAGAGCGGCGCCTCGTAGAGCAGGTCGTGCGTCTCCGCCACCGGGCCGTGGAGCGAGTTCTCGATCGGCAGCACCCCGAGGTCCACGTCCGCCGCGACCGCAGCCTCGACGACGGCGATGAAGCTCGGGAGCGGCGTCTGCGTGGACTCCGGCGCGAGCAGGAGCGAGGCCGCGGCGCTGTGCGACCCTTCCGGGCCCGGATAGCCGACGAGCTCGCTCATGCAGCCACCTGCGGGGCGAGCGCGCGGAGGACGGCCGAGCCCAGCTCGCTCGTCGTCGCGGTGCCGCCGAGATCCGGCGTGGGCGCAAGCTCCATCGCTGTCCCGACCGCCGAGGCGACCGAGCGGGCGAGCTCCGGCTCGCCCAGCGCGTGCTCGAGCAGGAGCGCGACCGACCGCAGCATCGCGGTCGGGTTCGCGGCCCGCGTGCCGGCGATGTCGGGCGCCGAGCCGTGCACCGGCTCGAACACGCCCGGGTTCGCGCTGCCGAGGCTCGCCGACGAGGCGACTCCGAGCCCGCCCGTCACGGCGGCGGCGACGTCGGAGAGGATGTCGCCGAACATGTTCTCCATCACGAGCACGTCGAAGGAGTGCGGTTCGGTGACGATCTGCATCGCCACGCTGTCGACGAGGCCGTGGGCGAGCTCGACGTCCGGGTAGTCGCCGGAGAGCTCCGAGACGACCCGCCGCCACATGCGCGACGTGTCGAGCACATTCGACTTGTCGACCGACAGGAGCCTCCGTGAGCGAGCGCGCGCGAGCTCGAAGGCGCGCCGCGCGACCCGCTCGACCTGGTCGGGCCGGTACTCGAGGGTGTCGAAGACGGTGCCGTCGTCACGCACGCCGCGGGTGCCGAAGTAGAGCCCGCCGACCAGCTCCCTGACGATCAGGAGGTCGATGCCCTCCGCGACGGCCGGGCGCAGGTTCGCATACACGTCGAGCTCCCGGCGCAGGCGGAGCAAGCCTGCCTCGGGACGTACCGGGACGCCGTCCCACTTCGGCCCGCCGACCGCGCCGAGAAGCACCGCGTCCGCGCGGCGGCACGCGGCGAGCGTCTCCTCCGGGAGCGGGTCGCCGACCGCGTCGATGGCGGCACCGCCGAACAGCAGCTCGTCCACCTCGACGTCGAGCGGCAGCGCCTCGAGGACCCGCACCGCCTCCGCGGCGACCTCGGGCCCGATCCCGTCGCCCGGTAACAGGGCGATCCGCCTACTCACCGTAGAGCTCCTTCCGCGTCAGCCCGAGGACGAACGCCACGAGCTGCGCGACGCCGTCTTCGGAGAGCGGCCCCTCGTTCCGGCTCTGCAGGCTCGCGACCATGGCCTCCTCGCGACCGGGGTCGCGCAGCGGCATCCCCGTCGTGCGCTTGTGCTCGTGCAGGTTGCGGACGAGCTCGAGCCGACGGTTGACCGCGGTGACCAGCGAGCGGTCGATCGCATCGATCGCCTCGCGCGCCTCCGTGACCGCGTCACTCATGGGGCGACCTCGGGTCGCCCCATCAGTGCTTCCTGTCCCGGCGCCGGCAAAGCCGGCACCTCCGCCCTCGGGCCTCCATCGGGCCGACGGCTCATGCAGTCACCCCGAGCTCCTCGAGGAGCGCGTCGGCGTCCGGCTCGATCTCGACGACGGCTCCCGCCGCGTCGGCGAGCTTCGGCGTCTTCAGGCCGGTGCCGGTCACGAGCAGCACCACACGATCGTCCGGCCCGACCTTGCCGCGGGCAACCGCCTCGCGGAGCGCGCCGACGGCGCAGCCCGTGGCGCCCTCGCCGAAGATCCCGGCGGTCTCGGCCAGGAGGGCGATGTTCTCGCCGACCCGATCCTCGGGCACCGAGTAGATGCCGCCGCCCGACTCCTTCGCCCGCTGGACCGTGAGGTCGCCGTCGGCGGGGTTGCCGATCGCGATCGACGAGACATCCGACTGCGGCCGCACCGGCGTCACGCGCCGGTCCTCCGCAAACGCGCTCGCGACGGGAGCGCACCCCTCGGCCTGCCCGCCGAACAGCTTCGGCACAGGACCGGTCGAGAGCTCGAGCCGGCGGAACTGGTCGAAGCCGAGCCACACCTTGGTGAACATCGCGCCCGAGCCGATCGGCATGACCACGGCGTCGGGCGTCTCCCAGCCGAGCTGCTCGACGATCTCGAACGCGAGCGTCTTCGAGCCCTCGGCGTAGTACGAGCGCAGGTTCACGTTGACGATGCCCCAGTCGACCTCGCCCGCAAGCTCGCTGACGAGCCGGCTGCAGTCGTCGTAGCTCCCGTGGACGGCGTAGATCGTGGCGCCGTAGATCGTCGTCGCGCGCACCTTCTCCGCCTCGAGCCCGGCCGGGCAGAAGATCAGCGCCCGCTTCCCCATCGCCGCCGCGCGGGCGGCGACGGCGTTCGCCAGGTTCCCGGTCGAGGTCGCCGACAGCGTGTCGAGGCCGAACTCGGTCGCCTTTGCCGCCGCGACCGCGACGACCCTGTCCTTGAACGAGTGCGTCGGGTTCGAGAGGTCGAGCTTGAGATAGACCTCGCCCACGCCGAGCGCGCTCGCGAACCGCGGCGCGGGGACGAGCGGCGTGAACCCTGGGCCGCGGTCCGCGTCCTCGGGCGGGACGGCCGGCAGGAGGTCGGCGTAGCGCCACAGCGAGGCCGGCCCGGCCTCGATCCGCTCACGGGTGACGGTGCGCGCGAGCGCCTCCCAGTCGTAGACCGGTTCGAGCGGCCCGAAGCAGCGGGCGCAGATACCGTTCGCGACGGCCGGGTACTCGCTCTCGCAGATGCGGCAGCGCAGGACCTCAACGGGCACGGGCGTACTCCTCTCTCCGGCGACGATGCAATTTCGGCGAATCCACGATCTCCCTCCCTACGTCTTCGCGACGGTCGACCAGCTGAAGCGCGAGCTCCGGCGCGAGGGTCGCGACGTGATCGACCTCGGCTTCGGCAACCCCGACATCCCCTCGCCCGACGTCGCCGTCGAGAAGCTCGCGGAGGCCGCCGCCAAGCCGGTGAACCACCGCTACTCGGCGAGCCGCGGGCTCCCCAATCTCCGCGAGGCGGTCTGCGAGCGCTACCGGGCGAAGTTCGGCGTCGAGCTCGATCCCGACGTGCACGTGGTCTCGACGATCGGGGCGAAGGAGGGCCTGGCGCACCTGATGTGGGTGCTGCTCGAGGGCGGCGACAGCGCGGTCGTGCCGAGCCCGAGCTACCCGATCCACCTGGTCGCGCCACGGCTCGCCGGAGCCACCGTCGTGCACGCGCGCCTGCACGAGGACGACCTGCTCGCGGGGTTCGAGGAGGCGGTCCGCGCGGCGCAGCCCGCCCCGCGCGTCGTGATCGTCTCGTTCCCCCACAATCCGACGACAGCCGTCGCGACGCCCGAGCTCATGCAGCGGTTGGTCGACATGGCGCGCGAGCGGGAGTTCGTGCTCGTCAACGACTTCGCGTACGCCGATATCGCCTTCGACGGCCACGAGCCGCCGTCGGTGCTCGCCGCCGAGGGCGCGCTGGACTGCGCCGTGGAGCTGTACAGCCTCACGAAGTCCTTCTCGATGGCCGGCTGGCGGATGGGCTTCACGCTCGGCCGTCCCGACGTGGTGGCTGCGCTCGCGAAGCTCAAGTCCTACCTCGACTACGGCACCTTCCAGCCGATCCAGATCGCCTCGATCGTGGCGCTCCGCGAGGCCTCCGGCTACCCCGACGAGGTGTGCGAGCTCTACCTGCGCCGCCGCGACGCGCTCGTGTCCGGGCTCGCCCGCGCAGGCTGGGAGCTCGAGCCGCCGCAGGGGACGATGTTCGCGTGGGCGCCGATCCCCGAGCGGTTCGCAGAGCTCGGCTCCCTCGAGTTCGCGGTGATGCTCGCCCGCGGCGCCGACGTCGCCGTGAGCCCCGGCATCGGCTTCGGCCCGGGCGGCGACGGCCACGTGCGCTTCGCCCTGGTCGAGAACGAGCAGCGGATCGCCCAGGCGACGCGCTCGATTCGCAAGCTGCTCTCGGACTAGGCTCAAGAGGTCACCGCCCCTTCGGAGGCCGAGGTGACCTCGGCCGCGTACTTGGCGAAGACTCCGCGCGTGTAGCGGGGCGCCGGCGGCGTCCAGGCGGCGAGGCGAGCCTCGAGCTCCTCTGCCGGGATGTCGAGATCGAGCCGCCGGGCCTCGACGTCGAGCACGATCGTGTCGCCGTCGCGCACCGCAGCGAGCGGGCCGCCCCGGAACGCCTCGGGCGCGATGTGCCCGACCATCAGGCCGTGCGTCGCCCCCGAGAAGCGGCCGTCGGTGATCAGCGCGATGTCATCCCCGATGCCCTCGCCGACGAGTGCCGCGGTCACGTGGAGCATCTCGCGCATCCCCGGGCCGCCCGCCGGGCCCTCGTAGCGGATCACGACGACGTCGCCGGGCCGGATCGAGCGCGACTTGACCGCCGCGAAGCACTCCTCCTCGGAGTCGAAGACCCGCGCCGGGCCGGTGTGGAGGAGGCGCTCGTGGCCTGCGAGCTTGACGACGGCCCCTTCGGGCGCGAGCGAGCCGCGGAGGATCGCGAGCCCGCCCGTCGGCTTCAGGGGGGTCTCCCAGGAGACGACGACGTCCTGCCCCGGCCTCTCCTCGACGCCCGCACCGACCTCGCCGAGGGTACGGCCGTCGACGCCCCGGGCGTCCGCGTGAACCACACCGGCGCCGACGAGCTCACGTGCGACGAGCCCGACGCCGCCCGCCTCGTACATGTCGACCGCGACGTAGCGGCCGCCCGGCTTCAGGTCCGCGACGATCGGAGTGCGGCCGGCGATCGAGTCGAAGTCCTCGAGCTCGAGCGGCACGCCCGCCTCGCGGGCGATCGCGAGGAGGTGGAGGACGCCGTTCGTCGAGCCGCCGGAGCCGGCGACCGCGGCGATCGCGTTCTCGATCGACTCTCGCGTGATGATCTGCCGCGGGCGGATGTCGTCGCGGACGAGCGTCATCACGAGCTCGCCGGCCTCGCGGGCAGCCTCCGCCTTGGACGGGTACGTCGCCGGGATGCCCGAGAGCCCACGCGGGCTGATTCCGAGGAAGTCGATGACCAGCGCCATCGTGTTCGCCGTGTACTGGCCGCCGCAGGCTCCGGCGCCGGGACAGGCGACCGCCTCGAGAGCGTGCACCTCCTCGTCGGTCATGCGGCCCGCCGCCCGCGCGCCGACGGCCTCGAACACGTCCTGGATCGTCACGTCGCGGCCCTCGTACCGGCCGGGCGCGATGGAGCCGTTGTAGAGCACGAGCCCGGGGAGGTCGAGCCGCGCCAGCGCCATCGCGCCGGCGGGGATGGTCTTGTCGCAGCCGACCAGGCAGACGAGGCCGTCGAAGAGGTGGCCCTCGGCGACGAGCTCGATCGAGTCCGCGATCACCTCGCGCGAGATCAGCGAGGCCCGCATGCCCGACGTTCCCATCGAGACGCCGTCCGAGACCGAGATCGTGTTGAACTCGATCGGCGTGCCGCCCGCCGCGCGGATGCCGTCCTTCACGTGCTTCGCGAGCACGCGCTGGTTGAGGTTGCACGGCATCGTCTCGATCCACGTCGTCGCGACGCCGACGAGCGGCTTCGCCAGATCCTCGTCGGTGAACCCGACCGCCTTCAGCATCGCGCGTGCCGGAGCGCGCTCCCACCCGTCGGTGAGCGCGGCGCTGCGCCGCTTGGCGGGATCGGTGGGCTGGTCGTAGATGCTCATGCCACACCGTCCCCCGCCGGCAGACCCGGCGCCTCCGTCCGGGTTCCGGCGCACCGGGAAACCGAGGTCACACTGAAGACTCCGTCAAGCCTGCGTCTCATGCAGTCGCTCCGATCGGCTCGTGGACAGGGTGGGTGCCGCGATCGGCGATCGCGAGCGGCAGGACCTGGGCGCGGAGGAGCCGCTTCTGCAGCCCGCGGACGACGCCGGCGGCGCGGTGCGGCTCGGCCCAGACGACGACCGAGGGGCCCGAGCCCGAGAGCGTCACCCCGGCGGAGCCTTCGACGGGCCGCTCGCGCAGCTGCGCGAGGAGCGGTGCGTCGGCGAGCCGATAGGGCTCGTGGAGGCGATCGTGGAAGGCGGCTGCGAGGAGGCCCGGGTCGCCGCCTGCGATGCCGGCGCCGAGCAGCGCCGCCTGCGCGGCTGCAGCCGCGGCCTCTTCATGGCCGACCGACTCCGGCAGCCGGGCTCGGGACGCCTTCGTGCTCACGCGTCGCTCGGGCACGACCACGATCGCCTCGAGCGGCAGCGACGAGGCGATCCGCTGCGCCCGCCGCGTGCCGCCGTCGCTCCAGGTGAGGCAGACCCCTCCCTCGAGCGCCGGGACGAGATTGTCGGCGTGCCCTTCGAACGGCAGGCACAGGTCGAGCAGCTCGTCGAGGGTCGCGTCGCGGCCTGTCGCGGTCAGGCCGGCCAGCACCCCCGCGGCGACGGTCGCCGCGGACGAGCCGAGCCCGCGCTCGAGCGGGATGCGGTTGACGAACCGGAAGCTGAAGCGCTTCACGCCCGTCACGCGGGCGAAGGCCTGCAGCGCCAGGTGGGTGTCGTCGGCAGGCAACTCGCCTGCCCCTTCGCCTTCGAGCGTCACGAGCGGGGTGCCGAGGCCCGCGGGCTCCACGTGGAGCTCGTTCCAGAGGTCGAGCGCCGCGCCCGCGCAGTCGAATCCCGGCCCGAGGTTGGCGGTCGTCGCAGGCGCGCGCACCGTGAACCGGTCCACCCTCACCGGCCCCGTCCCCTCGGGTCGTGCCCCGTGCCGGGTACCGAATCGAAGCGTGATGGGACATGGCTCATCGGGACACCTCGGCGAGAATCGACTCGACCGTGGGCTCGACGAGGGTCGCCGGCTGGGTGAGGACGTCGACGGCGTCCGTGTCCTTGAGGCCGTGGCCCGTGAGGACGCAGACGACGGTGCTCCCCGGCTCGAGGCCGATCGTCGAGAGCGCGGCGAGGCCCGCCGCGGACGACGGCTCGCAGAAGATGCCCTCGAGGCTGGCGAGGTCGAGCCACATTCGGGTGATGTCCTCGTCGCTGACCGCGACCGGCTCGACGGTGCCGTCGGAAACGAGCGCGTCGATCTCGGCGAGGTGCGCCGGCTCGGCGATCCGGATCGCCGACGCCAGCGTCGTCGCCCGCTGGTCGGAATGGGCGGAGATCATCCGCGGCCGCGCGCCGTCCTCGGCGAAGCCCTTCGCATACGCGACGGTGTTGCCCCCGCCGCCGTACGGGAGCGCGATCGCGTCGGGTGCCCGCCCGAGGGCCTCGTCGATCTCGAACGCCGCCGTCTTCTGTCCTTCGATCCTGTTCGGGTTCAGCGAGTTCACGAGCACGTGCGAGCCGCGCTCGACGAGCTCGAGGCAGCTCGCCAGCGCCTCGTCGAAGCTCCCGCGCACCTCGAGCACGCGCGCGCCGACCGCCCGCGACTGCGCGAGCTTGGCCATCGCGATCGCGCCGGCGGGACACAGGACGACGGTCGTGAGCCCGGCCCGCGCCCCGTAGGCGGCGGCAGAGGCGGCCGTGTTCCCGGTCGAGGCGCACACGATCCCGTCCGCGCCCGCCTCGACCGCCTTCGAGACGGCCACCGCCATCCCGCGGTCCTTGAAGCTGCCGGTCGGGTTCATCCCCTCGTACTTGAAGTGCAGCTCGACCCCGAGCCGCGCGCCGAGCTTGCGGGAAGGGATCAGCGGCGTCGAGCCCTCCCCCAGAGTCACCACCGGGGTCGAGCCCGTGACCGGGAGGCGCTCCCGATAGCGGTCGATCACGCCCATCCGAGCTCCGCCACTCCTCGTTCGGACACGACCGGGAAGGGCAGCGGCGCGCGCTGCACCTCGTCCATCGCGCCGATCGCGGCGAGAGCCTGGTCGAGGCGGCCCTGCGAGGTGTCGTGCGTGACCACGTGCAGCGCGGCCCCGTCGCCGTTCTGGTGCTGGAGCAGACGGGCGACCGAGACCTCCCGCTCCGCGAGCGCCTCGGCGACCCGCGCGAGCACGCCCGGCCGGTCGACCACCGAGAGGTTGAAGTAGAACGGCGAGCGGTTCTCGCCCGGCTCGAGGCGCGGCAGGTTCCGCCAGACGGGGTCGTTCTGCAGGAAGCCGGTGCCCATCGTCCCGATCACCGACGCCATGTCGGCGATCACGGCCGAAGCGGTCTCGATCCCACCCGCGCCCGGGCCCTCGAGCGTGATCTCGCGAATCGCGTCGCCCTGCAGCATCACCGCGTTGAAGGCGCCTTCGACGGCGGCGAGAGGGTGATGGCGGTCGACGAGGGCGGGCCCGACCCGCACGTCCACCTTCCCGTCGAGCAGGCGGGCCATCCCGACCAGGCGGATCACCATCTCGAGCTCGCGCGCCGCCGCGACGTCGAGCGGCGTGATCCGGTCGATGCCGACGACCTCGACGTCGGCGAGCGAGTAGCGCGAGTTGAACGCGACGGTCGCGAGGATCGCCATCTTCGCGGCGGCGTCCGCGCCCGTGACGTCGTCGGTGGGGTCAGACTCCGCGAACCCGCGCGCCTGCGCCTCCTGCAGCGCCTCCTCGTACGTGGCGCCGCGCTCCATCTCGGTGAGCATGAAGTTCGTCGTCCCGTTCACGATCCCGAGCACCCGGTGGACGTTCGTGACGACGAGCGACTCGCGGAGCACCTTGATCACCGGGATCGCGGCGCACACGCTCGCCTCGAAGCGAAGCTGCACCCCGGCGGCCGTGGCGGCGTCGAAGAGCTCTGCCCCGCGGCGCGCGACGAGCTGCTTGTTCGCGGTCACGACGTGCTTGCCGCCGCGCAGCGACTCGAGCACGTACTCGCCGGCGGGGTCGACGCCGCCCATCACCTCGGCGACGATCGCGATCCCGGGGTCGCCGGTGATCTGCCGGACGTCGGTGGTGAGCACGCCGCCGTCGGGCGCGAACCGGCGCTCGCGGTCGAGGTCGCGCACGAGCGCCCTCACGACGCGCAGCCGGTGGCCGGTGGCGCGCTCGATGTCGTCCGCCTGCTCCTGGAGCAGGCGGTTCACCGCCGAGCCGACGGTGCCGTACCCGAGCAGGGCTACCGGGACGTCAACCGACGCCATGCGCCCCCACGGGCTTGGCCGAGAGGGCGCGGAGGCGCTTGCCGACCTCCTCGATCTGCGTCCCTGCCAGCTTCTGCCGGGCCTCGACGAGGCTCGGGCTGCCCTCGTCCATCTCGGCGATCCACTCCTTCGCGAACGACCCGTCCTGGATCGCGGTCAGCGCCTTGCGCATGTTCTCCTTCACCTGCGCGTCGACGACCCGCGGCCCGACGGCGATCGAGCCGTACTCGGCCGTGTCGGAGATCGAGTAGTGCATGCGCTCGATCCCGCCCTCGAAGATGAGGTCGACGATCAGCTTCACCTCGTGGACGCACTCGTAGTAGGCCATCTCGGGCGCGTAGCCGGCCTCGACGAGCGTCTCGAACCCGGCCTGGATCAGCTGGGTGAGCCCGCCGCAGAGGACGGACTGCTCGCCGAACAGGTCGGTCTCGGTCTCCTCGGCGAAGTCGGTCTCGATGATCCCGGCGCGGCCGGCGCCGATGCCGGCGGCGTAGGCCAGCGCGACCTCGCGCGCCTGCCCGCTCGCGTCGTTCGCGACCGCGATCAGCGCGGGCGTCCCGTAGCCCTCCTCGTACATTCGCCGGACGATGTGGCCGGGGCCCTTCGGGGCGACCATGATCACGTCGTGGTCTGCCGGCGGGACGATGCGGCCGTAGTGGACCGAGAACCCGTGGGCGAACAGCACTGCCGCTCCCGGCGAGAGATTCGGGGCCACCTCGTCGCGGAAGAGCGCCGCCTGGGGCCCGTCGGGGACGAGCATCGCGACGACCTGGGCGCCCTGGACGGCCTCGGGGACGTCCTTGACGGGCAGGCCGGCGTCCTCGGCCGCGGCGCGCGACGAGCTGTCGGAGCGCAGGCCGACCTCGACCTCGATCCCGGAGTCGGCGAGGTTGAGCGCGTGCGCGTGGCCCTGGCTTCCGTAGCCGAGCACCGCGACCTTCCCCGTCAGGAGGCTCGTGTCCTGCGTCTTGATCACTTCTGCCATTGATGTTCCTTTCGCTTACGAGACGGCCGCGGGAGAGCTCCGCGATGGGCGCGGGCCGGGCCGGCGCAGGCCGATCCGCCCGGTACGGGCGAGCTCCTTGACGCCGTGGGGGCGCACGAGCTCCTCGAAGGCATCGAGCTCCTCGGGCCTGCCGACGATCTCGAACGTCAGCGCGTCGCGGCCGATGTCGGCCACGCGGGCGCCGAAGACCTCGCCGAGCGCGATCAGCTCGGCACGCTTGTCCGGCGGGGCGCCCACGGTGATCAGCCCGAGCTCCCGCTCGACGGACTCCCCGGGGCGCAGCTCGACGACGCGCAGGACGTTGACCAGCTTGTGCATCTGCTTCTCGATCTGCTCGAGCGAGTGCTCGGAGCAGTCGACCCGCAGGGTGAGGCGGGAGATGTCGGGACGCTCGGTCGGGCCGACCGCCAGGCTCTGGATGTTGTAGCCGCGCCGCGCGAACATCTGGGACACGCGCGCGAGCGCGCCGGGCTTGTTCTCGAGCTCGACGGAGACGGTGTGGTGGCTCATGGGCGGCCCTTCTGCCCGTGAGCCGCCGGCGGAGGGGGCGTGGCGGAACCGGGATGGCTCGTCAAAAGACCCTCTCCGGCTCCTCGGCGCCCTCGTCGGGGAGCTCGATGATGTCCACGCTCGCCGCTCCGGCCGGGACCATCGGGTAGCAATTCTCGTCGGGATCGACCCGCGCGTCGACGACCGCGGTGCGGCCGCAATCGAGCGCGGAGGCGAGCGTCGTGTCGAGGTCGTCCTCGGTGTCGACCATGAACCCGGCTGCACCGAGCGCCTCGGCGAGCTGGGCGTAGTCCGGTACCTGCTTGGTCAGGTGGGTCTCGGCGTAGCGCTCCGCGTAGAAGAGCTCCTGCCACTGGCGCACCATCCCGAGCCAGCCGTTGTTGATGATCACGACGACGATCGGGAGTCGCTCGAGCGCCGCGGTCGCGAGCTCCTGGCACGTCATCTGGAAGCAGCCGTCGCCGTCGACGCAGACCACCGTCGCGTCGGGCCGCGCCGCCTTGGCGCCCACCGCGGCCGGGAGCCCGTACCCCATCGTCCCGAGGCCGCCCGAGGTGATGAACGTGCGCGGCTTCTCGCACTGGAGGTACTGCATGGCCCACATCTGGTGCTGGCCGACGCCGGTCGTCCAGACGAAGTCGCCCTCGCGGGCACCGGCCAGTTCGCGCAGCCGCTCGATCACCGTCTGCGGCTTCAGCACGCCCTCCCTCGTGCGGTACTTGTAGGGGTAGAGCGCGCGCCACTCCTCGAGCTGCGCGTGCCAGGCGGTGCGGTCGGTGCGCTTCTCGGCCTCGAGGGCCTTGACGTCGCGGGTCAGCTGGGCGAGCGCGAGCTTGAGCGGCCCGACGACGGGGATGTCGGCGTTGCGGATCTTCCCGACCTCGGCGGCGTCGATGTCGAAGTGGATGACCTTCGCCCCCGGCGCGAACGCGGAGACCTTGCCGGTGACGCGGTCGTCGAAGCGAACGCCGACCGCGATGATCAGGTCCGACTTGTTGAGCGCCCAGTTCGCGTACTTGGAGCCGTGCATGCCGGGCGCGCCGTAGTTGAGCGGGTGCGAGTCGGGGAGGCAGCCCTTGCCCATCAGCGTGACGACGGACGGCAGCCGCGCCGCCTCGACGAGGCCGAGCAGCTCTGCGGAGGCGTCGGCGTTGATGACGCCCCCGCCGGCGTAGACGATCGGCTGGCGCGCCTCGACGATCGCCGCGGCCGCCTCGCGCACCTGCCGCTCGTGGACCTTCGTCGGCGGGCGCCAGCCGGGCAGGTCGGGCTCGGCCGGGTACGAGAAGTCCAGCTCTGCCTCCTGCGCGTCCTTCGCGATGTCGACGAGGACCGGGCCGGGCCGGCCGGTGCGGGCGACCTGGAAGGCGGACTTGATCGCCTGCGGGATGTCGCGCGCGTCCTGGACGAGCCACGAGTGCTTGACGATCGGCATGGTGATGCCGGTGGCGTCGGTCTCCTGGAACGCGTCGGTGCCGATCAGCGACGACTTGACCTGGCCGGTGATGCACACGAGCGGCGTCGAGTCCATCCAGGCGTCTGCGATCGGGGTGACGAGGTTCGTCGCGCCCGGGCCCGAGGTCGCGATCGCGACGCCGGCCCTTCCCGAGGCGCGCGCGTAGCCCTCGGCCATGTGCCCGGCTCCCTGCTCGTGGCGGGCGAGCACATGCCGCACGCTCGTGCCTCGCGCGATCGCGTCGTAGGTGGGCAGGATCGCCCCGCCGGGGATCCCGAACATGACGTCGACGCCTTCCGCCTCGAGCGAGCGCAGGATCGCGTCGGCTCCGAGCATTCTCGTCATCAGTGGTCCTCTCTCGATGTGTTCACGGTGATTCGATGGTCCTTCTCTTGCTCCTACGGGCCCGTCCCTCGAGTGGTCGACGCACCTCTCCCGTCTCGAGGTCGGCGTCTGCGGCGTCTGTGGCCGCGTGAGTCAAATCCTCCCCCTAACGGGGGAGAATCGAGAGGGTCACCACGAACATCACTGCCCCTGCTGCATGATGCAGCGGGGACGAGACGGATTGCGCGTGACCACACACAGCGCCAATCAGTCTGCCCAAGCGCGCTTGCGCTGTCAAACGCCTGCGGCGCCGAGATCTACGCGACGACGCGGGGCGGTCGCTCGACGTGCTCGTGGTCGTGCTCGTCGATCAGCCAGTCGTGGCCGAAGCCGCGCATCGCGTCGATGATCGGCAGCATCGCGACGCCCTTCTGCGTCAGGTCGTACTCGACGCGAGGCGGCGACTGGGGGTAGCTGTGGCGGAGGACGATCCCCTGGGCCTCGAGCATGTGGAGGCGCTCGGAGAGCGTTCGCGGGCTGATGCCGGGGCACGCATGCTCGAGCTCGGTGAAGCGCCGCGGGCCTTCGGAGAGGTCGTGGACGATCAGCGCCGTCCACTTCGATCCGATCAGGTCCGAGGTCGCAGCGACGGCGCAGGTGAACGCGTCGTGGACCTCGTTCATCTTCCGCTCCATCTCGCACAGTCTACGCCGTGAGCCGGATCGGAGGCGTCGAAACATGCGTACTTTTCCGCACGGCTGCGTATTTCTTTCCGATCGGAAAGTAAGGAGGCCAAGACGTCCCCGAGTCAGCCGCTCGCGTGCGCCGACTACCAGCGCGCGCGAATGCTTCAGCAAGTTCTAACGCCGGTCTTACTCCCCTCTAAGGATGGGCAGCGAGGATCGGATCCAACGTGACGCAGGCCCACCCGCACCCTCCGACGCGAGGCTTGCTTCCGGGGCGGCGCCCGGCATCTCGGGCGCCGCGCACTCTCCTCACCCGCCCGCGGGCGAGCCGCCTCCACGCGACTCGCCCGCAATCCTTCACTTGAGCGTGCAGGCGAGGTTGCTGCCCGGGCCCGTCGCCCCGCACGGTGCCGCGTGGGCGACGGCCCCGGCAGCTACCTCCGCCCGCAGGGGCGCGAGCGCGTTCGCGCAGGCCCCACGGCCGTGAGCCTCGCCGCGGGAAGCGGCGTCGAGCTTGAGGACTTCCATCGCGGGCCGCGAATGTCCACCATTACCGGGATGGCGATTCTCGTTGTGGACGACGATCAGGCGGTGCGCGACGCGCTACGGCGCGCCCTGACCTTGCAGGGCTACGACGTCGACCTCGCGGCCGACGGCGAGGAGGCACTGCTCAAGCTGCGCTCGCACCCGAACGCGCACGACCTCGCGATCGTCGACGTCCTGATGCCGCGCCTCGACGGCCTCGAGTTGACGCGCCGCCTGCGCACCGACGGGAACAAGCTGCCGATCCTGATGCTGACCGCCCGCGACCAGGTCTCCGACCGCGTCGCCGGGCTCGAGGCCGGCGCCGACGACTACCTGGTCAAGCCGTTCGCGCTCGAGGAGCTCGTCGCGCGGGTGCGGGCCCTCCTGCGCCGGCTCGGCTCCGACGACGAGCCGACGACACTCTCCTTCGCCGACCTCGAGCTCAACACCGGGACGCGCGAGGTCAGGCGCGACGCGGACGAGCTCGCCCTCACCCGCACCGAGTTCGCGCTGCTCGAGCTGTTCATGCGGAACCCGCGTCAGGTGCTCACGCGCTCGGTCATCTTCGACCGCGTGTGGGGCTACGACTTCGGCTACGGGTCGAACTCGCTCGACGTCTACATCAGCTACCTCCGCAAGAAGACCGAGGCAGGCGGGAAGCCGCGACTCATCCATACGGTCCGAGGTGTGGGGTACGCGCTGCGGGAGCCGTGAGCTTCCGCGCGCGTCTCGCGCTCGGCTCGGCCGCCGCGGTGGCGGTCGCGATCGTCGTCTCCTCCATCACCGTCTACTTCCTCGTGCGCAGCGAGCTGCGCAACGAGATCGACAACAGCCTCCGCAGCCAGGCGGTGCAGATTCCGCGCCTCCCGGGTCGCGGCCTTCAGGTCCGGGTGGCGCCGCGGGAGTACGCGATCTACATCTCGGCGGACCCGTTCGGCGGGCAGTTCCAGTTCGTCGACAGCAACGGGAACTCGTACCGCCCCGAGGAGTTCAACCGTCTGAACCCGTTGCTCCCGGGCGTGTCGATGGCCCGTCTCGTGGCGGCCGGAAGGGCCGTCGGCGGCTTCCGCGACGCACGGGGGGGCGGAACCCACCTGCGGATCTTCACCACACAGCTGTCGAAACCGGCACCCGACGTTCCGGGGCTCGCGCTCCAGGTCGCCGCGAAGCTGACCGACGTCGACAACGAGCTCGCCCGCATCCGCCTCTGGCTGCTCCTCGTGGCTGCGATCGGCGTCGGGATCGCGGCGCTCGCCGGCTTCCTGGTGGCGAGGGCAACCCTGAGGCCCCTCCGCGAGCTGAGCGAGACGGCAGAGCGCGTTCGCGCGACGCGCGACCTCTCCGAGCGCATCGAGGTGGAGGGCACCGACGAGCTCGCGACCCTCGCGCACACGTTCAACGCGATGCTCAGCTCGCTCGACGAGGCCCAGCAGCGCCAGCGCCAGCTGGTGCAGGACGCGTCGCACGAGCTCCGCACCCCACTCACGAGCCTGCGGACGAACGTCGAGGTGCTCGCTCAGAGCGACCGGCTGCCGCCCGGCGAGCGGGCGCAGTTGATCGGCGACGTGGTGGCGCAGCTGGGTGAGATGACCGAGCTGATCGGGGAGCTGACGGAGCTCGCCCGCGGGGAGGAGCAGGCCGAGCCGCTCGAGGACGTCCGGCTCGACCTCGTGACCGAGGACGCGATCCGGCGCACGACGCGCAACCACCCCGAGGTCCCGGTGCACGCCGAGCTCGCGCCGTGGTCGATGGTCGGCCGGCCGGCGAGCCTGGAACGTGCGATCGCGAACCTCCTCGACAACGCCGCCAAGTGGAGCCCCGCCGGATCGCCGGTCGAGGTGAAGCTCGCCGACGGCGAGCTCACGGTGCGCGACCACGGGCCCGGGGTCGCGGCCGAAGACGTCCCGCACGTGTTCGAGCGCTTCTACCGCGCGACGGCGGCGCGGTCGATGCCCGGCTCGGGGCTCGGGCTCGCCATCGTCCAGCAGGTTGCCGAGGCCCATCACGGAAGTGTCGGAGTCGAGGAGGCGCCCGGAGGGGGCGCGCTCGTACGCCTCACACTCGGCGGCCGCAACGGCCGGGCGGCCGCCGACTAGCGTCTTCTCAGCGATTTCTTACCCCGGTCTAAGGCGCGGCCGCTCGAATGGGCGGTCGTGAACGGACGTGTTGCCATCGGCGGCCTCATCGCCGCCCTCGCGCTCGCCGGCGCGGCGCAGGGCGCCGGAACCGGCCTCGCTTCGGACGTGAGCGCGAACTGGGCGGGGTACGTCGTCTCGGGCGCCGACACGTCGTACACGAGCGTCACCGGCACCTGGAAGCAGCCGAAGGTGACCTGCGGCGCGGACGACGCGGGGGCCGCCTCGGCGTTCTGGGTCGGCCTCGGCGGCTACGCCTCGAGCTCCCAGGCGCTCGAGCAGATCGGGACCTCCGCAGACTGCGGCTCGACCGGGCAGCCGAGCTACTACGCCTGGTACGAGCTCGTCCCGGACGCGTCGGTCACGATCTCGAAGCTCACCGTGCGGCCGGGCGACCTGATCACGACGTCGGTGAACATGGTGAACGGCGGGGCGAGCGTCATGCTGCAGGTGAAGAACCGGACCCGGCACAGGACGTTCACGACCACCCTGCCGTTCGCGAACGCCGACCTCTCCTCGGCGGAGTGGGTCGCGGAGGCACCGGCCGGGTGCGACCAGGACCGGTGCCGGCAGCTCTCGCTCTCCGACTTCGGCTCGGTGCAGTTCACGAAGCTCGCCGCGCTCGGCAACTCTGCCGGCGGCACCCTGACGTCGAACCCCGACTGGACGTCCACGTCCGTCTCGCTCGTGCCGACCGGGGAGAGAAGCTTCTTCCCGGGCCCGGACCGGTTCTCGCGGGCGGCACCCTCCCCGGCCGGAGCGACCCCCGGCGCGCCGACCACGGACGGCCGCGGATTCACCGTGTCGTGGTCGTCGGGCGCAGCAACTTCTTAGCCGCCTCTTAGGCGCTCTTTGTTTTCCTAGGCGAACGCCCCGTGTTCTACCTCTCGTACCTTCGCAGCGAGCTGATTCGGAGAAAGGGACGGACGATCCTCACGGTCGCCGGCCTCTCGATCGGCGTGGCGCTCGTGATCGTGATCTCGTCCCTGACGAGAGGCCTCGACCACGCGCAGAAGACGGCGCTCGACCCCCTCTCGAGCATCGGGACCGATCTCACGGTGACCCTGTCCCCGCAGACGCAGGATGCCTCGGGGGGCGCGTTCGGCGGCGGAGGCGGCGGGTTCCCGGGCGGCGGGGGCGGCGGGTTCGGCGCCGGGCGTCAGCTCGCCCAGGCGAACGCGTCGGCGATCACCGACCTCTCGAAGCTCGGCAAGCCCGGCGCGCACTTCGTCCAGGACTTCTTCCTGCCGGGAACGCAGCTGACCTTCCCGCAGAGCCAGGCGAGCCAGATCTCGAAGCTGAACGGTGTCTCGGCCGTCTCGAGCGGCCTCGTTCTCTCCGGCGTCCACCAGGAGGGCACCGTCCCGAAGATCGTCGCCAAGCTCAAGGCCGGCGGCCAGAGGCTGACCGTCACCGGCCGGGTTCGATTCCAGCCCACCCAGGCCGAGCAGGACAAGATCCGGGCCTGCATCCAGAAGCTCGTCCCGCAGAACGGAGGCAACCCGGCGGGGGGCGGCGCCGGAGCTGCCGCGGGTGGTTCGGGCGGCGGCGGGTCGCGGCTCGGCGGCGCCGGCGGGTGGACGCCAGGGCGGCGGCGGGTTCGGTGGGTTCAACCGCGGCGCCTTCGCGCAGTGCCTTCCGGCCCAGTTCCGCAATTTCCGCCGCACGATCACGACGCCCCAGCAGACGCTCCAGCAGATCGTCGCCCCGCCGCAGACGAACATCGAGAGCACGAGCTACACGATCGCCGGCATCGACCCCTCGCAGCCCGGGATCGGGCTCGTGACCCCTGCGCTCCTCTCGAGCGGGACATTCTTCACGCCGGGGGCGACCAACCAGGCGCTCGTGGCCGACTCCTACGCGAGCCGGCACGGGCTGAAGCTCGGGTCGAAGCTCGACCCTCGACAAGTCGGGCTTCACCGTGGTCGGCCTGGTCAAGCCGCCGCTCGGCGGCCAGACCGCCGACGTCTACATCCCGCTGAGGCAACTACAGGGCCTCGCGACCGAGAAGCAGCTGGCCAACGTCATCCTCGTGCGCGCCTCGAGCGGGACCTCGGTCGGCGCAGTCCAGAGCGAGATCGAGAAGCTCTACCCGAACGCCCAGGTCGCGAGCGCGAAGGATGTCGCCGACCAGATCAGCGGCTCGCTCGTGAACGCCTCGAACCTCTCGCACCGGCTGGGAGTCGCCCTCGAGATCCTCGCCGCGGTGGCCGCGTTCCTGCTGGCGATCCTGCTCACCCTCGCCTCGGTCGGGAAGCGTGTTCGCGAGCTCGGGACGCTCAAGGCGCTCGGCTGGAAGCAGCGGCTCGTCGTGCGTCAGGTCGTCGGGGAGTCGCTGACGCAGGGCGCGCTCGGCGGCCTGCTGGGCATCGCGCTCGGCGTCCTCGGCGCGCTCCTGGTCGGCGCGTTCGGCGTCACGCTGTCGGCGCACAGCTCGGTCGGCGGTGCCTTCGGCTTCGGCGCCCTCGCCCGGACGGCGACCGACAACGTGAAGCTCGACGCCCCGATGTCGGCGGAGATCCTCGCCGCCGGCTTCCTGCTCGCCCTGATCGGCGGCCTTCTCGCCGGCGCCGCCGGCGCCTTCCGGGCCGCACGCCTGCGCCCGGCCGACGCGCTGAGGGCCGTCGAATGAGCGTGGGCTCGACCGAGCTCACGACGAGACTCGAATCGACCGGGCAGTCGAAGGTCGACCTGTGAGCGACAACGGCGATCATCTCTACGAGACACGCGAGGTGAGCCGCGAGTTCCGCAAGGGGCCGCTGCACGTGCGCGCGGTCAGCGGCGTCAGCATCACGATCGACGCCGGCGAGTTCGTCGCGCTCGAGGGCCCGAGCGGGTCGGGCAAGACGACCCTCCTCCAGCTGCTCGGCGCGCTCGACCGCCCGACCGGAGGCGAGGTGCTGTTCGAGGGCCGCGACCTCGGCAAGCTCCCCGACGGCCGGCTGGCCGAGCTGCGGCTCCGCGCCTTCGGGTTCGTCTTCCAGCAGTTCAACCTCATCCCGACCCTGACGGCGCTCCAGAACGTCGAGCTCGCGCTGGCCCCGACCGGGGCCGACGGCAGCGAGCTGCGTAGCCGGGCGGCGGCGCTGCTCGAGGAGGTCGGTCTCGCCGACCGCGCCGAGCACCTGCCGGGCCAGCTGTCGGGCGGCGAGCAGCAGCGCGTCGCGATCGCGCGGGCGCTCGTGGTCGATCCGCGCGTGATCCTTGCCGACGAGCCGACCGGCAACCTCGACTCGAAGACCGGTGCCGACGTGATCGATCTGCTCGCGGGGCTCGCGGCGCAGCACGACGCGACGGTGATCGTCGCGACCCATGACGCCGAGCTCGCAGCCCGTGCGCCCCGCCGCGTGGCAATGCGCGACGGAGCGCTGGTGGCCACGGTCATGTCTTAGCTTCTTCTTACGGTGCTCTCAGACGCGACTTAACGACGACCCGGGAAGATGAATCGAGCGAAGAAAGGATCTCGACGATGACCTCTTCCAAGCGCAACATCGCCCTGGCGGCCGCGGGCGTCCTCGCAATCGCCGCCCTCGGCGCCGGTGCCGGCGCGGGCGTGTACGCGTCGGTTGCTCCCTCGAGCACGACGACCGTCGTCCGCGACGTCGGGTCGCCGGGCACGATCGAGAACGCCTCGGCAACCTCGAGCGCGATCTCGGTGCCGACCGTCTACCAGCGGACACACAAGGGCGTCGTCGAATCTCGTCGTCACGCAGCCCGGCGGCTCGGCCGAGGGCTCGGGCTGGATGTACGACACGAAGGGCGACATCGTCACCAACGAGCACGTCGTCTCCGGCGGGACGTCGATCACCGTCACCCTCTGGAACGGCAAAGGCTACGAGGGCCGCCTCGTCGGCAGCGACAGCTCGACCGACCTGGCCGTCGTGCGCATCAAGGCGCCGTCGTCGGTGCTGACGCCGCTTCAGCTCGGGAACTCGGATGCAGTGCAGGTCGGGAGCCCGGTCGTCGCGATCGGAAGCCCGTTCGGCCTCTCCGAGACGGTCACGAGCGGGATCGTGAGCGCACTGGGCCGCTCGATCGAGGCCCCGAACAACTTCACGATCGGGAACGCGATCCAGACCGACGCGCCGATCAATCACGGCAACTCGGGCGGACCGCTCCTGAGCGCGTCGGGCCAGGTGATCGGCGTGAACGCGCAGATCCAGAGCCAGTCGGGCGGGAGCGAGGGCGTCGGCTTCGCGATCCCGTCGAACACGGTGCGCTCGGTCGTCTCCCAGATCGTGGCCGGAAAGACCGTCGCCCACGCGTACTTCGGCGTCCAGGTCCGGGACTCGAGCTCGCCGGTCGGCGCCGCCCTGGCACAGGTGCTCCCCGGCACGCCCGCCGCGAAGGCCGGGCTCAGGTCCGGCGACGTGGTCGTGAAGCTCGACGGCAGGACGATCCGGGACGCCGACGAGATCTCCACGGTCATCGCCGCGAAGAGGCCGGGCGACACGATGAAGGTCACCTACGTCAGGGGAGGCAAGACGGCCACGACGACCGTCACCCTGACCACGAGGCCCGCGTGAGCACACGCGCCAGGGTGATCACGGGCACCGTCGTCGTCGCCGTCCTCGCGGCCGGCGGCGCGGCGTTCGCGGCGGTCAAGCTCACCGCGACCTCGCACACCGCGACGGTGCCCGTCGTGACCTCCCCGTTCGGCGACGGGGTCGGAAGCTACGGGCTCGGCGGGGGCCGCCTCGGCGGCCGCGGGCTCGGCGGCGGCCTCGGCCCGGGCGACGCCGGCGGGCCCGGCTTCGGCTTCCGCCGCTTCTTCGGTGGCGGGATGACCGCCGCGGCCTCGTACCTCGGCCTCTCGGCGGCGCAGCTTCAGACGGACATCCAGAACGGGCAGACGCTCGCCCAGATCGCGAAGGCGAACGCGAAGAGCGTGGACGGCCTGGTCGCCGCGATGAGTGCGCAGGTGAAGAAGACGCTCGACACGGCGGTGGCGCAGGGCGTGCTGACGCAGGCACAGGCGACCCAGATCGCCTCGCGGCTTCAGTCGCGGATGAAGGACATGGCAAACGGGGTCCGGCCCCAGGGCGGCTTCGGCCGCGGCGGGTTCGGGCCGGGCGGCGGTCAGGGCGCGCCCGGTGGCTCCGGCGGCGGCGCCGGAACCGGCTCGTTCGGCTCGAACGCCTAGGCTGCGACTGGCGCCCGGCCGCGGGCGAGGCCGCCCGAGGTGACCGAGACGATCTCGGCCGCGATCGCGAGCGCGACCTGGGCCGGGTTGCGGCCGCCGAGGTCGAGGCCGGCGGGGCCGTGGATGCGGGCGAGGTCGGCCTCGGAGAACCCCTGCTCGAGCAGCGCGCCGCGACGGCGCTCCTGGGTGCGCTTGGCACCGATCGCGCCGACGTAGCGTGCGTTGCGGCGGAGAGCCTCGGCGATTGCCGGGACGTCGAGGCGCTCCTCGTGGGAGAGGGTCACGACGACGGTGCGCTCGTCGATCCGGTCGGCGGCCTGGTCGGGCCAGGCCTGGACGATCTCGTCGGCGCTCGGGACGCGGTCGGGAGTCGCGAGCGCGGGGCGGGCATCGACGACGGTGGTGCGCCAGCCGAGCTGCCTGCCGTAGGCGCAGAGCGGCTCGGCGGCCGCGGCGGCGCCGAAGATCACGACGCGGAGCGGGCCCTCGACGACCTCGGCGAAGACGCCGTCCTCGCGCAGGCCGGTGCTCTCGAGCTCGCCGCGCTCGAGACGCTTCTCGCCGGTCTGCGTGTCGGTGTAGAGCATCCCGTAGCCGTCCTCGTCGAGCAGCTCCTGGATGTCACGCCAGAGCGCCCGGTCTGCCTCCTCGATCCACACGTCGATCTCGCCGCCGCAGGAGAGGCCGACCTCCCAGGCCTCGCCGTCGGAGACGCCGTAGTGGACGCGGCGGGCCTCTGCGCCCGCAAAGACCTGCTTGGCGCGCTCGACGACGTCGGCCTCGACGCAGCCACCCGAGACCGAGCCCGAGAAGGTGCCGTCCTCGCGGACGACCATCTTCGCGCCGGGCTGCCGGGGCGCCGAGCGGATCGTGTCGATGACGGTCGCGAGCACGACCCTCCGGCCCGCCGCCGTCGCCTCGATGACGTCGCGGTGCTCGTCCACTGCGGCCTAGCGTAGCGCCCCGTAGTCAATAGATGCTCTGCAGGGGCGGGCCGATCGTGCCGCCGCGCTTCGAGCGCCCGGCCGCACGCACGGCACGCGCGTACGCCTCGGCCGGCGTTGCCGCGCCTGCCATGACCTCGCCCGTCGACCGCATCTCCGGCCCACGGGTCGCGGCGCCGGCGAAGCGCTCCGACGGGAAGACGGCCTCCTTCGCCCAGGCTCGCGACGGCTTCGCGCGCTCCGGCAGGCCGAGCGCGGAGAGTGGCTCGCCGAGCAGGAGCCGCACCGCGTGCTCGACCAGCGGCACGCCCGTCGCCTTCGCGACGAACGGCACCGTTCGCGACGCGCGCGGGTTCGCCTCGAGCACGAAGAGCTTCCCGCCGAGCAGCGCGAGCTGGAGGTTGACGAGGCCTCGGGCGCCGAGCCCCGACGCGATCCGGCTCACGACCTCGCGGATCTCCACCTCGAGCGCCTCGGAGACCGACGGGCCGGGGAGCACGCAGGCCGAGTCGCCCGAGTGAACCCCGGTCGGCTCGACGTGCTCGAGCACGGCCGCGACCCAGGCCTCCGTGCCGTCGCAGAGCGCGTCGACGTCGAGCTCGAGCGCGCCCTCGAGGTAGCGATCGACCAGACAGGGCCCTTCGACGCGGAGCTCGTCGCCCGAGTGCGCGACATGCATCCCCCGCCCGCCGATCACGTAGTGCGGCCGGACGAGGACCGGGTACCCGAGCTCGTGGGCGAGATCCCGCGCCTCGTCGGCGTTCTCGGCGACCCCCCACTCCGGTGCAAGGTCGCCTGCGAGCTCGGCGAAGCGCCCGCGATCCTCGGCCAGGTCGATCGCCGCCAGCGGGTCGCCGAGCAGCGGCACCCCCGCCGCCGCCAGCGCGGGCGCCAACCTCAAGGGGGTCTGTCCCCCGAAGGAGACCGCGACGCCGACGGGCTGCTCGAGCGCGCAGACGTCGAGGACGTTCGCCTCGACGAGCGGCTCCAGGTAGAGCCGGTCCGAGGTGTCGTAGTCGGTCGAGACCGTCTCGGGGTTCGAGTTGACGAGCACCGCCTCGTAGCCGAGCTTCCGCAGCGCCTGCGCGGCGTGGACGCAGCAGTAGTCGAACTCGATCGCCTGCCCGATCCGGTTCGGCCCGCCGCCGAGCACGATCACCGCGCGCCCCGAGGGTGCAGGCCCCTCGTCGTCGCCCTCGTGGGTGACGTAGTAGTACGGCGTGTGCGCCTCGAACTCACCGGCGCACGAGTCCACGGCGAGCCTGGCCGGCCTGCCCGGCCGAAGGAGCGGCGGTCCCGCGATCTCGCGAAGGCGCTCCGCGAAGTAGGGATGGATCCCGGGCAGGTCGAGGTCGCGGCGCGCACACTCGAGCAGAAGGTCCCAGCGGTCGGCAACCGGTTCGGCGGCGAGCGACACGAGCTCCCCGTCGTCGGCCGGGAACGCCACCGGCGAGATCTCGCGTCCTTCGAGGGCCTTCAGGAACGCCTCCGGGAACGTGCGCCCGATTCCCAGCGCCTCGCCGACGGCCCGCATCTCCGCCCCCAGCCGCCGCGAGGCGCCGGCGAACTTCTCGAAGTCGAACCGGGGCGCCTTGACCGCGACGTAGTCGAGAGCCGGCTCGAACGCCGCGGTCGTCTTCTGCGTGATGTCGTTCGGGAGCTCGTCGAGCGTGTAGCCGACCGCGAGGAGCGCGGCGAGCTTCGCGATCGGGAACCCGGTCGCCTTCGACGCGAGCGCGGAGGAGCGCGAGACGCGCGGGTTCATCTCGATCACGCGCAGCTCGTTCGTCTCGGGATGGACGGCGAACTGCACGTTCGCGCCGCCCGTCGCGACGCCGACTGCGCGCGCGGTCGCGAACGCGGCGTCGCGCAGCTGCTGGTAGACGGGGTCGGGAAGGGTCTGCTGCGGCGCGACCGTCCACGAGTCGCCGGTGTGGACGCCCATCGGATCGAGGTTCTCGATCGAGCAGACGACGACGGCGTTGCCGCGCGCGTCGCACATCACCTCGAGCTCGTGCTCCTGCCAGCCCGCGAGGTACTCCTCCACGAGCACCTGGCCGATCGGGCTCGCCCTCAGACCCGATTCGATGATCCGCCTCAGGTCCGACCGGCTGGTCGCGACACCGCCGCCCGTGCCGCCGAGCGTGTACGCCGGGCGCACGATCGCCGGCACCGGGAAGTCGACGTCGGGCGAGCGGGCGACGATGCTCCGCGGCGTCGGGATGCCGGCGCCGTGCACCGTCGTGCGGAAGAGCTCGCGGTCCTCCGCGCGCTGAATCGCCTCGAGGTCCGCCCCGATCAGCTCGACACCCAGGTGAGCGAGCTCCACCGCGAGGTTGAGGGCGGTCTGTCCCCCGAGCGTCGGCAGGATCGCATCGGGCTTCTCGCGCTCGATCACCTCGGCGACGGTCTCGGCGTCGAGCGGCTCGAGATAGGTGGCGTCGGCCCACTCGGGGTCGGTCATGATCGTCGCGGGGTTGGAGTTGACGAGGATCACGCGGTAGCCCTCGCGCCGCAGCACACGGCAGGCCTGCGCCCCCGAGTAGTCGAACTCGCACGCCTGGCCGATGCGGATCGGCCCGGAGCCGAGGATCAGGATCGAGCGAAGGTCGGTGCGCTTCGGCACGACTCGGCCAGGCGGTCGAAGAAGGGCAGGGCGTCGAGCGGGCCGGGCGAGGCCTCGGGATGGAACTGAACGCTCTCGAAGCCGTCCCCGGCGAGGCCTTCGCAGGTGCCGTCGTTGAGCGAGACGTGGGAGAGGTCGCCGTTGGCCGCGACCGCGAAGCCGTGGTTCTGGACGGTGACGAGGACGCGGCCGGTGGCGACGTCGCGGACCGGGTGGTTCGCGCCGCGGTGGCCGAAGTGAAGCTTGAAGGTCTCGTGGCCGAGCGCGAGCCCGAGCAGCTGGTGGCCCAGGCAGACGCCGAAGAGGGGCACCCGGCCGAGAAGCTGCCTGATCGTCTCGACCTGGTCGGTGAAGACGGCGGGGTCGCCGGGGCCGTTCGCGATCAGCACCACCTTCGGGTCGGCGTCCATGATCGCGTCCGCGTCCCACGAGCCCGGAACGACGTAGGCCTCGAGCCCGGCGCCGGCGAGCCGCCGCGGAATCGACCGCTTCGAGCCGAGGTCGACGACGACGACACGCGGGCCGGAGCCGACCGAGTACGGCTCGGTCGCGCCGACCTGCCGGTCGAGCGGCCGGCCGTCGATGAACGGCTCGGCGAGCGCGCGCGCCCGAAGCTCGTCGACCGGAGCGTCGCCGAGCGCGCAGCGCAGGACCCCGCCGTCCCGGATCTTCCGCACGAGTGTCCGGGTGTCCACGCCGGTGAGCGCGACGACGCCCTTCCCGGCGAGCCACGACGCGAACGCGGGGCGCACGTCGCGCATCACGACGCCCTCGCACTGCACCCGCTCGGACTCCATCCGCGCCTCGTCCACGCCGTAGGTGCCGATCAGCGGGTAGGCGAAGCAGAGGACCTGCGCCACGTAGCTGGGGTCGGTGACGGCCTCCTCGTAGCCCGTCATCGCGGTCGTGAAGCACGCCTCCCCCGAGGCGACACCTGCGGCGCCGGCCCGGATTCCCCGGAAGACGGTGCCGTCCTCGAGCACGAGATGGTGCATAGATTCCATTGGATGTGCATAATACGCACATCGTGTCTGTTCCCGCTTCCAGCGCCGGCAAAGCCGGCACCTCCGCTCAGTGGTGAGCTCCGTCAAGCCTACGCTCACCGCCGCGATCCTGGGCTCCGCCGGCTACACCGGACAGGAGACGCTCGACCGCCTGCTCGTCCACCCCGGGCTCGAGCTGGTCGCGCTCGGCTCCGAGACGCTCGCCGGCCGCCCTGCGCACGCGCTCCATCCGGGGCTCAACGGGAACCTGCCGATGTTCACCCCGAACCTCGTCGCCGCGGCGAGCGGCGCGGAGGTGATCTTCCTCTGCCTCGGGAACAGCGAGGCGGCCGCGTTCCAGCCGCCGGACGGCACCGTCGTCGTCGACCTCACCGGCGTCCACCGCCTGGCCGACCCGGCTGCGGCCGAGCACTGGTACGGGTTGACGCCGGGCGCGTGGAGCTACGGGCTTCCGGAGGTGCATCCCGCGGAGAGCCGCCTGATCGCGAACCCGGGCTGCTACGCGACGGCGGCGCTGCTGGCGCTCGCGCCGCTTCGCGACGTCGTCCAGGGCGACGTGATCGTCGACGCGAAGTCGGGCATGACGGGCGCCGGGCGAGCGTTGAAGCACAGCTCGCACGCGGGAGCGGTGCTCGAGAACTTCTCGCCCTACGCCGTCGGCGCACACCGCCACAGCGCCGAGATCGCGCAGGAGCTCGGCTTCCCGGTCTCGTTCGTGCCGCATCTGCTGCCGGTGCGCCGCGGCCTGCTCGCGACGTGTTACCTGCGCACCGACGCGGACGTGCGGTCGCTCGTGGAGGAGGCGTACGCGGGCAGCCCCGTCGTGCGGGTGCTGCCCGAAGGGATGGAGCCCGAGATCGGACGCGTGCAGGGAACCGACACCGCGGAGCTCGGCGTGTTCGCCGACCGCTCGACCGGGATGGTGATCGTGATCTGCGCGATCGACAACCTCGGCAAGGGCGCCGCCGGCCAGGCGGTGCAGAACGCGAACCTCGCGCTCGGGCTCGACCCGACCGCGGGGCTGCGGCTCGGGAGCGTGCTCGTATGAGCGTCACCGCCGCGAAGGGCTTCGTGGCCTCCGGCGTGGCGGCGGGGATCCGGCGGCGCGACCGGCGCGACCTCGCGATCGTCCGCTCCGTCCCTCACGCGACGGGCGCGGCGATGTTCACGCGCAACCAGGTGCAGGCCGCGTGCCTGACCGTGAACCGCGAGCACCTGGGACTCGCCGACCCCCAGGCGGTCGTGATCAACTCGGGCGTCGCGAACGCCGCCACCGGCGAGCGGGGGAAGCTCGACGCGCTCGCGACCGCGGCCGAGGCGGCGAGGCTCCTCGACCTCATGTCAGAGGAGGTCCTCGTCCTCTCGACCGGCGTCATCGGGGCGCGACTGCCGCTGCACAAGCTGCTGCCGGCGCTCGACCCCGGCGTCGCCGGCCTCGCCGAGGACGGAGGCCCGGCCGCCGCCGAGGCGATCATGACGACCGACACCGTCTCGAAGGAAGCTGTCGTCTCCCGCGGTGGCTTCACCGTCGGCGGGATGGCGAAGGGCTCGGGGATGATCCACCCCGATCTCGCCACGATGCTCGCGGTGGTGACGACCGACTACCCGCTCGAGCCGGGGGAGGCGATCGAGTTCCTACGGCCCGCCGTGGAGAGCTCCTTCAACGCGATCTCGGTGGACGGGGAGCCCTCGACAAACGACTGCGTCATCCTGCTCGCGAACGGCGCGAGCGGCGCGGCGCGCGACGACGAGGCGTTCGCCGCCGCGCTCGGCGAGGTCTGCGCGGAGCTCGCGCGGCTCGTCGTGGCGGACGGCGAGGGGGTCACGGTGCTCGCGCGGATCAACGTGTCCGGGGCGGTCGACGACGCGCAGGCGAAGGCGATCGCGCGGCGGATCGCGACCTCGCCGCTCGTGAAGACCGCGCTCTTCGGCCACGACGCGAACTGGGGCCGCGTCCTGATGGCCGCGGGCAGCGCTCCGTGGAACGGCGGCTACGCGACCGTCGAGCCGGAGCGGATCACGTTGCTCTACAACTCCACGGTCGTCCTCGACCGGGGTTCGCCGACGGCCGTCGAGCCCGACGTCGCGGGCCCCGAGTGCACCATCGACCTCGATCTCGGCCTCGGCGACGGCGCCGCAGGCTACCTCACCACCGACCTCTCCTACGACTACGTCCGCATCAACGCGGACTACAGGACATGAGCCGGATCGTCGTCAAGCTCGGCGGTCGCGTCGCGGCCGACTCGGCGGGCCCGGTGCTCGAGCTGGCCCGCGACCACGAGGTGTGCGTCGTGCACGGCGCCGGCCCTCAGATCAGCCTCGAGATGGAGCGGGCCGGGATCCCCGTCGAGTTCGTCGGCGGGCGCCGCATCACGACGGCCGCCGGCCTCGAGGTCGTCCGCAGGTCGTTCGCCGCCGTGAACGACGTGCTCTGCGCGGCGATCGGCGAGCGCGCCGTGCCGCTCTTCGGCGACGAGATCGGCCTGGAGGCCGACCCGGTCCCCGAGCTCGGACTGGTCGGCGAGGCCCGCCCGAGCCCGCTCCGCGCCGTGACCGACGCCCTCGACGCGGGCCGGATCCCCGTCGTTGCCCCGCTCGCGGTAGGCCCGCTCAACGTCAACGCCGACAGCGCCGCCGCGGCGATCGCTGCGGGGATCGACGCCGACCAGCTGCTCTTCCTCACCGACGTCGACGGCCTGATCCTCGGCGGGGAGGTCGTCGACCGGATCGACGTCACCGACGCCGAGGAGCTCATGGCCGGCGGCACCCTCGAAGGCGGGATCATCCCCAAGCTCGGCGCCGCGGTCGCCGCCGCCCGCCACGGCGTCCCTGCGTATATCGGCCAGACCGAGGTTCCCGCCCTATGAGCATCCTCACGGGCACGCCGCTTCTGCCGACGTACGCCAGGTTCCCGGTGACGTTCGTCGACGGCGAGGGCTGCTGGCTGATCGCCGACGACGGGCAGCGCTATCTCGACCTCGTCGCCGGGATCGCGGTCGTCAGCCTCGGTCACTGCCACCCGGCGCCGCTCGCAGCGGCGAAGGATCAGCTCGAGCGCCTCTGGCACGTCTCGAACCTCTACTCGACCGAGCCGATGGAGAACCTCGCCAGGCTCCTCTCCGACCGGTTCGGCGGCGCGCAGGCGTTCTTCTGCAACTCGGGCACCGAGGCGGTCGAGGCGGCGATCAAGTGGGCGCGGAAGTCGACCGGGAAGACCGAGCTCGTCGCGCTCGAAGGCTCGTTCCACGGGCGGACGATGGGCGCGCTCTCGATCACCGGCCAGCCGGCCAAGCAGGCGCCGTTCGCGCCGCTCGTGCCCGGCGTCCGCTTCGCGACGCCCGAGACGCTCGGCGGTGCGATCGGGCCCGAGACGGCGGCGATCTTCCTCGAGCCGATCCAGGGCGAGGGCGGCGTGCGGCCGCTCACCACCGAGACGCTCGAGGAGGCGCGCGGCCTCGCCGACGAGCACGGCGCCATGCTCGTGTTCGACGAGGTGCAGACGGGTATCGGCCGGACCGGCGAGTTCTACGCCTGGCAGGGGCACGGCGTCCGTCCCGACGCGGTCACGCTCGCGAAGGGGCTCGCGAACGGCCTGCCGATCGGTGCGCTCCTCGTGTCGGACGCGGCGCCCACGGGCTTCGTGCCCGGCGACCACGCCTCGACCTTCGGCGGCAACCCGGTGTCGTGCGCGGCGGCCTGCGCCGTCGTCGAGGCGATCGACGACGACCTTCTCGCCCACGTCCGCGCGATCGGCGAGCGCCTCGCGGCTCAGCTCCCCGAGACGCGCGGCGCCGGGCTCCTCCTCGCCGTCGAGCTCCACCGGGCGGCGGGGCCCGTCGCGCTCGCGGCGCTCGAGCACAACCTGCTGGTCGGCACCGCCGGCGAGACCGCGCTCCGGATCACGCCGCCGCTCACCATCTCCGAGGCCGAGGCCGACCTCGCCGTCGACCTCCTGCGTGAGACCCCGGGATTCCTGGAGCCACAGGGATGACGACGAAGCTCGAACGCCAGACCGCGATGCTCAGGCTCGTCGAGGAGCGCCACCTCTCGACGCAGGCCGAGCTCGCCGACGCGCTCAGGGGGGAGGGGATCGACACCGTCCAGGCGACGGTGTCGCGCGACGTCGCCCGGCTCGGGCTCGTGAAGGTGCGAAACGGCCACGGCCGCCTGATCTACGCGCGTCCGGGCGCCGCCGACCTGCGGCGGCTCGAGCAACTCGCGAGCGCGCTCCGCAACTGGGCCGGCGCGATGATCCCGACCGGCAACCTGCTCGTGATCCACACCCGGCGCGGGTTCGCCGCCGCGCTGGCCGACGCGATCGACGACTCCGGCCTGCCCGACGTCGCGGGCACGGTCGCGGGCGACAACACGATCCTCGTCGCGGTCCGCGAGGGCTCGGACGCGGCCGAGCTCGCCTCGGACTTCACCCACTACCTCGAAGGCGCCGCCGAGTGACCGCCGACAACGGCCACGTCATCCTCTCGTCGCTGCCCGTCGGGGAGCGGGTTGGCATCGCGTTCTCCGGCGGGCTCGACACCTGCTGCGCGCTCGCGTGGATGCGGGAGGGCGGCGCGATCCCGTACGCCTTCACTGCCGACCTCGGCCAGTACGACGAGCCGGACATCGACGCTGTCCCCGAGAAGGCACGCGTCTACGGCGCCGAGCAGGCCTACCTGGTCGACTGCCGCGACGCCCTCGCCCGCGAAGGCCTCGCCGCGCTCCAGTGCGGCGCGTTCCACGTCCAGACGGCCGGCCGCCGCTACTTCAACACGACCCCCCTCGGCCGCGCGGTCACCGGGACGCTCCTCGTGAAGGCGATGAAGGAGCACGGCGTCGGGATCTGGGGCGACGGCTCGACCTACAAGGGCAACGACATCCAGCGGTTCTACCGGTACGGCCTGCTCGCGAACCCGACGCTCCGCATCTACAAGCCGTGGCTCGACACCAGGTTCGTGTCCGAGCTCGGCGGCCGCAAGGAGATGAGCGAGTGGCTCGAGGCGAAGGGGCTGCCGCACGGCACGTCGGTCGAGAAGGCGTACTCGACCGACGCGAACATGCTCGGCGCGACCCACGAGGCCAAGGACCTCGAGCTGCTCTCGACCAGCATGAAGATCGTCTCGCCGATCATGGGCGTCGCCCACTGGGACCCGGCCGTCGAGATCGAGCCCGAGACGGTGACGGTCTCCTTCGAAGGCGGGCTCCCGGTGCGTGTCGGGGGCCTTGCGAGCACCGACCCGGTCGCGATCCTCCGCGAGGCGAACGGGATCGGCGGCCGGCACGGCCTCGGCACGTCCGACCAGATCGAGAACCGCGTGATCGAGGCGAAGAGCCGCGGCATCTACGAGGCGCCCGGTATGGCTCTCCTCCACATCGCCTATGAGCGGCTCCTGACGGCGATCCACAACGAGGCCACGCTCGAGCAGTACGCCGACCAGGGGCGCCGCCTCGGCCGGCTGCTCTACGAGGGCCGCTGGTTCGACCCGCAGGCCCTGATGCTGCGCGAGTCGCTGCAACGTTGGGTCGCCGCTGTCGTCTCGGGAGACGTGACCGTCGAGCTGCGTCGAGGGGACGACTACACGATCCTCGAGACCGGGGGCGAGGCCGTGACCTACCACCCCGAGCGCCTGAGCATGGAGCGAAGCTCGACCGCGTTCACCGCGGCCGACCGCATCGGGCAGCTCGCCGTGCAGGTCAACGACATCGCCGACACCCAGCGGATGCTCGAGACGCAGCGCCGCCTGCGGCTCGCTCCCCCACCGCCACCGTCTGATCCGCTGGAGCTCGGAGGGTAGCTTGGCGGAGCTCCAGATCGAGCGGAGACACCGGCCTTGCCGCTTTCGGGAGCGGGATCTGTGACCCTCTGGGCAGGCCGTGTCGGGACCGGTCTCGCCCCCGAGGTCTGGGAGTTCCTGCGCGCTCGTGACGACGAGCTCCTCCCCTACGACGTCCAGGGGACGCTGATCCATGCCCGGCGGCTCGCAGGCGCGGGGATCCTGACGCCCGCAGAGCTCGGCGAGGTCGAGGAGCGCCTCGCCGCGATCACCGTCGACGACCTCGAGGCGACCGACGAGGACGTGCACTCGGCGATCGAGCGGCTCCTCGGCGACGTCGGCCGGAAGATCCACGCGGGCCGCTCCCGCAACGACCAGGTCGCGGCGGCGTTCCGGCTGTACGTCTCGCATGCCGCGGCCGAGGCCGAGGAGGCGCTCCGCGACCTCGCGCGTGCGATCCTCTCCCGGGCCGCCGACGACGCGGAGACCCCGATGCCCGGCTACACCCACCTCCAGCGGGCGATCCCGGTCACGCTGGGCCACCACTTGCTCGCGTGGACGGAGATGCTCGAGCGCGACAGGGCGCGCCTGCGGTTTGCCGGGGAGCAGGCGATCCTCTCGCCGCTCGGCTCGGGCGCGCTCGCAGGCTCGACGCTCGAGATCCCGCCGCCGCCCGACCCGATGCGCAACTCGATGGACGGCGTGGCCGACCGCGACTTCGCGCTCGACTACCTGTACGCCGTCTCCCTGCTCTTCGTGCACCTCTCGCGGATCGGCGAGGAGATCGTGCTCTGGACGACCTCCGAGTTCGGGTTCGCCCGGCTGCCGGAGGAGGCGGCGACGGGATCGTCGATGATGCCGCAGAAGCTGAACGCCGACGTTGCCGAGCTGGTGCGCGGCAAGGCGGGGACGGCGATCGGGCGGCTCACCGGGCTGCTCGCGACCGTCAAAGGGCTCCCTCTGGCCTACAACCGGGACCTGCAGGAGGACAAGCCTCCGGTGTTCGCGGCCCGCTCTGATGCGAAGTCCGCCCTCGACGCGCTCACGGTGCTCGTGCGGGGCCTCGACTTCGATCGCGAGCGGATGGCGCTCGCCTGCGCGGACCCGCTGCTCCGCGCGACGGATGCCGCGGAGGCTCTCGTCCGCGAGGGAGTGCCGTTCCGCGACGCGCACGAGCAGGTCGCCGCGTCGGTCCGCGAGGGCACTTTCGCAGCGCCCGCCGACACGCCCCCACGGCTCGGCGACGTGGGCGCAGCGGTCGACGCGGCGAAGGAGCGATGGCTGTGAAGTCCCCCCTCCCGGTCTCGCTCTCCGGCCGCGACCTGCTGCGGGTCACCGACCTCGTCCCGGCCGAGGTCGAGGCGATCCTCGACCTCGCGGAGGAGCTGAAGGGCGACCGGGCTTCGCGCCTCCAGGGGAAGACGCTCGGGCTGATCTTCGGCCAGCCGTCGACGCGGACGCGGATCTCCTTCGGTGTCGCGATCGTCCAGCTCGGCGGGGGCTTCGTCACCCTCACCCCGCAGGAGATGCAGCTGTCGCGCGGCGAATCGCTTTCCGACACGGGCCGGGTGCTGTCGCGCTACCTCGACGCGCTCGCGATCCGCGTCCTCTCCCACGAGGAGCTCGAGCAGTGGGCGGAGGCCTGCTCGATCCCGGTGATCAACGCCCTCACCGCGGTGGAGCACCCCTGCCAGGCGCTCGCCGACGCGCTCACGATCCGGCAGCGGTTCCGGTCGCTCGAAGGCGTTCGGGTCGGCTGGGTCGGCGACGGGACGAACGTGCTCGTCTCGCTCGCGCAGATCGCAGCGCTCACCGGCATGGACGTCACCGCGGCGTGCCCGGAGGGCTACGACCCGCCGGCCGGGACCCCGCTCACGCTCGTCCGCGACCCGGCCGAGGCGGCCGAGGGCGCAGACGTCCTCGTCACCGACATCTGGGTCTCGCTGGGCGAGGAGGAGGAGCGCGATCGGCGGCTGGCCGACCTCGAGCCCTACCGGCTCGACGAGAGGCTCGTCGAGCTCGCCGCGCCCGAGGCGATGGTGCTCCACTGCCTTCCCGCCCACCCGGGCGAGGAGATCTCCGCGGGCGTGATCTACGGCGACCAGTCGGCCGTGTGGGACGAGGCCGAGAACAGGCTTCACGTGCAGAAGGCGCTGCTCGCGCTCGTACTCGGCTGATCCGCACACGATGGGCTCCGACGCGTTCCTCTTCCTGACGACATTCCTCGCGAGCGGTGTCGAGGCGGTCGAGGCGCTGACGATCGTGCTCGGCGTCGGCATCGTGCGCGGGTGGCGGTCGCCGCTCCTGGGCGTGCTGGCGGCGACGGCCGTGCTGGGAGTCACCGTCGCCGCGCTCGGTCCCGCGCTCACGCTCGTCCCGATCGAGACGCTGCGGCTGATCGTCGGCGGGCTGCTGCTCGTCTTCGGCCTCCAGTGGCTCCGGAAGGCGATTCTCCGCTCGAGCGGGTACAAGGCGCACCACGACGAGGGCGAGTCGTTTCGCGAGGAGCGCGAGCGAGCGGCGGCCGCCGGCGGGAGCGGCGGAGAGACGGTCGACTGGTACGCGTTCACCGTCGCCTTCAAGGGGGTGCTCCTCGAGGGGCTCGAGGTCGTGTTCATCGTGCTCACGTTCGGTGCGGCACAGGGAAGGATCGTCCTGGCTGCGGCGGCAGCCGCGGCTGCGCTCCTCGTCGTCGTCGTGACCGGGGTGCTCGTCCGCCGGCCGCTCGAGCGCGTCCCGGAGAACACGATCAAGTACGCGGTCGGCCTCCTCCTCAGCACCTTCGGCGTCTTCTGGAGCAGCGAGGGCGCAGGCCTCGACTGGCCCGGCGGAGATCTCGCGATCCTCGGGATCCTGGCCTTCCTGGGCCTCGTCTCGCTGCTCTTCGTGAACCGGCTCCGCCACCAGCGGCTGACCCTCGCCGTCCCCGAGGCCGGGCTGTGAGGTACCTCCGCTCCTTCGCCTGGTTCTGGTGGGACTTCGTCGTCGGCGACGACTGGCGTCTCGCCGCCGGGGTCGTCGCCGGGCTCGGCGTCACCGCGCTCCTGGCCCAGGGCGACGTCACGGCGTGGTGGGTGATGCCGGTCGTGGTCGCGGCGACGCTCGCCTGGTCGCTCAGGCGCGCAACCAGGTGAGGACCGACGCCGCGCCGTGAACGCACCGCAGGCGGCCATCCCCCCGGGCGACCGAGCCGCTACGGCTCGCGGATCGGCGACTCGCAGACCGGTGACAGGGGGCGCTAGGGGATCGGGAGATCCCGAGTGCCGTGAGCCGTACGTCGTTGGCGAGCGCTCAGATCGGCCTCCCGGACCGGGACGACGACCGTCCAGTGACGGCCGACCGGGCAGCGCTGGATCCGCCACCACCCGAGCCGGATCGACTTCAGCGACGCACCGGGGATCCAGAGCGTGGTGAAGAGATGGCCCCTCCGGCAGCGAACGACGGTATTTCCCCCGACCCGATAGCCGAGCATGCGCGCAATCACGGTTCCGACGACATCGATCGCCACGACCGCGACGAGAGCCCTCCGCCGGAACGTGCTCACTCCCGCAGTATGCACCTGCTCGTCGAGTCTGCGCTGACGTGGGAACCCTGTGGCTGCGCGCCGATCGAGCGGTCGCATCTGGCAGGGCGAGGCTCGCCTTGACGGACCGACACCGAACGTTCACACTCCTCGGCGAACGGCTCTGTAAACGTTCTCAGTAAACAATTTCAGCTTGCCTGAAGATCGTCCCACCATCACCACCGTCGCGCAGCTTGCGAACGTCTCGGTCGCGTCGGCCTCGCGAGCGCTCAACGGGATCCGCACGACACCCGCCGTCCACGAGCGCGTGATCGAGGCCGCCGAGCGGATCGGCTACGTCCCCAACGCCGCCGCCCGCTCGCTCCGCTCCAGGCAGACAGGGCAGATCGCGTTCGCGATGCCCGACGTCGCGAACCCCGTCTACACCGCGATGGTCGCGTCGATCCAGGAGGTCGTCGGCGCGAGCGGCCGGCGTCTCGTCCTGCACTCGACGGGGGGCGACCTCGCGGAAGAGCTCGCGATCGTGCAGGAGCTCCAACGCCGGTTCGCGGACGGGCTGATCCTCGTCTCGCTCCGGATGACCGAGATGCACGCCCCTGTCCTCGGCCGGGCGTCGGTGCCGGTCGTCGTGATCGGCCGGGCGCTCCCGAAGGCCAGGGTCGACACCGTCACGACCGAGACGCGCGCCGGTGCCGAGGCCGCCGTCCGCCACCTGCACGCTGCGGGCCGGCGCAGGATCGGCCTCGTCAACGGCCCCCGCGAGACGACGCCGGGCGCCCTGCGCTACGCCGGCTACGCGGCGGGCCTCCGCGCCGTCGGCCTGGAGCTCGACGACCGCCTCGTCGAGATGGGCGAGGACTTCACCGTCGAGCCCGGCCGCGCCGCGACCGTGCAGACTGCTCGAACGGGCGAGGCCGGACGCGATCTTCTGCGCGAACGACCTCATTGCGACGGGCGCACTGACCGCGCTGCATGCCGCCAAACTTGGCGTGCCCGGCGACGTCGCAGTCGTGGGCATGGACAACACCTATCTCTGTGACGTCGTCTACCCGCGCCTGACGAGCATCGACACCCAGGCGGCGCGCCGCGGGCGCGAGGCGGCCGAGCTGCTGGTGAAGCGGCTCGAGCAACCGACCCGGCGGGTTCGGATCGTCGACGTGCCGCCGAGCCTGGTCATCCGCGAGACCTGTGGAGCGGAGATGACCGCGTGACCGCGATCCCGGAGCCGGGTCGCCGGCTCGACCGGTTCCTCAACCGTCGTGGCAGCGTCGGCGCCGGCCTCTCGCGCACGGAGGCGCTCGTGCTGCTCGTGCCCGCGATGCTGCCGATCATCGTCCTCAGCCTCACGCCGCTCCTGCGCGGCATCTACCTCGGCTTCACGGACTCACACGCGGGCTACCAGGTCTCGACGCACTTCATCGGGCTGAAGAACTTCCGTGCCCTCCTGCACGACAGCCTGTTCATCAACTCGTTCAAGATCGGCGTGATCTGGGCCGTCTCGGTCACGGCCATCCAGTTCGTGCTCGCCCTCGGGCTGGCGCTCCTCCTCAGCCAGCCGCTGCACGGCCGCTGGCTCGCCCGCTCGCTGGCGCTCGTGCCGTGGGCGATGCCCTCGGCGATCGTCGCCATCATGTGGAAGCTCTTCTTTCAACCTCAGGCCGGGATCCTCAACGAAGCGCTCTACCGAGGCCATCTGCCCGGCTCGAACATCGACTGGCTCGCGGACTTCAAGTGGGCGCTTCCGGCCGTGATCATGGTCGGCGTCTGGGCCGGCATGCCGCAGACGACCATCGCCCTCCTCGCCGGCCTCCAGTCGGTGTCGGACGACCTCCACGAGGCCGCCGCGGTCGACGGCGCCACCGCGTGGCAGCGATTCCGGACGATCACCCTCCCCCAGCTCAAGCCGGTGATCATCGCGATCACCTCGCTCGACCTGATCTGGAACTTCAACTCGTTCGGCCTCGTGTACGTCCTGACCGGGGGTGGGCCCGCGCATTCGACAGAGCTGCCGGCCCTGTTCGCATACAACGAGGCGTTCCAGTACGGCCAGTTCGGCTACGCGTCCGCGCTCGGCGACGCGATGGTCGTCGTGATCGCCTGCTTCCTGGTCTTCTATCTCTGGGCAGGCGGGCGGCAGAGGCACGCGTGATCGTCTCGTCCCGCCAGAAGTCGTCCCGGATCGGGCAGTACCTGCTGCTCGGCTGCTACATGCTCTTCCTCGGGTTCCCGCTCCTCTGGATGCTCTCGGTCTCGTTCAAGGGGCCGCAGGAGCTGGTCGCGCTGCACCCGCACCTGATCCCATCCCAGCCGACGTTCCAGAACTACGTCGACGCCATCCGCCAGAACGGCCTGCTCCACGCCGCCTGGAACAGCGTCAAGGTCTCGAGCATCACCGCACTTCTCACCGTCGTGATCGGGCTCCCCGCGGCCTACGTCCTCGCGCGGCAGCGAGGCCTGATCTCCAAGGTCGGTCTCGGGTGGATCCTGCTCAGCCAGATGTTCCCGCTGATCCTGATCGTCATCCCGCTCTTCCTCGTCCTCAAGGACCTCCACCTCGTGAACACGCATGCCGGGCTGGTGCTCGTCTACGTCGTGTGGACGCTCCCGTTCGCGCTCTGGATGCTCCAGAGCTACGTTCGGGGCATCCCGAAGGAGCTCGAGGAGGCCGCGCTGGTGGACGGCGCCAGCCGGCTGACCGTCCTCCGCACCGTCATCGTCCCCCTGCTCGCTCCCGGGATCGTGGTCACGGCGCTCTTCGCGTTCGTGACCGCCTGGAACGAGTTCTTCTTCGCCCTCGTCCTCCTCGACTCGCCGAACAAGGTCACGCTGCCGCTCCGGCTCGTGCAGTTCGTCGGGATCGAGGGGATCGTCAGGCTCGGCCCGCTGGCTGCGAGTGCGCTCGTCGCCACGCTGCCGAGCCTCGTCATCTTCGCCGTGATCCAGCGCTGGCTCACCCGCGGCCTGATGTCGGGCGCCGTCAAGGGCTGAGCCATGACCGCCCCAGGCAACCAACCACCTCCGGATGCACCCTCAATCAGAAAGGCGGAATCACAGATGAAGAAGCTCCTTCGGGCAGCCGTCGTCCTCGCGCTCGTCGCGGCGCTCGGCGCCTCGGCTGCGCAGGCGGGCCGAAGCTCGCAGAAGGGAGTCGTCAACATCACGCTCGCCACGTACGTGTGGCAGCCGACCACGGTCGCGGCGATGAACGACATCGTCGCGTCGTTCAACAAGACGCACTCCTCGATCCACGTCTCGATCGTCCCGGTCGACGTCAACTCCGTGCACGACAAGCTGCTGACGTCGTTCGTCGGCGGTACCGCGGCCGACATCGTCCACGACGAGGCGGCCGACATCCCGAGCTTCACCCAGTCCGGCTACCTGGCCAACCTGAACTCGCTGATCCCGGGCAGCCTCAGGTCCTCGATCCCGGCCTCGCTCTGGAGCACGGTCAACTTCGGCCGCAAGTACGGCGTCACCGGTGTGCCGGTCATGAGCCAGACCTACAACGTGTTCGCGAACATGAGCCTCCTCAAGGCGGCGGGCATCAAGGCGCCGACCGTCCGGAGCCCGTGGACGTGGGATCAATTCCGGGCGGCCTCGAAGAAGCTGACGTCGAACGGCAACTTCGGCGTGTGCTGGGGGCTCAAGTCGCCGACCGCGACCATCCAGACGCTCGGCCTGAACTGGGGCGCGCAGTGGAACTACCTGCAGAGCGGGAAGTGGACGCTCCAGGTCGGAGCGCCCGAGCAGAAGATCCTGACGACGATGCACGACATGATCTACTCCGACCAGTCGGTCGATCCGGCCGCGGTGGGCCAGTCGGGCTCGGCGGTGCTCCCGGAGTTCTTCGCGGGCAAGTGCGCCATGACGGTCCAGGGCAACTACCAGGTCCCAGGGCATGATCCAGCAGGCTCCGAAGGGCTTCAACTGGGCGATGTTCCCGCCGCTCAAGGGGAACACCCAGGACCAGGCCGCGGATCCGCAGACGTTCTCGATCTCGCAGCAGAGCCAGCACAAGGCCGAGGCGATGCAGTTCATCGCCTACGCGCTGAACGCCCAGAACATGGCGAAGCTCGCGGCCGGTGACTGGCTGATCCCTGCATCTCCGGCAGCGGCGGCGATCGTCGTCAAGTCGACCAAGCACTACGGCAGCTGGCGGAACGCGATCTCGGCGGTGCCCGATCTCGCCAAGGCCAACTGGGTCTCGCTGAACGCCTATGCTCAGTGGAAGTCGCAGGTCGCGACGCCGTCGTTCCTGTCGTACCTCCAGAACAAGATGAGCCTGAACGACCTCATCACCCAGCTCGTCAACGGCTGGAAGCAGGTCAGCGGTTCGTAGGACGTTCGTCGCGCCCGGCCGGTCACGCCGGCCGGGCGCACCAACTTCATGCAGCGACAACGGAAGGAGAAACGCTCAGTGAGCGCGGACATGCTGGTCAGCCGCGCCGTCGCCTGCCTTTCCGGCGCGGCCGTCGGCGACGCTCTCGGCGGTGCGACGGAAGGCTGGGAGTCGCGCGAGATCCACGACCATTACGG
Organism: uncultured Actinomycetes bacterium; assembly: GCA_963836925.1. Taxonomy (GTDB): domain Bacteria; phylum Actinomycetota; class Thermoleophilia; order Gaiellales; family Gaiellaceae; genus PALSA-600. Next base: position 194,716 of record CAWILJ010000013.1, read on the forward strand.
GGGGTGGGTCGAGGGGATCGTCGAGTCGATGCGCCACCGGCTCGGCGTCGTCAAGCCCTTCTCACCGTTCTGGAAGGGGTCGGGGCACGTGACCGACGACACGCTGATGACTCGCGTCCTCGTCACCGCCTACGCTGCGAAGCGCGACCATCTCGGCGCGCACGACCTCGAGGAGCTCGTCGTTCCGCTGATCGTCGACGAGGCGACGTGGATCCCCGAGCTCGACCGCGAGGACCTCCTGTACCACCGGCTCTTCCTGGCCGAGAAGTGGCTCGTGCTGAAGCTCCGCTACGGCCACGCCGACCCGAGGGACGCCGGTGTCGGGAACATCGTCAACTGCGGCGCCGCCATGTACATCGCGCCGGTCGGCATCGCCAACTCCGGCGACCCCGACGGCGCGTACCTGGAGGCGCTCGACCTCACCTCGGGTCACCAGTCGAGCTACGGCCGCGAGGCGGCGGGCGTGCTCGCGGCGGCCGTCGCCGAGGCGATGCGGCCGGGCGCGACACCCGATTCCGTGGTCGCGACGGCGATCCGGCTCGCCAAGGACGGGACGCGAACGGCGATCGAAGCCGTCGCGGAGGCCGCGGCCGGGCTCGACGGCTGGCGTGACGGCGGGCTCGGCGTCCTCAGGGAGGCGATCGCGCCGTTCGACTCGGTCGGAGAGGCCTACGCCAGGCCCGCGCCAGAACGCCCGCATCCCGAGCCGGATCCACGCGATCGAGGAGGTTCCGGTCGCGCTCGGCCTGCTGGTCGCGACCGACGGCGACTACACCGAGACGATGCTCGGGGGCGTGAACTACGGCCGCGACTCCGACTCGATTGCCTCGATGGGCGGCGCCCTCGCGGGCGCGCTGGGCTCGCCGGTGCCGGCAGAGCTCGTCGAGGAGGTCGGGGCCGCGAGTCGGCTCGACCTCGAGGAGCCCGGCCGCAGGATGGCCGAGGTGGCCGGGGAGATCCTGGCCCGCGACCGCGAGCGCTTCGAGGCTCGGTGCAAGGCGATGGACGAGCTATCCGGGAGTCTCTGTTTGAGGATCAGCTGGATCCAGCCGGAGGACCTGGTCGGTCACGAGCTGAGACAGGCGGCTGAAGAAGGGAAGGACACCGAGTCGCGTGGAGCGCCGCTGGCTCGGCGCCGGTGGGAAGCCGGCACCGGGCCGCGGCGCCTCGCAGGAGCCTGTGGAGCCCGAGCTGCGCGGCCCTGGCACTCGAGCTGCTCGACGAGCTGGAAGCGATCCCGCGCCCGCTCGCCGCCGAGGAGCCCGAGGACCTCGACGCGATCCTCGACGCAGCCGACCCGGTGCCGGCGGTCACGCCCGACCTGGACCGGATCGCCGGGGCATGGATCGGCCGCGCGGCCGGCTGCGTGCTCGGGAAGCCGGTCGAGAACATCCCGCGCGACGGGATCCGCGCGATCGCCGCGTAGCACCGGCAACTGGCCGGTGTCGGGCTGGTTCACCGCCGAGGGCCTCGACCCGGCGGTCAACGAGCGCTACCCGTGGAACCGGGCGAGCCGGACGACGAGCCTCGCCGAGAACATCGACGGGATCCCCGAGGACGACGATCTCAACTTCACGATGCTCGGCGTCGCGCTGCTCGAGCGCTGCGGCACCGGGCTTCGACGCGTTCGACGTGGCGCAGCTCTGGCTCGATTTCCTGCCGGGCGGGCGGATCTTCACCGCCGAGCGGGTCGCGCTCCGCAACCTGCTCGAGGCGTATCTGCCGCCCGAGACCGCGACGCGGCGGAACCCGTTCCGGGAGTGGGTGGGCGCGCGGCTGCGCGTCGATGCCTACGGCTGGGCCGCGGGCGGCGACCCGGTCGCGGCTGCGCGGATGGCGTGGCACGACGCTGCCGTCAGCCACACGGCGAACGGCGTCTACGCCGCGATGTTCATGGCCGCGGCCCACGCCGTCTCGCTCGGCGCCTCTTCCGCGGCGGAGTGCGCCGACGCGGGCCTCTCGGTGATCCCGCCGCAGAGCCGACTCGCCGAGGCGATCCGCACGGCGCGCGGGCTCGACGGTGAGTGGGAGGAGCGTCGTCGACGAGCTCTACGCCCGCTACGGCGGTCTCCACGGCGTGCACGCGATCAACAACACGGCGCTCGTCGCCGCGGCGCTCTACGCGTTCGACGAGTTCTCGCCGGCGATCTGCGCCGTCGTGCAGGGCGGCTGGGACACCGACACGAACGGCGCCGCCGTCGGCTCGATCTTCGGGGCGCTTCGTCCCGATCGAGGACCGTTGGTCGGCGCCGCTCCACGGCCGGTTCGCGACCTCGCTGCCGGGCTTCGACGGGATCACGCACGACGAGCTCGTCGCCCGCACGCGGGCAGTGGCGTGACGGGAGCAGAGCAGCCGTTCGACCCGCTCGTGCCGCGGCCGATCGACCTGCCGACCGCCGTTCCGCTCGAGGGGCCGCTCGACGTTCTCGACGGCGGGAAGATCCTGTCCGCTCCCGACGACCCGGCGGACTGGCCCGCCTGGCGCGCTCGACTCGAGGCCTGGCGCGAGGTCGCCCGCGCGCGGGTGCGGTACGACGGCGCCGCGTACGACCTGCCCTCGCTGGCCTGGACGCAGCGCTGCTTCGCCTGCGCACTCGTCTGGCTCTGGGACGACCTCCTCTACGACCACGAGGCGGCCCGCTTCACCCCCGATCGCCTGCTCGACGAGGGCGAGCGCGAGTTCGGCGGCTACGACGCGATCGTCCTCTGGCACGCCTATCCGGTGATCGGGATCGACGAGCGAAACCAGTTCGACTACTACCGCGACGTGCCCGGGATCCGCGAGCTCGTCGCGGCGATCAAGGCGCGCGGTGTGCGCGTCTTCGTCGACTACAACCCGTGGGATACGGGCACGCGTCGAGAAGGCGTGCCCGACGCGGAGGCGGTGGCGAACGTGGCCCGTGACCTCGGCGCCGACGGCGTCTTCCTCGACACGATGAAGGAAGCCGTGCCCGAGTTCGTCGCCGCGCTGCCCGGGCTGGCGCTCGAGGGCGAGTCGACCGTTCCCCTCGCGCGGATCGGCGACCATCACCTCTCGTGGGCGCAGTGGTTCGCCGACAGCACCGTGCCCGGCGTGGTCCGCGCCCGCTGGTTCGAGCAGCGGCACATGCTCCACCACACGCGCCGCTGGAATCGCGACCACTCCGACGAGCTCCGGAGCGCCTGGCTGAACGGCATCGGGATGCTCGTCTGGGAGAACGTCTTCGGCTCGTGGGTCGGGTGGAGCGAGCGCGACCGTGCGACCCTGAAGGCGATGACCGCCGTGCAGCGCCGGCACGCGGACCTGCTGACGCACGGCGAGTGGGCGCCGCTCGCCGCGCGCAGCGCCGACGCGTCGGTCGTCGGCTCGCGCTGGCGTCTGGGCGACGCGCAGCTCTGGGCGCTCGCGAACCTGGGCGGGCGCCTTTGCAGGGACGGTCTCGCTCGACGGCCGCGAGCGTCGTGGTGGAGGTGCCGGAGAAGGGGCTCGCGGCGATCACCGCGCGACGGCGTCGAGGTGCTCGGCGGCGGCTCGCCTGCCTCTCCGGCGCGGGAGACCCTCCGCGTCCCCGCTCCGGAGGCCCGCGCCGAGGCGGTGCCGAGCGGGTTCGTGGAGGGCCCGCCGCCGCGGCCGCTCCTGGCGCGGTTCCGTGTCCGCGAGACGGGGATCTACGGCGAGGTGCCCTACGTCGAGGAGTGGAAGCCGCTGCCGCCCCGGCTGCACGGCTTCACCGAGGTCGACCGGCCGGCGCCCGCGGGCCGGTTCGCGATCGGCGTCCGCGAGGTGACCGGCGCCGACGGGCAGGCCGCTCACCGGGCTGACCCTCGCCGAGGCGCGGCGCTATGCCGCCGGGGCGGGCGCGCGCCTCCCGACCGAGGACGAGTGGCAGCTCGCGGCGGAGGCCGGCCTGCTCGAGCGCGCCGAGCCGCTCGTCTGGAACTGGACCGAGAGCGAGCACCGCGACGGGCGGACGCGCTTCGCCATCCTCAAGGGCGGCTGCGCCTGGAAGGCCGAGGGGTCGGACTGGTACGTCGACGGCGGCCCGCAGGAGCCCGACTTCTCGCTCCAGCTGCTGCTGACCGGGCCGACTGGAGCGCTCGTCGAGCGTCGGCTTCCGCCTGGCGGTCGATCTGGGATGAACGCGCTCGACGACGTCAGGGTGCTGGAGGCGGCGACGCTCTTCGCGGCGCCGATCGCAGGCATGCTGCTCGGCGACTTCGGCGCCGAGGTGATCAAGATCGAGCACCCGGCCCGGCCGGATCCGGCCCGCGGCCACGGCCCGGGCAAGGACGGCGAAGGCCTCTGGTTCAAGTCACTGGCCCGGAACAAGCGGCTGATCACGCTCGACCTCTCCGAGGCCCGGCGGCCGCGACGTCTTCCTCCGGCTTGCGAAAGAGCGCCGACGTCGTCCTCGAGAACTTCCGCCCGGGCACCCTCGAGCGCTGGGGTGCCGGCCCGGACGAGCTCTGGGCCGTCAATCCGCGCCTCGTGGTCGCCCGCGTGACGGGCTTCGGTCAGAGCGGCCCGTACGCGTCGCGCCCGGGGTTCGGGACGCTCGCCGAGGCGATGAGCGGCTTCGCGGCGCTGAACGGCGAGCCCGGCTCGCCGCCTCTCCTGCCGCCGCTCGCCCTCGCCGACGGAGTCACCGGGCTCGCGACGGCGTTCTCGGTGCTGACGGCGCTCCACGCCCGGGAGCGCACCGGCCGCGGCCAGATCGTCGACGCCTCCCTGATCGAGCCGCTGATGACGCTGCTCGGGCCGCAGATCGCTGCGTGGGACCTCCTCGGCGAGTTGCAGCCGCGCACGGGGAACCTCTCGAGCCACAACGCGCCGCGCAACGTCTACGCCACGGCCGACGGCGGCTGGGTCGCCGTCTCCTCGAGCGCCACCTCGATCGCCGAGCGCGTGCTCCGGCTCGTCGGCCGCCGGCGACCTCGCCGAGCAGCCGTGGTTCGCGACCGGGGCCGGCCGCGTCGCGCACGTCGAGGAGATCGACGCCGCCGTCGCCGCCTGGATCGGCGAACGCACGCGCGACGAGGTGCTGGCCGCGTTCGAAGCCGCCGACGCCGCCGCCGCCCCGGTCTACGACGCGAGCGACATCGTCGCCGACCCGCACTTCCTCGCCACCGGCACGATCGCATCGGTCGAGGACGACAGGCTCGGAACGGTCAGGATGCCGGGCATGGTCGCGCGGCTCTCCGACACGCCGGGGCGGATCGAGTTCGCCGGCGGCGCGCACGGCGCCGACACCGACTCCGTGCTCGGTGAGCTCGGGCTGACCGCCGAGGAGATCGCCGGCCTGCGCGAGCGGGGAGCCGTCTGAACGTCCCGCCGCTCACCTGGCTCTACGTTCCCGGCGACCGGCCCGACCGGGTCGAGAAAGCGATCGCCTCCCGTGCCCACGCGGTCATCGTCGACCTCGAGGACGGCGTCGAGCCGTCTGCGAAGGAATCCGCGCGCGCCGGACTGCCCGGTCTCCTCGGCGGGGAGCGCGAGCAAGCCCGTCTTCGTCCGGGTGAACGCGGGGAGCGCCGCCGACCTCGAGGCGGTGGCGGATCTGGTGATCGATGGGATCATCCTCCCGAAGGTCGAGTCGAGCGGCGACATCCCGATGCTTGCCGGCCTCGAGGGTCTCCGTCTCCACGCGCTGATCGAGTCGCCCGCCGGGCTGGAGGCGGCCTACGAGATCGCCCGCCACCCCCGGGTGCAGGGCATCTCGCTGGGCGAGTCGGACCTGCGCTCCGCGACCGGTGCGCTCGAGACCGGTCTCGACTGGCCCCGCGGCCGCATCGTCAACGCCGCGGTCGCCGCCGGCCTGCCGCGACCGCCGCAGTCGGTCTACCCGCACGTGCGCGACCTCGATGGGCTCGCCGAGTCGTGCCGACGCGGCCGCGCCGTCGGCCATCTCGGGCGCGGTGCGATCCATCCCGATCAGCTCGAGGTGATCGAACGTGAGTACCTGCCGACGGACGACGAGGTCGAGCGCGCCCGGGCGACCGTCGAGCGCCTCACCGCCGGCAGCGGCACGCTGGGAAGCGGCGAGTTCGTCGACGCGGCGATGCTCGCCGGTGCGCAGCAGATCCTGGCGGTCGCCGAGCGGTACGGCTGATCAGGCCGCCGCCAGCCGGCGGTCGCCCAGGGCAGCGCCGGACTCGACGTCGAAGAAGTGGAAGCGCGCCGGATCGAGACCCAGCTTGATGCGCATCCCGGGCCGCACGCTGGAGCGCTCGTCGACCGCGGCCGTGAACCGGGAACGGCGGTCGTCGGCGACGAGGATCGCCTGGTCGCCCTCGTCGGTCGCGGCACGCACCGAGTCGGCGTCCACCGGGGCCGCGTCGATCGCGAAGATGACGTGGGACTCGGAGCCGAGCTCCTCGACCACGAGCACGTCCGCCTCGATCGTCGGCAGCGACGGGTCGGCGAATGCGGCGTCGTCGAAGTCCTGCGGCCGGATCCCGAGGATCACCTCGCCTTGCGGATGGTCGCCGCCCGGCAGGGCGAGCTCGAACCCTGCGAAGGACACCTTGCCGTCCTCGACGGTGGCCTGGACGAGGTTCATCGACGGCGACCCGATGAAGGCCGCGACGAACAGGTTCGCCGGACGGCGATAGAGCGTCTGGGGCGTGTCCACCTGTTGCACGTATCCGTCGCGCATGACCGCGACGCGCTGGCCGAGCGTCATCGCCTCGACCTGGTCGTGCGTCACGTAGACCGTGGTGACGTTCAGCCGCTCGTGCAGGTGCGAGAGCTCCGCGCGCATTCCGATCCGCAGCTTGGCGTCGAGGTTCGAGAGCGGCTCGTCCATCAGGAACGCGGCCGGCTCGCGGATGATCGCGCGCCCCATCGCGACCCGCTGGCGCTGTCCGCCCGAGAGCGCGCCGGGCCGGCGCTCGAGCAGCTCCTCGAGCCCGAGCATCCGCGCCACCCGGTCGACCCGCGTCTTGATCTCGTCCTTCGGCGTGCTCCGGACGCGCAGCCCGTAGCCGAGGTTCTTCTCGACCGTCATGTGCGGGTAGAGCGCGTAGTTCTGGAAGACCATCGCGACGTCGCGCTGGCGCGGCGAGACCTGGGTCACGTCCCGGTCGCCGATGAAGAGGGACCCGGAGGTGATCTCCTCGAGACCCGCGATCATCCGCAGCAGCGTCGACTTGCCGCAGCCGGAAGGGCCCACGAGCACCATGAACTCGCCGTCCTCGATCTCGAGGTCGACGTCGTGGACGGCGTGCACCCCGCCCGGGTAGACCTTGTTCACGCGCTCGAGGCGGATCGCGGGCATCCGCGAAATCTATCCCGGATACTGTGACCGTTGGCCGGGAGCAGTGACACGGCCCGCACACACTCACGAACTCCGTTCCCTCGCGGGATCGGAAACGCACGTCGGCAACTCGACTGCCGAACGCCGGCGCCTTTCGACCTTCGCTCGATTACGCTCTCCGAGTTGAGCGGCGCGCCGGGGACAGGAGACCAAGCGCGTCGCGCCCGCGGACTGCTGGTCACGACACAACAGCTCGCCGCCGACGCCGGGAGCGATCTCCTCGGCGCGGGCGGCTCGGCGGTTGACGCGATAGTCGCGGCGGCGTTTGCGCTCTGCGTCGTCGATCCGTCGAACTGCGGCATCGGCGGTTACGGCGGGTTTCTCGTCTACGACCCTGGCGACGAGGCGCCCACCACCGTCGAGTTCAACACGTGGATGCCCTCACGTCTCGACCCGTCGCAGCTTCGCCGGCCCGGCAGCCTCGGGCCGGCAACGCGTGGCGGGCTCGGCGTCGCGCCCCCGGCTGTCGTGCCGGGACTCCTCGAGGCCCACACGCGGTTCGGCCGGCGGCCGCGAGCAGAGGTGCTCGAACCGGCCATCCGCCTGGCCCGCGACGGCTTCCCGGTCGGTCCCTATCTCGCCTGGGCGCTCGAGCAGCACCTCGCGCACGGGGGCGCGGGCCGAGGCGGCGATTTCGACTCGTTGTTCTACCCGGGCGGTGTGCCGCTCGCACGCGGGTCGACGCTGACTCAAAGCGACCTCGCCGACACGCTCGAGACGATTCTCGAGGGCGGCGCCGAGGCGGTTCAGAGCGGAGCCATCCCGGCGGCTGTCTGCGAGAGCGTGGTCACTTCGGGGGGCGTGCTCATTCCGGACGACCTTGCGCAGGACCACGTCTCCGTCGGGCCCGCGACGACTGCAACCTTCGCCGGCGCGACCGTCTACGGGCCGTCATCGGCCGTCAGCGGCGCCGGCATCCTCTTCCCGGCTCTCGACGCGATCGACCCGGCCAGGCTGGGAGCGAACCGAGGACGCGAGTACGTGGCTGCAATCGCAGACGGCCTTCGGCGCGCGTGGACGATGCGGATCGCGGAATGCGGAGCGCCAGCGAGCCATCCCCACACGACACACCTGTGCGCCGCGGGGCCCGGCGGCGACCTCGCCACGCTCACGTTCACGCACGGCCCGTGGTTCGGATCGGATCTGATCGCTGCAGGAACGGGAATCGTGCTGAACGGTGGCGCGAACATCCTCGCTCCGTCGGCCTCCGGAGGTCGTGCGGTGACGAACATGGCCCCGCTCGTGCTGGACGACGGCGACGGCGCGCGCCATGCACTCGGAGCGGCAGGTGGGCCGCGGATCCCCGCGCTCCTGCTCTCGGCAGTCGTCGACGTCGTCTGTTACGGCGCCTCGCTCGGGCAGGCCGTCGCGTCGCCGCACATCTCCGTTCGGGCCGCCGACGGGTCGCTCGAGGTCGAGCCCGAGCTGCGCCTCGCGGGCCGTCCGGCCGAAGCTCTGATTCTGGGCGAGCGCGACTTCGGCCCGATCTGCGGGATCACGCGTCTGGCCGACGGCTACCTCCCGGCGGTCGACCGACGTTTCGAGAGCGGTCTCGCCTACGCCTGAAGGAGGATGGATCTTCTCCCTTCGACTCGACCCTGATCGTTCAGCATGGCTATCCATTGCCCTAATAAATCTGATAAGTCTTTCTTCTTGCCTCGCAATCGAGCATGCGAGCGCGGCCGGTCGCTCCGACAACGATTCTCCAGCACAGGAGCCGCGGCACGCTCGCCCGTCAGGAAGCCACTCAGCAGAGGAGGACGAAACATGCACGACCTCGACAGACGAAAGAGGGTCGCCGCCCTCGCACTTGCGGCCGCCGCCGCCGCGCTCGTGGCACTCACCCTCGGGCAGGCCGGACACGCGACCCCGCGGGCCACGAGCGCGACGACCTGCACGCAGCACGGAACCGTCACGTTCGGCGTCGCGGGGGGAGCGATCCCGGCGCTCGATCCCAACACGATCGCGTCCGCCGCGCAATGGACGATCCAGCCGCTGCTCTACAACGGCCTGACCAAGTACGCACACGACGGCTCCGTCCTTCCCGACCTCGCCCTGAAGTGGAAGCACTCGGCGGACCTGAAGACCTGGTGGTTCTTTCTCCGCCACGGCGTCAAGTACGCGAATGGTCGCCCGTTCACCGCCAAGGACGTCGTCGCGAACGTCATTCGCGTGCTCAACCCGGCCACGGCGTCTCAGGCACGCGGCAACATCAAGGACGTGCAGTCGGTTCGCGCGATCGGCGACTACGAGGTCCGCTTCAAGACCGGCAGCCCAAGCTCGATCCTGCCGGACCAGGTCTTCCTCACGAAGATGAGCGACGTCCCGAACATCGCGAGCAAGGACCCGAAGCTCGCGGGCAACGGCACCGGGCCGTACAAGGTCGCGAGCTTCACCCCCGACCAGACGCTCTCCCTCGTCCCGAACCCGAACTACTGGGGCCCGAAGCCGTGCTTCAGCCGGATCAACTTCGTCCGCGAGCCCGACCCCACGTCGATGGTCACGGCCTTCACCAGCGGGAAGCTCGACCTCGCGTTCCAGGTTCCGACCTCGGCGGTGGCCAAGATCCAGAGCGACGAGAACGCGTCGATCCTCGAGCCGGCGACGATCTCCAGCGTCCAGGCGTGGGAGGTCGACACGACCTCGCCGCCGTTCGACAACGTGGTCGCCCGCCAGGCCCTCTCCTACGCGATCGACCGGGCGACCATGGTCAAGGTGGCCTTCGCGGGCGAGGCGACTCCGACGCTCACGAACGACCTCGTGAATCCGGCGAACCCCGCGTTCGACAAGAGCCTCACGTCGTACGCTTTCAACCTCGACAAGGCGAAGCAGCTCTTCACCCAGGCGGGCGTCCAGCCCGGGACGACGTTCACGTTCCTCACGGACGGCACGCCCGAGTGGACGACGATGGGAGAGATCCTCCAGCAGGACCTGCAAAAGATCGGCCTCAACCTCACGATCGATCAGGAGGACGAGAGCACGTATCTCGACAAGTTCTATCCGCCGGGCAAATCGTATCCCGGCGTGATCGTCGCGAACTTCCTCTCGCTCCAGCCGAACCCGGTCCTCACCCTCGCCTTCCCGACCTCGGGCAAGTGCGAGTGCAACTGGAACAAGGCGACCTACGACGCTCTGCTCTCGAAGGCCTTCGGTAGCACCAACCGCCAGGCGATCCTGAATCAGATGCAGACGATGGTGAGCACGCAGGCGCCGGTGTTCACGATCGCGAGCCAGACGAACATCATCGCGGTGAGCAAGAAGATCAAGGGCGCGTGGCAGGACCCGCGCGGCAATCTGCACCTCGAGGACGCCCAGCTGACCGGCTGACCCGAACAGAGGAGAAAGAACAGAGAGGAGAGTCTTGGGGCCGACGGTCCTGTTCATCGCAAGGCGAACCGCCACGAGCATCGCGTTGCTCGCCCTCACGTCCGTCGTCATCTTCGTGGTCATGCGGGTCATTCCCGGCGATCCCACGATCACGAAGCTCGGCGGCTCGATCCGGGACCTCGACCCCCAGACTCTCCACGACGTCCGCCATCAGCTCGGCCTCGACCATTCGCTCCCCGTGCAGTACGAGCGCTGGGTCGCCGGGATGCTGCACGGCAACTTCGGGCTGTCGTACTTCAGCCAGTACCCGGTGACGACCCTGCTGAACGAGCGGATCTTCCCGACACTCCAGCTGTCGCTGGCCGCCTTCGTCCTCGGGGTCACGTTCGCGCTGCTCGCGGCGTCGCTGAGCGCGATCTGGCGCAACCGGTTCCTGGACGCGGCGCTCTCGGGCTTCACCGCGATCGGGATGGCCACGCCCACCTTCGTGCTCGGCATCCTCCTGATCGTCGCCTTCAGCGTCAAGCTGAACTGGCTTCCGGCCCAGGGCTACGTCTCGATCGAGCACGACCCGGTGGAGAGCATGAAGGCGGTGCTGCTCCCTGCGATCACCCTGGCGATCGGCGTTGCGGCGCCGATCCTCCGCATCCTCAGGACGTCGCTGGCCGAGGTGAACTCGGCGGCGTACATCCGGACCGCTGCCGGAAAGGGCATGACGCGTCGCCAGGTCGTGTTCGGGCACATGCTGCCGAACGCGATCATCCCCGCCCTGACGATGATCGGAGTCATCCTCGGCACGGTCATCGGCGGCACGGTGATCGTCGAGTACGTGTTCGCGCGTCCCGGGCTCGGGACGCTGATGGTCGACTCGGTGCTGCAGCGGGACTACCAGGTGCTCCAGGCGCTCGTCCTCTTCGCTGCGGCGGTCTTCATCCTCACGAGCCTCGTCGTCGACATCCTCTCAAGCGTCATCGACCCGCGCCTGCGGCTCGTCGGTCGGGAGGCCTGAGTGAGCGCCGCGACCATCGCCTCGTTCGAAGGCGTCCGGACACGGTTCCGCGCCGGAGGCGTCGCCGGCCGCGTCCTGCGCCGCCCCTCGGCCGCACTCGCGGCGGTCGTGGTCGCGGTCCTCGTGTTCTGCACGCTCTTCGCTCCGTTCGTCGCGCCGTACGCCCAGAGCCACTCGGACTACGACCACCTGTTCGCGGCACCATCGCCGGCCCACCTGTTCGGCACGGACGAGCTCGGCCGCGACCTCCTGACGCGCGTGCTCTACGGAGGACGGACCTCGCTCGAGATCGCGTTCCTCGCGACGCTGGTCGCGATCGTCTTCGGCGCCGCCTGGGGGTTCGGCGCGGCGCTCGCGCGGAGCTGGAGCGACGAGGTCCTCATGCGCCTCGCCGACCTCACGCTCGGCCTGCCGGTGATCCTCGTCGGGCTCGTGTTCGTGGCGGCCTTCGGCCCGTCCACGCTCAACCTCGTCCTCATCCTCGGCATCCTGTTCGCGCCGGCGACCGCACGTCTCGCCCGGTCGGCGCTCCTCTCCGAGCTGGAGTCCGACTACTACTTCGCCGCCGTCTCCGTCGGCGCTCCGACCTGGCGCATCTTGCTCGAGGAACTGCTGCCGAACACGCTGCCCGTCCTGCTCGCACGCGCTTCGCTCGTCGCCGCGGACGCGATCTTCGTCGAGGCGAGCCTGAGCTTCGTCGGGCTCGGCGTCCAGCCTCCGGCGGCGTCTTGGGGCACACTGCTCCACACTGGCTACAGCAACCTCTACACGTCGTACTGGTACCCGATCTTCCCGGGCCTCGTGATCGTGATCGCCGTGCTCTCGCTGAACGTGCTCGGCGACAACATCCAGCGGGCGCTCGACCCGGCCCGTCGATGAGCGAGCCGGGCGCAAACGCGGCCGTGCTCGACGTCCGGGAGCTCTCGGTCGAGTTCCCGAGCTCCCCGCGCCCGGTCACCCCGGTGATCGACGTGTCGTTCACGGTGGCCCGGCGCGAAAAGCTCGGTCTCGTCGGGGAGTCCGGATCGGGAAAGTCGCTGACCGCGCTGTCGCTGATGCGGCTGCTGCCGCCGCCGGGGCGCATTGCCTCCGGCTCGGTGCTGCTCGGCGGCCGCGACCTGACGAGGCTGTCCGAGCGCGAGATGGCAGCCGTTCGGGGAGGGCGGCTCGCGATGGTCTACCAGGACCCGATGTCGTCGCTCAATCCCGTGCGCTCCGTCGGCCGGCAGATCGTCGAGGCGATCCGCCTCCACGAGGACGTCTCCAAGGACGTCGCGCGCGCTCGCGCGATCGAACTGCTCGGCGACGTCGGCATCGCCGCTCCGACGCGCCGCTTCGACAGCTACCCGCACCAGCTCTCGGGCGGAATGCGTCAACGCGTGATGATCGCGATGGCGATCTCCGCCAACCCGGACGTCCTGATCGCCGACGAGCCGACGACGGCGCTCGACGTCACGACGCAGGCCCGCATCGTCGATCTGCTCGGCCGGCTCGTCGACGAACGTGAGCTGGGCGTGATCCTGATCACGCACGATCTCGGGCTCGCCGCGTCGATCTGCGACACGATCCACGTCATGTACGCAGGCCGGATCGTCGAGCGCAGCCCTGCCGACCGGCTGTTCGCAGGCCCGGTCCACCCCTACAGCGAGGCGCTGCTCGGCGCGATCTGCCGGCTCGACGAGGACGTCGACCGCCCGATCGCCGCGATCGGCGGACAGCCGCCCCTCCCCCAGGAGCTCCCGTCCGGCTGTTCCTTCCACCCCCGCTGCCCGTACGCCCTCGACCTCTGCCGCACCGAGGCGCCGCCCCTCTGCGAGCTGACCGACGACCGCCAGGCTCGCTGTCACCTGGCCGAGCAGCGGGCCGGGCTGGTCGCGGCTTGAGCAACCAGCCGCTCGTCGCCGCGGAAGGCCTGCACCGGCATTTCCGGGTCGGAACCTCCCGCGACCGTCACGTGGTCCGGGCGGTGGACGGTGTCTCCTTCGAGATCGGCCGCGGAGAGACGTTCGGGCTGGTCGGCGAATCGGGCTCGGGCAAGTCGACGCTCGCGCGGCTCCTCCTTCGCCTCGACCGGCCGACCGCCGGCCGCGTGCTCTTCGACGGGCATGACCTCGCCCCGCTGTCGGCGTCCGAGCTCCGCCGTCTGCGGCGCAGGATGCAGATCGTCTTTCAGGACCCGTTCTCGTCGCTGAACCGACGCCGGACGGTCGAGCAGTCGGTCGCTCTCCCCCTGCGCGTCCACCGTCGTGACCTGAGCTCGGCAGGCCGGGCACAACGCGTTCGCGAGCTGCTGGAGCTCGTCGGGCTTCGTCCCGCGCATGCCGCGGCCTACCCACGCGAGCTCTCCGGCGGCCAGTGCCAGCGCGTGTCGATCGCGCGGGCACTCGCGCTCGAGCCCGAGCTCGTCGTCCTCGACGAGGCCGTGTCGGCAGTCGACGTCTCGATCCAGGCGCAGATCCTCAATCTCCTGCGCGAGCTGCAGGAGCGGCTCGCGCTGACGTACCTCTTCGTCAGCCACGATCTCGCGGTCGTGCGGTACATGTCGGATCGTCTCGCGGTGATGTACGGCGGCCGCATCGTCGAGTCGGGGCCCCGCGACCAGCTCTTCGGGAACCCGGTCCACCCCTATACCCACGCTCTGCTCGCCTCGATCCCATCGAATGCGGCGCCCGACGGGCGGCTCCTTGCAGCAGTGGTGCAGGAAGCCGTGACCGAGCTCGAGGTGACCGGCTGCCGCTTCCATCCGCGCTGCCCGCTCGGCGAGCGGCCGCGGTGCCGCGAGATCGACCCCGTCCTCGAGCGCGTCGGGCCGGATCACGACGTCGCCTGCCACTACCCGCAGACAAAGCAGAGCCTGCCCGCAGAGGCGATCGCGAGCGCCGGATGAGCCTGATCCCCGTCCCTCGCGTGATCAGCGCCGCCGGCTTCGTCACCTCGCTCGGGGGCGGGTCCCTCTCGGCGACCGTCCGCGCGGCGATGGACGAGGCCGCCGGGAGCACGTGGCGTCCTGACGACCTGCAGGCTTGGGCGGCGGAGGCAATCACCGATCTGACGGGGGCCGAGGCCGGGTGGGTGACGGCCGGTGCTGCGGCCGGGATGACACTCGCCGCGGCGGCGTGCATCGCGCGGACGCGGCTCTCAGCCATGGACGCCCTGCCGGACACGGACGGGATGCCCGCGGAGATCATCGTGCAACGGGGCCATCGCAACGCCTACGACCGGGCCTTCCGTACCGCCGGTGCCCGGATCGTCGAGGTCGGCTACCCGTGGATCGAAGGCGTCGGCCTGACGTACGAATGGCAGCTCGAGGCAGCGTTCTCGGAGCGCACCGTCGCGGTCGGCCAGCTCGCACTCGCCGATGCGGAAGGCGTTCCGCTGCGCCGCGTCTGCGAGCTTGCCACGGCACACGGCGTACCCGTGATCGTCGATGCGGCGGCCGAGCTGCCGCCGTCGTCGAACCTTCGCCGGTTCGTCGACGAGGGCGCGGCGCTCGTCGTCTTCAGCGGCGGCAAGGCGATCCGCGGCCCGCAGGGATCCGGCGTGCTTGCAGGGCGCCGCGAGTTGATCGAGTCCGTCCGCCTGCAGACGCTCGACATGGATGTCGACGTCGAGTCGTGGATCGAGCGCGAGTCGACCGAGCCGCCGCACCACGGCCTCGGGCGCAGCATGAAAGTCGGCAAGGAGCAGATCGCCGGTCTCGCGGTCGCGTTGCGCGAGTTCGCGGGTCGCGATCACGAGGCGGAGGCGGCCGAGCAACGCGCCTGGCTCGAGAGCCTGCAGGGCCCGCTCGCCGACAGGCCGAGTGCCATCCGCGTCGATCTGCACTTCTACCCGCGACTCGTGATCGACGTCCCCGGCGCCCGCTCGTCTGCGGAGCGGCTGGCCGCGGGTGAGCCCGCGATCGTCGTGCCGCACGCGCCGCTCGCCCGTGGCGAGCTCGTCATCTGTCCCGAGGCGATCACGGCGCAGGACCGGCCGCTCGTCGAGCGCGCGCTCTCGGCCCTCGCCTGATGGGCAGCTGGACGCTCGCCGGCGCGACGGTCGTCGACGGAACCGGCACGGCAGGGCGCACGGCGGACGTCGTGATCGATGAGGACCGCATCGCCGCGATCGGCTCCGGTGAACGGCGCGGGACCGTCATCGATGCCGAGGGGCTGGTCGCCGTCCCGGGCTTCGTCGACATCCACTCCCACGTCGACTGGATCGCGCCCCTCGCGGCCGGCCCCGAGCTGCTCCAGGCCAACGTGCGCCAGGGCATCACGACGTCGCTGGGAGGCAACTGCGGCATCTCGCCCGCCCCGCTCGGCAGCTCGTTCAACCGCGGGGCGATCGAGCAGATGCTTCTCGTCGGCTCGGTGACCGTGGACCTCGGGTGGAGCTGGAGCTCCGTGCGCGAGTATCTCGACGAGATCGAGGGGCGTGGGCTGCCGTTCAACGTCGGGATCTACGTCGGCCACAGCACGCTCCGTGCCACCGTCCTCGGCGAGTACCGGCGGGCGGCAACTCCCACCGAACTGGCGGAGATGGAAGCCCTGCTCGTCGAAGGCCTCGACGACGGGGCCATCGGGCTCTCCGTCGGCCTCGAGTACTTCCCCGGCCGCTACGCCGGCCCGTCGGAGGTGGAAGGGCTCGCCCGGATCGCGGCGGGGCGCGATGCCCTCGTCGCCGTTCACACGCGGGGCATCTCGGAGCTCTTCGACCCCGCGATGGAAGAGGCGATCGGGTTCGCCAGGGCGACCGGCTGCCGGCTCCAGCTCGCCCACGTGAACCCGATGGGACGCGCGAACTGGAACGCGATCGACCGGCTGTTCTCGAGCGTCGACGCTGCGCGTGCGGCGGGCCTCGACCTCGCGTTCGACATCATCGGCTACACCGCGTGGACGATGACCGCGTTCGAGGCCCTCCCGCACGTCGTCGCCGACCTCGGCCTCGACGCGGTGCTCGCCCTCGCATCGAGCGGCGACGGCCGCGGCCACCTTCGGCACCTCGTCGAGGCGGCGTGGCCGCAATGGCCCCCGTGGGTCGAGGGCCGCGTCACCCGCAACGTCCTGCTCGAGATGGGCTGGGACGCGCTCCATCTCGCCGATGCAGCGCCCGGGTTCGAGGACTCGCGCGGGCGAACGCTCGGCGAGACCGCCCGGGAGCGCTCCGCGGATCCGTTCGACCTCTATTTCGACCTGCTGCTCGCGTCCGGCGGCGCCGCGCGGATCGTCAACGACGGCTACGGTGGCGACGCCGAGAACGAGGAGCCGTTGAGGCGCCTCGTGCTGCGGCCAGACGCGATCCCCGAGACCGATACCGTCCCGGTCGTGGCCGAGGGCAGGCTCTCGCTGCCGCTGCCGCTCTTCTGGGGGACGATGCCGCGCTTTCTCGCCCGCTTCTCGCGCGAGCTCGAGCTGCTGCCGTTCGAGCAGGCGGTCGCACGGATCACGAGCCTCCCCGCCCGGCGAGCCCGCCTCGTCGACCGCGGTGAGCTGCGACCCGGCGCGTTCGCCGACGTGGTGCTGCTCGATCTCGCGCAGCTCGGCGACCGCGGAACCTACCTCGAGCCCGAGGCGCCCGGCGGGATCGAGTGGGTCTTCGTGAACGGACGGCCGGTCGTCTCGGCCGGGGTCTACGATCCCGCGACGCTTCCGGGGCGCGCGCTTCGCGCACGGACGCCGTAGGTCGGCAGCACGTAGCTCACGTACAGCTGTTCGCATTCGGGCCCACACGAGGCGAGCTCCCCGTCACCACCCTCGAACGTCCATGCCCGGCGCGGGAGCATGCGACCGCAGACGTCGCATTGAACCGTGTTCGTCTCGAACCACTCATGCTCGAGCTCGACCCAGCGGCGCTCACTCATCGACGTCGACTCCGTAGTCGCGCTTCGCGCACTCGACGCTGACGTAGCCCTCGGCGACGTCCCGGCGGACGAGCCCGGGGTCTCGCTGCAGCGGATCGCCGAAGCCGCCGCCGCCGGGTGTCCGGTAGCGCAGCTCGTCGCCCCGGCGAAGGACGACGTTGGTGAATTTCGTCGGCGAGGCAACGCCGAACACCTCGTCGAAGCGGCGGAACTCGCTCTCGCCGTGACGGCGGACGAGCAGCTCGGAACCTCGGCCGGGGAGCCCGCCGAACAGGCCCTGCGGCGCGATCTTCGAGCGGTCGAAGAGGGCGCTGAACGTGATCTCATCGGCCTCGACGCGAAACGTCCTCTGCGTCGCGAGGCCGCCGCGGTGCTCCCCCGCTCCGCCGGAATCGGGTGCGAGCGAGTACTCCACCGTCAGCAGCGGATAGCGGTGCTCGAACACCTCGACCGGGGTGTTGCGGCAGTTCGAGTGGCGCGTGATCTCGGCGCTGTTGCCGTCCTTGCGCGCGGTGCCGCCTGCCCCCATCCCGTCGAAGTGGTAGTTCGAGTAGTAGCGCCCGGTATCGGGATGCACGCCGCCGAACAGCAAGTTGGAGCTCGAGCCGCCCGACGCCGCCGCGACACGCTCCGGGACGACCTGGGAGTACGCGTCGAGCACGAGGTCGACGAGCTTCGGCTGCAGGTCCGTGTTGCCGCCCACGGAGGGGCCCGGGTGGAGCACGTTCACGACCGAGCCCGGCGGCACGATCAGCCGGATCGGCCGATAGCAGCCCGAGTTGCGCGGGATCAGCATCTCCGGGTCGGCGACGCAGAACGTTGCGTTGTAGACGGCCGACGCCGCGACGACGAACGTGCCGTTCATCGGGCCGCGCACCTGCGGGCTCGAGCCGGTGAAATCGGCGATCACCTCGTCGCCGCGGACCACCAGCCTGACCTTCACCTCGAACGGATCGCTCGTCACGCCGTCGTCCTCGACGACCGTCGACGCCTCGTAGCTGCCGTCGGCGATCTCCTCGATCTCGGCGCGCAGCCGACGGTCCGAGTAGTCGATCAGCATCCGTGCGCCCTCGCGCACCGTCTCGGCGTCGTAGCGGTCCGTGAGCGCCAGCAGCCTTCGCTCACCCACGTTGAGGGCGCCGATCATCGCGTGGAAGTCGCCCCAGGTGTTGCGCGGAGTGCGGTGGTTCGCCAGCACGACACGCCACAGGCCCTCGTTGTACCGACCGCCCTCCATCAGCTTCACGGGCGGAAGACGGAGCCCCTCCTGGTAGACGTCGGTCGCGTCGGAGGCGAAGCTGCCGGGCGCCTTTCCGCCGACCTCCGCGATGTGCCCCATGTTGCCGGCGAACCCGAGCAGCTCGCCCTCGCGGAAGATCGGCTTCATCATCATGTGCTCCGGCAGGTGGCAGTTGCCCCGATAGGGATCGTTGTGGACGACGACGTCGCCGGGCTCGAAGAACCCGGGGCCGAACTCCTCGAGGGTCCACCGCACGGTGTTCGGGATGGCCCCCATCATCGACGGCGTGTAGTTCTTCTCTGCGATCAGGTTGCCGTCCGCGTCGAGCAGCACCGTCGAGAAGTCGAGGCCCTCGTTGAAGATCGTCGAATACGACGTCTTCATCATCACCAGCGCCATCTCCGCCGCGATGTTCGTGAGCGCGTTGTGCAGGACGTGGAGGCCGACCGTGTCCAGCTCGAGCGTGTTCTTCACGTCTGGCTCCCGATCGAGAGGACCAGCGCGCCGCTGCCGTCGACCAGGACGGTGTCGCCGGGATGGACGAGCGTGGTCGAGTCCGGCTCCTCGATCACGAGCGGGCCGTCGAGCTCGGCGCCCGAGACGAGCGACGCGCGCCTGACGACGGCACACGTGACGGGACCTGACGCGTCGAACCACACGGCCCGTGCTTCCGGCGTCGCCGGCGACACGGGCGAGAGAGCGAATGCGGGAGGCTGTTCGGGGCTCAGCGCCGTCACGCGCAGGTTGACGAGCTCCACCGTCTCCCCCGGCAAGGCGAAGCCGTACTGCCGCTCGTGCTCCGCCTCGAACCGCCGCAGCAGCTCGTCCCAGTTGCGCTCGTGGAGGTCGCCGGGCGGTAGCGCGACCTCGAGCTCGTAGTTCTGGCCCGCGTATCGCAGCGATCCCGCCCGGTCCAGGAGCGGCTCCGCGGTCTTCGCCGCGCGCTGGAGCGCGTCGACCGCCTCCTCGCGCAACGCCCGCTCGGTGCGAGCGAGCGCCTCGCCGTCCAGGCGGTCGGAGCGCGCGTAGCACGTCCGGACGCGATCGACCCGCGGCTGAGCGATTGCAGCCCCGAACGCCGAGCAGAGCCCCGGATGCGGCGGGATCAGCACTCTGGCCATCTCGAGGCGGTCGGCCACCGCGCGGGCGTGGAGCGGGCCTGCCCCACCGAACGCGATGAGCGCGAAGTCGCGCGGATCGAGGCCGCGCTCCACCGCGACGAGGCGGATCGCGTTCGCCATGTTCTCGTCTGCCGTCCGGACGGCCGCCAGAGCCGCGGCTTCGGCCGAGAGGCCCAACGCGCCGCCGAGCCGGGCGAAGGCGTCGCGGGCGGCGGCCGCGTCGATCTGCATCCGGCCGCCGAGGAAGTAGTCGGGGTCGAGGCGGCCGAGCACGAGATTCGCGTCGGTCGTCGTCGGCTCGGTTCCGCCCTTGCCGTATGCGACCGGGCCCGGCTCGGCGCCGGCGCTCCGCGGCCCCACGTGCAGGAAGCCGCCCTTGTCGAGCCAGCAGATCGATCCTCCGCCGGCGCCGATCGTCGTCACCGCGACGCAGGGAATGCTGATGGGGATCCCCCACGAGACCTGAAACTCGCTCGCGTATTGCTGCTCTCCGCCGAGCACGAGTCCGATGTCGCAGCTCGTCCCGCCCATGTCGAGGGAGAAGACCGACGCGTACGCCGCGCGCTCGGCGAAATACCGGGCCCCGACGACGCCGCCGGCGAGCCCCGAGAGCAGGAGCTGCACCGGCCGCTCGCGTGCGCTGCCGGCCGGGAGGTGACCGCCGTTCGACGACAGCACGTTCCAGGTGCCGACGCCTTCTCGGCGGAACACCTCGCCGACGCCGTCGACGTAGGCGCTGACGATCGGCTTCACGAACGCGTCGCCGATGGTCGTGCTCGCCCGCTCGTGCTCGCGCCAGACCGGCGAGACCTCGTGGGAGACGGAGACGGGAACGCTCGGAAGCGCATCGCGGAGCGCGTCGGCAATCGCCCGCTCGTCGTCGGGTCGGAGATAGGAGAAGAGACAGCTCACGGCCACCGCGAAATCGCCGTCGATTGCCGCGAGTGCCTCGACCACCGACGACAGCTGTTCCCGGTCGAGCGGTTCGACCTGTTGGCCGTGTCGGTCGAGCCGACCCCGGAGACCGAAGCAGTCGCTGCGCGACACGAGCGGGGGCGGCTTCTCCCAGTGCAGGTCGTAGAGGCGTTCCTTGTCGATGCGGCCGATGAACGGAACGTCGGTGAAGCCTTCATTCGTCAGGAAGATGACACGGGCGCCGCGACGCTGGATCACCGCGTTCGTCGCGACCGTCGTGCCCACCACGACCTGCTCGGCGTCGAGTACGCCCAGCTCGGCGAGGCCTGCGGCGATCGCGCTCGCCGGCTCGGTCGGCGTCGAGGCGACCTTCGCGGTCCGGACCTCGCCGCTTCGAGAGTCGACTGCGACGAAGTCGCTGAACGTTCCGCCGGTGTCGATGCCGAGCCGGACGCTCATCAGCCCGCGGCTTCGGGGAGGACCTGGCCGCCGTCGATCACGAGCGACTGGCCTGTCACGTATGCCGCCTCGTCCGAGGCGAAGAAGCGAACCACCCAGCCGACCTCCTCGGGCTCTGCGAGCCGGCCGAGCGGAATCGAGCGTTCGACCGCGGCGAGCAAGTCCGAATCGATGTGCGCGAGCCCGGCCGTGCGTACATTGCCGGGCTGGACCGCGTTCACGGTGATGCCGTCCGTGACCGTCTCGAGCGCGGCGCTTCGCATCAGGCCGATCATCGCCGCCTTGGACGCCGCATAGTGCGCGAGACCGGGCGCGACGACGAGCGCGCCCGTGATCGAGGACGTGAGCACGATGCGCCCGTATTTCTGCGTGCGCATCGCGGGCAGAACGGCCTGGATCGAATGAAGGGCGCCCTTGACGTTCGTGTCGATGATCCGGTCCCAGACCTCTCCCGTGATCTCCTCGATCGGGTCCCACCGATAGACCCCGGCGTTCGCCGCGAGGATGTCGATGCGGCCGTAGCGCTCGAGCGCGGCCGTAGCCATGGCGTCGACCGCCTCGCGGTCGGTCACATCCGCCGTCACGGCGAAGCTGTCCGCGCCGTCGGCGCGGAGCTCCGCTGCGGTCACCTCGGCGGCCGCAGCGTCGATGTCGGCGATCACGACGCGAGCGCCCTCGAGAGCGAGGACCCGCGCGATCCCGCGTCCGATCCCGGTCGCGGCTCCCGTGACGACAGCGACGCGCTCGTCCAGACGCTTCACGTGGATCTCCGTCTCGTCATGCGACGCCGTGACCGCGAATCGGGCTCATTCGCGAGATCTACATGCCCATCGCGTGATACCCGCTGTCGACGTACAGCGTCGTACCCGTGACGTTCCGCGCATCGTCCGAGAGCAGGTACGCCGCGGCGCCGGCCACGTCGGCGGCGTCGATCGGGCGGTGGAGCGGCGAGCGCTCCTCGACGATCGACTCCATCGTCGGGAAGCCCGCGATCGACCGGGCCGAGAGCGTCCGCACCGGGCCGGCGGAGACGGCATTGACACGCACGTTCTTCCGGCCGAGGTCCCACGCGAGGTAGCGGACGCTCGAGTCGAGCGTCGCCTTGGCGACGCCCATCACGTTGTAGTGCGGCACCGCGCGTTCCCCTCCGAGGTAGGTCATCGTGACGACCGAGCCCCCGCCGGCAGCCTCCATCAGCGGCTCCGCGGCGCGCGTGACCGCGACGAGGGAGTAGGCGCTGACGTCGAGCGCCATCCAGAACCGCTCACGCGGGGTGTCGGTGAACCGGCCCTCGAGGTCCTCGGCCGCCGCGAAGGCTACCGAGTGGACGAGCAGGTCGAGCTTGCCGCCGAAGGTGTCCGAGACCTCCGAGAAGACGCGGGCGACGTCCTCGTCGGAGCGCACGTCGCACGAGGTGACGAGTGGGCTTGCAACCGACTCGGCGAGCTCGCGGACGTTGCCCTCGATCCGCTCGCCCTGGAACGTGAACGCGAGCTGCGCCCCGCCCTCGGCGAGCCGCTGCGCGATCGCCCAGGCGATCGAGCGCCGGTTCGCGACGCCGAGCACCAAGCCGCGCTTTCCCTCGAACGACAGAGCGTTACCGGACGACACGGGGCGACTCTAGTCACTACGCTCGCCCCGGATGAGTCGTAGGCCTGACGGAGGCGACCCGGAAGCGAAGGTACCGGCACCGCCGGGGCCGGCGCGAGCGCGTGTTGCGATCGTGACCGGGGCATCGTCGGGGATCGGCGCCGCACTCTGCCGCCGCCTCCGCGCCGACGGCTGGCGCGTCGTCGGCCTCTCGCGGGGCTCCGCGCCCGACGCCGACGAGCACGAGGCCTGCGACGTCGCCGACCGAGCTGCCCTCGAGCAGGTCGCTGCGCGCGTCCTCGAGCGCCACCCCCGGATCGACCTGCTGGTCTGCAACGCGGGGGTCGCCGGACGACAGGACTTCCTCGTCGCCGACCCGGAGACGATCGAGCGCACGATCGGGGTGAACTACCTGGGCGCAGTCTGGACGCTCCGCGCGTTCCGGCCGGCGCTCGGCGAGGGATCGCACCTCGTCAACGTCGTGTCCGTCGCCGGCCTCGTGGCGATCGGGCCGTACTCGGCCTCGAAACACGCCCAGCTCGCCTTCTCGCGCTCGGTCGCCGTCGAGCTCGCCTCGCACGGCGTGAGGGTCCACACGGTCTGCCCCGGTTTCGTCGACACACCCGGCTTCCCCCAGCGGCACCGGTTCCGCGGGCTCACCTACCGGGTCGTCGTGGTCTCGCTCGACCTCGTCGTCGACCGGATCATGGGCGCGATCGAGCACGACCGCCGCGAGATCGTCGTGCCCCGGTGGTACCTCCCGGCCGGGTGGCTCCAGGCGCTCGTCCCGGGCGTCTTCGCGCGGGCCCGCGCCCGCGTCGACACGGGCGCGCCCTAGTCGAGCGGCTCCAGGTCGGCGCCCTCGCCTTCGAGCGCGCGCTGGATCCCCGGGAGCAGGTCGCCCGCGACGAGCCCGGCCTGCGGGGATACCAGCCGGGACGCGAGCCCGTGCGCCACCGCCGCCGCGCCCGCGGCGAGGCGGGGCTCCATCCCCTTCGCGAGGAAGGCGCCGATGACGCCCGAGAGGACGTCGCCGGTCCCGGCGGTCGCGAGCGACGGGGCCCCGTACGCCGCCACGAGAACTCCCTCGCGCGGCGAGGTGACGAGCGTGTCGGCGCCCTTCAGGAGCACGGTCGCCCCGAACCTCGAGGCTGCGCGCCGCACCGACTCGAGCCGGTGCGCCTCGATCTCCGCCGCCTCGGCCCCGAGCAGCGCCGCGAGCTCGCCCGAATGTGGGGTCATCACGGTCGGCGCCGCGCGCTCGAACGGGTCGAGCTGCCACAACCCGTCGGCGTCGAGCACGACCGGCACCGGCAGCTGCTCGAGCAGCACCCGAACGAGGTCGCGGGTGCCGTCGCTGCGGCCGAGCCCGGGCCCGAGCACCACGGCGTGAGCGCGGTCGGCAAGCTCGAGAACCCCGTCGGCGGAGCGTAGGAGCAGCCGGCCCGAGCCGTCCTCGGGCAGGCCGCGCTTCACCGCCTCGAGCAGACGCGACTCGAGGACCGGCAGCGACGACTCGGGCGCCGCGACCGTGACATAGCCGGCGTCGGCCCGGAACGCCGCGAGCGCGGCGAGCATGGGTGCGCCCGTCAGCCCGCGCGAGCCGCCGACGACGAGGACCGACCCGGCGCGGTACTTCGTGGAGTCGGACGCCTTCCGCGGAACGGCGTCGAGCACTGCGGCACCGAGCAGCGAATGCTCGTTGCCGGCCGGCTCGAGCCCGATTGGCGCCACGTGCACTCTGCCGGAGAAGAACCGCCCCGGCGAAACGGCGAGCCCGAGCTTCGCGGCGCCGAAGGTGACCGTCGCCGTCGCCCGCACGGCCGCTCCGGGCACCTCGCCCGTCGAGGCGACGAGGCCCGACGGCACGTCCACCGATACGACGGGCTTTCCCGAGCCGTTGATGCGCTCGATCATGCGCGCGACGTCCTCTCGCGGCACGTCTTTCAGCCCGATCCCGAGGAGCCCGTCGACGATCACGTCGGGCTCGGCGAGCTCCCCGATCCCCTCCACCACCGTCACCTCGCGGCCCCGCTCGCGCAGGACTCGCGCGCACACCCGGCCGTCGCCGCCGTTGTTCCCCCGCCCGCAGACGACCGCGACGTGCCCCGGGAAGCGCTCGACCACGAGATCGGCGACCGCCGAGCCCGCGCGTTCCATCAGCTCCTCCAGGGGCCCCTCGTGGGCCTCCTCGGCACGCCGGGTCTCCTCCGCGGTCAGGAGCGGCTCGAGGCCCTTCATGCGGTCGCCACCACCACGGCGACGGCGGCCGCGAGCTCGCGTGAGTGCGTCATCGACAATTCGATCCGCCCGGCGCCGACGCGCTCGGCGACCTGCGCCGTCCGCCCGGTCAGGTGGACGCCCGGCTTCGGCCGTCCCCGGATCTCGATCTCTCGCCAGGTGAAGTAGACGCCCGACCCGAGTGCCTTCCCGACCGCCTCCTTCGCGGCGAACCGCCCGGCGTAGTGCTGCGCCGGGTTCGCCTTCGACTCGCAGTACGCGCGCTCGGCGTCGGTGAAGCAGCGCGAGCGGAACCCGTCCCCGTGCCGTTCCAGCGCCCGCCGGACCCGTTCGATCTCGATCAGGTCGATCCCGACCCGCGGCGGGGACGTCACGAGTTCTCCTCGAGCCAGTCGGGGAGCTGCGCGATCGAGGAGACGATCCCGTCGGGCGAGACGTTCGTGTGGTCGAGCTCGTCGGGCCGGAACTTACCGGTGCGCACGAGCACCGTGCGCAGCCCGACGGCCTGACCGCCGGCGACGTCGCCCTCGAGGTCGTCGCCGACGATCCAGGTCATGCCCGGGTCGGCGTCCAGCGCCTCTATCGCGGCTCCGAAGTACGCCGGGCTCGGCTTGCCGAGCACGGTCGCCTCGATCCCGGCGGCGTACTCGAGGCCCGCGACGATCGCACCGGCGTCGAGCCGCGGGCCCTCGGTCGTCTGCCACCAGCGGTTGCGGTGGAGGCAGTAGAGCTCGGCGCCCGCAAGCAGCTCGAGGAACGCGCGGTTGAGGTTGAGGTACGAGTAGATCCGACCCGGCTCCTCGCTCTCGTCGGCACCGCCGACGAGCACGGCGTCCGCGTTCATCCCGATCAGCTGCAGGCCCTCGAGGTCGTCGAGGATCCCGGGCATCGTCAGCGCGAGGACGCGCTTCCCGGCGAGCACGCGCGCGGCGACCCCGCCGGTCGTCTGCAGCTCGTCGTCCTCGAGCCCGAACCCCATCCGGCGAAGCAGCTCGGCGAGCTCGTGGCGGGACATGGTGGTCGAGTTCGTGACGAAGCGAAGTCGGTGGCCTTCGTCGCGAAGACGCCGCACTGCGTCGACCGCACCGGGGATCGGATCGCCGGAAACGTGCAGCACACCATCGACGTCGAGCAGAATCGCCGCCATGGACGTCGAGTCTATTCGGTCGGAAGTCGCCTTCCGCGTCTCCAGGTCGAGCGGTCCCGGCGGGCAGCACGCGCAGAAGACCTCGACGAGGGTCGAGGCGCTCTTCGACGTCGAGGGCTCGGCCGGGCTCTCCGACGCCGAGCGCCGCCGGGTGCTCGACCGCCTCGGCCCGGTCGTCCGCGCAGTCGCGCAGGACGAGCGCTCCCAGGTGCGGAACCGCGAGCTCGCGACTCGCAGGATCCTCGAGCAGGTGGCCGAGGCGGCGAAGCCGCGGCGCAAGCGGAGGCCGACCGCGCCTACCGCCTCGGCGCGCGAGCAGCGGCTCGAGGGGAAGCGGCGCCGCTCCGGCGTGAAGCGCCTGAGACGGCACCCGGACGGCGAGTAGGCCGGCTACAGCGTCGGGCGATGGCGACCCGGCTCGTCGTGCCGCGAATCGACGCCGTAGAACGGGGCGAGGATGCAGAGCACAACGATGCCGGTGATGAATGCGATGGCGAACATGTCCCGAGTATGGACGATTGTTACCATTAGGACAAATCGACTTCTAACTGATATCGATCAATGAATGCGATCAACGTCACCACCGGCACCGACTCCTGGCTCGGGGTCGAGCTGCGCCACCTGGCCGCCCTCGACGCGGTCGAGGCCGAAGGCTCCTTCGGCCGCGCGGCGACCAAGCTCGGCTACACGCAGTCCGCGATCAGCCAGCAGATCGCGACGCTCGAGCGGATCGTCGGGGAGAAGCTCATCGAGCGACCGGGTGGGCCTCGCCCCGTCGCGCTGACCGAAGCCGGCGAGCTCCTTCTCCGACACGCCCGCGCGATCGTGTCGCGGCTGCAGGCGGCGCAGTCCGACCTGGCCGCCCTCTCGGCCGGCGAGGCCGGCTCGCTCCACGTCGGCATCTTCCAGAGTGTCGGCGCGAAGATCCTCCCCGAGGTGATGCGGCGGTTCGCCCGCGCGTGGCCGAACGTGGACGTCGAGCTCCGCGAGTCGCACTCCGACGAGGTGCTCGCCGACCTGGTCGAGCGGGGCGAGCTCGACCTCTCGTTCGTCCAGCTCCCGCTGGAGAACGCGTCGCTCGAGACGATGCTCGTCCTCCAGGACGAGTACGTGCTCGTCTCCTCGGCCGAGTCCGACTTCGCCTCCACCCGCACCCCCACCCTTCGCGAGATCGCCGAGCAGCCCCTGATCGGGTACCGAAACTGCCGTGCCACCGAGATCGTCGTCGACCAGATCCGCGCCACCGGCAGGGAGCCGCACTTCGTGTTCCGCACCGACGAGAACGGCGTCGTTCAGGGGCTCGCCGGCGCCGGGATCGGCGTCGCGATCCTCCCCCGCCTCGCCGTCGACCCGAACGACGAGACGGTGCGCATCACGGTCCTGAGCCCCACGCTCCCGCATCGCCAGATCGGGATCGCGCGCCACAAGGACCGCTACCACTCTCCCGCGGCGAGGGCATTCGTCGCCACAGCGCTCGACGTCGGCGGCGAGGCCTCGGTCGACCTGGCCGCCTAGGGGCCACGGCCGAGGTCGAGGATCGGCTCGTATGCGACGCCGATCTCGTCACGGTCGAGCGCCTCGCGGAGCCCGAGCGCGAGCTCGTGGCGAACTCGCCCCTTGGCGTGCAGCGACGGGTCGTAGTGCGCGAAGCGGTGCTTTCCCGTCTCTTTGGCCGAGTACATCGCGACGTCGGCGTTGCGAAGGAGCTCGTCGGCGGAGCCGGCTCCGGCGGCCGGCGCGATGCCGATGCTCGCGTTGATCGCCGCCTCCCGGCCGGAGAGCTCGAACGGCCGCCGCATCGCTCTCAGCAGCGACTCGGCGACGACCTCCGTGCCGCGCCTGTCGATCGACTCGAGCAGGACGGCGAACTCGTCGCCGCCGAGCCGTGCCGCGGTATCGCCCGAGCGGATGCAGCGCGCGATGCGGCGGCCGACCTCGACGAGCACCTCGTCGCCGGCCGCATGGCCGAGTGTGTCGTTGATCGCCTTGAAGTCGTCGAGGTCGAGGAACAGCACCGCGGCGGCGTCGGAGCTCCGGGAGAGCGCCGCCTCGACGCGCTCGGTGAGGAGCCTTCGGTTCGGCAGGCCGGTGAGCGGGTCGTGGAATGCCTGGTGGCGGAGCCGCTCCTTGAGGTCGGTCACCTCGGCGAGCGAGCGCTCGAGACGGCCGTTCTCGAGCATGACGCTCGCGTGGCCGACGAAGGTGTCGAGCAGACGGTCCAGACGGCGGGCCTGCGCAACATAGGCGCGGAACGCGAGCAGCGCGACTACCGTAGGAAGCACGAGGAGGACGAGAGATCCCGGGTCGGTACGGGCGAGCGTGATCGCCAGCAGCACGAGGTTCGAGACGATGACCGCCGAGACGAACGAGATCGCCGCGGGGACGCCCAGGCGCGGGACGTCGAGCGAACCCTCGGCGATGGCGATGACGGCCGTGACCAGCACGATCCCGGTGACGGACGCAGCTACGACGCCGAGCATCACGCCGGCCCAGCCCGCGAGCCCGAACGGGTCCCCAGCCCCGAGACGGAGCGGAAGACGATCAGCGCGATCCCGGTGGTGATCGTCAGGTGTGCGAGGTTGAAGACGAGCTTGGCTGCGCGCTGCCGCCTGACGAGGACGAGCGCGCCCGCCGCGCCCACGAGCACCGCGCCGAGCAGGCCGGCCGGCGACAGCAGGTAGAGCCCCAGGACGAGGGCGGCCTCGCCGAGCGAGATCGTGTGCGTCTCGGGACACCGCTGCAGGTGGATGACGTAGCCCGTGACTCTCAGCTCCAGCTCGACGGCGACCGGCGGTTTCCGCGCCAACTGCCGCCCGATCGCATGCGCTCACCCTAGAAAGAGGGCGGCTGGACCGCGTCCCCCGTTCGGGGGGAGTTCGCGAGGTTCCCCCGTTCGAGGGCTCGCGCTCGGAGCGGAACTATTCGACGGTGACGGTCTTCGCCAGGTTCCGCGGCTGGTCGACGTTCAGGCCGCGGAGCCGGGCGATGCGGTATGCGAGGAGCTGGAGCGGGAGGATCGCGAGCACGGCCTGCAGGAACGACGGCGACTCGGGCACGTAGATCACGTCGTCGGCGTGGTGCTGGATCTCCTCGTTGCCCTCGGTCGCGATCGCGATCACGTGCGCGCCTCGCGCGCGGGTCTCCTGGATGTTCGAGACGACCTTGTCGTACACCGTGCTCATGCGGGTCGCGACGACCACGACCGGCGTGCCCTCCTCGAGCAGCGAGATCGGGCCGTGCTTCATCTCGCCGGCGGAGTAGGCCTCCGTCGGGATGTAGGAGATCTCCTTGAGCTTGAGTGCCCCCTCGAGCGCGACCGGCAGGCCGATGTGGCGGCCGAGGAAGAGGAAGAACGGCTCCCGGTAGAAGCGCTGGGCGATCTCGTCGATCGGATGGCTCCGTCCCAGGAACTGCCGCATCTTCTCCGGTATCCGGTAGACCTCGTCGAGGATGAGCTCGATCTCCTCGCTCGGGAGCGTGCCGCGGGTGCGGGCGAGCTCGAGGCCGATCAGGTACATGAGCCCGGTCTGCGCGGTGAAGGTCTTCGTCGCCGCGACCCCGACCTCGAGGCCGGTGCGCGTGAACAGGGACGAGTCGACCTCGCGGGTGATCTGCGAGCCCATCTGATTCGTGATCGCAACCGTGCGGGCGCCGTTCTCCCGCGCGAGCTTCATCGCCTGGATGGTGTCGCGGGTCTCGCCCGACTGCGAGATGCCGATGACCAGTGTGTCCTCGTCGATCACCGGGTTCCGGTAGATCCACTCGCTCGCGATGTCGGGCTCGACGGGGACACGGCCCCACTCCTCGATGACGTAGCGGCCGACGACGCCGGCGTGATACGAGGTGCCGCAGGCGACGATGACGATGCGCCGCAGCTCGCGGAGCTCGTCCTCGTTCAGCCCGAGTCCGTCCTGGACGAGGATGCCGTGGCGGACCCGGTCGCCGATGGTGACGTCGAAGCCCTCGGGCTGCTCGTAGATCTCCTTGAGCATGAACGTCTCGTAGCCGTCGCGCTCGGCGACCTCCTCGTCCCAGTCGATCCGGACCTCCTCGAGCTCGACGGGGCTGCCGTCCTCGGCGCTGATCACGCGCACGCCGTCCCGGGTCACCTCGACGATGTCGCCGTGGCCCGGGTACGAGACGCGCCGCGTCTCGGAGAGGAAGGCGGAGAGGTTCGACGCGAGGAAGTTCTCGCCGTCGCCGTGCCCGATCACGAGCGGCGTCTCGCGGCGCACCCCGACCAGCTTGTTCGGCTCGTCGTGGTGGATCACGACGAAGGTGAAATGGCCCTGGAGCCGCCCGTAGACGGCGCGCACCGCCTCGAGCAGGTCGCCGTCGTAGACGGTCTCCAGCAGATGCGCGACGACCTCCGCGTCTGTCTCCGAGCTGAAGTGGTGCCCGGCCGCCTCCAGCTCCCGCTTGAGCTCGCGGTAGTTCTCGACGATGCCGTTGAGCACGATCGCAAGGTGGCCCTCGTCGCAGCCGGTCAGCGGGTGCGCGTTGTCCTCGTTCACGCCGCCGTGCGTCGCCCAGCGGGTGTGCCCGACACCGGTCGTCGCCATGGAGCCGTTCGAGTCCGTCGCAGCCTTGAGATTCTGGAGGTTCCCGACGGCGCGGACGTACTCGAGGCCGCCGTCCTCGAGCAGCGCAATCCCTGCCGAGTCGTAGCCGCGGAACTCGAGGCGCTCGAGGCCCGAGATGAGGAGATCCTTGGACGGGCGACTGCCGACGTAACCGATGATCCCGCACATGTGGTGGCTCCTCCTTGCCCGGGCCGGGCGGTCTACGGTCGTATCGGTTGAAAACGGCTCATGAGACGCGAAAAGCTCGGCGTTCGTCGCATGCGCAGCCTCGATCTCCTGCGGTACGAATCAGCCGAGCTCGCTCTCGACAAGCCGGACAATCCTAGCACAGGCCCTCCGTGCGAGCTCTCCGTCCCTGGCCTCCACGAGCACGCGGATGAGCGGCTCCGTGCCCGAGGGACGGACGAGGACGCGCCCGTCGTCGCCGAGCTCGGCGTTCGTGTGATCGACCGCCTCCTGCACGGGCCGGGTGAGGGCCTTCGAGGACACGCGGACGTTCTCCTTGCATTGCGTGTAGCGCTCGAGCACCCCGGCGGCCTCGCTCAGTGACCGGCCGCCGAGGGCGGCACAGAGCATGAGCGCGGCCGGGAGCCCGTCGCCGGTGACGTGGTCGGCGAGGTGGATGATGTGGCCCGACTGCTCGCCGCCGAGAACTCCTCCTTCGCACTCGAGCGCCTCGAGGACGTAGCGGTCGCCGACCTCGGTGGTGACGACCCGGATGCCGTGCGCCGCCATCAGCGCGTGGAAGCCGAGGTTCGTCATCTGCGTGACGGCGACGACCTCGGGCCTCTGGGCGAGTGCGAGGATCGCAAGGATGCCGTCGCCGTCGACGACCTCCCCGCGCTCGTCGACCGCGATCAGGCGGTCGCCGTCGCCGTCGAAGGCGAGGCCGAGCGCCGCGCCCCGTTCCCTGACCGTCCGCTGCAGGAGCGCGGTGTCGGTGGCACCGCAGCCGAGGTTGATGTTCGTGCCGTCGGGGGCGTTCCCGATCGCGTGCACCTCGGCCCCCAGCCGCTCGAACGCCGCGACGGCAACGCCCGAGCAAGCCCCGTTCGCGCAGTCGAGGACGACGTCGAGTCCAGAGAGGGCGGTCCCGAACGTTGTCGTGACGAAGTCGACGTAGCGGGCGCCGACACCGTCGTCGTGCTCGATCGAGCCGCGCTCCGCGGCGGGCGGCGTGTCGAGGAGCGCTTCGATCGCCTCCTCGTCGGCGTCCGAGAGCTTGCCGGCGCGGCGGAACAGCTTGACGCCGTTGTACTCGGGCGGGTTGTGCGAGGCGGTGATCACGGCGCCGAGGTCGAAGTCGACGGCGCGCAGCGCGACCGCCCCGCTCGGGAGGACGCCGCCGAGGACGACGTCGGCTCCTGCAGAGGCGATCCCTTCCGCGAGGGCGGCCTCGAGCTCGGGCCCGGAGCCGCGGGTGTCGCGGCCGACGAAGACCCGGCGCGCGTCGCCCCAGAGCGCCGCCGCCCGCCCGAGGCGCTCGACGAGGTCGGCGGTGACGAGATCGCCGGCGACCCCGCGAACTCCGTCCGTCCCGAAGTACCGCCGGCCCATCGGCGGCAGGTTAGTGATTCGGGCCTCGTCTGTCGCCACCGGCAACCATCGTCCGGAGCCTGTCCCACGGCGAATGACGTTCCCTGATCCGCCAACGAGGCCCCGGCAGGCGGCCGATCAGGTCACCTTGAGGGTGCCCTTCATGCCGGCGGCGGCGTGACCGGGCACCGTGCAGAGGTACTCGTAGGTGCCCTTGAGCAGGATCCCGATCCTGAGCTTCTTCGACTGGCCAGGGCTGATCAGCCGCGTCCCGGTACCGGGACACTCGTCGGCGAGCGGCTTGTTACGCGCGGTGCAGACCCGGAAGTCGTGCGGTACCGACCCTCGGTTCGTCACCTCGAGCACGATGATCCCGCGCTTCACCGTGCTCGTGGACAACGTGAACTTGAACTCGCTCGGCTTCCCCGCGGTGACCGTGACGTGCGCCACCATCGTCGAGCCTGGCCGCGCCAGCGCGGGGCCGGCGAGGATGCCCCAGGCCACCAAGGACACGGCTGCGAGCGGTGAAACCCTGGTCATCGACTCTCCCCTGCCCGTGGTTTACCGCAGTGGGTATACCAGCCCTCGGCAGGGCGGAGGTGTGCGAGCGCCGAGCCCCGCAACTCGTCCAGGGCGCCGGGGCGGGAAGCGGGCGAGGAGGAGTTGACTCGCGACGGCCTTCGAGGCGACCCTGGTCTCGCTGGAGTGCGGACGTTCGGTGACCTGCGGGACCTGGCGGGCGCGAGGCGGCGGGTACCCTGATCCGACCGTGCGCGACTCGCTCATCTGCCTCGGGAAGGTGCTCGGGTGATCGACGTCGTGTGTGATGCGTGCGGCTGGATGGCCGTCACGAGCCAGGGGCCGAACCTGGTCTGGGCCGAGCACGAGCCTGCCTGTCCCGCCGTCGGCGGTGCCGTGCGGCTCGTGCCGGAGCCAACGCCGCCGCATAGAACGCTGGGGCCGGTGAGCTCGTGCAGGCATCGACTCGTCCGGCGCCAGATCGCAGTCACGGCGGCCGGCGTCAAGCGGTACGGGATCATGTGCGAGCTCTGTGGGCGGCGACCCGTCGCGTGAATCGACTCGACCGGCACCCGACATCCCGGGCGTTGCCGACCGAGCATGAGGACGCCGTCGTGCGCGTCGGCGAACAGTCGCATGCCTGTCTTCTGGCGAACTCGCCCGGAGGAACTGGACTCAGAGGCGAACAGGACCACGAGTTGCGCCGCCGTTCGGGCATCAGTGCCCTCACCCCCGGGCGGCCTCGCGGCTCGCGGCGCTACCGCTTCGAGAACTGCGGCGCCTTGCGCGCCTTGTGCAGGCCGGCCTTCTTGCGCTCGACCTGGCGGGCGTCGCGCGTGAGGAAGCCCTGGCGCTTGAGCGTGACGCGGAAATCGGGGTTGACCTCGACGAGCGCGCGGGCGATGCCGTGGCGGATCGCGCCGGCCTGGCCGGATGGGCCGCCGCCGTGCACCCGGACGCGAAGGTCGTACGCGATCGAGAGCTCGGTGGTCTCGAGCGGCGCCATGATCATCTTGCGGTGGGTGAGCCGCGGGAAGTAGGCGTCGAGCTCCTTGCCGTTGATCCACGTCTTCCCGGTCCCGGGACGGAGGATCACGCGGGCGACGGACGTCTTCCGCTTGCCGGTGCCGAGGTATTGCGCCGGGGTCGACATCAGAAGGGCTTCGGATCCTGCGCCGTGTGAGGATGGTCGGGGCCCGCGTAGATCTTCAGCTTCGTGAGCTGACGCGCGGCGAGCTTGTTCTTCGGGAGCATTCCCTTGACCGCCTTCCGGAGCACCTCGGTGGGGCGGCGCTCGAGCTGCTCTTTCAGCGGTCGCACACGCAGCCCGCCCGGGTAACCGGAATGGCGGTAGTACAGCTTGTCCTCGAGCTTGTTGCCGGTGACCGCGATCTTCTCCGCGTTCACGACGACTACGAAGTCACCCGTGTCCACGTGCGGGGTGTACTGCGGCTTGCCCTTGCCGCGCAACCGGTCGGCGATCCGGGTCGCGAGCCGGCCGAGCGTCTGCCCGTCGGCATCGACCAGATACCACTCCTGGGCGATCTCGCCTTTCTTGGCGCTGAAGGTCTTCATCGGCAAAAGGTCTTCATCATAAGAACGGCAGACTCACGTCCGCCGGAGGTCGATGGTACCAGCTGCGAGACCCGCGCGGAACGCCTCGCGCCGGGTGTCGGACGTACAGGCCGCGGAACGCGGAGTGGGCGCTCGACGCCCAGCGTCGCCCGACGAGAAGCTAGGCGACGCCGGTGCTGTCGACGTCGAAGGCGTGCGGCACCGTGACGATGTAGGTGTTCGGCGACTTGTTCTCGCCCGCGCCGATCACGACCATGCCCGTCGCCCCCTTGAAGCCACCGGTGCCGCCGGTGATCGGGACGACGGTCGTCCCGTCCTTGCGCGTGACGAACGGGCCCGAGTAGGTGATCGTCCCGATCTTCGGAAACACCGCCTTCACCTTGATCGTCGCCTTCGCTCCACCGGCGGACGTCATCGTGCCGAGGTCGTACCCGACCGGCAGCCCGGTCTTCTTGCCGAACTGGGCCTTGCGGTTCAGCAGCAGGTCCCTGAACCCGACGAAGTCGCCCCTGCTCAGCTTCCCCTTCGGCGGCAGATCGTGATCGGCCCGCTGGGTGATCAGGGAGGTGAGCTGGATCGTCACGGTTTGCGCCCCTCGCGCCTGGGCTCCGGAGACGAGAAGCAGCGCCGTCAGGCACGCCGGGACCGCGACGCCGAACGTGATCCGCATGCCTTCATTCTGCCCTGCCGAGGGCCAAACGTGAACCCCCGCGCTAGGCGACCGGGCCGCTCGGCCGGACCAGGCGGTACGTATTCGGCACCCGCTTCGCGCCGGAGCCGACGAGGAGCGTCCCGTGCACGTGCGCGAAAGCGCCGGTCCCCCCGATGACGGGGACGACGAGGCCCTGCGGGGTCGTGTAGACCGGCCCGGAGAGCGTGAGCGTCCCGCCGGGAAGCACGGCCTTGCCGTGGAACGTCGCGGAGTGCGTACCGGTGAAGGTCATCGTGCCGCTGTCGGAGCCGACCTGGACGCCTTTCTTCTTGCCGAACTGGGCGCACGGCGTTGACGAGCTTGTCGCGGTAGACGATCGTGTCGCCCTTGCTGGCGCCCTTCGGCCCGACGTCGTGACCGGCCGTCGAGACCGTCACCGAGGTCACCTCGATCTCCTCCGTCGCTGCGGCAGCGACGGCGACCGGGAGCACCGCGAACGCGACGAGGGCTGTGAGGAGGAGCCTGGGGCTCATTCCCACTCGATTGTGGCAGGCGGCTTCGAGGTGACGTCGAGGACGACTCGGTTCACGGCCGGGATCTCGTTGACGATCCGGGACGAGACGAGCTCGACCAGGTCGTAGGGAAGGCGCGCCCAATCGGCGGTCATCGCGTCGTCGGAGGTGACGGCACGGATCACGACCGGGTAGCCGTAGGTGCGGGCGTCTCCCTGGACGCCGACCGACCTGATCGCGGGCAGGACGCAGAACGACTGCCAGAGGTCGCGGTAGAGCCCGGCCCGCCGCACCTCCTCCTGCAGGATCGCGTCGGCGTCGCGAAGGATCTCGAGCCGCTCGTGGGTGACCTCGCCGATGATCCGGATCGCGAGGCCCGGGCCGGGGAACGGCTGGCGCCACACCATCCGCTCGGGCATGCCGAGCTCCTCGCCGACCCGCCGCACCTCGTCCTTGAACAAGAGGCGGAGCGGCTCGACGAGCTTCATCTTCATGTCGGCCGGGAGCCCCCCGACGTTGTGGTGGCTCTTGATCGACTGGGCGACCCCGTCGTCGCCGCCCGACTCGATCACGTCGCTGTAGAGCGTCCCCTGCACCAGCCACGTCACGTCACCGAGCTTTCGCGCCTCGTCCTCGAAGACGCGGATGAACTCCTCGCCGATGCGCTTGCGCTTGTCCTCGGGATCGGTGACGCTCTCGAGCCGGGCGAGGAACCGCTCCTCGGCCCGGACGTGCACCAGCGGCACGTGGAAGTGACCGCCGAACGTCTCGACCACCTGGGCCGCCTCGTCCTTCCGGAGCAGGCCGTGGTCGACGAAGACGCAGGTGAGCTGGTCGCCGACCGCCTTGTGCACGAGGAGCGCGGCGACGGCGCTGTCGACGCCTCCGGAAAGCCCGCAGAGGACGCGCTCGCGGCCTACCCGTGCGCGGATCCGCTCGACCTGCTCCTCGATCACGGCAGCGGGGGTCCAGCTCGGCGACGCGTTCGCGACGCCGTAGAGGAAGTTCTTGAGGATCGCCTGCCCGTGCGGAGTGTGGACGACCTCGGGGTGGAACTGGATGCCGTAGAGGCCGCGAGCCGTGTCCTCGAATGCACCGATCGGGGTCGTGGTGGTCGACGCGGTGACGTCGGCACCCTGCGGCGGCGCCACGACGGAGTCGCGGTGGGACATCCACACGGTCTGTTCCTCGGGAAGGTCGTGGCCCAGCGTTCCGCGCAGACGGAGCGCCGCCTTGCCGAACTCACCCGCGCCGGTGCGGTCGACACGGCCGCCGAGCTCGAGCGCCAGCAGTTGCATGCCGTAGCAGATGCCGAGTGTCGGAACGCCGAGCTCGAAGATCGCCGGGTCGCAGTGCGGGGCTCCCTCCGCGTACACGGAGGCGGGGCCGCCGGAGAGGATCAACGCTGCCGGGTTGCGGCGCGCGATCTCGGCAGCGGAGGCGCGGTGGGAGACGAGCTCGGAGTAGACCCGCGCCTCGCGGACACGCCGGGCAATCAGCTGCGAGTACTGTCCGCCGAAGTCGAGCACGAGCACCGGGCGCTCCTCCGGGTGGAGCTCCGGGCGGATGGGAACGACCTCAGGCGCGCCGATAGTTGGGTGCGTCCTTCGTGATCGTGATGTCGTGGGGGTGTGACTCGCGCAGGCCTGCTCCCGTGATGCGCACGAACCGGGCCTGCTTCATCGCGTCGAGCGTCGGGGCGCCGCAGTAGCCCATCGCCTGGCGGACGCCGCCGACGATCTGATGAACGACGCCCGCGAGCGGGCCCTTGTACGGGACCCTCCCCTCGATGCCTTCGGGGACGAGCTTCTCGACGTCCTCGACGTCACCCTGGAAGTAGCGGTCCTTCGAATAGCCGCGCGCCTTCATGGCGCCGATCGAGCCCATCCCGCGGTACTCCTTGTACCTCTCGCCCTGTGAGTAGATGACGTCGCCAGGAGCCTCGTCTGTCCCCGCCAGGTACGAGCCGAGCATGACGGTGTCCGCCCCGGCCGCGAGCGCCTTGGCCACGTCGCCCGACGACGAGATCCCGCCGTCGGCGATGACGGGGACCCCTTGCGGGCCTGCAACCTCGGAGATGTCGTGGACGGCGGTGATCTGAGGAACGCCCACGCCGGCGACGATGCGGGTGGTGCACGAAGATCCCGGGCCGATGCCGGCCTTGACCGCGTCCGCGCCTGCGTCGATCAGCGCCTCGGCGGCCTCGGCGGTGGCGATGTTGCCGGCGACGATCTCGAACTCACCCGACACGTCCCTGATCCGCTGGACCGTCTCGATCACTCCGCGGGAGTGGCCGTGCGCCGTGTCCACGACGAGAACGTCGGCCCCCGCCGCGACGAGCGCCTGAGCGCGCTCGAGGGCGTCCGGCCCGACACCGACCGCGGCGCCGACGCGGAGCCGGCCCTGCGCGTCTTTCGTCGCGCCGGGGAACTCGATCCGCTTGGAGATGTCCTTGACGGTGATCAGCCCGCGGAGGATCCCGTTCTCGTCGACGACGGGGAGCTTCTCGATCCGGTGGCGGTGCAGGAGCCCTTCGGCCTCGGCGAGCGTCGTTCCGACCGGCGCCGTCACGAGGTTGCGCGAGGTCATCAGCGCGGATACCGGCTGGGAGACGTCCTTCTCGAAGCGGAGGTCGCGGTTGGTGAGGATCCCGACGAGCCGGCCGCCGGCCTCGGTGACCGGGACGCCGGAGACGTGGTAGCGCTCCATCAGGTCGAGCGCGTCGGCGACGAGCGCGGTGGGGGGCAAGGTCAGAGGCTCGATGATCATTCCCGACTCGGAGCGCTTGACCCTGTCCACCTCGGCCACCTGGTCGCCGATCGACAGGTTGCGATGGACGACCCCGAGCCCGCCCTCGCGGGCGAGTGCGATCGCCATGCGCGCCTCGGTGACGGTATCCATCGCGGCCGAGACGACCGGGATCTCGAGCGCGATCGTCCGCGTCAGCCGGGTCGCCGTCGAGACGTCGTTCGGCAGCACTGCAGACTCGGCCGGCACGAGCAGGACGTCGTCGAAGGTGAGCCCTTCCTTGCCGAACTTGTCGGAGCGGTCGAGCGCGGCTTCCGCGAGGCGCTCGACTCTTCCGATCTCCATCGCGACACAGTAGCGAGCCGGGAGGCCGGACCTGCCGGGCCTCGCTCGTGGTGCCGGACACCGGAGTGGGACTCACCGCACCGGGACGCCGACGCGGTGTCCGACAGCGCTACACGGGCACCTCGGCGAGCTCGGTGACGGTGACCCCGGCCCGGAGCCGGGCTGCCTCGCGCGGGTCGAAGTTCCCGGCGCCGAGCTCGAGCACCGACGCAGCGCCTGCGGCGACCGCCTCCCGGAGCGCCTCCTCGTGCCCGCGGGTCGCCTCCCAGCCCGCGATGAACCCGGCGAGCAGGACGTCGCCGCCGCCGACGCGCGAGACCGGCTCGACCCTCGGGGAGTCGACGCGGTAGCGGTGCACGGCGCGGTCCTGGCGCAGCAGCGCATAGCAGCCGCCCTCCGTCGTGATGATCACGTTGCGGGCGCCACGGTCGGCGATCGCCTCGAGCGCGAGCACGAAGTCCTCGTCGTCGTGGAACTCCTGTCCGACGAGCGACTCGGCCTCGCCCTGGTTCGGGGTGACGAGGAACGGCTCGGCCTCGACACCCATCCGAAGCGCCTCGCCGTCGCAGTCGAGCGCCGAGGGGACGTGGCGGCGGGAAAGGTCGTGGATCGCGTCGGCGTAGAAATGGTCGGGCACGTCCCGTGGCAG
Organism: uncultured Actinomycetes bacterium; assembly: GCA_963836925.1. Classification (GTDB taxonomy): domain Bacteria; phylum Actinomycetota; class Thermoleophilia; order Gaiellales; family Gaiellaceae; genus PALSA-600. The sequence continues at coordinate 234,024 of CAWILJ010000013.1, forward strand.
CGAGCCCGCGAACACGACGAGGCTCGCGGCGCGTGACAGGTACCGCAGCTTGGCGTCGAACAGCTCGAGCTCCTCGGGCCGCACGGCCGGGCCCCACTCGTTGATCTCGGTGTAGCTCGAGTTCGTCGGGTCGACGACCGCGGTCGTCGTGCGCGACTCGCCGTCGATCCGCACGAAGTCGTTCAGGACCGCTTCACCCGTCAGGCGCTCCACGATCCTCAGCCCGGCCTGCCCGCCGGCGAGCCCGGTCGCGACGACGGGGACGTCGAGCGCCTTCAACGCACGCGCGACGTTGATCCCCTTCCCGCCCGCGAGCGGGAGGCCGGCGCTCGCGCGATGCCGCTGCCCCCGTTGGAAGTTCGGAACGGTGATCGTGCGGGCGAACGCGGCGTTGAGTGTGACCGTGACGATCAAGGCGTGACCAGGCCGACGACGTTGTGGACTGTACGCCTCGCGTACCACTCCATGCGGCCGGCGACATCCGGCTTCGCCACCGTCCGCGACGCGACGAGCGGACGCGACCCGAGCAACCGTCGGCCGGCGTAGACCTCGACCTTCCCGAGCACCTGGCCTCGCCTCACCGGAAGCGTCGTTGCGCCGGGCGCGACGACGCGCTGGGTCAGCGGCACGCCGGTCCGCACGGCCGTCTCGAGCGGCGAGGGCGCGACGAGCTTCAGCGCCGAGCGCCCGTACGGAAGCTGAACCATCGCGTACCCGCGGCCGCGTGAGACCGCGTCGACGAGGCGGTACTGGTTCAGTCCGTACGCGATGAGCGTCTGGAGGTCGGCGTTCCGCCGGGCCCGCGACGGGCTGCCGAGGATCGTCGCGTAGATCGTGGTGCCGTCGGCACGCACCGCCGCGACCTGGCCCCACCCCGCACCGTCGGTGTGGCCGGTCTTGACCCCGAACACCCCGGGGACGACCCCGAGCAGGTCGTTCCAGGTGTGGAGCTCGCGGCCGTCGGCGAGGGTCGCCTTCACGTGCCGGACGGCCTCGCGGACGGCCGGGATCCTCATGGCGGCGATCGCGAGCCGCGTCACGTCGCGGGCGCTCGAGCGCTCGCCCGGCGCGTCGAGCCCGTCGGGGCGGACGAACTGCGAGTCCGTCAGCCCGAGCTTCGCCGCCTGGTCGTTCATCCTGGCCGCGAAGGCCGGGAAGCTCGGCGACGTCGCGAGCGCGAGCGCGTCGGCGGCGTCGTTCGCCGACTGGATCAGCGCCGCCTGGACGAGGTCGGCCACCGTGATCTGCTGGTGGGGCTCGAGGTACACCGACTCCTGGCCGACCGCGGCGGCGCGCGGGTCGACGCTGACGATGTCGCTCAGCTTCAGGTGCTGGAGCGCGACGACGACCGTCATCAGCTTCGTGATCGAGGCGATCGGGGTCTGGTAGCGCGCGTCGTGGGAGCCGAGCACCTCCCCCGTCACGGGGTTCTCGACGAGCCACGCCCGCGCGTCGACGCTCGGCGGGCCGGCCGCGCCGGCCGTCGCTGCGAGCCAGCACGCCGACGCGAGCGCCGCGGCTGCAACCGCGCGCCTCATGAAAGGTGCAGCCGCTCGCCGATGAAGAGCGCAGTCGGCGAGACCTTCGGGTTGAGCGCGAGGATCTTCGCCTGCGGCACGCCCGTGCGCGTGGAGATCGCCTCGATCGTGTCCCCTGCCCGCACGACGTAGGTCCGTCGCAGGTGCTGGGCCGGCGGCTTCAGGGCCGCGCGCCTCTGTGCTGCCCGGGCCGGAGGCGCAGCGGCATGGTGGTCGCTGCGAAGCTCGCCTCGCAGGAGCGCGACCGCGACGGTGGCTGCGAGAACAAGGGCGGCAGGGCCCGCGTAGGTGCGCCAGCGACCGCCCGGCGCCGCTACCAGCCCGAGACGGCCCATACCTCGCTCCTGAGCCGCGCCGCCTCGGCGCCCGCCGCCGCCCGGAAGTCGCCGCCCGAGTCGCGAAAGGCGTAGTTCACCGTACGTGCCGCGTTGACGAGCGCGCTCGCCGGGCCGCTCGTGAAGGCCCGTGCCAGATCGCCGGGGCGGGCGCCCTGGGCGCCGACGCCCGGCAGGAGCAGGATCGTCTGCGGCATCAGCTTCCGCGCCTCGCTGACCGCGCGCGGGTGCGTGGCGCCGACGACGGCGCCGACGGCCGAGAGCCCGTGCTCGCCGACGAGCTCCTCGCCCCAGTCGGAGACCATCGCCGCGACGGCCTGCCAGGCCGGCCGGCCGTCGGAGAGGGTCATGTCCTGCACCTCGCCGCCGGCGTTCGACGTCTTCACGACGCAGAAGATCCCCGTACCGGACCGGCGGGCGGCGGACAGGTACGGCTCGACCGAGTCGCGGCCGAGCCACGGGTTCACCGTGAGCGCGTCCGCAACCGGCTCCTCGCCTTCGAGGTACGCGTCGGCGTACGCGCGCGCCGTCGACCCGACGTCTCCGCGCTTGCCGTCCGCGATCACGAGCAGGCCGGCTCGGCGCGCGTAGGCGCAGACCTCGGCGAAGGAGCTCATGCCGGCCGGGCCGAGCGCCTCGAAGAACGCGAGCTGGGGCTTCACCGCGACGGCGTGCGGCGCGACGGCGTCGACGATCCCGCAGCAGAACCGGGTGACGTCGCCGCGCAGCTCGACCGGGAAGAGGTCCGGGCGCGGATCGAGCCCGACCACGAGCTGGCTGCGCTTCCTCTCGACCTCGACGGCTACCCGGTCGCCGAAGGTGAGCGTCGCAACGGGCACGGCCCAAGGTTAGAGAACCGCGGGGACGCCACGCCGAAACGAGCGAGGGCCGCAGTGCGCGGCCCTCGTCAGTCCTTCGGTGAACAGCCCCCGCTACTTCAGCGCGCCCTTGAGCTGGCTGCCGGCGCTGAACTTCGGGACCGTGGTCGCGGCGATCTGGACGCGCTCGCCCGTGCGAGGGTTCACGCCCATGCGCGCGGCGCGCTGGGCCGCCGAGAACTTGCCGAAGCCCGTGAAGTTGACCGAGTCGCCGCCCTTCAGCGCTTCCGTGACCGACTCCAGGAACGCGTCGACGGCCTTCCCCGCATCGCGGTTGGACAGGCCGCTCTTGCCAGCGACCTTCTGGATGAACTCCTGCTTCGTCAAAGCTTCCTCCTGGTTGGGATGCCGAATTCGTCAGACCTTGCGCAAGACCCTAACAACCCGGTCGGATATCGCTCAACCATGCGGGGTCGGTGCCGCCACGCGAACCTCCGAGGAGAGGAGGAGCGGGCGGAGCCGGACCGCCGCGCGAGCGAGGGCGTCGGCGCCCCCCTCCTCGCGATCGACGACGCACACCACGGTCGAGACGAGCAGGCCTGCCTCGCGAAGCGCCTCGACCGCTGCGAGCGCCGCGCCTCCGGCCGTGACGACGTCCTCGACCAGGCAAACCCGCTCCCCTGGCTGAAAAACGCCTTCGAGGCGGTTGCCGGTGCCGTACGCCTTGGCGGCGTTTCGGACGATGACGAACGGCAGCCCGGACTCGAGCGATGCCGCCGCGGCGAGCGGCACCGCACCGAGCTCCGGCGCGGCGAGGCGTACCGCATCGGGCTCGTGCTCCGCCACGGCAGCGGCGATTGCCTTCCCCAGCGCCGCGAGCAGGTCGGGTCGGGTCGAGAATCGGTACTTGTCGAGGTAGTAGCTGCTGCGCCTGCCCGACCTGAGCACGAAGTCGCCCTCGAGGAGCGCGGCCCGGCGGATCTCGGCGGCGAGCTCGCCCACTGGTGGTCAGCCGGGCACGGAGAGGATGTCGCGGGCGAGCGAGAGCATTCGCTCGGCGTCGACGGAGCCCTCGGGCAGCGACGCCATCGAGCCGTCGGCCGCGTACAGCTCGACCCGCTCGAGCCGCCGTGCCGAGCGGCGTCGGTACATGGCGGAGGCAGCGAGCGCACCGAGCACGAGGACCAGCATGGTGAACGACTTACGCAGAGGTGTCCGCCTTTCTGCGCCGCCGCGGGGCCGGCTCCGCAGCCTCGCCCGCGCCGTTCGCGGCCGGCTCGTGCCTCGCCTCGGCGGCGCCGTCGTCGATGCTGCCCAGGCAGTGCTTGAGGTCGTAGAAGACGAGCCCGACCGTCGGGTCGGGGCGCGTCGTCGCGACGATCAGCCGGTCGTCCTGCCGCACGGCGAAGATGCTGCCCTCCAGGGTCGAGACCTCGAGCTGGTCGAGCTCGGGCAGGCCGCGCGACCGAGCGAGCCTCTCGGCCTCCTCGAGGAGCGGCGTGAGCGCAGCGACGAACCGCTCCGCCCGCAGCGGGTCGCGAGCAGTCGCCGCGAGCAGCGTTCGGTCGCGGTCGAGGATCGCCACCTGGTGGACCTGCGAGGAGATCTCGGTGAGGTCGGCCAGTGCCTGCGCGGCGTCCATCCCGCTGAGCATACTCCGCCCGTCAGCGGGCGCTCCGGGCCCCGATCGCGGCGACGAGCGCCTGCGCGGCCCGGGCGCGGTGCGAGTTGCCCCGCTTCCATTCGTCGCCGATCTCGGCCACGGTCCGGGTGTCGCCTGCGGGGACGAAGATCGGGTCGTAGCCGAAGCCGCCGCTGCCCCGGCGCTCGGTCGCGAGCTCGCCGTCGAGCACACCGGCGCCGCGGAGCTCCTCGCCTTCAGGCGAGATGGCGACGAGCTCGGTCACCATCCTGGCGCGGCGCTCGGGCTGGCCGGCGAGGCGGTCGAGCAGCGCGTCTGCCTGATCGAGCCCCGGCGCCCAGCGGGCCGAGTGCAGCCCCGGCGCGCCGTCGAGCGCGACCGACTCGATCCCGGAGTCCTCGCCGAGCACCCAGACGTCGGGATCGGCGCGGCGCCGCCCGAACCGGGCCTTGATCAGCGCGTTCTCGTAGTAGGTCTCGCCCGTCTCGTCGGGCCAGCCGTCGGCGTCGAGCGCTTCGAGCTCCCAGCCGGGAAGAGCGGCCCGGAGCTCCTCCAGCTTGTGCCGGTTCTGGCTCGCGAGCACCGCCCTCATGGTCAGTCCCGGGGGACGTCGATCGCGGCGCGCTGGACCTCCGCGAGCTCCTCGATCCCGCCCGCGGCGAGGTCGAGCAGCTCGTCGAGCCGCGCCCGGTCGAAGGCCTCTCGCTCCGCGGTCGCCTGTACCTCGACGAAGAGGCCGTCGCCGGTCATGACGACGTTCAGGTCGACATCGGCGTTCGAGTCCTCGACGTACTCGAGGTCGAGCAGCGGCTCGCCCTCGACGACTCCGACCGACACCGCGCCGACCGAGCCGTTGATCGCCTTCGCGAGCCCGAAGCGGTCCAGCGCCCGCGACAGGGCGACGAAGGCGCCGCAGATCGCGGCACACCTGGTGCCCCCGTCGGCCTGGAGCACGTCGCAGTCGAGATGGACGGTGCGCTCGCCGAGCGCCTCGAAGTCGATGACGCCGCGGACGGCGCGGCCGATGAGGCGCTGGATCTCGACCGTGCGGCCGCCCTGCTTGCCGCGTGCCGCCTCGCGCTCGGTGCGCTCACCGGTCGAGGCCGGCAGCAGCGAGTACTCGGCCGTGACCCAGCCGCGGCCGCTGCGGTGCAGCCAGCGCGGGACGTTCTCGACGACGCTGGCGGTGCAGAGGACGCGGGTACGCCCCTGCGACCAGAGCACCATCCCGTGCGGCTGCTCGAGGAAGAGCGGGTCGGCGTCGACGGCCCTGAGCTGGTCGGGGCGCCGCCCCTCGGGGCGGGTCATCTCCGCGCCCGGCCCCGGCCAGGCCGGCGCCTCCGCTCGACCGTGAGCTCCGACGAGCCTACGACCATCATGCGGCGAGGCGCTCCAGGTCGGCTACGGACACCTGCCTCACCTCGCCGAGAGGCAGCTGCAGGAAGCGCTCGCCGAGACGCGCAAACAGCGCCGGGTCACCGGTCGTGAGGAAGCGATACTCGCCCTCACGGCCGGGCGCGTTCTCCCACCGCTTTCGTCGCAGCGTCTCGTCGACCTCGCGCGCTGTCTCGTCGGCGGAGAAGACGAGGGTGACGTCGCGGCCGAACACGCGCTGGAGCACCGGGCGGATCAAGGGGTAGTGGGTGCAGCCGAGGATGACGGTGTCGCAGCCGGCGGCCTTGAGCGGCGCGGCGTACGCGCGGACGGCGTCGACGGTCTGCTCGCCCGCCTCGATCAGGGGGACGAGGTCCGGGCAGGCGACGGCGCCGAAGCGGACGCCCGCGTCGAGGGTGCGGACGAGGGCCTCGTAGCGGCCGGCGGTGACCGTCGCCTGGGTGGCGAGGAGCCCGACTTTCCGGTTGCGCGTGGCGCGGACGGCCGCGGCGGCCTCCGGGGCGATCACGCCGACGACCGGCACGTGGAGGGAGGCCTGGAGCTCCGGCAGCGCCGCCGAGGTCGCGGCGTTGCACGCGACGACGATCAGCTTGACGCCCTCGCGCTCGAGGTAGCCGGCGATCTCGTGCGCGAAGCGGGCGATCTCGGGAAGGGGGCGCGGGCCGTACGGGAGGCGCGCATGGTCGCCGAGGTAGACGAAGTCCTCGTTCGGCATCGTGACCAGGCACTCGTGCAGGACGGTCAGCCCGCCGACGCCGGAGTCGAACACGCCGATCGGCCGGGCATCCATGGCGCGGAGTCTACGGGCCGAGCCCGACTGCCTATCCTGCGGCGGTGTCCGCGCCGGTCCGGATCGGGACGTGCTCGTTCGCCGACGAGGCGCTCGTGAAGCACTGGTACCCGAAGGGCCTGCCGGCGAAGGACCGGCTCGGGTGGTACGCGGAGCATTACTCGACGGTCGAGATCGACTCGACGTTCTACCGCGTTCCGGACGCGGCGATGGTGCAGGGGTGGGCCGACCGGACGCCGGACGGGTTCGTCGTGCACATCAAGGCCTTCGGGCTGATGACGCGCCATCCGGTCCGGCTCGAGCAGCTCCCGCCCGACCTGCGCGAGGAGATGCCGCTCGACGAGCGCGGCCGCGTCGACCGCCCGCCCCGCGAGCAGCGTGCGCTCGTCTTCCGTGAGTTCCTCGGCGCCCTCGAGCCGCTCCGCCGGGCGGGGAAGCTGGGCGGGATCCTCTTCCAGCTCCCGCCGTACATCGTCCCGAAGCCGTCGTCGTTCGACTATCTCGAATGGGCCCGGGACCAGCTCGGCGGCGACGAGATGCTGGTCGAGTTCCGCCACCGCGACTGGTTCGCCGAGGAGAGCCGGCCGAGGACGCTGTCGTGGCTCGAGGAGCACCGGATGAGCTACGTCACGGTCGACGCCCCGCGGCGGGAGGGCGGCAACGTCCCCCAGACCGTCGTCGCCACGACGAGCCCGACCGCCTACGTCCGCTTCCACGGCCGCAACGCCGCGACCTGGAACGTGCGGACCGGGGGCGCCTCCGCCCGCTTCGACCACCTCTACACCGACGAGGAGCTCGAGGAATGGGTCGAGCCCCTGCGCGAGCTCGCCTCCGGAGCCGAGCAGGCCTACGCGTTCTTCAACAACAACAACCAGACGGGCGGCGTCGCCCAGGCGCCCGCCGGCGCCGAGCTCCTGCGGAAGCTGCTCGAGGAGCACGACGTCCCGACGGCGTGACACCGAGCATGGAGGTTCGCGGCCCTGATAGCCCGTGGCGGTAGACTCCGAGCGAAAGCCGAGGTGAAGTCGACGAGCGCCAACGGGAGAACCCAGCTACGCAAGCGCAACCTCAGAGGTGCAGCGTTGATCGCCGGCGTCCTCGTGCTCCTGGCGCTGCTGTTCCTGCTCGGCGGTCACTTGGTGGTGGGAGCCTTCTTCGGGGCTATCGCCGCCGTCGCGGTCCTGGTGCTCGTGCAGATGCGAGCCGTGCACTAGCCCGGCGTCCCCCGGAGCGGGTCAGGCGACGAGAAGATGTGTGAGCGGGAAGTCGAGCCGGTCGCGCGCCGACTCGACCGCGCCGGTCTCCACCCACGAGGCCTCGTCCGAGACCCTCGTCACGACGACGACCTCGTCGGCTCCGTAGCGACGACGTGCCTCGGCGATCGTGCCCGCCCTGTTCGAGCCGCCCGAGATCGGGATGACCGCGAACTCGGCGTCCTCGCCGAAGCGGTCCTCGATCGGCGAGCTGATCTCCTCCGGCGCGACCTGGGCAGTCGCCACGACGAGCACCTTCGTCACGACACCTGGTATGCCCCGGTGAACGAGGCGCAAACCCTTCCGGAGCACGCATGACGCCCACGAAGGAACACCGAGCCGGTGGCGCTTTCGTCCGCCGTCTCCACTGACCGTCCGCCCTGGGTCTGACGACCTTCCGCGCTCGGCCTCTGGAAGCGACATCGATCTACTCGCGCTCCGTGCTCGGTGAGGACGCGAAGCTATGCGAGATCCCCGGCCTCGCGCAAGCGCCGGGATCGTCCTCCGGCTGCACTTTGCGTGAAGTTCCGCTCAGCCGCGGCGGAGCAGGCGTCGCACGAGGCCGGGCCGCCGTGGCTGCGTCGCACGCCAGTCGTCGTAGCTCGGCAGGATCCCGCGCTCCCGCGCCCGCTGCACACACGCCGTATGCGCGTGGCGTCGCCGGGCGGTGTCGCCCTCCGGCGCGATCAACGCGTGGTAGCTCATCCCGTGGAGCTGCCCACGGCAGAACGGGCACGTGTAGCTGGCCCCCTTGAGGTTCCGTGCCGGGCGGACGGCCCACCAACGCGCCTGGGGAAGCTTCTTGTCCATCGGACGACAGCCTGAGCATGCACGACGCAATGGGGTACGTTGACCGCGTGCGCGTCCTCTCGGTCGATCACGGCCCGCTCGTGCGGGCGGAGCTCTTCGGCGACGTCATCGCCGCGGAGGGGCACGAGCTCGTGGAGTGGGAGATCGGCGCCGCGCCGCAGCCGGCGGGGCCGTTCGACGCGTGGATCGTCCTCGGAGGCCATCAGAACGTGGGCGAGGAAGATGCATACCCGTGGCTCCACGAGGAGTACGAGCTCCTCCGCGACCTCGTCGAGACTGCGACGCCGCTGTTCGCGATCTGCCTCGGGGCGCAGACGCTCGCCCACGCCTTCGGCGGCAACGTGAGGAAGCTCCCCCGGCAGCAGGCCGGCTTCACCGAGGTCCGGCTGACCGACGAAGGCGCGAACGACCCTGTGCTCGGCGTCCTGCCGTCCCGGTTCGAGGCGCTCGTCGGCAACGGCTACGCCTTCGAGCTACCCGGCGGCGCAGTCGAGCTGGCGGCCTCGGAGATTCAGCCGCAGGCCTTCCGCCTGGGCGAGCGCGCGTGGGCCGTGCAGTTCCATCCCGAGGCGCGCACGAGCAACGTCACCCGCTGGTTCGAGGTCGACGAGCGCGTCGGCACCCTCCCCCTGCCGCTCCCCGAGCTCGAGCGCGAGCTCGAGGCGAAGATCGGCGGCTGGCACCAGCTCGGCCGCACGCTCTGCCTCGCCTTCCTCGCCGCGGCGAGCCCGGCCGGGATCAGCCGCGGGGCCTGACCCGGCTGCCGCCGCCCGTCGGACGTCGGCGGAGTCTTGACCACGAGGCCGCTGAGGCGCGCATAGCGCGGGGGCAGGAGGCGAAACAGCGCGAGCGACAGCGGCAGCCGCGTCCCCACGTGCATCTCGGCCGAGTGCCTCCACCCTCCGGTGAAACCGAGCAGGTCGGTGCTCTCGGATTCAGCTTCGAGATCGAGTTGAACAGCCGCGCCGTCTGACGCTGCTGGTCGATCACGATCACATCCTGCTTGCTCCACCAGAGCTGCAGCGGGACGTGCGAGAACGCGATCGCCCGCGCGTACGTGAGCGGGCTTCGCAGCTCGTAGGCGTACCGCGCCCTCCGGGGAGACCCGCCGAGCTCGGCGCGGGCCATCGCCTGGAGCGACCGCCCGACCGGGCCGTTCCACATCTTCTTGCAGCTCTTCGAGCACCCGAGCCGCGGGAACTCGCGGTACTGGAGCGAGAAGTCGACGACCGGGTCGAACGCGGCCGCGCCGGCAAGCAGGCGCGGATGGCGGGCGACGAGGAGAAGCGTCTCCTGCCCGCCCATGCTCCCCCCGACCGCGTAGACACGGTGCGCGTCGATGTGCACCCACGCCAGCGTGGCCTTCACGATCTGCGGCATGCGCGCCAGGTCGTCGATCTGGCCGGCCGAGCCCCACGAGTAGTTGGACAGCAGCCGCCCCTGGCCGTCCGGGCTCACGACCCCGAAGCCGCCGACCGCCGGCAGCTGGCCCCAGAGCTTCAGGTTCTCGCGTCCCGTCACGCCGCGGCCGTGCGGGGAGATGACGAGTGGGATCGGCGGCGCGTGCCCCGGCCGGTACGAGCTCGGGAGGGCGACGAAGGCATTGCGGCGCGTGCCGTTGTGCGCGCGGTAGGCGATCCTCCAGATCCGGACCTTGCCGACGACGACCGAACGTGGTTTCTCGGCCGAACCCACCGCGCTGCCCGACAGGCATGTGACCGTCACCGCAGCGGCGAAGGCGAACGTGACTCCTCGCCTCACGGGGCGGGACTCTACGTGGTCCGCACGAGAAGATCGAGCGGGACCGTCACGCCGGACAGGTCGATCGTGCCCGTGGCGCGGTCGAACCTCCGCCGGGGGGTCACCGACGACGATGCGCCGGCCCGCCGGCAACCTCAGGCGCAGGAGCAGCTCCTTCGCGTGCGCCGCGGCGGGTCGAGCTGCACGCCGGACCTGGTGCACGGAAGCTGCCAACGAGTAGGTCACCGGGCCGAACCGGGTCGGCGCGCGGGTCACCTCGATCCGCTTCCCCGCGCCGAGCCACCCGCGCGGCGTCGCGAAGGCCAGCCGGAGCGCCGACGAGGTGTCCTGCACGACCATCAGCCGGAGCGTCTCGAGGAACGAGTCGTTTGCGGTGCCGTTCGGCGGCAGGTACATCGCGCGGTAGCGGAGCCCGTCGAGCGGGGCGACGCTCGCAGCCTCGCCCGCGACGAACGTGTCCGGCGTCATCCCTGCCGCGAGCTGGCCGTAGAGGCTGAGGACGAGCTCGTCGGGCTCGTCCTCGGCCGCGAGGAACCGCGACGCGTTGACGCCGTAGACCTGGTCGGTGCCCGACCTGAGCGGGCTCGCGTCCGGCCCGTACAGCGAGAACGCCGAGGCGCGGACCATCCCGAGCAGCCGTGACCCGTGCGAGACCAGGTAACGCAGCGCGCCCCTGCGCCTGGGCGCCCCCGGCCGGGAACAGGCCTGAGGCGAGCGCGTAGGGCGCGACCAGGTTCCAGTAGCTCCCCTCGCGCGACTCGGTGACGGTGTCGTAGGGCGTCTCGCCCGACTCGAGGCTCATCGGCAGGAAGAGCGATGCGTCGCCGAGTCTCCGCTGCGAGCGGGCCACGGCCCGCCGGAGCGCCGGCGCCAGGCGGGCGGCGACACGCTGGGCCCGCCGGGCGTACCCCGGGTGCCCGGCGTCCCTCCAGGCCGACGCGATCGCGAGCAGCCCCTCCCAGGCGACTGCCTGCGCGTGAAGGCCGTAGACCGGGGTCTTGATGTCCGAGGAGAACTGCTCGGGCTGCGAGCAGGCCGCTCGCTTGCTGCCGTCCCGCGAGGGCGCTCACGTAGCCGGCGAGCGCGGGCGTGACGCGCGGCGAGGAAGCGGTGATCGTCCGAGAGGCGGTCGCAGACCGCCGCCGCGAGCAGCTTCTCACCCATCGTCCAGCCCGGGTAGGGCGTCTCGCGGCGCGTGATCGCGACCCGGACGATCGCGTCGCCGACCGCCGCGAACCCGAGCTCGGCCATCACCTGTGCCTGGTCGAGGCTCTCCGGGAACGACGCCTCCTCGTACGCGTTTCCGATGCTGTAGCGCCAGGAGAGCGCGAGATTCTGGACGAGCAGCGCGCGCTGCGCGTCCATCACCCGGCGCTCGGGCACCTCGATGCTCGCCCCCGGCGCGAGCCGGGCCCGCCAGTACGCCCCGACCGACGCGCGCGCGTCGCGGTAGCTCGCCGGGTCGAGCGTCCAGGCGTGCGACGGCGCAGCCGGCACGAGCCACGCCCCGTAGGCGGTCCCGCGGAACACGAGCGAGCTTCCGGTCCAGCGGGCCGCTCCGCCGAACACGAGGTAGGTCCGTGCGCCGCGCACGAGCCGGTTGCCCGACCGGTGGAGGCCGCGGACGGTCGGGGTGAGCCGGATCTCCCCCGGCCCCGTGACGCGCACGAAGCTGACGAGCGACGCTGTCTGCGGGATGCGGGCGGCGAACGACTCCTGCATGTAACCGGCGTAGCGGGTCTCGAGGATCGGCAGCCACCCGTCGGCCAGTCTTGCCGGTGTGAGGCGGGCGAGACAGGCCCCGTACGGCGCGCCGCCGACGGACACCTCGAGGGCCGGGCCTCCGACCCGCTGCGACACGATCTCGCTCCCGTCCGCGACGTGCAGCGCGACCGTCCCTGCTCCCAGCGGGCCGTCGGGCTCGGCGAACGGCAGGTAGTAGACGCCGCTCGAGGTGAGCGGCAGCCTGCCCCGCCGAGCGCGCATAGAGCAGCGGGGCGAGGTGCGCGCTCGCGCCTGCGAGAGTCGGCCCATTCCTCGACCGCAGCAGCGCGTCCCCCCACAGGTCGCGCCGCGACGCGAGGGCGGTCGCTACCCGCGAGGCGTAGGCGGCGCCTGCCCGCGGGGCCATGCAGGAGCCTCGCGCGCCGGCCGCATGGCCGTACGGGGCGAACGCCGCGACGAGGGCGGCGAGGACCGCCGCTCTACGCGTCGTAGTCGGCCGGGTTGTAGCCGACGCACGACGCGAGGGACAGCACGATCGCAGACGGCGGCAGTGGCGTCTGCTGGAGCAGCGACTCGAACACCGGACGCCAGCCCTTCGTGTGCTTGAAGAAGACGTAGACGGTGCTCCCCGACTCGAAGCTCGCGACACCGCCCGCCCATGCCCTGTTGGCCCTCGAGACGCACACGTGCGAGAGCGCGAGCGCCGTTCTCGCATAGGGAGTCAGGTCGCTCGTGCGGAAGCCCGCGAGGATCCCGTTCCGCTCGGTCCTGTTCGCCATGCGTGCGTGGAGCGCCGACGGCGGCGGGCAGGCGACGTGGAAGAGGTCGTGCGCCACCGGGGCGGGCGCGTAGACGCAGGCGCCGTCTGCAGGCGCCTCGAGGTCGCGCGTCCAGAGCACCCTCCACTCGCCCTTGCTCAGCCCGAGCAGGCTCGAGTGGAGAGCCGAGAACCCCTCGTTCGCGAACCCCCAGCTCATCGACGCGAAGCTCGGGTTCGCGGTGGAGACGAGGACCTTCTGGATCGCCACCTTGCCCTGCTCGCTCCGCATCGCCGCGACGATCGCGGCCTTCTGCGACGGGGTCGGCGTGCGCGCAGCGGCGGCTCCGCCGGCCGCGAGGGCGGCGACGAGCACGAGCACCGCAGCTCCTGCCTTCACTCGGGTCACTCGGGATGTGAGCTTTGGGAGTCCTCGAGGGGCAAATCCGTCCGCGACCACTCGTGCCACGAGCCGGAGTAGTTGCGGGCATCGTACCCAAGTTCCCGGAGAACCTGCACAGCCGTCGCCGAGCGCGAGCCGCTGTGGCAGTACGCGACGACCTCCGCCCCGCCGGGAAGGCCGAGCCGCTCCTGCAGCTCCTCCTCCGTGCAGAAGAGCATCTCCTCCACGGGGAAGTGCACCGCGCCGGGGATGTGGCCCTGCCGCGGGTCGCACGCGTTGCCGAGCGTCCCCTCGTACTCCTCGATCCTCCGGACGTCGAGGACGGTGACCTCGCCGAGACGCGACGAGAGCTCCGCCACGTCGATGTCGGTCACGCCAGCCCCCGGACGAGCTCGAGCTCGGCGGCGACCGCCGGCCGCGCGGCGAGCTCCCGGAGCCACTCCTCCAGCCGGTCGGGCAGCGGCACGCCGTACACCTCCCGCAACCGCACGACCCAGGGGAGGTAGACGTAGTCCACCAGGCGGCTTTCCCCCACGGGCAGCGTCTCGAGTCGTTCCGGAACGGCATTCGGCTCGCCGCGACGGAGCGCGTAGTAGTCGTCGCCGAGGAGGTCGTCGAACCGGAACACGGCGAGCCGCGCCCGGGCGCGCTCCTCGCGACCGGCCGGAAGCAGCGCGGGCTCAGGGAACCGCTCGTCCAGGTACTCCATGATCACCGCCGACTCGGGAAGCACGAACCCGTCGTCGAGGACCGGGACCTTGCCGGCCGGGTTCAGCTCGTAGAGCCAGCCCGGCCGGTTGCCGAGGTCGATCTCGACCGTCTCGTACTCGACCCCCTTCTCGGCCAGAGCCAGGCGCACGCGGGCGCAGAACGGACACCGCGCCGCGTCGACGAGCCTCATTCGTCCACCTCCAGCCCCATCGCCTTCGCGAGCTCCCGGTAGAGCTCGTCCGCGGCCGGCAGGTCGGCGGGCGAGGGAGCCGTCCGCGCGACCCGGCGCACCTCCTCGCGGTCTGCGCCGGTCAGCCGGGCGACGAGGGTCGGGTTGACGGCGAGGGCGAGCGTGTCGCTCGTGTCGTGCGTCTCGTAGTAGCTCGGGACGGAGAGGTACTCGTCGACCATGCGCCCGCGCTCGTAGAGGCGCAGGCGGACGACAGCGCCGACCTCGAGCGCGAGCGCCACGACGACGGCGCCGAGCCTGTCGGACACGTCGCGGGCGAAGCGACCGTGGGCGTCGCGATCGGCATCGAGCAGGGGGTCGACGATCCGGATCCAGCCCCCGGTCGCGTCGCGGACGTCCGGGCTCTCCAGGCGCGGCACGAACTGCGTGACCGCCCGGTCGACGGACACGCGGTCGTCGCTCTGGACGTGCGTCGAGGCGCGGGAAGGGCCTGCGGGAGCATCGCCGAGCCGCAGGTCGAGCGCATCGAGCGACTGTGCCATCAGCACCTCGACGGGCTCGAAGCCGAGGCGCCGCCACACGAGCGCGCCCAGCTCGTTCGCCGCGAGCACCTCGAGCGAGACATGAGCGGCGCCCGCGGCGCGCGCCACGCCGGCGCAGGCGCGGAGCAGCTCCTTGGCGATCCCCTGCCGCCGATACGCGGGGCGGACGTGCACGGTCTCGACGTGCCAACGTGCCGGCTCCGCGGCATCGGCATCGAGGAGCCCGATGAGCTCGCGAGCCGTCTTCGGCGACGAGCACGCACCCGTCCCCCGCCAGGTGCTTCGCGAGCTCGGCCCAGGCGGTCTCCCACGAGTCGGGGCCGAAGCCCTCGGGCTCGGGCACCTCGGCGACGAACTCCTGCCACAGCTCGTGGATCGCGTCCTTGTCGGAGTGGGTGGCGGGGCGGACGGTCACGGCAGACGGGACGCGGTCAGGAGGTAGTGGGCGGAGAGGTTCTGGAAGGGATCGAGGCGGGGGCCGAGCTCGTACACGTCTGAACCGTAGAAGAGACTAACCGCCTTGCGCAGCGCCAGGTCGCCCGCGGGCCAGGCGCGCGGCCGGGCGAGGTGCCGGGCGAGGAACCACTCCGCGGTCCACGGCCCGAGACCTCGGACGGCGACGAGGGTCGCGCGGACCTCGTCGTCGGGCAGCGAGGCGAGACCGTCGAGGTCGAGGTCGGCGCGCGCCAGCCCGACGGTGTACTCGGCCTTCATTCTCGAGAACCCGAGCTCGAACAGCTCGTTCTCGGTCGCCGAGGCGACCCGGTCTCGCGTGGGAAAGGCAAAGACGCTCCCGACGCGGGTGCCGAGCCGCTCAACGAAGCGGCTGCGGATCGCGAAGGCCGCGTGCAGCGAGACCTGCTGGGCGGTGATCGAGGTGACGAGGCTCTCGAACGGGTCGGGCGAGAGCGGCGGGCGGAGCCCGGCGCAGCCGGGGCACGATCTCGTCGAGCACCGGCTGCGAGGCGGCCCAGGCGGTGAAGGAGTCGACGTCGAGCTCGCGGCCGAGGAGCTTCTCGACGCCCGGCCGAGTGAGATCGTCGAGCGGATCGACGTCGACGCCTCCGGGCGCGGCCGCGATCCTCACCTCCCGGCCGCCGACGGCGCGATGCAGCACGCCGTCGACCCAGAGGTTCGCGAGGTCGGGCCCGAACACGCGAAACCGCTCGGTCGAGAGGTCGAAGTCGTACGGCTCAGGAAAGGGCAGCAGCAACGTCGTCCAGGCTCTCGAACCGCTCGTGCGGGAGCCCCTCGCGCCGGAGCTCGCCGGCCAGCCAGCCGCGCGCGAACACACGGTCCGCAGCGCCCGCCGCGCAGCGGTCGGACACGCCGTCTCCGGCGTAGACCAGCGGGCGCCCTTCCGGCAGCGACCGCCGCTTGCACATGTCGCCGCACACCGGGCACGGCCCCTCGTCCCGGAAGCGCAGCCGCCACCCGCCCGGGTCCGGGTCGGCGTCGTTCGAGCGCACTTCGAGGTCGAGCCCTTCGCGTGCGAGCACCGGCGCGATCAGCTGCGGCAGGCCGCTCGACACGATGACCGGGTGATACCGCGCCGCAAGCGCGTGGAGGCCCGACCGCACCTCGACGTGCTCGGCCGCCCACGCCGACACGGTGGCGGCGTCCGCCCGGATCGTCCCCACCTCCGCGACGAGCGACTCGCCGTAGGAGCCGTGCCCCGACCGGAAGACGCGCTCGTCGCCGAACCGGCGGATCGCGTCCACGAGCGAGTCGGAGACGGTGCACGTCGCGTCCCAGTCCAGGACGAGCTTCATCGCTGAAAGCTAACGGCGGCGACCCCTCCCGGAGCGTCTACCATGCCGCCCGGAGCCTCGTTTCGCCCACGTCGCCGCTCGATGTCGAACATCCCCGTCCCGATCATGCGCGCCCTCGCACTGGCCGGCTTGGCCGTGCTCGGGCTCACCGTCGCCGCGACCAGTGGCGCCGCGAGCACGCCGGCCGACGACGCCGCACCGTCCTGGTCGCCGAACGGCAAGACGATCGCGTTCGCGAGCCGCGGCGACGGGAACTGGCAGATCTACACCGTCAACGCGAACGGCGGCGGCCGGCGCGAGCTGACGAGAGGCGGGCTCGACAGCATCGACCTCTCCTGGTCGCCGAACGGGAAGCAGATCGCGTTCTCGCGTGTCAAGGGCGGGCAGGTCATCACCGGCGGCCACGTGTACGTGATGAACGCGGGCGGCGGCAGCGAGCGGCAGCTGACGAGCGGCGGCCGGCGGGTACGACGAGCTCTTCGACTGGTCACCCGACGGGAAGATGCTCGCGTTCGACCGGATCAGCGACGGGATCGGCGCCATCTACGTGATGAACACGAACGGCACCGGCCTGAAGAAGCTGACGCCCGCCGAGGGCGACGACGACTACTGGGGCGTCTGGTCTCCCGACGGGAAGAAGATCGCCTTCGACCGAACCGGCGCGAATGCCTTCGGCGACATCTGGGTGATGAACGCCGACGGCTCGGGGCAGAAGCGCCTCTCCTCGAGCTCGGCCGACGAGTTCGGCTCGGCCTGGTCGCCGGACGGCAAGAGGCTCGCCTACATGTCGAACCGCACCGGCCACTACCAGGTCTACGTCATGAGCTCCGGCGGCGGGGGCGGGCTGCGCCTCTCCCACACGGCCGCGGACGCGGGCGAGCCGCGCTGGTCGCCGGACGGGACGAAGGTCGCGTTCCAGGCCCAGGTGAACGGGAACTACGAGATCTTCGTCGTCAACTCGAACGGCTCGGGCACCCACCAGTTGACGAACGTGGCGTTCGACAACACCGATCCGGCCTGGTCGCCGGACGGGAAGAAGCTCGCCTTCCTCAGCAAGCGGGACGGCGGCGACAGCGTCTACGTGATGAACGCCGACGGCTCGAGCCAGAAGCGCGTCGCATAGACCCTCGGTACGCCCGGGTTCCGGGCACCGCGCCGTAGTCGCAGCGCGCCCGTCCCCCGGGCGGTGTCCGGACACCGCCTCAGGCGACCCGGTTTCTCAGCACGCCGACCCCCTCGGCCTCGAGCTCGACCACGTCGCCGGAGCGCAGCGCCGGGCCCTCGCCGCCGGTGAGGCGCGCGAGCAGGAGGTCGCCGGGCCGGAGCGTCGTGTTCCTCGCGGCGGCGGCGACGAGCTCGGGCCAGCGGTGCACGAGCTCGCGGGTGTCGGCGCCGCAGCGCTCCTCGCCGTTCACCCTGGCGACGAGCCTGGTCTCCGCGAGCTCATCCGGGGTGACGAGCACCGGCCCGAGCGAGAGCGCGAAGTCGCTGCTCTTCCCGGGGCCGAAGCCGGACGCGCGCTCGCCGCGGGCGATGTCCCTCGCGGTCCAGTCGTTGGCGACCGTGAAGCCGCCGATCTCCCCGTCCGCCCCGATCATCGCGGCGAGCGCGAGCCCGTAGTCGAGCTCCTCCACTCCCTCGGGGTAGGAGAGGTCGGCGTCCGGGCCGAGTACGGGGAAGGGGCTCCGGAACGAGAGGAACGGCGTCTCGCCGCGCTCGAAGGGGGTGAAGACGCGCACCGCCGGCGGGTAGAGGACGGGCGCGAGCAGGTCGCAGTCGACGAGCCGGTAGCCGGCATGCTCGCGCGCGGTGCCGCCGCCGGTGAAGAACGCCTGCAGCGTCTGCGCCGCGAGCTGGACGATCCCCTCGCCGACGACCTTGCCCGGCCAGCCGCGGTCGAGCTCGAGCTCCTTCGGCGTGAACATGCACAGCTTCACTGCGCGGACCTCGAGTCGGCGACCGGCTCGGTGTGAACGACGACGTCGGCGATCTCGGGCGCCTCGACCCGGATGCGCGCCTCGATCTCGCTCGCCCGGTTGTGGGCGTCGTCGAGGCTCGCCCCGGCGTCGAGGCCGAGCGTCAGGAACGCGACGAGCCCGGCGTCCGTCCGCAGGAACCGGACCTCGCGCGGCGGCGAGCCCGTGGCCTCCCGGACGATCCGCTCGACCGCCGCCGCATCTCCCGTGACCTCCTCGCCCTCGGCGACCTCGGTCAGCGGCTCGAGGTGCGTCTGCACGGCGTCGACGCCGGGCACGGCCGAGCGGATGGCGGCCTCGAGCTGCTCGGCGGTGTCGTGGGCCTCGGCAAGCGTCATGCCGC
The DNA here is from genome assembly GCA_963836925.1 of uncultured Actinomycetes bacterium. GTDB lineage: Bacteria > Actinomycetota > Thermoleophilia > Gaiellales > Gaiellaceae > PALSA-600. Next base: position 252,785 of record CAWILJ010000013.1, read on the forward strand.
CCGGAAGCTTGACGTGCAGCGACAGCTCGGCGCGCCCGTTCACGTCGACGAAGCTCACGTTGTGGATCTCCCGCACCGCGGGCACCGCCGCAGCGGCCGCGTGGACGCGCTCGCGGAGGTCGCTCTCGCTCCCGGGCTCGACGTGGACGACGACGTCCGCACCCGGCAGCGCGCGCTCCACCGCCTCCTCCACGGAATCGGCCGCCGCATGGCCCTGGCCGACTCCCGCCGAGGGGGCGACGCCGATCACCACATCGGCGAACTGCCGCCCGCCGGCGTGTCGCATCCGCAGGCGGCGCAGCTCGACGTGGGGACCGAGTGCCGCGATCGCCGCGCGCGCGGTTGCCTCGGCCCCCACCGGTGCGCGGTCCATCAGGACGTCGACGTTGACGCGGATCAGCCGGGTGGCCGCGAGCAGGACGAGCACGGCGACGAAGAGGGCCGCGAGCGCGTCACCGTCCGGATGCCCGGCGCGTGCGAGGAGCAGGCCGGCCAGCACCGCCACCGAGCCGGCGAGGTCGCTCGCGAAGTGGAGCGCGTTCGAGGAAAGAGCGGCGCTGCCCGTGCGGCGCGCGATGCGCCACGAGACGCTCGCGCGGCTCGCGTCGACGGCGATCACGACGAGCACGGTCACGAGGACGTACCAGGTCACGTGCACGGTCGGCTTCGACGACGCGGTGAGGCGCTCGATCGCCCTGACGCCGATCAGGAGGCTCACCACCGCGAGGAACGACGCCTCGGCGAGCGCGGCGAGGTGCTCGGCCTTGCCGTGGCCGTACTGGTGCGAGACGTCCGCCGGCCGCCCGGCCACGCCGAGGGCGAGGAACGTCAGGATCGCGGCGACCAGGTCCGTGCCCGAGTGGACGGCCTCGGAGAGGAGGCCGAGGCTGTTCGCGGCGAGCCCGACCGTCAGCTTCAGGACGACCAGCGCGGCCGCCGCCCCGACCGACATCAGCGCCGCCCGCCGCTGTGGGCTCATTCGAGACCGTCGCGCTCCGGCGCCGGAGGAGCCGGCGCCTCCGTCGAGCCTAGGGCTCACAGCTCCTCCAGCGGCCAGGCGAGCACGTCCTGCGAGGCGGCGTACAGCGCGTGCGGCGCGCCGTCGAGCAGGAGCGGGGCGATCGTCGCGGCCTCGACCGTCACGCCGGCGGCCTGCACCGACCAGGGCCGGTGGTTGAGCTCGGCTCGGTAGAGCCGGCCGCCGTCGGCCGTGTAGAGCGCATACCGCTCCGTGAGGAAGTGGTCGAGCGTGCCCGCCGCCGGCGTGAACGCCTCGCCTCGAGTGGTGTACCGCGCCCGGAAGCCGAGGCCGTCCCGCGCCACCGCGACGGCGCCCGGCGTCACGTCGACATCCGCGCGGTACGCCGGCAGCCGCAGAGTCCGCTTCGCAGCCTCGACGAGCACCTGCTTGCCGCGGTCGACCGAGAAGAGCCACAGGCCGGGGCGGCCGCCGACCGAGACGTACGTGCAGGCCTCGAGCTGCGGCCCCGAGGAGAGGCCGGGGAGCGGCGGCAGCCCGCGCACCCGCAGCGCCTCGAGACGGCAGGCGACCAGCCCGAGCCAGGCCTCGCCCTCGAAGGTGTCGACCGGAAGCCCGGGCGGAAGCTGGCGGGCGAGCGCGTCGAGGGCGACCGGCCAGTGGGCGAGGAGGACGTCCCGCCTCGTCTCGGCGATCGTCCAGCCGTCGGCGCTCTCCTCCGCGAGCTGGAGCTGACGCGAGATTGCAGCGACGACGTCGCTCATCGTCTCATTGTCACTCGCCGAGCACGACGACCTGCTCGGGCGAGCGCTCGCCGCGCCGCTCGATCACGATCCCGGCCGCGATCGCGGCGCCGCCTGCGAGCTCGAGCGCGTTCAGGCTCTCGGAGAGCAGGAGCACCGCGAAGAGGACGGCGAAGAACGGCTCCAGGTTCGCGAACAGCGTCGCCCGCGACGGCCCGACCCGGTCGACGGCGGTGAACCAGAGGATGTTCGTCAGGAAGAGCGGCCCGACGACTGCGAACGCGAAGGCGAGGACCATCGTCCAGCCGAACCCGTCGACGGTCTGCGCGGAGACCTGCGGGATGCTCACGAGCGCGAGCGGCACCCATCCGAGCGGGAGGACGACCGAGCTGATCCGGAACGGCGAGTAGCGGCGCATCAGCGGGACGATCGCGACCGAGTACCCGGCCCACGTCGCGGCGGTCGCCACGGCGAGAAGGTCGCCCAGGAGCGCTCCGGTGAAGCTGCCGCTCGCGCCGGCCGCGATCAGCGCCACGCCGCCGAACGAGACGGCGGCGGCGATCCAGAACGGCCGGCTCGGGCGCTCGAGGCCGACCGCGGTGGCGATGATCCCGGCGAAGATCGGCGTCGTCCCGAGGACGAGCCCGAGCGTCGAGGCGCTCGTCAGGTGCGCGGAGTTCGCGAAGCACAGCTGGTTGAGGAAGATCAGCGCGGCCGCGATCGCGACGTAGCGGAGGTCGCGCCGCGCGATCCGGAAGGTGCGCTCCCGCCACCACGTGTACGCGACGAACAGCAGGATCGCGGCGAAGTAGCGGATCGTCGCGTACGCGAGCGGATGGAAGCCGTTCGTCACCACGTACCGGGTGACGACGATGTTGAGCGCCCAGAGGAGGACGGTCCCGAGGAGCATCGCGTCGACCGTGGACACCCTCCTCACCCATCCGACACTAGCCGCGGCGCGGTTAGGCTAGGCCCTGATGACGCGCGAGCCCACCCGCGACGACGTCGACGTCCTCGTCGGCCCTGCAACGCCGCACTTCGCCTACCAGCTGCGGGCACGGATCCGCGAGCTCGTGGCCGACCTGCCCGAGGGCCACGACGTCCGCAGGTACGCGGACGAGAAGATCGAGCTGCTCGACCGGCTCGGCCACGCCTCGTCGAAGGCCGAGGAAGGGCCGCGCGAGCCGGGGACGCGGCCCGGCTGGGAGCAGATCCCGAGCGCCGCCCCGGCCGACAGCCCGCTGCCGCGGGCGTGAATGTCCTCGTGACCGGCGGGTCGCGCGGGATCGGCCGCGCGATCGCGCTCCGCTTCGCGCGCGACGGCGCAAAGCGCGTGGCGATCGGCTACCTGCGGAACGACAAGGCCGCCGAGGCGACCGCGGAGGAGCTTCGCGCCGCCGGCGCCGAGCCGGTGCTCGTGCGCGGCAACATCACCTCTGCGCGGGTGCTCGACGAGGTCGCCGCCCTCGGACCGCTCGGCGTGCTCGTCCACAGCGCCGCCTCCGGCGTCCTCCGCGAGGCGCTCGACACGGACGAGAAGCACTGGGACTGGACGCTCGGCGCGAACGCCCGCGCCCTGCTCGCGCTCGCCAAGGTCACGGCCCCGCGGATGCCCGAGGGCAGCTCGATCATCGGGATCTCGTCGCTCGGCTCGACTCGCGTGCTTCCCGGCTACACGCTCGTCGGGGTCTCGAAAGCCGCGCTCGAGACGCTCGTCCGCTACCTCGCGGTCGAGCTCGCGCCTCGTGGGATCCGGGTGAACGCCGTGTCGGGCGGCGTCGTCGAGACGGGCGCGCTCGATCACTTCCCGAACCGCGAGGAGATGCTGGCCTTCGGCCGCGCGAATCCGGCCGGGCGGCTGGTCGAGCCGGCGGACATCGCGGCCGCGGTCGCGTTCCTGGCCTCCGCGGACGCTTCGATGGTCCGCGGCCAGGTGCTCGTCGTGGACGGCGGCTTCTCCCTGACCGTGTAGCGGGTTGCCCCGGGGCGGGGCATACTGGCGCCGTGAGGGCTCGGGCGATTATCTCGGCGGCTCTCTGCATCTGCGCACTCGCGACCGCACCTGCCGCCTTCGCCGTCGACCGCGGGAAGGATCGGCCGCCGAGGAACCTGACGAGCGATTTCCAGGCGATCTGGATGACCGAGTGGAGCGCCTGCTGGACCTCCTCGATGACGCGGATCTCGCATGCCCTGCACATCCCCGTCAGGTCCGGGATGACGCCGCAGCAGGCCGCCGGCAAGCTCTCGAGGCGCGCCGTGAAGTTCCTCTACGAGACGACGCCGGAGCTCAGGGCCGGCGCCGACGGCTGCCGCAACGGCATCCTCTGGCGCTACTACCACCCGCCGGGCTAGAACCCCGGCACCCTGAACCGCCGGAGCGTGTCGGCGGCGACGTACCCCGCGAGCTTCGGGTTCTCCTGGAGCCGGCGGAGCGAGTACTCGTACCAGCGGGCCCCGAACGGGACGTAGACGCGGAGGCGGTGACCGGCGCGGACGAGCTCGTCGCCGCGTGAGGAACGCACGCCGAGCAGCATCTGGAACTCGACCTGGTCGGGCGCGAGGCCGCGGGCGGCGATTCGCTTCAGCGACTCGGCGATCAGCTGCTCGTCGTGGGTCGCGATCCCGACGTACGAGCCCTGGTCGAGCAGGGCGTCGAGAGCGGCCAGGTAGCTGCCGCGGATCTCGTCGGGGTCGTGGAACGCGATCGCGAGCGGCTCGGCGTAGATCCCCTTGCAGAGCCGGACGTTCGCGAGACCGGGCACGTCGGACACCGTGCGCCGCAGGCAGGCCTGCAACACGACCCCGACGTTCTCGTACCCGGCGCCGTCGAGCTCGCGATAGAAGCGGAGCGCGGCGTCGGTCGTCGTCGCGTCCTCCATGTCGATCCGGACGAAGTTCCCGCGCGCCTTCGCGTCGGCGGCGACCGCCTGGAGGTTCAGCAGCGCGAGCTCCTCGTCGAGATCGAGCCCGAGCCCGGTCAGCTTGATCGACACGTTGGCGTCGAGGCCTTCCTCCTCGATCCGCTCGAGCACGCGGTGGTAGGCGGAACGGATCTCGGTGGCCTCGCTCGCCCGCCCGACCTCCTCGCCGAGGACGTCGACCGTCGCGGCCTTGCCCTCGCCGTTCAGCCGCCTGACCGCGGCCACGGCGTCTTCCAGGGACGGACCCGCGATGTAGGGAGCCGAGAGCCGGCGCACGATCGGACGCGGCACGGCCGGCAGCACCCGGACGATCGTGCTGTCGATCCGCGTCACTCGAGCGAGGTCGTCAGGACTCGCGCATGAAGCCCTGGCGGGCTGCGCTCACGAGTGCGACGGCCTCGGGGAAGAGGACCCGCATCGCGTCGCGGAGGGCGATTGCCTGCTCGTCGGGGCCGCCGGAGACCGACATCTGCGCCAGCGCCGCCGAGCTCAGCTCGACGGCGGTGTTCAGCGTCAGCGTCGCGAACTGCTCTCGCTGCGCCTCCTGCACGGTCTCCGCCTGCTGCTCGGCGAACTCCCGCAGGCTGCGCAGGAGATCCTCCGGGTCGCCGCCGAACATGCCGAACCCACCTTCCATCGAATCCACCCTAGCGCAGGGGAACCTTGTGGCGGGCCTCGACCTCGGCGACGAACGCCTCGACCGTTCCCGCCGACGCGGCAAGTGAGGCGGCGAACGGCGAGCCCTGCTCGCCGAGCGCCTCCTCGAGCTCGCGGGTCCGCGCGCCGACCTCGTCGAGGTAGGCGGGCGAAGCGACGATCGGAGGCGCGGCGATGGCGCGTTCCAACGCGAGTGCCGCCTCCTCGGCCTCCTCGATCCCCGGCGGGCTCTCGGTCATCCGCACCTCGGCCAGCCTCGAGCGGAGCTCCTCGAGCTCCCCGCCTCCGGCCAGCTCGCCGGCCAGCTCGCTGAGGATCACGATCGACGCGACCTCGCGCACCCGCTCGCGGTCGGCCACCGGCCGGAACGACGCATCGAGCACGAGCCAGGCGCGCTCGTCCTCCTCGCCGAATGCGACGAGATACGAGCGCCGGCCCGATGCCGGCTCGGCCGCGAGCACCGCGGTGACGTCACCTTGCGCTGCCCCGGCCGCCGCGGCCTGCACGAGGTCCTCGCTCAGCGCCACGCGAGAAGCCTAGACTCGCGTCGATGGAGGCCAAGGCGCTCTTCGCACCGCTCGGCCCGACCTACGAGCGCTACGCGACGCTGCTCTCGTACGGCCAGGATCCGCGCTGGCGCCGGTTCCTGGTCTCGAGGGTCGACGCCGGCCCGGGAGACCGCGTGCTCGACGTCGCGACGGGCACGGGCATGGTCGCACGGGAGCTCGTCAGGCAGAAGGGTTGCACCGTCGTCGGCGTCGATCAGAGCGCCGAGATGCTCGCCCAGGCGCGCGGCCGGGCACACGGCGGCATCGAGCTCGTCGAGGCGAGCGCCGAGAGCCTCCCGTTCGCGGACGGCGAGTTCGACGCGCTGACGTTCACGTACCTCTTGCGCTACGTCGACGACCCGGCCTCGACCCTCGCCGAGCTGGCCCGCGTCGTCCGGACCGGCGGGACGATCGCCGGCCTCGAGTTCGGGCTTCCGCAGGGAGTCTGGCGCCCGCTCTGGGAGCTTCACGTCCGGGTGGCGCTTCCCGGGGCGGGGCTGGCGCTGGGGGGCGGCTGGCGCGAGGTCGGGTCGTTCCTCGGCCGCTCGATCCGAGGGTACCGGGCGAGCTGGCCGCTCGAGCGCCAGCTCGGAGCCTGGCGCGATGCCGGGATCGACGAGGTCAGCGCGCGAACGCTGTCTGTCGGAGGCGGAGTCGTCACGTGGGGACGGAAGAGGTAAGGCCCGCGTTCTACGCCCTCCGGGCGGGCGGATGGCGCGACTACGTCACGCTGGTCCACCCGCCCTACACGGCGTGGAACCTCGCGTACGTGGCGATCGGCGCCGCGCTCGCGCCCGCCTTTCACACGAACCGGATGCTCTGGACGATGGCCGCGTTCGCGCTCGCGCTCGGGGTCTCCGCCCATGCTCTCGACGAGCTGAACGGCCGCCCATTGCAAACGGCCATCCCCGGCCGCGTTCTCGTCGTCCTGGCGGCGGCCTCCCTCGCCGGCGCCTGCGCGATCGGCATCTGGGCCGCCTCGGCGTGGGGGTGGGGCCTGCTCGCCTTCGTCGCGCTCGGCGCCTTCGTCGTCCCGGCGTACAACCTCGAGTGGTTCGGCGGCCTCGTCCACAACACGTGGGGCCTCGCGCTCGCCTGGGCTGCCTTGCCGGTCCTGACCTCGTTCTACGCCCAGGCCGTCACCCTTCGCGCCGACGCGATCCTGGCGGCGGGTTTCGCCTCCCTCCTCATCGTGGTCCAGCGCACGCTCTCGATCCCGGTCAGGCACGCGCGGCGCTCGCTCGGCACTCTCGAAGGCATCGAGCCGATGGAACGCTCGCTTCGCATCCTCCCCTGGGCCGTCGTCCTCCTCGCCGCCGCGCTCGTCACGGCGCGCCTAACCTAGGCTCGTGACCGTCGCGCTCACCATCTCGATCCTCGCAGCGCTCGCCGCGTGCACCGCCGCCGTCTTCTCGGTGCGCACGCTCCGGCGGACGCAGTCATCCTCGAAGAAGCTCGACGACGAGATCGAGCGCGGCAAGGCGCGCTTCGACGCGGTCGTCGCCCAGGAGGCGGAGCTTCGCGCAGAGGAGCTGGAGCATTCGCTTGCGCTCGCCCGCTCGCAGGCGATCTCCGCCCTCGTCGAGGAGGAGCGGCGCATCGTCGAGGAGCGCCGGCGCGACGTCGCCGAGCGCGAGCGCGACGCGACGGTCAAGCTCGCCGCGTCGCTGTCGGAGGCCCAGCGCTCGGTCGAGCAGCGGTTCGCCGACTGGGGCTCGGAGGTCGCGGGCCTCCAGCAGAGCCTGACCACCGAGCTCGAGCGCGTCGGGGCGCGCCAGCAGCAGCTCATCGCCGCGGTCGAGGCGAAGATCGCCGACGAGGCGGAGCGCGTCGGGAGCACGCTCGAGGAGCATCGCGCGCGCGTCGCCCGGATCCGCGAGGAGCTCGACAAGTCGATCGACGAGGTCGCTGGCCAGGTCAACGCCGAGCTCGAGAGCCACGCCGCCGAGCGCCGGCGTGCGCTCCACGAGGTCGCCGAGCGCCTGCGCCGGCGAGAGCGCGAGCTCAACGAGCAGATCGAGCGCGAGCAGACCGAGTCGAGCCAGCGCATCGGGACGCAGCTCCAGGACGTCGAGCGCCGGTCGCTCGAGCAGGTTCGGCGCGTCGTCGCCCGCGAGTCGCGACACGTCGCCGAGGCGGCCGCGACGCAGTTCGACGGGATGATCCGCACGGAACGCGAGGAGGCCGCCCGACGGCTCGCCCGCGAGCTCGATCTCGCCGTCGAGCGCTTCGCGCGCGACGCCGAGTCGGTGCTCGCCGAACGCGTCGACTCCGAGCTTCGGGTCTTCGAGGCACGCCTCGCCGAGATCTCGCGGCGGGTCGACTCGCTCTCTGCCCGTGCTTGACGTTTCGGGTTAGAGTGGAAGCAAGCGGCCCTCCACCAACTTTTCGAGGCAGGGTTCGTCTAGAACGAAGCGAAGAGGCCCATCGAAATGGCGCAGACGACCGAGACTCCCCCGTCAGAGACCGAAAAGGTCGTTTCCTGGCGGCTCCACGTTCTCATGGACGCGGGCTACCCGCAGGAGCTCGCGAAGAAGATCGCGACCTCCGAGGCCGACCTGCATCACGCGGTCGAGCTCGTGCGGGCCGGCTGCTCGCACGAGACCGCCGCCGAGATCCTGCTGTAGCGCGCTAGCGTCGGCCCCGCACTAGCATCGACCCGGTGAAGGTCGAGAGCACGGAGATCGACGGCCGCAAGGTCTTCACGGTCCGCGCGTTCAACCAGGGGATCGGCTCGTGGCTGGAGCGGCTGCCGACCGTCTGGGTGGAGGGCGAGGTGACCGAGCTGCGCCGCCAGGAGCGGTGGGCGACCGTGTACCTCACGCTCAAGGATCCCGAGAGCGGTGCCTGCCTCGGGGTCCAGATGAAGCGCGGCCTCTTCGACGGGCTCCGCCTCGGGCTCCAGAACGGCGAGCGCGTGCACGTGTACGGCCGCCCGGAGCTGTTCGAGCAGCGCGGCGACTTCCACCTGCGTGCGCTCTCGATCGAGCGGTACGGGCTCGGCGCTCACCTCGCCGCGCTCGAGAAGCTGAAGCAGAAGCTCGCTGCCGAGGGGCTGTTTGCCGCCGAGCGAAAGCGGCCGCTCCCCCGGATCCCGGGGCTGATCGGCCTCGTCACCGGCAACGACGCTGCGGCCAAGCGGGACGTGCTCACCGCGATCTCGGCCCGGTTCCCGCCGGCGCACGTCCTCGTCGCCGAGACGCTCGTGCAGGGGCCGAAGGCCGCCGCGGCGGTCGCCGCCGCGATCTCCGCCCTCGCTGCAGAGGGCGCAGACGTGGTCGTGGTCGCCCGCGGCGGCGGCAGCTTCGAGGCTCTGCTCCCCTTCTCCGACGAGCGCCTCGTCCGCGCCGTCGCGGCTTGTCCCGTACCGATCGTGAGCGCGGTCGGCCACGAGCAGGACACACCGCTCGTCGACCTCGCCGCCGACGTGCGCGCCTCGACGCCCACCGCCGCCGGGCGCCTGGTCGTCCCCGACCTCGCCGAGCTCCGCGGCCGACTTGCTCGAGCCCGCGCCGGGCTCGAGCGCGGCGCACGCCGCGTGCTCGAGCGCCACGACGCGCGGCTCGCCGCCTCGCACGACCGGCTGCGCCGCGCGCCCACCCTTGCGCTCGAGCGCCGCTCGGCGCGGCTCCGGGCCGCGCACGGCAGGCTGATCGCGCTCTCGCCGCGGGCGACGCTCGAGCGCGGGTACGCGATCGTGCGCGCGGGCGAGGCTGTCGTTCGCGAGCCCCCGGCCGCCGGAACAGGGCTCGCCGTCGAGGTGTCGGGGGGCCGGTTCGGAGCCCGGTCCGAATGAGCGTTCCCACGAGCGAGCCTACCTTCGAGGAGGCGCAGGCCGAGCTCGAGCGGATCGTCGAGCGGCTCGAGCGCGGCGACGTCGAGCTCGAGGAGCTCACGCGCCTGTGGGAGCGAGGCGAGGAGCTCTACCGCCGCTGCGCCGAGCAGCTGTCCGCCGCGCAGGGAAGGGTCGAGGAGCTCGCGCAGCGGCTGTCGCACGAATCGGGCGGAACCGAGCCGGAGCTCCCCTGATTGCGACAGAATGGTCGGCGTGGCGAGCGAGCGGATCACCGAGAGGCCGGACCTCTCCCCCGTCCTCGGCGAGCTCGAGGAGGAGCAGGCCGCGGCTCTCACCGCCCAGCTCGCGGGAGCAGACGAGCGCCTCGCGGCTCTGGCGGACAAGCTGAACGAGAACGGCGGCGTCGGCTTCACGACCGAGGGCGTCGTCCTCGAGCAGGAGTGGTCGGGGCAGGCGCTGATCAAGACGATGGTCGAGAACGAGAAGCGGAACGTCGGCTTCGCCGCCGAGCTCCGCCCGCAGAACTTCTTCGGCGACGAGAACACGCCGTGGCAGCCCGGACGCCCGCGGATGGTGATGTCCACCGAGGCCTGGGATGTTGCCGGCGAGGTGTCGGTGCGGTTCAAGACACGCGTCGGCGGCCGGCCTTACACGATCCAGGAGCAGGTCGTCGAGGTCGCCGAGAAGCGTTACGAGAGCGCCGAGGCGGCGGTCGCGGCGTTCGTCGCGGCCTGCGACCGGCTGATCGAGCTCGCCCTCTCGAAGCCGCCGAAGGTCGCAGGCTGGAAGCCCGAGATCCCCGAGTCGGTCGGGGCCCCGCCGATCGCCTGATGGCCGACGACTTCAGGGTCACGGTGGTGCTCGAGGACGGCTCGGGCGAGGGATTCGGCGAGCGGCTCTCGGAGTACGAGCACGAGCTCGAGGACGAGGCGAGGAAGAGCCTCGGCGAGGCGGTCGCGGTCAGCGCCGACGGCTCCGACGTGTTCCTGTACGCCGACACGCTCGAGGCGGCGCGGAACGCACGCGACGTCGTCGCCGGGATCCTCGAGCAGGACGGCCTCACCGCGACCTATGCGCTCGACCGCTGGCACCCGCTGGCCGGGGAGTGGAAGCCGGCCGACGAGCCGCTGCCCGAGACCGAGCTGCAGAGGGAGGCCGAGCTCGACGAGCTCGAGGCGCAGGAGGAAGAGGAGTCGCGCAGGTCCGGGTACGCCGAATGGGAGGTGCGTCTCGACGTGAAGCACCACGGCGATGCGGTCGCGCTGGCCGAGAAGCTCGAGTCCGAGGGCATCCCCGTCACGCGCCGGTGGACGTACGTTCTCGTCGGCGCCGCGAGCCGGGAGGATGCGAACGAGCTGGCCGACCGTCTCCGCTCGGAGAGCCCCGAGGGCGCGAAGGTGCACGTCCAGCCGGGCGGCGAGATGGCCTGGGAGGCGGCGCCGCGCCGGTCGAGGATCTTCTACTTCATCCCGAATCTCTGAGAGCAGGCGTGCGGTCGGGCTCGGGCTCCACTGTCTCGGCCTCCTCGCGCTCCTCCTCCGACTCGAGGTCTCGCAGCGTCGCGAACGAGATCCCCTCGCGGGCGAGGAACACGGTCCCGATCCCGATGCCGACGGACGCCTCGATCAGCTGGAGGCCGATGCCGAACGCGAAGCCCTTGGCGTACGGGATGCCGTACTGGGCGAGCGACACCGCGACCGCCGCCTGCACGAGCCCGACGTTCCCGGGCCAGAACGGGAGAATCGTGACGACGTTCATCATCAGGAGCACGAGCCCGGCGGCGACGAGCGGCTCGTAGATGCGGAAGCCGCGCATCGCCGTATAGACGGCGAGGAGCTGGCACACCCAGCCGAGGAGCTGGAAGAAGGTCGCTCCGGCCGCGGCAACGGGGCTCCGCATCACCGCGAGCCCGGTACGGCCGCGGACGAGGAGGAGGCGGACGCGGCCGATCCCGTCGTCGAGGGCCTGTGAGCGAACGCGGGCGCCGAAGATCGCCGCGACGAAGAGCGCGGCCCCGCCGCCCAGCACGACGACGACCGTCCAGACCGCCCAGCGAGGGATGTCGGCGAAGCTGAGCACCCAGACGACGAGCAGCGCGGCGGGGATCAGGTCGAACATCCGGTGCGCGAAGACGGTCCCGAGGAGCGTCGCCCAGATCCCCTTCCGCCCGGGCATCCGCCGCGCGAGCACCGCGACCCGGCCCACCTCGCCCACCCTTCCCGGGAGCACGGCATTCGCGAACAGGCCGACGGAGAACGCCGCGAACACCGTCCGGAACTGCGGCCTGGGAGCCTCGACCGCCTCGCGGATGACGATGTTCCACGCGACCGCGCGCGCGACGATCGAGAGCAGGTTGAGCGCCACCGCCAGGACGATCCAGGGCCAGACCACCGTCGTGAACGTGTGACGCACCAGATGCCAATCGGGCCCGCGCCACCAGATGAGGCCGATCGCAACCGCGATCAGTCCGACCGGGACGAGCGCCCGCCACCACGTCGCTCTCATGCGGCGACCCGGTCGTAGATCGCCTCGAGCCGTGCTGCCACGTCCGGCCACGCGTACCGCTCCGCGGCGAGCGCCCGCGCCGCTTCGCCCATCGCGACCCGGCGCTCCTCGTCGGCGAGCATCGCGACGACCGCCTCCACGAGCGCTCCTTCGTCGCCGGGAGGGACGAGCGTGGCCGCGTCCGGCACGGCGACGTCGGCGAACCCGGGGATGTTCGAGGCGACGACCGGCGTGGCGGTCGCGAACGCCTCGATCAGCACCATCCCGAAGCTCTCGCCTCCGAGGGCGGGCGAGACGAACACCTTCGCCGTCGCGAGCTCGTGCGTCCGCACCTCGTTCGTCACGATCCCGAGCACGTCGATACCCGCCTCGTCGAATCGCATGCGCGAATGGAGGAGCCGGTACTGCAGCGGATCGGTCCCGATCAGCCGCAGGCGGGCGCCGGTGGCGCGATGGATCCCGGGCCAGGCGCGTAGGAGCACGGGCAGCCCCTTGCGCGTGTCGTGGCGGCCGATGAAGACGACATGGTGCTCGCGGCCGGACGGGTCGGCGTGCTCGGGGACGACGACGCCGTTCGGGACGATCTCGAAGCCCGGGCCGAGCCATCTCTCGGCCGACTCGGCGGCCATCCGGGAGACCGCGATCCGCTGGTCGACCCGCTCGAGCAGGAACCCCCACACCGGGATCCCACCGCGCATCCAGCCGAGGTCGCCCGCGGCGTGCCAGGTGGCGACGACCGGGCACTTCGCGAAGGCGAGCGCGGCCACGCAGATCGCCGGCGTCATGGGCTCGTGGAGGTGGAGGACGTCGAAGGCCTCACGGGCCAGGGTCTCGCGAATGCGGCCGATCGACCTGGGCGAGAGCACGATGTTCGGGAGCGAGCCGTTCGCCGGGACGACGACGGAGCGGCCGACCGGGATGATCCCGGCCGGCAGATCGCCGTGGCGGCCGCTGCGCGGGTGGAGGAGACGGGTCGCCGTCCCGGGTGGGTCGTGCCCCATCAGGATCGAGACGTCGTGGCCTCGGTCGCGGAGGGCCGCCGCCTGGTTCTCGGCGTGCTCGACGACCCCGCCCCAGTACGACCACGAGAAGGGGACGACGATGCCGATCCTCACGCGTATGCCGCCTCGAGCACCGGCGCGAGCCGCGCGACGCCCTCGTCGAACACGTCGTCGGCTACCGCGAGCGAGAGACGCGCCCAGCCGGCGCCGCTCGGCCCGAAGCCCTCGCCCGGGGCGAGGGCGACGCGGTGCTCGGTGAGCAGCCGCTCGGGGGTGAGGTCGCCCGGGAGCTGCAGCCACACGTAGAACGAGCCCTCGCAGAGGGGCGGCTCGGGGAGCGCGGCGGCGAGGCTGTCCCGGCGCCGCTCGTAGGTGGCGCGCCGTTCCTCGACGCTCGCCTGCGGCCCCTCGAGCGCGGCGATCGCGGCGTGCTGGAGCGCGGCGAGCATGCCGACCCGGGAGTGGTCGCCGATCACGTTCAGCCGCTCGACGATCTCCGAATTCCCGACGACGAAGGCGATCCGCCAGCCGGCCATGCCGTACGTCTTGGACATCGTCCAGAGCTCCACTCCGGCCTCCACGGCCCCGGGCGTCGCGAGGAAGCTCTCGGGCGCTCGTCCGTCGAAGACGAGGTCGATGTAGGCAGCGTCGTGCACGATCGTCGTTCCGGTGCGCTGCGCGTACCCGACCGCCGAGCCGAAGAGGCCCGCGTGGGCGGTGACCGCGCACGGGTTGGACGGGAAGTTGAGGTAGAGCGCGGCCGCGGACGGCGCCGTCTCGAGGTCGGGCTGCCAGCCGGCGGACGGGTCGAGCGGGACGAGGCCCATCTCGGCCCCCGAGAGGGCGATGCCCGACGGATAGTCGGGGTAGTAGGGATCGGGGACGAGGATCGTCCGCCCGCGCTCGCCGAGCACCAGGGCGAGCTCGAGAAGCGCCGACTTCCCGCCCGGGACGACCGCCACCTCGCGCTCCGGGTCGAGCTCGACCCCGTACTCGGTGCGGTAGCGATGGGCGATCGCCTCGCGCAGCGCGGGCAGGCCCCGCATCGGCCCGTAACCGTGGCCGTCCGGGCGGGAGGCGGCCTCGTGGAGCGCCTCGACCACGTGGCCCGGAGGGCCCGTCTCGGGGTTGCCGCGCCCGAAATCCACGACGGGCGGGCCGCCCTCGGCCGCGGTGGCCGCGATGCGTCCGAGGAGCGCTGCGAAGTACTGCTCCGGTAGGCGCTCGAGCCGCCGCGGGCGCGGACGCCCCTCACCGCCTGTGCCTCCCATCCAGCCCGATCGTACGCGCCCGCGCCGACGCAAGTCCCGGTTGACGCCGTCCGAAGGACTCTCTACTCTCATGTCGAACACACGTTCGTCACCGCCCCTCCGAACGTCCACCGGGAGGCCCCATGCTCACCGACCGCCAACAGCAGATCTGGAACTACCTCGTCGAGTACGTCGACGGCCACGGCTACCCGCCGACGGTGCGCGAGATCGGCGAGGAGGTCGGGCTCGCCTCGCCCTCGACGGTGCACGCCCACCTCGCGAACCTCGAGCGCGCCGGGCTCCTGCGTCGCGACCCCACCAAACCGCGCGCCCTGGAGCTGATCGGCCGTGACCGCGGCGTCGACGTCTCCGACGCCGGCTCCGTCCGGCTCCCGCTCGTCGGCGAGATCGCCGCCGGCGCGCCGCTCCTCGCCGACCAGAACATCGAGGAGTACATGACCTTCCCGAGCTCTGCCGGCGGCGACTTCCTGCTGCGCGTGCGTGGCGAGTCGATGATCGAGGCGGGGATCCTCGACGGCGACGTCGTGATCGTGAAGCAGACCCAGGAGGCCCGGAACGGCGAGATCGTCGCAGTGCTCGCCGGTCACGACGAGTCCGCCGACGAGGCGACCGTCAAGACGTTCTACCGCGAGGAGAACCGCATCCGCCTCCAGCCCGAGAACTCGGCGCTGCAGCCGATCTACGCCGACTACGTGAAGATCCTGGGAAAGGTGGTCGGGGTCTTCCGTGAGCTCTGAGTCGAACCTCTTCTCGTTCGCCCGGACGCTCGACCAGGAGCTGGCGGCGCTGCTGCGCGGCGCCTCGCTCGAGTGCATCGTCTGCGGCGAGTTCGTGATGCACGCCCGCAAGGGGGTCGTGTTCTGCCCGGAGTGCGGGGCGCAGCTCGGGCCCGAATCCGCCCTCTCCGAGCGCCCCGAGCTAGAATTCGGACTGCAGGCCGGGTGACCGCGGCCCTCGCTCAGGCGGGGGTCGAGGAAAGTCCGGACACCGCAGGGCAGGACGCTGGCGCAAGCCAGGGGGCGAAAGCCGACGGAAAGTGGAACAGAAAGGAAACCGCCTCCGACGTATCTCCGGAGCCGTCGAAGGTAAGGGTGAAACGGTGGGGTAAGAGCCCACCAGCGCCGCGGCGACGCGGCGGCTCGCTAAACCCCGTCCGGTGCAAGGCGAACAGGGCCCGCCACGAGGCTGCCCGCCCAGGGCCCGGGTAGCTGCCGAGAGGGATGGTCACCCCAGACAGAATCCGGCTTACAGGCCTGCTACGGAAAAAGCCCTGGCAACGGGGCTTTTTCTATGGACCCGATTCGCCGGCGACTCGTCAGGCTCACCCCGCGGCGGGCTGACTGCGGTCTCCGTGGAACCGCCCGGTGCGGTCGCCCGGCGTGGCCTCGGGGGCTGTGCCGGCTACGAGCCGCTCCGCGAGCCCGAGGCTAACACGCCATGGGCATGTAGATCTGTCGTCACCACGGCCGCTCGTCGTTCCATGCCCTGTGTTGATGCGGGCTTGAGGCGGGCGGGAACGGCTTGGTTACTCATTCCTCACGCATGGTTGCGTCGAGCCCAGATTAGGAGTCGTGCGCGCCAACGCTTCGAAGAGTTGTCCTGCGGCGCTCGGCGTGTTGTCACGGCAATGGGGCGAATGTGTGGCGACGAGCCGTTACCCGCCCGGCGGCGCCGGCTAGGACAGTCGTCCGAGTCGCGGCTTCATAGAACCAGCCGGACTAGCCACGGCACCTGAGCGGTCACGCGCGAGCACCCTCGCGAACTCGGGCGGTGATCACCGGCCGCCAGGGGAATGCGCGCCTGATCCGCCGTCGACGGGGTCGTGCCGTACTGGCCTGTCACCGGCGCGCCTTCCGTGCTTGCAATAGACGGCGGTCACTCAGAAGCTTCCGAATCGGCCGACTTGCTTCGCGGTGAACGCATAGGGGCTGTTCCTGTCGGGGAGGACGGTGTTCGGCGCGGCGAGGCTACTGAGGGTGAAGGCGGCGCTGTAGAGGCCTGCCTTGGCCCAGTCCGAGCGCTCGATCGGGCCCATCTCTCTGAGCGCATGGCGTGGTCGAGCAGGCGCACGAAGGCAAGATTGGTCTGCCGAACTTCTAGCGCGATTTCGTTTGGACCGCGCGAGGAAGTTGCGGATCTCGTTCGTTCGGCGGTTCGGGGTTACTTCATCGGTTCGCTGCTTCGTCGCGACCCGCTGTTGCCGCCGTTCGTGCCCGCTGTTCCTGCGCGGCTTGTCCGCGCCCGATCTGTCGATGAAGGACGCGAGCCGACGGCGCCGGTTCTTCTTCGACCTCGATCGAGCGCTGAGCGACTCGGATAGCGACCGGATCGTGTTTGACCGCGCCAAGCGAGAGGTGTGCGGCCTCGACGTCCACGGGGTTCAGTACCAGCGGCACATCCTGCACTGCACCGAGCTACCGCTGGCGCAGGGTTTCTAAGGTTGGAGGGACGTCTTCGAGGAATGGCTGGCCGATTGACGGCGCTGGATACGAGGGATAGATTAGACCGCGCGTCGTTTGAGACGCGACCGGCTGAGAGTCCGAGGTCGGGTGTATTAGGGGCAGAGGGGCGCAACTGTGATCCGCAGCAACCGAGCCACTGCTCTGCTTTCGTCTCATAGCACGGAGTCCCTCGCTCCGGGACGGAGATAGACCGGTGCGCTTTCGCGGGTTCCTGGTCGCGCTGCTCGGGGTAAGTGCGTTCGTGGTAGGCGCTCCGGTCGCACATGCGGCGACGTTCGTTGTCAGCAACACTGATGACTCCGGCGAGGGGTCGTTGCGCCAGGCGATCGACGATGCAAATGACAATGCAGGTGCAGACGCGATTACGTTCGACGTGACCGGAACGATCTCGCTCGATTCCCAGCTGATCGTCACAGGCGGTGCGATTACCCTGAACGGGCCAGGACAGGATCAGCTGACGATCGACGGACAGGTTTCGAAGGCTAAGGGAATCTTCGTTGTAGGCGGCACTCGGCAGTTTTGGGTTCAGTCGAGCGGGGCGCTACTCCTGCGGGATTTGACACTGGCAAACGGCGGAACCCTCGCCAGTGGCGGTGCCGTGGCCAACGAAGGCGCGCTGACTGCAACGCGCGTGACGTTCTCGGGTAACGCCGCGAACGGCGTGGGTGGCGCCATCCAGAGCCCGGCAGGTTCAGACCTGACGCTGCAGGACTGCGAGTTCACGCACAACTCCTCCGTTGGCGGCGCCGCGATCACGGCCGACGGCGCCGACGTTGATTTGACAATCACCGACTCGACCTTCGACGACAACGGGGGCGCAGGCGGCGCGCTCTTCTACAGCGGCGCAAACGGCACCATCGCGGGTAGTCATTTCAAACTGGGCGGCATCCAGAATACAGGCACGCTTTCGATCCTCGGCACGGACTTCAAGAGCGACACGATTGCAGGCGACCGCTTACCGGCCGTGCTCAACTCGGGCACCCTCCTGATCGAGGACTCCCTGTTTTCAGGGCTGTCGAACGACGGCAACGGCGGAGCGATCTACAACGACCGCGGCACGATGACTGTCCGACGGTCCGAATTCAGGAATGACTTCGCACTCTTCAATGGTGGTGCGATCTACACGGTCGGCGAGCATCCGAATCTGATCGAGAATTTCGGAGTTCGTCGGCAACAGCGTACACAGCGGCGGCGGGGCCATCTTTGATGACGGCGATCTCACTGTCCGCTATTCGACGTTCGACGATAACGAGGCGCAGACAGAGGGTGCGGCCGTCTTCGTCACCACCACAGAGACGCTGACTATCGAGACTTCGATCATGCAAAACAACAACATCGCCAGGGAATGCGCCAGCGGTGTCTGCAGGACCGAGGAGTCATGCGGTGGGGATGCCACGGTCGACCATGGCTACAACCGAACAACGGACATGTCATGTCTTTGCATGAGCGGCGGTGTCTGCACACCATTTTCCGGCACGTCGAGGGGAAACCAGGGGCTGCTGGTCGACCCCCTAGCCGACAATGGCGGCCCGTTCAAGTCGTCGGCGTTGGTCCCGGGCTCTGCTGCAAAAGAGGTGGTACCGCCCAGGGTGCTCGGCTGCGGGGACACGGTGACGACCGACGTTCGCTCAGCCAAACGTCCACAGGGAGCCGCTTGTGATGCCGGCGCGTTCGAGGCGGGCGTCGGCGTGCCGGTGGCAAACGACGACTACGCGACAGCAACACCCGATTTTCCCCTCGGCGCGGTGATCCCGGTGCTGCTGAACGACACCGACGACTCGGGGCTGAACCCGTTCAGTATCGAGTTCAGCTCATTGCCGAAGCATGGAACACTATTCGGGTTCCCGTTCGGCGCGGTCACTTACGTCCCGAACGCGGGCTATCAGGGTACCGACAGTTTCACCTACACGGTGGCCGATGACGGGTATCTGCGATCCGCGCCGGCGACGGTGCACATCGCGATCGGAACCGTCTCTCCGCCCGGTATCACGAGCGGGCCGGAAACGGTGTTTGCTGTCGGACGTGCCGCGAACTTTGCCGTCACCACGGTCGGCTCCCCCCCGATGACAATCAGTGAGGCCGGCGTGCTGCCAAGCGGCGTGACCTTCACCGACAACGACGACGGCACGGCGAGCCTCGCCGGCACCGCGGCCCCGGGGACGACAGGAACCTATCGACTTACGATCACGGCATCGAACGACGTGCAGCCCGACGCAACGCAGGCGTTCACGCTGACTGTCACTCGCGGCGGCCAGTCCATCACCGTGAGCACGCCGGCCCCGTCCACCGCGGTCTACGGCACGAGCTTCGCCGTCGCGGCCACTGGAGGCGGCTCCGGTAATCCTGTGATCTACTCGAGTAGCGGCGCCTGCTCGAACATCGGCACGAGGTTCACGATGACGAGCGGCACTGGCACCTGCAGCGTCAAGTACAACCAAGCCGGCGACCGCGACTACACACCGGCACAGCAGGTCATCGAAACGGTGACTGCCGAGAGAGCCGACCAGACGATCGCGATTGACACGCGCGCTCCGGCGAACGCCGTCTACGGGAGCAGCTTCAGTGTGGGGGCCCATGCACCCGGCGGCGCCGTCTCGTTCTCGAGCGCCGGTGCGTGCTCGAACTCGGGCGCGACGTTCACGATGACAAGTGGCACAGGCGCCTGCACGGTCGAGTTCGGCCAGGCGGGCGATGACAACTACAGCGCGGCGCCGAGGGTGTTCGAATCGGTCGCGGCGCAGAAGGCGAGCCAGACGATCACAGTCGACACGCACGCGCCCGCGAGTGCGGTCTACGGCGCGAGCTTCGCGGTCGCGGCGCACGCGCCGGGCGGCGTCGTCTCGTTCTCGAGCGCGGGAGCCTGTTCGAACTCGGGCAGCTCGTTCACGATGACCAGCGCGAAAGGCACCTGCACGGTCGAGTTCGACCAGGCGGGCGATGACAACTACAGCGTGGCGCCGACGGTGTTCGAGTCGGTGGCGGCGCAGAAGGCGAGCCAGGCGATCACGGTCGACACGCATGCGCCGGCGAGCGCGGTCTACGGCGCGAGCTTCACCGTCGCGGCTCATGCGCCGGGCGGCGGCGTCTCGTTCTCGAGTCCGGCGCCTGTTCGAACTCGGGCAGCACGTTCACCATGACGAGCGGTAGCGGCACGTGCTCGGTTAGCTACGAGCAGGTCGGCAACGACATCTACGGTCCGGCGCCGACGGTGATCGAGTCGGTGACCGCGCAGAAGGCGAGCCAGGCGATCACGGTCGACACGCATGCGCCGGCGAGCGCGGTCTACGGCACGAGCTTCACCGTGGCCGCGCATGCGCCGGTCGGGGCCGTGTCGTTCTCGAGTTCCGGCGCCTGCTCGAACCTGGGAAGCACGTTCACCATGACGAGCGGCACCGGCACGTGCATGGTCAGTTACGACCAGGTCGGCAACGACAACTACGGGCCGGCGCCGACGGTGACCGAGTCGGTGACCGCGCAGAAGGCGAGCCAGACGATCGCGTTCACGTCGTCGCCGCCGAGCCCGGCGCTGGTCGGAGGCTCGTACACGCCGACGGCGACCGGCGGCGCCTCGGGCAACCCGTTCGTGTTCAGAATCGACTCGTCGAGCAGCGCGGGCGCCTGCTTCCTGATGAACGACACTGTCTCGTTCACCGGTGCCGGGACGTGCATCGTCGACGCGAACCAGGCCGGCGACGCGAACTACTCCGCCGCGGCCCAGACGCAGCAGACGATCACGGTCGGCGTGACGCAGACCCTGAGCGGGGACGTGCACGGCTCGCTGACCGTCACGTCGGGGCAGGCCGTGCTGCTATCACCCGGAACGAAGGTCCACGGCTCCGTCATCATCGACGCAGGCGGGAGCCTCACGGTTCAAGACGCGGAGATCACGGGTTCGCTTCACGCGGACGGCGCCAGCTTCATCCGCGTGTGCGGGTCGGACTTGACGGCCCCGTCGATCACGGGAACGACCGGCATCGTCGTCCTCGGCGACGACGACGGACCGACACCGTGCCCGGGCAACACGATCACCGGCCGCGTGTCGAGCACGAACAACTTCGGCGGTGTCGAGTTCGACGGCAACACGGTGCACGGCTCGCTCAAGATCACAGGCAACACCGGGACGCTTCCTCCGCCCGACGTCGGCACCGTCGACTTCGCGGGCAACACAGTCACGGGCCGCGTGGAAGTCCAGCAGTAGCCAGCAATATCGAACAGGTGCCGTTGAGTTCCGCCCAGGTGTTGCCGCCGTGGTGACGCCTGGCCGTGCAGCGAGACAAAATGCCTGCACCCTAGGGCCTTTGCACAACGCGATGGGTATGTAGAGACCGCTGTCTTCGCTCTCGCGGCGTGGCAGAAACGGCTTGTTCATGCGGGTTGCGCGCGCCCAGAGGAGGGCCCCCCGGCCGAAGAGACCCCGTTGACCCTCGCTCTTGGAACGACGCCGAGCGCGCCGAGGCGCTCGTCGACGACATCGGCATCGACACCCTCGCCGTCGTCGGAGCAAACGAGCTCGTACCGCCAGCTGCGCAGCGCGGGTAGCCGGAGCGAGCGGAGGCAGCTCGCCATGCCTGGAGGAAGTCCGGATCGGCCGATCCGATGCGAAGTTGGATGCGGCCGCGCTCGCGCCCGGCAGCGGCGATCGCCGCGTCGGCGTTCGTCACGAGTTCCGGGATGATCTGCGTGAAGGTCGATCCCGGCCTGGGCGAAGTTCTCGCGGAAGTAGCGCCCGCGGACGCGGCCGTGCCGCAGCTTCGAGGCGTCGATCGCGACGGTAGGAGCATAAACCGCTCGGGCGGCGGCGTCGCTATCGCGCTTTCGCGACCCGCCACTCGACCTTCTGGCCGAGTGCGGCGGCAAACCGCTCAACGGTCGAGAACTTCGCGTCGGTCTCGCCGGCCTCGAGGCGCGCGACCGCGGACTGCGACGTCCCCATGCGAGCGGCCACGACCGTCTGCGAGATGCCGAGTTCGTCGCGCTTCGTCGCGAGCTCTCGCAACAGTTGCCGCCGGCGGAGCGCGGCTTCGACGAGCTCGGGGAAGTCCGGGTTGCGCTGGCTGCGCGCGTCGACGATCTCGTCAAGAAAGTCTTTTCGGTTCGCCATGGGCCTCACTATACCGTAGATGGCATCTCATCGCTGAGATCGAGTCTCGCCGCGCCTCCGTCAATCGGCGAGCCGTCTCTCGGCGACGTCGATCTTCTCTGGCGGCGTCTTCTGGGTCTTCTTGGAGAAGCCATCGAGCGCGAGAAGGATCTGTCTGCGCTGGCCCTCGGGTGCGAACAGGATCCGGAACGTCTGACGGTCCCCGTCTGCTCGCACCTCGTAGATCTCGCCGCGAAGGTGGCGTGCGACTACGACGCCAGTTTCCCGGACGTCCTTCATCGCCGCGACGACGGCAGCAGCATCGACGTCCGACAGTCCGTCGATGAACGCCTTGATCGGCCGACGGCCCGTCGCAGTTCGATAGTCGCGCCACCGGCGCTTCGTCTCGGGACTCACGACTCGGAGGTTGCTGAACGCAGCGGACGATCGCCGACCCAGCGCAGCCGCTTGATCGCGCCGCGGAGCTCATGCGCGTTCACGCGCGTGTAGCGCTGGGTCGAGTCGAGGTGCTTGTGGCCGAGCAGCTCTTGGATCTGGCGCAGGTTCGCGCCGGCGTGCAGGAGCTCGGAGGCGAAGACGTGACGGAGCGTGTGCGGCGTGACGCGTTTGCGCTCGTTGACGCCGGCGGCGTCAACGTAGTGGCGGAAGACCTGGCCGAGCTGGGTGTAGTGGAGCCGGGCGCCCTGCACGCCGACGAAGAGCGCTTGCTCGGTGAGCGGTACGCGGGTGGCGTAGTACTCGGCAAAGAGCGGCGCGAGGGCGGGGTGAATCGGAATCGTCCGCTGCCGGCCGCCCTTCGCCTTCCGGATCCGAAGCAGCCTGCGGGACAGGTCGACGTCGTCCCAGTCGAGTCCGATCAGCTCGCTCCGTCGCAGTCCGCCGTAGGCCATCACCGCGAGCAGCAGCCGGTCGCGCTCGGGCTTGCCGGGGAAGTGGCGGTCCCAAATGTCTCTGGCGCCAAGGTTGGGCGAGCAGTCGCTCGAGCTCGTCCATCGTCAGCACGTCCGGCAGCACCTCGCGCTTCTTCGGTGTCCGCAGGGGCAGCGCCGGATCGTGCAGCAGCCGTTCCTCCTCGACGAGGAAGCGAAAGAAGCACTTGAGCGCCGCGGTCGTCCGCGCTTGGCTCGAGACGGCCGGCCTCCTGTCGTGTTCGCTCGCGAGGAAGGCGCGCAGGTGCGTCACCTTGACTTCGGCGAGCTTCGATCCCCTCAGCCTCCAGGTAAGCCAGACACGCCAAGACGTCACGCTCGTACGCCGAGCAAGTCATCGGGGCAAGTCGCCGCTCGAACCTGCAAAAGCGCAGGAAATCCGTCACTTCCGCTACTCGCCTGTCTTCTTCATCGATCCTCCTTTGGGCAGCCTCCCGGCCCCCGCTGGGGCGAGCCCTAGGCGTATCCGGCTTACAGGCCTGCTACGGGAAAAGCCTCGGAAACGGGGCTTTTCCTATCAGGCCGTGTTGCTCGGAACTCGTCCTGGTATCGGTGCGGCAGCTCTTCGGCGGTCTCTCTGGAACCGCTCGGTGCGGGCGCCCGGGTTCTCACCGGCTACACGGCAACGGCGTTCCGCCCACCGATCGCCTCACTCGCTGACTGCGTCCGAATGCTCGACGCAAGCGACCGCCCGATCGACGCGCCGCAGTCGCTCGGGTCCTCGGATCCCGGGAAAGCCGAAGGCCATTGCACCGCCACCAGCGGCCGAGCCGCCGCCGCCCATCCGGTTGGCACCGCGCGTCGAGCGGCTCGCCTACACACGTAGCCAGGCCGCTGAAGCCCTCGGCGTCAGCCGCTCGACCTTTCTCCGGCGCGTCCTCCCCTAAATAGAAACGATCGAGATGCCCGGGGGCACACGGCTGATCCCGGTCGACGAACTCGAACGACTCCTCGCCGAACGCCGACGACCCGCCAGACCGCACCCAGCACCGGCCCCCCGAGGCCGCCCACGGCAACTCCCCCAACAGATCGTCGAAAGAATCCAGGCAGCGCACAACGCCGGCCGCAGCCTCGGCGAAATCGCACGCGAACTCAACGCCGGGGCTGTCCCAACGGCACAAGGCGGCCGCCAATGGTGGCCCTCAACCGTCAGAACGGTACTGACCCGCGCCGGGCGCACGTAACGCTCGCGCAGGCGACGAGCTTGTTCGCCTGGGCCATTACCGCTCGGCGCCTTTGCCGATCGCGATCAGCTCGTCGACCACGGCGTCGATTGGCTGTGTCGCATCGACCTCGTGTGTGCAGGTGGCGCGTAGCAGGGGTTCAACTTCGGCCAAGTGGCGCAGGATGAGATCGCGGTCCTCGCTGCTTTTCCCGTAGTCGTTCGTGGTTCTCGTCGCGATCCGGCGCAGGAGCACGTCCGCAGGGGCGCTCAGAAGAACGATGGCATCGAACCGAGGGTAGAACCGGCCCTGATTCGAGACCGTGCCAGAGAGATAGAGCGTCGATCCTTGTTCACGACCCAGAAGATCTCGCATGCGCTGCTCATCCCAGACGTAGCCATCCTCGGAGACCGACCACTCGCTCCAGCCGCCGTCGTCGGTGTCGACGACCTCGAAGCCTCGTTTCTCGAGCTCGACCAAAGCGGTGGACTTGCCTGTACCCGACAGCCCTGTCAAAAGGATCCTCCGCACACGACGGACGGTATCCCCCGCGACCGTGACCGCAGCCCGGCGTTCCCACTCGGAGGCCGCTCGTGAACGCTCGCGCAGGCAACCGTGTGAAGCGGTCAGCGTCGGATAGACCACGAGGCCGCCGCCCCCACCGCCGGGTCGGGCCCGACTTCGCGGAACTCCTGAGGGCAGCGGCAGGCGACGGCGATCTTGGTGGCCCACTGCAGCGCCTCTTCGCGTGAGCGCACGTCGAGGATCGTCAGTCCGCCGATGTGCCTCTTCGAGGATGGCAGCAGCGAGCGTGGCATGGCCGCATAGACCGATCTCGACGGTCGGAGGGAACCACCGCAGCCGGAAGTCGGCATCCGACAGTCGCTCACGAATCACGAACGCCGTCTCGGACAGGTTCATCTCTCGGGCGAGCGCGGCCATCCACTCGTCCCTCGGCGTGTCGTCGAGCACAACCACAGCCGCAGGATTCCCACCAAACGGCTTCTGGGTGAAAGCGTCGACCGTGCGCAACCGCACCGCAGCCACCCTGATCACGACCCGGCTTCGAGCGGGGCGTCGAACTCCTCGCCCTTCACGAGCTCATCGCGCACCGTTCGAGCCCTCGCGCCCGTAGGGAATTCGACACCTGAACCCCGGTGTGCGCGAACTCGACGGCCGGCCCACGGGCTCGATCAGCCTGGCAAATGTCCGCCTTCCAGGCTGAGTCGAGCTGGGGGGTGTGTCGCTACCGTGTGTTACATCATTCCGCCCATGTCGCCCATGCCGCCGGGCATGCCGCCGCCGCCGTTTTTCTCGGGTGGTTCGGCGACGATCGCCTCGGTCATGAGGATGCTTTTGCCGATCGAGGCGGCATTTTGGAGGGCGGAGCGGGTGACCATGGTGGGGTCGATGATGCCGGCCTTGACGAGGTCCTCGACTTCGCCTGTGTCAACGTTCAGGCCTCGGCCTTTGGGGGCTTTGCGTACCTGGTTGACGACGACCGAGGCTTCGAGGCCGGCGTTGGTCGCGAGTTGGCGCAGCGGCTCTTCGAGCGCCCGGATGATGATCTGCGCGCCTGTTTTCTCGTCGCCTTCGAGCGCGTCGAGCTTGATGGCCTTGGTCGCGTTCAGGAGCGCGACACCCCCGCCGGGGACGATGCCCTCCTCGAGGGCCGCGCGGGTCGCCTGGAGAGCGTCCTCGACGCGGTGCTTCTTCTCTTTCATCTCGGTCTCGGTGGCGGCGCCGACCTTGACGAGCGCGACGCCGCCGGCGAGCTTCGCGAGCCGCTCCTGGAGCTTCTCGCGGTCGAAGTCGGAGTCGGTCGTCTCGATCTCGGCCTTGAGCTGCTTGATCCGGGCCTTGATCGCGTCGGCGCCACCGGCACCCTCGATGATGATCGTGGAGTCCTTGTCGACGACGACCTTGCGGGCGCGGCCGAGTTGCGAGAGCTTCGTGTTCTCGAGCTTGAGACCGAGTTCCTCGGTGATGACTTCGGCGCCGGTGAGGATTGCGATGTCCTCGAGCATCCGCTTGCGGCGGTCGCCGAAGCCGGGCGCCTTGACGGCGACGGCCTGGAAGGTGCCGCGGAGCTTGTTGACGACGATCGTCGCGAGCGACTCGCCCTCGACGTCCTCCGCCACGATCAGCAGCGGCTTGCCGGCCTGGATGACCTGTTCGAGCAGCGGCAGCAGGTCCTTGATCCCGCCGAGCTTCTGATTCGCGACCAGGATGTAGGGGTCGTCGAGGACGGCTTCCATCTGCTCCGCGTCGGTGATCATGTAGGGCGACAGGTAGCCCTTGTCGAACTGCATTCCCTCGGTGAACTCGAGCTCGAGGCCGAAGGTCTGTCCCTCCTCGACGTTCACGACGCCGTCCTTGCCCACCTTCTCGATCGCGTCGGCGATCACATCGCCGATCTCGCGCTCACGGGAGGAGATGCTCGCCACCCGGGCGATGTCCTCCCGCCCGGAGACGTTCTTCGACTGCGACTTCAGGTCGACAACGACGGCCTCGACGGCCTTCTCGATCCCGCGCTTGAGCGCCATCGGGTTGGCGCCCGCCGCGACGTTCTTGAGGCCCTCGCGCACGATCGCCTGGGCGAGCACCGTCGCAGTGGTGGTGCCGTCACCGGCGACGTCGTTCGTCGCCGTCGCGACCTCGCGAACGAGTTGGGCGCCCTGGTTCTCGAAGATGTTCTCGACCTCGATCTCGCGGGCGATCGTGACGCCGTCGTTCGTGATCGTCGGCGCGCCGTACTTCTTGTCGATCACCACGTAGCGGCCCTTGGGGCCGAGCGTGACCTTGACCGCGTCGGCGAGAATGTCGACGCCGCGCTCGAGCGAGTGGCGTGCGTCCTCGCTGAACTTCAGCTCCTTGTGAGGCATCTTTCCATTCCTTCCTGGTGGTGCTGCTATGCGGTGGCGCCGGCGAGTTCGCGTTTGCTCTTGCTCGTCAGCGGTGTGACTTTCGCGAGCACGTCGGACTCGCGCAGGATCAGGACGTCCTCGTTACCGACTTTGATCTCGCTGCCGCCGTATTTGGAGAAGACGACCTCGTCACCCTCGGCGAGGTCCATCGGGATCCGTTCGCCGGTCTCGCTGTTGCGGCTGCCGGGCCCGACGGCCAGGACGCGACCGCGCTGCGGCTTTTCCTTGGCGGTGTCGGGCAGCACGATCCCACTCACAGTCGCCTCCTCCTCCTCGAGCACCTGCAGGATTAGACGGTCAGCGAGCGGTTGCACGTTCATCGCGGATCCCGGGCGGGTCCTTCGACGGGCCCGAGGTGGTTCGTCGACGCGGACGCGGTTGGCGCCTGGGACGGGGACGTGATCCGTAGTGCCTTGCCGAGCCGTTCGATCAGGTTCTTGAGGTACTCCATCGCTTCTTCCTCTCTGTTTGCGCTCGACACCTTCGGGCCGTCTCGCTGTCGGGCTCCGGGTGTCGAGAACAACCACTATACATACGAACTACATACCGTGTACTATATATCGCGATGTCGGAATCAGTCACCGCTGGAGAGAACACCGAAGGCTCGCGCTCCGCGCCGGAGTTCTCGTTCCTGACAAACCACGGCAAGGCGCTGCTCCTGGTCGCGCATGACCCGCGGATCCGGATTCGCGACATCGCCACTCTCCTGGGGATCACGGAGCGCAGGACGCAGCGGATCGTCGCCGACCTCGCCGGAGCCGGCTACATCGAGCGCGAACGAGAGCGCGAACGCGACGGGCGCCGCAACCTCTACACCGTCAGCACCCACCTACCCCTCGGGCTTCCGACCCGGCGCGACGCCGACATCGGGTCCTCGCTTGCGATCCTGCCCGCGCCGGACTCGTCGTGAGAGGCAGGCCGCTTGCCGGGAGCTGGCTGGTCGGCGTGGCGCTCGGCTCGATAACGCTGGCGGTGCTCCGCGGCGACGTTCCGAGCGCGGCCTTCCCGATGCTGCTCGGCGCCGCCGGCTTCCTGCTGCTCACACACGCAGGGCGAGATTCGCGCCGCTTCCCCGACACCGAACTGGAGCGGGGCCTCGACCGGCTGTTCGCACTGCTGCTCCCGGCGCGCAAGCCGGCAACGACCCTCGGCATCGCCATCACGCAACAGAGACACCTCGCCCGGCTGAGGAACGGCGCACGCCGCTGGGCCAACGAGCTTCAGCTGATCACGACCGACGGCTATCAGACGACCTCGCGCATCGCATCGCGGTGCCTGCCGACGGGCGAGCGGGACGAGCAGGCGCTCGCCGAGGAGGCCGTGAAAGCGCTCACCGCAGAGCGGGCAAACGCCGGTGCCGACCCGACGCTCGCTCACGAACCGGTCTCGATGCTCGCCTACGGGCTCGGCGCTCGCCCGAGCGGCGCCGACCTCACGAGCCTCGAGGATCTGCTCAGCGATCTCGGCCTCGGAGGAGAACGCGACGAACTGCGAACCCAGTTCGACGATATCGTCGCCGTGCAATCCGTCGGGCTCGAGCTGAGAAACGACTCGCAGCGGAGCATGTTCCGCGAACTCGCCGGCGCGTCGTACGTGCTCGGCGCCTCGAAACGGATTCTCGAGCTCGCATCGTTCACGCCTGCGGGCGATACAGCGACCCGGGCAGCCACGGTGAGCCCGGCCTGAGCACGACCAGGGGTCACTCGCCGGTCGCGAGTCTCTCCAACCTGCTGACGGAGACCTTCACGGGGTCTCTGAGAGGAAGAGGACCCATGACAGAAACACCCATCGAAGCACCGGCCCTCGAACGATCACCCGCCCAAACGGCTGCGACCGTTCCGAGTGTCACCTCATCCGACGAACCGCATCGCGAACGGCTCGCCCGCCACGCGCGCCGCGCCCGCCTCTACGCCTTCGCAGGCACATTCGTCGCGCTGCTCGCCGTGTTGGTCGTCCTCGCCTCGAAGAACACTCAGACCGCGAAACTGGACTGGGTCGCGGGCTCCACCCGCGCCTCGCTCGCGTGGATCATCCTCGCCGCCACCGTCTTCGGCTGGCTGCTCGGAATCACGACAGCCCTCACCGTCCACCGACGAACACGCCGAGCCCACTGACAATGGTCGAGCCGAGACGCAAACACGGAGAGTTCGATCGCCGCTACCCCACCCTATCGACGCCCGCCACCCCGACATGGGTGCGCGAGATTGACCCAGGACTCGAATGGATCGAGTTCTTGACCCGATTCTTCCCCGACCGCCGCCGACACGACATCGAAGCACTCGCCGCCTACGGCGCCTACAGGAAGACCTCGACCCAACGATCGGTCGACCACCGGCCTCCACCCGGACCGCAGCCTCCCGCTTTCCCTGGAGCGACCAGCGTGGCGCGCACCCTCAAACGGCCGCGACCCCTCCGGCCGGCGATCGGCAACGGAATCAGACCGATTCCTGCCAGCGCTCTGTCAGCGGCCCTCTCGGCCTGGGAAGGCGAAGGCGGCGCGGCCGGCCCCGATCCGAACGCCTGAGGACGGCGAGCATAGACGAGCCACCGAGAGCTACCAACCGTGCCAACGGCGCTCACGACAAGACATTGAGCCGCGAAGTCCAGCGTAGGTCGCCCGCCCTGGAAACGAACGCACCCGCACGGCCGACCATCGTGCCTCATCCGAGGTCGCACCAGGGTGGCACGGGGGTGAGAAACGCGGCCATTGCCGGGCCGACGCGACACCACTTTTCCCACTGGCAAAGCCAAAACTCGGGAGCAGGGCTCGAACCGCGGTGTCCCTCGTAATGAAAGGGTCCACGGTTCGAATCCGCGCGTCGGCTTCGTTGATTTGCAGGGACTCTTCGGTCGCATCGGCCCTGCGGATTTCGGGTTCACGGGCTGCGGTGTCTACCAGGGGTGTGGGGAAGGGCCGCCGCCATTCGCGGCCCTTCCCGCGTTGAGCCCTGGTCGGAGCTGTCAGGGCTGTGAGACTTGGAAGCAGGCGACGTCGTACTGCGCGACGGACTTCGGGTTCTTGGAGTTCTGTGGCTGGGTTCCGGCGTAGTGTGTGCCGGCGTTTCCGTCCGGGTTGAACGCCGAACCTGGCGCGCTTGCCGCGTGTCCCGGGGTGGACGGCTCGGCCTGGCAGCTCTGAGTTGGCTGGCCGGTAGTTCCGCCCGAGTGAGGGTCAGTAGCGAACGCGGAGCCTGCGGTGATGAAAACAAGCGCCACGATCGCCAGTCCGGTTGCGATGAGTCTCTTCACTTGAGCCTCCTCGTCTTTTTTCCGATGCCTGCGCCAAAGGAGCAGTACGCCGACTTGGTTTCATCGGATTGGCTTCGCCCGAGTTCACGAGGGAGCGGGGGCAGCACCCCAACGCCGGTTGAGGCAACGGCGGCTTCGTTCTTGGCGAAGAATCGCCGGCCGAAAAGCGCACGCCACGGTCTCAGGCCCTACGAACCTGTCGGTGGAACACCTTGGGGTTCTCGTCAACCCGCTCCCTCGCTTTAGCGCTACCGCATATCTCCGGTGTGACCGAGCGAGTAACGGCCGGGTTGGGGCCAGACGCATAGCCCGTGCGGGCCCTGGCCGACCGGGATCTTCGCGAGCAGGCGCCCGGTTTTGGTCGAGATCGCGTAGACGACGCCGTTGTAGCGCCCCGACACCCAGAGCACCCTGCCGTTGGCGGTGACACCGCCCATGTCCGGGCTGCCGCCGCCGGGGATCTGCCAGGTAGCGACAACCGTGCGCGTAGCGAAGCTGATCACGGAGATCGACCCGGAGACCCGGTTCGTGACGTAGAGGAACTTGCCGTTGCGGTTCGGGTAGAGGCCGTGCGCGCCTGCACCGGTGTGGATGAACCCGAGCACGTGCATCGTGCCGCCGTTCACGATCCAGACTCCGCTTGCGCGGTTGTCGGCGACGTAGAAGACGCGACCGTCGGCCGAGAGCTTGACGTCCTGGGGCATGCCGGCGCTGCCGTCGGGCAGTGTCATGACCGCGGCGATCGTGTCAGAGCGCAGGTCGACCTTTACGAGCTGGCCCGAGAACTCGCAGCTCGCGATCAGGTACGAGCCGTCGGCCGAGAAGTCCATGTGGTCGATCCCGACGCAGGGAACGGTCAGCGAGCGCTGCAGAGCGAAGGTGTGAGGGTTGCGGAAGTCAAGGCGGTGGAGGCGCTCCGCGACGACGATCGCGTGGCGACCGTCCGCGGTGAAGTACATGTTGTACGGGTCGTCCACAGGGATCGACGGGCCCGGCTTGCCGGTTCTCGGATCGATCGGCGTCAGGCTGTTTCCGGCGTCGTTCGTGACGTAGAGCGTCCGGAGATTCCATGCCGGCACGACGTGCTGCGGCAGATATCCGACGGAGAAGCGCTCGACGATGCGGTACGTCGTCGGATCGATGACGTCGACGGTGTTGCTCTGGCTGTTCGGCACATAGACGAGCGGCTTCGCCTGTCGCGTCACGGCGTTCAG
Source organism: uncultured Actinomycetes bacterium (assembly GCA_963836925.1). Taxonomy (GTDB): domain Bacteria; phylum Actinomycetota; class Thermoleophilia; order Gaiellales; family Gaiellaceae; genus PALSA-600. The sequence goes on from CAWILJ010000013.1 coordinate 284,251, forward strand.
CATGTTCGTCCCGTCGTGGCGGTAGATGTCGGCGCTGGCTGCCGCGGCGACCTGTCGTGTTGCGCCGCCGGGGGCCGCCCGGAGGACGCCGATCGTCGAGACCGTGCCCCTCGTCCCGTTCCCGCCCGCAACCAGAATGCGACCGCGAAGAGCGACGCCCGCAAGGTCGGAGAGTGGCGAGTCGAGCATGCCGGCCGCGGTGACCTTGCGCGAGCCGATCGACACCGAGACGATCCGATCGGTAACGGAGCCCAGGTTGGCGCCTCGACCGCCGATCACGTACACGGTCATCCCGATCGCCGCCGCGGTCGCATGGGTGGTCGCCGCGTTCAGGGTGCCGATCCGGGCCAGGGCCGGTTTGCCGGGCGTGAACTCGAAGACTGCGGAGCTGACAGACCCGTCCTGCAGAGAACCGCCCGCGATCACCAGATGTCCGCCTGCCGAGGCAACCGCCGCGTATCGGAGCGGGAAGGGCAGTCGCGCCACGACTCTCGCGCTCGTCCCGGGGCGCCAGGCCACGATCGTGTTGAGCCATTGCGTCCCCGTGTATCCGCCCACCACGTAGGCGGTGCCGCCGATCGCGGCCGCCGACGAGTCGGAGCTCGCCGCCGGCAACTTCCCGACAACCGAGGTGCTCCCCGAGGCCGGGTCGACCCGCACGATCTGGTCGAGCTGCGAGACCCCGTCGCCGCCGCCGAACACGTAGGCATAGCGCCCGATCGCCGTCGCGCCTGTGTCGTGCCGCGCCGATGGAAGATGTCCGACGACCCGCCCTCCGGTCGCGTTGAGTTCGATTATCTGATCGGTTGAGGTGTCGGCCGCTGTGAGCCCCCCGAACAGCAGTGCCTTCCCGCCCACAACGGCACTGGAGGGATCCTGAAGCGGCGCGAGCAGGCTACCCGCGGCATGTTCGACCATGATCGTCCTCCGGAGAACGCGTGTTTCACGGCTCAGCGGCTTGGAGGACGTACGAACCGTTGGCGGCGATGACGGCGGCGATGAACTCGCGTGCTTCGCGCCGCCCCGCAGGAGGATGACCAGTGGCGCGAGGACCGCAACGATCGCGAGCGCCAGCCAGCCGAGCCGCCGTTGCCGCTTGCGTCGTCGCGCACCGTGTCGCTGCGCGGGCCGATCCGCTGGTGTGAGCTGCCTGCTCACCTCGTCCAGTGACGTGACTGCACGGCCGGGACGCCATCGTGTTGGTAGTAGTGGCCGACGCCGAAGCGCGTCCACGCCCGAGCCTGTGGGAGCGTTGCGAAGGCAATGCCGAGACCGACCACGATGGAGGCGAAGAGCAAACCGATGCGCACACCGCCGCCACCGATCGGTGGGCGGGTTCGCTCGGCGAGCGCGTATCTCGCCGCTCGCGGCGCATAGGCGAGCACGTGGATCGCGGTCGCCCCGAACCAGACGATGAAGCTCGCCTTGTGAAGTGGGGACAACATCCCGACCCCTCTGCCGAACACGAGAAGCCCAACTCCGGTACCGAAGAGCGTGAGCGTGGAGAGCACGAGGATCGGCGCCACCACTACGCGCATGAGCGGCGCCGGCGGCCCCTTCTGAAGGTACTCGGGCGATCCGCGGTAGTACCGAAGGAAGCGGTAGCCCGTTACCCCCAACTTGAGTGCCACCGGCCCGAGCAGGAGCATGCCGACGAAGATGTGAACGGTGAGGAGGGGCTGAATCCACGGGATCGTCGCGCCCTCGACTGCGAGCAGTACGACCAGAAAGGCACCGACCACAGCGGTGAGTCGTAGGTTTCCGATCGCGCCACCACCCCAAAGGCCGCTCGTTGCACGAGACGGCGACCCGAGTGCCTGTGCTTCCTGCATGCAACGAAGTGAACCGTCGCTGGATGAGGCGACGATTAGTCTCATTTGCGCTCACGATCTCCGCATCACGATGCGCCGTGCCGCTTGCCAACCCCGGGCGTAAGAGCCGCGACGCGTAGATCACATGTCAGCGCTGTCCGAGCAGCCGCCCTTGCTGCCGGACGGCTCCAACTCTCAGCGTTCTCCAAGGAACTGCTCATCGGGATATCACCTCGCATCGCGAACCTGCGGTTGGCCATGAAGGGAATCCATCCATCGAGCCTGCCGATCGTCGCCCGGGACGCTGCGATCTCCCGTCTGCGGAGGGCAACCACCGCAACCCTGCTTGCGTCGACGGCAGCCGCAGGCGCAATCGCAGGGTTTGCGGCGTCGACAACCGCCACGAAAGGGGTCGCCGCTGATCCCTTGACGAGCACGAAGGCCGCTGCGACCGAAGCGACGGTGACCTCGGTACCCGAGCCAGCCGCGACGACACCCGTGAGCTCGAGCGCCGTATCGAACAGCTCCGCCTCCCCGTCGTCGTCTTCTTCTCCGTCGTCGTCCGTCTCGTCCACTCCGGTGTCGTCCTCGTCGGCGGCGCCTGTCGTGGTCTCCGGAGGCTCATGACCGCTCCGGAACGCACCTCGCTTCATGCCCTCGGCACGACGGCCGTGCTCCTGACTGCCGATCCGGCGGCGATGCCCGCCGCCCGCGCGCACCTCGTTCGGGGTCTGCGCGCCTTCGATCTGGCCTGCAGCCGATTCCGCGACGACTCGGAGCTGAGCCTCCTCAACCGCTCGCCGGGTCGGGCGATTCCAATCGGCGAGCTCCTCTGGGACGCACTTCGCATCGCGCTCTCGGCCGCCGCGAAAACGGACGGCCTCGTCGAACCGACGATTGGACGCACGCTGCGCCTCGCCGGCTACGACCGCACATTCATGCACGTGAGCCGCCGCAACGGTCGACTCGTCGACGTATCGAGCGAGCTCGCCGGGCGCTATGCGGAGATCGAGCTCGACGCCGAGGCCAGAACGGTCTACCTCCCTGCCGGCGTCGAGCTCGACCTGGGCGCGACGGCCAAGGCCCTCGCAGCCGACCGTATCGCCGCTGCCGCGGCCGACTCCACCAACTCGGGCGTTCTGGTGTCACTCGGAGGCGACATCGCCGTCGCGGGTAAGCCGCTGGAGGGCGGCTGGCCCGTGCGTATCGCCGATGACCACCGAGGCCCGCTCGACCAGCGAGGGCCGACGGTCGCGCTCAGCGTGGGCGCGCTTGCAACGTCCAGCACGACGGTACGGCGCTGGCAAACCGCGCGAGGCGAGTACCACCACATCGTCGATCCCCGCACCGGCCGCCCGACCGTGGGCCCATGGCGGACGGCGACGGTTGCCGCAAGCTCTTGCGTCGAGGCGAACACCGCGAGCACTGCCGCCATCGTCCTCGGCCACGGCGCGCTCGACTGGCTCGAGGACCGCAACCTTCCGGCACGGCTCATCGACGAGCATGGCGCCGTCTCTCATGCCGGACTCTGGCCTGTCGCGCTTGCGAGGGCAGGATGACGCTCCTCGCAAGCTCGGGCAGCGCCTACTGGTACTTGACGCGCGGCTCCGGGGTAGTGACGCTCGTCCTGCTGTCAGCCTCGGTGTGCCTCGGCGTGCTCACCAGCGTTCGCTGGCGCAGCAAGCGGCTCCCACGCTTCCTCGTCGCAGGGCTGCATCGCAACATCACGCTGCTCGCTGTCGTCTTTCTCGCTACCCACGTGGTTACGACGCTCCTCGACGCCTATGCGCCGATCCAGCTCCAGGACGCCTTCATCCCCTTCTTCTCGCCGTACCGGCCGATCTGGCTCGGCCTCGGCGCGCTCTCGTGCGACTTGATCGCGGTGGTGGTGCTGACGAGCCTCTTGCGGGTCAGACTCGGCTACGGAATCTGGCGGATGACTCACTGGCTTGCCTACGCGTCATGGCCGCTCGCGTTGGTCCATTCGCTGGGCACGGGGAGCGACATGCGCACGAACTGGCTCCCGCTGCTCGCATTCCTCTGCGTCGGCGCCGTGACGCTGTCAGTGTTCGGTCGACTCGTCAACACTCCAGGCGACCTGGCTGCCCGCGCCACGATTGCAGTCGGGGCCCTCGCACTCCCGGCGGCGATCTTTCTCTGGTACCAGACAGGCCCAAGCCAACCGGGCTGGGCAACCAAGGCCGGCACCCCAACCCGACTCATCAGCTCGAGCAGCGGCACCCAGGCCACGAGCAGCAGGACGATCGCGGCGCTAACGCAACCGAGAGCGCAGATGCCAAACAGCTTCACCGGACGGCTCACAGGCGAACTGACTGAGTCGGCCTCCGATGCAAACGGCCTCGTGACCCTGCACATCGACTCGGTCGTCCGCGGCGGCCTCCAGGGCACGCTGCGGCTCGCGCTACGCGGGTTTCCCACCGACGGTGGCGGAGTGACCATGACCTCGAGCGGGGTCGCGTTCGCAGCGAAGGGCACACCTGTCTTCGAGGGCAGAATCGTCGGGCTCGACGGGACGAACGTCAACGCCGAGGTCACCTCCAATTCCGGCACCTATCGGCTCGCACTCACTCTGAATGTCGACAGCACCACGAACGCGATCACCGGCACCGTGCAAGGCCGGCGAGTGTGAGTCCCACCGAGGTCACCCGGGTCATCCCGATGTCTTCGCGGCGACAGCATCCCCGGCTCCTGTCGGGGCTTCGCTCAGACCGACCTCTACCGCTCGAGGAGCACCTGCAGCTGCACGGGCCGCTCGCACGGCTTGACCTGATCGCCGAGCTCGAGGCGAGTGGACTCCGTGGCCGCGGGGGCGCTGGCTTTCCGACGGGGGCAAAGCTGCGGGCAGTCGCCGCCCAGCGCGGCCGGCCGGTCGTGGTCGTCAACGGCATCGAGGCCGAGCCCGTCAGCGGTAAGGACAAGCTCCTCCTGCGCCACCTTCCCCACCTGGTACTCGACGGCGCGGTAGCGGTGGCGCAAGTCCTGGGGGCGCGCGAGACGATCGTCGTGATGGATGAGGGCGCCGCCTCCGAGCGGGCGATTCTCGAGCGGGCACTAGAAATCCGAAGGAGACGCCACCTCGACGGCAAGATCGAGGTGCGGCTCGCCACTTCTCCCGGAGGTTTCGTCGCGGGCGAGGAGACAGCTGTCGTCAACCTGCTGAACGGTCGGGAAGCGAAGCCGACATTCAAGCCCCCGCTTCCGTTCCAACGGGGAGTCAGCGGTTCCCCGACTCTCGTCCAGAACGTCGAGACGCTCGCGCACATCGCGCTGATCGCCAGACACGGCAGCGATTGGTTCCGCGAGGTAGGGACGGCCGAGCAGCCCGGTACAGCACTGCTGACAGTGACAGGCGCAGTCGGCCGGCCGGGAGTCTACGAGGTCGCCTTCGGGACTCCGCTCGTCTCACTGCTCTTCGACGCGGGCGGCGTGCGAGAAGAGCCGCAGGCCTTCCTCGTCGGCGGGTACTTCGGTACCTGGGTTCCGGCGACCAGCGCGAGATCGCTCGACCTTTCGGAAACGAGCCTGCAAGAACGCGGGGCCGCGCTCGGTGCGGGAGCATTGGCAGTGCTTCCCGCGTCCGCCTGCGGCCTCGTCGAAACTGCCCGCGTCACCCGCTATCTCGCGACCGAGAGCGCCGGTCAATGCGGCCCCTGCGTTCACGGACTCGACGCGATCGCCCGTGCACTCGAGAGCCTCGCCTTGCCCACCGGGGCCCCCACGTCCCGGCTCGAACGCTGGCTCGAACAGGTTCGCGGACGCGGCGCCTGTCGACATCCCGACGGGACGGTCCGCTTCGTCGCGTCCGCACTCGAAGCCTTCGCTGGCGAGCTCGAGCATCACGTCCGCGGGCGCTGCAGCGGTCACGGTCGGGCGGTATTGCCCCTCGACAAGCGCTCTCGATGAGCACCACGATCCGCGTCAACCCGATCGACTGCAAGGCACACGGGCTCTGCGCCGAACTCCTCCCCGAGCGGATCAGTCTGGACGACTGGGGCTACCCCATCGTCGCCGGCGAGCCCGTCGGGGGCGATCTCTTGCAACACGCCCGGCGTGCCGCAGCGGCCTGCCCGACGCTGGCACTTTTCCTCGCCAAGAAGCGCTGAGCCGTCATGAGGGCACGCGCGGGTTCCTCACGACCCCCTCGGTGCCGCTCGGTGACCTTTTCAAAGGAGCCAAAAGAAGCGCACAGATCCGCGAAGAACAAGCCGTGAAGCGCGATTCCTCGGACGCTTCGACCGGCCTCCACCTTCCCCGGCGACGGAGCATTCCGGCGACCGCTTCGAGTGCGACACCTCCACACGGTTTCGGCCGCGTGCGCGTGACTCGGCGGAGTACGAACGTTCGGAGTGCCGCGGTCGATCCGTCAACCTCCGCCGAGTTCCGCCTCGGCCTCGGCCTCCATGCGCGCGAGACGCGTGTAATAGTCGGCGAATTCGTTCAGGTGAGCGAGGGCGATCTTGCCGGTGATGACGGGGTCAGAGTCTGTGACGTTGGTCATCACGTCGTGAGTGCCGTGCTCGAGCTCGACGTCCATGCCCATCCGAAACTGCTCGACGTCAAACGGCGCGGCCGCCCAATCGATCCCGATCTCTTGGCCGACTCGGCGCGCCTCATCGGCGCTGAAACTGTCCTTGGTTGTCATGGAGCCGAGTCTAGATCGGTTACCTGAGCGACGACCGCCGAGCCATGAACCTCGAAGCCGGGCAGCCGGGAGTGGCGACAGGCCGAACTCAAGCCCGGTGGCTTTCTTGACCCCTGCAAGGGTTCGTCGTCCAACGCTCAAATTCAATGCGGTCGCACGATCGCCGAGACCGCACCAACAACACCCGCCTACCCGAAGACCGAGAGGGCGGTCTCGGTCAGCAGTTTCAATCCACGCGTCGGCTTCCGGTGCGCCACCGATCGTCTGCCGAGCCCTCGTGACGTCGCTGTCCGGCCCGTGCGGCCATTCGAGGTCGTCGGAAGGCGTCAACTCTGCGAATCAGTGGTTTCTGTTCTTTGATCTGGGGCAACAGGGCCTCGTTGGTGTGGAGGGACCCAGCCAAGCAGGCGCGTTCGGACGAGGACGAAGCGAGCGCTTTGGTCAGTAACGCTTGTGCTGCGGCGGCCGGTAGCCGCCGTTGGGCACGGTCCCGCCGCTCGAAATCGGGAGCGCCTGCAACTGCCGGCGCTCGGACAATCGATCGGGAGGAGATGGCTGATGACACGACGTGAGAGTTGGCATCGGTCGTATTGGGGGTTGGCGCTGCTGTGTCTTAGTGTCGCGCTTTTCGCGCCGTCCAGCGTGCGGGCGAGTGCGTCGTCTGGTTGCGACAATCGAGTGAACGACACTCCGCGCAAGCTGGTTGAGTGCATTCAGACCGCCGATCTGTGGAACTACATGCAGCAGTTCCAGGCGATTGCGGATGCCAACCCGAGCCCGGCGGACGGGCATCCTTCGCGCAACTCCGGTGAACCAGGTTACAAGGCGTCTGCCGACTACGTCGCGAAGGTGATGCAGGACGCTGGATACGACGTCACGATCCAGCCGTACAAGTTCACCTACTACGCATACATCAACAAGCCGTCGCTGCGGCAGACGGCACCCGCCGTGCACGACTACGCCCTCAGCGACGACTGGAATCCCGGGCAGAGCACGGGCACGGCGTCGGCGATCGTCGAGCCGGCCGGGGGCTTCGTGCTCCCGCCCACCCCGACGTCGAGCTCGACGAGCGGGTGCGCGGCGGCCGATTTCACCGGCTTCACATCAGGCCGGATCGCCCTGATCCAGCGCGGCGGGTGCAACTACGGCGTGAAGGTGCTCAACGCCCAGGGCGCGGGAGCGTCCGGCGTGATTATCTTCAACGAGGGCAATCCGGGCCGCACTGCGGTGATCTCGGGCGGCCTTGTCGACGCGCAGGGCAATCAGATCATCCCGACGATCCCGGTCGCGTTCACGTCGTTCGACACCGGCAATCGGCTGAACACCGAATACCAGCAGTTCCTGGCGGGCGGTGCGGCTGCGCCGCACGTCGATCTCAGCATCCAGGCAGTCGTCAATCCGAACGCCGACGACTACAACGTCATCGCCGAGTCCAAGGGCGGCGACCCGAACCATGTTGTGGTCGTCGACGCTCACCTCGACGCTATCTACGGAGCCGGGATGCTCGACAACGCCTCGGGCTCGGCGACGATCCTGGACATCGCCAAGCAGATGAGCAAGGTCAAGCCGCTGAACAAACTGCGGTTCATCTGGTTCGGCGGCGAGGAACTGGGGCTCCTGGGGTCCAAGTACTACGTCAACAACCTCAGCCCGACCGACCTGGGCCGCATCGGCTACGACCTCGATGCTGATGTCACGGCCACTCCCAACTACATCATCGGCGTCCTCGATCCGGCCGCCCCCGACTTCTTCGGACGAACGGTCACCACCACCTTCCCCGACGGGGTCTACGAGCCGTCCAAGGTCGCGCGCGACCAAGCGGCCGCGTACTTCGACTCGATCGGGCTCAACCACGAATTCCTGTCGCCCGTGGGCACCGACGCGTTCAGCTTCAACGCCGCCGGGATCCCGGCCAGCGGTCTGCTGACCGGCCAGGATTGCTGCAAGAGCCAGGACGAGGTCAACCTGTTCGGCGGCTCCCTCGGAAACTACGAGGGCAACATCCCGAGCACCGACGGCGGATGCGTCGACAACCCGTTCCTGTGGTGCGACAACCTCAGCAACAACGATCCCAAGGTCCTCACGTTCATGTCGCAAGCGTTCGCCGACATGGTCATCCGGATGGCCTTCGACACGAGCGTCATGTGGCAAAACGGCGCGCCGCGCCACACGCCGAAGACCTCGGGGCCGCAGTGGGTCGCAGGACGGCCGGTCGCCGCCAAGTAGGCACCAGAAACCGGCGAGAGTGGCGCCGGGGAGTCGGTATCCCCGGCGCCACCGCTGGAGTCGGCACGCCGTCGACTTCTGTTTGACGATGGGGCTTCGGTGTTACGGGTCGCAAAGCTCTGGATTTTCGGACCCTCGGGCTCGTTGAAGTTTTCCGCGGATGGTGGGCGGCTCCCGCTTGCCGGACAGCGTCAGCGCGTACTCCTCGCGTACCTCCTGCTTCACAACGAGGTGGTTTCCGGTGAACGGCTGCTTGGCGAGCAGCTTTGGTACGAACCTCCCGGCGGCGGCTTGCCAGCCTTGCAGACGCAGGTTTCCCGCGAACGGCGGATTCTCGCCTCAAATCCGGATACGCGGACGCCGACCGGAACTAGCCGAACACATCCGAAGACATTGCGACCGATGAGTCGGGTCCGACCAGACCAGAGGCGGCGTTCCCGGTACCGGTGAAGAATCTGAAGCTGATGGGCTTGGTTGCCCGGTAGCCGCAGTCCGTCCGATTCACCGTCGTCGCCTCGACCTTGACAAACACCTCACGCTCGCTCGCTTCCGGCTTCTCCACTTCGATGATGCGAAGGACTGCGTGTGCGCCTCGTAAAAACCGCTGCTTTCATGACCGGCACATGGTCACTCGGGGGATGAAGCAGGTGCTCGGAGCGCGCGCGTTTGTGCACGGGCTTCGCGCCACCAGATGATCTCGTACGTGTGAAGTGCGACCCAGACGACGGCGACCAGCACGAGCGCGACGAGTGCCGGCACCTCGAGGGCCACCGGCCAGAGCAAGGCGCACGCAACCCCGGCCACCAGGCGTCCGCCGCGGAGGGTGCGGGACACGCGCATGCGGAGCGCCACGAAGGCGAACAGGTAGAGGGCGGGACCGCCGCAGAGCCCGAGCGCCGGGATGGTGGCGAGCTCACCGTGGACGTCCGCGAGCGTGGTCTTCATCGCGAACGCGAAGAGGACGATTCCGGCGATCATCGGGAAGTGCAGGTAGGTGTAGATATCGCGTGCCAGCGCGGCCCGTTCGGCGCCGCTTCGGTCGGTCAGGATCTGCTGGGCTCGGATCGTGAAGAAGTCGAAGTACGCCAGCCAGAACGACGTCGCGACCGCGAACCCGAGCACCGCGGCGACGATCACCTCGGTGCTGAGCCCGCTGACCCTCTCGCCGACGCCGATCGCGATCAGGGACTCGCCGATCGCGATGATCACGATCAGCCCGTGACGCTCGGCGAAGTGCGCCGGTTGCACCCGCCAGCCGCGCATCCCAAGCACGGGCGGCACGAAGTAGGCGACGGCGAGCGCGGCCAGCCAGAGGATCGGCTTGAGCCCGCCGTCGACGAACCCGGCGAGGATGATCAGCGCAGCGCCAAGGAGGGCGGAGGGAGCGATGCGGAGAATCGCCGCCAGCAGGTCCGGGTCGCTGCGTGCGGAGAGCGCGTACAGCGTCAACGAAGGCCCCCAGGCAGACAACGACGCGGAGGTGCTCGAGCAGCGCCAGCTCGGAGGCCGCCCACGGGAGGCAGCGATCACGCTCGGCCGGCGTCGGGCGGTTTGCCGGTGGTGCGCAGCGCACCGCGGCCGAGACGAAACAGCCCGTGAGCCGCTGACCGTCGTCACGGGAGATCGACGTCGGCTGCGCGGCGAAGCCCGCACGATGGAGCGCCGCGAACAGGAACTCGCCCGAGCGGTCGCCGGTGAAAACGCGGCCCGTGCGGTTACCCCCGTGCGCTCCCGGCGCGAGCCCCAGCAGCAGCACCCGCGCCTTGAGCGCCTCGCCGGCCACGAGTCGCTCCGCGAGACGCGGGCTAACACGCGATGGGCCTGCGTTTCAGCCGCGCCTGCGGGTGCCGCCTCCGCCGAGGAGGTCCATCGGTGCCCGGACCGTGCGGTCGACCGCGGCGCCGCGAAGCTCCGGCGCGAGACCCGATGCTCCGCGGCCGTCCGTGATCCGCAGGATCGTGAACGGGGCCGGCGTCATGTCACCGTCGCGATCGAAGCCGAAGCTGCCGAAGACGCCGCTTCTCGTCCTGCTCCGGCGGATCTGGTCGAGGACGGACGCTCTCGTGCCGTCGGAGCGGGCGATCGCGTCGACGACGACCTCGGCGGCCTCGAGGGTCTCGGGCAGATACGTGCCCGAGGGCACCGGCCCCCCCGCCCGGGTTTGCTCGAACGCCGCGACGAGGCGCCGCCCCGCCGGGGTGAGGCTCTGGGTAACGGCGAGGGGCAGGCTCACATAGATGCCGTCGGCCGCTGTGCCGGCGTCCTTCAACGTCTCCGGAATCGTAAGGAACCCGTCCCCGACGATCATCGTGAAATGGGAGCCGAACCGGCCGCGCAAAGCCTGAATCAGGCCGCCGGCCTCGGAGCCGAAGCCGGCCAGGAGGACGCCCTGCCCGTTCGTTCGGGCGACGTCCGCCACGACGTCGGCGTAGCTGCGTGCCTGGGGATTCCAGAGGGCCGATCGGACCACCGTGAGCCCGAGGTGGCGCGCGGCGGCCCGGAATCCGCGCGCGAGAGCGTTGCCGTACGTCCGGCCGTCGGAAAGGACGTAGACGCGGCTCAGGCCGAGCTGCCTCGCCAGAACCGCCTGGCCCGCCCCCTGGAGGTCGTCCGGCGAGGCGAGGCGGAAGTAGTTCCGCACGCCGGTCGGGTACAGGATCCGGGGTTCGCCGGCCAGGCCGCCGGGGTCGGCGCGGGTCAGGCTTGGAGAGGTGTTGACGGGGCTGACGATCGCGACGGCGCCGGAGGGCGCCCGGTTGGTGACGGGGATCTCGACGCGGGCGCAAGAGGAGTCGTACGGGCCGATCACCGCGACCAGCTTCTTGGCGGCGCCGAAGTCGCGCGCGTTCGACGCGCACTTGAAGAAGTCGGAGCTCTGAGCCCGGGCGGTCGAGTCGTCGCAGGACTGGTATCCGACCGTGTAACGGCCGGCGCGGAAGGCGTGCGACCGGAGAACGAACCGCACTGCGGCCGCGAGTGTCGGCGCCACCGACGGGCCCTGCAGCGGCAGATCCGAGACGACGAGGACGTCGGGATTCGCGACCGCCGACTCGACCGGGCTGCAGTCCGCGATCGGTAGCGCTCCCTTGCCGGTCCCGCCGGCGACGCTGGCCCAGATCGTGCCGTCACCGACCGCGAGACCCTGCGGTGTCCCGGCGAGCTGGCGGGTGGTGGTGACCTTGTCGGTTCGCGGGTCGATCCGGCTCAAGGTGCCGTTCGCGATGCTCGCCGCCCACACCGCGCCGTCGTGGAAGGCGACCTGGGTCACGCCGAAGCCGAGCTGGATCGTCCGCTCCACCGGCTTGGGCCCCGGGTCGATCCGCCAGACCACGCCGTCGTAGGGGTCCGTCGCCCAGATCGACCCCGCCCCCACGGCGATACCGACCAGACTTGACGTGTCGACCGCAATGGTCTGTCCGACCCTGTTTGTGTGCGGGTCGACGCTTGCGACGGCCGGCGCGCCGCCGATCGAGGTCACGAACCAGACCCCGGCGTCGCCGACCGCGATCGCCATGGCGAATGCGTGCTCGACGCGCGCGACCAACGACCCGGTGGCGGGTTCGATTCTCGAGATCGAGCCGTCCGGGTCGACGGCCCACACGGCACGCCGCCCGACGGCGATCCCGCTCACGCCGAAGGTGTGTGCGGGCGCGTCGTCGCCTGACGGCCCGGGAAGGCGAGCCGTGTTCGTGACCGCGGTGGACGCCGGATCGACTCTCGAGACGGCCACGGTCGCCGCGCCGCGTTCGATCAGGCCTTTTCCGGCCGAGGCGCTGCCGACCCAGAGCGCGCCGTCTCCCGCAGCCAGGTCGGTCGGCTCGCCGGTCGCGGCGAACGTCTTCACGACCCTTCGCGTCGTAGGATCGATGTGCGTGATCGTCCGGTCGTCGGCGTTCAGGACCCAGACCCCGCCGGCTCCGAACACGACGTTCCCCGGTGTGGTGCCGACACCCGTATACGAGAGGTGCTCTCCGGTCGACGCGCCGATCGCGGCGACCTCGTTGCCGCCGCGCGCCTGCGGCGTGCCGCCGCCCGTGACGGCGAGCACCGCGGCGGCGCCGGCCGCAAGCACGCAGCCCCCAGCCACGAGCAGCCCGACCCGGCTTCGGTGCCTCCGCCCCGTCCGGCCGGAGGCGGGGCGTGCCGATCGCTCATCAGGCTCGTCCTCGGGAACGACGAGGGAGGGTGAGCCAGGAGGCGGCGCCTCCGGCAGCGGCGCCGGCGCGGCTTGGGCAGCAGGCGCTTGGAGCAGGTCCCGGTAGACCGACTCGGTCTCGGGCGACGGGTACGCCCCGAGCTCCTCGGCGAGGAGCCGCCGGCAACGCTCGTAGACCTGGAGCGCCTCGGCACGGTTCCCGGCCGCGACGTGCGCCTCCATCAGACGCCGGTATCCCGTCTCGCGAAACGGCGCGAGCACGATCGTCTGCTCGGCCCACTTCGCCGCCGCCGGTGCGTCACCTGAGCGGAGGTACGCATCGGCCAGCGCGGTCAGCGCACGGCCGCGGAGGTCGGCGAACTCACGCCGCTTCTCCTCGACCCACACACCCTCTTCGCCGGGCAGGAAGGGCTGCTGTACGAGCGATGCGGCCAGCGCGGCTGCGCCCTTGGCCCGACCCAGATCGCCCGCCGCGAGCGCTTCCTCGGCTTCCTGCGCCGCGTTCGCCGCCGCGATGACGTCGACCCACGCTCCGTCGGGCAGGTCGAGCCGGTAGCAGCCGAAGGCGCCCGTCAGGGCGTTCACGCCGTCGCTTGGCCCGGGGAGCAGGCTGCGAACCTTGCTGACGATCACGGTCAGCGCCTTGTCCCAGCTCGGAGGCGGAGCCTCGCCCCACAGTGCCTCCGCGAGCTCGTCCCGCGGTACCGGTCGGCCTTGTTCGGCGACGAGGTAGGCGAACAGGAGCCGGCCCTGGCGCCCCGGAAAGCGTGCCTCGTCGATGACCACATCATCGACCTCGAGTGCGACCCGACCCGCGAGGAAAATCTTCAGCTGACACCTCCCAACGTTTCTCTTGCCAGCATCTTGCCTGGATCCTGCGGCCCCCACCTAGCCTCGCCGCATGGAGTCGTGGACAGGCTGATTCACTGCGACTGCGGGTTCGAGGCCCGCGGCGCGGACGAGGAAGGGCTCGTCGCGGAAGTCCGTCGCCACGCGTTGGAGGCGCACGGGATGGCGCTCTCGCAGGACGAGGCGCTGGTGCTCGCCTTTCGCGCCGAGTTGGCCGACGAAACGCCGACCACGACCCCGCACGACGCGACAGCTCGAACCAACGAGGAGGAGAGATGAACCGCAGCACAGGCGATGCCGTCACGCAAGGAGTAGCAATGAGATCGAGAATGGTTCTTCTGTCCATTCTCTCAGGGGCAGTCGTCCTGGTCGGCGCCGGGTCGGGCGTCGGAGCGACTCCGCCGACCACCCAGTGCGCGCCGGCAGCCGGCTTCCCCGCCGCAGCGACGCCGGTCGCCTTCTGGAGCACGGAGGCACGGTGTGCGATCGTGCCGGCCGGCCCGGGCGGGAGCTTCGGTTCGGAGAACTTCGGAAACAAGTTCCCGGGCGAGGCGGCCGTGTACATGGGCATCGTCCACGTCGCCATCTACGACGCCGCGGTGGCGATCGAGGGCGGCTATCAGCCGTTCGCGATCGCGCTCAGCGCCCCCGATGCTTCCCCCGAGGCGGCGATCGCGACGGCGACGCACGACACGCTCCTCGGCCTGCCCGCGCTTGGCCTGAGTCCCGCCCAGCAGGCGATTCTCGACGGCGATTACGTCGCGTACATGAACGCCGTCGCCGACGGCCCGGCGAAGGAGAGCGGCATCGAAGTCGGTCGGAAAGTGGCCGCAGCCGTACTCGCGCTGCGCGCAAACGATGGGCTCGACAAGAACCCGACCGTCGCTGACCTCGACCCGCCCGCGCCCGGCCCCGGCGTGTGGCAACCCGCGCCCGGGGCGGTGCTGGGTCTTCGCCTGCCCGGAGTGAGGCCGCTCGCGCTCACGAGCGCATCGCAGTTCCGGCCGGGCGCACCGAACGCGCTGACCAGCCAGGCGTACGCCGACGACCTCAACCAGGTCGAGCAGCTCGGCAGGGTCGACAGCACGACCAGGACGGCCGAGCAGACCACCCAGGCGCTCTTCTGGACCGACCACGACATCCGGCAGTGGAACGACGGCTTGCTTCGTCTCGCGAGCGAGCGCGGCCTCGATCTCGTCCAGACCGCCCGTATGCTGGCGATGGCGCACGTCGCCGGAGGGGACGCGATGATCGCCTGCTTCGACGCCAAGTACCACTACTGGGGCTGGCGTCCCTACCAGGCGATCCCGCTGGCCGACACCGACGGCAACCCGGACACGGTGGCCGACCCAAGCTGGCTGCCGCTCGCGACGACACCCAACTTCCCCGAGTACCCGTCCGCGCACGCCTGCGACAGCACCGCCGTGGTGGCGGCGCTCGACGCGTTCTTCGGCACCGACGATGTTCCGTTCACGCTCGACAGCCGCATCACCAACACCACACGCCACTACGACCGCCTCCAGGACATCGTCACCGACGTCGACCAGGCCCGCGTCCTCGTCGGCTTCCACTTCCTCAGCTCCGACCTGCAAGGGTCCGTCCTCGGGCGCGAGGTCGGCCGCTACGTCGCCGACCACGACTTCCAGCCGTCGAGCAACGGCAACATGGCCTGCTCGAACTTGCAGCTGAACGCGACGACCGTCAACGGCAACCTGACGGTCGCGCCGGGCAGCTGGTGCGATCTGGTCGACGTGACCGTGAACGGCAACCTGAAGGTCCAGGGTGGCAGCGGCCTCCGGCTCACAGGCTCGACCGTCCACGGCAACGTGCAGGCGCAGGGCGTGACCGGGGCCGGTGATCCGCTGAGTTCCGGCGCGAACGTGATCTGCGGCAGCACGATCGACGGCAACCTGCAGATCCAGTCGAGCGGCTCGAGCTCGCCGTGGCAGATCGGCGGCTGCGGGGCGGTGACCGTCTCGGGGAACCTGCAGTTCCAGTCGAACGCAGGGAGCGGCAACACGATCGTCCAGACCACGGTGCGGGGCAACCTGCAATGCCAGGGCAACCACGACGTCAGCGGCGGCGGCAACACCGTCAACGGCAACCGCCAGGGGCAGTGCGCCCGGCTCTGACTCGGCGAGCACGAGGCCAGGAAGGACTCTCCTGAAGGGAGGCGCCTCCAACGGTGAGGCGCCTCCTGCTTCTGCTCGTGTTCGTGCGACGGGCGCGGTGCTCTCGCCTGTGGTGCAGATCTCGCGGGAGAGAGCGTCGCCGCAAGACCGCGGCCTCGAACTGGATGTCATGCGTGCACACGGATGCGCGCCCGACCCGAGTCGACCGATCCGGTCTTCTGCGGCCTCGCGGGGCGACGCCTGCAGGAGGCCATCCTCGCCGAGATCATCCGCCGCGCCGCCCGAGCTTCATAGCGCGAATGCTCGACTCGATCCCGAGCGGCGGCGCCTGAGCTGACCTATCGGCGCTCGAGCCAGGCGAGCGCACCGGGAACGCTCGCCCAGAGGGCTGCTGCACCGGCGGCGTATTCGACGGCCTCGCTTTCGTCGCCGAACCCGACGTAGTCGGGCAGCCGCTTCGGTAGAGCCTTGTGACCGGTGAGAAAGACCACGACGTGGGGGTTGCACCCGCGAGCATCCTGGAGCAACTTCTCGGCTCTGGGCGAGGCTCCCTCACGGCGAAATGCAGCCAGCGCTCTGGAGTAGGCCAGCGCAGCGCCGGCGTCTTCGTCGTAGGCGGCGAAGAGTGCGTCGAGTTCGTCGTACCGTTCGAGCCAGAGCAGCCACTCGGCCTGGCGGTCGCGCAGTCCCTGGTTGTCGTTCGGGTTCAGCCGGAGCAGTTCGCGGTGGTGCTCGATTGCCTCCTCGCGCCGATCGAGGGCCCAGAGCGTCTCCGCCAGCGCCGCTCTGGCACGCATGTAGGGGCGGGTCTCGAGGATCCCCCAGAAGTGGCCAACGTCCTCCTCGAACGGCTCGGGGCCGAGCGCGCGCTCGCCGGCAGCGACACCTTGCTCGAGGAGCTCGCGCGCCTCCTCTGCGCTCGATGCCGTCTCTTCGGCAAGCAGCAGGTAGGCGTCGGCGCAGTCGGGCGAGATCGTCAGTGCCCGACGCGCCAGCGCTGCGCGGTGTGGACCGCGCGCGTCGAAGGCCTCGTACATGAGGTCTTGCGCCTCGAACAGCGCCTCGTCGGAGCCGTTGTGTGCTGCCCCGCGTCCGATCGAGGCCAGCGCACTCTCCAGCGAACGAGGGTCGGGCAGAGGAGCGACCGGCGCCGCCTTCGAGGCCGGCACGCGAGCCCCCACGCGCTTCCGCTTCGCCATCGGCTCAGTGTTACAAGCCGGCCAGGATGGCTCCGAGCACGAGCCCGCAACGAGCGGAGAAATCATCATCCGACCAACGCAGCCCCTTCACCGCCCCACGTAGCTCGTGCGCGTTCAGCCGCGTGTAGCCCTGGGCGCAGGCCGAGCTTCCGGACGCGTGTACTAGCGTACGGCCCCGTCAATCACTGCGAAGGAGACTGTCGATGTCGTATGTGCTGATCGTGCGGATGAAGGCGCAAGAGGGCAACGAGGATCGAGCGGCGCAACTGATGGCCGAGCTCGCCCAGGCCACCAGGGAGGAGCGGGGCTGCGAGGCCTACGTCCCCTGCCGCGAGACGGAGGATCCGCGTTCGTTCGCGATCTTCGAGCGCTACCGCGACCAGGCGGCCTTCGAGGAGCACGGGCAGACGGAGCACTTCCAGCGGATCGCCGTCGGCGAGCTCTGGCCCTTGCTCGAGTCGCGCGAGCGGGTCTTCTTCGAGACCGTCTAGGGATCGATGTAGATCGTGACGGTCTCGGTATAGAACTCGAGAGCAGCGCGCCCCTGTTCGTGCGGCCCGAAGCCGCTCGCCTTGATCCCGCCGAAAGGCACGTGAACCTCGGCTCCGGCTGTCTGCGAGTTCACGTGCAGCAGCCCGGCCTGCGCCTCGTTCCCGAACCGGGTCGCCGCGGCGAGGCTCGCGGTGAAGATCGCCGCCGACAGGCCGTACTCGACGGCGTTTGCGCGTTCGAGCGCCTCGTCGAGCGTCGCGAAGCGATACAGCGATGCGACCGGGCCGAAGACCTCCCGGCACGAGAGGAATGCATCGTCGGCGACGTCCTCGAAGAGCGTCGGGTCGATCAGATAACCGTCCGCGCCCTCGCGTACGCCGCCTGTGACGACGCGGCCGCCCTGCTGCCGTCCGAGCTCGATCGCCTCGGCCACCTCCGTGAACTGCGACTCGTTGACGATCGGTCCGACCTCGACTTCCGGATCGAGCGGATCGCCGACCTTCCCGCGGGCGATCCGCTCGAGCAAGCGGTCGCGGAGCTCGTCGTAGACGCCGTCCTGCACGTAGATACGCCGCGTTGCAGTGCACTTCTGGCCCGCTGACCAGAAGGCCCCGGCGTAGGCCGCCTCCGCCGCCCGGCCAAGGTCGGCGTCGTCCATCACGATTAGCGGGTTGTGGCCGCCGAGCTCGAGCTGGACGCGCTTGCCGAGCGCCGTCGCCTCGTCGCGGACCGCATTGCCCGTGGCCACCGAGCCGGTGAACGACACGGCGCGCACGCGGGGGTCGCGGACGAGGGCGGCGCCGACGGTGGAACCACGGCCCGTGAGGACGTTCAGGACGCCGCTCGGCAGGTTGCTCTCGGCGAACGCCTCTGCGAGATGGAGCCCACTGCGCGGCGCCTCGTAGGCGAGCTTCAGCACCACGGTATTGCCGTGGACGAGCGCCGGGGCGAGCTTCCAGACCGGGATGGCGATCGGGAAGTTCCACGGGGTGATCAGCGCCACCGCCCCCAGCGGGCGCCGGCGCGTCAGCACCTGCTGCCCGGTGGCCGATTGCTCGAAGCTCTCGCCCACCGAGCGGAACGCCTCACCGGCGGCGAAGCGCAGGATCTGCGCAGCTCGGGCCGCCTCACCGCGCGCCTCCCGCAGCGGCTTCCCCATCTCCGCGCTCATGTCGAGCGCGATCTGCTCGACGCGTGCCTCGAGCACGGCGGCCGCCGCCGAGAGATAGCCGGCGCGGGCCGCCATCGGGAGTCGGCCCCAGGTCTCGAAGGCCGCCTCCGCCGCTGCGACTGCCACGATCGCGTCGGCTTCGGTCGAGGACTGGAAGACGCCCGTCGTCTCGGCGGGCCGCATCGGGCTCTGCTTCGGGTACGTCTCGCCGCCGGATGCCTCCACCCAGGCGCCGCCGACGTAGTTGAGGCCGGCGGGCCTCACACGAGCGTCCACCGCGCTCAGTACGTCGCCCTTCCGCCCGAGATG
This sequence comes from uncultured Actinomycetes bacterium, assembly GCA_963836925.1. Lineage (GTDB taxonomy): Bacteria > Actinomycetota > Thermoleophilia > Gaiellales > Gaiellaceae > PALSA-600. The sequence continues at coordinate 303,259 of CAWILJ010000013.1, forward strand.
TCGAAGCACGCTCCCGTCGAGAACGTCATCTCCCGGCTCGCAAGCCAGCAGACCAGAGCGGCGACCTCGGACGGCTCCCCCATCCGCGCGAGCGGGATCCGCGAGGTCATGTACGAGATGTGCTCCTCGGAGAGCTGCCCGAGCATAGGCGTGTTGATCACCGCCGGCGCGATCGCATTCACGAGGATGCCGGTGCCCGCGACGTCCTTGCCGATCGCCTTCGTCAGGCCGATCACCGCCGCCTTCGAGGAGGAATAGGCCCCGGCCATCGGATTGCCCTCCTTCCCCGCGATCGACGCGACGTTGACGATGCGGCCGTAACCGCCCGCCTTCATCTTGGGAATCGCAGCGCGGTTGGCGTAGAAGACGCCGTCGAGGTTCACGGCGTGGACGCGGCGCCACTCCTCGTCGCTCACCGCCTCGGTGTGGAGCGAGTCCCCGCCGACGCCGGCCGCGCAGACGAGCACGTCGAGTCGCGGCAGCCTCTCGACGGCGGACGCGACGCTGGAGGAATCGGTCACGTCGTCCCCGTTTCCGAGGTCGAAGACATGCACATCGGCCCCGAGCGCCTCGAGGCGCGAGACGACGGCAGCGCCGATGCCGCTCGCACCCCCCGTGACGAGCGCGACCTGCCCCTGGAAGCCGTACTGGATCGCCATTACGCCTTTCTTATACTTGATCCCCGTGGCCTTCGATCCGCGCTCCGACTACCCGTTGGGGCTCGAGCGTCCCGACCTCGTGGCGACGCCCGGCGGCATTCCGCTCGACCGCGTCTCGCTCGACGCCCCCGGCATCGACGCGGTCGAGCTGAGGGCAACTCCCGAGACCCTCGGGCTGCAGGCAGAGGTTGCGGAGGCGGCCGGCCGCTTGCCCCTCGCCGCGAACCTGCGCCGGGCGGCGGAGCTCGCACCGCTCCCCGACGAGACGATTCTCGCGGTCTACACGGCACTCCGGCCGCGCCGCTCGACCTCGGCGGAGCTCGAGGCCTGGGCGGCTCGGCTCGACGAGCTCGGAGCGCCGCTCAACGCCGCGTTCGTCCGCGAGGCGCTCGGCGCCTATGCGCAGCGGGGACTCCTTGCCCGCTGACGGGGGGTCTGCGCGCTACGCGAGCCGCGGCGAGCGCGAGCTCCGGCGCGAGGTGCTGATCGAGCCGGTGGTGGAGCTCGGGCTCGTCGCCGCGAACGGCCCGAACGACCCGGAGCCGTCGCTGGAGATCCGCGACGGCGAGGTCGTCGAGCTCGATGGGCGCCGGCCGCACGAATGGGACGTGATCGACCAGTTCGTGGCCCGTTGGGGCATCGACCCGGCCGCCGCCCAGGAGGCCGCCGCGCTCGACGACCGCGAGATCGCCCGACGGCTCGTCGACGTCGACACGCTGCGGGACGACCTCGTCCGGCTCTCGCGCGGGTTGACGCCGGCGCGGCTGGCGCGGATCGCCGGGATGCTCGACCCGGTCGAGCTGATGTTCGCGCTGAAGAAGCTGCGCGCCCGGCGGTCTCCCGCGAACCAGGCCCACGTCACGAACCTGAAGGAGAACCCGGCACTGCTCGCCGCCGATGCCGCGGAGGCAGCCGCCCGCGGCTTCGCCGAGGTGGAGACGACGGTCGGCGTCTCCCGGTACGCAGCTCTCAACGCGCTCGCGATCCTCGTCGGTTCGCAGACCGGGAGGCCGGGTGTCCTCACCCAGTGCGCCGTCGAGGAGCGACTGAACCTGAGGCTCGCGATCCTCGGGCTCGTGACGTACGCCGAGACGCTCTCGGTCTACGGCACCGAGGCCGTGTTCGTCGACGGCGACGACACGCCGTGGTCGAAGGCGTTTCTCGCGTCCGCCTACGCGTCGCGCGGCGTCAAGGTGCGCTTCACCTCGGGCGGCGGCTCGGAAGCGCTGATGGGGGAGTCGGAGGGGAAGTCGATGCTCTATCTCGAGTCGCGCTGCCTCTCGCTCGTCCGGGCTGCGGGCTCGCAGGGCGTGCAAAACGGCTCCATCTCGTGCGTGGCCCTCGCTCTCGCCGTACCGGGCGGCACGTGGGAGATCATGGCCGAGAACGTCCTCGCCGCCTGGCTCGACCTCGAGGTGGCATCGGGAAACGACGCGATCGCAAGTCACTCCGAGATCCGGAAGACCGCGAAGCTGATGGGGCAGTTCCTGCCGGGCACGGACTTCGTCACCTCCGGCTACTCGGTCATGCCTCGCTACGACAACATGTTCGGCGGCGGCAACTACGACGCCCGCGACCTCGACGAGTGGCTCACGGTCCAGCGCGACTGGCAGGTGGACGCCGGGATCGAGCCGCTCACCGAGGCGGACGCGATCGCCGTCCGCGAGCGCGCGGCGCGGGCGGTGCAGGCGGTGTACGCGGAGCTCGGGTTCCCACCGATCAGCGAGGAGGAGGTGGCGCTCGCCGGCCGCTGCCTCGACTCGCGCGACCTCCCCGACCGCGACCGCGCCGCCGACGTGCTCGCCGGCGACCGCATCCTGGCCGAGGGCATCGGAGGGCTGGACGTCGCCCGGGCCCTCGCACGGCGCGGCTTCGACGACGTGGCCGCCGCCGTCTTCGACATGCAGCGGCAGCGGGTCGCCGCCGACTACCTTCAGACCTCGGCGATCATCGGGCGGGACGGCCGGGTGATCTCGGCGGTCAACGACCCGAACGACTACCGGGGGCCGGGCACCGGCTACCGCCTGGAAGGAGAGCGCTGGGAGCGCCTACGCCGGCTGCCGCACACGGTCGATGCGACGCTGCTCGGGCTCGGTGTGACAACGCTGCCGGGGCTCCCGGTGGCAGGCCCGGCCGAGCGCGGTTCCCTGCAGGACGAAGTCGTCGTCGCCGTGGGGCCTGCATTCGGTGCGGTGCTGTCGGAGACGATCGGCGGGCTGTCCCATCGCGAGGTCCTCGAGACGATCTGCGCCGGCATACGGGAGGGCGGCGCCGAGCCGCGGGTGGTTCGGGTCCGCCGCTCGGCGGATGTCGCGACGATCGGCCACGACGGAGCGCTCCTCTCGGGCTCCGGCGTCTCGATCGGCCTCCAGTCGAAGGGCACGGCGGTGATCCACGGCGCCGACCGCCAGCCGCTCGACTGCCTCGAGCTGTTCGGGATGGCGCCCTCGCTGACGCTCGACTCGTACGTGCAGATCGGCCGGAACGCCGCGGGCTACGCGCTCGGCCTTCCGGTCTCGCCCGTGCCCACCGTCATCGACAACTACGCGCGTGCGAAGCTGATCGTCCGTACGACCCTGCTCCACGCGCGGGAGTCGGCGGAGGTGGTGAGCAACGCGGAGGCGGTGACGCTCGTCGTCACCCCGACGCCCGTTCCCACCGCCTCCTAGGATTCAGTTCCCGCCTCGTCCCAGGGCTTCCCGTCGCGGCCCCAACGGTGGGCGTCGTGGCCCTCGACGATGACCCAGGTGTGCTCGCGAAGCTCGGGTGCCTCGAGCGTCTCGAGCAGGGCGTCGGTGAGCGCGGCGATCAGACGCGATTCGAGCTCCGGCGTCAGACGGCGCTCGAACAGCTCCACACGAACGAGAGGCACGGCTACCGCTCCACGTGCGTTGTGCCCCCGTCGGGGCCGAGCACGAGGTCGAGCTCGCGGTCCGGGACATGGTCGAGCGGCACCGGGGCGAGCGCCTCGACGAAGGTGACGCCGTTTTCCGAGTGCAGCGTATGCCGCAGACCGCGGTTGACGACCACGACGTCGCCCGGGCCGAGCGTCCGCGCCTCGGCCTCGATCGTCACCTCGACCTCGCCCTCGAGGATGAGCATCACCTGCTCCGTGTGCTCGTGACTGTGCCAGTCGACCGTCGTGCCGGGCGCGTAGACGACCCGGCAGAGCAGCACCTGCTCTCCCCCGACCGCGTGAAGCCGCACGCCCTCGTGGATCTGCCAGAGCTCGCGGCCGTTCCACGTCCTGAAGGGGCCGAGCGCGGCCCCTGTCCCCATCTCGCTCATGGCTCCACCTCGAGGTACCCGGCGCCGCCGTTCGACGAGACGGCGCGCACGGAGAGGTGCTCGTCGAAGATGACGCGCTTGCCCTCGCGCCGCGGCTCGCGGTTCGCCTGGATCGCTGCGAGGACCCGCTCCGGCCTGGCGGGCATCTCCGTGACCCACACCCCGACCGCGTCGTAGATCGCGTTCGTGATCGCGGGCGGTTGCGCGTTGTTCGCCATCTCGCCGATCGCCTTGGCGCCGAACGGCCCATCGGTCGACGGATTCTCGAGGATCACGTTGTCGAGCTCCGGCAGATCGTGGAGCGCGGGCCCGAGGTAGGAGCCGAACTCGCCGCCTCGGTGCTCGGGAGAGGGGTAGTACGGGTAGCTCTCCTCGAGCAGCCCGAGCCCGAGGCCCATGATCGCGCCACCCTCGATCTGACCCTCGAGCAGGGTCGGGTTGATCGCCCGGCCCACGTCGTAGACCTGAACGAGCTTCTCGACGACGACCTCGCCCGTCTCGTCGTCGACTGCTACCTCGGCCACGCAGGCCGCATAGGAGATGGCGGAATGCGGGTCGATCTCGACCTGGCCATTGGTGTCGTCGACGGCGGCGTAGGGCTTGAGGGCCGTCGAAGAGCCGCTGATCAGCTCGCCGTAGTTGTACGTGGCCGCACCTGCGACATCGCCGACGCCGATGCTCTTCTGAGGCGCACCCTTGGCGACGACTTCGCCGTCCTCGATCGTCAGGTCCTGCGCGTCGATCTCGAGCTCCTTCGAGGCGATGTCCAGGATGCGCTCCCGTACCCGCTCGGCGGCGAGCCGTACGGCGTTCCCGCCGATGAACGTGCCGCGTGAGGCGAACGTGCCGGTGCAGACCGCCGAGGAGTCGGTGTTCGTGTTGTCCATCGTGACCCAGTCGTACGGAACGCCGAGCGTCTCGGCGACGATCTGGCTGTGGATGGTCTTCGAGCCCTGCCCGACGTCCACGGTCCCCGAGAAGACATCGACCCGCCCGTCCGGCTTGAGCTTGATCCACGCCTGGCTCGGATCGCCGTTCTGGTTCATCCCCGTCGGGTACTCGATGGTCGCGAAGCCGCGACCTCTGCGGACAGCCATCTAGGCCTCCTCTCCGATCAGGTGCTGCTGCGCCTCCAGGTGCGGCGGGAGCATGTCCCCCGAGCGCGGCTCGGACGTCATCAGACGGAGGCCTGCTCCCAGCTCCACCCCGACTCGCTCGGCGGCCGCCAGGGTCACGGGCACCGTCGAGGGATCCTTGAGGACGACCCCGTTGCCCGTCGTGTCCCCGATGCGGTTCGCGTTCTTCAGGCGGAGCTCCCACGGGTCGATCCCCATCACCTGCGCGATTCGGTTCATGTGCGTCTCGGTCGCGAATGACACCGACGTGACGCCGAAGCCCCTCATCGCCGTCGTCGGCACGCGGTTCGTGAAGCAGACGAATCCGTCGAAGCGGAGATTCGGGATCGAGTACGCGCCGCAGTGATGGAACGCGTGCTTCGTGACGCCGTACGGCGAGAACCGCGCGTAGGCACCGGCGTCGTGCAGGGTCAGCATCCGCCGGCCCAGGATCCAGCCGTCCCTGGAGACGGCGTCGGCGATCTCCATGTGCCACGGGGCCCGCGTGGACGAGACGAGGAATTCCTCTTCGCGCGTCCAACGCCACTTGACCGGCCGCCGCGCCTTGAGCGCGAGAAGGGCACAGATCGTCTCCGTGGCGGTGTCGACCTTACCGCCGAAGCCGCCGCCGACGGTGCCGCCGACGAACTTCAGCCTGTTCAACGGCACCTGGAGATGGGCTGCCACGACGCCCATGGAGAAGTACATGGCCTGGGTGCAGGAGTAGATCGTCAGGCGCCCGTTTGCCTCCGGGACGGCGACCGCGACCTGCGTCTCGAGCGGCATCTGCTCGATCGCCTGCGGCCGGTAGACGCCCTCGACGATCGTGTCCGCCGTGTCGAAGGCCCAGTCGATGTCGCCCTTCCGCACACGGCGGTGGTTGTACGGCCCGTAGTGGGGATACACGTTCCCCCACTGGTGGATCTGCGGCGCTTCGAGGTCGAGGCCGGTCCGCATGTCGTAGTGCGCCGGCCGCTCCTCGTAGGAGATCTCGATCGCCTCGACCGCGCCCAGGGCGGCCGCCTCGGTCTCGGCCGCGACGGCCGCGATCGGCTGGCCCTTGTAGCGGACGTCCTCCTCCGCGAGCAGCGGCTCGTCCGCAGGGACGCCGAGGCCCTCGAGGTGGCCGTAGACGTTCCGAGGGACGTCGCTGTGCGTGACGATCGCGCGGACGCCCTTCATCGCCTCCGCCTTCGAGGTGTCGAAGCGAGGTGATGGCGGCGTGAGCGTGCGGCGAGCGGAGTGCCTTGACGACGAGCGTCTTCCCGATGCGGACGTCGTCCACGAACTGCGTGCGGCCCGTGACGTGGCCGATCCCGTCGTACCGCGGCAGCCGGGCGCCGACGGCCTTCACGACGCACCTCCCGACGCGGCGACGACTGCCTCGACGATCTTGACGTACCCCGTGCAGCGGCAGTAGTGGCCGCCGAGAGCCGACTTCACCTCGTCGGGGCCGACGGCGCCGGAGCGCTCGATCAGCGCGTGCGCGGCCAGAACGAAGCCGGGGGTGCAGAAGCCGCACTGGGCCGCATAGTGGTCGTGGAACGCCTGCTGCACCGGCGACAGGCTCTCGGGCTCGCCGAGACCCTCGACCGTGGTGATCTCGGCGCCGTCGACGGCGGCGGTCGCGGTCAGGCACGAGCGGCGAGGCTCGCCGTCCACGAGCACGGTGCAGCTGCCGCACCCGCCCTGCTCGCAACCGGCCTTGGGGCTCGTGATGTCGAGCTCGTCGCGGAGGACCCGCAGAAGCGACGTCAGCGGCGGGCTCGAGATGTCGTACTCGACCCCGTTGACGGTGAGGTTCATGACAGCTCCAGTCGTTCGAGCGCTCGACGGACGAGGATGGGAAGGACCGAGCGGCGGTACTCGCCGGAGGCGACGGCGTCGTCGACGGGCTCGACGTCCTCGAGCACCGACTGCGGGTCACGCGACGCCTCGACGGCACGACAGCGGACTGCGGTCGCACCCGTTCCCGCAACCGCGACGCGAAGGTCGCTGCCGTCCTCCCGGGCGGTGGCCGCGACGGCGGCGACGAGGTACGAGTGCGCGTGGCGCCTGCGCATCGCGCTGGACCCGGATCGCCGCGGGATGCGGGCGTACTCGATGTCGAGGACGAGCCGGGCATCCCGATCCGGCGCCGCGAGGAAGTCCTCGACGGGCTCGATCCGCACGCCTCCGTGGCCGGTGGAGCGGACGCGTGCCTCGAGCGCGATCAGGGGAGCGCCGAGGTCGCCGCGCTGCGACTCGCGGCCGGCGGGGGCGCAGAGGTTGCCGCCGATCGTGGCCGCCGCCCGGATCTCGACGTCGGCGAGCTGGACGGCGAAGTCGGCAAGCGGTCCATCGGGAAGAGCGATCAGGGCCGACACCGGCGTCGCGGCTCCGATCGTGACGCGGTCGCCCTCGACGGCGATCCCGTCGAGGCCGCTGCGGTGGAGCATCAGCGCCCGCGTCGGCGTGAGCCGGCCGGCGGTGATCTCGGGAAGGAGGATGGTGCCGCCTCCGAAGACGGTCACTCCCTGGCCGTCTCCGAACAGCGAAGCCGCCTCGTCGGCGGAGGTCGGTACGAGCACGTCGGCAGTCATGGCCGTGAGTCTAAGCACCCACCGCATACCGAGGTGCAGGCAGCGACGGAAGCGCTCGATTACGCTGGGCTCATGGCGTTCTCGTCGATCGACGAGCTCGAGGTCGCGCTCGCGGAGGTGTCGTACCTCACCGACCGCGGCCTCGCGACCGCGCTCTTCCTCGCCGTCACGCTCGGAAAGCCGCTGCTGCTCGAGGGGGAGGCGGGAGTAGGGAAGACCGAGGCTGCGAAGGCGATCGCCGCCTCGCAAGGCGCGTCGCTGATCCGGCTCCAGTGCTACGAGGGGCTCGACGTCACGAATGCGGTCTACGAGTGGAACTACGCCCGTCAGCTGCTGCACATCCGGGCCGCCCAGGCCGGCACCGTCGACGAGGCCGAGCTCTTCGGCCGCGAGTTCCTCATCCGGCGACCGATCCTCGAGGCGATCGAGTCCGACGACCCGGTCGTGCTGCTGATCGACGAGGTCGATCGGGCCGACGAGGAGTTCGAGGCGTTCCTGCTCGAGGTGCTCTCGGACTTCCAGGTCTCGATCCCCGAGCTGGGGACGATCCAGGCGAAACGCCGGCCGATCGGTGATCCTCACCTCGAATCGCACCCGCGAGCTGCACGACGCGCTCAAGCGCCGCTGCCTCTACCACTGGATCGGCCACCCGTCGGTCGGCCGCGAGATCGAGATCGTCCGGCTCCGGGTGCCGGGCGTCTCCGAGCGGCTCGCGGAGGAGGCGGCGCGCTTCGCGACGCAGCTCCGTGCGCTCGACCTCCAGAAGCCGCCGGGAATTGCGGAGACGATCGACTGGGTGGAGGCGCTGACCGCCCTCGGGCAGCAGGAGCTCGACGTCGAGAACGTGCAGGCGACCCTCGGCTCGGTGCTCAAGTACCACGAGGACCTGCTCGCCCTGCGCGACGAGGAGCTGGCAGGGCTCGTCGCGACCGCGCGTGGGCAGTGAGCGACGCGCTCGTCCGTCACCTCGTCGTCTTCGGGCGGGTCCTGCGGGAGGCCGGCCTGGAGGTCGGGCCGGGACGCGTCGCCGACGCGCTACGGGGTCTCGACGCCATCGATCTGACCCGCCGCGACGACGTCTACTGGACGCTCAGGCAGACGCTCGTCGCGCGCGCCGAGGACCTCGAGGCGTTCGACCGCGCCTGGGACGCCTGGTTCCTGCGCGCCGCACTCGAGCCCCGCCGCGCGGCAGAGCCGCCGGCCGGGCCGCGGCAGCGGCGTCCCGGCGCCCCGCCGGCCGGCGGGGTCGAGCTCGAGGGCGGCGTCGTCAAGCCGAGCGGCGCGAGTGAGGTCGAGCGTCTACGCACGCGCGATTTCGCGGCCATGAGCCCGGAGGAGTTCGCCCGCGCCCGCCGGCTGATCCGCGGCATCGCCGCGCAGCGTCCGCACCGGCGAACGCGGCGGCTGCGTCCCGACCCCCACGGGACGCACCTGGACGTGCGGCGGCTCGTCCGCCGGTCACTCTCGACCGGCGGCGACCCGGTGCTCCGGGCGTTCCGAAGCCGTGCCGAGAAGCCGCGCAAGCTCGTCCTCCTCCTCGACGTCTCCGGCTCCATGGAGGCCTACTCGCGCGCGCTTCTCCTCTACCTCCACGCCGCCCGGGGATCCGGCCGCGGCGTCGAGACGTTCGCGTTCGGCACACGGCTCACCCGGATCACGCGAGAGCTCGCGACGCGTGACCCCGACGCCGCGCTCGCCGCCGCCGCGTCACGGGTGGTCGACTGGTCGGGGGGCACGCGGATCGGTGCCTCGTTGAAGGCCTACAACGACGAGTGGGGCCGCCGGGCGCTCACCCGGGGCGCGGTGCTCGTGGTCCTCTCCGACGGCTTCGAGCGAGGCGACCCGGAGCTGCTCGGGGTCGAGATGATGCGAGCTCGCGCGGCAGGCGTTCGCCCTGGTGTGGGTCAACCCGTTGAAGGGGCACGAGGCGTACGAGCCGCTCGGCGGCGGGATGCAGGCGGCGCTGCCGTGGGTCGACCGGCTCGTCACGGGCCACGACGTGGCGAGCCTCGAGGCTCTCGGGCGCATCCTCGGCGGGATCGACCGCCGTCACGTCGCCTGACCGAAGCAGACCGCCGGAGCGTGTTACAGTCGCCCGCTTTCATTGTTAGAGTCGCGCGCGCTCTCGATTCCGACGGCGAGCGAGGGGAGACTTCGATGCCAGTAACCGTGCACTCCGACAAGGTTCACGAACTGGTCGACGCGTCGGCCGACGTCGAGCAGGTCGCAACCGGCTTCACCTTCACCGAGGGGCCGATCTGGATGCGGGACGGATCGCTCCACTTCAGCGACATGCCTGCCGACAAACGCCGCCGCTGGCACCCCGAGGAAGGGGTCGCGTTGCTGCGTGACCCGAGCAACAAGTGCAACGGGATGACCCTCGACAACGACGGCAACCTGATCGTGTGCGAGCACGTCACGAGCTCCGTCGTGCGGGAACGGCCCGACGGGGCGCGGGAGACCCTGGCCACCCACTACGACGGCAGCGAGCTGAACAGCCCGAACGACGTCATCGTGGCAAGGGACGGCTCGATCCTCTTCACCGACCCGACGTACGGCCGCATGCCGGGCTTCGGAGTCGAGCGCGAGCAGGACCTCTCGTTCCAGGGCGTCTACCGGATCCCACCGGAAGGTGGCGGGCTGCAACTGCTCGTCGACGACTTCTCCCAGCCGAACGGGCTCTGCCTCTCCCCCGACGAGTCCCTGCTCTACGTCAACGACACCGACCGCGCGCACATCCGGGCGTTCGAGGTCGGCCCGGGCTACTCGCTCGCGAACGGACGCGTGGTCGCAGAGGGGATCGGGACGGGGGACATGGAGACCGGCGAGCTCGTCGACGGGATGAAGCTCGACGAGCGCGGCAATATCTACGTGACCGGTCCGAAGGGCGTCTGGATCATCTCGGCCGAAGGCGAGCACCTGGGCGTGATCGGCGTGCCGGAGAACGTCGGCAACCTCAACTGGGGCGACGAGGACTGGCGGACGCTCTACATCCCGGCGTCGACCTCGGTCTACCGCCTCCGGATGAAGGTCCGCGGCAACCGGCTCGGCTACATGCACTGACGACACGAGGGAGACGAGGTGGACGCGATAGACCCGCGAGCGGGCGGCCCTGATCATCCAGGACCTGCAGAACGACGTCATCATCGAGGGCGGCGCGTTCGCCGATTCGGGCGCCCCTGCGCACGCGACCAGCCAGAACGTCGTCCAGAACGTGAAATCGCTCGCCGCAGACTGCCGGAGCGCCGGCGTCCCGGTGATCCACGTCTGGTACATCGTCGAGGCGGGCGCCACCGGTCTCGAGCTCAACGCGCCGCTCTTCAACGGCGTGAAAGACGCGAACGCCCTCGTCCGCGGCACGTGGGGCGCTGCACCCGCGGCCGGGCTCGAGCCGCAGGAGGGAGACCACATCGTCGAGAAGATGCGCATGAACGCATTCCACGGGACGAAGCTCGACACGCTTCTTCGCGGCCTCGGCGTCGACACGCTGATCATCACCGGCGCCTGGACGAACATGTCGATCGAGCACACGGCGCGCCACGCCGCCGACGCCGGCTACAGGGCGGTAGTCGCTTCGGACGGCACCTCGACGGTGGACGACGAGTGGCAGCACGCGGCGCTGTCGTATGCGATGCAGAACGTCGCCCAGGTGGGGACATGCGCCGAGATCGCGTCTGCCCTGGAAGCGTGAGCTGGGCCTAGAGTTCACGGCGTGAGCGCGACCTGGACCTGCCGCTGCTCGAGCTCCGGTCCGACAGCGGCGAGACGTTTCCGGTCGAGGATCCTTCGACGGGCGAGCACCTCGCCGAGGTGCCGCGGATGGGCGAGACGGAGACCCGGCGCGCGCTCGAGGCGGCCGCCGAGGCGTTTCCAGGCTGGCGGCGGCTGCTCGCCCGCGAGCGCGGACGGATCCTCCGTGACTGGGCGCAGGCGATGATGGACAACCAGGAGGCGCTCTCGCGTCTGCTCACGCTCGAGCAGGGCAAGCCCGTTGCGGAGTCGCGCGCGGAGATCGCGTACGCAGCCTCGTTCCTCGAGTGGTTCGGCGAGGAGGGAAAGCGCGTCTACGGCGACACTATTCCCACCTACATGCACGATCGCCGCGTCGTGGTCACGAAGGAGCCTGTCGGCGTGACGGCCGGCATCACGCCGTGGAACTTCCCGGCGGCGATGGTGACGCGAAAGGCAGCTCCGGCCCTTGCGGCCGGATGCACGATGGTGCTGAAGCCGGCTGAGCAGACTCCGCTCTCGGCGCTTGCCGTCGCCCGTCTCGGGCTCGAGGCCGGCCTCCCCGAAGGCGTGCTCGGGATCGTCACCGGCTCCACGGCGGACGCACCGGTGATCGGGCGCGTGCTCACCGGGAGCCCGCTCGTCCGGAAGCTCGGCTTCACCGGCTCGACCGAGGTCGGGAAGCTCCTGATGGCGCAGTGCGCCGCCGGCGTGAAGAAGGTGTCGCTCGAGCTCGGTGGCAACGCTCCGTTCATCGTGTTCGACGACGCCGACCTCGACGCCGCCGTCGCCGGCGCGCTCCTCTGCAAGTACCGCAACTCCGGGCAGACCTGCATCTCTGCGAACCGGATCTACGTCCAGGACACGATCTACGACGCGTTCCTGGAGCGATTCGCTGCCGCCGCCTCCACCCTGGTCGTGGGCGGCGGCCTCGATCCCGAGACGAAAGTGGGCCCGCTGATCGAGCAGGCGGCGATCGAGAAGGTGCAGCGTCACGTCACGGACGCGCTCGAACGCGGCGGCGAGCTCGTGACCGGCGGGGAGAGTCTCGGCGGGCTCTTCTACGCCCCCACCGTCATCTCCGGCGTCCCGCGCGAGGCGGTCATGGTGAACGAGGAGACCTTCGGCCCGGTCGCGGCGCTGGCGCGCTTCTCCGGTGAGGACGAGGCGATCGCGATGGCGAACGACACCCCGTACGGCCTTGCCGCGTACTTCTACAGCCGCGACGTCGGGCGCATCTGGCGTGTCTCCGAGGCGCTCGAGTACGGCATCCTCGGCATCAACACGGGCTTCATCTCCACGGAGGTCGCGCCCTTCGGCGGCGTCAAGGAGTCGGGTATCGGTCGCGAGGGGTCGAAGTACGGGATCGACGAGTGGCTCGAGATCAAGTACCTCTGCATGGGCGGGGTGGAGTGATCGTCGAGCAGCGCGACTACCACGTCTTCACCGGGAAGCTGAACGAGGTGGTCGGGATGTACGAGCGGGAGGGCATCCCCCTCCAGCGCAGGCACCTCGGCCGCCTGCTCGGAGCCTTCACGACGGACATCGGGGCGCTTTCGACCTACACGAGCCTCTGGGGCTACGACAGCTACGCCGAGCGGGAGCAGCGGCGCGCGGCGCTGCAGGCGGACCCCGAGTGGCGCGATTTCCTCGGACGCCTCCAGCCGCTCCTGCACACCCAGCACAACCGCATCCTCGTCCCTACCTCGTTCTCGCCGATCCGCTGATGGGCCGCCTCGACGGCAAGGTCGCGGTCGTCACGGGTGCGGCACTGGGAATCGGCCGCGCGATCGCCGAGGGGCTCGCCGCCGAGGGAGCGCGCATCGTCGTCGTCGACCTGCACGGTGCCGAGGAGGCCGCGGGCTCGCTCCGGGACGGAGTCGGGATCACGGCCGATGTCGCCGCCGAGGACGACGTGGCGCGCATGGTGGCGGAAGGGGTCGCGGCTTGCGGGCGGATCGACATCCTCGTCAACAACGCGGGCCTGTACGCGTCGCTCGAGATGCGGCCGTTCGAGCAGATCCCGCTCGAGGAGTGGCGCCGGGTGATGGACGTCAACGTCGCATCCATGTTCCTCACCTGCCGGGCGGTCGTGCCGCTGATGCGCGAGGCGGGGGGCGGCCGGATCGTCAACATCTCGTCCGGGACGCCGTTCCGCGGCGTGCCGTTGCTCCTCCACTACGTCACCTCCAAAGGGGCGATCGTCGCGCTCACGCGTGCGCTCGCCAGGGAGGTCGGCAAGGACAACGTACTCGTCAACTGCGTCGCGCCCGGCTTCACGATCTCGGCGGGCGTCGAGGCCCACCCCGAGGTGATCGAGAAGCTGCGCGACGTCTCCGTGGCCGCGCGCACGCTGCAGCGCGACCAGGTCCCGGCGGACGTGGTCGGGGCGGTCGTGTTCCTGTGCGGTCCGGGGGCGGAGTTCATCACCGGCCAGACGTTGGTCATCGACGGCGGCCAGTACTTCCATTGAGTCGCGAGCTGCTGACGGTCACCGACCACACCCGGGGCGTCGAGACGGGCCCCGGCGACCACATCGTCTATGACGTCGAGCGCGACGAGGCCCGGTACGGCTCATGCCGTGTCGAGGGCCGCGCGCTCGTCTGGGAGCTGCTCGAGCGGCCCCACGCGGGCGACTGGCTGCTGCGCTGCGACCGTGTCGACTTCCCGCCGGGCGGCATCGCCTACCTCCACACCCACCCCGGGCCGGGTCTGCGGGTGCTGATCAAGGGCCGGATCCGGATCGACACCCAGGGCGTGTCTCACCAGTATGGGCCCTGGGAGTCGTGGTACGAAACGGGGCCCGACCCGGTGTTCGCGGCGGCGTCCGAGACAGAGGAGACGGCGTTCGTCCGCGTGCTCCTGCTCCCGCGCGAATGGGCAGGGAAGCGCACGATCAGCTACGTCGACCCGGCCGACGAGGAGAAGCCGAAGCTCCAGCGCGCGCACGTCTATCTCGAGCAGCAGCTGTGACGAGCGCCTCGACCCGTCGGGGCGGCAAGCTGCTCGTCGACCAGCTCGTCGTTCACGGCACCGAGCTCGCCTTCTGCGTCCCGGGCGAGAGCTTCCTCGCCGTCCTCGACGGGCTCCACGACGCACCGATCCGGCTGATCTCCTGCCGGCACGAGTCCGCCGCCGCGAACATGGCCGAGGCCTACGGCAAGCTCACCGGCCGACCCGGCGTCTGCATCGTCACGCGCGGCCCCGGCGCGACGCACGCGTCCGTCGGCGTCCACACCGCGTTCCAGGACTCGACCCCGCTCCTCCTGCTGGTGGGCCAGGTCGCCTCGGACCAGGAGGAGCGCGAGGCCTTCCAGGAGATCGACTGCCGGCGGATGTTCGGTCCGATGTCGAAGTGGGTGGCGCAGATCGACCGCACCGACCGCATCCCCGAGTACGTCGCGCGCGCCTACGCGACCGCATGCTCGGGGCGCCCGGGGCCGGTGGTGCTCGCACTGCCCGAGGACATGCTCGCCCGGGAGAGCGACGCCGCCGACGCACCGGCGTACCGAGCGGTGCGGCCCCACGCCGGAGCGGATGACATCGCGGCCGTCCACGACCTGGTCGCCGGGGCAGAACGTCCGCTCGCGATCCTCGGCGGCGCCGGCTGGACGGCGAAGGCGACCAGCGACATCACGCGTTTCCTCGAGGCGAACTCGCTTCCCGCCGCGGCGGCATTCCGGCGTCAGGACACGCTCGACAACGACTCCGCGAGCTATGTCGGCGACATCGGCATCGGTGTCAACCCGGCCCTCGCGGCGCGCGTGAAGGAGGCCGACGTCATCCTCGCCGTCGGGCCGCGGCTCGGCGAGATCACGACCTCCGGCTACACGCTGCTCGAGCCGCCGGCGCCGCGCCAGACCCTGGTGCACGTCCACCCGGGCCCTGAGGAGCTCGGGCGCGTCTACCGGGCGGCGCTGCCGATCCTCGCCGGGCCGGAGGAGTTCGCCGCTGCTGTGCGCGACCTCCGCATCGAGCCGCGCTGGCGCGGGTGGACGGAGGCGGCGCGCGCCGATTACGAGGCCTGGCAGGTGCACGGGCCGCTGCCGGGAGCACTCGATCTCGGCGAGTGCATCGCGCATCTCCGGCGGCGTCTTCCGGATGCGACGGTGACCAACGGCGCCGGGAACTTCTCTGTCTGGGTGCACCGCTTCTGGCGCTGGCATGCGTACGGCACCCAGCTCGCGCCCACGAGCGGGGCGATGGGCTACGGCGTCCCCGCCGCCCTGGCCGCGAAGAGCCTCGAGCCCGGCCGCACCGTGGTCTGCTTCGCCGGTGACGGCGACTTCCTCATGAGCGGACAGGAGCTCGCCACCGCGCGCCAGTACGACCTGCCCGTGCTCGTCGTGGTCGTGGACAACCGGATGTTCGGGACCATCCGCATGCACCAGGAGCGCATGTTCCCGGGACGCGTCGTCGGCACCGACCTCGTCAACCCCGATTTCGCGGCCTTCGCCCGCTCGTTCGGTGCCTTCGGAGAGAACGTCGAGCGCACGGAGGAGTTCCCCGCGGCACTCGAGCGCGCGCTCGAGGCGGGCACAGCGGCGGTGCTGGCGCTGCGGCTCGATCCGGAGGCGATCACTCCGCGGACGACGTTGAGCGCGCTCCGTGCCGGTGGCTGAAGATCCCTACAACGCGCTGATCACTCGGGTCGAGCCGGGGCCGCTGCGGGAAGGGCCGCTGGCGGGAAGACGGCTCGTCGTCAAGGACCTGATCGACACCGCCGGGATCCGGACGACCTACGGCTCGTCGATCTACACCGACCACGTCCCGGCCCGGACGGCCACGGCCGCTCGGCGGCTGCTGGCGGCGGGGGCGCAGCTCGTCGGGAAGGCGAACCTGCACGAGTTCGCCTGGGGTGTGACGAGCCAGAACCCCTGGTACGGCACCGTCCGCAACCCGGCGCGGCCTGGCCGCACGGCCGGCGGCTCGTCGGGCGGCAATGCCGCTGCCATCGCCGCGGGAGTCTGCGACATCGGGCTCGGCACCGACACGGGTTGCTCCGTTCGCCTTCCGGCGGCCTGCTGCGGCATCGTCGGGCTCAAGCCGAGCTGGGGGCGCATCCCGCTCGACGGTGTGTTCCCGCTCGTGCCGACCTTCGACACGGTGGGGCCGATGGCGCGCACGGTCGCGGAGGTGGCGCTGATGTGGTCGGTGCTCGCCGGGGCACCCGTTCCCGATCCGGAGCTCGCGGGGCTGACGGTGGGCCTGCTCACGCGGCCGCCGTCCGTCGGAGGGCCGCCGCTGCCTGCGAGCCGCGCCGCCGAACAGTACGTCGAGCGGTTGGAGGCGCTCGGCGCGCGGGTGGTCGACGCCGAGATTCCCGAGCCGCCCGGTGACACCTGGCCGCTCTTCAACTGGGAGGCGGCCGAGTCTCACCGGTCGACGTTCCCGGCGCGCGCGGGCGAGTACGGCGCGAACGTGCGCGCGAAGCTCGAAGCAGCGCAGTCGGTCACGCCCGACCAGGCCGCGCGCGCCCGGGAGGCGGTCCTCCGGTGGCGCGGATTCCGGCCCCCGGTCGACCTCTACGTCTCGCCCGCCGTGGCAGGGCCGCTGCCACCGGAGGACTGTGACGAGCTGGCGGTGCGCCTCGAGCTGTCGGGGTTCCTACGGCCTTTCAACGTCCTGGGCTGGGCGGCGCTCGCGATCGGCGAGCTCCAGCTCGCAGCGCCGTCCGATGAGCGCGTGCTCGCGGCGGGGCTCGCGTGGGAGCGGGCCGAGAAGCCCTGACCGAGCTTCTACGGCGTGATGTCCTGCGTGTGCGACGCGGGCGGCACTCCGAGCGCGACGGCGGCGCCGAAGTCCGAGTAGGTCGCAGTCACGACGATGCGGCCGCTCGAACCCGTGCGGTAGCTGACGTGCACTCGCCGCAGGCGCCCCTTCGGATCGATCCAGAAATCGGCGGGAAAGGGGCTCGGCGCATAGTCGCGGTCGACGGTGGCGAGGATGCTCGCGCGGATCGACGGCGGCACGCGCGCCGCGAGCCGCGACGGGTCGACCATGCCCTGGACGTGAACGAGACCGCCCGAACCGACCCCGACGCGCCGCAAATGGGCGACACCTTCGATGAGATAAGCCGGTGCCCGGACGTGCGCGAGCTCGTCGCCGTTCGACCGCCGCTCCCCCGCGCTGAGCCGCCTCGTGTCCAGCTTCGTCCACGGCTTCACGGTCGTGTCGTTCATCGCCGCCTGGACGTCGCCGTTCGAGTAGACGTACGGGCCGTCGACGATGACCTCCTCGGGAATGCCGCCGGAGAGGAGCAGCTTGTAGAGGTGTGCCCGCGGCCGCACGAAGGCGATGGCGCCCCGCTCGTCTGCCCGCATGCCGACGCCCCCGATCTCTCCGCTGACCGCCAGCGTGAAGCGGGCCGTTCCCTGCGCGATCGTCGTCGCGCCCGCGTGCTCGATCGCTGTGCGTGAGGCCGTGGAACGGTGGCGAAGGGCGGCGGAGCCTGCTGCGAGGAGCCCCCGCAGCCGGCGAGGGCGGCAAGCAGCACGCCGGTCAGGACGGGGATCGCGGAACGCACGACCGGCATTGTGCCCGCGGCTCAGAGGCGGAGGACGGAGGCGTCTTCGGGCCGGGGCCGATCGTTGCTCCGGAGCACCTCGACGAAGGCCGTCGCGCTCGGCGTCCAGTCGGTGCGCGAGTAGACGGCGACGTCGCGGATGAGTCGTGGCTCGAAGTGGAGGACCGTCCCCTCCGCTCCCGGCTGCACGATGTTGTCCGGCACGAGCGCAGGGCCGAGGCCGGCCGCGGCGAGCCGGACCGCTCCCTCCGCCTGGGCCGTCCGCACCGTCCCGTGGGGAACGAAGCCCGCCCGGCGGCAGACGAGGTCGACGACCCCAGCAAGGCCGTGGTCGGGGTGGTAGAGCACCCAGTCGCGCTCGGCGAGCTCCTCGAGGCGTACCGAGGAGCGGCCGGCCAGCTCGTCGTCGGTCGCGACGACGAGCACGAGCTCCTCCCACGTCACGATCTCGAGCGGCCCCATCCAGTCGCGGACGGGATGGGGCCCGATCGCGAGGTCCGCGATCCCCTGCTCGACCGCATCCTCGAGCAAGGTCCGGTGCCTGAACTCCTGCAGCCGGATCGCGACGTTCGGGTGCTGCTCGTGCCACGTCCGGATGTACCTCGGCAGAAGCCCGACCGCCATCGAGAGGACCGTCGCGATCTCGAGCTCGCCGGCCTCGAGTGCGAGCGCCGCACGGGAGGCGCGGCGGCCGCGCTCGACCGCCCGCAGGGCCGAGCGGGCCTCGGGCAGCAGCACGCGCCCGGCCGGGGTCAACGCCGCTCCGTGCGGGAGACGCGTCACCACCGTGCCGTTCAGCTCCTCCTCGAGCGCCCGGATGTGCTGTGACAGCGACGGCTGGGCAATCCCGACCCGCTCGGCGGCGCGGGTGAACGAGCGCTCCTCCGCGACCGCGACGAAGCACTCGAGCTGTCGAAGGTTCATAGGCGGAGCCTATCGCCCCAACCGCTCCTACCCACTTGAACTATGGGCCGCGGTGGGACAGACTCCCTCTCCGTGGGCGCCACCGGGATCAACCACGTCAGCATCTCGGCCAGGGACATGGAAGAGTCGGCCCGCTTCTACGAGGAGGTCTTCGGGATGGAGCGCATCCCGTCGCCCGACTTCGGGCAGCCCGTGTGCTGGCTGCGGGTGGGCGACGTGCAGCTCCATCTGATTCTCGATCGGGAGGCGGCGCCCCGGAGTCAGCACCTCGGCCTGACGATCGACGACTTCGAGGGTGCCTACGATGCGATCCGCGCGCGCGCGGACGTGACGTTCGGCTCGAGCCTCGTCGAGCTTCCCTCGGGGCAGGTGCAGCTGTACTTCCGCGATCCCGGCGGCAACCTGATCGAGCTCAACTGGCCGGACGTCGAGGCGTTGGACCGCTCGAAGTACCCGGAGCTGACGCAGCTGGCCGACCAGATCCCGCAGTCGGAGGAGGCGCTCCGGGCCCGGCTGTACCTCGGCCCGGGTGAAGCCCGCTCGGCGGAGGCCGCAGCGTCCGAAGGACACGACCGAGGCGAGACGTTGAGCGCGATCCGGCATCCGTCGGTCCGGCACGAGCGCGCCCTCGTGGCGCAGGCGCGCCTCGCCAAGCGCATCGGGGTCGGGCTCCTCGGGCTGGTCCTCCTGTTCCCGTTCATCTGGGTGCTCTTCCTGGCCCCGACCACGGGCAAGTACGCGACCTCGTTCGGCTCGGCCGTCCACGACCCGAAGGACTTCCTGATCACGCTCGTGAACGGGGTGACCGATGCCGGGCTCTACTTCGTCGTCGCGAGCGGCTTCACCCTCATCTTCGGGCTCATGCGCGTGGTCAACATGGCGCACGGAGCCTTCTTCCTGCTCGGCGGCTACATCGCGCTCAAGATCCAGCGGGAGATGGTCGGGCAGGGCGGCGCCTTCGGCCTCACGAGCAGCCAGATCAACCTGACTCACTGGATCATCCCCACGATCGTCGCCACGCTGCTGATCGGTGTCCTCGGGCTGGCGATGCAGCAGATCTTCCTGCGCTGGAATCAGGGGCAGGAACTCCGGCAGGCGCTGATCACGATCGCGATCGCGATCATCCTCGCCGACCAGATGCTCGCCCACTTCGGCGGCGTCGCCGAGGACATCGCCTGGCCGCGCAACGTCGACACGTTCACGAACCTCCGCGTCGAGGGCATCCAGTACACGACCACGCGCCTCTTCATCCTCGGCATCGCCGTCGCGATCGGCGTGCTCCTCTGGGTCTGGCTCAAGCACACGCGGGCCGGGATGATCATCCGGGCCGGCGTCGACGACCGCGCGATGGTGGCGGCGCTCGGCATCAACCTGCAGCTCACCTTCGGCGCCGCGTTCTTCATCGGCTCGGCGCTCGCCGGGCTCGGAGGGGTGATCGGCGGCTCGTTCGCGAGCCTCGCGCCCGGGGTCGACTCGAACTGGCTGCTCTACTCGCTGGTCGTCGTGATCATCGGCGGGATGGGGTCGATCACCGGAGCCGCGATCGGCTCGCTGCTGCTCGGCATCACGACCAACTTCGCGTCCGCGTACCTCCCCTCGAGCTACACCTACTACTCGATCATCTTCACGTTCGCGCTCGTGGCGATCGTGCTCGCCGTCCGCCCGCTCGGCCTCTTCGGGCGCCCTGCATGAGCCGGGCGTGCTGCCGCAAGGGAAGCAGGCCGTGAAGGGGCAGACGACTCCTGCCATGATCGAGCGCGCCGTCGGCCTCGGAGCCGTCGTCTTCGCCCTGATCGCCCCGCTCGTGCTCGACAGCTACTGGGTGGGGACGCTCATGACGCAGATGCTCCTCCTCGGCATCGTCGCCGCGAGCATGATCTTCCTCCAGGCCTACGGCGGCATGCTCTCGCTGGCTCAGGTGGCGCTGTTCGGCATCGCCGGGTTCGTCGTCGGCAACGCGACGACCAACGGGAACACGAAGGGGCTCAACCTCGGCTGGAACCCCTGGTGGGGGGTCTTCCTCGGCCTCGCGATCGCCGTTGCGATCGCGCTCGTGTTCGGTGCGCTCGCCAGCCGGAGCTTCGGCATCTACTTCCTGATGATCACGCTCACCTACGGCGTGATCGCGAACCTCTTCTTCGGGCAGGTCACCGACGTGTCGGGCTTCGGCGGCATCAGCGGCATCCCGACCCCGCACCTGGTCGGGAGCGCCGTCTCTCACCCGAACCACCTGTACTACGTCGCGCTCGGCTGCGCGCTCGTCGTCTATGCCGTGCTCCGGTACGTCACGCGCTCGCCGTTCGGTCTCGGGCTTCAGGGCGTCCGCGACGACCCGGTGCGGATGGCCTCCCTCGGCTACAGCGTCGTCCTCCACCGGACCGTCGCCTTCGCCTTCGCAGGCTTCGTCGCCGCGATCGGGGGCGTGCTCTTCGTTTGGTGGAACGGCCATATCGATCCGGCCTCGATCAACCTCGCCGCGATGATCAACGTGCTGGTCATCGCGGTGATCGGCGGCCTGTACCGCCTCGAAGGGGCATGGGTCGGAGCCATCGTCTTCGTCGTCCTCAACAACTACGCGCAGCAGATCGGTTTCATCGGCCCACGCTTCGCCACGCTGATCGGCGCGATCTTCCTCGTCATCGTGCTCGTCTCGCCCGGAGGGCTCATGGGCCTCTGGGAGCGCGCGCTCTCGCTCGTCCCGGGGCAGCGGCGCGAATCGTCGGATCGAACGGCGATCGCCACCGAGCGGGCTGAATCGAACGTCTGAAAGGAGGCCCCGAGAAAGAGCGAGAGAGCACGTTCGTCGTCCCCAAGCGCGCAGTGGAAATGGAAGCCATTTCATCGAGGAGGGAAGGAATGACAAGAAGCGTCACGCGGAGGTGGAGGAAGCCGGCCGGCATTGCCGTCGCGGCAACCGCCGTCTTCGCACTCGCCGCTACTGCGGCATTCGGGCGGCCGTCGGCGGGCACGCCGATCCGGATCGCCGTCATGTCGGACTGCCAGGGAGCCTTCGGCTCGTTCGACAACCAGGATCTCGCCGGTGTCGTCACGGCGATGTCGCAGTTCGCCGGAGGTCACCCGAAGAACCCGAACAAGCCGCGTGACGGCTGGGTCGGGGCCTCCGATCAACGGTCACCCGCTCGAGCTCGTCGGGGTCGGCTGCGGGAACGACACCGCCGACAAGGCGATCTCGGAGACGAAGCGTCTCATGGAGCAGCTCGAAAGCCGACATCATGATCGGCCCGCTCTCGGGTGACGAGTCGATCGCGATCGCGAACTACGCGAAGCAGCATCCGACGAAGACGTTCGTCGACGGGGCTGCGGGAGCGCAGGACACGACGCTGAAGGTCCGCGCTCCGAACTTCTTCCGGTTCAACGGCGACGGGGCGCAGTGGAACGCCGGTCTCGGCGACCTCGCGCTACAACAAGCTCGGCTGGAAGACCGCGGCCGTCGTCGCGGACGACTACTCGTTCGCATGGACCTCGGCGGCCGGCTTCATCGCCGAGTTCTGCGCGGTCGGAGGTCAGGTGACGAAGCGGGTGTTCCCGCCGCTGAACACCACCGACTACTCGTCCTACGCCCAGCAGATGCCGACGAACGTCGACGGCACCTTCGTCGCGGTCGGCGGCGCGGGGCTGATCCCGTTCCTGAAGGCCTACGAGCAGGCTCACGGCCCGATCGACGGGAAGAAGTTCATCGGCAACCTGTTCTGGGGCACGCCGGGTGAGTTCCAGCAGCTCGGGACCCGCGTCGCCGGCGCCTATCTCGGCGGCGCCGGCACGGCCGGCGATCTCGCCACGCCGGCAGCGCAGGCCTACGCCAGGCAGGTGGGCAGGACGTTCCACACGATCCCGCCCTTCGGGGCTGCGGCTCCGCAGGCGTCGTCGACGTTCACCTACGGCTACTACATCAACACCTGGGGCCTTCTCGAGGGCCTGAAGGCAGTGGGCGGGGACATCTCCGGCGGCCAGAAGGCGCTCCAGAAGGCGATCGGGAAGGTGGCGCTGAAGTCGCCGTACGGCCCGGTCTCCCTGGACGCCAACCGCCAGGCGATCCTGAACGTCTTCTACCAGCAGCTCTACCTCAAGGACGGCAAGCTGGCGGTCAAGACCGTCGGCGAGGTGCCGGGCGTCACCCAGACGTTCGGCGGCACGTTCTCGACCAGCACGCCGCCGCCGGGCCGCACCAACCCGCCCTGCACGAAGCGGTCCCTGCCCTGGATCGGGAAGGAAACCGTCCCGAAGGTCATCTCCTAGAGGAGCTCGTGAGCACCGCCGCTGTCACCGAGAGCGCCGCGCCGATCCTCCGCCTGCGGGGGGTCGGCCGGCGCTACGGCGGCCTCGTCGCCGTGCGCGACGTCGATCTCGACGTCGCGCCCGGCGAGCGGCGAGCCGTCCTCGGTCCCAACGGCGCCGGAAAGACGACGCTGTTCAACGTCATCTCCGGCGACGTCGCGCCGAGCTCGGGCACGATCGAGTTTCGCGGGCAGGAGGTGGGGACGCTGCCCCCGCGGCTGCGGGCGCAGCTGGGCATGGGGCGCACCTACCAGAAGTCCCGCTCCTTTCTCGGCCTGACGGTCGAGGACAACCTCTACCTCGCCGTCCTCGGCGTCGGCCCGGGCCACCTCCGTCCGATCGTGACCCGGCGGGACGCTGCGATGCGCGAGCGCGCGGTCGAGCTCGCCGGCGCCATCGGGCTCGCGGGCCGCGAGAAGAGCATCGTCGGCTCGCTGTCGCACGGCGAGCAGCGACAGCTCGAGATCGGGATGGCGCGAGCGTCGGACCCGATTCTGATGATGCTCGACGAGCCCGCTTCGGGCTTGTCGCGCGGCGAGCGCGCCGCGCTCACCGAGCTGCTGCTCTCGCTCGACCCGAAGATCACCCTGATCCTGATCGAGCACGACATGGACGTCGCTCTCCGCGTGGCGCAGCGGGTGACGATGATGCACGAGGGGCCGGTGATCGTGGAGGGCACTCCGGAGGAGATCCGCGCCAACCAGACCGTCCACGATCTCTACCTCGGGCGCGGGTACGGGGCCGATGGCTGAGCCGATTCTCGCCGTCGAGAAGCTGAACGCCTTCTACGGCCCCGCCCGGGCGCTTCACGACGTCTCGTTCGAGCTCGGGCCGGGAGCGACCGCGATCATCGGCCGCAACGGGATGGGCAAGACGACGCTCTGCAACGCGATCCTCGGCATCCCGCCGGCGCGGGTGACGGGCTCGATCCGGTTCGGGGGCGCCGAGCTCGTCGGCCGCGCGTCGTACCGCGTCGCGAAGCTGGGCATCGGCTTCGTCCCGCAGGGCAGGCGCCTGTTCCCGTCTCTGTCGGTCGACGAGCACCTGCGCATGGTCGCCGGGCGGAGCTCGGGCCGCCGCTGGACGGTGGACGGCGTCTACGAGCTCTTCCCGAGGCTGGCCGAGCGCAAGCGGAACGGCGGCGCCGAGCTGTCGGGCGGGGAGCAGCAGATGCTCGCGATCGGACGCGCCCTCCTCACGAACCCCGCGCTGCTCGTGATGGACGAGCCCTCCGAAGGGCTCGCTCCGGCGATCGTCGAGCAGCTGATCGAGACGTTCGTGAAGCTCGCGGAGGAAGGACTGGCGCTGCTCCTGATCGAGCAGAACCTCGGCGTCGCGACCGCCATCGCGGACCGCCTGCTCGTGATGGTCGCCGGGTCGCTCGCAGCGGAGACCACAGCCGCCAAGCTCACGTCGGACGTCGAGCTGCAGCGCCGGTACCTGGGTGTCGAGCCGCTGGCGGGAAGGGCCTGAGCTTCGTGGCGGTGGCCCTCGTCGGGACGCTCGACACGAAGGGCCGCGAGTATGCCTTCCTGCGCGACCGGCTCTCCACGCACGGAATCGAGGTGATCGTGATCGACGCGGGCGTGTACGAGCCGACCGGCATCCGCCCCGATATCGCTCGTGACGAGGTCGCGCGGGCCGGCGGCGCGAATGTGGCGGAGCTCGAGCGACGTGCCGATCGAGGGGCCGCGGTCGAGGCGATGGGCGCCGGCGCCGAGGCCGTGGTGCTTCGGCTGCACGGGGAGGGACGGGTCGACGGCGTGCTGGCCCTCGGCGGCTCGGGCGGCTCCTCGATCGCGACGCGTGCGATGCGCGCGCTCCCGGTCGGGGTGCCCAAGCTCATGGTCTCGACGCTCGCCTCGGGCGACACCCGCCCCTATGTCGGAGCCGTCGACGTCACGATGATGTACTCGGTCGTCGACGTCTCCGGGGTCAACCGGATCTCGGCCCGGATCATGGCCAACGCCGCCGGCGCGATGGCCGGGATGGTGCAGGCGACGGTGCCGGCGCTCGAGACGAAGCCGCTCGTGGCCGCGACGATGTTCGGCGTCACGACGCCCTGCGTGACCGCGGCGCGCGAGCGGCTCGAGGAGCTCGGCTACGAGGTGCTCGTCTTCCATGCGACCGGCACCGGGGGGCGGTCGATGGAGGCGCTCGTGAAGGCCGGCTACCTCGCGGGCGTCCTGGACGCGACGACGACCGAGCTCGCCGACGAGCTCGTGGGCGGCGTCCTCTCCGCCGGGCCCGAAAGGCTGACGGCCGCCGGCTCCTCCGGGCTGCCGCAGGTGGTGTCGCTCGGCGCGCTCGACATGGTCAACTTCGGCCCGCGCGAGACGGTGCCGCCCCGGTTCGAGTCCCGCAACCTGTACGTCCACAACCCGACCGTCACGCTCATGCGCACGACGCCCGAGGAGTGCCGTGAGCTCGGGCGCGAGGTCGGGCGCAAGCTGTCGGCCGCCACGGGCCCAACGGCGCTCTTCGTGCCGCTGCGCGGCGTGTCCATGATCGCGGTCGCCGGTCAGCCGTTCCATGACCCGGACGCGGACGAGGCGCTGCGCGAGGGGCTGCGGGAGACGCTCGCGCCCCGGCGTCGAGGTCCACGAGCGCGACGAGGAGATCAACGATCCGGCGTTCGCGCACGCGATGGCGGACCGGCTGCACGAGCTGATCGGCGAGGCGGCGTGAACCGCGACGAGGCGCTCGCACGCCTGCGCGCACAGGTCGCCGCAGCGAAGCCGATCATCGGCGCCGGCGCCGGCACGGGGCTCTCCGCCAAGCTCGCCGAGGCGGGCGGCGCCGACCTGATCATCATCTACAACAGCGGCCGCTACCGCATGGGCGGCAGGGGCTCGCTGGCCGGGCTCATGCCCTACGGCGACGCCAACGAGATCGTCGTGGACATGGCGCGCGAGGTCCTCCCCGTCGTGAGGGACACGCCCGTGCTGGCGGGCGTCTGCGGCACCGATCCCTTCCGGCTGATGCCGGTCTTCCTCGACGAGCTCCGCCGCATCGGCTTCAGCGGCGTTCAGAACTTCCCGACCGTCGGGCTGATCGACGGAACCTTCCGCGCCGGGCTCGAGGAGACCGGGATGGGCTACGGCCTCGAGGTCGACATGATCGGCATGGCCTCCCGACTGCGGCTTCCTCACCGCGCCCTACGTCTTCGACCCCGACCAGGCGGCGGGGATGGCGCGTGCGGGCGCCGACGTGCTCGTGCCGCACATGGGGCTCACGACGGGGGGTGCGATCGGCGCCGAGACCGCGTTGACGCTCGCCGAGTGCGTCCCGCTGATCCAGGCGATGCACGACGCCGCGAAGAGCGTCAACCCGGAGATCCTGGTGCTGTGCCACGGCGGCCCGATCGCCGAGCCGGACGACGCCGCCTACGTGATCGAGCGCACCGAGGGCGTCGTCGGCTTCTTCGGCGCCTCCTCGATGGAGCGACTTGCCGACCGAGGTCGCGATGACGGAGAACATGCGCCGCTTCAAGGCAATTCCCGTAGATCGCAAAGGAGGGTGATGAGCAGATTCGTCATGCAGGCAGACGTCGATCAGGAAGGGTTCGACTGGGGGACGATCGGGTGGCGCTGCCGCCCGGCGAACACGGGCGCCAGGTCGCTCGTCGTGATGGACGTCACGCTCGAGCCCGGCGAGGGCCATGCGTTCCACCGTCACGACGGCCAGGAGGAGATGATCATCGTCAAGAAGGGCACGATCACCCAGTTCCTGGAGCGGGAGTCGGCGACCCTGCGCCCGGGCGACTCGATCTACATCGACGAGGGCGTCGTGCACGCGTCCTACAACGACGGTGGCGAGACGGCCGGTCTTCAGGTGGTCATCGGCCCCTCGCTCGGCGACGAGGGGTACGCCCTCGTCGACGTCTCGGGAGACGAGCCGTGGGCATCGCTCCGGTGACGGCGATGGCGCGCCCGGTCACTCTCTTCACCGGCCAGTGGGCCGACCTTCCGCTCGAGGAGCTTGCGGCCAAGGCGGCCGCGATCGGGTTCGACGGGCTCGAGCTCGCATGCTGGGGCGACCACTTCGAGGTCGACAAGGCCCTCGCCGACGACGGCTACGCCGGTCGGATTCGCGCGCTGCTCGACCGACACGACCTCGGAGTCTGGGCGCTCGGAGCTCATCTCGTCGGGCAGGCGGTGTGCGACCGCATCGATGAGCGCCACCGCGCGATCCTCCCGCCCGAGGTGTGGGGCGACGGTGACCCGGAAGGGGTCCGCCGACGCGCCGCTGCGCGACTCGCCGACACCGCCCGCGCGGCCGGCAGGCTCGGCGTGACGCAGGTGAACGGGTTCACCGGCTCGTCGATCTGGCACCTGATCTACTCGTTCCCGCCGAACGACTTCGACGAGGTCGAGCGAGGGCTACGCGGAGTTCGCGGAGCGGTTCGATCCGATCATGGACGTGTTCGACGCCGAAGGAGTCCGCTTCGGGCTCGAGGTGCACCCGACGGAGATCGCGTACGACTTCCCCACCACACGCAGGGCGCTGGATGCGATCGGCAACCGGCCGGCGTTCGGGATCAACCTCGACCCGAGCCACTTCGCGCACCAGTTCCTGGACACTGCGCAGTTCGCGCTCGAGTTCGCCGACCGGATCTATCACGTGCACGTCAAGGACTCCAAGCGCCGCCTCGACGGCCGCCGCTCGATCCTCGGCTCCCACCTGAACTTCGGGGACGAGGCCCGCGGCTGGGACTTCGTCTCCCCGGGGCACGGCGACGTCGACTTCGAGGAGCTGATCCGCGCGCTCAACCGGATCGGCTACACGGGGCCGCTCTCGATCGAGTGGGAAGACAGCGGCATGGACCGCGACTGGGGCGCCGCCGACGCGCTCGCGTTCGTACGCCGGAGCGACTTCGCCCCGTCCACCGTGGCGTTCGACGCCGCGATGCAGAAGGCCGGAGAGTGAGCTCGAGCGGCGGGATCGGCGTGCGGCTGACCTCGGGAGGCGGGACGGACGCGGCCGAGATCGGCGTCGGCATGCTCGGCTACGCGTTCATGGGCAAGGCGCACGCGAACGCGTACCGCACCTTGCCGTACATGGCGTGGCCGCCGCCGCTCCGGCCGCGGCTGGTCTCGATCGCGGGCCGCGACGAGGCGGCCGTGCACGAGGCCGCGCGACGCTTCGGCTTCGAGCGCGCCGTGACGGACTGGCACGATCTCGTCACCGACCCCGAGGTGGAGCTCTTCGACAACTCGGGGCCGAACAACCTGCACGCCGAGCCGACCGTCGCGGCGGCCGAAGCCGGGAAGCACGTGCTCTGCGAGAAGCCTCTCGGGCGCACTGCCGAGGAGAGCTTCGAGCTGTGGCGGCGCGTCGACGCCACGGGCGTGAAGCACATGACCGCGTTCAATTACCGCTTCGTCCCGGCGGTGCGGCTCGCCCGGCAGATGATCCAGGCCGGGGAGCTCGGTGAGATCCACCACTTCCGGGGCCGCTACCTGCAGGACTGGGGGACGACCACCGCGGACGCATGGCGGTTCCGCCGCGACGAAGCCGGCTCCGGCGCGCTCGGCGACCTGGGCGCGCACGTGGTCGACCTCGCGCGCTATCTCGCCGGCGAGATCGCGTCCGTCTCGGCGTCGGCGCGGACCTTCATGCCGGCGCGCGAGGTGGACGATGCGTTCGAGGCCGTGGTCGAGTTCGAGGCGGGCGCTGTGGGGACGATCGAGGCGAGCCGTTTCGCAGCAGGACGCAAGAACTCGTTGAGCTGGGAGATCAACGGTTCGGGGGGGTCGGTGGCGTTCGACCTCGAGCGCCTCAACGAGCTGCAGGTCTCCGAGGGGGCGAAGGGCTTCAGGACGCTCCTCGTCTCGGAGCCCGAGCATCCGTTCTGGTCCTGGTGGTGGCCGCCCGGTCACATGCTCGGTTGGGAGCACACGTTCGTCCACGAGGTGCATCACCTCCTCGACGCGATCGCGAC
>CAWILJ010000014.1:0-158844 GCA_963836925.1 uncultured Actinomycetes bacterium
CCGTACATCAGTGGCAACGCTCCACCGGAGACATCCGGCCCCGCGATTCCGCGCCCAGCGGGGAGCGAGCTTCTGATCGGGCGGAGGGCCATCTCGTCGCGCCGCGTAGCCGATGAAGGACATGTGCAATCGTTGTGCCACAAGCCAGCTGCCTGACCGTCGTCTAAGCGACAGGGCCCCGGTCGTAGAGTACGAGCGCCTCGCCATCGGGAAGCTGCCACCGGCGGATCGGCGCGAACCCAGCCGGCGGTTGCTTGCGGCCCCGCACGATCAGGAACCGGGCGCGCCCTAGCTTGACGAGTTGGGCGTCGTAGCGAAGCGCGTAGTAGTGGTTTCCGATTCGGTTGAACCACATCGTGTCCGGGCCCTCGTAGATGACCCGGCGTTGCGAAGCGGGAAACGCCGTCAGCGCGAGGAACGCGTCGGCCTGGTGCCAGTCGTCGCTCGTCGGCGGCCCGTTGATGTAGCCGTGCTGCGCGAAGACGCTGACCGAGCCCGGGCTGAAGCTGGCCGAAGGAAGGGCGATCGTCGTGCTCTTCGGTAGCAGCGACGTTCCGAAGC
Source organism: uncultured Actinomycetes bacterium (assembly GCA_963836925.1). GTDB lineage: Bacteria > Actinomycetota > Thermoleophilia > Gaiellales > Gaiellaceae > PALSA-600. The sequence continues at coordinate 562 of CAWILJ010000014.1, forward strand.
TGATCGCCAGGAATGCGGCCGCGCTGTATGCGACGAAGGCGCCGGCCGTGAGCGCTCGTGCCCGCGCCGGGAGGTACTCGAGCCAGCTGGTCGCGATCACTGCGAGGGCCGGGAGCATCGGGAGCGTGTACCTCGCGTCCTTGTGACGCAGCAGCGAGAAGGTGAGGTACACCCCTGCCGCCATCAGGATCGGCCAGAGGTTGCGCCTCGCGGACTCGTGCCTCCTGAAGCAGAACGCGATCCCGACGACGACGAGAAGAAACGGGATCAGGTAGAGCTCCGTGTTGAGGAGATTCCACAGGTACCAGAGCGCTGATTGGACGCTGGCGACGCGCGGATTCCCGCGGAGCGCGCCTTCGGGGCCGTCATAGACGGTGAGGCTCGAGATGACGGCGACGAGGTTGTGGACGTACCAGGCCCCGGCGATCGCGAACATGACGATTCCGGCGCCGGCGAGGTTGATCAGGCGGTCGAAACGTCGGGTCACGCGCGCGTCGTGGAGCGCGACCGCCGCGGCGTGGAGAACCGGGAGGGCGACAACGAGCGGCAGCGTCCATTTCACGAGCAGCCCGCACCCGCACGTCTGCCCCGAGCAGCAGGGAGTAGCGGCGGCTCGAGAAGCTGTCGGCCCGGACGAGGAGATAGAGGGCGAGGGCCGCGATCGAGGTCAGCGGCAGATCGAGCATGTAGTCCTTGCCCGCGTCGACGATCATCGGCGCACTGACGACGAACACGACCGACAGCCAGGCGACCCGGGTGTTCCAGAGTCGCTTTCCGACGCCGTAGGTCGCGAACACCAGGATCCCGATCCAGACGACGTTGCTGAGGACGGCAACCCAGATCGACTCGTTGCCGAGAACGGCGTAGAAGACGTCGGTGACCCAGTAGACGAACGGGGGGTAGTACTGATCCGCGGTGAAGAACCGGGCCAGGTTGGAGAAGCGGAACCCGTCGAGGTAAGCGAGGCTGTTGAACAGGTGGTGCGCCATGTCCCAGTGCGGCGGCCGCTTCTCCATCGTCCGCCACCAGACGTTGAGGGCACTGATCGCGAGCACGAGCAGCCCCAGCAGAGCGGGCGCCGGGAAACCGGGATCTTCGGTTGCTGTCGGCCGTGGCGAGGGCTTCGCCGCGATCGGGCCGTCCGGCCTTCCCGGCGCCGGCGCGCCTGGACTTGTCTGCGATGGAAGTCACGAAGGACGTCATAGCAGCAGGATGAGCGGCATTAGGAGACCAACTCTGTCCAAAAGGCCAGGCCGAACGGCGGGACCGCCTGCGACGATGAGGCGGAGAGGGTCACCGGGCCCTTTCTCTTCGGATCGAACCTGTGGATGAAGCATCGCATAGAGCAATCGGGCACGAACGCCTCCGTATGACGGTGCAGACCGCTTCGAGCAAGCACCTCCGGTCGGGCTCTCGCTCGGGGGGACTGGGACGCAGCCTGGTGTCTACGCCAGCTCGGGCGGCCGTCTGCGTCGGCCTCATTGGAGTTGCAGCGGCCATTTTCCACCTCGTCATCGCGGCGGCGTACAAGGGGCCTTGGATCTTCGACGACGAGCTCGGCTACCGGAAGCTCGCCCAGAGCTTCGCGGCGACCGGCCACTTCGCGTTCTTCGGCAAGGAGGGCTCTCCTACTCGCCGCTCTACCCGGTCATCCTCGCGCCGCTCTATCGCCTCCATCTCAACGGCAGCCAGGTCTACGAATGGTCGAAGGTCATCAACTGCCTGTTGATGGCCAGCTTCGGTGCTGCCGATCTACAGGATCGCGCGGTTCGTTCTCTCCCCGGGCCGGGCCGTCATCGCGACCGCTCTCTCCGCGGTGGCCCCGGTGATGCTCTATTCCTCGGTCGAGATGAGCGAGAACGTGGCGTACCCCGTTGCCCTGTTCGCGTTCTGGGCCGCGCTCGTCACGATCCGCTCTCCAGGCTGGAAGCACGACGCGGTCCTGCTCGCCCTCGTTGGTCTCGCTGTGTCGGCCCGCCTGCAGTTGGTGGTGCTGCTTCCGGCGGCATTCGTTGCCGTTGCCATCGAGTCGTCGCTCCAGGGAGGAGGCGTGAGGCTGACTGCACGGAGAACCGTGAAGGGGCACGTGCTGTTGGCCGGCGCCACCGCCGTCGGTGCGTTTCTCGCACTCGCGGCGTACGCCGGCACCGCGGCTCTCTCCCTGGCGGGCCAGTACGCGCAGCAGCGGTCTCTGCCAAGCCCGCCCCCGTTGGCGTTCGCCCACCTCGTCGTCGCTCATATCGCCGGGCTCGACATGGCCGTGGGAGTCATCCCGTTCGCCGGGACACTCGCCGCAGCGTTTCTGTGGGCTCGCGGCCGATCGAGACCGGGAGACATCCGCATTCGCGGCCCTCGCCCTGTCGGTGACGTCGTTCCTGGTCGTGCTCGTGGCGTTCACGGCCTACGGCCAGGCAAACGCACAGCGGGTCGACCGACCTGCCACGGATCCACGAGCGGTACCTGATCTACGTGCTTCCCGCTGTTCATCATCGCGATGGTCGCAACCACCGCTCTACGCCCGTTCGCGATGGATGCTCGGGGTCGGGCTTGGGGCCGGCACTCGTCGCCGGTCTGCTTCCGGCCGCTATCCCGTATCCGCTCGATGATGAACGGCACGGTTGCCGCCGACACGTTCGGGCTCTCGGTCTTCGTCTCCCGGGCCCCCGATGGCGATGTCCGCGCACTGCAGAACGCGACGCTCATTGCCGTCATCTATGCGCTCAGCCTCGGCCTCGTTTACGCCCTGGCGCGGCCGAACATCGATCCTCCTCGTCGCGGCGACCGCCGGCATTCTCCTCTTCATCTCGGTCAAGGCGCAGAGCCTGCTGAATGTCGGCGCCCGTGCCGCCACGGCGCACACGTTGCCCGCCACGCGCCACTGGGTCGACGCTGCCGGCGCGAAACACGGCGTCGTCGATCCTCGAGAACGCCACGGAGGCAGCGTAAGCGCGACCTCGCGGACGCCGAGACCGCGTTCTACAACCTCTCGGTCGCGCGCCTCTACTACGTCTGCACGCCGCTCCTGCTGTCGCAGTTCGGTGAGATCAAGGCGACCATCGGTCGCTCGCGGGAGGGTGACGAGCGGCACCGAGCCCGTGCGCGCCGATTACGTCGTCGCGCCGCAGGGCAGCGGGTGTGGTCGGTCGTGTGGTCGCCGCGGACCGTCCCGGCGGCTGTGTTGATCAGGCCGGAGCGTGGCGTTGTGCGGATCGCTCCGAGCGGGAGACGTGCGTGGCGCTGTTCCGCGCCGAAGTCGTCGAGCTCCTGAGAGCGGACGCGGCGAGCACGATCGCGGCGACGATGACTCCGTAGGCGATGACCCATGCCGCTCCGACGGGCGGGCTCGCACTGAGGGTGCCGGCCGGCGTCACGCTGACGGTCCCAGATCGCAGGATCCGTGCTCTGCCCGCCGACCACCCAGAACGCGAGACGGGAGCAGCCAGAGCGGTCCGAGCCGCGGGCTGGCGATTGCGATCGGCACGAGCAGGAGCACGAAGTAGTGCAGCCAGACGATCGGCGAGAGCGCGAGCGCCGCGCCGACGGCAAGCGTGAACGTCCAGGCGTCGGTCCGCAGGCATCCTGCCCCGCCATGCGATCAGGGCGAGGCAGGCCGCCCCCACGACGACTGCGACGGCTCGCGCGGTCGTCGGCCCCGTTCCCAGCGCGAGTCCGAGCGCGACGAGCGAGTAGCTCCTTCCCTCCAGTACTCGGGAGAGCAGGTCGAGGATGTGAGGGTAGGCCCTGAGCCCCGAAAACCCGATCAGCGCCCAGCCTGCGACTGCTGCCAGAGCTGTGAGCGCGACCGCGGTCGCGGCAGCCCACATCCGCCGAGTCAGCGCCAGCCAGAGAAGTAGGGGCCAGAGGAAGACCTTGAGCACGATCAGCGCGGCGACCGCGCCCGCAGCGATCCAGCGGCGGTCGCGCCACCGCCACGCGATCGCGAGCCCGAGTGCGAGCAACGGGCTGACCGCGCCGAGCGAAAGCCCGTGCAGGACCGGCCGCATCAGGAAGGCCAGCCCGTAGCACCGCCAGTCGCGCACGCCCGACGATCCAGAGCGCTGCGAGCAGGGCGCCGATCGAGAGCAGCTCGAAGAGGACGCTCGCGGTCGTGAACGGCAACAGAGCGAACGGCACGGCTGCCACCGCCGCAGGGGCCGGGTAGACGAACGCCTGCTGGCTCGACAGCGCGCTCCTGCTGGCGGGCGGGTACGGAGTCCTGCCGTGGAGCACGTCGTGGCCGGCGTTCCAGAGGGCGTGGAAGTCCCAGAACGCCAAACGCGTTCCCGACTCGAGCGAGTCCGCGAGGAGGAGGCTGACGGCGACGACCGGAACGATCCCGAAGACAACGACCGGGACGACGCGCCGCGCGGCGGTTCGCAGGCCGGGAGCGCCGACGGAGACCGCGCCGGTCGTCTCGCTCAACGGGATCCCCGGCTGAGCACCACGACCTTGCCGTCGCGGTAGAGGACGGTGGTCCCCGGCTCCGCCTCCAGCAGCCGCACCGCTCCCGCGTCGGCCTTCGGGTCGAGGACGAGGAGCCCGTACCCGCGCGCCGCGCGCAGCCAGTCGACTCCCGTCTCGGAGCGGAACGCGACGATCCGCTTCAGCTGAGGGTGGGTCAGGAGCTCGAAGCGCACGTCGTAGCCGACTCTGCCCGCGAGCTCGGGGTGCTCGAAGAGCAGCCAGTCGGCATACCGCTCGTTGGCGAAGATCCGAGCCCCGGGCGCGGCGTGGGCCGCCGCAGACGTGACGGCGGCGGCCCGTGGCGGATAGCCGCTCTCGAGCCACGCGCGCCCGCGCCCGGCGACGACCGCGGCCATGAACACGGCCAGGCCCACTCCGGCCGCAGCGAGGGCGAGGTTGAGGCCGGGCCGGCGACGGCTCTCGGCCGGAGGCCACACGGCGTCGAGCGCCGTCGGCAGCACGGCCGCCGAGACGAGCGCGAACCAGACGATGTTCCGGATTGCGAGCATGCCGAACAGGCCCGCGGCGATGACGGCGAGGAGCGCGAAGGGCGTCAGCCGCCGGCGCGCCAGCGTCGCCAGCACCAATCCCGCCGCGAGCAGCGCGAAGAAGAGGGGCTGTCCCCGGAGCGTGCTCGCTCCCCACTCGCCGACGTTGTCGGCGAGCGTGGGGTTGTCGAGGACGCTCCGGTAGTACCCGGGAAGGGCGAGGCCGTACGGAGAGACGAGCACGCAAGCCCACGGCGCGAGCACGAGCACGGCCGCCCGCGCCAGCCGCCGCCCGCCGGGCCGCGCACGACGTGCGTCTACCGCTGCCGTCACCCCGTACAGCGCCACCAGCGCTGCCCCGACGAGCACGGACCCGTGGACGTTCGCCCAGAGGACGAGGAGCGGTAGCGCCAGGTACACGCGAGGCGACATCCGGCCCCGATCGGCGAGGAGGAGCACCAGCACGATCGCGAACAGGAGGTATGCCGGCACCTGCGCCCGCAGGATCGTGTTCGGCACTCCGACGAGGAACGAGGCTCCCGTCACGAGCGCAACGCTCCGCGCCGAGGCGCCTCGGCTGCGGGCGCCGGCGGCGAGGATCCCGAACGCCCCCGTGTACAGCACGACCAGCGAGAACATCGCGAGCACGATGCCCCCGACCGACCACAGCCCGTAGAACCCGAGCTGGGCCAGCCACTGCTCGTCCACCCACGTCCTCCCGGCCGTGAGGGCCGTGAGGGTGTCGTGGTGGGGGATACCGCTCCCCCAGACGAGGCGGCCGGAGACGAGCGTGTACCAGGTGTCCGATTGCAGCGCCGAGCGCAGGAAGGCGATCTGGGCGCCTGCGCAGGCCGCGAGCGCGAGGATCACGAAGGCGTTGCGCTCGAGCGCGCCGAGCAGGCGCCGAGTCAGGCCCGAACGGCCTGCGTAGCCCGGAGCTCGATCGCCGACGGTCTGGGTCGAGACGCCCTGCACCAGTCCATCAAAGGTGCGCCTGCGGCTCCTGTCAACCCTCGAAAAGAGGGCGCGGATCGCGAGGAATGGCCAGGATCAACGTCAGGCCCCCGGGTTGGTCGGTCCTAGCCCTTCGGCGGAGGATGGCTCGGCCGGTCCCTGGTTACATCACACGTGGAACGGTCGCCTCATGGCCGTACCGGAGGGGCCGTTCTGTTACGGGCCGACTCGGAAAATCGACTCGAAAGGAATTAAATCAGTATGAAGAACATGCGGAACTCGATCGGTATGGCTCTCGCGCTGGCGCTGTCGGGGGTCTCCCTCCCGAGCATCGAGCGCGAGGAGGGGCAGACCCTCGCCGAGTACGCGCTGATCCTCGCGCTGATCGCCGTGCTGGTGATCGGTGCCGTTCTCTTCCTCAGCGGCAAGATCGGTGGTCTCTTCAGCGACGTCGGTAACAAGATCTAGGCGCTCGCCAACGACAACCAGCGGATGATGAACATGATGAACATGACGAACCTGTGGAACACCGTCGCTCGTGTCGCTCTCGTGCTTCAGGGACAGCAAGTCCCGAGCATCGAGCGCGAAGAGGGTCAGACCCTCGCCGAGTATGCCCTGATCCTCGCGCTGATCGCCATCCTGGTCATCGGTGCGGTGCTCTTCCTGAGCGGTCAGATCTCGAGCATCTTCAGCGACGTCGGCAACAGGCTGTAGGACAAGACGGCGAGGCGGTTGCTCGGTATCTATCCGAGCAACCGCCGGACCTTCCGGTGAAGGTCAAGCTCAAGCAGCGCTCGAGCTCGGCCGTTAATAAGATTCGAGGGGCGTTCATCCAACACCCCCCACACGCATCAAGAGAAAAGGTGGTTTGACGTGCGCGAACGTATCTCACGGCTCTTCAGGAATCGCGGCGGCGCCGTCATTGCCGGCATCGTCGCGGCCGTGATCGCCGTCATCCTCCTCATCGTCTACCTCAACTCGTACCGCTCGAGCGTCAACTCGGACAAGGCGCCGGAGCGCGTGATGGTTGCGACCAAGGTCATCAAGGCCGGCACCTCGGGTGACATCATCGCGAGGACGGGTCTCTACCAGGTGACCGCGGTCCAGAAGGATCAGCTCAAGCTGAACGCATTGACCGACCCCGCCGCGCTGGCCGACCGCGTCGCCGTGGCCGACATCTTCCCCGGCCAGCAGTTGACGCAGGATGACTTCACGACCGAGTCGCAGACCGGTGTCGCCTACCAGCTCGTCGGCCGCCAGCGCGCGATCGCCATTCCCACCGACTCCGCCCACGGCGTCGGTGGAGTCGTCAGCAGCGGCAACTTCGTCGACGTCTACACCGGAGTCGCGGCCAGCGGCGGCGAGCTCGTCACGCTGCTGGCCCAGGACGTGTACGTGATCAACGCGCCCGTGGACGGCACCGGCAACTTCATCCTGCGGGTCCCGACCGGTCAGGCGGCGAAGTTCGCGTTCGCGTCCGACAACACCAAGATCTGGCTCGTGCTGAGGCCGCAGGTCGGGGCCGCTCGTACCCGCCCGGTCACGGCTACGCTGTCAACCTTGTTGGCCGGCGCGAAGTAGGGGTGCCTGGGATGGTCGAGCAAATCCGGACCTTCGTGGTTCTCGACGCCGGCGTCAACCAGTCCGACGTCGAGAACGCGCTGCCGAAGTCCGACGAGATCGACATCGTCGGCCTCGTCACCGGCATCGACGAGGCGTGGGTTCGCATCCACGAGACCTCGAACGACCTGCTGCTGATCGTTTGCGCAGGGCAATCCGAGCCCGTCCTCAACCTGATCGACAACGCCGTTGCCGAGCGGCCGCGGCGCCCGGTCGTCGTGCTCACGTACGGCTCGCCGAACGGCTTCACGCGGCGGGTGTTCGCCGCCGGCGCCGACGACGTCGTCATGCTCCCGGTCCCCTCCGACGAGCTGCTGTTCGCGATCCAGAAGGCGCTCGCGCGGAAGCTGGGTGTCGAGGGCACGGGCTTCGTCCGTGCGCCGCTCATCTGCGTGCTGGGCCCGAAAGGCGGCACCGGAAAGACGCTGACCGCCACATCGCTGTCCGTCGCGCTCGCCGATAAGGGCAAGTCCGTCGCGCTCGTCGACCTCGATCTCCAGTTCGGAGACGTCGGCCTCAGCATGGGCCTCACTCCTCGTCAGACCATCTTCGACCTCGTCCGGACGGGTGGCACCCTCGACGAGGAGAAGCTCGACGGGTTCATGATGCCCCACTCCTCCGGCATCAAGGTGCTGATCGCCCCGAGCCGGCCCGACCACGCTGCCGTGGTGTCGGTCGAGTTCCTCCGTGAGGTGTACTCGACGCTCCGCGGCATGTTCGACTACGTCGTCGTCGACACGCCTCCCGGATTCACCCCGGAGGTGATCGCGACGATCGACAACGCCAGCTCGCTCGTGATGGTCGGCATGCTCGACGCGCTCTCGCTCAAGAACACGAAGCTCGGCCTCGAGACGCTCGAGCTCATGGGCTTCCCTGCCGACCAGATCAAGCTCGTTCTCAACCGTGCCCGGAGCCGGGTCGGGATCTCCGACGACGAGGTCGTCGCGATCGTGGGCCGGGTGCCCGACATCTTCGTCCCCAGCGATCGCGACATTCCGCGCGCGGTCAACGAGGGCAAGTCGATTCTCGACTCGAAGCCGCAGTCGGAGGCGTCGAACGCCTTCCGGCAGCTGGCGACCATGTACCTCCACGAAGAGACGGCGGCGGCGGCCAACGGCGGTACCGGCCTGCGACGCCTGTTCGGAAAGAAGGCATAAGGTGGATCTCCACGAGCGGCTCTCAACGCGTGACGCCGCGAAACCCGAGCGCTTCGAGGACGCCGATCCGTTCGGCGAGCTGAAGAACAACGTTCACCTGCTGGTGATCGGAGATCTCGGGCCGCAGCTCTTCAACGTGAGCATCGACCCGGCGACGCTCCGGGAGCGCGTGGTCGCCGACATCCGGCGCCATCTGACCCAGGAGAGCGGACTCTCGCGGTCGGAGCGGGACCAGATCACGACCGACATCGCCGACGACATCCTCGGCCACGGTCCCATCGAGCGGCTCCTCGCAGACGACACCATCAGCGAGATCATGATCAACGGCCCGTTCGACATCTGGATCGAGCGCCAGGGCAAGCTCTACCAGACGAACGTCAGGTTCCACGACGAGTCGCACCTGCGCCGGATCCTCAACAAGATCGTGGCGCAGGTCGGCCGCAGGATCGACGAGTCGTCTGCGATGGTCGATGCCCGGCTCCCCGACGGCAGCCGCATCAACGCGATCATCCCGCCCCTCTCGCTCACCGGGCCGATCGTCACGATCCGTAAGTTCGCCCGGAACCGACTCGGGCTCAACGACATGCTCAAGTTCGGGACGCTCACGACCGAGACGATCGAGTTCCTCGAGCGGTGTGTCCAGGCGCGGCTCAACATCCTCATCTCCGGCGGTACCGGCACGGGAAAGACGACGCTGCTGAACGTCCTCTCCGAGGCCATTCCCGACACTGACCGGATCGTGACGATCGAGGACTCCGCCGAGCTCAAGCTGAACCAGCGCCATCTCCTTCGCCTCGAGTCGAGGCCTCCCAACATCGAGGGCGAGGGAGAGGTGGCGATTCGCGACCTCGTGCGCAACAGCCTCCGCATGCGGCCCGATCGGATCATCGTCGGCGAGGTCCGCGGCGCCGAGTCGCTCGACATGCTTCAGGCGATGAACACGGGCCACGACGGCTCGCTCACGACCGTCCACGCCAACTCGCCGCGCGACGCGCTCTCACGCATCGAGACGATGGTGCTGATGGCGGGGTTCGAGATCCCGCTTCGCGCGATTCGGCAGCAGATCTCGTCGGCGCTCGACCTCATCGTCCAGATCGAGCGCCTCGAGGACGGGAACCGCCGCGTGACGGCGATCACCGAGGTGCAGCGCATGGAGTCCGACGTGATCACCCTGCAGGAGCTCTTCACGTACAGGATCGAGCGGGTCACCAGCGAGCACGTCACCGTAGGCACTCTCGTCTCGACGGGTCTCCGTCCGACGTTCCTGAGCAAGTTCGAGCGGCGGGGCGTGTCGTTGCCCGCCGGCCTGTTCTACGAGGCCGGCCTCCAACTCGCGGGCAACGTGGCGAGCAAGAAATGACCGTCGTGGGCCGGCTCGGGCTCGTCGCGCTCGCGGCGGCCGTGTTGGCCGGGGTCGCGACCGGAGCAGAAGCGCCGTCGCGGGTCCGCCTCGTCGAGGCGGGCGGGCCGACCTTTCCGCAGAAGTCGTACATCCTCACCCTGCCGGAGCCGAAGGCGCTGTCGAGCTCGGACGTGACCGTCAAGGAGAACGGCACGACCGTCCCCCGGGTCTCCGTCGTCCGCCAGGGCACGGCCAGGGCCGCTTCGGCGGTCGTGCTCGCAATCGACGAGTCGTTGACGATGGAAGGGAAGCCGAGCGCTGCGGCGTTCGCTGCCGCCCGTGCGTTCGCGGCGGGAGCCAATCCGAACGAATCGATCGCGGTCGTGACGTTCAACGGCGACGTCAAGGCCGTACGACCGTTCACGACGAGCGCCGCCGACATCAACGAGGCGCTCGCGAAGCCGCCGGAGTTCAAGTACGGCACGAAGGTGTACGACGCGCTCGAGCAGTCTCTCGGCTTGATCAACGACGCCGGGGCCCCGGCGGCCTCGTCGGTGATCGTTCTCACCGACGGTCAGAACGTCGGCAGCAAGACGTCGGCAGCGACGGCGCTCGGCGATCTGAAGAAGGCGCACGTGAGGGTGTTCTCGGTCGGGCTTCGCTCGCCCGCCTATCACGCAGCCGCTCTCCAGAACATGGCCTCGAAGACGGGCGGAAGCTACGTCGAGGCGAACACGCCGGCGGATCTCCGTCCTCTCCTCGTGAAGCTCGGCAACCGGCTCTCGAGCGAGTACCTCGTCAACTACACCTCCTACGCGAACCCGTCCACGAAGGTCGTCGTCGCCGTGTCGGTCAAGGGATTCCCGGGCGTGGCCCGCACCGCCTACACGACGCCTACCCTTCACATCGTTCCCGCGCCGCCGTACAAGCCGTCCTCGGTCAGTTCGGTCATTCAATCCCGGTATGTCCTGTTCGTCGTCGCGATCCTGTTCGCGCTGCTGATCGGCTTCGCCATCGTCATCGGGACGACCACGAAGCCCGAGCCGCTCGTCGATCGCGTCGCCGGGTTCGTCTCCATACAGCAGAAGGTCACGACGCCGGCCGAGCCTGCGGCCGAAAAGAGCCCGAGCCTGATCTCGCGGGTGACCGCGCGTGCCTCGCGGTCGGGTTGGTGGGATCGGCTGGAGGACGACGCTCGAGCTCGCCGACATCAAGGCGACCCCTCTTCAGTTCGTCCTGGTAACGGGCCTCGCTACCGTCGTCCTGGTCCTGATCCTCGGTACCGCCTTCGGTGTCGCCGGCATTCTCATCGCTGCGTTCACCCCCTTCCTCGCGCGTGCGTTCGTCCTCCGTCGCTTGTCGAGGAAGCGCGCGGCCTTCGCCGAGCAGTTGCCGGACAATCTCGAGGTAGTCGCCTCGTCGCTCCGCGCAGGGCACAGCCTCGTCGGCGCGATGAAGGTCGTCGCCGACGACGCGGTCGAGCCCTCGAAGAGCGAGTTCCGGCGGATCGTCGGCGACGAGCAGTTCGGAATGCCGCTCGAGGACGCGTTGCAGGTGACGGTGAAGCGGATGGAGAACAAGGACATCGACCAGGTGGCGCTGGTCGCGAGGCTCCAGCGCGAGATGGGCTCCAACTCGGCCGAGGTGCTCGACCGCATCGTCGAGACGGTGCGCGCGAGGATGGAGCTGCGCAGGCTGATTCGCACCCTCACCGCTCAGGGGCGTCTGTCACGCTGGGTGCTGACGCTGCTTCCGGTCGGGCTCGCGGTCGTGATCTCGCTTCTCTCGAGCAGCTACATGCACCCGCTCTTCCACACGACCCTCGGGCAGATCCTGCTCATCGGGGCCGCGATCATGGTCGCGCTCGGCTCATGGGTGATCGGGAAGATCGTCGACATCAGGATCGCGTGACGCCGTGATCCTGGTCGCCATCATCGCACTCGCCCTGCTCGGCCTGGCCGTCGCCCTCGTGACCTCGGCCGTCCTCGAGCCGCGGATCCGGCGCAGCGAGAACCTCTCGCAGATCGAGGCGTACGGGTACGCGGGAATCACCGAGACCAACAAGCCGGCGAAGTCGAGGCGGGCCACGTTCGACGATCTCGCGAACTGGACGGGCGACCTCGTCGCCAATCGAATCCTGAGCATCCGCGAGGACGAGGTCCAGCGGGAGCTGATCTCCGCAGGCTTCTATCGGATCTCGGCGCGCAAGTTCACCGGCTACCGCGCATTGCTGGCGATCGGCCTTCCGATCGCGCTCATCTGGCTGTTCGCCCTCGCCGGCGCAGCGCCCCTTCTGGTCGTGCTGGTCGCGATCGTCGGCTTCATCGGCGGCTGGGTCGGGCCGAGCTTCGTGGTGCACCGGCTCGCCAGCAAGCGGCTTCGGCGCATCGACGAGACGCTACCCATGCTGATCGATCTCCTCGTGGTGACGCTCGAGGCCGGGGTCAGCCTTCCCACAGGCGCTCAGGCTGGCCTCGGAGCGGCTCGACGGCCCGCTAGGCGACGAGCTGAGGTTGACGATTCAGGAACAGGCGCTGGGGCTCTCTGTCCTCGACTCGCTCGAGAACTGGCTCCTTCGGTGCGACACGCCTTCCGTGCGGGGCTTCGTCCGCGCCATGGTGCAGGGCGACAAGCTCGGCGTGTCGATCGGCCAGATCCTACGCAATCAGGCGGTCGAGGTCCGTGCCCGCCAGCGCGCGTTGGTCGAGGAGCGCGCCCAGAAGGCGCCGATCAAGATCCTCTTCCCGCTCATCTTCCTGATCTTCCCGGCGATGTTCGTGATCATCCTCGCGCCGGCGTTGCTCCAGATCACCAAGGTGCTGCACACGTGAGGCAGGCCTCAGTCTCCGTCTCCGAAGAGCGGGCTCTCGACGAGACCCTGCTGGTAGGCGTACCTGGCCGCCTCGGTGCGATTCGCGACGTTGAGCTTCCGGTAGATGTTGGTGAGGTGGAACTTCACCGTCTGAGGCGCGACCCAGAGCTCCTTGGCGATCGCCGCGTTCGACTTCCCCTGGGCGAGCGCCGTCAGGATCGCAAGCTCCCGGGTCGTGAGCCCTGCCTCCTTGGCGGCGGCGGCGTGCGTTTCGCTGGAGAGGCCGATGGCGGTGTAGACCGTCTCGTCGAGCGCCTGCCTGATCGCGGCCGGCAGGTCGACGGGGTTGACGCTCTTCACGATGTACGCGCTGGCGCCCCGCTTGAGCACGTTCTCGATCAGCTTCTGGTCCGTCGACGCCGAGAGGACGACGACCTTGACCTCGGGGTTCCGCTTCTTGATCTGGTCGAGGCAGATCAGGCCGTCCATGCCCGGCATGCGGATGTCGAGCACGACGACGTCCGGATGCGTGCGGCCGACGAGCGAGATCGCCTGGCTGCCGGTCATAGCCTCACCGACCACCTCGAACTCGCCTGACTCCTCGAGAGAGCTTCGGACGCTGTCGAGAATGAGCCGGTGGTCGTCGGCCAGCACCACCCGGATCCGCAGCCTTCGGACGGACGTCATCGGCAACAGTCTGCCCGAGAGATCGGACCGAGAGACGCCCAACCGGGCGCGGGCGGTGAGTGCGCCCGCGTCTCCGTTCCGTCGGGCAGGCGTTCGGCGGGTGCGGGTAGGAGCCCGAATCCAGCCCCTGCGCAGAGCTGTTTTCGCTCTCCTCGTCTTCTCGATCGTCCTCCTCGCTCTGCACCCGACGCCGTCCGGGGCCGCCGGTAGGTCGAGTCCGGCCCCCGCCACAACGACCGCGCCGACGCCGACCAACTCCTCCCTCCCGCCGGCCACCCGTCTCTCGGCCGCCGATGCGACGCGCATCTTCCTCGCCGATCACAAGGTCGCTGCGTGGCTCCGCCGCTACCCGAAGGGGGTCTCGACCAATGCGACCTACACGGCCCCCTTCTGGACCGTCAACGTCTTCGATGGACGAGCCGGCGAGATCGCCACCGGCAAGGTCGACGACTCCGCGGGGCTGGTCAGAGAGGCGTGGACGGGTCCCCAGGTCGCGTGGGGGATGGCCCGCGGCGGAACCGGCTTCGGCGGCAGGACCATCAACTCCTACTCGACGTGGCTCGCCTTCTGCGCCGTCTTCCTGCTCGTCCTGGTCGACTGGAGACGACCGCTGTCGGTGCGGAGCCTCGACCTGCTCGTCCTGCTTTCACTCTCGGCCTCCCTCTGGCTCTTCAATCGCGGGAACATCTTCGCCGCGATGCCGCTCGTCTATCCGGCGTTCGCATGGCTCATCGGCCGCTGTCTCTGGATCGCGGGCCGCGACCGCGGCTCGCGCGGCTCCGTCGTCTGGCCGACCTGGATCATCGTCGTCGCTGCCCTCGTCCTCGTCGTCGCGCGAGTCGACATCGATGCCAATCACTCGAACGTGATCGACGTCGGCCTGTCGGGTGTGATCGGCGCCGACCGGATCGCTCACTTCCAGAGCCCGTACGGGACCTTCCCGGTCGAGGCCGGACGGCCGGCGTGCGGCCCTGCCGACGCCAGTGGAGATGTCCGCGATCACGTCCAGACGAACGGGCGCTGCGAAGCCGCCGATGCCCAGGGCGACACCTACGGGCCCGTCGCCTACTGGGCCTATCTGCCCGCGTACCTCGTCTTCGGCTGGAGCGGGCTGTGGGACAGCCTCCCGACCGCCCACGCGACGACGATCCTGTGGGACCTCATTGCGATCGCCGGAATGTGGATGGTCGGCCTGCGATTCGGCGGCCCACGGCTCGGAGCGACGCTCGCGTTCGCCTGGGCCGCTTGGCCGTTCACCCAGTACGCCGCGAGCTCCAACACGAACGACCTCATCGGCCCGGCCCTGCTCGTCTGGGCGTTCTACTTCCTGACCTCGCCGTTCAGGCGCGGCGCGTTCGTGGCGCTGTCGGCGTGGGCCAAGTTCTCGACTCTCATCGTCGTGCCGCTGTGGTCCGGCTACCCGGAAGCTCGGCCGCTGCGGCCCCGTCTCCGCTTCGTCTGCGGCTTCGGGCTCGCGACGGCCGCAGCGTTCGTCGTCCTCCTTCTCGATCCCTCGCTCCGGCACGCGCTGCACAGCTTCTACCACGACACCTTCGCCTACCAGTTCGGCCGTTCCTCGCCGTTCTCGATCTGGGACTGGCGCCAGTACCACGCCCGGGGGCTCCCCGACCTTCGCTGGGTCCAGCGCATCCTGTACGGGCTCCTCGTCGGCGGCGCGATCGCTCTCTTCTGGGTTCCCCGGCGGCGCTCACCGCTTCGCATGGCGGCCTATACGGGGGCTCTTCTCGTCGGCTTCGAATCGGTGCTCACGCACTGGTCGTGGCTCTACCTGCCGTGGTTCTTCCCGTTCGTCGCGTTTGCGCTTCTCTCGACGAGAAGCCCGGAGCCGATCCCCGTCCTCGCGGATCCGTGGCGCGAGCAGGTCCGCCTCATGCGCGCGAGCTGGACGCCGGCCCAGCTCCGGCTGATCGGGCTCGGGGCTGCGGTTGCCGTCTTCCTCGGCTGCTGGGCGTTCCTCGCGCACTGGTTCTACGCACACCCGCGGATCTTCGACACCGGAGTCTTCCAGGTGTACGGATCGCGGATCGGGCACGGGATGGTGCCCTACCTGGACTTCTCGGTCGAGTGGCCGCCCGGGGCGCTGCCGGCCTTCTATGCGGCGACGCTCCACGGCGCGAACTACTTCGCCAGCTTCAGCTGGTTGATGGCGGCCTGCGGTGTCGGCTGCATCGTCTTCGCGTGGCTCACGCGGCCGTCCTGGTTCGCACTTCCGTTCCTGGCGATCTCGCCGCTTCTCCTGGGCTCCCTCGGCACCGCGCACTACGACCTCTGGCCGGCGATGCTCGTCGTCGCCGCGCTTGCGGCGCTCGTGAACGATCGCCACCGGCTCGGCTGGGCGGCACTCGCCGCCGCGTTCGCCGCCAAGCTCTTCGCCGTCGTGCTCGTGCCGGTGGCCGTGATCTGGACCCTCCGCCGCCGTGGGCGAGCGATGCTCGCCCGGTGCCTCGTCGTGGCCGGCGCGGTGGTCGTGATCGCGTTCGGGCCGTTCGTCGTCCTCGCGCCGCACGGTCTGTGGGCGAGCGTGTGGGGACAGCTTTCGCGCCCCCTCCAGATCGAGACGCTCCCCGGGGCGTTCCTGAGGATGGTCGCGCACCCGCAGATCGTGGAGACGCACGGGTCGGTCAACGTTGCCGGCGCCGGCGTCTACGAGTGGGGTCTCACCGGCCTCCTCGTGCTGGCGCTGGCGGCTCTGTGGGTCGGGTTCGCGCGCGGGCCGGTCGACGCCGAGCGGCTCCTCCGCTTCTCGGCGGCGTGTCTCTGTGCCTGCCTGGTCTTCGGGAAGGTGCTCTCCCCGCAGTTCCTCGTCTGGCTTGTTCCCGTCGTTCCGCTCGTGCGCGGCCGCCGCGGCCTCGCCGCCACCGTGACGTTGTCGGTTGGGCTCGCCGCGACGCTCGTGTGGTTCCCGAACCGGTACTACTCCTTCGCGTTTCAGGGGCACCTCGCCTGGCTCGTCTTCGCGCGCGATCTCCTGCTCGTCGGAATACTCGCGCTGCTCGTGGTTCCCCGTCTCGGCCGTGGTGCACGCGGCCCGCGCGCCTGACCGGGAAGCACCCGCGACCAGGGAGATCCCGGTCGCGACCATCGATTGACCAGGTCTAGCCCAATGGCGGGCGCCGGTCGGGGCGACCGCAGCCAAGCTATTCTTGTCGTGCAAGAGGACTGCGGCGCCGCGAACGTGGCTGTGAGCGGGTGCCTGGATGGAGGACGATGGCCAAGGAAGACGTCGCGGGAGTCGGTCGCCTGACGCGCTCACGTGAGCGGACCGTCAGGGCGCGCCTCGGCGCGGTGCGGCGGCGAGAGACGGGGCAGGCAGTCGTCGAGTTGGCGATCGTGGTGCCGCTGATCATGCTCATCGTCCTCGGCATCGTCGACTTCGGTCTCGCCTACAACTACAAGAACGACCAGACCAGCCTGGCCAACCAGGCTCTGCGCTATGGCGAGGTGAACAAGTGCGACGACTGCGGCCCTCTCTCCGTCGAGGAGTACGTCAAGAGCACCGCCGACAGCGGTGAGCTCCGGAACGGGAACTCGCCGGGATCGTTCGGGATCCAACAGCCGGGTGTGACGATCTCGTTCTGCCGCCCCACTGGATCGGGCGGCACGGTGGGCGAGGCGCTCGAGGCGAAGGCGACCTCCACGTACAACTGGCTTCCCTTTCTCCACCTCGCGAACGTGACGATCGAGTCGACGGCAATCGGGCGTATCGAGCAGGGCCGGTCGTCTCCGGACACCACGAACGCATACGCGCGATTTGGACTGGGCCCATGCTAGGCGTTGGATCTTCGAAGGATCGCGGTAGAATCAAACCGCCGGAGGGAATTCGCCGGCGGAGGATGGTTGGGAAACTCGCTGCGGAGCGGCCATTTCACATGGGTTCGGTATGCCACGGTGTACGAACTGGGGACGGCATAGCGTGATCAGGCGCTACTGGTCACGGGTTCACCGCCGCGACGGGCAGGCCATCCTCATGGCCGCGATCGTCTTCCCGCTCGTGCTGCTCTGTCTCGCCTTCGTGGTCGACGCAGCGCACGCTTTCGTCGATCAACGTCACCTTCAGAACACGGCCGACGCCGCGTCGCTTGCGGCCGCGCAGCAGATCGCCAAGGACGGGATGACGTGTCCGGCCGATTGCGTGGCTCAGGTGAACAGCTTCGCGTCCCAGAACGACTTCACGCCCCCCACCGGGGGCCTCGCTCCGTGCACGTCGGCCCCGACGCCCTATCCGCCGCCTGATCAGGGGTTCGACCAGAGCACGACCTGTTACCAGTATCCGTACAACAGCGACCCGCAACAGATCCTCGTGAAGCTCCACGTGTGCACGACGACGTTCTTCGGCAGCCTCGTCGGGGTCGTGCCGCAGATCTGCTCGTCGGTCAGGTCCGTCTCGAGTGCCAAGTTCCTGACGCATGTCAACACGACGGTCACCCACGGTATGACGACTCCGGACTCGACGATCCTGTCAACCACCACCATCACGAACATCACGGGCGGCAACAGCGGGGCACTTTTCGCCAGCAACACCGCGTGTTCAGGTGGAATCACGATCACGAGCAACTCGCAGTTCCATTTCAACGGGAGCGGTGCCTGGAGCAACGGTGGTTTCCACTAACTCGAGGGCCTACACGTTCGACGGGCCGGGGAGCTATAACAAGAACTGCACGCAGCCGATCGGGACGTTCAACGGTGGGCTCACCACCAACGACGGTACCGCGCCCTACCCGAGAACCTGGGATACGAGCCTTACGGGTGCCATCTGCGGGCAGCCTGGCGCGACGGTATGGACGGACACGGGGACTCACAACCTCCCCGCAAACGCGAACGGGATCTATTGTGCCGCCGGCACCATCGTCGACCCCACCAACAACCTCACGAAGACGGTGACGCTCATCGCGAACGCGATTACGCTGAGCAGCGGCAACACTCACCTACAAGCCGTTCACACAAAACTTGCTGGCCGCACAGGTCGGTACCGGCGTTCCCGGCCTCGTTTTCTCGTCCAATAACTCCTCGACCACGGGCGATATCTATGCTCCACATTCGAACGTCAGCATCATCGGAAACCAGCTCAAGATCAGCTTCGTCGAAGCGGTCAACATCCTCCATCTCGACGAACCAGTTCACCCTGCAGGGCGACGGGCCAATTCAGGGTGCCACGACGACCTTCACGACGACCACGATCCCGATCGGCACGATCCCCGGGACGACACAGCCCGACGTCACGCACTCCACCACCGTCACGACCGGCACCACGCTCGGCCTCAACGGGTAGCTTCACAAACGACGGGCTAACCGCCGTCCCGCCGGTAAATCCCGCGCATATGAGTCGCGACTCAGACGTCGACGACAGTCGGTGCGCTCGCCGCCGGGGCAATTACTAACCTCTGCCCCCTTGACAGGTCGCACTCCTCTGAGCGTCCGGGAAGACAGCCTGAACGAGTGCGTGGGGCCTTGTCCACCTCGTACCTACCCGCCGCCCCTGACGAATCTGACACAGGACGCTTGATCGGTGAACTGTGGATAGTTGCGCCAGCCACCGCGCAGGCATTGCCGAATCGATGTCGGCCACTGAACCGGTGGCGTTATGGGTCCCGTCGGGTTCGGGGGATTGTAACCGTTCGGGAAGTTCGAACTCGATCCCAAGAGCCCGTTGATCGCACCTGACAAGTAGATGACTGCGACTGCCAGAAAAGCGACACCCGCGAGGACCAGTGCGTACTCAACCAAGCCTTGCCCTAACTCAGAATCGTGAGCTGTGTTCCCCATCACGCCCCGACCGGTTGCCTTGTCCGCCTTTGCAGCCTTCCAATCTGGATCGTACTCCCCGAGCGAGTAGCCATCGAAACCGCGTCCTCCGGACGGCAGTCGCGGAACCTCGACCTCAAAGGGCGGCGCGGGAATGGTGCTTCTGGGCTCTCCGGAGACCGACCAACCGGTTGGTGAGCTCAGGCGAGCGGCGCAACGGCTGTGCGAGCGTACTTACCGCCCGAGCGCGGTCGTGCATCGCGACGTGCTGCGGTTACGGGCCTGACCGAGCCCGCCGGGCCGTGTTGATTCTCAGGCCGGCTCTTGCCTCGCCTCGGCCGCCAGCCGGCGGAAGACGAGGTGGTGCTGCACTGTGAGCGCCGTCATGGCGGCGAGAGCCGCAAACGCCGCGGCGTCCTGCCACCGGAAGAGCTCCAGGGTGACGGCGAGGCCGCAGGCCAGGACGGCCCGGCTCCAGGCGATCGCGCGACGCTCGGCCTCGGCCCGGCTGCCGATCTCGGCCCAGAGCGCCGAGCGGAAGAGCGCATAGCCGTCGGTCGGAGCGACCGGAAGGAGGTTGAGCAACAACAGGAATGCGGTGGCGGCTGCCGGAAGCAGGAAGCCGGTGCGCACGGCCGCCGAGGGCATGAACGAAGCGGCGGCGGCATACGCAACCGTGAGTGCGGCGCTGACGAGCGGGCCTCCTGCGGCAAAGAGCGCGGCGCCGCGGGCATCGCTGAAGCGCCCTTCGACGATGGCTGCGCCTCCGCTTCTCCGCAGGAGCAAGATCCGCGGGGTGATGCCGCGGACGTGACGGCCGAACAGGAGATGCCCGGCCTCGTGCGCGGCCACCGAGAGCTCCATCGCGAGTGCAGTGATCCCCCCCGCCACGAGGGCGCCGATCAGGCCGTACCGAAGCCCGATCGCGAACCCCAGCGCACCGCACGCGAGCGCCGGGGCGTGCGCCCCCGGCCCGAGCGCGACCGTCAGCGGACGCCGTGTCAGGACCCGGTAGTGGCCGGGACCCACCGTCGCCGCGAGCAGACGAGCCTCCGAGGCATCGGGCTCGTCGTCATACTGCCGGCGCAGTTTCGGGGTCATCGGTCGTCCAAGCACGTTGTCGCCATTTGTTCTCCTCCGAGGGTACCCCGTTCCTGCCTTCCTGCAACGGGGGGACCGTCGACTCGAGAGAACGCGCCATCCGTTAACACACGTCGACCAACCGCGGCGTCGGGTTTAGCGTCACGCGCCGGCCGGGCCCGACTTCAGCACGAGCACCGTTGGCGAGGGCGCCCTCGCGCGTCCCGTTCACCAGGCACGCAGGGGGCCGGCGTGACCTGAACTCCAGGGTGGTCAAGACCGCCTGAACGGGCGGGAACGCCGCTGCCTGCCGTGAATACGATGGGTTGCGTGCGATGACCGTCTTTCGGAGCTCACCGCACCCCGGCGTTGCCCGCGGAACTTCGCCGGCTCTCGCATGGAGTCCGCGAGGCGCTCGACGGGTCGGATGCGCGGCCGCCCACATCCGATCGAAAGGGAAGTGATGGCTGTCTGCACGCCGTACCACTCGCTCGAGCCGCAGGCGGGGGACATCTACCACAACAACACAGGATGCCCCGTCGGGCAGCGCATCGCCGGGCCGTATCGACGGGATGGGATCGGCACCGGCCGCTCGTTGTGCGAGGACTGCGTGCAGCTCGACCTCAACGTGTGGTTCGATCGGCCGGGCGCCGAAGAGAAGGAAGAGAGTCTCGATTGATGGACGCGATGTGCAGTTGAATCGCCAGGAGAGCAGGATCCCGGCCCGAGGGCCGGCGCGCTGATGGACGCGGCGGGCGCCCGCGCGCTGCAGCGCCGGATCGCACAGCAGGCCCACTGGCGGCAAGCAGCCGCGGTGTGCGAGGGCCGTCAGCCGCACATGGATCCCGACCGGGAGGCGCTGCTCGAGCTGCGCGGTGGGGAGCGCGTGTACCGCGACGCCTGGGGCCCGTTCGTGAAGCGGCTGATCGACGGCGCCTGGGCGCGGATCGAGACCGCCTAGACCCGAGCTCCGCCTTCGGCCCGTTACGAGCTCGTCCGACGCGGACTTCTGGACAGAGGCCTGTAGCCGTGAGCCCCCCGCACGGGTCGAGGAGTGCGCTGTTGCCGGCCTTACGTGTCGACCGTTGACGTGGAGCCGGCAAGTCGATAGCGACGTCTCGACGCGGGCCAGGTCTTGCTCGCCGGCAGGAGCGCGAGAGTCGCCGCGGCTCCGTCGGGATAGGTCTTCGCCCACCTGTCGGTGAAGCCGAGCCCGTTCCTGCCGCCCGGCCGCCAACCGGCAGCGGCCGCGCGTCTTGCGTAGAAGCGGTAGACGGTCGCGAGCGGCGCGGAGTCCGCGAACGAGACGACGACGGTCGGGCCGTCCCACCCTGCGCCCTGGAAGGCCGGATGGCGATACACGGCCGGGATGCGGCGGACACCGACGCCTCGCGCCTCGCGCGGCGTCGTGGCGAAGACCCGGTCGGCGGCCAGTTCCCGCAGGCGCCGACCGCCCGGATCGCCGCCCGCCGGAGTGCCGCACCCGGCGGTCGACCGCGACGACGATCGAGAGCGCCGAGCCAAAGGCGGCACCCGCCGGCGGTAGGAGCTTCACCGCGCGAGGTTAGCGTTGCGGACGTCCCGTCAGCTTCGGATCGTCTCGTACACGCCGGTGGGCTGGACCGAGACGATTGGCGCATCGGCTAGGTCGCACTAGCCCCTCTTCCAAACCCGATGTCCCTACCCTGAGCGTGTCAGTGTCACCAGGCGGCGCTCGCTCGCGTCCAGGGCCAATCCATCTGAGGGGAGTTTCTGAGGGGTCATGCTCAAGAAGTTGAAGATCACAGGGTTCCTCGGCGTACTGGTCGCCGTGCTCTTGCTCGCCATCGCGCCGATCGCATCGGCACATCATGCGACCGTCACGGCAAGCCTCGACTGCAACGGCGTCATCACCTTCACCGTTCAGTCATGGGAGAGCCACACGAGCGACAACGGCGGCGTGAACAACGACGTCTACCTCCAGGATTCGCTCGGCAACACGTTCCCCGTGCCGCACGGCGCGTTCAACGACGCCGACAACTACCAGTTCAGCGGCACGTTCACGATTCCGACGACCGCCACCTCCGACACCCTCACTCCCGTCACCGGCAAGTGGGGGGACGGCGAGAGCGGAGACACCTACAGCCAGTACGCGACGACGGTCAACCGCCCCACCGACTGCAAGACGACGGCGAGCCTGACGACGACCGCGTCGGGCCCGGTCACGGTGGGTGCCGCGATTCACGACAGCGCGCACGTGTCGGGCACCAACGGGACGCCGACGGGGACGGTGACGTTCCAGGTCTACGCACCGTCCGATTCGAGCTGCGCAACGCCGCTGGCGCCGGCTCCGAGCTCGGGAACGCTCAACGGGTCCGGGGACGCGACGTCGGGCAACTTCACGACGGCGGCGGTCGGCACGTACCGATGGATTGCTCACTACAGCGGCGACAACCACTACAACGCGGTGGACGGGATCTGCAACGCGGCGAACGAGTCGTCGACCGTGACGAAGGCGACGCCGATCCTCTCTACGACCGCGTCGAGCGCGGTGGCCATGGGCGCTGCGATCCACGACAGCGCACACGTCTCGGGTGGGTACGGCACCCCGACGGGGACTGTCAGCTTCCAGGTGTTCGCGCCGGGCGACGCGACCTGCGCCCATCCGCTGAACCCGGCGCCGAGCTCGGGCTCGCTGAACGGGTCCGGGGACGCGACGTCGGGCAACTTCACGACGACCGCGGCCGGAACGTACCGGTGGGTAGCGCACTACGCCGGCGACGCGAACAACAACCCGGTCGACGGGGCCTGCAACGCGGCGAACGAGTCGTCTGCCGCCGTGGACGCGAACATCGTCATCACCCCCGCGACCGCGTTCAACGTGGTCGGGGACCCGCACGTGTACACGGCGACGGTGAAGGTCAACGACGGCACCGGATTCGCCAACGCACCCGACGGCACGACCGTCACGTTCAGCAAGGCGAGCGGGCCGGGAGTGTTCGCGCCCCTCAACGGTCAGTGCACGACGACCGGCGGTACCTGCACCGTCGCGCTCATCTCGGCGACCACCGGCGTGACGAGCGTTCACGCCACGACGACGCTGACGGTCGGCGGGGTCTCGCTGACCCGCTCGACGGGCGACCAGAACGCCGGCGACGGCGCCAACGCCACGAAGACGTGGATCGACGGGCGGATCACGATCTCGCCCAACGCGACCAACGAGGTCGGTGACCCGCACACGTTCACGGTCACCGTGCTCGACGATCCGGGCACCGGCAGCTTCGCGCCCTTCCAGGGAGCGACCGAGCGCGTGACGCTCACCGACTCGAACGGCTCGGCTCACGCCGCGGCGTCCGGAACCTGCGTCACCGGTACGACCGACGCAAACGGCCAGTGCACGATCGTGGTCAACAGCACCACCCCGGGCAAGGTCGGGGTCCATGTCGGGACGACGATCACGCTCGACGGCCAGTCGATCACCCGGGCGACCGCTGACGGTCAGTCGGGCGACAGCGCCGACGACACCAAGACGTTCGTCGACAGCTACATCACGATCACCCCGGCGACGGCGACCAACCCGCTGAACGCGACGCACGTGTTCACGGCGACCGTGTTCGTCAACGACGGCAGCGGCGCCGGGTACGTCCCGGCGCCGAACGGCACGCCGGTCACGTTCTCGTTCGTCGGCGGCCACGTGGGATCGTTCACCTCGTCGGCGACCTGCTCGACGACCGGCGGCTCGTGCACGACGACCGACGTCTCCTCGACGGCGGGCGACGACACGGTCCGCGCAACGACCCAACTGTCGGTCGGCGGTGTCTCGATGACGCGGGCGACCGGCACGACGGCGCCGGGTCACGCAAACAGCGCCAACGCGGCCAAGCACTGGCAGGGCGGCGGTGGCGGCGGTGGCGGTGGCGGCACGCCGGCGATCTCGATCACGAAGAACCCGAAGAGCCAGACGATCTCGAGCGGCGCGACGGCGACGTTCACGATCACGGTCACAAACACCGGCGACGTCACGCTCGGCAACGTGAACGTGACCGACCCGCTCTCGCCCGACTGCGCGAAGACGAGCGCGAGCATCCCGGCTCTCGGGTCGATGGGACCGGGTGCAAGCGTGAGCTACAACTGCTCGCTCGCGAACGTCACCGCCGGCTTCACGAACGTCGCGACTGCGACGGGGACGCCGCCGTCGGGCAACGACGTGACCGCGACCGACTCCGCTCCGGTCACCGTGACGACGCCGCTCACGCCGCCGCCTGCTCCGGCGAAGCCTGCTCCGGCGAAGCCTGCTCCGCCGAAGCCTGCTCCGCGCAAGCCTGCTCCGCGCAAGCCTGCTCCGCCGAAGCCGGCGCCGACGAAGCCCGCGATCGAGATCGTCAAGGATCCGGCGTCGCAGACGATCGGCCAGGGCGGGAAGGCGACGTTCAAGATCACGGTCACCAACACCGGTGACGTGACCCTGACCCATGTCACCGTCAACGACCCGAAGTCGCCCAACTGCGACAAGAACCTGGGCACGCTCGGGGTCCGCAAGTCCAAGAGCTACACCTGCACGAAGAGCAACGTGAGCGCGGGCTTCGAGAACGTCGCCACCGCGACGGGCAAGCCGCCGACGGGCGCGAGGGTGAAGGCGACCGACCACGCGAACATCAAGGTGAAGGCGTTCATCCCGCCGCAGCACCCGCGGATCGCGATCACCAAGAGCCCCGAGAGCCAGACGGTGACCACGAAGTTCAAGACCACCAAGGGCGCCGGCGGGGCGAACAAGACGACCGTCACCTACGGCACGGCTCGCTTCACGATCAAGGTGACCAACCACGGTGACGTCACCCTCCACGACGTGACGGTGAACGACCCGCTGTCGACGAACTGCAACAGGTCGCTCGGGTCGCTCGCGGCCGGCAAGTCGAAGACGTACAGCTGCACCAAGCCCGCCGCGACCGCGAACTTCACCAACGTCGCGACCGCGGCCGGCACCTCGCCCAAGGGCGTCAAGGTGCATGCGTCCGACAAGGCGAACGTCAAGGTCACGACGAAGACGTCGAGCACCAGCGGCGCCCAGTTCACGGGCTAGGCCCGGCTACGCCTCGAGCACGGACGCAACCCGGCCCCGGCCGGGCTGCGTCCGTTCAACCCGACCTGCCGTCGCGAGAACATGCCGGAGAAACGGCTACGGTGCCCGGCATGGAAGCGCACGGGCACTACCGGCCGCCGGGGTGGTTCGACCGGAACGTGTTCAACCCGCTCGTCGCCGGGTTCACCCGGATCGGGATCAGCGTCTGGGGATCCCGTGTCCTCGAGGTACGCGGCCGTACGAGCGGGGAGCCCCGGCGGACGCCGGTCAACGTGCTCTCGATGGAGGGGAAGCGCTACCTCGTCGCTCCGCGGGGGCAGACGCAATGGGTGCGGAACCTTCGTGCCGCGGGCGAGGGCAGCCTTCTGCTCGGCCGCCGGCGGGAGCGTTTCCGCGCCGCCGAGATCCCGGACGGCGAGAAGGAAGCGATCATGCGCGAGTACCTGCGCCGCTGGAAGTGGGAGGTCGGCCAGTTCTTCGACGGCGTCGGGCCGGATTCGGAGGCGGCCGAGCTCGAGCGCATCGCGCCCGACCATCCCGTGTTCCGGATCGACCCGCTCTGAAGCCGCCCACGGGCCGGTAGACGCGCATGGCTCGCGAGCGCGGGGAGGCAGGCGGTTGCCGCCCGCCTCCCCTACGCGCGGCGCTAGGTGACGACGATACCCGTGGGCGTTGCACCCGCCGGGCCCGCCGCCTGCGACACCTTCGCGAGCGTGCCGCCGCTGACCGAGAAGCCGGTCACGGCGTCGGCACCCGCCTGCACGACCCAGAGCGTGGAGCCGTCGGGCGAGAGCCGGGCGTCCTCGGCGCCTGCCCCGAGATCGGTCGAGGGCGTGCTGTCCTGGAGGAACGTGATCGATCCGTCGGGCGCGATCGAGTAGCTCGAGACCGTCATCGACGCAGTGTTCACGACGAACAGGAACCTGCCGTCCTGGCTGATCTCGACCCAGCACGAGGCCAGGCCGTCGTTGGCGACGGGCGAGGCGCCGATCGGCGTGAGGACGCCGTGCGGGTCGTCGGTGAAGCTCGAGACCAGGCCTGAGGCGGGGCCGCCGGCCTCGGTATGGGCGTCCGACACGAACAGCTGATCCGGGTTGCTCGGGCTGAACACGCTCCCGAGCTGACCGAACCCCTGCGGGGGCGTGAACGCCTTGGCCAGGAACGGCGAGCCCGGCGCCGCGGTCAGCTGCCCGCCCGTGTCGACGGTGAAGCTGTCGATCGCGGAGGTTCCGATCCGCGTGCCGACGAGCCTGCTTCCGTCACCGTTGAACAGCACCTCACCCGGCACCGCATCACTGGGCAGGGCATAGGTGGACCCGGGGATGGGCCTCAGGTGGCCGCCCGAGTTGAGCATGAAGCCGGTGTAGTTCGCATCGCCCGGGCTCACGCCGGGGCCCTGGTTGGCAACATAGACCAGCTTCCCGCTCACCGCGATGCTGACCGGGTTGACCCCGCCCGAGTCGACCGGCGAGCCCTCCGCCTGCTGGAGCGAGCCGTCCGGCTTGATTCGGAGCACCGAGATCTGGTTGCTGCCGGCGTCGACGGCGAGCAGGTAGCGGCCGTCGCCGCTGAGCTGCAGTGAGCCCTGCGAGGCGTTGCCGTGCCCGCCGCCCGCGCCGCCCACGTCGAACGGGGAGCCGGGCATCGGGGTGAGCGATCCGTCGGAATGCCTGTCGAAGCCGGCGACGGTGTTCTCTCCGGCTGTGTTGTCGTCCACGTACACGTGTCCGACGACGTCCATTGCGGGCCTGGGTGGCCCCGGCTTCGCGCTTCCGTTCGCGACTACGACAACCGCGGCGGCCAGCACGGCCGCGGCGGTGGCAAGGTTCCTCATCTTCCTACGACCTCCTGCGGTACTCCGGGGCGGATTCCCCGGCTCCGGCCACCCTGTCACCGACCTCTGACGCGGCCCTTTCGCACCCATGAACAAATTCTGAACCCGCCGAGCAGAGGCGAGCGCACGAGGACGCCTTCCCCGACCGCGCGCGTGCACCCGTTCCAGGTCCTGCTTCGCGCCGCCGACACCGGGCTCTCGAGGGACTCGAAGGCGCAGGCCGAACGGGTTCGCGCCGTCGCGGTGCAGCGTGTCGGCGTCAGGGTGGGTGAGGTGCCGCCCGCCGTGATGGCCGATCTCGACGGTGCCCTGCGGCTCCATCTCGCCCTGTAGCGCCGCGGGTAGGAATCCGGGCTCCGCCTGGGAAGAAGAACACATGGCGACGGGGTTCCAGCTCTCCCGGCGCGGTCGCGTTCGCGATTGGCTCAGAGGTGACGCGCCGGCATCCAAGGGCGCGCAGGCCTTCATGTTCGTCGCGGCGATGCTCTGCGGGGCCGCCCTCGCGGGCCTGCTCTTCGTCGGCGTGTGGCGTCACACCGCCGGCGAGGCGGCGAGCAACAAGGCCGCCCAGGTCAGCGACCACCTGGCGTTGCGGATCTCGCGGCGAACCGTCGCGACGCTCACGGCGAGGCTCGCGCACCAAGAGTCGCTGCTTGTTCGGGCGAGCAGTGCGGGCGCCCGCGCCGACGCCACCCTGACCCGGTCCCGGAGCGCCCTCGCCCAGTCCCGGGCGGCCCTCGTCCAGTCCCGCGCGGCACTCGCGCACAAGCAGGCGTCCGACGCAGCCGCACTGCACGCGGTGGCTGCCCGCGCGGCGGGCCTGAGCGTCGCCGCGAGCACGCTCGCGCGCGCCACCGCCACCCTTCGCTCCGAGCTCGCAGCGCTCGAGAGCTATGCCCAGAACCCGGGGCCCACGGGCATCGATCCGGGCTATCTGGCGACGCAGATGCGCTACCTCGATCTGTCGGCAGCGTCCGCCGCTGCGGCGGCGAGCGACCTCGCGAGGCGCGCCGGCGCTTTCCAGAACTAACGGCTGTCGCTGCGAGCCCAGGCCTTCAGGGCCTCGGCGAGCTCGGTCAGCTCCGGAGACTTCGGCGGAGCCACGCTCCCGACCGCCTCGATCCGCTCGTCGAAGAACCTCGCGATCGCATCCAGATCCGACGCGTTGAGCGCGACGACTCCCTCGGCGAGCCCCTGGTCGAGCCGGTCGAGCGTTCCGTCCGGAAACTCGAGCGTCGCGCGCTCGATCAACCACAGGACGGCGTTGATCGAAAGGGCTGTGACGCCCGTCTCGGTCAGCACGAACACGTCGTTCATCCCGGTTCCGTTCGACGCCGCACCTGCTTCGCCTTTCGGCACTCGAATGCGTGCGAATGCCCGTTCCAGGTGCCGCTCCGCCCGTTCGTGCAGGGTCGGCCGCGCTGCGGCGTCCGCGACCGGCCCTGCACGAACGGGCGGCGCCCCGAAGCCTGCGCACCACGACACCCGGCTGTTACGCCGGGCGCGTCCCCCTGGGTTCGAACGTGCTCCCTCACGATCAGGTTACGCGTTCGGCGCCGCTCCGGCCTGCCTCCGAAGGATGAGACGGCGGAAGTCCTCCGACTCGGCGGGCCTATCCGAACAGGTTGGACCGCCACCGAGCTTCCGAAGCACGGCCGACGGCCCTCCTATCCTGGGCCTTTCCGTGCCGACGTATTCGCTCGTAGTCCCCGCGCACAACGAAGAGGACGTGATCGAGGAGCTCGTCGCTCGCCTCGGCACGGTCATGGAATCCCTCGACGGCGACGCCGAGGCGATCCTCGTCGACGACGGCTCCAGCGACCGCACCTGGGAGCTGATGCAGAAGGCGGCTGCCGCCGACCGACGGTTCCGGCTCGTGCGGCTCTCGCGCAACTTCGGGCACCAGATCGCGCTCACCGCGGGCGTCGATCTTGCGCGCGGCGATGCGGTGGTCGTGATGGACGCGGACATGCAGGACCCGCCCGAGACCGTTCTCGAGCTGGCCGAGCGCTGGCGCGCGGGCTACGACATCGTCTATGCCGTCCGTGCCGAGCGCCTCGGGGAGACGCGCTTCAAGCGCGCCACCGCCTCGGGGTTCTACCGCCTCTTCAACAGGCTCTCCGAGGTGAAGGTGCCGCTCGACGTCGGCGACTTCCGGCTCGTCGACCGCCGCGCGCTCGCGGTCTTCTCCGAGATGCGCGAGAGCCACCGTTTCGTGCGGGGCATGTTCAGCTGGATCGGGCTCTCCCAGACCGGCGTGCCGTACACCCGCGGGGAGCGCTTCGCCGGCGAGACGAAATACCCGATGCGGAAGATGCTCCGGTTCGCGACGAGCGGCGTGATCAGCTTCTCCTCGGCCCCCCTGCGGGCCGCGCTGAACGTGGGCTTCGTCGTCTCGGTGCTCGCGTTCGTGCTGGGGCTTTGGAGCATCGTCGTCAAGATCGGGGGCTTCTACAACGTGGCCGGCTGGACGTCGACGATCCTCGTCGTCTCGTTCCTCGGCGGCATTCAACTGGTCGTCCTCGGAGTGATCGGCGAGTACATCGGCTCGATCCACGACGAGGTGAAGGGCCGGCCGCTCTATGTCGTCGGCGAGCTCGAAGGCTTCGACGCCGTGCCGTCGCTGCCGCCGCGCGCCGTCGTCGTCGCGAGGAGCCCGAGCCGCTCCGCGACGACAGGGGCTTCGTCGGCGAGCAACCCGGCGCCGAACGGCAGCGGGTAGTTGCCTTCGCTGCAGCATCCCTGCTGAGACAGTCACACGACTAAGGCGGCATCCAAGGCAAGGCGATGCCTGACACCTCGCTTCCTCGGAAGCAAGGTGTCAGGCACCACCGGAGTGGGCCGGCCCTCTAGGAGGACGCGAGGCCGCTGACGAACGCGGCCGCGTTCGGAGTACCGAGCCCGGTCGTCATGTCGTAGCCGGGGCTCGTCGGCCAACCCGGTACCGGCCCGGGGGAGACCGAGCCGTCCGCGTTGAACTGCCAGAGCGTGTTGTCGTCGAGCTGGCCGCTCGAGTGCCGTCCCGAAGGACTGGGCGACCACGTCGTTGAACCACGACGGGTTCGCGTAGATCAGCGGGTTGATGTTGCCGAGCGGCGCCTTGTGCGCCGCCGTGCGCTCCTGCTCCGCAAGCGCGACGAGCGCCGCGAGCTGCGGTGATGCGGCGCTGGTGCCACCGTAGACGTGCCAGCCCGAGCGCTGATAGGTCGGGTAGGCGGTGATGTAGACGAGCACGCCGCCGTTCACCGCGGCGTTCCACGAGATGTCGGGCAGCAGCCGGTGATCGCCGGCGGACGCGAGCACTCCGTCCTGCCAGCTCGGTCGCGGGTAGACGGCGCTGGGGCCGCCTCCGGTCGCCGCCGGCAGCCACGTCTCGTTCCACACGGCGTTCGTGTTCCCGCCCGTGACGGACGCGAAGTAGTCCGGGTTCAGCGACCCGTCGGCGAGAAACGGGGTGTCGCTCGTCGGCGCCCACGTCCAGCCGTACTGGAGCTGCGTGCCTCCGGCGGAGGTCACGTACGGGCTCGACGCCGGCCACCCGGCCGTCGCGAACGGGTACGTCCCCGTCTCCTTCTTCTGCTTCGACGCGCCGGTCGTGCCGTTGTCGCCCGACGACGAGAAGAACGTGTCTCCCTTCGCTACGCCCTTCTGCAGCACGGCGTCGAACTTCGACGTCTGCTGGGCGGCGGCGCCGTTGAACGTCTGCTCGGGCACGCCGAAGCTCATGGAGAACACAGTCCCGGCGGGCGTCGCGTCGATCTCGTTGCTGATCGCCTTGAACAGGTTCGGGAAGCCCTGCACGCCGAGGGTCTCGGCGGGCGGCGCAGCGATCAGGACGATGTGAGCGAGCGGAGCGATCGCGTACGACCACTCGATGTCGAGGGTCGCTTCACCCGACCAGCCCGCGGCCGCCGACGGGCCCGAGACGCCGTTGCTGCCCGGATTCGCGAAGTCGGTCTTCCCGTTCGGGAAGATCTGCTCGAAACTCGGGTTCGGCAGGTTCTTGTAGAAGGTGTCGTGGAAGAACTGCAGGTCGCTCGCAGCCGTCGGGCTCCCGTAGGAGTCGACGAGCACGATCGTCTGGCCCTGGCCGAGCGTCTGGCCGGTCCCGTCTCCCGCAGTCGGATCGGCGATGCCGTTCACGTTGTAGGCGGTGCGGATGTCGGTCGGCGTGTAGCAGTGGTACCAGGCGTACGACACGACCGGAGCCGGCGAGGTGCAATCCGGCGAGGAGGGGGACGACTTCGCAGCCGGTGAGTCGGGGGCCGCGATCGAGAAGCCGGTCCCGCCGGTCGCCGGGCCGGAGCTTGCACTCGCGCCGATCGCCACGAGCATGAGCGCGCCTGCGCACGCAAGGGATAGAGCGACATAACGTTTCAAAGCTCACCTCCGTTTGAGGAACAACGGCCCGTTATCCCCCGATTCGCCCGGCAGAAACCTCCGCGACCGCTCGCGGTAGAAGTCGAGGTCGCCGGCGTCCGTCTTCTTGTCCGGGCCCCGAACGTGGACGTGCTTGACCAGCCGATCCGTGACCTTGATCGTGCCGGGCTGGTCGAGCGCGTGCGCACCGATCGCCGAGGTGGCGGCAACGGCGGCTGCGACGGCCGCGACGACGACAAGGCCTTTCCTCGCTCGGAGAATCATCTTCTCAGCCTCGATCACGCGGGCCGCGTCGCGTACCTCGAGCCCTTCGAGCTCGAGCGTGGCGCGCGCGGGGCGCACAGCTGCTCGTCGTCATCGACGACGAGGACCTGGCGGTTGTCCGGCGTCATGTGAATCCCGAATCCCCCGTTCAGTGAACGTCTGGTTGCCCTGGGGCTTTCGGAGCCCGGGCGGAATTGCTGAAGGGGCTGAGGCGAAAATCCCCCTAACGGGGATCAACCGCCGGCGGCGTGCCGGAGCCGAACGACGTTCGACGGATAGGGCCGCGACGACAGTGCGTTCGTGATCGTGTCGAACACGTCGACGACGCGGTCGAGCCCGGTCAGCGTCAGGATCTTGAGGGTGTGGCGGTCGTTGCAGACCACTCGGAGCTCGGCCCGCGCGTCGTGGAGCCGGTCCTGCGCGGCCTCGAGCAGCCCGAGGGTGGCCACGTCGACGAAGGACGCCGCGGTGAGGTCGGCGACCACGCGCCGCGGGTGCCGATGCTCCACGCGCTCGAGCTCACGCTCGAGCTCGGGGTGGGCAGCGAGGTCGAGCTCGCCTTCGAGGGCGACCACGTATTCGCCGGGAGCGGTCGAGTAGGTCTCGATCCGATACGCGGGAAGCGACTCCACGCCGTCCCGGGGGCTTCGCCCCCCGTTGTGAGCAAACCCGTGCATGGTTCCCCCTTCGTCAGGAGAGACAGCCGGTAACCCGTGAGCCCAGGTCTAGCCGCCGGGGATCAACCGATCGTTTTCGCAGCGTTATCGTCGTGTAAATCAGCTGTCCGGGGCACTCGACTCATCCGGGCGCAGGAACGCTCCGACGATCCGGGCGACGAGGACGACCTCGAGGCCCTCGCACGGGCCGATGACGAACGTGGAGAGAGGATAAGGCTCCCTTTATCAATAGTCTGGCAGGCAGAACCTCGGGGGAGGCGCCGCTAGGATGGAAGGAGTTGAGCGCGCGCGCACCGATCTTGCTTCCATGCCACGGTACGTCGGCACGAGGCGTGGACGCCGACGACGTCGCAGCAACCCTCGCCGCCCGCGGCCTCGTCCAGGTCGTCGAGGACATCGAGGAGATCGTGGCCGCTGCGCGCGAGGGGCGTGAGGTGATCGCGCTCGACGGCTGTGCGGCGAGCTGCCAGGCGCGGCTCCTCGACGCGCGCGGGATCCAGACGCTGCAGTCGCTCAATCTCGAGGACGAGCGCGAGCGCACCGAGACCGTTTCCTCCGCCTCGTCGGTGGCAGAGCTCGCGGCGGCGTCGGGGCCGGTGAAGCGCAGCCGCCGGGCCGCGCCGGCTGCGGGCGGGGAGCTCTCGACGCGCCCGACGCACTCACTCGAGGACTACCTGCTCGCGCTGGACTCGCTCACCGCGCCGGTCGTCGAGTGCGGCGCGGTCGCCGATGCGCCCACGGTGGCGGCCCACGTCGCCCAGGTGCTCGGCGTCACACGGCCGGCCGCCGGCGAGATGCTCGGGCGGCTCGGCCACGCGGGGCTGGTCAGCCGGGGAGCCCACAAGGACGTCTTGCTGACGCCCGAGGGCCGCGCCGCAGCGGACGTTGCCCTTCGGCGGCAGCGGATCCTCGAGCGGTTCGCCGTCGACACGCTGGGCTACGGGATCGACGAGTGCTACGAGC
The DNA here is from genome assembly GCA_963836925.1 of uncultured Actinomycetes bacterium. Classification (GTDB taxonomy): domain Bacteria; phylum Actinomycetota; class Thermoleophilia; order Gaiellales; family Gaiellaceae; genus PALSA-600. The sequence goes on from CAWILJ010000014.1 coordinate 34,106, forward strand.
GTGCCCGCGAGATCGCCGAGGGGTTCACGGACGAGACGCTCGAGCGCGTCTGGTCGGTTCTCGGCCGCCCCGATCGCTGCCCGCACGGCTGGCCGATCGACGCGGAGCTCGCGCGGCACGAGGCGCGCGGCCTCCTGGCGCTGTCGTCCGTGGCTCCGCCCGACGTGGTCGAGGTCGAGCGGATCGACGAGACGAACCGCGGGCGCGTTCGCGCGCTGCTCGACGTCGGTATCGCGCCGGGGAAGCACCTCGGCGAGATCCTGGTGAGCCCGGCCGCGGAGATGGTGTCGTTCGCGGCGGCCGGCGGCGGTGAGAGGCGCTCGATCAGCCTCGCGCTCGCCGGGTCGGCGCTCGTCCGCGCCGGCTAGGGCGTGGCGTCCCGGGAGGACGTCCGCCGGGTCGCCCTCTCCCTGCCGGGCGTCACGGAGTCCGACTCGGACTTCGCCTTCTCGGTCGAGTGGCCGGACGGGAAGGGCAAGAAGCTTGCGTGGTCGTGGAAGGAGCGCATCCACCCGAAGAAGGCGCGGGTGCCGAACCTCGGGGTGCTCGCGGTGCGCGTCTCCGACCTCGAGGAGAAGGAGCTCCTGCTGGCAACCGACCCGGCAGGCGGGCGGTTCTTCACCGAGCCGCACTACAACGGATTCCCGGCGGTGCTCGTCAGGCTCGCCGCGACCGGGGCCGGCGAGCTCGAGGAGCTCCTCGTCGAGGCGTGGTACTGCGTGGCCCCGGAAGCACTCCGCCGAGCGTTCGACGCCGGCGGCCAGTGAAGGTGGAGGAGGCTGACACCTCGCCTCCCGGGGAGGCAAGTGTCAGACACCAACAACCCCTCTTCTGGACATGGCCTTCAAACGCACCGAGCGGGCGCCTCCGTCGAGAAGGCGTCCCGCTCGAAGCCCGATTCACCGCGCCCGCACCTTACGTCCCGCGCCGGATGATCTCATTGGCGCCAAGGGCTGGAGGCAACGGGTCGTTCGCGGCGAGTCTTCAGTCCGGCCGGTCAGGCCCTAGAAACCATCAGGCCGGATGTGGCGTCTACCGCCGTTTTCTTGTCCGGTGGACTCAACTCCAAGTGCCAACCTCCTTGGAGACACCTCGAGCCTCCTACCTTAGCGCGATCCGCGGCATCCGGCGAGGCGACTTTCCGGTCCGCGCCGCCGCGTGTGCTTAGGTGTGGCGCACGTGACGACGCGCACGTTCGTTCTCTCGGTCACCGGCCCCGACCGCCCCGGGATCGTGGCCGCTGTCACCGGTGTCCTCGCAGGCCGCGGCGTCAACCTCGAGGACGCCGAGATGGCGATCCTCCGCGGCCATTTCGCGGTCGTGCTCGTCCTCACGGCTCCTGACGATGTGGACGGCGGGTCCCTTCGCGCCGAGCTCGAGGAGGCCGCCGCGTCGATCCCGCTCGAGACCGTCTCGCTCACCGAGGTTCCGGCGCTGCCGTCCGCTCCCGCCGAGCCGAGCCACGCGATCACCGTCTACGGCGCCGACCATCCGGGGATCGTCCACGGCGTCACGAGCGCGCTCGCCGCCAGCGGCGTCAACGTCGTCGGGCTGACGACCCGCGTCGCCGGCGACATCTACGCGATGCTGCTCGAGGTGGCCCTGCCGGACGGTCTCGACGAGGCCGGAGTCGAGGGGGTGCTCGCGAAGGTCGCCGCCGAACAGGGCGTGGACGTCTCGGTCCGCGCGATCGACGCCGACGTCCTGTAGTGCCGCCACGGGCCGTCCTCGAGGTTCCGGATCCCCGGCTCAAGCAGGTGTGCGATGGCGTCGATCCGGGCTCCTTCGGCCGGGCCGCCCGCGTTGCCGTCGACCTGGTCGACACGATGCGATCGCATCCCCGCTGCGTCGGCCTCGCCGCGCCGCAGATCGGCGAGCTCGTCCGGATCGTCGCGATCGACGTGACGGGTCACCCGAAGGCGACGAGCTGCGCCGGCCTGGTGGTGCTCGTGAACCCGGTCGTCGTCCGCACCGAGGGGGAGGAGCGCGGGCGGGAAGGGTGCCTGAGCATCCCGAACCTCACCGGGAACGTCCGCCGCGCCACGGCCGTACGGGTCGAGGCAGTCGCTCCCGACGGCCGGCCCGTCGCGATCGAGGCGGAGGGGTTCGAGGCGCGAGTGGTCCTGCACGAGCTCGATCACCTCGACGGCATCCTCTTCCTCGACCGGGTGGACTCACGCCGCGACGTCTTCCGCCGCCGCTCGTACGGCTGAGAGCAGCCATCGCGTGTCGCGTCGTGACTCACGCAGCCCGGTTACGCGACCCGCCTTCGAGACAGGCCGGCCGTCTTTTACATTGCGGTGACGTCCCGAAAGCGTCCCGATGACCCCGGCGTGCGATAACAGCCCCGGTAGCCGGAGCGTCGATTTCGGGGGGAAGCGGCGCTCCGGCCCTTCTCCTCCATAGACTCCCGCCGTGGGTTGCTTCCTCCGACTACTCGCTGCGCTCGCGACCAACGCACTCGCCCTCTGGGTGTGCACCAAGCTCTTCGACGGCGTGCACATCGAGGGGTTCTGGGCCTACGCGATCGGCGCCGCCGTGCTCGGCTTCGCGAACGCCATCATCAAACCGCTCCTCGCGATCCTCACCCTGCCGCTCGTGATCCTCACGCTCGGCTTCTTCTATCTCCTGATCGCGGTCGGCATGGTCGCTCTCACGGCCTGGATCACTCCGAACTTCTCCGTCACCGGCTTCTGGGACTACGTCGGCGTCGTTTTCATCATGTGGATCGTCAACTGGGCGGTCGGCACGCTTCTCGATCGCGGCGAGAGCACGGCCGTCGTGATCTCGAGCTAGCTCCGACGGTTAGACCTTCCCGGAACGGGGTACGAACGGAGCTGACATTGCGCCCGGACCCGGACCCGGTCTGGTGGCGCATGTGGGGCGCCGGTTCGGGGGGACCGGCGCCCCGGCGTTTAAGGGGACAGACCCCGTCAGGGGCACTTCGTGCTCCCTCAGGGCACTCCGTCGCTGTGGCATGCGCCCGAGTTGGCCCTGTCGATCCGTCCGAGAATGGGGCGCGGGCCCGGAGAGCTGCGGCGTCTCTCCGGGCCCGCTGGGGAACGCGCTCAGAGAGCGCGGGGTTATGCAGTGGCCGGCTATTTCCGCCGACACACCACCCATCCTACTTCCCCGACCCCGGGATTTCAAAACCGGACTATTGCGGAGGGCCTTCGCCCAGTCGGACCGTGGCGGTGTGCGCCCTTCCGAACTGGTCGAGCCAGCGGATCTTCACCGCATCGCCCGGGTGCTTGGTGACGACGAGGGAGGTGAGGCGAGTCGGGCTCGACACGGTCTTGCCGTCGAAGCTCGTGAGCAGGTCGCCGGCGCTGATCCCGCTCCGCGCGATTGGCGAGCCCGCGACGATGTCCGAGACGACGACGCCCGAGGGAGCCTGCCAGTAATACGGGTCGGAGCCGCCGACGCTGACGCCGATGAACGCCGTCTTGCCGATGTGGATGCCCTGAGCCGCGGTGCCCGCGACGATCCGCGTGACGATCTTCGTCGCCTTCCCGATCGGCACCGCGTAGCCGCGGCTCGCCGACGACTCGAACGTGAAGCTGCCTCCGGCCGCCGTGTCCATTCCGATCACCTGGCCGGCGCTGTTCACCATCGGGCCGCCGGAGTCGCCCGGCTGAAGGTCGGCGTCGGTCTCGATCAGGCCCGTGAGCCGCTCGGAGTTGCCCGAGTCGTCCCGCGCGGTGATCGAGCGGCCCAGGCCGGTGACGTGACCGGAAGCGGAGCTCGGCGTTCCACCGACCCCGCCGGCATTACCGTGGGTCGTGACGAGCTGGCCGACCTTCAGGTCGCTCGAGCTGCCGAGCCTTGCGGTCTGGAGCCCCGAGGCGTCGGTGAGCTGGATCGCGGCGATGTCCTGGCCGAGGGCGTACCCGAGCACCTTGGCCTTGTACGTGTGCCCGTTGTCGAGGTCGACCACCTTGATCGAGGTCGCGCCGCGAATCACGTGGTTGTTCGTCAGGACGACTCCACTGCTCGAGAGCACGATGCCCGTCCCGGCGGCCGCTTCCCCCTGATAGCCGAGGTTCGTGTAGATGTCGACGATGCCCGGAATCCGGCTCGCGGCGGGCGCTGCGGTGGCGCTGCCTGCTACCGCGAAGGCTGCCAACGCAGCCAGTGAGACGAGGAAACGCCGGATCGTCACGACGCCAAGTCAATCACGCCGACCCTTAGAGGCGCGTGAAAATCGGTCTGCTACGGAGTGCCGGTGTCGTGCCGGTCGAGCAGGGGCCCGAACTCGCGGTAGGCGCAGTCCGGGCAGAAGAAGCCGATCTCTGGCAGGTCACCGTCCTCGGGGTCGTCGATCCGGTAGCCGCGCCAGCCCCACGCGCCACCGGTCGCGGGCACCCGGCATTCCTCGCATTCGATCGGCTGCAATTCGTGGATGCCGCCAGCCACGCCTTGAGGATAATCGCTACGCGCCCGAGCTGCCCGGGTAGTCTTGTCGCGATGCGCCGCCTGCTGCTCGCATCGTGGTCGGCCGCACTCGCGGCCGCCGCTTGCGGCGCGGGCGGGGCGATCGCAGCCTCCGGCTCATGCTCGTCGAAGCTGGTCGCAACGCAGGGGCCGTACGTCTTCGCGCTCGAGCTCGGGCCGATGGAGACGATGTACACGCCGGCGCAGGTGAAGGCGAAGCACCCCACGTCGGGCGAGATCATGCTGGCCGGGAAGATGGTCGGCGGCATGGCCGGGATGGACATGAGCTCCGGCGGCCAACGTCACCTCGAGGTGCACATCTGCAGGAGCGGTGGGACGGTCGTGACGGGGGCGCACCCGACGATCACGGTGAACGGGGCCATCGTCCCGACCGCGGTGATGGAGGGCATCGGCGAGGGCGTCGCCGATTACCACTATGGCAACAACGTGAATCTGAAGCCTGGCCAGAAGGTCGACGTCGTCGTGAGGCTGAACGGGCACACCGCTTCCTTCCACACGACCGTCCCCCGGTCGTCGGCGATGTGAAGGGCAGCACTGGCGACGAGGCGGCGCCTCAGCCGGCCGTGACGGCGTCGCTTCGCGCGACCGTCACGGGGCCGGGATTGGCTGCCCCGACCACCCACACCGAGAATCGGTAGCTCCCGGCCGCGATCTTCAGCTTCGGGAGGGTGACCGTGCGTGCGCCGGCGCCCCCGATCGAGCCGCGGCGCGCGAGCACCGGCACACCGTCGACCGACCGCTGGAGCGTCACGAGATACAGGCACGCGGCGGTGCAGCCGAGATGGACGCTCGCAGGTGTCACGGTGGAGATGTGCGAGGGGAACGCGAGCTGGTCCGTCGAGGCGACCGCCGTCGCCTTCGCCGGCGTCGTGGGGGCCGGTGCCGGTGCCGCGGGGGCCGGAGCTGGTGCCGCGGGGGGAGCCGGTGCCGGGGCAGGGGCCGGGGTTGGTGTGGGCGCGGGCGTGGGCACCGGCGTGGGGGTGGCGGGCGGGGTCGGCGTGGAGGCCGACTTGCAGCCCCGGCTCGGCGACTGGGCCGCCGCTGCCGCCTGGGCGAGCGCGTCGTTGCTGCTCGCGAAGTCGGCGAGGATCACCGCGACCACCGCCGCGCGGCACGCGGACGAGGTGAGCGCACCCGGGAAGGTGTCGGGAGAGAGCCCGTCGACGATCACGGGCATGCCCGGGAACGTCGAGCCGAGCGCCGTGATCAGGGTCGCCAGGCTTGCGAGCGGCCAGAGGTTCTTGCCCGCGGCGGGTGCAGGGGTGAACGCGAGCTCGTCCATCAGCGGCGTCGTGCGGCCGGTCGCCGCGACGGCCGAGGCGAGCGCCGAGAGGGTCGCCTTCGGAGTGAGCGAGCCGGCGAGGGCACCGTCGACGCGAACGAGCGGGGCCGCGGCCTTCACCGCGTCGTAGACGGCTGCCAGCGCGGCCTCGTAGCCCGGCGCCGACGCGCTCGACGCCCCCGGCCCGACGACGAGATCGTGGAGCGCGGGCACCTGCGCAGCAACCGATGCTGCGTAGGAGGCGAGCGCCGCCCGGCCCGCGTCGTCGAGCGGCCATGCAGCGACGTAGAGCTGGAGGACGAGGTTGGCGGTCGAGGGCAGTCGGTCGAGCGCGGCGACGGCGCCCGCGTCGGGCACCGAGCTCCCGACGGGCCAGACGAGGGTCATGCGCACCGCCCCGTACCCGGCGGCGGCCGCGGCTGCCGCCTGAGTCGGCTGCTCGAGGCCTGCTCCGGCGACGAGCGGAGGCAGCGTCGTCGAGGCCGCCGACGCGACCGCCCGCTTCGGCTTGCGCTTGTGCTTCTTCGGCGGCTCCGACACGTGGACGATCGGCAGTGCGTCCACCGAGGCCGAGTTGCCCTTCCAGTCCGTGGCGCGGATCGTGACCGGGAAGATCCCGGCCCGGCGTGGCAGCGAGAACGACACCGTATGCCACCCGCCCGAGGCGGAGACCGTCCGGAGGCCGCCGAGCGCCGAGATCCGCACCGTCGAGGGCTTGGAGACCCAGAACGTGACGCCGCCGACGCCCGCGTTGGCGAGCCGGAACGAGGGCGGGGACTTCCCGAACTCCTCGAACTCCGACGCCGCCGAGGTGAACCGGTCGTCGCGCTTCGCGAGCGTCTGAAGCAGCTGCACGACGTAGTCCTGGTAGTTGACGGGCGAGGGGTCGGCCGGCAGCTGGTAGTACGACCAGTACCCGTTGCTGAACTCGGGCAGGGCGCGCGCGGCCGCGTCCTGGAGGCTCGCGGCGAGAGTGGTTGCCCCGGTGTCGGAGGTCTGCTTCGCGTAGTCGGAGAGCGAGATCGCCGACTGGAGCTGCGCGTTCAGCACGATGGCGCGGTCGAAGGAGTAGAGCTTGATCCAGGGGCCGAAGGACGTCTGGCGCACGAGCCGGCCGGGGATCGCGCGATAGGCGGCGCGGCCCGCGTCGAGGAGCGTCGAGGAGTCGGCGGTGTCGAGGCTGGCTGCGCGCGCGAAGGCTTGAGCGGCAACGGCCTGGGCGAAGCCGGACGTCCAGGGTGCCCGCCCGCCGCCGTAGTCGAAGTAGTACTCGAAGCCGGTGCCGCCGCCGGCCTCGGGGACGCCGCGGGCGGCGAGAGCGGTCGCGAGCCGTGCCGTCGCTGCGACGTTCTTCGACGCGACCGCCGCGTTCAGCGCCGCGAAGTTGCCGAGCGGGTGGAACTCGAACCCGCGCCCGGAGAAGTAGCGGTAGACGATCCCGTCGTCGTCGGTGATGTCCGTCTGCGGCGCGACCGGCCCGCGGCCGGCAAACCAGTCGTCGTTTGCCGCGAGCTGCCCGAAGATCGCGGCAGCGCGGGGCGCGGTCAGCTTGGGCGCGATCGCCGCGGCCTGCGCGAGCTGAGAACGGAGCACGGAGGCGCGGGTGGACGGGAGCAGGCTCGCCAGGCGGGCCGTGCGCCGCACCGTGGCGCGGTAGCGGGAGGCGTCCGCCGAGGCCAGGTGCCCGTGCGAGGCCTGCCGGTCGATCGCGGCGAGGACGACTTTGAACGAGGGCAGGGGTCGCTTCGCCGGTGCTGCTCCGGAGCCCGCGGGCAGCATGACGACGATGGCACAGACCCCCAGCACCAACCTGAGTGCCACGGCAACAAGGGTAGCCGGGGGCCGCTGACTCCGTCGACGCAGCGAGGAGTGCGGGGCGCTCGGGCCCGGCTCGGGACCGTGGCCGCGGGAAGTGGCGTCGGCACGCCCAGGCGCACGCTCGGGCGGCGGGGTGGACACGGCTACGAGGATCGCCCGATCGGGGGACCGGGCTCCGGGACGTCGATGCCGTCGACTCCGCGTTCGGGCAGGTGGACCGTGAAGCGGGTGCCCTTCCCGGGGTCGCTCTCGACGGACACGCTCCCGTTCATCGCCTCGGTCAGCTCCTTGACGATCGCGAGCCCGAGCCCGGTCCCGACGGCTCTGTTTCTGGCATAGCGGCTGTAGAGGAAGAAGCGCTCGAAGGCGTGCGGGAGCTCGTCCGCGGCAATCCCCGGCCCGGTGTCCGACACCACGACCTCGCCCGGGTGCGCGGCGACGGTGACAGACCCTCCGGCGGGGGTCGAGCGGAGCGCGTTCTCGATCAGGTTCGAGAGCACCTGGAGGGCGCGGTCGGGGTCGGCGACGGCCGGTGAGCGGCCGTTGGTCTCGCCGATGAGCGCGACGCCGACGCGGCTCGATTCGGGGCCGTGGCGGCTGACGGCCTGGGCGACGACGCCGGTCAGGTCGATCGCGCGGGGGTGGACGGAGAACGAGCGCTGGTTCAGGCGGGCGAGGTCGAGCAGGTCGCGCACGAGGCGCTCGAGGCGCTTCGACTCGGCGACGACGATCCCGGCGGCTTTCTCCACCGACATGACGCCGTCGAGGAGCGCCTCGCCGTGGCCGCGGATCGCCGCGAGCGGTGTCTTGAGCTCATGGCTGACGGAGAGCAGAAACGTGCGTTCGGCATCTCGGGCCCGATCGAGGTCCTCGGCGAGCTTGTTGAACGAGGCGGCGAGGCTCGCGACCTCGGTGGACCCCGTCTCGGGCAGCGGGCCGGGCCGCTCTCCGGCGGCGAGCGCGAGGCTCGCGCCGGACACGCGCTCGATCGGGCGGGAGACCGCGCGAGCGAGCAGGAAGGCGGCGACGGCGGCGAGCACCGCGCCGACCGCGGCGGCGATCGCAAAGGCGACGGTGAACGGGTGCAGGTCGGAGGACTCGAGCTTGGCCGAGCGGAGCAGCACGATCGCCTGCTTCCCTTCCGGATCGGCCGCGAAGAGGTAGCGCTTCCCGCCGACGGTGATCGCCCCGCGGGCCGCCTTGCCCGCCCGCAGGTCCTTCCCGGCATCGGGCGGGAGCAGGAGCGCCGCCTGCGGGATCGTCAGGATCGACAGTTGCTGCTGCTGGGTCTCGTAAAACGCCCCGAGGCTCGTGAGCCCGGTCTGGGAGGACGTCGACTGCTGGAGCTCGGCCGTGAGCGCCGCCTGTCGGGCGAGCGAGTCGAGCGCCGCGCTCCGCGCCGAGGAGCGAACGAGCAGCGCCGCGAGGACGAGCGTGACGCCCACGGCTGCGACGACGGCGATCGCGATCGCCGCGAACTCGCGCGTCCGCAGCGAGTTCACGAACCCGCCTGAATGGCCAGTGCCCCGACGGGCCGTGTCCGGTGCCAGGTTACGTATCGGGCGTGTGACGTGGTCACGTCCGGAACGGTCAGTTCGCAGCCCGAAACCCCTGCAAATCCCGGTGGCCGTTGAGCCATGTCCTGTACCAGGTTACGTGACGTAAGCGTCACGAAAGGGTCACGAGGGGTGTCCGGCAGCGCAGCGCGCTTCGGGACATGGCCGAGTCGGCGCCGGTGTCCCGCACCTCAGGGCTGGACGGCTTTGTACCCGGCTCCGCGGACCGTCCTGATCAGCTCGGGGCGGTCCAGCTTGCGGCGGAGCTGGGCGACGTGTACGTCCACCGTCCGGGTACCGCCTGCGTAGTCGTAACCCCACACGCGCTCGAGCAGTGCGTCGCGGGAGAGCACCGCGCCCCGGTTCGTGATCAGGTACGCGAGGAGGTCGAACTCCTTCGGTCGCAGCTCGACCGGCTCCCCCGCCACGCGAACCTCGCGCCCCGCGCGCTCCACGACCACGTCGCCGAGCACGAGGAGCTCGCGGTCGCCGCCCTGCTCGGCCCGGCGGAGCACCGCCTTCATCCGGGCGACGAGCTCCTTCGGCGAGAACGGCTTGCCGATGTAGTCGTCCGCACCGGCGCCGAGCCCGACGACGAGATCAGACTCCTCGTCCCTGGCCGTGAGCATCACCACCGGTACGGCCGAACGAGCACGGATCTTGCGGCAGACATCCAACCCGTCCATGTCCGGGAGGTTCAGGTCGAGGACGACCAGCCGCACCGGCTCGGACTCGATTCGCTCGAGTGCCGCCGCACCTGTGCCGACGGACGCCACCGAGAACCCCTCCTGGGCGAGATAGGCCTCGACCAGCGAGGCGAGCGATTCCTCATCCTCGACCAGAAGGACGACGCCGGGCACTAGCGGTGCACTTAGCCCGGCCGCAGGAACCGCAAGGCCGAGGCCGGCTGGCCGACCTTGACGCTGGTCACGAGCACGAACCCAGGCTTCACATCCGAGATCTTGCCTGGACGGCCGTCGACCGTGATCCGCGTGTTGCGGCTGATCCCGACGCTCACCGCGCTGCCGTCGAGCTGTCGAACGACGACGGCGGAGCCGCTGACCGACTGCACGACACCCTGCACCGAGATCGTGGCGGAGTGCGAGACCGTCGTGGTCGGTGGCGGGCCGCTCTTCTCGGACGGCTTGCCGCGGTCCGCAAGCGCAGGCGCCGCAAACGCGAGCAGCGCAGAGGCCAAGGTTGCGAACACGAGGGTCTTGCTACCCACCTTCACCCCCGAATCATCCCAGTTCGCGATTAGCGGACGATTCTCCGGGTGTAAACAGCGCGTAAATGCGTCAGCTTCAGGAGATTCACAGGTTTTACAAACGGAAAACAGCCCGAAGATCGTCGGATGACCGGGCGCCACTACACCTCACGCTGATGACCGATCCCGGAACGACCTCGACCAAGGAGGATTCGATGAGGACGCCCTTGTCGCGCGTGGGTCGCCGCGTGCTGCTCGCAAGCGCCGCCGTGATCGCGCTTGCTGCGGCAGGTATCGCGATCGCAGGTCCCGGCACGCCGGCCAGCACCAGCCTGGTCTCGGCCACGTTCTTCGCGAACACGCTCGTGAAGAGCCACAGCGACACCTGCACTCCGGCCGCTCCGGCGGACGCGTACACGTCGACCGACGTAATCTTCACCGGTACTGCCTCGAGCAGCGACGCCCGGCTCGCCGGCCCGATCACGATCCACGTGAGGAGCGTCTACGACAGCACGAAGAACGTCGGTTCGCTCGTGGGTGACGCGGACATCCAGAGCTCGGCCACGCCACCCGGTCACTTCCGCGCCCGCCTGAGTGCCGTCAACGTCAACGGCGTCGTGCAGGGCTGGCTCGACGGGAACCTCGGCGACGGCTCGCACTTCACGGGCAGCTTCAGCGCCGCCTTCTCGCCGACCGGCGGCTTCAGCTCGTCGGGCGCTCCGGCGACGATCGGGTCCGGCACCGCTACGAACACGGCGATCGTGTCGAGCGGTCGCTGCGACCATCCGGGGCCCAACCCGCCGGGCGCGAAACCGAGCCCGCACATGAACAGGCACGACGACGGGCCGCATCCGAAGGGGCCGAAGCCTGACGACCACCACCACGACCACCACCACGATCACTCGTAGCGGCGTCGGGCCGGAGACGACCTGACGGGAGGTGGAGGGGCGCCGGCAACGGCGCCCCTTCTCCGTTCACCGCCCTCGAACGACGTAGAGTGCGGCGTCCGGGTTGCCGCTCGCGAACCGGAGCCTCGGGTCGTGAGCGGCCCGCTTGCCCGCCACCGAGAGCGGGTCGACGAGGACGTAGCCGGCGTCGGCGAGGGCGGCATCGCCGCCCTTCCGCCCGTCGAGCCAGTCGAGATAGCGACGCTGGTCGGGCTTCGCGAACGCGTCGATCGGGTTCGACACCCACACCCGTCCGCCCGCGAGCGCGACCTGCTGGCCGAGGATCGCCTGGGCGAGGATCGGTCGACCCGTCCGTGCTGCCGCCGCGGCGATCTGGGTCGAGCCCGGGTCGCCGGGGCCCTTGACGAGCAGCGCGGCCGCGGCGGCGCCGCACACGACGCTGGCGCCGACGAGCGTCCGGCGAGGCACCTCCCCGAGCCTCGAGCCTCGAGCTGCGGGGTAGGCCGCGAGGAACAGCACCCACGTCCCGTTCCGCCCCACGTGGACCGTCGCCGCGACGAGCCCGACGAGCGCGACGGCCTCCCAGAGCGCGACGCGACGCCACCCGATCACGCCGAGCGCCACTGCCGCCGCGATCAGGAGGAGCCCGAAGCCGCCCAGCCCGAGCGGCGCCCACAGCCCTTCGCCGCTCCGCGCCGCCTCGCTTTCGAAGACGCCCCGGTAGTAGCTCGGCGTCTCCCAGAGCGCCGGCGTCAGGCACCAGGCTACGAGTGACGCGGCGAACACTCCCAGCGAAAGCCACGGATCGCTCCGCCCGCGCGAGAACACGAGGTACACGACGAGCAGCCCGAGCCCCACGATCACGGCGCCGTGCAGGTTCCCCCACACCGCCACGAGCGGGACGGCGAGCCAGATCCGGCGGCCTGGAGCCCGTGAGTCCGCCTCGAGCAGCGCAAGCAGCAAGGGGAACAGCGCGAGCGAGAACAGCGAGACGCCCGTCACGACGACGGCGGGAAGCGAGCCTGCGAGCACGATCGCGCAGACGAGCGCGACCGTGCCCGAGGAAGCCTCGCGCCGGAGCCCCCACGCGAGCGCCCCGAAGCCGAGCGCCGCCGCCAGCGCCTGCCACACCACGAGCCCGCGCCCGCCCCCGAGCGCGTGCCACGCGCCCCAGAAGAGCAGCTCGGCGCCCGCCGGGACGTCATGCCAGCCGCTCGACGGCGCGGTGGCGAATCCGACCGATCCGGGCAAATGCCCGTGCGCCACCTGGGAGCCGAGCGGCACGAGCCAGAGCGCATCCGCGCCGATCACCCCGAGCGAGCCCGCGAGCGCCGCCGCCGCGGCAACCGCGAGCACCACCGGCCCCCGACTATTCACGTGACGAGCGTGTAGGCGGCTCCGACGAGCTGGTACGTCCGGAGAGCCCTCTGGTCGAGTGTGAGGAGGGTTGCCCCGGCCGAGCGTGCCGTCGTCGCGACGATGGCGTCGTAGACCGCGCCGCCGCCCACGTGCTCGGCGACGGCGAGGTCGAGCAGACGGGCGTACTCCTCCGGCTCGAGCACGATCGGAGGCAACTCGAACATCTCGACGAGGTAGTCCCGGGCGACCGACGGCGGGACGCGCTGGGGCGGTGGGAGCCGCGTCAGGACGGAGTACGTCTCGGCTGCGACTTGCCCGATCGCGCGAGTCTTCGACCGTTCGAGCGCAGACCGTGCGGCGGCGTGCGCCTCGTGCCACGGCAGCGCGGCCGCCACCGCGATGCTCGTGTCGACGACGATCAACGTCTGGCGCGCTCGAGCACGTCGCGAACGTCGTCGGCGGTCAGTACCGGCATGTCTGCGTCTGCCTCGACGACCGCACGCCCTGCCTGCGTGACGAGCCGCATCGGCACCGCGGCCGGCGTGATCTCGATCAGGCCGTCGCGGAGCTCGACCTCGATCTCCGCCCCGGCCTCGAGCCCTGCCCCGTCCCGGAGAGCTTTCGGTATCACCACCCGCCCGGCAGAGTCGATGGTAGTACGCATGGCAGAAAGCTACCAGGAGCCCTGGCGCCAGATCTCAAGGCGTGACTCACAGTTGCAGCCGTGTTAGCAATCCTGTAATTACGAGACTGGAGGGGCCTCCTCCGAGAGACGCCGGCTAGTGATCTTCCCGTAGCGGGGGAGGGATCAGGATGGGATCGAAGATGAGCTCCGAGGTCTGGACACGGCTGCGGCCGGCGGCCGCAGCTCTCGCGGCGGTCGCTCTCGTACCCTTCTTCGCGACGGGCGCTGCGGACGCCGGCCCCAGCGGCACGACGCTGACCCTGACGTCCATCGAGCTCTCCACGGTCCGGGCGATCAACGACCTCCGCGTCTCCCACGGGCTTGCTGCACTCGAGATCAGCCCGGCTCTCTTCGGCTCCGCGAGGCTCCATTGCCGCCAGATGGTCGAAGGCGGCTATTTCGGCCACGAAAGCGCCGGCGGGTCGGGCTTCGCGGCGCGGATGGCGTCCTTCTACCCGCAGGGGAGGTACCGCTACTACTCGGCCGGCGAGAATCTCCTCTGGACGCGCGAGCCCATGTCGAGCGACGCGATGATCGCGAGCTGGATGAGGAGCCCCGAGCACCGGGCCAACCTGCTCGACCCGGCATGGCGCCAGGTGGCCGTCGCGGCTCTCACCATCCCCTCCGCGCCCGGCATCTACGACGACGCGCCGGTCACGGTGGTCACGGCCGACTTCGGCGTCCGGCGCTAGCTCGACGGTCTCCGACGCCGCCCTGGACGACCAGGACGGTGTCGGAGACCGAAGAGATCAGACACCGAGCCCTGACGCGGCAGCGGTGTCCGGCACCTCGACTACTTGAGGCTCACCGGGAACGCCACCAGGCGCCGGGCGGAGATGCCGCCGAGGATGTCCTCGCCGCTCTTGCGGGCCCGGACGAACACGGTCAGCTGCGCGAGCTTCGACGAGGCCGGGAAGCCGGTCAGCTGGTTCATGACCAGGTTGGCCATCCCGTTCGAGTCGGTCTGCGGCTCGGGCGGGATCGAGTACTGGTTGTAAGGGACAGCCGTCGCGTAGACGAGCGCGCCCTGCACAGGGCGGCCGCCGCACGCGGTGACCTTGAACGTGAGCTGGATCGTCTTCGCCCCCGGAGTGATGATCCCCGGAGTCGAGCTGCCCGGGTTGACCTCCAGATGTGCGGGCGAGGTCAGATCGGCGATCTGGATCGTCCCGGTCCCTGACGGGCACCCGGTCGCGGGCGGCGCCGGGGCCGCCGCAGTCACCACCGCGGTGGCGTTGGACGGCTGCGTGTCCTTACCGTCCGAGTTGGACGCGGTCACCGTGATGATCAGGGTCGAGCCGACGTCCGCCTGAACCACGGGGTACTGGTTGTCGGTCGCTCCCGCGATCGCGTTGCAGTTCTTCCCGCTCGCGTCGCACCTGCTCCACTGGTACGAGAACTGGAACGGCGTGGTGCCGTTCCACGTGCCGTTGCTCCCGTTCAGGGTCTGACCGACCTGCGCCGTCCCTGAGACGGTCGGTGAGTTGACGTTCGTGGGCTTCACCGTGATCGCGGCCGATCCGTTCCGGAACGAGCCGAAAAGCGCCCCGATCGCGATCGCAGCCAGCGCCAGCACCACTATCGCCGGCCACCTGCGCCCAGAGAATCTCGTAGGTCCCATTTGCCTCCTCCTTCTCGAGCTGACCCGGCGACCCTACCGGCAGCCAGCAAGGCTGTGGTGAACGTGTTGTCAGGATGTGGTTAGGACAACTACCGCCGTTCCGGGTAGGCGCCGCCTGGAAAATCGGGCTAAGCTCGCGGTTAGCGATGGCACTGATCCTCAAGCGGGTCGGCCGCTACGAGCTGCTGAAGGAGATCGGTCGCGGGGGCATGGCGACCGTGTATTTGGCGCGCCAGACCGATCTCGACCGGCTGGTCGCGCTGAAGGAGCTCTCGTCCCTCCACTCCGCGGACGAGGCTTTCGCCGAGCGGTTCCTGCGCGAGTCGCGGATGGCCGGGTCGCTCAGCCACCCGAATATCGTGACCGTTCACGACTACTTCGAGTACGAGGGCACGCCGTACATCTCGATGGAGTACATCGAGCGCGGGTCGCTGCGGCCGCTCGTCGGGAAGATGACCTTCGCGCAGGTCTGCGGCGTCCTTGAGGGGCTGCTGGCGGGGCTCCAGCACGCGGCGGGCCGCAGGATCGTGCACCGCGACATGAAGCCCGAGAACGTGATGGTCACCGCGGAGGGCAGTGTCAAGATCTCCGACTTCGGGATCGGCCGCGCGCTCAATCAGGCGAACGCCTCCCGCTTCCTCACCGCGACCGGGACCGCGATCGGCACGCCCGCCTACATGGCTCCCGAGCAGGCGATGGCCAAGGAGGTGGGCCCGTGGACCGACCTCTACTCGCTCGGGATCATGTCCTACGAGATGGTGCTCGGCGACGTGCCGTTCAGCGACTCGGACACGCCGATGTCGATGCTCGTCCGCCACGTGTCGGAGGCGATCCCGTCGCCGTCGACCGTCGACCCGACGATCGACCCGCAGCTCGGGGAGTGGATCGAGTGGCTGCTCAAGAAGGACCCGAAGGAACGCCCCGAGACCGCCCAGGAAGGCTGGGACAAGCTGGAGGAGATCGTGATCCACCTGCTCGGGCCGCGCTGGCGCCGTCAGGCGCGGCTGCCCGAGGTGGGCGCGCACGCGCCCGACGAGGAGCAGAAGCCGCTCACGCCGGCGCCGTTCTCGGAGGAGCGCGAGCGCGTCACGACGCCCGAGCCGGAGTACATGACCTTCGAGGGCGACACCTCCTCGGTCGAGGCCGACGGCGCGCCCCCACCGGTCGCCGCCCCGGTCGGCGACGCCGCCGGAGTTGCCGCTGCGGCTGCCGCGGCTGCTGCCGCCGCCGCTTCGGCGCCGGTCGCCGAGGCCGCAGCTCCGGCCGAGGGCGCAGCGCCTCCGGCCGAGGTCGCAGCGCCTCCCGCCGAGGCTCCGCCCCCTCCGGCAGACGGCGGCGGCTCGCTCGACCTCGGCGGTGACGAGGACAAGTACCTGACCTTCGCGCCCGGTGCGCAGAACGCGGCCGCGCCGGCTGCGCCGCCGCCCGCCGCTTCACCGCCGCCCGCGGCCGCCGCGCCGCTCGAAGAGGCTGCACCGCCGGCCGAGGAGCCCGCGGGACTCGACCTCCCCGAGGAAGACGTCTACATGACGGTCGCCGGGAGCACCCCGGCGGCCGCTCCGCCGCCGCCGGCCGAGGAGCCTGCCGGTCTCGACCTCCCCCAGGAAGACGGGTATATGACTGTCGCCGGGAGCACACCCGCGGCGGCGCCGCCTGCGCCGCCCGCCGAGGAGCCTGCGCAGCCTCCCGAGCCCGACGCCGTTCCGGTGGCCGAGGCGCCGCCTCCCGCCCCGGTCGCGCCGCCCCCGCCCCCGCCTGCCCCCGAGCCCGAGAAGGAGCCCGAGCATCACACGGGCGCCGGGATCGCCGCCGCTGCCGCAACCGGAGCCGCCGCCGCCGCCGCCTCGGCGGCCGCCCCCGAGGAGAAGAAGAAGCGCCGGTTCGGCAAGCCGAAGCTGCCGAAGATCCCGCAGGTGCCCGACGTGCCACAGATCCCGAATCTGCCGCCGGAGCTCCAGGGGCTTGCACCCGGCGTCGCCGGCGAGATCGCGGGCGTCAACAACGAGGCGGAGTCCGCCGTGGGCGACCTCAGGGTGCCGAGCGCTGGGCAGGCCTTCCAGGAGCACATGCCCGGAGCGGCCGGCCAGATCGCCGAGGCCGAGGCGATGGCCGGCTCCGTCGGCGCGCCGCCGGTGCAGGTGCCCAAGGCGCTGCTGCCGGACCGCACGAAGGAGGAGGCGGCCGCGGCTGCCGCTGCCGCCGCTGCCGCCGCTGCCGCCGCTCCGCCCGTCGAGGAGAAGCCGGGGCCCTCCGAGCCGCTTGCGCCCGATCTTCGCGTCACCGTCCCGCCCGACGAGCAGCAGGCCGTCGAGCAGCCCGAGCCTGCGCCGGGCGAGCGAAAGAGCTTCGTCCTCACCGAGGCTGTCAAGGCGCTCGACCAGGAGAAGCCGTCCAGGGTCAAGGTCAAGCCGGTGTACATCGGCGGAGCGGTCGTGCTGATCGGCGCAGTGATCGCAGGCGTGGTCGTGCTCATGAGCGGAGGAGGCGGCGGCACGAAGGTCGTCACCCAGACGGCGACGGTGCCGCCCACCACGGCCAGGACGCCGACCGTGCCGGCAGGGCCGGAGCTCCTGCCGACCGCGGCGCAGCTCGCATCGATCGCCTCCGCGGGGCAGTCGCTTCTCGTCTCGTCCCCGGGCGGTTCGATCCAGCGGCTCTCGTCGGCGTCCCTCTCCCCGCAGGCGTCGATCAGCGACCCGGCCGGCCCGCGCGCGGTCAGCCAGAGCTACCAGCGGGCCTACGTCACCGACGGCGACACGATCACTTCCCTTCGCCTCAAGGATCTCGGCCCGATCGACGCGGTCAGCTTCCCCGGCGGTACCGGTTTCGCCGGCGGCGGGAACCTGTCGCTGTTCGCGCTCGCAAGGAACGGGGGCGGCGGACAGCTCTGCCGCGTCACGCCGCAGGCGGTCTCGCCGTGCGTGACGCTACCGTTCGCGCCCGGCGGCGGGGCGGTCTACGCGAAGAACCCGAGTCGCACCCGGGTCTACGTCGTCGACCCGTCGGCGGGCACGGTCGTGTCGTACCTGCTCGCCGGTGGGACGCTCAGGGGCAGCACGCCGGTCTCGGTCGGCGCGAAGGCGAACGGGACGCCCGTCGTGATCGGCTCGAAGCTCTACGTGCCGGTGCAGCGCGGCGTCGCGGTCGTAAACATCCCCAGCGGAAAGCTCGCGACCACGATCCAGCTGCCGGCGACGCCGGTGTCGCTGGTCGCCGGCCCGAACGGGAAGCTGTTCGCGGCGCTCTTCTCCTCGAACAAGATCGCCGTGATCGACCCGGCGAGCCCGGCCAAGGCTCCGGCTCTGGTCGCGACCGGAAAGGGCCCGGTTGCGCTCGCCGCCGGCGCGGGCGGCGTGTACCTCGTCAGGTCGGGCCTGGTCGTGAAGCTCGACCCGTCCACGGGCGCTCCCGGCCGGGCCGTGAAGCTCGCCTCCGGCGGCGGCGCCCCGATCCGGGTGATGGCGCCGAGGATCACGTCGGCGGGACGCACCGTGACGGTGACGGTCCCGCTCTCCGGCGGCGCGCTTCCTGCGAGCGGGCTCGTCGTGAGGAGCACGAAGATCTCCGGCGGCCAGGCCGCGGCGCAGCTCTGGCAGGGCGGGATCAAGACGGCCGGCGGGACGACGTCCGGGAGCGGCGTCGCGGTGCGGAGGACCGCCGCGCCGGGCCGCGTGGACGTGGGGCTCGGAGTGAGCGCCGGCGACTTCACGACTGTCGCGGTCAAGCGCGGCGCGGGCGGTCACTCGATCGTGTTCACGTTGACCCAGACGCCGCCGCCGCCGGTCACCACGACGCCGCCTCAGGCCACGACCACGACGCCGACCTTCTCGACCCCGACGACGTCGCAGGCTCCGACGACGTCGCAGGCCCCGACGACGTCGCAGGCCCCGACGACGTCGCAGGCCCCGACGACGTCGCAGGCCCCGACGACACGCAGGCCCCGACGACGTCGCAGGCCCCGACGACGACGCAGGCCCCGACGACATCGCAGGCCCCGACGCACGACGACCACGCCGCCGCAGACGACCACGCCGCCGCAGACGACCACGCACAGCACCCCGCCGCCGCCCAAGACGACGACGCAGACCTTCACCGTCCGCTGAGCAAATCGACGTGGCCGCTCGGGCCGTGTCGCCTCTTCGAAACGAAATCGTCACGCGGACATGGCCGCAGCGTCATGTCCTGTACCAGGTTACGTGTCGTAGCCGTAACGCCCAACATGTCGGATTGGGCCGGTACCTGACACGAAGTGCCTGCACATGGGCTCGTGCCTTTCGGACACCGTTGGCTTCGATGGTCACGTAACGAAATCGTCACGTGGACATGGCCACGGCGGCTCGTCCCGTACCAGGTTCCGTGTCCTGGACGTTGCGAAGGACGCGGCCGGTCGGGTCAGTCGTTGCTCTGTGCGTTCGGGTCTTCGACGGCGGGGAGGATCTGGACGGTGCTGCGCGGGCCGGTCTTCTCGGGCTGGTCGGAGACGGCACCGAAGAGGCCGCTGTCACCGCCCGTGGGGTCGCCGGCCACGGCGGCATCCGCTGGGCCGGGCGCGGCGGGGGCCGGAGTCGCCGGCACCGGAGGCGGCGGGGTCGTGGGCACCGCGCCCGCGGCCGGCACGGCACCGTGGGCGAGCCCGCTGACGTCGCTTCCACCCGCGAACTGCTGGGCGTAGTACGGCTCGTCGAGGCTCGAGACCTTCACGACGTCCCCCGTGTGCGGCGCGTGGAGGAACATGTGGTTCCCGATGTAGATCCCCTCGTGGTGGATGTAGCCGGTCGAGTCCTGGAAGAACACGATGTCGCCGGGCTCCAGCTGGTCGACCGTGGAGATGTGCTGGCCGACCTGGAACTGCTCGGTCGTCACGCGCGGGAGGTCGATCCCGATCTGCCTGTAGCTCCACTGCACGAGCCCCGAGCAGTCGAACCCGGTCTGCGGCGTGTTGCCGCCCCAGACATAGGGCGTGCCCTTGAAGCGCTCCGCGATCGCGAGCGCCGACAGCCCGACGGTCGAGCCGCCCGCGGCCGCAGCCCCGCCGAGCGCGTCGACGGCCGCGCCGGGATCCGCGCCGGCCGGCGCGCCGCCGACCCCGCCCGGCGCGCCCGCCTGCGTGAGCAGCTGGTCGGCCTGGTCGAGATGCGTCGCGTACCGCCCTCGGTACTCGGCGGCCGGCTGCTCCACGTCGGCGACCCAGTCGCCCCACTTGCCCTTGTCCTGCCCGTAGCTCGCATCGCCCTGCGCGATCCGCTCGCGGCGCACCTCGAGGGCCTGGTTGATGAACCACTTGAGCTGCAGCTCCGGGTGATCCGGGAACCCGGCGTATGCGCCCTGGTTCCAGATGCTCGTCCGCATCTGGAAGAACCCCAGCGAGTCGCGATCGCCGTAGTTGTCGTTCTTCAGCCCCGACTCGGTGAGCGCAGCCATGATCGGCAGCTCGGCCGGGAGCCCGGCCTTGTGCGCCTGGCGCCCCATCCAGGCGGCGATCTCCTGCGGCGGCGCGTTGTCACCCGGGTAGGTGTCGCTCGCGTCCGGCAGCCCGCCGGGTGCGTTCGGGTCGAACGCCGTCGCCGCCGACATGTCCACGGCGCCGCCCCCGCTCGCCGCGTGCTGGTCCGGGATGTTGAACGAGAGCGTCTGGTTCGCCGGCGGCGCAGGGCCCTGGACGGCGCCGACCACGACGGACTGATGCGACGGCCCGGCCGCGGGCGCAGTCGGCGGCGTGACCGGCTCCGGCGGCGGGGTCGACGGAGCCGCGGGCGGGGTCGCCGGCACGGGCGGCGCCGTCCCGGCCGGAGCGCCCGCATCGGGCGCGACCGGAGCCGGCGTCGACGGGACCGGGGGAGGCGTCGCCGGAGTGGGAGGCGGAGTCGCCGGAGCCGGCGGCGGGGTGGGCGGGGTGGACGGGGCCGCGGGCGGCGGCGGGGTGGACGGGGCGGCGGGCGGCGGCGGGGTGGACGGGGCGGCGGGCGGCGGCGGGGTGGACGGGGCGGCGGGCGGCGGCGGGGTGGACGGAGCCGCGGGCGGCGGCGGCGTCCCGGTGTCCGACGCGCCCGGCGTGGCCGTGTCGGCGGGCGGAGAGCCGGCGCCGCGCGGCTCGACCGGCGGTGTCTGGTCGACGGGCGGCGGCGTGGCCGGCGGCGGGGGGGCGGCTGGTGGCGGCGTCGACGGTGCCGGCGGGGGCGGCGTCGACGGAGCCGAGGGCTCGGGCGGCGGCGTGGACGCCGACGGCGCGGGTGGCGGTGTCGACGGCGCCGGGGGGATCGTCGACGGGGCGGGCGGAGTCGTCGACGGGGTGGCCGGCGTCGCGGGCGTGCTCGGCTCCGGCGGCGACGTGCTCGTTTCGGGCACCTGCACCGCGGCCGCCGCCGGTCCGGCCGCCGCCGGCGCGACAGCCACCGACGACTCGACCACGGCCGGGGTCTGTCCCCCGGCAGGAGGCGCGTCGAACACGATCTGGATCCGGTCCTCGTGGTTGCCGCTCGTCGCGAACCCTTCGCCGGAGATCGGCCACGGGGTGAGGACCTGCGCCGGACGGAGCGACGGGTCGAGCGAGGCGAGCTCGTGGGCGAGGTCGCGCGCCCCGATGTTCGTCTGCGAGACGCGCTCGCCGTCGACCGAGAGGATCTCGATCGACCCCGTGCCGCCGGGACCGACGTTCAGCGTCCCGATCCGCAGGTCGTGGTCCCTCGAGAGCGTGTCGAGTACCCCGACGAGCCGGGCGTCGGCTCCCCCGCGCACGAGCGCCGCGTGCGCCTCGGGCGAGAGCGTCAGGTGCGGGTTCGTGAGCACCTGCTGCACCGACTGGGAGTCGGCCAGGTGCACGGCACCACCGCCGTCGACGCCGGAGGCACCCGACGCGTCGACCAGCTCGTGCGCCCCCGGCGCGCCCACGGCGTGCAGGTGGTGTGCGGTGAGGGCCTTCCCGACCACCCGGTGCGCCTCACCGTGGAGGTGCTGGTCGTGCAGGTTCCGAAGATGCTCGGCCGCGCCGGTGCCCTCGGAGGCCGCGGCGATGAACGCCCCCGCAAGCGAGGAGCGCGACTCCCGGACCTCCAGCGTGTGCAGCGCCTTCCCCTGGCCGGCGCCCTGGGAGAACTCGTCGACGAGCTCGGGCAGGTCGTAGGCCGCACAGGCGCCCGCCGGGTCGCGGCGGAAGCTCGAGCGGAACTCGCCGTCGGTCAGGAGCTTCTCGAGCAGCTCCGCGGCACGTGCCTCTTCCTCAGACGACTGCACCTTCGACCTCCGCGGCCCTGTCACTGCGCCGCGTGCGGAACGCCTTCCAGAAGACGCCGATGATCGGCAGCAGCATGAGGATGTAGAACGCGATGAGCACGGTCCAGACTACGCTCGCCGGCGCCAGGCTTGTCAAGAGCGTGTAGTAGCGCTGCGTCATCACGACCGTGAACCCGAGCGTCGCGAGCGACCAGACGAGTGCGGTCACGGCGTAGGTCGCAAGGACGCCGGCGTCGTCGGGCTCGGCCGCGCGCCCCGAGAGCTTCGCCGCCATCCAGTCCTTCGACCGGCGCCGCAGCCCAGGCTCGCGCATCAGATCGACGAGGATGTGGTAGCCGTCGCGGTCGAGCAACGGGTTCAGGTTGAAGATCGCGCCCGTGTAGGCGGCGAGGGAGAGCTGGAACCAGATGTCCTGGATCGTCCCGGCCGGCCAGAACAGGGTCAGGAGCGCCGCGGCGCCGCCGATCGAGAGGTCGCTCACCGGCCCTGCGGCCGAGATCGCGATCCGCCGCCGGCTCGGCTCGAACCAGGCCTCCGACGTGTCCACGTAGGCGTACGGGAACACGAGCACCAGCTTGAGCCCGGCCTTCGGCACCTTGCGCCCGAACGACGCGAGCGTGAGCCCGTGTGCGAACTCGTGCACCGCGACGACCAGGAACCGCCCGACGAGGAAGATCAGCCCGCCGAGCCCGACGCGGCTCGCGACGACGAACGGCGTCACGTTGCGCCCCGCGATCAGGTACACGAAGGCGACGAGCCCGGCCGCGCACACCACCGACACGACGAGCAGCACCGGCAGGGTGAAGAGCACCCAGCCGAAGGCTCGGTAGACCCGCTCGAAGAGAGGCCCCGCCCAGGTCACGTCCCACTGGCGCGTCTGGAAGATCCGCATCCACCTCCGCCTTGGCGAGGGCATAGACGCCTGCTCGACGCCGACGAGCAGCCCGCGGTCGCCGAGGTCGGCGAGGATGCCGGCGAGCCGGCTCGCGCCGGTGGGGCCGAAGCGCCCGCTCGCCGCCGCGATGAGCTCGCCGAGCGTCCGTTCGCCGTTCAACAGCTCGACCATGTCGGCGTCGTCGGCGTTCATACGGACGTAGCGGCCGTCGGGACCGCTGAGCACGAACCGCAGGTCGCCCTCCTCGGCCTCGAGCCGCTTCAGCCGTGAGCCGGGCCGCAGCCGCGGGTGTGAGAGGCCGGCGCCGTCGAGCCCGGGAATCGCGCCGAAGACGACCGTCTTGCCGCTCGCTCCCTCCCTCCGCCTCGCGACGACGTGCAGCTCGAGGTCGCCCAGCGTGACGGTCGCCCCGTCGCGGAGGGCCGTACGCGCCGCGATCTTCTCGCCGTCGACGAACGTGCCGTAGGTCGACCCGGCGTCCTCGACGAACGGCTGCCCGCCGGCCATCACGATCCTCGCGTGCTGCCGCGAGACGGTCTCGCCGTCGATCCGGATCAGGTTGTCGGTGCCGCGCCCGAGGGTGAGGTCCCCGAGTAGCGGGATCCGCCGGCCGTCGCCGACCAGGAGCTCCAGCTTCCCGCGCCCCGGAACCGGAGCGCCGCAGGCGTTGCAGACGTCGTCGTTGCGCGAGACCTGGCGTCGGCAGCTTCGGCAGAGCATCTCACTGAAGCTGTATGAACTGCCAGGAGGGGTTCTGCGCCCCGGCGGCGCCGGAGCGTGGTCACGGTCCCCGGGTCGGACAGCTTCACGCGCACGAGCGCGCCCTGGCCCAACGAGCAGTCGTCGGCCGCGGTCACGGCGAGCTCGCCCGAGTCGGAGCGCCACGCGACCTCGCAGGCCCTGATCGACGGCGTGACGCCCTTCGGCGTCCCCAGCTGCCCGCTCGACCAGCCCGCGGTGAAGATCCGGAACAGCGAGAGGTTCGTGGCGGCCCAGTTCGCCACGATCGCGACCTGCTTCCCATCGGGCGAGAACGCCGCGTAGATACGCCCTCTCGCCCGGCTTCTTCCCGTGCAGCTTGTCGGTGACCAGGCCCTGCCACTGCCAGTCGACCGGGCTCGAGGAGAACGGCTTCGCCGAGGTGTACTCGCCGAGCTCGGTCTGGTTCGGGTCGGTCGGGTCGGTCGTGACGACGAGGATCGCGCGCCCGTCGGGCGACCAGGCGGGCCGGTCGACGTCGAAGTTCGGGTCCTTGATGCAGGAGCCCTGGTGGAGCGTCGAGGAGGTGCGGACGAAACAGAGGTCGCCGTCGACGCCGCCCGACGCGGTCGGGGTCCGGCGGATGAACGCGATCACCCTGCCGTCGGGCGAGAACGCGGGCCGGCGGTCGTCGGGGCCGGCGGTCATCTTGAGCGCCGTCTTGCCGCCCTTCGCCAGGTCGATGATCCAGATCGCCCCGTGGGTCAGGTCGGCGCCGCGGCGGAAAGCGATCAGCGTCCCCTTCGGCTGCCAGGACGGCTCGTCCTCGACCAGCGAGCTCTTCGCGACGACCTGCTGGCCCTTCCCGGTGCCGCCGTTCATCACGAGGATGTGCTGCCCGTCCGAGTAGACGATGTCGGGGTAGCCGGCGCTGACGACGAGCTGCACCGTCTGGCCGGGCTTGAGAGGCGTGCCCTGCGCCGGCGTCTGCCCGATCACCGTGCCGGGCTTCGCGACGTCGAACTGCTGCACGACGGCCGCCTTGCCGCCCGCCTGCGCGATCGCGGCGATCGCGGCCGCGGCCGAGAGGCCCGCGACGGTCGGGCCGATCTTCGGCCCGGAGGTCGTGGTCTTCGGCGGAGGCGGCGGCTTCGGCGGCGGCGTGAGATACACGTTGATCGCCTCGGTCGCCTTCACCGTCTGGCCGGGCAGCGGCAGCTGGCTCTGGACCGTCACCTTCGCCGGATCCTGGCCCGCAAGCAACGTCGGCAGCACGATCGCGAGGCCACCCTGACGGATCGTCGTGTCCGCCTGCGCGAGCGTCATCCCGACCACGTTCGGCACCTTCCGCAGGCCGCTCGCCGTCCCGACGATGATCGCCACCTGGGAGCCGACCCGCGCCGGGCGGCCCGGGCCGGGTGTCTGCCCGATCACCTTCCCGAAGCTCGTCTGGCTCTGGACGATCTGCGTCTTCGGCGGCTGCGTCGAGAGCGTGAGCCCGCGGCCGGCGAGCTTGTCCTTGGCCTGCTGCTGCGTCATCCCCTGCAGGCTCGGGACGAGCGGCTCGGCGATCGTGACGATGACGACCGTCTTGTTCTTGACCTTCGAGCCGGCCCTCGGGAACTGGCCGATGATCTTCGGCCAGGCGATGTGCTTGTTCGGCAGCTGGCGCGGCGGGTCGCTCGAGAGCGCGAGGCTCGACTTCTGCAGCCGGATCTTGGCCGCGTCCACGGTGAGGCCGCGCAGGTTGGGAACGGTTGTCTTGTGCGGGATCAGCGTCCAGATCAGCGCCGCCGCGGCGATGGCCGCGGGGACGACGATCGGCACCCAGTAGGGGAGCCACGGCCGCTGCCGGAAGGTGCCGGTGATCGGCCGGGTGCTCGCCGCGTCGACGCCGCCGACGCCGTGCGCGCTGACGTCGAACCGGCGGTCCATGGTCCGGCCGATCCAGTGCTGCTTCTTCGCCTTGACCGTGAAGGTGGTGCCGTCACGACGCCCCGGGTCGGCGACGAACCGCTGCTTCGCGAAGGCGAACTCGAGAGCGTTGGCGGAGTCGACGGCCGTGACGATCGTGTCGATCGGCGCGTTCGCGCGGTTCCGCACCATCAGCGCGTACTCGCCGCGGCGCCGGCCCGTCACGATCTCGGGGCGCAGTTCGCTCTCGAGCTGCTCGTACGGCGTGATCTCGACCGACGCCTTTGTCGACCCGGCGACCTCGCCCTGGGCGCGCGACACCGCGACCACCTCGAGCTGCCACACCTTCGCCTCGGCCTCGGCGCTCCGCGGCGGGTTGAAGTGGAGGATCACCTCCTGCTCGTAGGTGCCGCTCGGCGCGCCGAACGGGACGAGATAGACGGAGGGTGGAGCGACGTTCCACCAGTCGTCCGGCATCCCCTTGATCTGGATCTCGTAGTTGTCGACGATCCCGCTCTGGTTGCGGATGAGCGCCGGCAGGTTCCCGCGCCCGCCGGCCTCGACGACGAGCTTCTGCGCGTTCCCCGGGAGCTCCGGGTAGGTGAGGGTGATCTGGACGGCCTCGGGCGTCAGCAGGCTGGGGCCGCCCTGGACGCCGGGCGGGAGCGGCTCGCCGGTCCGGATCACCGGCATGTCCATCGTCCGCACCGGCGCTGCCGGGATGTCGACCGGCGGCTCGGGTGCGGCGAGGGGCGGCTCGGGCGGGACGGGGGGCGCCGCGGACGCGGGCGGGGCTGCTGCGGCCGCGACGGCGCCGGCACCCTCGGCTACGGCGGGCGGGACGGGCTGCTCGGGGGTGGGCGTCTCTGCAGGAGGAGCGGGCTCGGCGGGCGGCGGCGCGGTGACGGCGGGCTGGATCCGCGTCGGGTCCCAGCGCAGGTACGTCCCGCAGTTGACGCAGAAGTCGACATCGCCGTCGTTCTCGGTCGCGCACTTGGGACAGGCGGCCATCAGCTCGAAGCGGCGGGTGGCGGCTGCTGCGACGGGGGCTTCTTCGCCGCCTTCACGCGAAGCTTGTAGGTCACGTGAACGGGCTTCGTCTCCTCGATCACCCGGCTGAGCGCGAGCTGGGTCTTCTCCGGGATCGGTGTGTCGCAGTAGACCACAAAGGCCGGCGGGGCAGCCTTCGTCTTCTTGTTGGCGTCGGTCGACCAGGTGACGCCGCCGCCGTCCTCGACCCTGAGCGGCAGGTTCGGGAACGCGATCTCGAGCGCCAGCTCGAGCCCGGACTTCGTCCCGCGCCGCCGCGCGATCTCGCTCTCGCGCGAGAGCGCCTCGCGAAGCCGATCGTCGGGCCAGCTCTCGTCGACCGGAAGCCCGACCCACGAGGCGAGCAGGCCGAGGACGTCGCGGGGGGCGAGCGTCGAGTGGAAGTAGCGCGAGAGCACGTCGAGCGTGGCGACGATCGGGTCGAGCGTCGTCTCGAGCGACTCCAGGAACCGCAGCCCGAAGTCGCCGTCCTGGTAGACGCCGGGCATGTTCATGCGCAGGTACGCGCGTTGCGAGACGACCGAAGGAGCCTCGGTCGAGGCGAGCCGCGCCCGCAGGTTGGTGGTCGAGAACCCGCGTCTCGTGACGTGGCCGTTGCCGGAGGTTCCGTGGAAGGCGGTCGACACGGCCGGCTACCCGAGCTCCGCCCGCTCTGCCTTGACGATGTGCGTGCCGGAGGCGATCAGCTCGTCGTCTTCGATCTCGAGGTAGCTTCCGGCCGGCTTGGGGTCCTGCTTGCCGGTCGAGAGGTCGGTCTCGTAGACGCGGAGGATCTTGATGAAGTCGACGCCCTCGATCTTCCGGACGATGCCGAAGAGCTCGCCCTGATTGAGCGCCCGGCCGAACTCCCAGCCGTCGCCGTGGCCCTCGGTCGAGCCGCCGACGAGCGGGTTGAGGTAGGTGTAGAGCGCGTAGGCGACGTCCTGCTCGACGCGCTCGAGGTCGGCGTTGTAGGAGGCCTGGATGTTGACGACGACGCTGACGCCGCGCAGCTTCACGGGGAGGAGCTCGAGGCTCATCCCGATCACCTTCCGCTCGTCCAGGTACTCGGCGACCTCGGTCAGGAGCCCCTCGTCGGGCGAGAGCTCCTCGAGCGTCAGCTGCCGGTCGGCGGGCGCGACCATCGGCAGGATGTGGACGCGCACCATCCCTTCCTCACCGGGCGGCAGGCACACCGCCCGGGCGACCCGGGGCGAAGCCTCGCCGGAGAGGAACTCGAAGTCGTCGGGCGTGACCGCGCGATAGCGCGTCCGGATCTCCATCGCGGCTCTCGTGCGCGCGCTTTCCAGTGTCTCCGCGTCGACGCCGCCGAACGCCGGGCGCAGGTTCGTGACCGTGTCGACCCCCGGGATCGCGCTCTTCAGCACCGTGAGCGTCCCGGCCGCGACATTCCCCTGCCGGCCGCCGCCGTGGCGGTAGCGGTTGAACCGCAGGGTCGCGCCCTTCGCCGGGACCGCCCCGTACTGTCGCCAGCTTCCGTCCGGGACGCGGATCGCCGGGCCGAACTCGAGCTGGCCCGCGGCCGCGTTCAGGAGGTAGTGGCGCGCCGACGCTTTGCTCTCGACGAACGACTCGACCGCCTCCCACTGCTCCCAGGACCCGGTCTCCGGGTCGAGCACCTCGAGGTACTCCTCGGGCGTCGGGTCGAGAATCGGGTAGTACTGGAAATCGACCACTTGGCCGGGCGTGCCGTCGCTCGTCCCGAGCACCTCCTCCTCGATCCGCGAGGAATGCGCCGCCGCGATGACCGCCCCGATCGGCGCAGCGGTGAGCTCGTGGATCTCCGGCGGGTGCGTGTAGGTCGCGGCGGCGGTCGCGCCGGAGCGTGTCTTCGCGTCGAGCCGGCAGCAGACCCAGTAGGCGCGATGGCCGGCGATCGGGACGGCGGTATGCCGAGGCGGGAGCTGCACCGTGACCTTCCCGGAGCCGTAGTTGAAGCCGCCGGTCAGGTCCTCCACGACCTCGGCCTCGAGCCAGCCCGTCTCCTCCTCGGCGTCGGAGACCTCCCAGCGGAGCGGCGGATCCTCCGGGTCGACGCCGGCGCCGCGCGCCTGCGAGCAGTCCACGTCGACCTCGAGCAGGATGTTCGTGAGCGGGACGTCGAAGCCGATGTAGAGCGCGTCACCGGCCTTCGGCGGTGAGCCGAACGCGTTCTGGTCGGCGCCCTTGGGCTTCGCGACGCCGTTCGCGACCCCGACGTCCTTCACGGAGCCGCCGCGCTTGACCGCGTAGAACACGGGCCGCGCCGGCGGGATCGTGAAGTCCTCGGCGGTCTGGAAGAGGATCGCCTCCTCGTTGGCGGTGCGCACGGTGCCGACCTCGGTCTCCCCGGCGGGGATCTCGACGTTGTCGGTCGGGGGGGCCGAGAGCCGGAAGCGCAGCACCGTCGTCGCCGCGACGGGCGGCTCGAGTTGGATCCCGAGCAGGTTGAGGAGCGTCACGTGCAGTTTCTCCGGGACGCGGTTCAGCCGGTAGATGATCGCCTCGGTCAGCCACGCGAAGAGCTCGACCAGGGTGATCCCGGGGTCGGAGACGTTGTGCTCCGACCACTCCGGGCAACGCTGGGAGAGCCGCAGACGGGCCTCGTTCACGAGGTCCTGGAAGGTCCGGTCGTCGAGCGTGACTTCGGGGATTCGCGCCATGGGTCAGTAGGCCTCTTCGGGCTCCGAGGGGATGAGGTAGAAGGGATAGACGAGGTTGCGAATGTCGTTCGTCGCGCGCAGCTTGTAGGTCAGGTCGATCAGCAGCACGCCGTCGTCGATGCGCGACAGGTCGGGCTCGATGTCGACGACGTCGATCCGGGGCTCCCAGCGGTCGAGCGCCGAGCGGATGTCGTACTCGATCCTCGCGAGCGTCGCGCCGTCGATGTTGCCGAAGACGTGGTTGTGGATGCCGCAGCCGAACTCGGGCCGCATCGGCCGCTCGCCGGGTGCGGTGCCGAGGATGATGTCGATCGCCTCCTGCACGTCGGTGTCCCCGGAGCTGAGCGCGAGCCCGCCGAGCCTGTCGACGCGGAGCGGGAAGGAGATCCCGGTGCCGATGATGTCCGCCAAGCTCCCCCTCCCCTAGCCCAGGCTGATCTGCGTTCCGGAGATCGAGATGCTTCCCATCGGCGTGAGCGTGATCTTCGCGGTGCCGCACTTGATCTCGAGCTGAGAGGTGCCCTCGATCGAGATCGAGCTTCCGCCCTTGATCGTGACGCTCTGGCTCCCGTCGATCGTCATGTCGCCGCTCGGCTTCAGCGACATCGCGTCCTGGGAGGACTGCTCGACCTTGCCGGTGGTCTCGACCGTGAGGTCCTTGTCCGACTTGATCGTGATCGCGTCCTTCGCGTGCATCGCGATCTTCTGGTCGGACTGGAGCGAGAACGAGCCGTCGAGGATCGCGAGGTCGTCGCCGGGCTTCGCCTGCCCGTTCCAGAGCGAGCCGAGGACGTACGGCTGGTGCACGTCGTCGTGCTCGAAGCCGATCACGACCTCGTCGCCGACCTGCGGCACCATCAGGAGCCCGCGCGCCTGGCCCGCGTTCGGAGCGGCGATGCGCGCCCACGGGCTCTCTGCGTCGCCCCCGAGTGCCGGGTACTTCACGCGGACGCGCCCGAGCTTGTCGGGGTCGTTGTTGTTCGTCACGGTGCCGAGCACGACCGAGTTGCCCCAGCCGCGCTTCGTCTTCGGCGTCATCATGTCGACGAGGCTGCGGGACGAGCGGCCGGCTGTCGAGAAGGTCGTCCGGTAGCCGTGCGTGCCCTGGAAGAGGTGCGTGCAGGACGAGACGACGTAGGTGCCGCCGAAGCTCGCACCGATGCCGTCGATCTTCACCTTCGAGCCGGCCCTGAGCGCAGGGTTTCCCTTGGCGACGCCCTCGGCCTCGAGGTAGCCGGCGCCGAGGTGGGCGGCGTAGGCCTTCGCGAGGTCGGACGCCTCCTGCTGGCTCGTCACCGGACGGTCGGCGACGACGAGGGTGCCTCCCTTCACGGCCTGCGAGGCGTCGGCGCGCTTGATCCCGATCGTCGAGACCGGCTGGCTGACGTTCTCGGTCGCCTCGAACGGCTGGTTGCGGGAGATGTCGCGGGCCCGGACCGTCACCTGGTCGACCTGCTGCACGCCGGTGACGCGAGGTCGGAAGCTGAGCAGCGTGCCGTCGCCCCACTTGAGGCCGATGTCCTGCGTTCCCTCGGGCGGGCCGGCCTTGCGGAAGTAGAGCTTGTGCTCGATCACGAGCACCTCGAAGTCGATGCGCTGGGCGAGCTTCCACAGGAACTCCCAGTCGGTCTCGTTGTTCTGCTGGATGAAGTCGAAGGCGGGCCCCGCGCTGTCGATCGTGCCCTCGTCGATGCCGGCGCGGTTCCCGACCTTGCGCGCGATGTCGGCGGCGGTCATGTTCTGGTACGTGTCGGCGCGCTTGGTCTGGTTCAGCGCGTGCGAGCCGTCGTAGGCGCGGAAGCCGAGCGTCGTGCCATGCTCGAACTCGGGCTCGAGCGAGACGACGACTCCCTTGAAGATGCTCGTCAGCGAGGTGGCGTCCACCGCGGAGAGCAGGACCTCGATCGAGCTTCCGATCTTGAGCGGGAACTGGTCGATGTTCTTCAGCCCGGGATCCGTGAACTTGAGGAGACAGCTGTCCGGTAGTCGAAGGTTCATCGCGATCCGCGCCTCGACGAGCGTGCTGCCGATCGCGTCGTCGAGCTTCTGCCCGTCGACCCTCACTTCTGCTCCCGAGACGCCGCCGTCGGTCATCGGCCCACCTAACCCTCGATCCTCGGGATCGAGAGCACCGAGCCGCGCTTGAGGGAGAGCGGGTCGTCGATGCCGTTCGCCTCGGCGATCGCGCGCCACCGGGTGGGGTCGCGGTAGTGCTCGTAGGCGATCGAGGCGAGGCTGTCGCCGTCGCGGACCGTGTGGGAGCCGAGCCCGACGTTGGCGCGGGTGGTCGGGTTCTGCGGCTGGCTCGAGCCCTGCTCGCTCGAGTTGTCCATCGCGCGCTCGAACTGCATCAGCGAGAGCTGCGCCTGTGCGCGTCGCGGCGTGCCGTTGGGGTCGAACAGCGTGTACTGGACGGACAGGCTCTCGGCGACCGCCTTGAACGTGACGACGCTGCCCCAGTTGAAGGTGATGGTCGGCGGCCGCGCGGTGTTACGCCCCCGGCCGGACGCCAGCCCCGGTGAGACCTCCATTGCCTTGAACAGGCGGGCGGTGACGGCGCGGACGTCGAGCTTGGGGTCGGTCGAGTCGGTCCCGTCGAAGAGGAGCTGCAGCGTGATCTTTCGTGGCTGCCCTCCCTTGAACTGCGGGGTCGGGAGCGCGACGCCCGTCGAGGGCTTGGCGTCCCAGCCGTTCGACTTCGCGATCGTGTAGTCCTTCGGGTTGAACCAGCAGTGGAGCTCGCCGTCCCCCTCGATCTCCAGCTTGGCCTTCGCGAATCCTGTCGGTTGCTGCGGCACGGCGTTCTCTCCTAGCTCGGGTGAACGAAGCCCTGGTGGGCGATCTCGAGGGTCTCGGTCGCGACGTTCGTCGACTTGGCGCTGAACGAGGGCCCGGACCACTTGACGGGGAAGGCGGACGCGAACGACCAGCTGCGGACCTGCTTGCCGTCGTCGCCGAGGAGCTTGAGGGTGACGGTCCCGCGACCCTTTTCGCGGTCGGAGCGGTCGAAGAACCATTTGACCAGGGCGTCCTCGTAGGTCACGCCGCGCTTGAGCACGAGGTTCGGGTACTTCAGCCCGCCGCGGAGCTTGTGAACGAAGCGCTGCTCGCCGCCCTCCTGGTACTCGAGGACGTCGTACTCGACGGAGAGACCGGAGCACTCGGCGAACGCGCCGATGACGGCCTTGTCGATCAGCACCTGGAAGCGGAGCTCACCCACCGGGTCGGGCAGGTCGGCGGACGCGGAGGCGCCGCTCGAGCGGTGGCTCGGGGCCGCCGAGGCGCCGGAGACGTCCGGGATCGAGGGCGGTGGCGGAGGCGGCGCGCTGCCTCCTCCTCCGAGAGCGTCGGAGGCCGCGTCCTTTACCTGGTCGGCGAGGTCCTCGGCCATGTCCTTCACCTGGTCCGCGGCGTCTTGCACGGCGTCCGCTGCGTCCTTCACGGCGTCCGCTGCGTCCTGCGCGGCGGCTGCGGGATCGGGCATCTCGTCGGCCATCGTCCTCCTCCGTGCTACGGCAGGTCGCCGAGCAGGTCTCCCATTCGCTCGCGGTCGGCGAGCAGGTCGCGCCGCAGCCGTTGCACCACCTGGTCGTAGATCTCTTCGATGTCGCCGCCTCCCCCGCCGCCCTGGGCCGCGGGGTGAGGGGTGCGGCGCCGGTGCCGCCGCCTGTGCGGACGCGGCGCCCTGGGCCGCTCCTCCGTCGCCGTCTCCCGCGCTCTCGGTCGGGTGGTCCGCGGCGCGCATCAGCTCGGCCGCGGGCGCGAAGGAGGCGGCGCCGGGCGGATACGGGAAGCTGGCCGTCTCGGCCCCGGTCGCCTCGTCGTAGGACACGCTCGCCCCGGTCGCCTCGCCGAGCCGCGCGGCGCTCGTCGGGGCTCTGCGGCGGCCGAGCGGCGCGGCCGGGACGGACGCCGGAGCAGGGGCGCGCGCGATCGTTGCGGCACCGGAGAGGCCGGTCGCGCGGGGTATGACGAGCCGGAGCGCCGGCCGGGCCGGAGGGCCGGCCGCTGCTGTGGTTGCGGTAGCTGCTGTTGTTGTGGCTTCTGCTGTCGCTGTTGCTGCGGCCGCTGTCTGCGTGCGGGCCTGCGCTGCGGCCGGGCTTCGCCCGACCCCGGCAACGGCATGCGCGGCGACCGGCGGAGCCGGCCGAGTCGCTGCGGAGCGTGTCGAGGTGGGGGCTGCTGCCGGGGGGGCGGCGCGGGCCGTGCCGGTCGGGGTGGCGCCGCGTTGGACGACCGTCGGCGAGGGGGACGCCGGCGGCGCGACGGCGGTGACGGGCGCCCGCGAGGGAACGTGAGGGGGTCTGTCCCCGTCTGGGTTGGCTTCGGGCCTGCGCCCGAGGGCACGCGCGACGGTGTGGAGCGGATGGCGCATGACGAGCCTGGCGACGCCCGCAGCCTGCCCGCGCGCCCCCTCTTCCTCGCCCGCCCCCGCGGTCGCGGGCGCGTGCGCGACCTGTGCTTCGGCGGGCGACTCGCCGGTCCGGTCGCTCGGCGTAGTCGCCTGTGACGCCGGCGTCGAGACGACCTCGACCGGCCAGGTCTCGGTGGTCGAGGTGGGCTGGGCCGCCTGTTGGGCCGGCTGCGCCGCCAGCTCCGCAGCCTGCCGCACCGCCGGTTGGGGCGGCTGGGCCGCCGCCTGCCCGGCCGCGGGCTCCGCCGCCTGCCGGGCCGCCTGCCGCACCGCCGGCTCGGGCGGCTGGGCCGCCGCCTGCCCGGCCGCGGGCTCCGCCGCCTGCCGGGCCGCCTGCCGCACCGCCGGCTGGGCCGGCTGCTGGGCCGCCGGCTGCTGGGCCGCCTGCTGCGCCGCCTGCCGGGGCACCTGCTCGCTCGTCGGCGACTCGTCCGCCCGCGTCGGCTCGACTCGCCGCACGGCGACCGGGCTCGTCCGGTTTGCCGGCGCCGGCCGGACGGAGGCACTCGAAGCGTTCGGCTCGCCGGCGTCGGGGGGCGGCCTTTCCTGGCCCGCGGGGCCGGCCGGCTCGGTCGAAGCCGTAGGGGTGTCGGGAGCCTCGCGCTCCGGCCCCGGCGCTGGAGTCTGGCCCGGCGGGGCACCCGAGGCATCCGCCGGGGGCGGGCCCTCGGCGGGCGGAGGCGTGGGCCCTACGGTCTCGGGGGCGGCAGGCCCGGCCGGCGTCGGCGTCGCTGGTTGCCCGGGAGGGATCGTCTCGCCGGGCTCGCTGCTCAGGCGGGCCACGGCGGGCGCCGCCCGCGGCGCCGCGACGGGCGCCGGTGGCAGCGGTGCCGAGGCAGCCGGCGCTTCCGCGGCGGGAGGGTCGCGGCGCAGGACCGCGTCGAAGACACGCCGCATGAGGCTTCGCGGAGCGGGTGCCGCAACGGGCGCCGCAGGCGCGGGTGCGACCAACTCGGCCGCGGCGACCGGCTCGGCGGCTGCGACAGGCCGGGGCTCCTCGCGGACGACCCGCTGGACGGCAGGGCGCGGCGGCTCCTTCGGCGCCTGCGCCCGCGCCACCGAGACCCTCGCCCGCGGAAGCGCCTCGGAGGGCCTCGCCGGCTCCGCGGACGGCAATTCGGAGGTCTCGGCGGCCGGCGCCGACCGCTCGGGGGCGAGAGGCGCCGGTGGTACCGGGACAGCCTCCGGCCGGGTCGGAGGAGGCGGAGAAGAGGCCGAGAGAGGCGTGGGAGGCGTGGGAGGCGGTCCCGACGTCGGTGGAGCGGGCGGCTCCGTCTGCGGTCTCGTCGAGAGGCGATGCAGCCTCGGGGCCGCCGGGGCACGAGGCGTCTCCACGACCGGAGCGGACCGAAGAGAATCCGTCGCCCGCGGGGGGTCCGCGGACGGAGGCGTTGGTGCCGACTCGGGCGCCGGCGGGGCCTCGCGGGTCTCCCGAGGCGATGGTGCCGGCTCGGACGCGGGCGAAGTCTCCGCCGGAGCCGGAGGCGGGGTCTCGGCGGCGGGCGGCGGCGGAGGCGCGACCGGCCTCCGGGAGAGCCGGAAGCCGCCCTTCGGCACCTCCTCCACGACCCCGCGCTGGACGGGCTGGG
This sequence comes from uncultured Actinomycetes bacterium, assembly GCA_963836925.1. GTDB lineage: Bacteria > Actinomycetota > Thermoleophilia > Gaiellales > Gaiellaceae > PALSA-600. The sequence continues at coordinate 69,430 of CAWILJ010000014.1, forward strand.
AGCGCCGGGCCGCGTCGGCCTCGGCCGCGTGGGCCTCCTGGGCGTCGCGCTCGACGATGAAGCTCGGCCGTCCCTCGGAGGGGGCCATGTCGGCGAGGGCCGCCTCGCCGGCGATCGGGATGCCCTCTGCGGGGCCGTCGCCGAAGATCCAGCTGGCCGCGAAGTCGCTCATCCCGGGCGGCTTCGGAAGCTCCGCGGCTGCGGGGGCGGCGTCGGCGCGGGCGATCGAGCGCCCGCGGGCAAGGCGCGTCGAGGTCTCGATGATCCGCTCGGACGTTCGCGCCGCGGTGACGGTCCGCGCGAGCCGAAGCCCGCCGGCCCGCGCCGGCGCGGAGACCCGCGCCAGCACGCGTGCCCCGAGCAGCCTCGAGCGTCCGACCACGGCCTAGTAGCCTCCTCGGAGACGGCCGGAGATGGCGTCGGCCTCCTCCAGGAACCGGCGGCGGTCGGGATGCTCGAGGTCGAGGATCGAGTCGAGCGGCCAGTGGAAGTGGTAGGCGAGCTCGGCCGCCTCCGCGAGCAGCTCATGCGGAGACGGCCTCCTCATTCCCCCAGGCGCCTGTCCTCGATCTCGGTGAGGTCGACCTCGAATGCCTGTGCGCACGACGGGCACGTGACCGCCCCCACCGACTCGCCGTCGGTGTTCAGCCGCTCGTACAGGCGTTGCAGATGGTCGAAGTCCGCCGCGAACAGGCCCTCGACCACGTCCGGCGTCACCTCGGGGACGTCGCCGAGCTTCGTCACGACGCGCGAGAGAAGGAGCACCGACAGGTACGCCTCGTTCTGCTTGACCTCGGCAGAGCGAAGCGGCTCGATCTCGTCGCGCGCCGTGGCAAGACGCATGGCGCCCTCGCGGTGGACGGTGCCGGACTCGTCCACGTACCCGCGCGGCAGCGTGAACGGGAACTCTGTTCTCATTGGCGGACCTCCTCGGCCGTTCCTCTCGCTACTCCCTCGTGAACCCTTCGTGGCAGATGTGCAGCTCCTCGAGGGCCACGTTGTTGGTCGAAGCGTCGAGCGTCGCGGCGACGTACTTGATCGGCCAGCCCTGCTTGAACTGGTACGTCGCGATCGTCCCGCCCGCGATGTCGAGCAGCTCGATCTTGCCGTCGACGCGGGCCGCGTCGGCGCCCTTGTCGATCGTGTCCTGGCGCCACTTCCAGATGTCCAGGCTCTCGTCGACGCCGCGCTTGAGCGTGATGTTCGACCACTTGATGCCGCCGGCGACCTTGCGGGTGTACGGGCGGCCGTTGGCGTCGATCGACTTGTGCTCGATCACCTCGGTCTCGGAGTCGAACCCCGAGGCCTCCTTGAACACGCCCACGCTCTCCTTTCCGCCGAGCGTCAAGCGGAAATATGACGCTGGGCGGGGCTCTCTCATCGGCATTTAGACCTGACCTCCTCTCGTCTCAACGTCGTTGGGCCACTTCACTGTCACGCCACCTCGCTGGCGCCGGCGGCGAACTGGCTGATGCGGAAGATCACGAACTCGGCCGGCTTGACCGGGCAGATCCCGACCTCGATCACGACCTGGCCTGCCTCGATCACGTCCTGCGGGTTGGTCTCGGAGTCGCACTTCACGAAGAACGCCTCGCCGGGGGTGGCCCCGAACAGCGCGCCCTGGCGCCAGGTGCGGGCGAGGAAGTTCGCCGTGGAGATGCGCAGCGAGCTCCAGAGGCGCTCGTCGTTGGGCTCGAACACGGCCCACTGCGTGCCCTCCATGATCGACTCGCTGACGTAGTTGAAGAGCCGGCGGACGTTCACGTAGCGCCACTCGGGATCGCTCGACATCGTGCGCGCGCCCCAGATGCGGATGCCGCGCCCGGGGAACGCCCGGATGCAGTTGATCCCGCGCTGGTTGAGGCCGCCCTGCTCCTCGCCGGTGATCTGGAAGGCGACGCCGTTGACGCCGAGGGTGACCTCGTTCGCGGGCGCCTTGTGGACGCCGCGGGTGCCGTCGCTGCGGCACCACACGCCGGCCACGTGGCCCGACGGCGGCACCATGATCGGCCGCTTCGAGATCGGGTCCATGACCTCGAGCCACGGGTAGTAGAGCGTCGCGAACTTCGAGTCGTACCCGGCGGAGTTCATCCGCCAGTCGAGCGCGTCCTGCGGGTTCAGGCCGGGCGGCGTGTCGAGGATCGCCATCCGGTCGCCCATGTTCTCGCAGTGGGCGATCATCTTCCCCTGCAGGTCGCGGAGCGCGGTGTCGTCGCCGTTGCCGGCGAACGCCATCACGTCGGGGCAGACGACCATCGTGACCTCGTCGACCGCGGCGAGGCCGCCCATGCCCTCGCGCTTGGCGACGTCGCCCTCGTACATCGTCGGCGGTCGAGCTTCCCGGCGCTCCTGCTTGGGCATCGACAGCGTGAAGCTGCCGGTCGCCAGCGTGACGTCGGGCAGGGAGGCGCCGGTCTCCTCGAGCTTGATCAGCTTCGAGGCGGCGTTCACCTTGGTGACGATGTAGGTGCGGCCCTTCTTGACGCTGAGGCCCGTCGTACTCCTCGGTGTCGCCACCGGCGCTGACCGTGAGCTTGTAGGTCGCCGGAGCGTCGTCGCCGTCGCCCGTGGCTCGGCTCGGCCGTGAGCTCGAGCTTCACGTCCGAGTCGACGCCTTCGAGCGCGACGGCGCGGAACGCCTCGGCGCTCGAGTCGCCTGCCGCCGGCAGCGCCGCCATGCGCTGGCCTCCGTCGGCGTTTCCGACGCGGACGATCCAGCAGAGGCCGCCGCCGTTCTGGAAGAACCCGTACACGCTGTGCGCGAGGTAGGCGCCCTCCATGAAGGGGCCCGTTCTCCGGGTTCTGCGTGTCGCCGAAGATCGTCGCGAACTGGGTCCAGTTCGAGATCCGGGTCGGCCGGTTGATCGGCCCGCCCGGGGCCAGGCCCACGAACGCCGCGATCGACGTGCCCACCCCTTCGATCGGCTTGTTCGCCGAGGGGACCTCCTCGACGTACACGCCGGGGTCAAATAACTTGTCGCCATCTCACTCCTTCCCTATGTCGATCGTGCGGTCTGGAGCTCCCGAAGCAGGTCGTCGGAAGCCGAAGCTGGGATGGTTCTGGGGGCGGAGCTGCCGGGGTCGAACACCCGCATCTCCGCCTCGTCGCGGGGCCAGAGGATGAGCTTCGCCCCGGGAGCCGCGACGCGAACGCGGTCCCCGAGGTCGCTCGGCGCGCCTGCCTCGTAGCCGAGCACGATCGCGTCCGGCTGGAGCAGACGAGCCTGCTCGACGAGGGCATCGGGGAGCTCGCCGTCGCCGAGCACCTCGACTCCGCCGTCCTCGAGCACGCGCGTCATGCCCAGCCGGGCGACAGGCTCGAGGTTTCCGATCAGAGCCCGTCGGGACACCACGTGAACTGTGGTTTTCCGGCTCCAGTCCTGCCAGAAGAGCCGGGGCACGGATTCGGGCAGCCTTTCTGCCCCTTCGGGCCCGAATGGCTAGAGGGTCAGGTGCTCTTCGCGGCGGCCTTGGCCGCGCCGAGGGCGAGCTCGGCGCCCTGCCCGGGAACGGCAGCTTCGCTTTCGTCTCCTTGCCGTCGGGGCCGCGGGCGGCGACGGTGTAGCTGCCGGGCTTGAGCCGGTCGAAGCGGAAGCGGCCGTCGGCGTCGGTGACCGCGAGCTGGCCGGTCTCCTGGAGGTGCACCCACACGTTCCGGACGCCCGTCCCGTCGCCGTCGACGACGGTGCCGCCGCTGCGGTGCATCTCGAGCAGCGTCGCCGCGCGCGAGTCGCGGTCGAAGAGCCGCGTCGTCGCCGTCCGCACCTCCGGGCCGCGCTCGAGCGAGACGCCGGGCTCGCAGGACAGCGTCACGACGTAGTTGAACGAGGCCTTGTACTGGCCGCCGACGGCGGTCCAGAAGTCCGAGGCATCCTCGTGGCGCTCCTGCGCGGTGCGCGTCTTCAGCGGATAGCGCTGCGAGCCGTTCGCGAGCGACGGCCGTGAGCACCTCCTCCGGCAGGGTGGGGAAGGCGTAGAGCGCCGCCATGACCTGCGAAAGCAGCCGGTGCTCGTCCTGCACGTCGCGCGTCCAGGCGGTGACGGCGTAGGAGGCGTCGATCCGGAGCGGCGGCCGCAGGTCGAACGTGCGTCCGTCCCGCATCCGCTCCTCCCAGTCGATCGGCCGGAGCTCCTTCGCCTCGCGGATGTCGTAGAGGAAGAGGTTCACGGCCGGGCTCGAGAGCGACGCGGCCCACTCCTTGTCGGGCGCGTCGAACTCGATCTCGACGCCGTCGAAGCCGTGCCGGTCGAGGTCGCGCTTGAGCAGGGTCTTCAGCGACTCGTCCAGGTCGGCGAGCATCGTGTTGACCGGAACCTGGACGATCGTCGACATGCCTGACTCAGTCTCTCAGATCGCCGGTCTCGGCGCCGGAGCCCTAACGGGTAGCGATAGGCGCCCTATGGGGCAGACAAGTGGGCAGCCGCGCTGCCCCGGCGGGCTACGGCGTCGCGCCGAGGGCGAAGCGGGAGCCCGGATCGAGGTCGCCGAGCTTCGCGATCGGCTTCTTCGCGAGCAGCTCCCACTGGGGCCGTCCCTGCCCCGTCGGATAGCGTGCGTCCGGCTTGATGTCGGGCGAATGACCACCCGAGCTTTGGGTGTACCCGCGCAGCCCGATCTCGTCGGGCGTGATCGTCTGGAGCCCCGCGGATGTGAGCTCGTAGACGGTCGCCCCCTTGTCCAGCGAGGCGACGCCGAGGATGGAAGCCATCTCCTCGGGGGTCCGCCCGAGGACGCTTTGGATATCGGTGACATAGCCGTTCGCCTCGGTCATCGGGGTGTAGTGCTTGGGCACGACCTTGACCAGCCGTCTCTGGCCGGACTTCAGCTCGGAGATCACGACCGCCTTGATCCCGGCGACCTGGGACTCGGGCAGCTTGGTGAAGTCGTACGACTTCCCCGAGTAGTACTCGACGTCGGTGTCGAGACGTGTCTCGGGCTCGCCGCCCGCGAGCTCCTTCAGTTTCGCGCGCAGCTTGTCGTTGGCGTCGAGGAGCGCGATGAACTGCTTGTCCGCCTCGCGGGGTGTCTTGCCGGACGAGGCGAAGTCGGGTGTGTGCTCGACCGCCTTCAGGGACACGCGCATGCGCCCTTCCACAGGGGCGACTGCCGAAACCTCGACCTGGACACCCAGCTTGTCGAATTCGCCGAGGAGCGATGACCAGGCCTCATCGACGATCTGGCCCCTCCCGGCTGCGAACGCGGCCCGCGCCACCGGAGTGTGTTCGCCCATTAGGTCGATCGAGCGCACCCACTCCGCCCAGTCCTCCCCGCCGGCAAGCATCAGCTCTCGTGCGGTGCGCGCGGCGGCCACGGGATCGACCGCCGACGGTGGGGGAATCGCCGGTTTGCCTGCCGGATCGAGCGTGGCGTGGGCCCCCGGCTTGGCGAAGAGGCTCAGCTTCAGCGCCTCGACAGCGCTGCCGGTCACCGCTGCGGTCGCGCCGCCCTTGAACGCGCCCGCTGCGACGCTCTTGAACCCGTCGATGAAGCCGTTCTTCCATGCGTCCTTGCGGGCCGCAGCCTCGAACGCTCCGCTCCCGGCTCCCGTCCCGCCGCCCTCGATCGCGGCCTTCAGCACTCCGGGACCGATCTGCTCGAACGCCTCCGCGGCCGCCTTGCGGGCCACTGCGTCGCCCGCGGCCCGGTACTCCGCGCTGATCAGCTTCATGGCGCCGGGGCTGGCGAGAACCGAGACCGCTCCCTCGACCGCGCCCGAGGCGAAGACCACCACGGCCTCCCGGCTGTCGATCTCGAACCGATCGCCCTTGATGGCCTTCGTCGCGAGGGCCTTCGCGAGGGCGTTCGCGAGCGAGACGCGCGCGATCTGCATCGCGACCTGGGCGCTGAGGATCTCCTCCGTGATCGCCGCGCCGGCTCCGCCGGTGAGGACGGTCACGACCAGCCCGGCCGCGGTCGTAGCCACCATCGTTGCGATCGCCTCCATCTCGTCGCGAGCCTTCATGTAGGTCTGCAGCGCGTCCTCGGTGGACTTCATCTGCAGGCCGAGCTTCTTCTTCTCGTCGTCGGTCAGGTTGTTCGGGTCCTTGACGCCGGCGAGAAGGCGGTCGAGCTCGCGCTTCTCGTCGAGGAACGCGGCGTCCTGACGGGGGTCCCGACCACACGGACTGCTCTTTCTGGAACTTCTTCGCGAGCCACTCGCTGCGGAGCTTCGGGTCGAGCGGCTGCACGAGACCGTCGATCTGCCGCCAGCCCTCGATCTTCTCGAGCCTGGCCATGAGGTGCTCGTTCTCGCGGATCCGTTTGCGGGAGTCCTCGTCCGTGGCGCGCCGGGTGAGGACACGCGTGACGTACTCGATGATCGAGAACTCCGCACCGAGTCCGAGCTGGCTCTCGATCGTGCCGTAGACGACCTTGTCGCCCCACTCGGTCGCCTTGTACGAGGCGCCGGCGCCCGTGAACGCCTTGAAGAAGTCGCCCGCGCGGTCCTTGTAGTCGGTCGTGAACGCGGTCTCGAGCACCTCGTCCTTGAGCACCGCCTCGATCACGTCCTTCGTCGCCGTGGGGTCGATTCCGCGCTGCTGCAGACGGTCGAGCGCACCGGTCTTGTTTGCGAGGAGCGCCTCGATCCGCTTGATGTCGGCGGCGTCGATCACCAGCTTCCCGTGGATGAGGCTGTAGATCTCACCCTTTGCGTCCCACTGCTTCTTCAGCTCGGCGCGCTCGGCGTCGGTGGCTTCGGAAAAAGCCGAGAAGATCTCTTTCATGTCCGGCACCCAGGCCTCGCAGGCGATCCGCAGCCGCGCGATCGGCGTGTAGTCGCCGCTCAGGATCAGGAGCGCGCGACGGATGTCGCGCTCCCCCAGGTTCGCGCGGAACTGCGGCTCGAGCTCCTTGCCCCAGGCCTCCTTGTAGATCTTGGCGGCCTGACCTTTCGGCTCGATGCGGCGGAGCGGCGGGAAGATGTCGTCGGCCCCGGGGAGGAGCTTCTGGAACGCCATCTCGAGCTCGTCGACCGGGCGCAGCTTCCCGAACGCGGCCAGGGCCTTGCCCTTGATCAGGTCTTCGCCCGAGAGCTCGTCTTCGAGGACGCCCGCGGTCCGGCTGCCATGGCTGTCGGGCGGGAGCTTCCCGTCCTTGCCGTAGTCGTCGCCGTAGTCGTGGGTCAGGTCCCCGTCGACCGACGAGATCGCTTCGTGTGCCGCCGGAAGGATGCGCCAGAGCGTGTCCTCGTCGGTACCGGCGCCGATCGAGGCGACATAGATCTTGTCGGCGACCCTGAGCTCGCCGTGCTTGAGGTAGGCGAGCGCCCGGGCGGCGTTGGGCTTGTCGAGCGACATCTTCAGGTTCGCGTCGAGCTCGTTCGACATTCCCGCCTTCTTCCAGGCGGCGGCGAGCTCGCCGTAGCGGTTTCGCATCTCGGAGCACAGGTCGAGGATCTGGTTCATGTGAAGTGCCGGCGCCCCCAGGTACCCGATGAGCTCCTTCGCCGTCTCGTCGACCTTGGAGTCGGTCGCGGTCGCCGGGGGCGCGGGGGTGGTCGGCGCCCGACGGATCCCGCGGCTCGATTGCGTGACCTCGCGCTGAATCAGACGTGCGAGCGCCGCGTTACCGTTGCCGGCGCTCAACCGGGCCAAGACCGCGGCGCGCTGCCGAGGCGGCAGTCGGCGGATACCGCCCAGACCCACGCCGCCGAGCGTCCCTCCGAGAAACGGCGCTCCGAAGCCGCTGTCGACGACGGCGGGGTCAAGCGCGACTGCCTCTACCTCGGCGGTCTCGGCGTGCTCGAGCCCGTGCCCGCTCGTCACCCGGCGGATCCCTAGGGCCCTGTCATCCTGGTCGGCATGCTGTTAGAGCTTCCACTGCGTCGCTAAGGCTGTGTCCTGATCAGCCCGTGGAAGTGCTCGAAGTCGGCCTCGATCGTGAGCCGGCCGAGCTTGTTGTACTCGAGGGCGACCGCGCGGACGAGATGCTCCATCCTGATCTCGCCGCCCGCGTCTGCGGCCATGAACGCTGCGGCGAGCGAGCAGTTGCGGATGCTCCCGCCGGAGAGCTTGAACCGCTCTGCGAGGAAGTGGGTCTCGATGTCTTCGGCGGTCGGCGCGGCCTCGGGCAGCACGAGCCGCCAGATCCGCTCGCGATCCTCGGCCTCGGGGAACGGGAAGTCGACGACGACGTCGAGGCGGCGCAGGAACGCGTCGTCCATGTTCTGGCGGAAGTTCGTCGCGAGGATGACCGCGCCCGGGTAGCCCTCCATCTTCTGGAGCAGGTAGGCGACCTCGATGTTCGCGTACCGGTCGTGGGCGTCCTTGACCTCGGAGCGCTTCCCGAAGAGCGCGTCGGCCTCGTCGAAGAAGAGGATCGCGTTCGAGCCCTCGGCGGCAGAGAACACGCGGTCGAGGTTCTTCTCCGTCTCCCCGATGTACTTCGAGACGACGGTTGCGAGGTCGAGCCGGAAGAGGTCGAGGCCGAGGTCGCGAGCGAGCACCTGGCCCGCCATCGTCTTCCCGGTCCCGGACTCGCCCGCGAAGAGCACCTTGAGCCCCTGGGTACGGGCCACCGTCTTCTCGTAGCCCCATTCGGAGAGGACGAGGTCGCGGTGGCGAAGGTAGGCCGAGATCGAGTGGAGCACCTCGAGTTGCCGCTCGGCGATCACGAGGTCGCCCCAGCCGTAGGGCGCATCGAGCCGCGAGGCGAGCTCGGCGAGCCGCGTGCTCGACGCGCGCCGCGCCCCGAGGTCGAGGTCGGCCGGTCGCGGGACGGCGTCACCGCGTGTCGCGGCGTTGAGCCTCGCGACGTCCGCGGCCTCGGCGATCTGGCCGACCGAGAGACGGAACTTCGCCGCGGCGTCGTCGACCTCCTCGATTCCCGTGGCGGCCGCCCAGACCGCCCGCCGCTCCGGGAAGCTCGCCGCCGGCACCTCGACCACGATCGCGGTCGACTCGCCGAGGGCGACGACCGCCTGGGCCGAGTTGGCGCACACGATCGTCCGCTCGCCCCGCGCCGTGAGCGCCCGCTGCGCCTTCAGGTGCTTGTCCGGCTCCAGCTCGTCGAGGCCGTCGAAGCAGAGCAGGCGCCCCTCGAGGAGCGCAGACAGCGTGGCCTCGCGCATCAGCTCGCCGTCGGATGCGTCGGCGACGTCGACCATGAGCAGCGGCCGGTCGACGGCGACCGCGAGGAGCGCCGGCGCGTCGGGCCCCGCCACGAGGAGCGGCAGCCTCGTCTCCGCCGCTAGGAGCGGCCGGAGCGACTCGACCGTCGAGGCGCGGCCCGGGTCGTGCTCCGGCAGCGGGACGGGTCGGAGTCGCCCGTCGCGCGGCGGCTCGTCGAGGCCCGTGGCGAGCAGGTGGGCCGCGAGCCGGTCGGACACCTTCAGCAGCCGGTCGGCCACGGGCAGCTGGCTCCCTGCCTCGAGCAGCCGCACCGCGCCGGTGCGCCTCAGCGGTGCCGCGTGGTCGAAGCAGTCGATCGCCTGCGCTGACGAGACACCTCCGTCGGCGAGGAGCCGCGCGACGAGGCGAGGGCTCGCGAGCTTCCGGGTGACGTCGTCGTGCAGGTACGCGTAGAGCCGGCCGTAGTGCGGGCCCAGCTCCGGTGCCGCGCACAGGGCGAGGACGGCGGCCTCCAGAGCGGTCAGCCCGAGCAGCCGGGCGGCGAGGGCGACCCGGTCGTCGAGCTCGTTGCCGACGCCCTCGCGCGCGAGCTCGACGGCGAGCTCGTCGGAGATGTAGAGGCCGCGGAAGGGATCCGCCGGGTTCGGGTCGGTGGCGGCGACCGCATCGACGGCCGAGCGGATGCGGGCGTCGAGCGCCGCGAAGCCGATCAGGCCGGCGGCAGCGTCAGCGGCCGACGTCACCGGCGGTCGCCTCTGCCTCGTTCTCGAGGGCGTCGCCAGGCTGGGACACCGTCAGCGGGCCGCTGGTCGAGGCGCCGCGCTGCTGCACGACGTGGGTGAGCTCGTGCGCCAGCAACTGCTGCCCGTCGGTCGAGGCGGGGTTGTGCTCGCCCTTCGCGAAGTAGACGTCGGTGCCCGTCGTGAAGGCGCGGGCCGAGACCGACGAGGCGAGCTGGTTCGCGTGGTCGTCGGTGTGGACGCGCACGTCGGCGAGCGAGTCGCCGAGCTGCCCGCCGACGTTCTGGCGGGTGTTGTCGTCGAGATTCTGCCCGCCCCCGCGGGTCCGCGAGATCGCCGCCTCGACGTCCGGGTGCGCCCGGCCGTCGGGGAGGATGCCCTCGCCCTGCCGTGCGAGCGCCGAGAAGGCCTGGTTGCCGACGGCCGAGGCGAGCCGTTCGGAGCTCGAGAGCTCGGGCGACTGCTGAGGCGCGGCCGGATCGCGGCGCCGCTCCCCGGCATGCTCTGTCTCGTAGGCCGACATCAGGTCACCCGCACGTCGGCCGAGCCCGGCGCCGCCGGCGCGACAGCGGATGCGACCGGCGTCGCCAGAGGCAATGCGCCCTGCACCAGGCGTGCGCGCATCATCGCGAGGATGGTACGTGCCGTACGATGCGCGCGCAATGCCGCAGGCAGCGGGATCCGGGCACGTCGAGGCGCCGAGGGACGAAGGGCCCCGGCTGGACGATCTCGAGGGGATCGATCTCCTCCGCTCTGCGCTCGTCGACGCGGGCTATACCGCCGACGCCGTGCGCGAGTCGCTCGCGACCGAGGTGGCGGCCGGCCGGGACTCCGCCGAGCTGCCGCTCTACCTGCACATGCTCGAGGGCGGCGGTGCGCTCGCGGCGCTCATCAAGCTGTTCCTCCTCGACATCGAGGTCTCGGCCGACGACGCGGAGGAAGCGCTGCCCGGCCTCGTCGATCGGATGGAGGCGATGCGGGTGCTCGAGCGTCGCGACGGCGCGGTCAAGGCGCTCATCGAGATCGTCCCGACGGAGAACCTCCTGCTCGCGTGCGACGCGTTCCAGAAGGAGCTCGCCCGCCCCGACCACGTCCTCGGCGTCTCTCCGCCGGCCCGAGTGCTCGCATGGCTGACCGTGCGCGAGCCCGTCGCCCGCGCGCTCGACCTCGGCACGGGCAACGGCCACCAGGCGCTTCTCGCGGCGCGCCACGCCCACCACATCACGGCGGTCGACATCAACCCGCGCGCGCTCCGGTTCGCCGAGTTCAACGCGATCCTCAACGGAGCGGTGATCGACTTCCGCGAGGGGAACCTGTTCGAGCCGGTCGCCGGCGAGACGTTCGACCTGATCGTCTCCAACCCGCCGTACGTGATCTCGCCCGAGAACGCCATCACCTACCGCGACGGCGGTCTCCCGGGTGACTCGTTCTCGGAGCTCGTCGTCCGGCAGCTGCCCGCGCACCTCGAGCCGGGTGGGGTCGCCGTCGTGCTCATCAGCTGGCTGCATCCCTGGGAGGGCGAGTGGACGCTTCCGGTCCGCGAGTGGGTCGAGGGCAGCGGCTGCGACACGATCCTGCTCCGGTACGCCTTCCACACGCCGCTCGACTACGCGGCGGCGTGGAATCGACCCTACCGGGGCGATCCCGCGAGGTACGGCGCCGGGATCGCCCGCTGGACGGGGTACTTCGATCGGCTCGGAGTCGAGGCGATCGCGTGGGGCGCGATCGTCCTGCGCCGGCGCGACGGGGACAACTGGTTCTTCCCCTACACCTCGATGACCGAGCGGATCACCGGCGCGAGCGAGCAGGTGCTCCGGCTCGTGGAGGCCCAGGATTTCCTGGCGACGGCGGGGCGGGAGGAGCTGCTCGACGCCGCGTTGACGGTGGTGCCCGAGCACCGGATCGACCAGACGATCAGGCTCCGCGACGGCGGCGAGCTGATCGAGCGCAACGTCCTGCGCCTGGAGCGGGGCCTCTGCTTCGAGGTCTCGATCGACGCCTTCGCCGAGCGGGTGCTCGCGCTCCTCGACGGCGAGAGGACGCTCCGCGAGGCGCTCGTCGAGGCGGCGGCAGAGTCCGAGGCGCCGCTGACGGAGTTCGTCGACAACGCGATCCCGGTGATGCGCCGGTTGATCGAGCTCGGGTTCGTGTCTCTCTAACCCGAAGCGAATCGATCACTTGCCCTGGACCATCGTCTGGCCGGCCGACAGCACCATCGCCGGCACAGGTGCGCCGGCGCCCGCGGGGATGGTCATGAACATCGCCGTATCCAGGAGAACCGGCACGTTGTTCGCCATGACCATGGTCGCGAACCCACCTGTCGGCGGTGTGAGCTGCACGCACGGGGCGGGGCCTGCGGCGGTCGCGAACGGGCACGGGGTCATCGGGACGGCGATGTCGGCGATGGTGATCACCGGAGCGCCTCCGACCATGACTGTCGGCGCCGTGGAGGGCATGAACGTGAAGGTGCCGCCGTGCGTGCACTGGACGATCGCATTCGCGTTCAGGATGAAAGGCATCTAGATCAGGCCTTCGCGAACGGCCGCGGCAACCGCCTGCGAGCGGCTGCGGGCGTTGAACTTCGTCACGACGTCGTGGATCACGTTCTTGACGGTGCGCTCGCTGTAGCTGAGCCTCTGTGCGACCTCGCGGGTCGGGTGGCCGTCGGCGACGAGCCGGAGCACCTCCTGCTCACGCACCGTGAGGGGCGACAACGAAAGGCCGCGCGGCTCGAGCATCTCGTTCTGCGCCCGGGCGATCGTGCGGAGGAGGTCGCCGAGCAGGTCGGGCGCGAGCACCCCCGAGCCGGTCACGGCCGTGCGGAGGCTGGCCACCAGCGCGTCGGGAGTCAGCGTCTCCTTCCACAGGTAGCCCACGGCGCCGGCCTGGATCGCGGCGAGCAGCTCGCGCTGGTCGGACCGGCCGGAGCAGACGAGCACGCTGGCGTCCGTCCGCTCGCGGAGGTCCCGGATGAAGTCGTGCGCGTCCTCGAGGTCGTGGTCGACCAGCACGACGTCGGCTTCGAGCAGGCCGCTCGATGCCCAGGCGGCCTCGACGGCCGCAGCGTCGGTCACGGACTCGATCTCGGGCACACCTTCGAGACACGCGACGAGTCCCCGGCGGTAGATCGAGTGTGGGTCCACGAGAAAGACTTTCATCCCGCTAGCATCGAGCCTGCCCCCGGACCACGCTGCTCCTCTCTTGCGTCGGATCCCCGCAGCGGCTCGGACGATTCCATCGAACTGTCCCGGTGTCAAGCAGGTTCACCCTTTCCGGGGGGTGGGCTTCGACCTGTGGCGGGCTCGGAGGGCTTTAGACTCGCGGTAGTGAGCGTGACCTTCGACGTTGCCGGAAAGACCTACGTGATTCCCGACCCGCAGGCGACGATCCTGGCGGAGAACCTGCGAATCCTCTCCAAGTCCGACTTCACCTCCTCGTCCGAGCCGGCGGCCCTGGTGGGGACGGGCGAGGACTGGCGGAGCGGCGCCGAGGTGCTCGCCGACTCGATCGAGGCCGCGCTCGTCGTCGAAGGCGCCGAGCCGCTCCACCTCGAGGGCGCTGCGGCCGACGCTACCTACTGCGTCCTGCGCCTGATGGTCGGGCTCGACACGAACGGAGCCGCGGGACTGCGCGACGCCCTCGGGACGCCGGTTCCCGAGCAGCCGGGGGCGGGCTCGATCCTCCTCGGCGGCGAGCCCTCGCGCCATCTCTCCCGGCCCGAGCTCCTCGAGTGGCTGGTCGTCCTGTTCGGGCTCTCGATCCTCACGGTCGTGCTGGCGATCGCCTGGACGGGGACGTGGTGGCTGACCGCGCCGATCATCGCCGTGCTGGTCGGGGTCCGCGTCGCGAAGACGAGAGCCACCGGTCGCCTCGCCTGGTCGGTCGCCTCGGTGATCTGGTGGGGGATCTTCCTCGTCCCCGCCGCCGTGCTCGTCACTCTTGTCGGGCTGCTCGTGCTCGCGATCATCCGGTAGGTCACTCCGGGCGGAGCGGGACAGGGCAGAGCCACGCGCGACGGCGGGTAGCCTCCCGGCGTGTGAGCGAGGCCGTCTCGGAAGGAAGGCTTATGTCGAAGCGTCATGCCGAGACGGACTGAAGCGATCGTCGTCGGCTCGGGTCCGAACGGGCTCGGCGCGGCGATCGTGCTCGCTCGGGCCGGCCTTCCGGTTCGAGTGCTCGAGGGCGAGGACACGGTTGGCGGCGGCTGCCGGTCGGCGGAGCTGACCCTGCCGGGGTTCGTGCACGACGTCTGCTCTGCGATCCATCCGCTCGCGGCGGCGTCGCCGCTCCTGCGGACGGTGCCGCTCGCCGAGCACGGGGTCGAGTGGATCGAGTCGCCGGCGGCGCTCGCCCACCCGTTCGACGACGGGACTGCGGCGCTCCTCTACCGCTCGGTCGAGGCGACCGGTGAGACGCTCGGCGTGGACTCCGCACGGTACCGGCGCCTCGTGGCGCCGCTCGTCGACCGCTCCGAGGCGCTCCTGGAAGACGTCCTCGGGCCGATCGGGGTGCCGACCTCGCTCGCGGCGTTCGCGGCCTTCTCGATGCGGTCGGCGCTGCCGGCAAGCGCACTCGCGCGGCGCAGCTTCCGCGGGCCGCGGGCCCGCGCGCTCTTCGCGGGCCTCGCCGCGCACTCGATGGTGCCGCTCACGCGGCTCCCGACGGCGTCGTACGGCCTGGTGCTCGCCGTGCTCGCGCACGTGGCGGGGTGGCCCCTCGCACGCGGCGGGTCACAGCAGCTCGCAGACGGGCTCGTCTCCTATCTCCGGTCGCTCGGCGGCGAGGTCGAGACCGGGAGGCGCGTGAGCTCGCTGGCCGAGCTCGGCAAGGCCCGGCCGGTGCTGCTGGACGTGACGCCGCGTGCGCTCCTCGGCATGGCCGAGCTGCCGGCGCGGTACCGGCGCCGGCTCGCGCGCTTCCGCTACGGGCCGGGGGTGTTCAAGCTCGACTGGGCACTCGACGGCCCGATCCCGTGGCGGGCGCCCGAGTGTGCGCAGGCGGCGACGGTGCACCTGTGCGGGACGGTCGAGGAGATCGTCGCCTCCGAGCGGGAGCCGTGGCGCGGCCGCATCGCCGACAAGCCCTACGTCCTCCTCGCCCAGCAGACGCTGTTCGACCCGTCACGCGCGCCGGAGGGGAAGCACACGGCGTGGGCGTACTGCCACGTCCCGAACGGCTCGACGCTGGACCTGACCGAGCGCATCGAGGCGCAGGTCGAGCGGTTCGCGCCCGGCTTCGGCGACCTGGTCCTGGCGCGCTCGGCGATGGGCCCGGCGGCGATGGAGGCGCACAACCCGAACTACGTCGGTGGCGACATCAACGCAGGCGCCGCGGACCTTCGCCAGACCGTCGCGCGCACGCCGTATGCGACGCCGCTCCCCGGGGTCTTCCTCTGCTCGGCGTCGACGCCCCCGGGCGGCGGCGTACACGGCATGTGCGGCTACCACGCCGCCATGGCGGCACTCCGCTAGGCGGGAACCTGCTGCGGCGAGACGCCTCGCACGCGAGCATCAGACGACTTCGGCACGACGCGTGAGCCCTCGAGGTTGCCCGAGAAGAAAACGGTGTCTGACACCAGGGCCGTCCCTGCGGGCCGTGGCCGAGTTGGCTCCTAGACTCTCGCGGTGATCTCGCGCATCGCGTCGCGCCTCGCCGGCGGTCGCGGCGGCTGGGCGCTTGCGTCCTACCTCGCCGTCTCGTTCCTCTTTCTCGGGCTCCCGGTCGCCGCGCACCCGGAGCGCGACGTGGTCGGCGGGCTCTTCACCGACCCGCAGATCTTCGTCTGGTCGTTCGCCTGGTGGCCGCACGCGATCCTGCACGGGCTCAACCCGATCTACACCCACCAGATCTGGGCGCCCGGCGGGTTCAACCTGGCGTGGGCGACGAGCGTCCCCGGGCTTGCGCTCGCCTTCGCACCGCTCACGCTCCTCTTCGGGCCCGTCCTCGCCTACAACGTCGCCTCGATCCTGATGCCGGCGCTCGCCGCCTGGACCACGTTCCTGCTCGCGCGCCGCCTCACCCGAGCGGCCTGGCCGTCGCTTGCGGCCGGCTGGATCTTCGGCTTCTCGAGCTACCTGATGGCGGCAGAGCTCACGCACATCTTCAGCGCCGCCGTCTTCCTGCTCCCGCTCGCCGCACTCGTGGTGCTCCGCTTCGTCGAGGATGAGACGAGCCGCCGCGCTCTCACGCTCCAGATGGGCGCGATCCTCACCGCCCAGATGCTGATCTCGACCGAGATCCTGTTCACGGCGACCCTTGCGCTCGTGGCGGCGCTCCTCCTCGCCGCGCTCCTCGTCGCCCGCGCGCGCCCGCAGCTTCGCCGGGCGCTCCTGCCGCTCGCCGGCGGCTACGTCCTCGCTGCGATCGTGACGGCGCCGTTCCTCTACTACGTCGCGAGCGGCAACGACTCGCACCCGCCGCCCGGCGCCCAGAACTTCTCCGCCGACGTCCTCAACTTCGTCCTCCCGACGAAGGCCACCTTCGGCGGGTGGTGGAGCGGGAGCCTCGCCGAGCACTTCCCGGGGAACGACGTCGAGCGCGGCGCCTATATCGGCGTCCCGCTGCTCGTGATCGTCGTGCTCTTCGCCTGGCAGCGGCGCCGCAGCCCGAGCGGCCGCTTCCTCGTCGCGCTCTTCGTGGTCGCCCTCGTCGCAGCGATGGGGAACTGGTTGACGTTCGACGGCCACCGGGAGTCTGCTGATGCCGTGGAACGGGATCAACGTTCGACCCCTGTTCGAGAACGTGATGCCCGTCCGCTCGGCGGTCTACGCGATCCTCGCCGCCGCGATCATGACGGCCCTCTGGGCGGCCTCGTCCGCCCGGCCCGCATGGCTTCGGGCCGCCCTCCCTCTGCTTGCGATCGTGAGCCTGCTCCCGAACCTGACCTGGCAGGTCTGGGGGCGCACGCCCGAGGTGCCCTCGCTCTTCACCACGAGCGCGTACAAGAGCTGCCTGGGAAGGGGCGAGAACGTGCTCCTGCTTCCGTTCGGCACGCTCGGCGACTCGATGATGTGGCAGGCCCGTGCGGGATTCTGGTTTCGCGACGCCGGCGGCTACATCGCCCCGTACCCGCCGTCGTCGTACACATGGCTCGACGGCATGCGCGGTGTCGCGACGGAGAAGTCCCCGCCCGACGTGACCACCAGCTCGGTGCTCCAGCTCGTCCGCGTCCAGCACGTAACCACGATCGTCCTCGACGCGAAGCAGGAGGATCTCTGGGGACGGTGGCTGCGGCCGTTCGGGCGCCCGCAGGCCGCCGGCGGCACCCTGATCTACCGCCTGCACGGGGCTCCCGACCTTCGCGCGCCGTGCGCGAAGGCCGCCCGGGCCTAGCTCACTTCGGTGGCGCCGCCTTCAGGAAGTCGGGCACCACCGGGACCGCATTCGACAGGTCGACGGCCTGCGAGAACGTCTGCTCGACCTTGTTCGCGATGTTCGCCGCCCCCGTCGACGGGCTCGAGATCATCAGGTCGCGGACCCCGTCGCCCCGGCGCCCGACACGGCCAGCGTCGCAAGCATCACACCGCAACAGAGGGACAGGCGAATAGGTATGGCGACACCCCATCGATGGGGCGAGGGCGGCCTGTCCTGAAGAAATGCCACCCCTTGGCGCCGCGCGCTCGACCACAAGCCTGTTCAGGCGGTTGAACAGCGCGTCCGGGTGCGGAGCGGCGGGCGCCCGCTGGCGACGCTATGACCTGATGCGGACGAGCTCGCCGTGGGGCCCCGCGCCGGCGGACGGGTAGGTCCCGTAGTTCGAGATGTAGATCCAGCCGCCTGCGACTGCGAGGCCAGTCGGCTCAACGAGCCCCGTCGACGCGAGCACCGTGCGGGTGCCGTTCGATCCGAGCCTCACCAGCTCGCCGGTGGAGGCCGGGTTCTGGAGGCCTTTCGAGGTGATCTCGAGAACGATCAGGTCGCGCCCGTCGAAGGCGAGGTCGGCGATGTTGGTGAACCCGGATGCGAACACCGTCGGCTTCTTCCCGGGGACGATGCGCCATACGCGTGCAGATCCGATCCGGTAGGGCCAGCCCGTCAGCTCGCCCACGTAGAGCGCGCCGTCGGGGCCGACGGCCAACGAGCTCGGCACCGACTGCACCGGCAGCACGGGAGGAGCGGTCGGACGATGCTGCTTGCGCTCTGCGGATGTGAGTGCGATCCGGTTCGTGGGGAAGACGGCGAGCTCGGAGACCTTCCCCGAGCGATCGATCTCGAGGAGGTCGTTGCCGGCGGCGTCAACGACTGCGTAGCCGCCGTGGAAGGGGACGAACGCGTAGGGGTCGCTGTCGATCGAGGGCTGGGCATAGCTCGGGCCCGGCCCCGCGCCGTGGTCGGGGTTGTGCTCGGCCTCGAACTTGGCGAGGTCGGCGATCAGGGTCGCCGAGAGCCTGCCGCCGGGCGAGGAGAGGAGATCACCCGCGTTCGGCAGGCCGACCTGGTTGACGCCGCGGGAGTCGATCTGCATGTCCTGCATCAACACCACGTACTTCGAACCGGCCGGGATCGCGGCAACAGGTCCCTCGGCGTCCCGCCCGCCCGGCAGGGACTGCGAGCCGAGGCCGGTCAGCACCGGCGTCACGGCGCCGTGCACGACCTTGACCACCGACCCCGTCTCACCCACACACGTCCGCAGGCAGAGCTTCTTGTCCTTGTTGCCTCCGCTTCCCGCCTGGACGACGTAGATCGCCCCGTCCGGCGCGACAAAGAGCTTGCGCGGGTTGTCGAGGTTCCGTGCGACGATCTGCAGGCGCGGCGTCTGCGTCTCGGCGGCCAGCGCCGGGCCGCTTGGCGCGGTCACACAGAGCCCGAGCGCGAGAAGCGCGATCCGAGCTCTCACTGACCGCTCGACACCGGGACGCCGTTGACGCAGGACTTCGGGTTCGCGGCGCACCACATGCCGACGTTGGCGCCGGGCGGCGGACCCGACCCCGACCCCGTTGACGTCTCGGATCCCCCGGCGGATCCCGCGGCCGGCGTCGTCGATGCCGGGGCGGTTGCGCTTGCCGCTGTGGGGGTGGCGATCACGCCCGAGGGCGTGAGGGCATGCCATCGACCGCCGAGCCCTTCCCCGTTGACCTGCCCTGCGCGGGAGTCTCCGGAGAAGAGATAGAGCGGATGCCCGTGGTAGGTGACCTGCCTGCGTCCGTCGGGCCGCTCGACCGTCCCGAGCATCGAGACGACGACACCGCTGCCTGCGTTGGGCCGCAGGTTCGGCGCGATCACGAGAGGAAGCCAGCGAGCCGCGCACGGGCCGGTGCAAGAGACCTTCCCCGCCCGGTCCATCGTCGTGCCGTAGAGCGTCCGGCCGCCGGTGCCGACGATGATCTCCCCGAGCATGCCGTTCCGGGCGGCGGAAACGGTGGGCGCCTTCGTGGCGCCGCCGGCAGCGGCAGCCGAGGCGCCGAGCAGCACGACTACACCGATCAGGCATCTCACAGGGCGAAGCTTCATCATCGGCCTCCTCTCCTCGTCGATCTCCGGCACGTGAACGTCGACTTTCATCGTGCCCGAGCATCCACCTGGCCGCTGCCCCAGTTTCGGGGTACCCTGTATCCGCAGTGAGACTGACCTTCCGGAGGGTTCTTGCGGCCGGCGTCTTCGCCGCCCTTTTCATCGTCGTTCCGACCGCGCCTGCGGCCCGCACGGTCAGCCTCTCGCTCTACGTCAGCTTCTTCTCGAACGGCTCGATCACGATGACCTCGCCGGACGGCTCGGCAGTGGGGACGACGTCCGGTTCGCCGACGATCGTGCCCGCCGGCTATTACACGCTCGTCTTCTCGGGGCCAGGCGGGTGCACCCTGTTGCCGAACTTCCGCCTCTCGGGCCCGGGAGCGAACGTCATCACGTCCCTCACCGAGGCGCAGGGGCAGAAGAACCCCACCGGCATCGACCTGCTGCCGAGCTCCACGTACACGTGGGCCAGCGACGCGGTCCCCGGGGTCGTTCACACCTTCGCGACGTCGGCCCAGGTCGAGGGCTCGCCCCCCACGGCGGGAACCTCGTCCGGGACCTACTCGTCCTCGGGCAAGCACGTCACCTCCCAGGACATCGTCGGCTCGGCGGTCACCCCGTCGCGCGGCAAGCTCGACGTGACGCTGAGCGCCGCCGGGAAGCTCGCGTTGACCTATCACGGCAAGAGCGTGCGACATTTGCAGGCGGGCAAGTACATGGTCGTCGTCATCGACTCCAGCCCCAGCAAGGGGCTTACGGTGCAGAAGCTCGAGAGCTCCCTTCGGAGCCTGAGCGTGCCCGCGTTCACGGGCAGGCGGACGACGCCGGTCACGCTGACCTCCGGTCGCTGGCTCTTCGCCGACGGCGGGGGCGCAAAGCCGATCGCCGTCGTCGTCGGCTGAAAAGAAGTTTCGAAGACGAGCGAGGGGCCCGTCTCCGGGCCCCTCGCCGTTCTTCGTGCCAGTCGCGGCGCGCCTAGGCTGACGCCGCCTTCAGCACCTCACGTACACGCGCCGACGTCAACGGCGCCTGGCGAATCCGGATCCCGGTCGCGTCGAAGAAGGCGTTCGCAACCGCGGCCGCGATTGGTGCCGTCGGCGGCTCACCGGAACCGGTGGCGAGGACGCCGTTCGCCGCGACGGTGCCCGAATCGACCGCCGGGATGTCCGTCCGCTGGACCACGGAGAACGTGATCGGCGGGGAGTCCTTGAACCGGAGGATCGGATACGAGACCCAGTCGAGGCTCGTCACGTGGCTCTTGTCGAAGTTCACGGCCTCGAGCATCGCGCGGCTCAGGCCCTGGGTCATGCTCCCGACGGCCTGGTTCTCGACGCCGCCGATGTACACGGCGAGGCCCGTGTCCTGGGACCCGTAGAGATGCGTCACGCTGATCTTGCCGCTCGACTTGTTGACCTTGACGTCGGCGACGATCCCGGCCATCGTCCCGGCGAAGCCTCCGATCGCCACGCCACGCCCCGAGACGATGTTGCCCGACTCGAGCTTGGAGGCGGCAACCTTCGGCTTCCAGTTCGAGATCTTCGCCACCTCCGTCAGGGCGTTCTTCCAGCGGTCCCAGGTGAGCGGAATGCCATTCGACGCCTCGAACCCGTTGTTCGCGATGTTCTGGAGCCTGAACGCGACCGGGTCCATGCTCGCCGCATGGGCAAGCTCGTCCATGAGCTGCTCGTACGCGAACACCGAAGCCGGCGCGAGAGGAGCTCGCAGGAACGACGAGCTGAAGTACTGGTCGATCAACGGGAGCTGCTTCAGCGTCACCCGCTGGTTCGGGACCTTGTACTGCGCCCCCATGTTCGTCGCGTCGATGAAGTTGAACCCCAGCGGGCCCGGCTTGGCTCCGAGCTCCTGTTGTCCGGCCTCGACGCCGTAGAACTGGATCGAGAAGTGGGTGAAGTCGGTGGCGACCACGTTGCCGTTCGAGTCCACTCCTCCCCGGACGTCCATCAGCTGCGCGGGGCCGTAGTGATCCCACCCGTGCTCGTCCCAGCGCATGAACTGAAGCCGCACCGGAGCGCCGGCGAGGTACGAGAGCACCGCCGCCGACTGGATGCCGTCGTCGTACGGCGAGGTGCCGTACACGCTCGAGCCCTCCACGTACGAGACGCGGATCCTGTTCGCAGGGAGGTTCAGTCCGGCAAGGCCGAGGGCGGCCTGGACGCCGCCGCGGCTGTTGTAGCAGTCCTGCGAGTTGCAGAAGACCCGGGCGCCGTCCGAGGTCACGTCGGCGACGACGCAGGTGGGACCGATCGGCACATGCCCGTTGTAGTGCATCGAGTAGGTCTCCGAGACGGTCTTTGCAGCGCCGGGCAGCGCACTGTCCACGTTGCCCAGGTTGTTGTATGGGACGAGAACCGTCTGCCCCGTCGCGTCCTGGTTCCGCATCTGGCTCCAGAGGTTCCCGACGCCGGGGATCGCCGGTTGCGGAGCCCAAGTCACCTTCAGCTGGGCCGCAGCCTGGATCGCGTTGTACTCGATCGGGGCTACGACCCCGATGAAGTTCCCCTTCTGGATGACCTTCGCTCCCGGGACGTGGCTGATCGAGCTCGCGTCGACCGAGATCACCTGCGGGTTGGTGCCGTCGCCGTAGGCGCCCTGTCCACGAGGCCGAACGAGACGGCCGTGGAGCATCCCGGGCACGCGGATGTTATGGACATACGTGTATGTCCCCGCCACCTTTGCCGGGATGTCGATCCGGGGCGGTCCCGGGTTGGTGCCGACGAGCGTGTAGGAGCCGACGGGCTTCGTGCCGGGCTGACCCGGGTTGAGGCCGGGGCCCGCACTCGGCGGACCGCCGAAGAACGACGGCACCGGGGCGAGGTTGTAGCTCGCCGGCATCGCGACGTTGAAGAGCTTGTCGCCGATCAACTGCCCGTAGCTGACCTGCTTTCCGCCGCCCGAGACGACGCCCTTGCTGACGCTCAGACTGCCGGCAGGAACGCCGAGCTGGGTCGACGCCATCGACAGCAGCGTCTGGTGGGCGGCCGCCGCCGCCGCGCGGGTCTGCATGCCGCCGACGTGAACCGCCTGACTCCCGTAGGTGCCACCCTGGTTCGGCGTCACATCGGTGTCGTTGGCGATCATCTTCATCTGACTCATGTCGCAGTTCAGCTCTTCGGCGGCGATCATGAGCAGGCCCGTGGTCGAGCCCTGGCCGAGCTCGATCATGCCGAGCTTCATCGACACGGTGTTGTCCGCGTGCACTGCGAGCCAGGAATCGAGCTGCAACGAGTCGTACGGGCCGTTGCTGTCGAACGTGCCGGCTGCCGCCTTCGCAGACTTCGCGCCGAACGTCGCACCCAGCGTGGAGAACGCGACGACGAGTGCGCCTCCAGCCTTGACGACCGCGCGCCGGGAGAGTGGCTTCTCGAACGGGCTTCCGCCGTGCTCCGGGATCAACCCTGTCATCATGCACCGCCCTTTGCCATCACGGCCGCGGCCTTCTGGATCGCGGTCAGGATTCTCGGATAGGTCCCGCAGCGGCAGAGGTGCCCGTTCATCGCCGTGCGGATCTGGTCCTCGGACGGGTTCTTGGTCGTCGCGAGGAGGTCTGCGGCCTGGATCATCATTCCGTTCTGGCAGTAGCCGCAGTGGGGTACCTGCACGTCGATCCATGCCTGCTGGAGCGGATGCAGCGCCGGAGCGGCCGCGTTCGTTCCGCGCTGCGCCGCATAGAGGGCCGGGAGCCCTTCCAGCGTGGTGATGCTCTTCCCGCTCACTGCCGCCACCGGGGTGACGCAGGAGCGGATCTCCTTGCCGTCCAAAAGCACCGAGCAGGCGCCACACTGCGCCAGGCCGCAACCGAAGCGCGGGCCGTGCAGGTGGAGCTCGTTGTGCAGGACGTACAGGAGAGGCGTATCGAGGCTCGCGGACACACCGTGGGTGAGCCCGTTCACCTTGATCCTGATGCTGTTCGCCATGTTTCCTCCATGTTCGTGCACGACTCACCGGCCGGTCCGGCCGGAAGCATGCGACCTCAATCATAGCCTCGGCTGCCTGCAGCGTGACCAAGCTCTATGAATCGCGCTCACAGCTCCGCCCGGTCGTCTCGATGCCGTCCTGGCATGAGAATGGTATCGTCCTGCCAGTGAAGGCGACGATCGACTCTCTGGGGCGGATCGTGGTCCCCAAGCCTCTGCGCGACGCGGTGGGCCTGACGCCCGGCTCGACGGTGGACATCTCCCGCTACGGCGCCGGTCTGCAGCTCGTTCCGTCGGGGCGGACGGCGCGCCTCGTCGAGGAGAACGGCGTGCTCGTCGCCACGGGCGAGACCGAGATCGGCGACGACGACGTGTTCGCCTTGATCGACGCAAGTCGGCGCTGACGACGCTCGCCCTCGACACGAGCGTCGCGATTCCGCTGCTCGTGAGCCGGCACGAGGCTCACGCCGAGGTCGTGCGCTGGTGGAACGGGAGGGAGATCGCGCTCAGCGGCCCTGCTCTCGCGGAGACGTACGCCGTCCTCACCCGGCTCCCCGGGGACCTCCGCCTCGAGCCGGCCGACGCGGCCAGGCTGATCGGCGAGCGTTTCGCGGCGCCTCTCACGCTGGATGCCGAGCGCTTCCACACGCTGCCCGAGTCACTGGCGCGACTGGGGATCGCGGGAGGCGCGGTCTACGACGCACTCGTCGCGCTCGCTGCCGCCGAGCATGGTGCCGAGCTCGGTACGCGGGACCTGCGGGCGAAGGAGACGTACGAGCGTGTCGGCGCGCGGGTGGCCATCGCCGGATAGCCCGGGTCGGGGAGCTACTGTGCCTGCACCGGCGCGCCCGCCACGCCGTCCACTGCAACTCGGTAGACGCCCGTCGGCTCACGACGAACGACCGCCGAGAAGCGTCCGCCGAGCCCCGGCCGCACGCGCGCGACCTGCGCCCAGGCGCCGCTCGTCGCGCGCCGTTGGATCACGGCGCCCTGCACTCCCTGCGCGATCCCGCTGAGCCGGAGCTTCCCGCCCGGGATCCGGACAGGGGGCTCGAGCGTCACCAGCTCGAGGGAGAAACGGGCCGACCGAAGCCCGATCGCGTCTGCGAAGTCCCGCCCCGTGAGCGTCCGCCGCTCGCCCGGGCCGGCGAGCGCGATCGCATCTGCGAGGCCCGACGGGTTGTGCTTGACGCTGACGGAGTCCACCGGGAACCCGAGCCGCGACCGGAGCTGGTCGCCGGTCAGCACGACCTGCCACTGGTGGTCGGGCGCGAGGGAGTCGCACGGATCGGCGACGGAGACGAGGTACGGGAGGGGGCTCGCTCCGGCGAACGCGTCCTGGACGGCGGCCGTCCGACCCCCGGAGCTCGAGTCATAGAGGGCGTCGATCACCCTGTCGGCGTAGGTGAGGACCTCGCCGGCCGTCTCGCTCGTCGCGAGCGTCGTCGCCTGGTCCTCGCTGGCGACGCCGCCGTACCTCTGACTGCGTGCATCCCCGTAGAGGTCGAACGGAGCGCCCGGATGCAGCCCGGCGACCGCATAGGACCGGGCCGCGACGGCTTGCGCACGATAGGCCGCCGGCTGCCATCCCTCCGGCAGCTCGGACGGGACGACGCTGCGCACGTAGCGCTCGAGCGGGACGGTGTTCACGACGGAGAGGTCGTGCGTCGAGCGCGCGATCGTCAGCGAGCCGCGGTACGCGGTGCCGTCCGCCGCGAGTGGCTGCGCGCCGGCAACGGCCGTCAGCGGGAGCCGCAGCAGATCTCCGCCGGCACGCGGGCTCGGCCCGAGCCGGATCGTGCCGGCCGGCTCGTGAACCCGGCGACCGCGGGTGTCGACCAGCAGGAACGGCGACTTCGAGGACACGGCGACGCTCGACTTCCCGTCGAGGACGAGCACCCGGACAGGTACGTCGGAGACGTGCCCGAAGGCGGTATGCGGATAGTAGTGGGCGAGGATCCGGCGGTAGTCCCAGCCGCGGCGTGCGCAGCCCTCGGCGCCCCACTGGCTCATGCCGACGCCGTTCCCGGCGCCGCCTCCGCGGACGATCACGAGCTCGGCTGGACGAGCGGCTGCCGCGCAGGCGAGGCTGCACGCGAGCACGCCGAGGACGGCCGATGATCGTCGGTGACCGGGCATCGCGGAACCCTAATCGACTTCTCGCCCGGAGAGCCGAAGGACGGGCGCCACGACCCTCTCCTCCGGTTCATACTCATTCGCGTACGCAGGTATTAGCTGGCGCGATGTTTCGAGCTTCTTGGCCCGTGTAACAGCAACGCGCACGGAGCTGTGCCGACGGGGGGCCCCGCAAGGGGGGGCCCCGTCGTCTCGACGAATAGACAAGTCGCCCAACTAGTGCGCCTAGGCAGAGTAGGATCGCGCGGTGGCTCAAGAACTGACTCCGAACGAGCTGTGCATCGTCGCGCTCCTGATGGAGAAGCCGGGGCACGGATGGGGTCTCTCCGACCTGCTCGGGCATGACGGCGAGGTGGGGGCGATCTGGTCGGTTGCCCGTCCTCTCGTCTACACGAGCCTGCGCCGGCTCGAGACCGAGGGGTACATCGAGACCGCGGGGCTGGAGCGGGGCCGACGCGGCCCGCACCGCGTCAACTACGCGCCCACGAAGAAGGGGCGGGCTGCCGTCAGGGCCTGGCTCGGCGAGCCCGTCGATCACGTGCGCGACATCCGCTCGCTGTTCCTGCTGAAGGTCGTGCTCTCGAAGCGAGTGGGGCTGGACGTCGAGCCGCTCCTCGTCGCGCAACGAGGCCTGCTGACGCCGTTCGTCACCTGGCTCGAAGCGAGGCGCGACGACGTCGATCCCTCGACCGAGCCGGTCGAGGACGCGGTTCTCTACTTCCGCCTCGCCACCGCGAGGACGACCGTCGGCTTCATCGACCACCTCCTGGACAGCCGCGCCCCGAAGCGCAAGCGCTCGTAAACGGGCTACCCGGCCACGACGTCGAGCGTGAGCGGCGCGGCTCCCTCCGCGGCGCCGCCCGAGAGGCAGAGCGCGGCCGCGGTCGCAACCGCCACGACGAGCAGCCACCCCCTCATCGCCACATTCTCTCAGGCCGAGGCGGGCCGCGAGATGAGCTTGCGGTAGCCGAGCGGCTCGGCCTCGAGCAGCGCGAGCGCGGCGTTCCGGAACCGCTCTGCCTCGGTGCCGGCAGAGGCGCGCCAGCGCGCCTCTGCCCAGTACGCGGCCGCGTAGCGCGGATGCTTCGCCCGTGTGCTCCGCTCGCTCCCGGCGGGCGGGACGAGCGCCTCGCGGATGCGATGCTCGAGGAACCACGCCGTGCGGTACCCCCCGCCGAGGATCTCCTGGAGCCGCGTCGCCGGGACGGGGACCGGCGACCTCATCATCACGTCGATCGCGGCGAGCCACTTCCAGCCGGGAACGTGCGAGTCGTGGAGCCGCGTGCCGGCCGTCACCCTGAACTGGTACTTGCAGGAGGCGCAGTCGTACTTCCGCCTCGTTCGGATCCGCAGCACGGACGCGTTGTCGCACCGCGGGCAGCGAACTCCCTCGGGCCACCGGAGCTGCTCGAGGTACGTGCGCGACCCCTCCACGTGGCCGAGACTCGCGACGAGCCGCCGCAGGACCGGATCCGGCGCAGCGGCGAGCCGCTCTTCGAGGGTGGGAGTCGACATCGTCCGAGTCTACGCATAGGAGCTGCGTAGGCAGATTGCCTACGGGCGGCTGTGACGGAGATACGCCGCGGCGTCGGCCGCCGGAAACGCGGCGTAGATCAGAGGTCCCGGCTCCAGAGGGGGTCGAACGCTCCGTCGACTCCAACCTCCGCGCGGAGCGCCGGTAGCCGATCGTCGATGTCCACCACCACCCGGGTTGGACCCGCGGCCATACCAGTCGTTTGCGCAATTGCTCGTCAAGGCGACCGAGGTGATGCTCGCGAAGTAGGAGCTGGCCGGGTCCTTCGCCGACCAGCTCGAGTCGGGCCGGCCCAGGGACGCGGGCCGGCGCGTAGTCTCTCGTGCGGCGACGTTGCTGCCCCTGGTGCTAGGCCGGGCAGCTCCCGCCGTCGGCGTCACTGGACGTGCCGTCCGGGCACGTCGTGTTCGACCAGGTGACGCGGTTCAGGTTGGCCCCGGTGAGGGTCGCGCCGGTCAGGTTGGCGCCGGTGAGGTTCGCCCCCACCAGGTTGGCGCCGGTGAGGTTCGCGCCGGTGAGGTTGGCTCCGGTCAGGGTCGCCCCCGTCAGGTTCGCGCCGGTCAGGGTCGCCCCCGTGAGGTTGGCGCCGGCCAGGTTCTCGCCGTGAAGGTTGGCCCCGCTCAGGTTCGCGCCGTTCAGGAGTGCGTTCGAGAGGTCGGCGTTGTCGAGGTTGGCCCCGGCCAGGTTCGCGTTCACGAGCAGGGCGCCGGCGGCCTGGGCTCCGTTCAGGTTGGCGCCGAGGATGTTCGCCCCGACCAGGTAAGCGTTGCCGAGTGCGGCCTTCGACAGGTTCTGGCCGCTCAGGTTCGGCCCGGATCCTGCCGGCGGGGCCGGCACGACCGGGGCCCGGAACACCGTGACGATCTGGACGCCGAAGAGGTAGCGGCCGCCGCGGACGTCACCGGGCGTCGTCAGCCGCGGGCCGGTGTCGGTGCCGGTGGTCGGCGAGGTGACGAAGAAGTGGAACGGTTGCATGGGGGGTGGGGCGATCACGGATTCCCCGAGGGACAGGAGGTCCTCCGTGTTGTTGCGGGCGGGGTCGAACTCGTCCCAGGAGACGAGCGTCGAGGCGCCGTCCTCGGACGACGTCGCCTCCACGTAGAGGCGCGTGTCGTCGGCCGGGACGGACGTGAGCTCGGGTGCGGCCGAGGAGAGAACGTCGTAGAGCGTCGGTCCGGTCTCCCCGCGTTGCTGCGGCGTGTTGCCCTGGTTGTACGTGTCGGTCTGGCTGACCTGCGTCATGCCCAGCAGCGCGTCCCACGTGACGGGCGGCTGGGCCGGGACGTCGCCGTTGATCAGGACGTCGCCGCGGCTCGACGGAGGCGTCGCGAGCGGGGTGTACCCGGGCGGCGTGCAGCCCGTGTTGCTGCCGCTCTGCGGGAGCTGCTGGTCTGCGCGTCCGATGGTGAGGTCGAAGACGTTGCCCACGTCGCGGGCCTCGGTCGCGTCCCTGGGAACCGCGAGTCGGGGTGCGGTCAGCGGGACGCCGTTCTGCGTGATCGACAGGATCGCCGGGTTGTTGCCGAAGTTCGGGTCCAGCTCGCCGTCGCTGATCACCGCCCCGGATCCGTCGAGGCTCGACGCCTCGATCCAGTAGTGGAGCTGGTCGTTCTTGCAGCCGGGGACGAGGCCGAAGCCCGCCTTCGAGAGGAGCGAGCTCAACGTTGGGCCGGACTCGGTCGTCCCGTCCGGCAGCGTCACCGACGCCGCGGGGAGCGCGGCGAGCTGGGCCATCGTCAACGTCAGCGGCGGGAACTCGATCAGGTTGTTCCCGGGCGAGTCCTGGATCGTCACGCTCGCCTGCGTCACCGGCGGAGAGCTCGCGGCGAACGAGACCGCGACCGAGCAGAGCGCAGCGGCTCCCAGGGTCGCGACGACGGCTGTGCGGATGTTCATTGGGCCTCCTCGGCGCTCGGACGCAGCCGCCGCTGGCGCGCGACGAGCCATCGCCGCCGCGTATATTGCCAGGCGCGGAGTATTGAAACCTACAACTACCCCGGCGCGACAGGGTCCCGCGATCACTCCAGCGGCGGGCGAGAAGTCGTCGCGGTCGAGCGACGGCGTGCTCGTCTCAGCGCCTCCCGGGAAGGCTGCGTTGCGACGGGTCGTTTTTCCCTGCACACGCCGACGCCGTAAACTGGTAGCCGCGAAGGATGCCCAGAGAACAACGGCGGTGGTCCCCGCCGTCCAGGCAACAGAGGAGGTTCGATCGACTTTGGCTCTCACGATTGGTGATACCGCGCCGGACTTCGAGGCCGAGACCTCGGAAGGCCCGATCCAGTTCCACGACTGGGCCGGCGACTCGTGGGTGGTTCTCTTCTCGCACCCCAAGGACTTCACGCCCGTCTGCACGACCGAGCTCGGCTACATGGCCAAGATCAAGCCCGAGTTCGACCGCAGGGGCGTCAAGATCATCGGTCTCTCGGTCGATCCGTCGGACGACCACTCCAGGTGGGCCGACGACATCGAGGAGACGCAGGGCTCGCGCCCGAACTACCCGATCATCGGCGACGCCGACTTCCGGATCTCGAAGGAGTACGGGATGCTAGGCGCGGATGTCTCCGGCGATCCGCACGACCGCACTGCGGCCGACAACCAGACCGTTCGCAACGTCTTCGTGATCGGCCCGGACAAGAAGGTGAAGCTCGTCCTCGTCTACCCGATGACGACGGGCCGCAACTTCGACGAGGTGCTCCGCGTCATCGACTCGCTCCAGCTGACGGCGAACCACAGGGTCTCGACGCCGGTGAACTGGAAGCAGGGCGAGGACGTGATCATCGCCGGCTCCGTCTCGAACGACGAGGCGCGCGAGATCTTCGGCGAGTGGGAGGAGCCCAAGCCGTACATCCGGATCGTCCCGCAGCCGAACTGACCTGCGACCCGAGGGGGCGTGCCCGCGGCCGGGCGCGCCCTCCGTACGCCGACGACCATGAATGAGCTCGCGGACTTCCTCCAGGGCATGCCGAAGGCCGAGCTGCACCTGCACCTCGAGGGAACGCTCGAGCCAGAGCTGAAGTTCGAGCTCGCAGCCCGCAACGGCGTCGCGCTGCCCTACGCGTCGGCTGCGGAGATGCGCGCCGCGTACGACTTCGACGACCTCGCGTCGTTCCTCGCCGTCTACTACGAGGGGATGAGCGTCCTTCTGCGGGAGCAGGACTTCTACGACCTCGCGAGCGCGTACTTCCGCAAGGCCGCCTCCCAGAACGTCGTCTATGCCGAGGTGTTCTTCGACCCGCAGGCCCACACCTCGCGCGGCGTGCCGTTCTCGGCGGTGATCGAGGGCTTCCGCCGCGCCCAGCTCGAGGCGGAGGCGGGTCTCGGCCTGCGAAGCCGGCTGGTCATGTGCTTCCTGCGCGACCTCACGGCCGACTCGGCACTCGCCACGCTCGAGGAGTCGCTCCCGTACCGGGACTGGATCCTCGGGGTCGGCCTGGACTCCGACGAGCGCGGGAACCCGCCGGTGAAGTTCCGCGACGTGTTCGCCCGCGCCCGCGGCGAGGGCCTCCGGCTGACGATGCACTGCGACGTCGACCAGCAGGACTCGGTGGCGCACATCTGGCAGTGCCTCGACGAGATCGGCGTCGAGCGGATCGACCACGGCGTCAACTCTCTCGAGGATCCGGCACTCGTGCGGGAGATCGAGGCACGCGGCCTCGGCCTCACCGTCTGCCCGATCTCGAACAGCTTCGTCGCGGGCGGCCTCAAGGCCCGCGAGCTGAAGACCATGCTCGACCGCGGGATACGCGCCACGGTCAACTCCGACGATCCTGCGTACTTCCCGGGCTACGTCGGCGAGAACCTCGCGGCCGCACAGGGAGCGGTCGGGCTGACGCGGGAGGAGGTCGTCCAGCTCGAGCGCAATGCGTTCACGGTTGCGTGGCTCACGGATGACGAGCGGGCGCCATACTTGGCAGGCCTCGACGCCTACGCCGCCTCGGCTTGACTGCTGCCTCACCGTCACCCTCGCGGGGACTCGGTACCGCGGCTGCGAGTCGGTCGATATCGGGGGCTACGGCCTTCCGGCGAGCGTCGAGCGGCACGAGCGCTGCGTCAGTGCTCAGCGGTTCGCCTGACGGGCGATCGCGGCGACGCTCGCGTGGGTCAGCGCCACGAGGTCGCGCGGGTCGAGCTCGAGCTCGAGGCCGCGCCGCCCGGCGCTCACGAACACCGTCTCGTGGTCGAGCGCCGAGGCGTCGAGCGTCGTCGGCAGTCGCCGCCGCTGGCCGAGAGGCGAGACGCCGCCGAGGACGTAGCCGGTCGAGCGCTCGACGTCGCGCGGTTCGGCCATCCGGGCCCGCTTGCCGCCCAGCGCTCGCAGGTCGAGTTGAGCCGCGACCGGGACGATCGCGACTGCGAGCGAGCCGTCGAGATCGACGACGAGCGTCTTGAGCACGCGGGCGGGGTCGACCCCCATCTGCTCGGCGGCCTCGAGCCCGTACGAGGCGGCCTTGGGATCGTGCTCGTAGGAGTGCACGCGATGCGCGACCTTCGCGCGCTCGGCAGCGCTCGATCGCAGGGGTCGGAGCCACGCCTGGAGCGTAATTGCGCGTCGCCTGCGGCGAACTGCGTAGCCGAGGCTCGAGTACGTAGGACGGCTACGTCGGCCGAAAGACCGTGACCTGAAGCTCATTGTGGTCACGAGCGGCAAATTGAGCACGCGCTCGACGAGACGATCGATCCCCGGCGAGGGGTACCCTTGCTCATGACGGGTTCGGACGAGGAGGATTGGCAAACGCCTTGGAGATCGACGCAGGAACGCCTCTGACCGAAGCGGCGCATGTGCCGCGCCCGCTCCGCGCGCACGCCTGGCTCGCGGCGCTCGTCATCTGCGTGCTGGTCGGCGCCGGCTTCCGGCTCGTCCCGAACAGCGTGGCGGCGCCGTCCGCGGGCGCCGGCTCGACCGCCTGCGCGGCGAAATGACGGCCGGCACCGCGACGGGCCAGCGCGAGAGCGTCTGGACAGACCTGCGCGCACGCGCGGCGCGATGGCCCCGCTCTCCGATCTTCTACGGGATCGTGGTCGCGGTCGTCGCCGCCGTCGCCGGGCAGTGGGCCATCAACCCGCCTGCCGCGTACGGGCTCTGCTCCGCCTGCCACGGCCGCGACCTCGAGAACTGGATCATCAACAACGTCGAGGGCAAGCACCTCTTCGTCACCGCCGCCGGCTCGCACTGGCCGCTCTTCACCGTGGTCGGCGTCGTATTCGGCTCGATGCTCGCAGCGCGCCGGAACGGCGAGCTGCGCTCGATCGACATCGGCGGGAACGTCCACCAGTTCGTTCTCGGTGGGGTCGTGATGTGCGCCGCGCTCTTCGTCGGCGGCTGCCCGACCAGGATCATCATCCGCACCGGCTACGGCGACCTGGCCGCCGCGCTCACGCTCGGGGGCATCGCCGCCGGAATCGTCGCCGCCACCCTCTCGATGCGCTGGTGGGCGCGCCGATGACGGTCTCGCTCGTCTCCCTGGGCGTCGGGCTGCTCGTCGGCTACCTCGGCCAGCGCTCCCGCATGTGCACGATCGGCGGACTGCGCGACTTCGTGCTCGTTCGCGACACCGGCCTGCTGAAGGGCGTCGGCGCGATGCTGCTCGCCTCGTGGGTCGCCTTCGGCGTCCTGCACGCGATCGCCGGCAGCGACCTCAACCGGCTCATCGCCGCCGGGACGACGCCGTCGGGCCTGGGCGCGGTCGCCGCGATCCTCGTCGGCGGCCTCCTGCTCGGCTTCTTCGCGACGCTCTCGGGCGCCTGCCCGCTCCGCCAGCACGTGCTCGCGGGGCAGGGCCGCGTCGGGGCGTGGGCGTTTCTCGCCGGGTTCTACCTCGCGGGGATCGTCTACACGAGCTGGCTCCAGCCGCACATCGGGTCGTGGCCGATATGAGCGACGTCGACATCTATATGGACAACGCGGCCACCTCGTGGCCGAAGCCGCCGGCCGTCCTGGAGGCGATCCAGGACTTCTTCGTCAACGCCGGCGGCAACACGGGTCGATCCGGCCACCGGCGCTCGATCGCCTCGTCGCGGCGGGTGAGCCTCGCCCGCGAGGGGCTCTCCGACCTGCTCGGCGCCGAGACGCCTGACGAGGTGATCTTCACGAAGAACGCAACGGAAGCGCTGAAC
This sequence comes from uncultured Actinomycetes bacterium, assembly GCA_963836925.1. Lineage (GTDB taxonomy): Bacteria > Actinomycetota > Thermoleophilia > Gaiellales > Gaiellaceae > PALSA-600. The sequence goes on from CAWILJ010000014.1 coordinate 102,411, forward strand.
CTGGCGATCCTCGGTCTCGCGCCCGAGGGCGGGCGGATCGTCACGACCTCGCTCGAGCACAACTCGGTGATGCGGCCGCTCCGGCACCTCGAGGCGATCGGCCACTGCACGGTCGAGGTCGTCCGCGCCGACGGCAACGAAGGGACGATCGACCTCGACGAGTGGGGTGCGGCGCTCCGCGGCGGCGGCTGGTGCCTCGCGGTGGCGACGCACGCATCCAACGTCACGGGCTCGCTCCTTCCGATCGAGGCGATGACGCAGCGGGCGGTCGCGGCGGACGTGCCGATGGTCGTCGACGCCTCCCAGAGCGCGGGCCACCTCCCGCTGAACGTGGCGACGCTGGGTGCAGCCGCGGTCGCGATGCCCGGCCACAAGGGGCTGCTGGGGCCGTCCGGCACCGGGCTCCTCTACCTCGCGCCTGGCATCGAGGTCCCGCCGTTGATCCGCGGCGGCACCGGCAGCCAGTCCGAGCTCGAGACCCAGCCCGACTTCGCGCCCGACCGCTACGAGAGCGGCACGCTGAACGCGATGGGGATCGTCGGCCTCGGAGCCGCGGTGGGCTACCTCGCCGACGTCGGTGTCGACGTCGTCGCCGCGCGCCTCACCGAGCTGACGCGCCGCTTCCGCGAGGGGCTCGCCCAGATCGAGGGGGTCATCCTCTACGGCCCCGACGAACCGGCAGGCAGCGTTGGCATCGTGTCGGTGAACGTGGAAGGGATCCCCTGCGCCACCGTCTCCCGCCTGCTCGACGACGAGTCGAGGATCATGACCCGCGCCGGGCTCCACTGCTCGCCTGCCGCGCACCGCAGCCTCGGCACCGCGCCCGAGGGCACGGTCCGCTTTTCGTGGGGGCTCGACACGACCGACGAGGAGATCGACTCGGCCGTCGCGGCGCTGCGCAGCATCGCCGCGCGTCGGACGAGCGACGACCCCGCCGGGGTGACGGCATGAAGTGGGGAGGAGTGATCTCGTTCTTCGCCTCGGAGCACGCCATGAGGGCCGAGCGCGTGCTCGAGCGCGCCGAGTTGCACGCTCGCCTCGTGCCCGGCCCGCGCGAGGTGAGCCCGAACTGCGGCGTCGCGGTCGCTTTCCGCTGGGAGGACGAGCCGAGGGTCGAGGACGCGCTGCAGAGCAAGAAGATCCGCTACGACGCGATCCACCGGTACGAGCTCGACGACGACGAAGGAACCGGATCGGCCCGCGTGCTCACGAGGGAGACGGTATGAAGGTCACGCGTCGCCGCGGGGTCATCGCGGGCCTCGTCGCGCTCTTCCTCGCCGCGTTCTTCGCGATCGGGGCCGTCTCGCGCTCGACGCCCGCCTCGTCGACCGCAGCCGTCGCGACGGCCACGGCCGGCGGCGTTCCGTCGTCGCTCTGGTACTGGACGATGGCGGTCTCGCCCTCCGAGCCGAACGTCCTCGTCGTCGGCTCCGCGAGCGGCCTCTTCCGCTCCGAGGACGGCGGCAAGACCTGGGCGCCCGTCGGGCCGAAGGCGTTCAACGCCACGAGCGTCGTCCAGTCCGGGAACGACCTCATTGCGGCGGGCGGCAAGCTGGGCTCGCTCTCGAGCGCGATCACGCGTTCCGGACAGACCCGCCAGGCGCCGGTCGGGCCGCTCCTCCTCGCCTCGAGCGGGGACGGCGGCAAGACGTGGACCGTCCTTCACCCGGCAGGGCTGCCGAACACCTCGATCCAGTCCCTTGCCACGGGCAGCGGCTCGACCGCGTCGACGATCTACGCCGTGCTGACCAACGGGAAGCTCTACAGCTCCGGCGACGGCGCGAAGTCCTTCAAGCTCGTGTCGCCGAAGCTCGGGATCCCGCCGTGGTCGATCGCCTCGACCAGCAAGGGCTTCGTCGGTGGCGACATGGACACGGGTGCCTACGCGAGCCCGAACGCCACCAAGTGGACGAAGACGAGGTACAAGGACAGCCGCGGCGGCGTGATGGTGATGGAGTACGCGGTGCAGCCGAACGACTCCGAGCATGTGCTCATGTCCGCGTTCGGTGTCGAGGGTTCCACCGACGGCGGCAAGACCTGGAAGCCGGTGCTCGCCTCGAGCGTGATGTTCGGGCCGATCGCCTGGTCGGCGAGCGCCCCGGGCACGGCCTACGCGGTCGGGTTCGACAGCTCCGTCTGGCGCACCGACGACGGCGGCAAGACCTGGAAGAAGGTGGGCTAGAACCGTTCGCCCTGCTGCGACGTAGGAACGAGGGCAACGTCTCGTGCTTACGGAACAGGAGGGTGAAGGGATGGCATTTCGGCTTTCGAGAGGACCTCTGGCTGCGGCCGGTCTGGCGATCGTCCTGGGCGCGACCGCAGCGCTCGCAACCGCAGCAGTCGCCGTGACGATGAAGAGCACCGACAACACAGCGCTCGGGACGACGATCGTCGTCAGCGCGACCGGAAAGACGCTCTATCGCTACAGCGACGACAGGAAGAGCACCGTGAAGTGCAGCGGGGGGTGCGCCACCAGCTGGCCGCCGTTCCTCGTCGCCGTCGGGAAGAAGCCGGTCGCCGGCAGCGGCGTGACCGCGTCGAAGCTCGGAACCGTGAAGCGGTCGGACGGCAAGACGCAGGTGACCTATGGCGGCTACGCGCTCTACTTCTTCGCCGGTGACAAGAAGGCCGGACAGGTCAACGGCCAGGGCCTCGAGGGCGAATGGCACGCCGTCGCCCCGTCGGGCGCGATCGTGACGAAGGCTGCGACGTCGCCCACTCCGGCAGCCGGCGGGGAGAGCAGCAGCACGCCCAGCGCCGGCGCCACCACGACGACGCCGTCGAGCAGCGGCGGAGGCGGGAACGACTATGGCTACTAGGAACAACGACTATGGACACTAGGAACCTCGCCGGCTAGCTCGAGGCGTACCCTTCGAACAGCTCGGACGGGAGGACGGCGCAAGACTATGCCGGGCTTCCGCTCTATCTCCATGCAGGCGACTCGAAGGCGGGTCAGTCAGGTGAACGGCCAGGGTGTTGTCGGCGGCATCTGGCACGTGATCGCCCCGAGCGACAAGACCTACCCGGAGACGTTCCAGCCGGGCGCGACCTACGTCGCGACCGACCAGAACCAGCCGACGGTGGCGCGCGGCACCTTCACGACGCTTGCCTCCGGCACGCCGCAGGCGCCCGCGGCACCGGGCACGCCGTGGAACGGGACGACGCAGAGCTCCCAGGATCTGGTCGGCTCCGGCGCGGTGCTCGGGACGGTGTCGGGCACCCTCGCTGCAAACGGCGCACTGGCGCTGAAGCTCGGCGGCAGGGCCGTCTCGAGGCTGGCGACCGGCCGGTACACGTTCTCGATCGTCGACAAGAGCCCGAGGAACGGCTTCCTGATCATCGGTCCGAAGGGCACCGTCCCGACGGACGTGACCGGCGCGCGGGCCCGTGACCGCGATCCGTGAACGGCAGGGTCTGGACCGGCGATCCACGGCGGATCCCGCTCGTTTCGGTCACGCAGATCCAGCTCGAGGTCGGGCGCCCCCTGGTGGCGCCCCGGACCGTCGAGTGGCCGGGCCGGTTCTAGCTCATCACCGGGAGCGCATGCCGTCGAGGACGATGGCGACGTAGCGGCGCCAGGCCTCGTCGCTCGGCGACCAGGTCGAGCCGAGGATCGCCGAGCCGACGAGCACCGGCACGTCCTCCGCGCGGAGGTCGGCGCGCACCGCGGCTTCCGCCTTCGCCCGCGCGACGAGCCGTCCGACGACCTCGATGAACCGGCCCTTCGCGGCGGCGACCTCGGCGAGCTCGGCGCACCGGGGGAGCCCCTCGAAGATACAGCGGTCGCGCGCGTACACCTCGGCGATCTGCCAGACGAAGGCAGCGAAGGCCTCGCCGGCGTCGGCCTCGTCGAGGAGCTCCGCCGCGGCGGCCGAGACCTCCTCGAGCCGCTTGCAGACGACGGCCGCGACGAGCGCCTCCTTCGTCGGGAAGCGGCGGAAGACGGTGCCGTGGCCGACACCCGCGCGGCGCGCGATCTCGTCGACGCTCGCGTTCGGCCCCTGCTCGGCGAGAACCTCGGCCGCGGCGTCCAGCACGCGGCCGAGGTTCCGCTGAGCGTCAGCCCGAAGGGTGCCGCTCAAGCTCGAGCTCCGCCGAGCCCACGCTCATGGCTATCCGGCACTGGCGAAGACGGGCTCGGTGCTTCCGGACCTCGCCTCTGCCTCGATGCGGGCGACGTCCTTGGCCCGCAGCATGCTGAGCATCACGACGAGCGCGGCGATCGTGATCACGGCCGCACCGGCATAGGCCCAGTGGAAGCCGTGGACGAGCGCCTCGGGATCGGTCGCCCCGCCGGCGGCCTTGGTGCGGCCGGCGGCGATCGTCGAGAGGACGGCGAGCCCGAGCGCGCCGCCGATCTGCTGCGACGTGTTGAAGAGCCCCGACGCGAGCCCCTGATCCTCGTTCTCGAGCCCGGTGGTCGCGATGAGGGTGAGCGGCATGAACACGGCGCCCATCCCGAGCGAGGTCAGGATCATCGCCGGCAGGACATTCGACAGGTACGACCCGTTGACGGGGATCTGCGTCAGGAGCAGGAGCCCGGCAGCGGTGAGGATCATGCCGACCGCGGCGACGGGCCGGACGCCGATCCGCGGCGCGAAGGTCGATGCGAGCCCGGCCGAGACCATGATCCCGGCCGTGAACGGCAGGAACGCGAAGCCGGCCTGCAGCGGGCTGTAGCCCAGCACCTTCTGGATGTACAGCGTGTTGAAGAAGAACATCGCGAACATCGCCGACATCGCCAGGAACATCGTGATGTTGGCGGTCAGTAGGGAGCGGATCCGGAAGATCGACAGCCGCACGAGCGGTGCCTTCGACCGCGTCTCGATCACGACGAAGCTCGCGAGGAGGATCGCCGACAGGATGAAGAACCCGATGGTGGTCGACGAGGTCCAGCCGTCCGTCTCGGCCTTGACGATCGCGTAGACGAGCGACATCAAGCCGCCGGTGACCGTGACGGCGCCGGCGATGTCGTAGCTCGCCGGTGCGTGCTCGTCTCGTGACTCGGGCACGAGGCGCAGCGACAGCACGAAGGCGGCGATTCCGACCGGCACGTTGATGAAGAAGATCCACGGCCACGAGAACCACTCGACGAGCGCGCCGCCGAGGATCAGCCCGAACGCGGCGCCGCCGATGGCGATCGCTGCCCACACGGCGAGCGCCTTCGCCCGCTCGGCGCCTTCCTCGAAGGTCGTGGAGATGATCGAGAGCGCCGCCGGCGAGATCAGCGCGGCCCCGAGGCCCTGGAGCGCGCGGAAGCCGATCAGCATCCCCTCGCTCTGGGCGAGGCCGTTCATCAGCGAGGCGAAGGTGAAGATCACGAGGCCCACCAGGAACAGCCGTTTGCGGCCGAGCAGGTCGCCGAGACGCCCGCCGAGCAGCAGGAACCCGCCGAAGACCAGCGTGTAGGCGTTGATGATCCACTGCAGGTTGGCCTCGGTCAGCCCGAGGTCCTTCTGGATCGACGGCAGAGCGACGTTGGTGACCGTCGAGTCGAGCACGACCATGAACTGCGCGATGCAGATCAGGACGAGCACGACCCACGGATTGGTGTGCTGGTGTTCCTCGCGAACCGAGTTCATCTCTTTTCCTCCCCCTCCACGAAACTGGACGCTTGAGTCCGCTTACCGTATCAACACCACTACGACCACCGGAACGCCCGAAAGTCATCGCTCGGTGAACGAGATCGGCTTGGCGGCTGGCCGCAGGGGAACCCGGAGCTCGGGTTCGGCATCGAGAGCACGAGCTGGTAGCTCCCGGGCGGGACGGCGGGCCCCGGCGGCGAGGTCGCCGGGACCGGGACGACGCCGCCGTTGACCGCGATCGCGACGTTGAAGGTGCAGTCGGACGCGGAGTCGACGTGGATCGCGGGGGTTCCGGGCGCAACGGCCCGGCGCCGGCCGGCCATCAGCCGCGACGAGGAGGACCGCCGTCGACGCGGTCGCGGAGAGACGGGTGGGCACGGCTCAGCCTCGCTCGAAGTTGCTGTTCGAGAACGCCGCGAGCGCCTTCGGGTTGTCGACGAGGACGTTCCGGTCGAGGGTCGCGAGCGCGTAGTACTTGGCCTCGATCCCGATCCCCGCCTGACCGAGGTCATCGGTGCCGGAGGACTTCGTGCCCGCGACGACGTTCCGCTCGATCTCGCACTCCGAGTGGTCGCCGCAGTAGACGCCGACTCCTTTCGCGCCCGTGACCGTGTTCCCCGACACCTGGCCCATCGACATCTCGCTCATCGTAATTCCGCGCAGCTGCGTCCCGTGGACGTGGTTGCCCATCACCATGACCATCGACGAGTGCGTGACGATGCCCTCCTGGCCGCCGGAGACGTCGCAGCCCTCGACCGAGCTCATGCCCCAGTCCATCGAGTAGGAGATGTCGACCGCCTGGGCGAATGGGCCGCTCGAGACGATGGCGCAGTCGCGCACCATCACCTGCCCGAACCGGACGTGGATCCCGTCGAGCGACGCACCCGCGAGCCGCACGTTCTCGATCTTCACGCGGCGCGCGTGCTCGACGTCGATCCCGTTCGTGCCGCCGATCACGGTCAGGTTCCGGATCGTCACGTCGCTCGCGCGGACCACGATGCCGCCGCGGACGACGGCCCCGGGCTCGCCGGTCAGCACCTGGGAGTGGGTGATCACGATCGGTCCCCGGTGCACTCCGGCCGCGAGGGTGACCGTCGGCGGCTGGGTCGCGAACGCGACGGCGCCCGCGGCGAGGAAGAGCCCGGCGAACGCTGTCGCGGCCGTCACGCCGGAGCGGCCGAGCTCGCCGCCGTCGTCGCCGTAGGAGAGCCGCAGCCCCGGATAGACGGCGTGCCCGAGCACCTGGGCGAGCACCCAGGAGCCGGCGAAGAACGCGACGGCGGCCGCGAGCGGCGCGCGGACCCCGGTTGCGTACACGAGGGCGGTGACGATGGCGAGCTCGAGGGCTCCGAGCGGCAGTGCGAGCCAGCCGGGCTGGTAGTCGAGGACGCGGTCGTAGAGGAGGAGGTCGAGGAGGAGCCCGACGCCGACCATCAGGCCGGCGACCTCCACCGGCCACCACCGGTGCAGGACGAGCGCGAGGATGCAGGCCGCGAGGGCCGGCGCGAGCGCCGCGCCCAGGCGGGAGTCGATCCGCCCCCTCAGCGTGTACGACAAGCCGCCACCCTTCGGAGGAAGCCGCGCGCCGCGTACTTCGCGCCGACGAGCGTGTCCGAGCGCAGGGTAGGCCCACTGCCCGGCGACCCCGGCCAGCGCGATCGTCCGCGCTCGTGTCGGTCAGGCCCGGGACGGTCGAGTCCGGCGCCAGCACGATCCAGCGGCCGTGCGTCTCGAGGCCGTGGTCGTCGACCAGGCGCTCGAGCAGCGGGTCGTGCCCGAAGCCGCGCCGGAATCCCGTCGCGCAGATCACCTGCTCCGCGCCGTTCACCTCCGCCGCGACGCGGAACCGCGCACCGGCACGCGCGATCGGGTCGTCCCAGTGGCGTCCGGCCGGGTAGGAGGGTTGCAGGAGGGCGCCGAGCTGCCCGGCGCGCTCGGAGGGAGAGGAGGCGTGGAAGCCGGCGAGCCCACGGCGCGAGAACAGGGCACGGGGGACGTTGAGCGGCCACCGCGCGGGTTCGCGCCGGCGCACCGACGTCACCCTGGCGCCCGCAGCGAGCGCGTTCAGCCACTCGGTCGCCGCCGCCATCCCGGCGCCGACCACGACGACGTCGTCGGCGTACTCGTGCGGCTCGTAGGCGTGCACGACGCGTGGGTCGGCGGCGAGCTCGGCGGGGAAGCTCAGCCCGGGGTGCCCGGTCGCGACGAGGACGTGGCGGAAGACGCCCGCGCCGTCGAGCTCGAAGCCGCCGTCCACGGCGCGGATCCGCTCGATCCGGCGCGCGACGACCGCCTCGTCCCACTGCGACCGGCGGCGCACCTCCTCGACGTGCTCGAGGAACTCCGCGACCGTGGGGTGGTAGCGGTCGCAGGCACTCTGCACGATCGGCCAGGGGTTCCGGCGCCGGAGGGCCGAGCGGACGGCGAGCCCGGGAAAGCTCGCCGGGAGGCAGTGCCCGTCGCTCTCGGAGCGCATGCGCCGCTGCCGGATCGACTCGGCCCGCCGTCGCCACGCGGCCGCCGGGTCGCCGCCCGAGGCGTCGAAGACGGTGACGTCCTCGACGCGGCCGTGGCGGAGCGTGGCATGTGCGACGAAGCCGGCGAGGCCGCCGCCGACGACGGCGACATCCCGGATCGCGGTCATTTCACCGAGCCCGCGAGCAACCCCTGGACGAAGTAGCGCTGGAAGGCGAAGAACACCGCGAGCGGGATGATGAGGGAGATGAACGACGCCGGCGCGATCAGGTCGATGTTGGCGCCGAACTGGCGGAGGTTCGAGAAGATCGCAACCGTGATCGGCTGCACGTTCTGGCCGAAGGTGAGGGCGACGATCAGGTCGTTCCAGGTCCAGAGGAACTGGAAGATCGCGAGCGACGCGATCGCCGGCAGGCCGAGCGGCAGGATCAGCCTGACGAAGATCCGGAGCTCGCTCGCGCCGTCGATCCGCGCCGACTCCATGATGTCCTTCGGGATCCCCGCGAAGAAGTTCCGCAGCAGGAAGATCGCGAACGGCAGCCCGAACGCGACGTGGAACAGGACGATCCCGAGCACCGTGTCGTACAGGCTCAGGTGGTTGTAGAGCGTGAACATCGGGATCAGCGCCATCTGGAGCGGCACCACGAGGAGGCCGATGACGACGAGGAAGATCCAGTCGCGGCCCGGGAACTCGAGCCACGCGAAGGCATAGCCGGCCAGGGCGCCGACGATGACCACGATCAGCGTGTTGCCGACCGCGATCTGCACCGTGATCCACAGCGAGTGGGTGATCGCGTGGTTGTGCAGTACCTGGTCGTAGTTCGACCAGGTGGCGAGGCTCGGCTTCGAGAAGATCTGCCACCAGCCCTTCACCGTGAAGGCCTGTGCGGGAAGGATCGAGGTGAGGAAGAGCCCGAGCGTCGGGATCAGCCAGAGCAGTCCGAGGAGGACGATGAAGATGTTGACCGGGGCCCTCATGGTGAAGCGGATCAGCTTCCCCGGCACCGTCTCGCGCTCCGACAGGCGCGCCTTCGGCACTGTCAGCTCGGGAAGGGCCGCGCCCTCGGGGACGACGATGTCGGTCATTGCTCACCCCTGAAGCGCTTGATGTTGAGGGCGAGCACCGGTATCACGAGCACGAAGAGGAAGACCGCGATCGCGGAGCCGACGCCGAAGTCGTTGATGCCCCCGAAGGAGGTCCGCCACATCGCGAGCGCGATCACGTTGGCCGCGTTCTGCGACGACCCCGGTGCGAGCGTGATCACGAGGTCGAAGACCTTGAGGACGTTGATGATCATCGTGATGAAGACGACCGAGAGGACGGGCGCGAGCAGCGGCACGGTGACGCGCCGGAAGACCTGCCACTCGGTCGCCCCGTCGGTTCGAGCCGCCTCGAGCACCTCTCGAGGCATCGAGGACAACCCGGCCGCGATCACGACCATCGCGAACCCCGCCCAGATCCAGATGTAGGCGATCAGCAGCGAGGGGGTGATCAGCTTCGTCCCGAGCCAGGCGAAGCCGGCCCAGGGCTTCGCGAACGTCTCGGACGAGATCCCGGCGTGATACGTCCCAGGGGCGATCACTCCGAAGTCGAACGAGCCGTCGTCCGCAGCCGCGGCGGTCTTCACCACCTTGTTCTCCGCGTTCCGGAGCTGGACGGTCACGCCCGGAAGCCCGAGCTCGCCCTTCTCGACCTTGCCGGGAACGCCGCCGCCGGGCTTGAAGTCGCGCCAGACGACGCCCTCGACGTGCCCCGGCGTCGACCTGGGCTCGACCGCCTGCTTCGCCGCGGTCGGCACCTGGTCCGGCGGGATCCCCGTGAGCCCGAGGAGCGCGACACCCCCAGGATGGAGGGGCGTCTTCAGCACCATCCCGGTCTGCGACGTCCCCTGGAGGCTCGGCGTCGACGGGAACGCGTCCGAGAGCGATCCCGGCGGGTTGAAGACCTGGACGATCGAGCGCCCGAGCGCGTTGACCGCGCCGAGGTTCGGATCCTGCACGTACATGATCCGCCAGGTGACGCCGGTCGCGAACGCCGAGATCGCCATCGGCAGGAACACGATCGTCTTGAACGCGACCGACCAGCGGACCCGCTCGGTCAGCACCGCGAAGATGAGCCCGATCGCGGTGACGAACGCCGGCACGACGGCGACCCAGATCAGGTTGTTCTTGATCGCCGTCGTCAGCGTCGAGGTCGTGAAGAGCGACTTGTAGTTGTCGATCCCGACGAACTTGTTGAAGCCGTTGAGCCCGAAGAAGCTCCGGATGATCGTGTAGATCGTCGGGTAGACCATCCACACGCCGAGGATCACGAGCGCGGGCAACAGGAACAGCCCACCGGCGACGTACCGGCCGAGCCCCGGCCCGGACGGGCCTGGTGGAGCCGCCTCCACAGGCGGCTCCACCGTGATTGCCCCTGAGCTCACGCCCGTTCGACCCCTACGCGCCCTTCTTGTACGCGGCGGCCGCCGCCGACTCGAGCTGCTTCTGGATCCCGGAGACGTTCGTCGGGTGCTGCAGGAAGCTCTGGAAGAGCCCCCACTCGCCCTGCCCGACCGTGGCGCCGAACGAGGCCGGCTGCTGGTCGGACATGTCGAACGCCACGTTCTTCGCCGCCGCGATCGCCGAGGCGGTCGCGCGCGTCGTCGCGTCGGGGTACACGCTCGACGGCATGTTCCGGTTGCCGGTCGCGAACCCGCCCTTCGCGGCCCAGGCCGCAGCTGCCTGCGGGGTGCCGAGGAAGTTCACGAACGCCTCGATCGCCGGGTTGTCCCGGAACGCGACGATGGTGTCACCGCCGATCTCGACCGATGCGGGAGAGCCCCCGATCGACGGGAACGGGAACTCCGCGTAGTCCGTGCCCGGCTTCGCCTTGACGGTCGCGACGCCGGGGACGAAGTCGCCTTCGAGCACCATCGACGCCTTCGGCGGGTTCTGGAACACGTTGTTCACCGACGTCGGGAAGTCGGTCTGCACCGCGCCCGAGGTACCGCCGGCCATGTCCGACGAGTTGCCGACCACCTGCGCCATCGTCTTGAGCGCGGCGGCCACCGACTTGTCGGTCCACTTGAGCTTGTGCGCCGAGAGCAGTGCGTAGCGCGCAGGCCCTGCCTGTCGGAGGTAGATGTTCTCGAACAGGTCGGTGAGCGTCCACCCGTCGGCGCCGCCGATGGAGTACGGCGGCACACCCGAGGCCTTCACCGTGTTCGCCGCCGAGACGAGCTGCGGCCACGTCTTCGGGGCCTTCACGCCCGCGTTCTTGAAGGCGTGGACGTTGTACCAGACCGTCGACTTGTTGCTCGCCTTGAAGACGAGCCCGTAGATCTTCTTGTTGAACGTGCCGAGCGCGATCCACGACGGCGCGAAGTTCTTGATCAGCACCTTCCGCGAATACGTGATCGGTTTCAGGGCGCCCTTGTCGACGAACTGCTTGACGAGGCCGGGCTGTGCGATATCGGCCATGTCGGGCGGATTGCCGCCTGCCACCGCCGTCGAGACCACCGTCGGCAGGTTGTCGCCGACCGGCTTGTAGTTGACCTTGACGTCCGGGTACGTCTTGTTGAAGGCCTTGATCACCTGCCCGAACGCCGAGGCCTCGGCGCCGGTCCACACCCCGTCGAAGGTGATGCTTCCCGAGACCGCGTTCGCGTGCCTCGTCGCTCCCGACCCGCTGCCCGTGGCAGCGAGCACGGCGAGCGGGATGACCGCCGCCACCAGGGCGGCTCTCTTCGTCCAGCCTCGTCTCACGTCGTCGCTCCTTTCGTGTCCGCCTGCTCGTAGATCCCAAGCCCTGTGTCCGGGTCGAAGAAGTGGAGCGCGCTCGTGTCGACCGAGACCTCGAACTCGTCACCCTCGGCGACGCGTGCCCGCGGCCCGAAGCGGCCGACGAGGTGGGCGCCCTCGGTCTCGATTCCGCCCTCGACGCTCGACTCGCGGGCGAGCTCCATCGTCTCCTCTGTCTGCGCGAGCCGGCTCTCCGGAAGGGAGAAGTGCACGACCAGCTCGGACCCCAGCGCCTCGCGCAGCTCGACACGCCCCTTGAGCCGGGTATCGGCCGCCGCGTCGAGCGCGACGCTCGCCTCCTCCATCGACTCGGGCCGGATCCCGAGGATCACGCGACGGCCGTCGTACGAGGCAAGCGCCGGGCGCTCCGCCACGTCCTCGCCGTCGACCGCGAGCGTCTGCGAGCCGCCGAGGTCGAGCGAGTAACCGCCGTTACGCCGGCTGACGCTCGCCTCCAGCATGTTCATCGAGGGCGAGCCGATGAAACCGCCCACGAAGAGGTTGACCGGATGGTCGTAGAGCTCCTGGGGCGCCGCGACCTGCTGCAGCTCGCCTTTCCGCATGACCGCCACGCGGTCGCCCATCGTCATCGCTTCGACCTGGTCGTGGGTGACGTAGAGCGTCGTCGTCCCGAGGTCGCGCTGCAGCCGGGAGATCTCGGCGCGCATCTGGACGCGAAGCTTCGCGTCGAGATTCGAGAGCGGCTCGTCCATGAGGAACGCGGCCGGCTCGCGGACGATCGCCCGTCCCATCGCGACGCGCTGGCGCTGGCCGCCGGAGAGGTTCCGCGGCTTCCGCTTGAGCAGCTCGTCGAGCCCGAGCGTCTTCGCAGCCTTTTGCACTCGCTCGTCGATCTCCCCTTTCGGCACTTTCTTCAAGCGAAGCCCGAAGGCGATGTTCTCGTAGACCGACAGATGGGGGTAGAGCGCGTAGCTCTGGAACACCATCGCGATGTCGCGGTCGCGCGACGGCACGTGATTGACCACGCGCGTCCCGATCCGCATCGCTCCTTCGGAGATCTCCTCGAGGCCTGCGAGCATCCGGAGCGCCGTGGTCTTGCCGCAGCCCGACGGCCCGACGAGGACCATGAACTCTCCGTCGGTGACCTCGAGGGTCAGGGCGCTGACCGCACGCGTTCCGTCCGGATACACCTTGCCGATGCGGTCGAACCCAACAGCTGCCACTCAGAGCCCCCTCTCCCTGGCTGGCGCGATCCTACTCCTACGCGCGCCGAATCTCTACATCGGGGGATATGCCCACGACTGGCCGCTTTGATATCTCTGGCTCGATGGCGGCCCATCCGCCCGCCCTCCGGACGATCGAGAGCTACGCGCTGATCGGCGACCTCCACACGGCGGCTCTCGTCGGTCGCGACGGGTCGATCGACTGGTGCTGCCTGCCGCGGTTCGACTCGGACGCGTGCTTCGCGGCGTTGCTGGGAGCCCCCGAGCACGGGCGCTGGTCGCTCCGTCCCGCGGGCGAGGTGCGCCGCACCTCGCGGCGCTATCGCGGCGAGTCGCTCGTGCTCGAGTCGACGATCGTCACCGCCGCAGGCTCGGTCCGCGTCACCGACTTCATGCCGCCGAGGCTCGATGCGCCGAATGTCGTGCGGATCGTCGAGGGCCTCACCGGGCGCGTCGCGATGCGGTCCGAGCTCCTGCTCAGGCCAGACTTCGGACGGATCATTCCCTGGGTGCAGGAGCACGAGGACGGGTCGGCCACGGCGATCGCCGGCCCCGACGCCGTCTGCCTGAGGGCCGGGGCTCCGCTGCGCCGGACGGACGGGACGGCGATCGTGTCCGAGTTCACGGTCCGGCGGGGCGAGCGCGTGCCCCTGGCCCTCACGTGGTTCCCGTCGCACAGCCCGATGCCGGACGTGCTCGACGTAGACGAGGCGCTCGCCGACACCGAGGCGTACTGGGCCGAGTGGACCTCGCTCTGCACGCACCACGGGATCTACCGCGACGAGGTCGGCCGTTCGCTGATCGTCCTCAAGGCGCTCACCTACGCTCCGACCGGCGGGATCGTCGCCGCCCCGACCACGTCGCTCCCGGAGGCGATCGGCGGCAACCGCAACTGGGACTACCGGTTCTGCTGGCTCCGAGACGCGACCCTGACGCTGCTCACGATGCTGGACTCCGGCTACCGCGACGAGGCGACAACCTGGCGCCACTGGCTGCTCAGGGCGGTGGCCGGCAATGCCGGCGACGTCCAGATCGTGTACGGCCTGGGCGGGGAGCGGCGGCTCGACGAGCGCGAGCTCGACTGGCTGCCGGGCTTCGAGGGATCGCTGCCGGTTCGCGTCGGCAACGCCGCAGCGGGCCAGCTCCAGCTCGACGCCTACGGCGAGGTTCTCGATGCGCTCTACGAGACCCAGCTCTACGGCGCGCCGGCCGATCCGTACGTCTGGGCCCTCGTCACCCGCCTGCTGGCATGGCTCGAGACCGGATGGCGCGAGAAGGACGCAGGGATCTGGGAGGTGAGGGGGAGGCCTCGCCACTTCACGCATTCCAAGGTGATGGCCTGGGTCGCGTTCGACCGGGGCGTGCGGCTCTGCGAGGAGTTCGGCCACGACGGTCCTGTCGAGCGCTGGCGGGCGATCCGCGACGAGATCCACGCCGAGGTGATGGCCAAGGGCTTCAGCAAGCGAAAGCAGGCGTTCACGCAGGCCTTCGGCTCCGAGGAGCTGGATGCGAGCGTCCTGCAGATCCCCATCGTGGGGTTCCTACCGGCGACCGACCCGCGGGTGCTCTCGACCGTGGCCGCGATCCGGGAGGAGCTCGGCTTCGGAGGGCTGCTCCACCGCTACCGGACCCGGGGCGGGCACGGCGTCGACGGCCTCCCGCCCGGCGAGGGCATGTTCCTCGCCTGCTCGTTCTGGCTCGTCTCGGTCCTCGCGCTGCAGGGCGAGACCACCGAGGCACACGAGCTGTTCAACGGGCTGCTGGATCTCTCCAACGACCTCGGGCTCCTCGCCGAGGAGTACGAGCCGACGACCGGCGCTCAGCTCGGCAACTTCCCGCAGGCGCTCACGCACCTCGCGTTGATCGACGCCGCGCTGCTCCTCGACCGGCAGACCGAACGGCCACGGACCGATCCCGCGAAGAGCCGCCGGCGGCAGCGGCAGGCGCGGTGGCGCGTCGGCGTGTAGGTGCGCGGCATCGTCCGCGCATCCGCCCTGCCGGTACGAATTCGCTCGTGACCAAGCCGGCGGCCTACCTCTGCTTCGTCCTGGCCGCGGCCGGGCTGGCCGGGTGCGGCCACTCGGAGCAGGCGGCCCCGACGACTGCCTCGAGGCCGACGGGCACCGCGCTCGACTTCGGTTACCCGGCCTCGGCGCCGCTTCGGTACACCGACGGGGGCGTCGTCCTGCAGCACGGCGGCGTCACCGTCCACGACGTCTCCTACCAGAGCCGCGCGAAGAAGATCGAGGCGTTCCTCGTCGAAGGGCCGCGCAAGCGGGCGAGGCCCGGGGTGGTGCTCGTCCACGGCGGGGGCGCCGATCGCAGCGAGCTCCTCGGCGACGCGGTCGCGCTCGCCCACCTCGGCTTCGTGGCGCTCGCGATCACCGCGCCCTCGTCCGCCTATCCGCCGCCGCAGCCGACCACGGTGCCGGGCCTCGTGAGCGAGTCGAAGGCGGTGACGGTCGCAGACGTGGTGGCCGTCCGGCGCGCGGCCGATGTGCTCGCCTCGCTGCCGATGGTCGACCCCGGGCGCCTCGGCTACCTGGGGTGGAGCAACGGGGCGAAGACGGGCGCGTTCGTGGCGGCCGCCGACAGGCGGTTCGGCGCGCTCGCGCTGCTCTCCGGCGGCGCCGACAAGCTCTCGGCGTTCGTCAAGTCGGCTCCTGCCGGCCAGAAGGCGCTGGTCGAGAGGGGTCTAGGCAGCGTCGACCCGCTCCGGTACATCGCGATGGCGCGCGGGGGCACGATTCTCCTCGCCGACGGCCGCCGCGACACGGTCGTCCCCCGCACGGCGCTCGAGAACATGATCCACGCGGCGCCCAAGGGCACGCTCGTCCGCTGGTACGACACGGGTCACGAGCTGAACGCCGCCGCCTACAGGGCGGCCTTCGCCTGGCTCGTGAAGAAGCTGCACGCGGGCGGGTGAGCCGGCGCGAAGGGCCCGGTGTCGGGACACCGGCGAGCCCTACTGTCCGTCCAGGGCTCCTGCCGCTACTCTGAGCACGGGTGGCGACCGTGAGCACGACTCACTCTGTCGGCCTCCGCGAGCGCAAGAAGCAGCGCACGAGGCAGGCCATCGTCGAGGCCGCGACGCGGCTCTTCGCGGAGCACGGCTACGCCGAGACGACCCTGGCCGAGGTGGCCGAAGAGGCCGAGGTCGCCCTCAGCACGATCTTCAACTACTTCCCCGGCAAGCCCGACATCGTCTTCGCGATGATGGACGCGTTGATCGACAGCGCGCAGGCGCGCGTCGTCGAGCGCCCCGACGGGGAAACGGCAACACACGCCGTCCTCGGGTGGGTCAGGGAGGTGCTTCCGGAGCTCGAGAGGCCCTACACGGAGGCGATCCGCCGTAGCGGCGACATCATCCGGTCGGACCGTGACCTCGTCGCAGCCGAGCGGCTTCGCGGTGCGCTCCTCGAGGATCAGATCGCCCTCGGGTTCGCAGGCGACCTCCGCGAGGATCCGCCCGGCGTGCGTTCGCGGATGATGGCGGCGATCGCCTACGGTGGGATGGTCGACGTCTGGAACGACTGGATCGCCATGCACCGGGGCGACGCCGATCTCGACTTCGTCGAGCTCAACGAGCTGAAGGCGGAGTACCTGGAGAAAGCGCTCGCGGCCGGGCTCAGGGCGATCGAGATCATCCCGAGCCCGCACTGACCGTCAGTCGCAGCACCTCGCCGTGCGGGCCGGGGCCCGCGCCCGGGGACGTCCCGTGGTTCGAGATGTAGATCGTGTGGCCGCCGACCGCGAGGCCGGTGGGAGCGACGAGCCCTTTGCCCGCTAGCACCGTCCGTCTGCCGCCGGGCGCGACGCGAATCAGCGCTCCGGCCGACGACGGTGACGAGAGCCCGGCTGACGAGATCTCCAGCACCAGCAGGCTTCGGCCGAGAAAGGCGAGGTCGGAGATGTTCGTGAAGCCGGACGCGAACAGGGTCGGCTTCCTCCCCGGGACGACCCGCCAGACGCGGGCGGCGCCGCGCCGGAACGGCACCCCCGTCAGTTCGCCCACGTAGAGCGCCCCGTCAGGGCCGACGATCACGCTGCTCGGCACCGACTGGACGACGAGCGACCTCACGCTCGGCGCGATACCGAAGCGCTTGCGTTCGGCCGCGGTGAGCCTCACGGTCTGCGTCGGGAACACGGCGAGCACGGAGACGGCGCCCCGGGGCGAGATCCAGAGGAGGTCGTTGCCCGCCGCGTCGACCGCGGCGAAGCCGCGCCGATACGCGGTGAAGGCGTAGGGGTCGCTGTCGATGGGCGGGTTGCCGTAGGCGCGGCCCGGGCCGGCGCCGTGGTCGGGGTTGTGAGCGGCTTCGAAGGCGGCGAGGCGTGCGATCACGTGCGGGGCAGCCAGACCGGGTGGGGTGGAGATCAGGGCGCCGAGCGTCTTCCCGTCGCGCCCGAGCCCGTTGTCGCCTCGAGCGTCCATCTCCGTGTCCTGGAGGAGGACGTCGTACCGGCCGTCTCGCAAGAGCACGTCCGCCGGGCCGGCGGCGCGTTGCTCGTCGAGTGTCGCGACCGACGCGAGGCCGACCACGACGCGGCGCTGCGTGCCGCCGGCGACCTCGGTGATCGATCCCGTCAGCCCGATACAGGCCTCGGTCGCTCCGGAGCCGCGGCACTTGTCGCGGCCGCCTGCCCCTGCCTCGGCGACGTACAGCGCGCCGCCGGGTGCGAGGAAGAGCTTGCGCGGGTTGTTCAGGTCACGTGCGACCACGACGAGTCGGCCTGTGTGCTCGGCGGCTGCAAATGGAGCGAGCGAGGCCGCCGCGACCAGGGCGACCAGCGCCGGGCGGCACCGGGCGGGCACCTGCAGAACGCTACGGCATCAGGCCGCCGCAGACCGGGCTCCCGGAATCGGGATCGGCCTGGACGACGCCCGCGCCGCTCGAATGCACGACCGTCCGCGGGATCACCTGGAGCCAGTGGGTTGCGGTCATGCCGAGCCCGGCCGGGTCGGAGAGCGTCAGCATGTAGGCGCCGCTCCGGAGGCTGAGGGTCACCGTCGCGCTCTTGCCGGGCGCGAGCTTCGCGGTCCGGACGCCCTGCTTCAGGCCCGGGCCGGCGATCTCGAACGCGTGGAGGCGCTTGCCGTGGTTCACGACGGTGAAGCTCGTGCTGCCCGCCTGGAGGCCGGAAGGGGAGATTCCCAGCTTCGTGTCCGTCAGCGTGACCGTCACCTTGGCCGCCGCCGCCCGGCTCGTACCGCCTGCGAGCGCCGTCGACGACACCAGAAGCACGGTCAGGAGTACCGCCGCTCCGACTGCTAGCTGCCTCATCATCACCACCCTAGCACGCCCACATCGGTTCCATTCTTGGAGTCGCTCCAACTCCTCTGCTAGGGTAACGCGCGCCCGGTGACGGACTTCTGCCTAGGCAGGAGGCGAAAACGAGGCGGCAGGCCTCGGAAAGGGAGGAAGAATGGCCAACAGCATCAGGATCAAGGTGAACGGCCTCACCCATGGGGTGAGTGCGAGCCTTGATACGCCTCTCCTCTACGTCTTGCACAACGAGCTCCACCTGCACGGCCCGCGCTTCGGTTGCGGCCTGGCGCAGTGTGGCGCTTGCTCGGTGCTGCTGGACGGCAAGGAGATCCGCTCGTGTGTGACCCCGGTCGCGGCGGTGAGCGGGAAGAGCATCACGACGCTCGAAGGGCTTCCGGCCCTCTATGCGTCGCAGCGTGGCACGACAGCCGCGGCCCCGAATCTGCACCCGTTGCAGCAGGCCTGGATCGACGTCCAGGTGCCGCAGTGCGGCTACTGCCAGAACGGCATGTTGATCCAGGCCGCCGACCTGCTGGCCACGACGAAGAACCCGTCCAAGGATCAGATCAAGACCGCGATGAACGGCCACCTGTGCCGGTGCGGGACCTATACCGCGATCATCGAAGCCATCCAGAACGCCGCCAAGGCGATGGCGAAGGGGGCGTGACATGAGCGCTATGGAAGAGAAGATCGGTGACGTCTTCGGCGCCACGCTCTCGCGTCAGAAGTTCGTCAAGCGCGGGGGCGCCCTCGTCGTCGGACTGAGCATGATCGGCGCGGCCGGCGTCGGCTCGAAGGCCGCGAACGCTGCGACGGGAACGACGCTGGACCCGAAGCTGCCCAGCTCGTGGCTCGAGATCCACTCCGACAACACGATCCTGATGCGGACCGGAAAGGTCGAGCTCGGCCAAGGCTCCGCCAGCACGGCATACGGCCAGATCCTCGCCGAGGAGCTGAACGTGCCGTACTCCGCGATCACCGAGGTGATCATGGGCGACACCGACCGGACCCCGGACGGCGGGTTCTCGGCCGGCTACATGGGCGGGGGGAGCCCGAATCCCCGCAAGGTCGGGGCCTACGTCTACCAGGCCCTGCTCGGGCTCGCGTCGACCAAGCTCGGCGTTCCCGTTTCGAGCCTGTCGGTGACGAATGGAGTTGTCTCGGGCGGCGGGAAGACGGCGAGCTACGGCGAGCTCGTGTCGGGGCAGCAGCTGAACCTCACGATCCCGGTGTCCGGTGACCTCAACGGCCTCTTCGGGATCACGATCACCGGCAACCCGCCGACGAAGCCGATCAGCTCCTACCAGGTGATCGGTCAGTCGATCGGCATGCGCACGATCCCGCCGATCGTCTCGGGAACCGCCACCTACGTCGGCGACGTGCGCCTGCCGGGGATGGTCCATGCCCGCGTCGTGCACCCGCCGGCGATCGGCTCGAAGCTCGTGTCGGCCGGCACGCTCGACAAGAAGCAGTTCCCGAACACGCAGATCGTCGTGAAGGGGAACCTGGTCGCGGTCGTCGACCCGCTCGAGTACGTCGCGATCCAGGCGGCGTCCGAGCTCCAGCGGACGACGAAGTGGACCGACTGGTCCGGGCTGCCCGGGAGCGGCAACACGTTCGGCGCCCTCCGGAAGATGGACTGGACGACGGCACCCGTCGCCCTCGGCGTCAACACCGGCTCGGTTCCGACGGGCCTGGCCTCGGCCGCGAAGACGATCTCGGCCACGTACGAGTACCCGTTCGAGAAGCACGCCCCGATCGGGCCGACCTGTGCCGTCGCCGACGTCCGCAAGGACGGGATGGTGTACGTGTACGTGCACAGCGCCAACCCGCAGGCGATGCGGTGGGAGCTCGCGACGGTGCTCGGGACGACGACCGACAAGATCGTCATACGCAACTTCGACGGCTCCGGTCACTACGGCCGCTCGAACGGCGGCTCGACCGGATCCGAGGACGAGGCCGCGATCATCTCGCAGGCCATCGGCAAGCCGGTGCGGCTGCAGTGGATGCGCTGGGACGACATGCAGTGGTCCACCCAGCACCCGCCGGCGTTCTCGGACGCCAAGGGCGGCATCGACGCGAACGGCAAGCTGGTGGCGTTCCAGGTCGACCACTACATGCCGGCGATGCAGGACGACCGGATGCTCGGGGCGTTGCTCGCGGGCATGCCGACGATGCCTGCTCCGGCGGTTGTTCCATATCCCGGAACCTTCGGGACGACCGTGAACAGCATCTCGGAGCCGTGGCTCTACGACCAGGTCCCGAACGCGCAGCAGCGGGCGCTGGGGACGAACCAGGTGGGCACGGACCCGAAGGCCCCGGACTTCAACACGCAGATCGGTCTGCGCGACCACAGCATGCGGACGCCGGCTCAGCGTCAGCAGAACTTCGCGCAGGAGTCGATGATGAGCGAGCTCGCAGCGCTGGCGAAGGTCGACCCGCTGCAGTTCCGCCTGAACAACCTGAGCTCTCCGCGGCTGATCGCCGTGATCGGCAAGCTCAAGGAGGCGTCGGGCTGGGAGACCAGGCCGTCGCCGAGCCCGCACGCCTCGACCACCGGGTCGACGGCGATCACGGGCCAGGGCTGCAGCCTGATGCTGCGGTCGAACGCCTACTGGGGCTGTGTGGCGAATGTCACGGTCGTCCCGAAGACCGGCCGCGTCAGGGTGACGAGCGTCACCACCGTGGTCGAGCCGGGCATCGTCGTCAATCCCCGCCAGCTGCAGCGGAACGCCGAGGGTGGCGCCGTCATGGGTGTCAGCGAGGCGCTCAGCGAGCAGGTCGTCTTCAACAAGTCGAAGATCACCTCGGCGGACTGGGTCACGTTCCCGATCCTCCGGATGAAGGACCTGCCGGACATCAAGGTCGTCGTGATGAACAACCCGAGCGTCGGTGGGTACGGCGGGGCCGGAGAGGGCCCGAACGGGTTCGTCCAGGCCGCGATCGCGAACGCCGTGTTCGACGCCACCGGGAAGCAGCCGAGGAAGCTCCCGCTGCTGCCGAAGTACGTCAGGAGCCTTCTCAGCTCCAAGTAAGGGGGGCATACGGCGGGCGGGGAGCGCACAGCTTCTCGCCCGCCGGGCTTCTCGTTCCTCTGCGCCGCCCGCCAGGCGCCGGACACCCTCGGCAGAGCCACCAGGGAGCACGGGCTAGGGCCGAGCCGACGGGCTGTACTCGACGTAGATCGTCGGGATGCCCGGAACCGCGCCCCGCGCGCTTCGTGCGAGGGCGACGGCGGTGAGCAGCAGGGCGGCGAGCCCGGCCCCTCTCAAACCGACGTAGCGCCCAGCACGGAGTCGAGCAGATTCGGGAACTGCCGGTCGAGCTCATCGCGTCGTAGATGGAGGTACTTGCGGGTTCCCGCGCTGCGCTCGGCGATGACGCCCGCGTCGAGCAGCGTCTTGAAGTGATGGCTCGCGGTCGACTTCGTCACGGGAAGCGTGACGGCGCCGCAGGTGAGCTCCCCGTCCGAAGGGCAGCCTGCCAGCTGGCGGACGATCTCGAGCCTGATCGGGTCGGCGAGGGCCTGGAGGATCCGCATCCCGTCGAGGGCGCCCGGAGCTTGTTCGATTTGCATCTTATTCGATGGGTATCTTATTTGACGAGTATCGAACAATAATGTACGGTGCCCGTCAAACATAGCACCGGAGGGGGCGGATGACGTGACCAGCACATTGCCATTCCAAGGAGTACAGCTCAGCGGCCGAGCGCGGGGAGCGCTGCTCGTTCTCTGCGCTGCCCTCTTCCTCGACGCGCTCGACGTGTCGATGATCGGGGTCGCGCTGCCGTCGATCCGCGACGACCTGGGGATGTCGACCAGCTCGCTGCAGTGGGTCGTCAGCGCGTACGTGCTCGGCTACGGCGGCTTCCTCCTGCTCGGCGGGCGGGCGGCGGACCTGCTCGGGCGGCGACGGGTCTTCCTGATCGCGCTCGGCGTCTTCGTCGTCGCCTCGATGCTCGGCGGAATCGCGACCGACGGGACCGTTCTCGTCGTCACGCGCTTCGTCAAGGGGCTGAGTGCCGCCTTCACGGCGCCTGCCGGGCTCTCGATCATCACCACGAGCTTCCCCGAGGGGCCTGCGCGGAACAAGGCGCTGTCGGTCTACACGGCGACGGGCGCGACCGGGTTCTCGCTCGGGCTCGTGTTCGGCGGCCTTCTCACCGAGGTCAGCTGGCGGCTTGCGTTCCTGATTCCCGCGCCGGTGGCCTTGGCGGCGCTCGTCGCGGGGCTGAAGCTCGTCCCGCGCGACCGCGCTTCGGCCGAGCGCTCGGGCGGGTTCGACCTCCCGGGCGCGGTCTCGCTCACGAGCGGGATGCTGCTGCTCGTCTACACGCTCGTGGAGGCGCCGACCCACGGCTGGGGCTCCGCGCGCACGCTCGGCTCCCTCGCCGCGGTCGCGGCGATCCTCGCGGCGTTCGCGTGGAGAGAGCAACGCGTCGCGGCGCCGCTGATCCGGCTCGGCATCTTCAGGAACACGACCCTCGTCCGCGCCAACCTCGCGGCGATGGCGCTGGCGTCGTGGATCGGGTTCCAGTTCATCGCGACGCTCTACATGCAGCAGCTCCGCGGCTGGTCGGCGCTGGAGACGGGCCTCGCGATCTTCCCGGCCGGCGCGCTCGTGGCGGCTCTCTCGCCCCGGGTCGCTCCCCTGATCTACCGCTTCGGCGTCGTGCGGCTCACGGTGGCTGGGCTCGTGTCGATCGCGCTCGCCTACGTGCTGTTCCTGCCGATCGGGCTGGACTCCACGTACGCGGCCGCGATGTTGCCGACGTTCCTGCTCGCCGGGCTCGGATTCGGGCTCGCGTTCGGCCCGATCAACGTCGCCGCGACGAGCGGCGTCGCCCCGGAGGAGCAGGGGCTCGCGGGCGGGCTCGTCAACACCTCGTTCCAGCTCGGCGCCGCCCTCGTGCTCGCGATCGTCACGGCGGTCATCAACGCGAACACGACCGGCAGCAGCCCCGAGGACACGCTGTCGGCGTTCCACGCGGCGCTGTTCGTGCCACTCGGCGCCGCAGCGCTCGGCGTCTTCGCGGTGCTTCGCCGGAGCCCGGCCGCGCCGGTCGAGGTCGTCGAGATCGGGGCCGAAGAGGTCCTCGAGGAGGCGGCCTAGGAGCCGCCGCTCAGCCAGTACCGCGGGCCGGCACCGAGCCGGCCCGCGCGGTCGCCGGGGTTCGCGAGCGCGCAGCGGTCGAGGGACAGGCACCCGCACCCGATGCACTCGGTGAGCCCGAGCTTCAGGCGCTCGAGCTCCTCGATCCGCTCATCGATCCTGGTGACCCAGGTGCCCGAGAGGCGCGACCAGTCGCCGCGGGTCGGGGCGCGGTCGGGAGGGAGCCTGGCGAGCTCGGCTCCGATCTCGTCGAGCGTCAGGCCGATCCGCTGAGCGAACACGATGAACGCGAGCCGCCGGAGCACGGTGCGCGGATAGCGCCGGTGCCCCGAGCCGGCGCGCTCGGACCGGATCAGGCCGCGCTCCTCGTAGAACCGGAGCGCCGACGACGCCACTCCGCTGCGCCTCGAGATCTCGCCGATCGTGAGGGGCTCGGCCACGAGGACACGGTACGCCGATCCGGGCTTGACTTCAAGTTAACTTTAGCTTGTATGTTGAGACGTCACCACGAGAGAGGAGTACCGCGATGCACGAGCAGAGACCGAGCGAGCAGATCGTCGAGACCGTCACCGCATGGCCCGGGGTCGTCGCCGGGCCCGGAAGCCGGGGCGAGCTCTCCTTCAAGGTCGGCGGCCGGGAGATCGGGCACCTGCACGGGGACCACGCGGCCCACTTCGCCTTCTCCCGGCAGGTCTGGGCCGAGCTCGAGGCGGAGGGGCGGATCGAGGACCACCCCGTGTTCCCCGGCAGGCAGGGCCTGGCCGCCCGGCGGATCGAGGGCCCGGCCGACGTCCGGGACGTGATCGCCCTGCTCCGGCTGAACTACGACCGGGTCACCGACCGGGCCGCAGCATGAGCCGGGTCGGAATCGTGACGGGCGCCTCGAGGGGCCTCGGCCTGGCGCTCGTGCGGGCACTCGCCGATCGAGGCTGGCGGCTCGTCGTCGACGCCCGTGGCGCTGACGAGCTCGAGCGAGCCGTCTCCGGCCTCGCGGGCGTCCACGCGGTTCCCGGCGACGTTTCCGACGCGGCCCATCGGCGGAAGCTCGTCGAGACTGCCGGCGACCGCATCGACCTCGTCGTGAACAACGCGGGCGTGCTCGGGCCGAGCCCCCGGCCGCGGCTCGCCGACTACCCCGTCGCCGAGCTCGCGCGGGTCTTCGAGGTCAACGTGCTCGCGCCGCTCGCGCTCGTGCAGGCGGCGCTGCCGCGGCTCGCGGACGGCGCCGCGGTCGTGTCGATCACCTCGGACGCTGCGGTCGAGCCCTACGAGGGATGGGGAGGCTACGGCTCCTCGAAGGCGGCGCTCGAGCAGCTCACCGCGATCCTCGCCGCCGAGCATGGGGAGCTTCGCGTGTACACGGTCGACCCGGGCGATATGCAGACCCGCACCTACCAGGAGGCGTTTCCCGGCGAGGACATCTCGGACCTGGCGCCGCCCGAGGAGAGCGTGCCGGGGCTGCTGGAGCTGATCGAGGGCTCGTCGCCGAGCGGCCGGTTCAAGGCCCGGGGCCTCGCAGCCGTCACGCGGTGAGCGAATCGGCGCTCCTGGCAAGGGCGGTGGCCCATGAGCCTCCGGAGGCTCGCGGCTCCGGCCGCGACGACGTCGCGCTGCTCGTTGCCCACCGGGGAGCCGGCGCGATCGCCCATGCCCGGTTCCGAGACCTCCCGCGGTTCCTGAACGCCGGCGACCTGCTGGTCGTGAACGTGTCGGCCACACTCCCTGCCGCGCTCGAGGCACGGCTCGACGGCGAGCCGGTCGAGCTGCGGCTGTCGACGGTTCGCCCCGACGGCACCTGGCTCGTCGAGCTGCGCACACGCGCCCTCGGGCCTCATCCCGCTCCGGCCGAAGGAGGCCGCATCGAGCTGCCGGCCGGCGCCCATGCCGAGCTTCGCCCGGCCGGCGGGCGTCTCGCGGCTGCGCGTCTCCACGTCGGCGGGCCGCTCGAGGACTACCTTCGGCGCCACGGCAGGCCGGTCAGATACGGCTACGTGCCCGGCGAATGGCCGCTCGCGGCCTACCAGACGGTGTTCGCCCGCGAGCCCGGGAGCGCGGAGATGCCGAGTGCCGCACGTCCGTTCACGGCAGAGCTCGTCACGGAGCTCGTCGTGCGCGGCGTGTTGTTCGCCCCGGTCGTCCTGCATGCCGGGCTCTCCTCCCCCGAGCGAGGCGAGGTGCCCTCGCCCGAGCGCTACCACGTGCCGGCCGCATCTGCGCGCCTCGTGAACGCCGTTCGCTGGTGGGGCGGGCGGGTGATCGCGGTCGGCACGACCGCGGTACGTGCTCTCGAGACCGTGGCCGGAGCGGACGGCAGTGTCGACGAGGGCGACGGCTGGTCGAGCCTCATCGTGACCGCCCAGCGCGGCTTGCGCGCCGTCGACGGGCTTCTGACCGGGTGGCACGAGCCCGAGTCGTCCCACCTCGAGCTCCTCGAGGCGGTCGCGGGCGCCGAGCTGCTCGAGCGCTCCTACCGGGCGGCCGCAGGTCACGGCTACCTCTGGCACGAGTTCGGAGACGTTCACCTGATCCTGCCCTGACGGGAGGCCGAGAGGAGCGGGGCCACAATCCCGCTCCTCTCGTCCGGGGGAGCTCGTTACTTCGTGGTTGTCGTCGTCGTCGTCGTCGTCGTGGCCGTCGTCGGCGCGGGCGGGGCCGCCTTCACGTCGGTCACCACGTCGCGCTCGTGCCGCCAGTCGCCGGGCGGGCTCGTCGAGACCCAGCCGCGGTCGATGAGCGACCCGGGCTGGGTCGTCGCGACGACGATGGTGACGGTGACCGTCGCGCCCGGGGCAAGCGAGCCGAGGTTGCAGACGATCGTCGGGTTGCCGCTGCAGCTGCCCTGGCTCGGCGTGACCGAGACCAGGGTGACCTTCCCCGGGATCACGTCCTGGAACCCGGCGGTCGAGGTCGTGCCCGACCCGTGGTTGCCGACGGTCGCGGTGTAGGTCACCTGCTGGCCGGCGTTCACGGACGAGGGCGAGCCGATCAGGTGGAAGTCCAGGTCGGCCTTCAGGTCGCGCACGTTCGTCGTGACGTCCCGCTCGTGCCGCCAGTCGCCCGGCGGGTTCGTCGAGATCCAGCCGCGGTCGGTGGCATTGCCCGACTGCGTCGTCGTGACGACGATCGTGACGGTCGCGGTCGCCCCTGCGTCGAGGGCGCCGAGGTTGCACACGATCGTCGGGTTGCCGCTGCAGGTGCCCACGCTCGGCGAGACCGAGACGAGCGTGGTCTTCGGCGAGATCAGATCCTGGAACCCCACGGTCGCGGCGGGACCGGAGCCATGATTGCCGATGGTCGCGGTGTAGGTCACCTGCTGCCCTGTGCCGACCGCCGACGGGGACCCGACGAGGTGGAAGTCGAGATCGGGCCTCACGTCACGGACGAACGTCGTGGCGGAGCGCTGGTGGTGCCAGTCGCCGGGCGGGCTCGTGGACACCCAGCCGCGGTCGGTGATGTGCCCCGGGTGGGTCGTCGTCACGACGATCGTGACGGTGGCGCTCGCGCCCGAGTCGAGGGCGCCGAGGTTGCAGATGATCGTCGGGTTGCCGCTGCAGTTGCCCTGGCTCGAGCTCGACGAGACGAGGGTCGTCCCGCCCGGGATCATGTTCTGGAAGCCGGCGGTCGTCGCGGCGCCGGCGCCGCGATTGGCGACGGTGGCGGTATACGTCACCTGCTGGCCGGTGTTCACGACCTCCGGCGAGCCGGTGAGGCGCAGGTCGAGGTCGGGGCCCATGTTCCGGACCCAGCTCGTGACGTGCCTCTCGTGCTCCCAGTGGCGGGGCGGGTTGTTCGAGACCCAGCCGGTGTCGGTGATCCTCCCGGGGCTGTTCGCGGTCACGACGATGGTGACGGTCGCGCTGGAGCGTGGCGCGAGTGCGCCGAGGTTGCAGTAGACGAGCGGGTTGCCGCTGCAACTGCCCTGGCTCGCGGTTGCCGAGACGAAGGTCGTCTGCCTCGCGATCCGGTTCAGGAAGCCCGCGCCCCGCGAGTTGCGGCGGCTGCGGTTCGTGATGGTCGCGGTATAGGTCACCTGTGCGCCGGTCGCGGCGACCACCGGCGAGACGCTGAGCCGCAGGTCGAGGTCGGGCCGCGGATGGTGCCGCTGGTGGTGCAGGTGCCGCTCGAGCTGGTTCTTGTTCGCCGTCTGCGCGGCGGCCGACTGCGCGGTCACCGCTACGAGCATGAGCGCGAGCGCTCCGATTCCGAGTCGCCTACCTGCCGTGAAGGTCATGTCGTACTCCCCCCGTCGCTGACAGTTCGTGATCGATCCTGTGTTAACCCGCGTGGGTCATCCGACGGTCATCCGGCGGTTAGCGACCTGGACGGGTTGGGTAAGCGCGGCGTAAAGCCGTTTCCGCGGCCGTGCTTAGCTGTGGGCATGCACGAGACCGCGGGGGAGATCGAGGAGCTGCAGGCGCTGCTCGACCGCAGCTACGAGCGCGGCGGGGCCCACCTGCTGCGGATCCATACCGTCGAGCGGAGAGCGAGCGCCGAGGAGGTCGCTGCCCGCCTGACGGGAATGTGCCTGCTCGTGCTGACGACCGTGACCCGCGACTGCCGCCCGATCGGCGGTGCGGTGGACGGCGTCTTCTACCGCGGCGCGTTCCACTTCGGCTCGAGCCCGGACTCGGTCCGGTTCCGCCACATCCGCTCGCGCCCGCACGTGAGCGCCACGCATCTTCCCGGCGAGGAGCTCGCCGTCACCGTCCACGGCCGTGCGGAGCCGATCGACGTCAACGCCGCGGAGCACGCCGGCTTCCGGCAGACGCTGCTCGACGTCTACGTGCCGCGGTACGGGCCCGAGTGGGAGCGGATGCTCGCCTCGGCCGTCTATGCGCGGATCGACGCCGAGCGGATGCTGGCCTTCTCGATGCCGCGGGAGTGACCCGTCAGCTGCTCTCCTCCTGGTCGCGGACGAGCTCGAGCGTGGCGCAGTGCAGGCCGGCGATCGCGAACTTGTGGCTCTCGGAGAAGTCGACCTGGATCGTCTCGACCTCGTGGCGCTCGAGCTCCTTGACGACGGTCGGCGAGCCGGCGTTCATGACGACCTTGCCGGGAGCGAGCGTGACCCCGTTCAGGGCGAGGTCCCAGTACTCCTCGACGGGTACCTCGATGATGGTGTAGTCGCGCTTGATCAGCTCGCGGACGAACCCGTAGTTGACGAGGTGGGGGGCGAGCAGCACCTTCCGCTCGTCGACGGTCAGCATGACCATGTCCATGTGAGAGGTACCGATGTTGCCGTTCCCGGTCGAGTCGTACCACCCGGGGGTGTGGCAGACGACGAGCTCGATCCCGAGGTTCGAGAGGACGAACTCGAGCTGGCGGAGCCCCTCCTCGTTCGCGACGACGGATTCGTTGAAGACGAAGGTGCTGGAGTCGAGCCAGCGTCCTGCGCCGGGCTCGCAGATGCCGGTGCCGTGGATCGTGAGGTAGATCGGCACCTGCAGCGCCGCGAGCACCTGCTCCCAGATCACCTCGCGGCCCCGTTGCCAGGAGCCCAGCCCGTAGCGGTGGAGGATCGCGCCGCCGTGGGCGACCAGGCCGCCGCCCGCGAGCGTGACGAGGTTCTTGATGTACCCGTAGGCGCCGATCGCGGGGACCGGGGGCTCGATGTAGTTCACCCGGACGCCCTGGCCCTCGAGCACCTCGTAGTACTCGTCGAACTGGTCCTGCAGCCGCCCGAGGTCGGCGGTCCCGGCGGCGCTCGAGTAGTAGTACTGCCACTCCTGCGCGTACTCGGGCCGCGTCTCGTTCTCGGTCGGGCGTGAGACGAGGACCTCGCGGAGCGTCCCGATTCCCTCTGCGCCCCACCGGCGCCCCCAGATCTGCTCGACCTCGTCGTAGAAGTCCGTCTCGTGGAGCATGTAGTTCCGGAGCGGCTTCCCGCTCTCGAACCAGGGAAGCTTCTCGAGCAGCTCGATCTCGTCGTGCTCGGCGGCGGTACGGGGCGAGGAATATGCGAGGTCGACGGCCTCGCCGTCCGCGGTCCTGACCCGGAACGGAACGGACTCTCTCCGAAGACCGGCAGCCGGGATCTCCGATCGGCTCGACATGGTGCTCCTCCTTCGCTTCTGGGACGCGGCGAGTGAAGTCTCGCACCAACCGGCCGAACGCGACTCACACGGAATACGGCGCGCGCCGACGGCGTTCATGCACACATGGCACTGTGGATAATTCTCGGCGTGGTCTACGCAGCCGCGTTGCTCGGGCACCGTCGCCTCGGGGGCTTCGGCACCGTAGCCGACGGTCTCCAGGAGTGGGGTTGCGCGGCGAGCGACTTCTGCCGTCGCGGCACGCCTCGCCGGTCTTCCTGAGCAGGAGGGCGCCGGCCCTCCCCTTGGACGTAGATCTCGCGAGGAGATGATTCGTTAGCGCACTAACTCGGCTGGGAGCGCCGTCGCTACGGTTACGGCGTGAGGCCGCGCGGCACGCCGATCGGGCGCAAGTTGGCGCTGACGGCGAAGGTCGTCGGCACCGCCTTCAACGCCGCCCTCGCCGCTGAGGGCGGCTCGGCGCCGATCTGGCTGATCCTGAACGCGTTGCGCAACGGTCGGTGGACGGCGCAACTCGAGCTCGCCCGTGAGCTGGGAATCGAGGGCCCGACGTTGAGCCGGCACCTCGACAACCTCGAGCAGAACGGGCTCGTCCTGCGCCGGCCGTCGGAAGTGGACAAGCGGGCGGTGCGCGTCGAGCTGACCGAGGCAGGTGAGGGCGCCTACCAGCGGATGCTGGCGGCAGTGATCGCGTTCAACCGCCGTCTGCAGGCCGGAATCGACCGCGACGAGTTGCAACAGCTCGATGCCGTGCTCGACCGCCTCGCCGAGAACGTCTCGCGCTAGCCGGCGGCACGTGCTATTACGTAGCCAACTAACGATTCGACGAGGAGGGTCATGTCTGACGAAGCCAACTACAGCCGCCGCAGCGGCCCGCGAGACCGGCGCCTTCGCGCCGGGACCGCCGAGCGGGAGGCGGTCGCGGACATCCTGCGCCGCGAGCATGTGGCCGGTCGTCTCGACAACGACGAGTTCGACGAGCGCGTCGGCCGTTGCCTGGCGGCGAAGACCTACGCGGAGCTCGACGAGCTGATCGGCGACTTTCCCGCCGAGGAGCCGGAGACTCGCCGCGCGACGCGAGGGGGCGGACGGCGGCCGTGGCCGTTGCCGTTCGTGCTCCTGCCGCTCGTCGGCGCGGCGATCGTCTTCAGCCACGGGCGCGCCGCCTGGCTTCTGGTGCCGCTCTTCGCCTGGTTCGTCGTCCGGCCGTTCGTCTGGCGCGGCTACGGGCGGCGCTGCCGGCCGTACGGGCCTAGCGTCTAGCATCCCGCTCGACGCTTGGCCGGCGTCTCCTAGGACGTCGCGGCTCCGCCCGCCGGCGAGGGCGCCGGCGCCAGCCCGAATCGCTCCCGGTAGGTGTCGACGAACATGTGCTCGCCCTTGATCGTGGCGGTCGTCTCGGCGCCGGCGATCTCGTCCTGGCCGGGGAGCTCGGACGCGCCGCCGCTGGGGCCTAGCGGGATCACGATCGCGGGTGGGCCCGGCTCGTAGGCCTCGAGCTCACCGCCTCCGATCAGGGAGCTGATGTTGTCCACGACTACGGCCGCCTGGCGCCCTGCCCTGCCGGCGGTCTTGAGGTCGGCCGACGCGGCGTCGCCGATCGCGAACACGGTCGTTTGCCCGGAGACCTGGAGCTCGGCGTTGACGTCGATGGAGCCGTCCGGGAGGCGGGCGCCTGCGAGGTCGCCTCGCAGGTAGTCGCTGACGGGCGCCAGCCCGTGGCAGCGAAACCAGATGTCCGCCTCGACCGTGCGGCCGGCGCCCGTCGAGACGGCGATCGAGCCCAAGGTGGCCGGTGGGGTGGCGGGCTCGCTCATGACGGGCTCGCCGAGGACGAGCTCGACGCCCCGTTGCTCGAGCTGGCGACGCACCTCGTCGCGGAGCTCCTGCTTGTACGGGCCGGCCAGGATCTGAGGCTCGGGCTCGATGATCGTGATCGTCTTCTCTGGCCAGTGATCGCTGATCTCGCCGGCGAGCTCGAGCCCGGTCGGGCCCGCCCCGAGGATCACGATCCGCCCCGCCCGGGCGAGCTCTTCGTGGCTCGCCCGGTACCGGGCCAGGGCCGACTCGGTGTCGTCGGTTCCCGACTTGGCCGGGTAGGGGTAGGTGGAGCCCGTCGCGAGGACGAGGTAGTCGGGCGTCAGCTCGTCCCCGGAGGCGAGGGAGACCCGCCCGGAATCCACGGCGACGGCCCGGTCGCGTAGAACACGCCCGTTGGCCAGCAGTCGATCGTAGGGCAGGAAGATCCGCGGTAGCCAGTCCGGCTCGACCAGCGCGCGCAACGCCGCGACGTTGTGGACGAAGGCGTCCCGACGCTCGACCAGGACGACATCGGCTATCTCGTCGAGGCCGAGCGCGGCGGCGGAGCCTCCGTACCCGCCCCCGATCACCACGACCACGGCCCTAGGGCCGGCACCCGCGTCCTTCATCTCGTTCTCCTCCGATTCGCCAGGTAGTCGCTGAGCCCCAGATGCGTGCGCGCTCAAGTATACCGGTGAGCCCACCGCCGAAGCTCGAACCTGGCAGAGTGGGCCCGGCACCCACCAACAAGGGAGAGAGTGATGGCAGTTCTTGTCCGGCACAGGGTCTCGGGCATGACCCCCGAGCAGTACGACCAGGCCGCGCCTCCGCTGATCGAGAAGTTGAAGACAGCGCCGGGATTCCTCTACCACGTCGCGTTCGTGGACGAGGGCGACCGTTTCACGGTCTCGGAGATCTGGGAGAGCAAGGAGCAGCACGACCGCTGGTTCGGCGAGAACGTCGAGGGAATCATCCCCGGCATCGAGCAGCAAGTCGTCGAGGTTCACGCGGTCGTCACTCCGTGAGTGCCCTTGCCGGCCCGGCGCACGCCGGCCCGGATGCTCAGCCGAGCCGAAGGAAAGGGGCGCAGGCCGGAGCGCTGCGGTTCCCGGCAGGGTCGGAACCGACGACGCAATAGCGGAGCTGGCGGCTTCGAAGCTTCCCCGGCACGAGCCAGCGCATCGCCACGTGGCGCGTTCCGATCTCGAAGCTCGAAGGTGAGCTGAGGGTTGCGAGGAGTGAGCCCGCGTCGTAGACGTGGATGAGCGCTGCGCTTCGGCCGCTGTCGTCGTAGATGTCGAAGCGAAGCATCGTCGCCCTCCCTCGCGTGCCCGAGGCGGGGTGCGCCGTCACGAGCGGGGCCCGGACGTCGGGTGAGGCGAGGGCGCCCGCCGCCGTGAGTGCCTCGAGTGCGGCGTTCGCCGAGCCCGCGAGCTCGTCCGGGCTGTCGCCGGAGAGCGGCACCGACTGGAGAGCCTGAGCCTCCGCCGCGGTCGAGTGGCCGCCGTCGTAGATGCCGAACCCGGCGGGCATCACGACGAGCAGCGGACCGACGTACCAGAGCGAGAGCTCGAGCCCGAGAAAGCGGGCGTAGTCCGAAGGGTGGCCGAAGAGGGACGGGATCGAGCCGAGGTCGGAAGGCTCGTAG
The DNA here is from genome assembly GCA_963836925.1 of uncultured Actinomycetes bacterium. GTDB lineage: Bacteria > Actinomycetota > Thermoleophilia > Gaiellales > Gaiellaceae > PALSA-600. The sequence continues at coordinate 135,320 of CAWILJ010000014.1, forward strand.
ATCACGGCGACCTTGATGCGTTCGCCGTGGGCGAAGACCTCGTCTGCGGCGTCCTCGAGCGTTGCGGCCACGGACGGCGACGGCGCCCGGTAGGGGACGAAGACGTTCTGGAAGAGCAGCGAGTCGCTCGCGGGGTCGCCGTCGGCATGCGCGCACGCCGCAGCAAGCGCCGCCGTGAGCGCGACCAGGACGACGGCACGGAGGAGGGGAGGGCGCGATCGCCCTCCCCCTTCCCTCCGACGCTGCGGGTCCGTACGGGCGGGTCGGCTCACTGCGTGCAGCCGGTGGGCTGCGCCTTGTCGACGCGGAGCGCCGTCGTCGGCGTGCCTCCCGGGACGACGAAGGTCACACTGACGACCGCCGGGTCCGTCGTGCTCGGGTTCTTGACGATGAACGTCTTGGCGGCCGTCTCGTAGAACGTCTGCCCCGCCGTGAAGGTCTCGGTCGAGCAGTCGGTGCCGTAGCGGACGACCTGGCCCGAGACCACCGTCCCCGTCAGGTAGCCGGGATGGCTGTGCCAGCCCGACGCCGCACCGGGAGCGAAGGACGCGGTCTGCGTGACGACCTCGGGCGCGTGCAGAAGCCCGACCGGCATCAACCCGAACCTCGCCGAGACGGCCGGGTGCAGGTTCAGCCACAGCCCGAGGTTCGTGACGCCGGCGCCCCGAAGGCCGGCCAGGAACTCGGGCAGCTGGTCGGCGGCGTACTTCCTGTCGCCCCACGTGACGCCGTTCGCGCTCATCGTGAGGCCGGTGTTGAAGGCCACGTCGGTCTGCAGGGAGCCGAGCGCGGTGATGCTCGACGACTGCCCCTGGCTGGGCGTCCCGAGCGCGACGGCGGTAAGGATGGCCGCACCTCCGAGGACGACAACGAGCAACAGCTTCTTCATCTCTCCTCCTTTGTGGACGAGATCGCCTCGACGACGCGGAACGGGTCGAGCCCGGCGCTCTGTGCGACCAGTGCCGCGACACGGCCCGAGGGAGCGTCGAAGATGAAGAAGCAGATCTCGTCCTCGGGTACATGGATCGAGAACTCGAGGCGGACGGGTGTCCGCTTCTGCGTCAGCTCCTCGGCCGCCGAGCGGGCCCGCTGCTCACGGGCGGAGCGTTCTCCCGCCAGGCCACGCGCGAGGTACGTCTCGACGAGGTAACTGGGCATCCCTCGACGCTACGACGCGGGCGACGAGGCGGAAACGTCAGAACGTCTGAACTTTGCTCCGGTCCGCCGGGTCCGTCATCGCCAGCCGGCGGGAGAGCTCGGTGCGCGAGCGTACCCCGAGCTTGGCGTAGATGTGCGTGAGATGGCTTGCCACGGTCCGTTCGCCCAGGAAGAGCTGGGCTGCGACCTCCCGATTCGTGCGGCCCTCGGCGACGAGCACCGCGACCCTCTGCTCGGCCGCGGTCAACCCGCTCTCGTGCGTGCGTCCTCCGATGCTCCCGAGCTCGCGCCGAGCCTTCTCGACCCAGCACGATGCCCCGAGCTGCTCGAAGCCGTCGAGTGCGGCCTGGAGCGCGGCGCGGGCCGCCGCTTTCTGCCGGTCGCGCCTGCGGGTGACGCCGAGCGCAAGAAGCGCGCGGGCATGCCCGTAAGGGTCACCGGCCGCCTCGTGCTGCAGGATCGCCTGCTCGAGGAGCGACACCGCCCGGGCGAGAGACCGCCGGCACCCTCGAGCAGGCCGCGGCAGCGGGCGGCATGCGCGAGCACCCACTCGCGACCCAACCGAGCCGCGTCGGCCTCCCAGGCATCGAGGAGTCTCGCGGCGTCGTCGACGCGCCCGAGGCCGAGCAGCGCCTCGACGTGGTCGCCCGTCCACCAGCGGACGCTCGGCTCGACCCACTGGAGCGCGGCTGCCTGCTCGCCCGCTCTCTCGAGCCATCCGAGGCCCACGGGCACGTCTCCACTCCAGAGCGCAGCGAGCCCGAGCACCGCCAGGTGCTGCGGCGGGTGGAGCGCGAACTGCTGCGCCGCGAGGTCGAGGGCCCGCTCCGAGTGCTCACGCGCGAGCGCGAGCTGCCCGCGGTGGACGGCGACGACCGCGATCGGCAGATGATCCTGGGGCACCTCGAGCCCGTACTGGATCGAGATGTCGTGCGCCCGGGCCGCCTGCTCGGCCGCGAGCTCCCAGCGTCCGCCCCAGAAATCGAGCCACGAGAGGCCCCACAACGCGCGCGCGCTCCGCGGTTCGTCTCGCTCGCGCCATTCTTCGAGCTCGCGCTCGAACAACGCGCGAGCCCCGCCTCTCATCGACGACGGCGCGAAGGTGTTCACGAGGGCGAGCGTGGCCTCCTGCACCAGCTGGGCGCCCCCGACCGCCGTGGCGAAGTCGTGCGGGCGGGACGGAAGCGGCGGCGCTCCCGCGTCGCCGACCATCCAGCCGAGGATCGCCTCCACTGCCTGGGCGCGCGCTCGAAGGACGTCGTCGTCGAGCTCGTCGGCGAGCTCGAAGGCGATCCGGGCGTGCTCGAGCGCCCGCACGTAGCCCTTCCTGAAGCGTGTGGCCCAGGCGAGCCGGCAGTGGACGACCGACCGAAGCGCCGGACGCGGGCCCGCCTCCTCGAGAGCCTCCTCGAGCAAGGCGACCGCACGATCCACCGTCTCGAGCTCGGCGAGCAGGATGAGCGCCTCGGCACGCAGCGACCCGATCTCTGCGTCGGCCAGGAGGGCGGCCGCGATCGCCCGCGCCCGCGTCCATTCGCCCGCCGCATGGTGTGCACGAGCCGCGGCCAGAGCGCGCCGGTGCCGCTCCTCGCTTGCATCCGGCGGCGTCAGTCGCAGCGCCTGCTCGGCGAGCTCGGCCGCGGCGGCGGACGCGCCGCGATCCACGGCGAGCACCGCGGCCGCATCGAGCTCGCGCGCGACGGCCGCGTCAGGCGTCTCTGTCGAGAGCGCGAGGTGAGAGGCGCGGAGAAGGGGGTCCTCGACGACGCGCGCGATCCGCGCGTGTACGTCGAGCCGCGCTGTCCCGAGATCCCGGTACAGGATCGACGAGAAGAGCGGGTGCGTGAAGCGGATCGTCTCCCCGTCGAGCTCGACCACCTCCGCCGCCACGGCCGGGTCGAGCGCCTGCCGTGCCACCCCGGCCCGCTCGAGGAGACGCTCCGAGGCGGTGCCGAGCGCCGAGGCGAGCGCGAGCGCCTCCCGCGTCTGCCCGGGAAGGCCGGAGATCCTCGCGCGCAGGAGCTCGTCGAGGGTCCCGGGGACGGCGAGCGGCGCAGCGGGGTCGCGGTCGGCGTCGACCACACGCGCCAGCTCGAGCGCGAAGAAGGGATTCCCGCCGGAGCGTTCGTGGATGCGGAGCAGCGTCTGGCGCGCGAACGGCCTGCCGAGCCGGTCGCGCAGGAGACGGTGGATCCCTCCGACGCTGAGGGGGCCCACTGCGAGCCGCTCCGTGCTGTCGGTGCCGAGAGCCTGCTCGAGAGCCGTCGGCTCCGTGCTCGAGACGGTCCGCCGCGCGAGCAGTAGGAGCACGCGAGCCGTACCGAGTCTTCGCAGGGCGAACGCGAGGGCGAACGCCGACGACGCGTCGAGCCACTGAAGGTCGTCTATGGCGAGGAGCAGCGGCGCTCGCTCGGCGAGCAGCTGGATGGCGCTGCGAGTCGCGGTGCCGAGCGCCCGCGGGTCGACCGACGCCTCGGGGGCGCCGTCGACGAGGAGCGCGACCTCGAGCGCCCGCCGCTGCGGAGGCGAGAGGCCGGGCAGCACCTCGTCCAGCACGTCCTCGAACAGGTCGCCGAGCCCGACGTGCGCGAGGCTCTGCTCCGCCTCGGCGGGCCTCGACTCGAGGACGCGGAACCCCAGGGCCCTGGCATGCTCGACGCCGTCGAGCCAGATCGTCGACTTCCCGATCCCGGCGCCGCCCTCGAGCACGAGCGCCGCGAGCCGGGGCTCGGCCCGGCCGAGGAAGTCGCGAACCGACGCGAGCTCCGGCTCCCGACTGACGATCTCGAGCACCATCGTCGTCACGAGGCCGGCGGGACGCTTACGTCACGAGGATCTTGCCCTGCATCCAGGGGTGCAGCCCGCAGATGAAGTAGAGCGTCGTATTCGGCGGAGCCGAGACGCGAACGGTGACGCTTCCGTGCCCCGGCGGTGCCCCCTTCGCCTTGTCCTCGAAGATTGCGAGGCCGTCGCCGGGGGCGTCGAGCCCCGGCTTCCCGGCGTTGACGATCCAGTGGAGGATCGGGTTCTTCGGGCCTGCCGGCGTCGTCGGGTCGCCGACGTGCTGCTGCTTGATCAGCTTGCAGATCTTGCAGCTCTCCATCTCGGCGGTCGTCCTCGGCAGGTCGGATTCCTTGACGATCGAGAGGCTGTGCGGGTCGTTTTGATCCGGTGTCGCGAACCGGAACGTCAGGTCGCATCCAGATCTGACCGTCGCCGTGCCGGGCACGAAGCGCATCGCGTCCTGGAGGTACTGGTTGACGACGAACTTCTCGTGGTCGGTGACCTTGACCGACGCGCCGCACGCCTCCGCCGCGCGAAGCACCGTGCGCGGGGCCGAGTGCGCTGCCCACCGCCATGCCGACAACGACAAGGGCAAGCAAGCTCCCGGTCAGGCCGATCGGTGCCCTGCGGGATCTCCGGACGCCGCTCAAGGGTCTCTCTCCTTTCCGTCTAACCCTGCTGAGTCTTACGCCTGCCCCGGTGAGTCTAGAGGACCGCGCGCCGGGAATCCACCACCGCGTGGGTCGTTGCTGCCCGGGCCGGGCCGACCTCGAGCCGTGCCGCCGGAGCGACCGTCAGGTGCTCTGATCTGTCAAGGGGAGTCGTGAGGTTTCTGTAACGGGGTTGTGCGTACGTGCTTGCTACGCCGGCTCGTTCGGGCGCGTCGGCGAGGGGGCTTCGGCGGGTGAACGGGAACGGGGTGCCGGAACAGACTTACACCTACGCAATGCTAGGGTAGCCTCGCGTCACCGTCGTGACGCCAGCGCCGGCCACGGATCCGCCGTTTGCGAGGGGGTGAGCGGGAGCGGTTGTAACGTGGGTGCGGGCGGCGACGACCGATTCAGATTTTCGCTCTGTCATTTTGGTGCGCCCGATTGGGCGGCGCCGATCGCAACTGAAAAGAGGTGTACATGTCGAACATGACGTCGGAGTTCGAGGCCCTTCTCCTGGAGGGATCACTGACGGACGAGGGGCTCCTGAAGGCGACGGAGTCCGCGCCGGACTTCCGCATCCTCCCGGACGCCACCGTGCTCAAGATCGGTGGGCAGTCGATCATGGACCGGGGCCGGGCCGCGGTCTACCCCGTGGTCGAGGAGCTGGTCGCCGCCAAGGCGGACCATCAACTGCTGATCGGGACCGGCGCGGGGACGCGGGCCCGCCACCTGTACTCGATCGCCGCCGGTGTCGGCCTGCCCACGGGCGTGCTGACCGGGGTGGGCTCGGCCGTGGCCGGCCAGAACGCCGAGATGCTCGGGCAGCTGATGGCCAAGCACGGCGTACCCGTCGTCAACGGCGCCGGGCTCTCGGCCATGCCGCTGGTGCTCGACCAGGTTCACGCCGTGATCTTCGGCGGCATGCCGCCTTACGGCATGTGGATGCGTCTCCCGGAGCAGGGGCTGATCCCGCCGTACCGGACCGACGCCGGCTGCTACATGGTGGCCGAGAACTTCGGCTGCAAGGCAATGATCTACGTCAAGGACGAGAACGGGCTGCACAGCGCCAACCCCAAGACGAGCTCGGATGCCGAGTTCATCCCCAAGATCACGGTCGACGAGCTGAAGGCCCGGGGCCTGCAGGACTCGATCATCGAGTTCCCCGTTTTCGACCTCATGAAGTCGGCCCGGCACGTCCGGTCCGTGCAGGTCATCAACGGGCTGGTTCCGGGGAACATCACCCGCGCCCTCGCCGGCGAGCATGTCGGCACGATCATCACCGCCGACTGAGGAGGACTGCGATCATGACCACCGCTACGAACGCGCCGAAGCACGTCGAGTCGCTGCTCGCGCGCCAGACCCTTCTCGACGCCGACCTGACCCGGCCGGCTACCGACCGGGAGCCGATTCGCCTGCTGCCCTGGCTGACCGTCGTCAAGGTCGGCGGGCGTTCGATCATGGACCGGGGCGCCGACGCCATCCTCCCCCTGGTCGAGGAGCTCCGCCGGGTCCTGCCGGAGCACAAGCTCCTCATCCTCACCGGCGCCGGCATCCGTGCCCGTCACATCTTCAGCGTCGGCCTCGACCTGGGCCTGCCTGTCGGGAACCTGCAGGGCCTGGCCTCCACCGAGTCCGGCCAGAACGGGAGCATCCTGGCCAACCTGCTGGCCAACGACGGCGTCTCCTACGTCGAGCACGGCGTGGTGGGAGGCCAGTTGGCGATCCACCTCGCGGCCACGCAGGGGGTCGTCAGCGCCGCCTACCCGCCCTACAACGCCCACGAGTTCCCGCCGGCCGCCGGGCGCGTCCCGATGCACCGGGGCGACACCGGCGCGCTCCTCATCGCCGACGCCCTCGGCGCCCGGCGCCTCGTCATCCTCGAGGACGTCGACGGCGTCTACTCCGCCGACCCGAACAAGGGGTCGGCCGACCTCATCCCCGAGGCGACGGCCGACGCTCTCCTCGACGGCGGACCTGCGACGCTGCCCGTCGACCGGACGTTCCTCGAGGTGCTCAAGACCGCCCGGCACATCAACGCCGTCCAGATCGTCAACGGCCTGGTCGCCGGCAACCTGACCAGGGCACTGCGCGACGAGCACGTCGGCACGATCATCCGACAGAGCTAGACCTCCGCTGCGGGCGGGCCGACACGGCCCCGCCCGCAGCACGGTTCGAGGAGTGCTGGCGACACCCGTCGGAAGCAGCTCAGCTGGTCTAGCGCGGGCCGGCGCCGACGGGATCATGCGCAACGCCGATCTGGCGCGCGGCGACGTGACACGCGACGAGGTGCGCCGGCTCGAGGGCGAGCAGCGGCGGGTCGAGGCGGAAGCAGACCTCTTCAGCCAGCGGGCAACGCGGGTTGTACGGGCAGCCGGCCTCGGCTTCGACGAAGACGGTGGCTGTGCCGGTGGAAGACCGGTCGCGCCGCTGCTCCTCGATCGCTGGGTCGGGCACGGGCACCGCCGCGGCGAGCGCGCGCGTATAGGGGTGGCTGGGGTTGTCCAGCACGCGGTCGTACGGCCCCGCCTCGACGACCCGGCCGAGGTACATCACATGGATCGCGTCGCTGATGTGCCGCACCATGCCGAGATCGTGGCTGATGAAGACGAAGGCGAGCCCGAGCTCGTTCTGGAGCCGGAGCAGCAGGTTCATCACCTCGGCCCGCACGGAGACGTCGAGCGCGGAAGTCGGTTCGTCGAGCACGAGTATGCGCGGTTCGACCGCGAGCGCACGGGCGATCGCCACGCGCTGGGCCTGCCCGCCCGAGAGCTCGTGCGGGTACCGCGCCGCGAACGGGGCGGGGAGGGCCACCATCGCGAGCAGCGCGGCGATCCGCTCGGGTCGGGTGCGGCGATCGGCGAGCCCGTGCACCTTCAGCACCTCCCCGAGCGCCCTCTCGACCGTCAGCCGGGGATCGAGCGACGAGAACGGATCCTGGAACACCAGCTGGATCCGCTGTGCGAGCGCGCGGCGTCCCTGGATGGAGCCGGCCGAGATCCGCGAGCCTGCGACCTCCACGGTGCCGGCGGTCGGTAGCTCGAGCCCGACCAGGAGGCGCGCCAGCGTCGACTTTCCGCACCCGCTCTCGCCGACGATCCCGAGCGTGCGGCCCGCCTCCACCTCGAGCGAGACCTCCTGTACCGCCCGGACAGGCGCACGTCCGCGCCGCCCGGGGTACTCCTTTACGAGCGCCTCTGCCCGGAGCATCACCTCTGCCATGCCGAGGGCTCCTTCCAGCAGGCGGCAAGCTGTCCCGGGCCGCGTTCGAGCAGCGGCGGCTCCTGCAGCTCGCATCGATCGAACACAAATGGGCAGCGGAACCGGAAGGGGCAGCCCCCCACGAGCTGAGCCGGGTCGGGAGGTGACCCTCCGATCTGGGTCAGCGGGACGCGATGCGGCGTACCAGGAGCCGGAAGCGACGCGAGCAGCGCCGCGGTGTAAGGGTGGGCCGGCCGCGCGAAGATGTCGGTTGTCGCGGCCTTCTCCACCACGCGGCCCGCGTACATCACGGCGACCCGGTCGACCAGGCGCGCGACGACGCCCAGATCATGCGTGACCCACACGACCGCCATTCCGGTCTCCGCATGGAGTGTCTCGACGAGGTCGAGGATCTGCTGCTGGATCGTGACGTCGAGCGCCGTGGTCGGCTCGTCGGCGACGAACAGCCGCGGCGAGGTCGACAGGCTCATCGCGATCATCACCCGCTGAAGCATTCCGCCCGAGAGCTCGTGCGGGTAGGCAGCCTCGATCCGCGGAGGATCCGGCAGGCCGACGTGACCGAGCACCTCGCGCATCCTCGCCGACGCCTGCGACCCCTCGACGCCGTGGGCGTGGAGGGTCTCCTCGATCTGCGACCCCACCCGCAGGAGTGGATTGAGCGAGCTCATCGGATCCTGGTACACCATCGCCACTTCGCCGCCGCGGACCTGTCGGAGGCGCTCGCGGTGCACGCGCAGGAGATCTTCGCCGTCGAAGTCGATCGCTCCGCCCAGGATGTGGACCTGGCCGGGTAGCAACTGGAGGACCGAGAGCATGGTGAGCGTCTTGCCGGATCCGCTCTCGCCGACGACGCCGAGCTTCTCGCCCGGAGCGACATCGAGGTCGACCCCACGGATCAGCTCGACGACCGTGCCCTTCCGGCGGCGGAGACCGATCCGCAAATCCCGGATGGAGAGCAGCGGGGCTGTCACGCAGGCAGCGGCGAACGGACGAGGAGCCGCTCGGGCGCCGTGGCGCCTTCGTCGACGGCGACGGGCCGGCGGCCGGGCGTCACCGCGCCGAGTATCGAAGCGTGACGCGCGCCTGTGCACGACGGCACAGTCGCCGGAAGCCGGTGGACGGTGAGGAAGCCAATGACGGCGAAGAGCAGCGCCTCCTTCGCCGCTTCCGCGATGCCGAGGGTGTCGAACGGCTCGATCGGCACACCCGGAAGCCGCCGCTCCAGCTCGGCCATCAGCGTGGGGTTCCGTGTGCCACCGCCTGCCGCAACCACATCCGCGACCTCGAGCCGGCGCAGCTCGGCGGCGACCGTCTCGGCCGAAAGCGCGGTCAGCGTCGCGAGCAGGTCGTCGAGGGCGACGTCACGCGACCCGACTCGCTCCCGCACGTACTCGAGGTGGAAGACCTCCTTGCCGGTGGACTTCGGCGGCGCGAGGGCGTAGTAGGGCTCGTCGAGCAACCTCGCCAGAAGCTCGCCGTCGATCGCGCCGCGCGCAGCGCGCCGGCCGCCGCGGTCGAATCTCTCCTCGCCGTCGGTCGCGTCGGCGAGCACCGCGTCGATCAGGGCGTTCGCAGGCCCGATGTCGTACGCGATCGGCTCGCGCCCTGGCCCGACGACCGTGACGTTCGAGATCCCGCCGAGATTGAGGGATCCGCGGACGCGGTCTGGCTCCCTGCCGAGCAGGAGCACGTCGAGCAGGCTTGCGAGCGGTGCGCCGTGCCCTCCGGCGGCGACGTCCCGCGCCCGCACGTCCCCGACAACCGTGGCCCCGGTTCGCTCCGCGATGAACGCCGGCTGGCCGAGCTGGAGCGTTCCGAGCGCATGTGGGCCCTCGACCCAGTGGTAGACGGTCTGGCCGTGCGAGCAGACGACGTCGGCGTCGCCTCCGAACGCGTGCCGGGCCACCTCGTCCGCGACCTCCGCGAAACGCTGCCCTATCGCGGTGTCGAGTCGGCAGATCTCCTCGATCGTCGTCCCCGCGGGAGGCAGGATCCGCGCGATCCGGGCGCGTAGCTCCGTCGGGTACTCGGCCGAGACGTGGGAGTGCAGGTCGGCGACGAGCAGGGGCCCGTCGAGCGACAGCTCCGCCGCGACGGCCTCGATCGCGTCGAACGACGTCCCGGAGATCATTCCGATCACCTTCATGGTCGGTCAGCTCCTCCTGCTGCGGGGGTCGGCCGCGTCGCGGAGACCATCGCCCAGGAAGTTGAATCCGACGACGGCGATCACGATCGCGAGGGACGGCGCGAGCAGCGTCCACCAGGCAATGCCGGCGAGCGAGCTCGAGTCCGCGACCATCTGGCCCAGTGACGCCGTGGGCGGCGGCGGCCCGAGGCCGAGAAAGCTCAGGCTCGCTTCCGCGAGGATCGCCCAGGCGAGCGCGAGGCTCGTCTGCACCGCGACGGCGCCGTAGACGCTCGGCAGGATGTGCCGGAGCAGCAGGCGGGAGCGCGAAAAGCCGAGCACCTGCCCCGCGCGGACGAAGTCGGCGTTCCGGAGCGAGAGCACGGGCGCGCGCACGACGCGGATGAAGATCGGGATGTAGGCAACGCCGATCGCCAGGGCGCTGTCGAGGATGCCCGGGCCGAGGGCCGTGACGATCGCGAGCGCGAGCAGGATCGCGGGGATCGCGAAGATCACGTCGCTCGCGCGCATGATCACGGTCGAGGTGGCCCCGCCGATGTACCCGGCCACGATGCCGCCGAGCGTGCCGACTCCGCCCGCGATCAGCGTGGCGCCGAAGGCGATCTCGAGCGAGACCACGATGCCCTGGAGCACGAGCGAGAAGAGGTCGCGACCGAACTGATCGGTCCCCGCGATGTGCTGGAACGTGGGCGGGGAGAGGACGTGCGCCGACTGCGCCTGCGGATCGTAGGGGGCGAGGCCGAGCACGCTCACGAGCGCTCCGAGCAGCGTGATCCCGACGAGGATCAACCCGAGCCGGCCGCTGCGGCTCGCCCAGAGCGCCTGCCAGAACCCCGGTCCGATGAAGCCGAGCCGACGGGTGGCGGCGGCCGGGCGCTCGGGCCGGGCCGCGGTCAGCGGATCGGGGCCGACGATCGTCATCTCAGCGATTCCTCGAGCGTGGGTCGATCAGGGCGCAGGCAATGTCGACGCCGAGGTTCACGAGCACGAAGCCGGTCGCGAAGATCATCGTGATGCTCTGCACCACCGGGAAGTCGCGGTTGTTGATTGAGGTGACGAGCAGTCGGCCGAGGCCCGGGAGCACGAAGATCTGCTCGACGATCACCGTGCCGCCGAGCAGATACCCGAGCTGAATGCCCGACATCGTGATGATCGGGACGAGCGCGTTCAGGAACAGGTGGCGCCAGGTCACGGCACTCGAGCGGATGCCCTTCCCGCGCGCGGTGCGGACGAAGCTCTGGTTGCTCACCTCGAGGACCGCCGCGCGGGTCGTCCGCATGATCGCCGCGCCGATGCCGATGCTCAGCACGAGCGAGGGGAAGAAGATCTGCTGAAGGTTGAGCCACGGGTCGCTCGTCAGCGCGGCGTACTCCTGCGAAGACGGGAAGTAGTGGAAGCGCGAGGAGAGGAAGGTGACCAGTGCCGTGCCGATGACGAAGCTCGGTACGCCGAGCCCGACGACGGCGATGCCCTGGCCGACGTCGTCCCCGAGCTTTCCGGGCCGCAGCGCGCCGATCATCCCGAAGCCGACGCCGATCAGGAGCCCGAGCACGAGCGACATGATCGAGAGCTCGAGCGTGACCGGAGCCGCGTGCCGGAGAAGCGTCGAGACCGGCTGCTGAGCGGCAAGGGAGACGCCGAGGTTGCCGGTCAGGGTCGCGTCGAGCCACGAGAAGAACTCGTGCACCGGCGACTGGCCGATCCCGTAGAAGCTGACGAGCGCAGCGTGCTGGGCGGGGCTGAGCAGGCCGGCGCTGACGCCGAGCGACGCCTCGATCGCATTCCCCGGCAGGATCCGAAGAATCACGAATACGACGATCGCGACCCCCAGGAGCGTGATCAGCGTGCTGAGGACGCGCCGCGCGATCGCGAGCGGCAGTCCCTGGTCCCTCCATACGTGCATGCGCGGCCTGCCGGCCATGGTGGCACGACCGGCAGGCCGCGGATCGAGACGCCCTGCTGTCAGGACACCGTCGTGTGAGCCAGAGCGTCGAGGTGCCGCGTCGGGGGCAGAGTGAACCCCTTGACGTTCGACGCGACGGCGGCGTAGTCGTAGCTGTCGAAGAGCCAGAGCCAGACCGCGTTCGCGGTCAGGTAGTGGTTGACGGCTCCGAAGGCGGCCTTGGCGCCGGACGGCGTCACCGCCAGGTCGCTCTTCACGATCAGCTTCTGAAGCGCACCGCTCGAGTAGCCCGCAGGGACGGCGAGGTTCGCGCCGGGCCCGAAGTAGCGGCCGTACATCACGTACGGGTTCGGGTTTGCGCCGTTCTCGGCGAACGCGCCCTCGAATTTGCCCTTCAACCAGTCCTGGATGTAGGCGTTGCCGGCGAGATTCTGGATGTTCATCGTGATCCCCGCCTGCTTCAGCTGGCCCTGAACTGCGATCGCCTGGGCGCTGCTCGTCGGGTCGAGGTCGGTGGATGTGATCGCAGTGAACGAGAACCCACCGGCGTCACCTGCCTTGGCGAGATAGGCCTTCGCCTGGGTGACGTTCTGGGTCGGACAGACGGCCGACACCGGCCTCGTGGCATACGGGCCGAGCGGAACCGGCCCGACGACCAAGCCCTGGCTCAGCACCGCGCTCGTCAGCACCGCCCGGCGGTCGAGCGCGCAGGCCATCGCGAGCCGGTTGTAGACATTTGCGAGCGGGCCCGTCTTGTCCTGCAGCATCAGCGCCCGGTAGGACAGGTCGAGCACCTTCTGCACGGTGATCGAGCCGGGGAGGTGCTGCGTGACCTGGGGCTGCGTCATCAGGCCGATCTGCACGGTGTTCGCCTGAAGCGCCGAGGCGATCGACTGCTCGCTCGGGATGGTCTTGATCTCGACCTCGGGCAGCGTCACCTTTCCACCCCAGTAGCTCGGGTTGGCCTTGACCGTGAACGAGTTGTTGGGCGCCCAGTTGACGAACTCGAAGGGCCCGGTGCCCACCGGGGTCTTCGACAGCGTTCCCGCCGAGATCGCTTTCGTCGAGAGCATCGCCAGGTTGACCGACGTCAGTCCGTCGAGCACCGACGTATCGGGGCGTGAGAGCTCGAGCTTGACCGCGTAATCTCCGGCAGGGACGACGTTCTTGACCGTGGCGATGAACGAGGCCGAGGCATCGGCCGTCTTCGGGTCCTGGACGCGCTCGAGCGACGCGACCACGTTCGCCGACGTGAACGACGTCCCGTCCGTGAACGTCACGCCCTTGCGCAGCTGGAACGTGAGCGTCTTGTTGCCGTTCGAGAACTTCCAGCTCGTCGCCAGGCTCGGCGTCAGCTGGAGCTTGCTGTTGTACTTGACGAGCGTGTCGTAGACCAGCCCGAGGGCCTGGAAATCGAGGAAGTTGGTGATCACGTCGGGATCGAGCTTCTGCACGCTCGACGTGTTGGCGACGACGAGCGTGGAGCTCGCGCTCCTCTGCGCCGACGCAGTCGCGGCGGAGCCGGCGCTCACACACACACAGACGAGGGCGAACGCAGCCGCCCCCCTGAGACCTCGTACCCGGATCATTGACCCTCCCGTGGCAGAAACGACCAAATAACGCGGCGCGATATTACAAATTAAAATTGGTACGGTCAAGTTTGGCTATGCTGCGCGCGCGGCGGGAGCGAGGGTGACCAAAGTACAGGCACACGAACGGACCGAGGGGCTCGAGGGAGCGCCTCCGGAGGCGACGCGTGCCCCGGGCTCGAAGTCGGCGAGACTACGCGACGCCCTGCTCGGCCTCATCCGTGAGCTGCCAGAGGGCGCGGCACTTCCCACGGAGCGCGAGCTTTGCCTCGGTTTTGGGGTCTCCAGGGCAACGGTCCGGATCGTCCTCGACCGGCTCGAGGCGGAGAAACGGATCTATCGGCGGCAGGGGAAGGGGACGTTCGTCGCGCATCCGAAGATCGAGGAGCGCCTCGGCCTCACGACCCACGTCGAGGAGATGCGCGCGAGCGGCATCGTCCCCGGCTCGAAGCTGATCGACGTCAGCCGCCTCGAGGCCGGCATCGAGGTGGCGACGGCGCTCGAGCTCGACCCGAAGGACGAGGTACTGCGCATCGAGCGCCTCCGCCTCGCCGACGGAGAGGCGATCGGGATCGAGGTGCTCTTCCTGAATGCCGAGCGCTTCGACGGGATCACGGCCGCGCTCGGCGACAACGTCTCCTTCTCCCAACTGCTTCACTCCGAGTACGGCGTCGAGCTCGACTCTGCCGACGAGACCATCGAGGCTGCGGCCGCCGGCCCGCGGGAGTCGAAGCTGCTCGGCTGCCCGCGGTCGGCTGCACTGCTGCAGCTCTCACGGCTCACCACCGACACCAGCGGCCGGCCGATCGAGTACGTCCGCTCCCTCTACCGCGGCGACCGGTTCCGCTTCCGGCAGCGGCTCGAGCGGCGGCCGCCTGACGAGCGCTCCGGGCCGGTGCTCCGGCAGGCCTCCGGCCGGGACGGCCCCGGGCTCGCCTCGGTTTTCGTCTCGGCCTGGCGGGACGCCTACCCGGACGTGGTCGACGTCGACATCCTCGAGTCGCTCGACGAGGAGCAGGTCGCGGCCTCGCTCGGGGAGCTGGCCGCGGCCACGCCTCCCGTCACCGTGCTGGCAGAGGAGAACGGCTCGACGCTCGGCTTCGTGCGCTACGGCGAGGATCCCGACGAGCCCGGGAACGGCCACATCTATTCGCTCTACGTCCACCCGAGCGCGGGGCGGCGTGGGTTCGGCCGGCGGCTGCTCGAGCGCGGCCTCGACGCGCTCGCTGCCGAGGGCATGACGACGGTGACGCTGTGGGTCTTCGAGCAGAACGCGCGGGCGCGCTCGTTCTACGCGGCGGCGGGCTTCGTACCGGACGGTGCACGGCGGATCGAGGAGGCGTACCGTGCCCAGGAGGTCCGCCTCGTGCGGCACGCAACCTCTGAGGCCGGCCGACCCGCCCGCGGGACGGAGGGTGCCGTCGAGAGCGGGCTCGCGGACCGTGCGCCAGAGGCATTCGTGCAGGCCCGCGACCGAGTCGTCGAGATCCTCGACCGCGCAATCGCTACGGGTTACCCGGCCGGCGCCACCCTGCTCGCGGTCGACGCCGAGGGCGAGCTGCTGCGTGCGTACGGCGGGTGGTCATGCGTTGTCGGCGAGCGCATCCCGACGAGCCGTGAGACGATCTACGACGTTGCCTCGCTGACGAAGGTCGTGGTCACGGTGCCGCTCGCCCTCGTGCTCGCGCAGCTCGGAGCGTGGACGCTCGACGACCCGGTCGGGCGCTGGCTCCCGGGCTTCCCGCACGAGGACCTGACGCTTCGCATGCTGCTCACCCACACCTCCGGGCTCGTGCCGCACCGGCCCTTCTACCGCAGCGCCCGGGGCGTTGCGGCCATCCGCCGGGCGGTCTACGCGGAGCCGGTCGGCACCGTGCCGGCGCCGGTTTCCTACAGCGACCTCAACTACATGCTGCTGGGCTGGGCTGTCGCCCGTTGCGCCGGCGTGCCGCTCTCGCAGGCCTTCTCGGAGCTCGTCGCGGGCCCGCTCGGGATGGAACGGTCGCGGTTCAAGCCGCCACGAACGGAGCGTCGGCTGACTGCAGCCACGGAGCTCGACGGCGATCAGCGGCTCGAGCCGGGCCTCGTCTGGGGCGAGGTCCACGACGGCAACGCCTGGGCCCTCGGAGGCATTGCCGGCCACGCCGGCCTGTTCGCCCCGGCGACTGATCTCGGCCGGTACGCGGCGGCGTTGCTCGCCCCTGACCGCCACCCCGTTCTGAGCGCCGGCTCGATCACCGAGATGACGCGCCGGCAGGCGGGGGTGCCCGCGGACGTTCGCGCCCTGGGCTGGCGCCTGGACGCCGGCGACTGGGGGCCGTGGCCGGCCTCCTCGTACTGGCACACCGGCTTCACGGGGACGTCGATCCTCGTTGCACCCGCGCTCGGCGTCGCGATCGTCCTGCTGATGGGCGGCGTCCATCCGGCGCGCCGCCCGGTCGAGCAGAGCGCGGTGCGCCGAGAGATCCACCGCGCGATCCTGGAGTCGCTTTCGTGACGCATGACGGAGCCGACCTGCGGGCGCTGGGCACCGAGCAGGTTCGCTCCGGGCTCGACGACCTCGATCTGCTCTCCGTCGGCCAGCTCGTCTCACTCATGTGCGCCGACGTCCGGCGGGTGCCAGACGCCGTCCTTGCCGCCGAGGAGCAGATCGCACGGGCGGCCGCCGGCGTGGCGGCGGCGCTTCAGCGCGGCGGGCGCCTGGTCTACGTGGGGGCAGGGACCGCGGGACGGCTCGGACTGATCGATGCGGCGGAGGCCGGGCCCACGTTCAACGCGGCGCCGGGACAGGTCGTGGCGGCGCTCGCGGGCGGCCGGGGGGCATTCGACACTCCGGTCGAGAACGCGGAGGACGACCCGGAGGGCGGCGCGGCGGCGATGCGCGAGCTCGGTGTCGGCCCGCACGACGCCGTTGTCGGGATCACCGCAAGCGGCCGCACTCCCTACGTGCTGGGTGCGATCCGGGCTGCGCGCGACTCGGAAGCGCTCACGGTTGCCCTGGTTTGCAACGAAGGGACGCCTCTCGCCGCACTCGCCGAGTTGGCCATCGAGGTCGTCGTAGGGCCCGAGATCGTCGCGGGGTCGACGCGGCTCAACTCGGGGACGGCGCAGAAGATCGTCCTGAACATCATTTCCACGGCGGCGATGGTGCAGCTCGGCAAGACCTACGGAGGCCTGATGGTCGACTTGCGGGCGACGAACGGGAAGCTCCGGGATCGCGCGGTTCGCATCGTGGCCGAGATCGCCGGCGTCCCCGAGACGCGCGCTCGGGTGACGCTGGAGAGCTGCGGCTGGAGGCCGAAGAGCGCAGCGGCGATGCTGGTCGGCGGGGTCGACGCCGAGACCGCCGAGCGTCTGCTCGAGCGACACGGGGGGCGGCTTCGGCCGGCGCTCGAGGAGGCCGGCCCCGGCCGCTCCGGCGTCCCCGGCCCCGGCGCCGACTCGCGAAGGCTCGGCGTTGCGGCTGCGTTCGTGAACGGGACGTTCGTGCGGGGTGACGTGGCGATCGCGGACGGACGCATCGCGTCGGTCGGGCTGGCGGGCGGTGGTGAGGGTCTCGCGGTGCCCGCCCTCGTCGACGCCCAGGTCAACGGGTACGCCGGGATCGACATCCTCTCGGCCGACGCCGATGCGCTGATCGAGCTCGGCGACGCCCTGCTCCGAGACGGCGTGCGCTGGTACCAGCCGACCCTGATCACGAGCTCCGAGGACGACCTCGTGGCGGCGCTCGAGACCGTCGCGTCGGTCGTGACCCGAGAGGGGGAAGGCGCGGGCATCGTCGGCGTTCATCTCGAGGGGCCGTTCATCAGCCCGGACCGTGCCGGCACGCATCCGCGCGAGCACCTGCGTGCCCCCGACCCCGCGCTGCTCGCGCGGCTTCTCGACGCGGGGCCCGTGCGCACGGTCACGCTCGCGCCGGAACTGCCCGGAGCACTCGAGCTGGTTCGGCTCTGCGCCGCGCGCGGCGTCACCGTCTGGCTCGGGCACAGCAATGCCCGGGTTGCGGATGCGCGTGCGGGTTTCGAGGCCGGAGCGGCGGCCGTCACCCATCTCTTCAACGCGATGGGGCCGCTGACGGCACGCGAGCCGGGTCTCGCCGGTACGGCTCTCACGTCCCCCGGCGTTAGCCTCCAGCTCATCGCGGACGGCGTTCACGTCTCCGACGAGCTCGTGCGGCTGGCGTTCGCGTCCGCACCCGGTCGATGCAGCCTCGTCAGTGACGCAATTGCCGCCGCGGGCCTCGGGGACGGCAGCTACCGGCTGGGTGGGCTCGAGGTCGAGGTGAACGGGGGGGTCGCACGTCGCGCGGACGGCGTGCTGGTCGGGGGCGCGATGACGCTCGGTGCCGCACTCGTCAGGCTCTCGTCGCTCGGGGTCCCCGCCGAGGAGGCGATCGCCGCGGCGACCGAGCTCCCCGCACGCCTGCTCGGGAAGGTATCGATCGGACGGCTCGCGCCCGGCCGGGAAGCCGACCTGCTCGTCGTGGACGAGCGGCTCTCCCTCGAGCAGGTGTTCGTCCGCGGCGCCCGACTCGACGAGGTGCTCCGGTGAGCCCCGGCTCGCGCCGGCGCACCGGCTCGCGATCCGAGTGCCTCGTGAAGGGCGGCGATCGCCGCTCGAGGCGACGATCGCCGCGTCTGCCGGTCCATCCTTCCTAGGCGGAGAGCGCAAGCTCGGCCTCGATGCTCTCGCAGACGGCCGCGGCAGGCACGTACCGGGGCTCGTAGCCGAGCATTGCGCCGAGGCGGGCGCCGACGGCGAGCGCCGTGCGCTGCGCCCACGCGGGCACGAGCGGGAGCCGGACGGTGTCGAAATGGTCGCGCGCGATCACGGCGAGCCGGAACGGGTTGGGCAGCCCGAGGCGGTTGGTCTTGCCGTCGGCCGCGAGGCCGTACATCGTTTCGAGCAGCGACTCGATCTTGAGCGCGGGCCGCACCTCGACGTTGAAGCGGGCGACCTCGCTGCCGTTGTTCCTGAAATTGTGGCGGGTGCCCGGCTCGATCGTGACCACGTCACCGCCTGCTGCCTCGATGCTCCGGCCGGCGATCTGGATGGTGAGTCTGCCGGAGACCATCTCGAACGTCTCGGTCTGGTACGGATGGACGTGTCCGGCGGCGAGGCAGCCGCCCGGCTGGATGAAAGCCTCGAACCGGACGTACTCGCCGCCCGTGTCGCCGGCCGTTTCGTGGAAGACGAGGCGCTCGCCGGTAAGCGGGTTCTCGACTGTCTGACCTGAGCGAATCATCGTGTTCCCCTCCTCGTGTTGCGAACCACTTGATTGACGCGGAGAGCTTGCGTCGGAGGAGGGTGCGATCGCATTGGGGAGACCCCGACAGCCGACCCTGGGATTGCGGTCCAGGGTCACGGCGCAACGGCCGTTCACCCTGGGGTTGCAGCGCCCTCTCGCTCAGGCGAGCACGGCGCTCAGCTCGCGCCGGGAGCCGATCCTCAGCTTGCGGTAGACGCTCGAGAGATGCATCTCGACGGTCTTCACGGTGACGAAGAGCGCCTGCGCGATCTCCTTGTTGCTCTGGTCACCGGCGGCGAGCTCTGCGATCCGGCGCTCGCTCGCGGTCAGCGACTCGACGCCGCTCAGCAGCAGCGTCCGCGGTCGTGCCCCGGTCGCCGCGATCTCTTCGTTGCCGCGCGCCGCGAGCGGAACGGAGCCGAGCCGGTGCGCGAGCTCGACGCCTTCGCGTAGGAGCTCGCGGGCCTCGGCCCGGTTGTTGGCGCGCCGCAGCGCGGCTCCGAGCTCGACGAGCGACTTCGCGTACTCGAGCCGCGCGTTCGCCTCGGCGAGCACGGCGACGGACTCGCGCAGAACCACGAGCCCGTCCTCGCCGCCCCGCAGAAGCCCACACGTCCTCAGGGCGGCGCCGATCGCCGACCGAACTCCCCAGCCCCGCGCGAGCGCCAGGTTCTCCTCTGCGAGCGCCTGCGCCTCGTCGGTCCGCCCGAGCTGATAGAGGCCCTCGGCGGCGAATCGGCGCCAGGGATAGTCGACGGGGTTGTCGACGAGACCGATCTCCCGGATGTGTGCACCGAGAGTGACGAGGTCTGCGACACCGCGATCGACCCGGCCCGCCTCGATCCGGTAGCGCCCCCGCGCGTGATGGAGGAAGAACAGCGAGGCTGAGACCGGCAGGTCCTCCGGCAGCTGCGCCCGTTCGAGGAGTTCAGCCGCCCGGCCGGTGTTGCCGCGCTCGAGCTGGGCCTCGGCGATCCAGGCGAGGGCATACGGAAGCGCAACCCGAGCGCCACGTCCGCTCGTCTCGAGCCCGAGCTGAAGGTCGGCGAAGCCCGCCTCCAGGTCGCCGCGCAGCACCTTCGCGCGGCCCCGGAAGACGAGCAGAGGCGGTGTGACCACCACGTCCCCTCGCCGTTCGGCGGCTGCGAGCGCCGCGTCGTAAAGTGAGATCGCCTCGTCGACGAGACCGGCGCTGACGAGGACGGTGGCGGCGAAGTGAAAGCCGACCGCGCCGCTTGCGACCAGCCGACCGGAGCTGAACGCACGCTGCGCGAGTGCGGCCGCCCGATCGCGCTCCGTCGCGAGCCGCGCGCTGTAGGCCAACAGCAGGTCGCTGCCGAAACCGCCGTGAAGCGCGTCGAGGTCGATACAGGCCAGACGCGCTGCCGCGCTCTCGAACGTCTCGGGAGTCCACCAGGTCGAAGCGATGTACTCGGCCTCGAGCCGCTCCGAGAGATCCGGCGCCACGAGCTGAGCGGTCTCGTCGAGCCCGCGCTCGAAGGCGGTGACGGCCTCGGAGATCCGGCCGACGAGGAAGAGCATCGTGCCGGTCTCGAGGATGACCTCGCCGCGACGGTGCGGGTCGGAAGTGAGCTCGAGCGCCGCGGACAGGTGCTCGATCGCGGCCTGCGGATCGATCAGCCGCTTGGCCAGCGCGAGCTCGTACAGGACCTCTCCGCGGGTCGCATCTTCGAGGGTCTCGGCGAGTGCCCGAGCGAGGTAGTCGGCGGCCGCGTCGGCGGCTCCCTGCCCGAGTGATCGACGCGCCGCTGACCGGAGGGTGTCGACGACGAAGGCGCCGCCACCTGGGATCGTCGCGAGCAAATGGGCGGCGGCCTGCTCGGGGAGGCGGCCCGCCTCGGTCACGAGACGCGCCGCCCTTGCGTGCGCATCGCTCCTCGCGACCGTGTCCAGGCCCTCGTAGATCACGGTACGCACAACCGGGTGGAAGAATTGGATCGGGTTGTCCTCGATCCAGAGATCCGATCTGATCAGGACGCGTCCCGCCTCCGACGCCTCCCTCGCCGTGAGCTCGGCGAGCTCGGCCACCTCCCTCAGGCCCGTGCCGTCACCGAGGATCGCCCCTGCCTCGAGGAGCGCCTTCGCCCCGGCAGGCAGGCGTGCGAGCCGCAGGGCGACCGCGCGCCCGAGCACGCGCGGGCCGAGATCGAGCAGAACGTGAGCCTGGTCCGAGCGCGGCTCCACGCCCTCCCGGGCCACCGTGTCGAGCAGCGCGACGACGAAGAGTGGGTTTCCCCTCGTCGCCGCTTCGACGGCGCGGCAGAACTCGGGGTCGGCATGGTGGCCGAGAATCCGTTCGGCGATCGCCTGGACCGAATCGGCGGTGAGCGGCCGCGGCCGCACCGCTGTCGCCGCCGCGTCCGTGACGAGCTCCGTCAAGAGCTCCGGATTGCGACCCTGGTCGGGCGGGCGCATGGCGGCCACGACCAGGAGCGGCAGCCCTTCGAGCCGCCGGGCGAGGAAGCAGAGCCAGCGAAGCGATGCATCGTCCGCCCAGTGCAGGTCGTCGATCGCGAGCACCGTAGGCCGCTCGAGCGCCACGTTCGCCGCGAGCCAGTAGAGCCCGTGGAGCATCGCGAACGACGCGTCGCCGTCAGCGCCCAGGCCCCCGGCGATCGAGGTGGGGTCGAAGAGCGGCTCAGCGAGGCCGGCCGCGCCGGCGAGCAGCTCGGCGCGCAGGTCGGCGGACGCCGTGGTCAGAAGGGCGTCGAAAAGCTGGCGCACGACCCCGAACGGAAAGTCGCCTTCGAACTCGCCTGCCCGGGCGCTGAGGACCCGCAAGTCCCCGCGCGCACGTCTCCGCGCCTCGGTCAGCAGGCTCGACTTGCCGATACCCGCCGTACCCTCGATCACCCCCAGGCCGCCTTCGCCCGCCGCCGCGGCGGTGCAGAGGGCCGCCAGCGTCGCGAGCTCCTCGCCTCGTTCGAGGAGCTCGCGCTCCCCGGGCAGGACCGGCTCTTCGACCATCACGCCAATTTAGATCGGCGCACGGCCGCGTTCACGGTCGGTCGGCGACGGCGACGGCGACAAAATGCGCGTCAGTCAGTCTTCGGGCGACAGCGGTGAATGTGACGTCGAGTTCGGGAACGCGGTCCCGAGGAAGTCGAGGAGGAGTGTGGCGAGCTCCTCCGGTTTCTCCTCGGCGACGTGGTGGCCGCAGTCGATCATCGCGCCGCGGACGTCGGCCGCCCATCCGTGCCAGATCTCGGTGATCTCGGTGCCATGGTCGAGCTCAGGGTCGTCCTGGAGCAGTGAGACAACGAGAAGTGGGCATGTGATCCGGCGGCCGGCGGCGCGGTCGGCCTCGTCATGCTCGCGGTCTTCGCGCAGGCCGGCGCGGTAGTCCTCGAGCATCGCGTGCACCACGTCCGGGTCGCGGAGCGCGCGTCGCAGGTCGGCATAGGCTTGCTCGCCCATGTGGTCGGGGCTCACGGCGTACCAGGCGTCAGGGTCGGCGTTGATGAACGCCTCGGCGGGTTTGTCGAGCTGGCCGAGGAACCACCAGTGC
The DNA here is from genome assembly GCA_963836925.1 of uncultured Actinomycetes bacterium. Lineage (GTDB taxonomy): Bacteria > Actinomycetota > Thermoleophilia > Gaiellales > Gaiellaceae > PALSA-600. The sequence goes on from CAWILJ010000014.1 coordinate 157,549, forward strand.
CACCAGCTGAGCGCGAAGCGCCAGTCTGCCCGCTCCAGCCTCTCGACGAGTGGCATGGCCTCGAGCACGACGAGCCGCTCGACCCTCGTCTGGTGCTCCAACGCGAGCCTTGTGGCGACGTACGCGCCGCGGTCGTGGCCGACGACGGCGAAGCGCTCGTGGCCGAGCGTGCGCATGACGCCGACGACGTCCCGGGCCATTGCGCGCTTCGTATACGGCGCCACCTTCGACGACTCGCCGTATCCGCGGAGATCGGGGCACACCACGGTGTGGTCGGGCGCAAGGCGCTCGGCGACCATGTGCCAGGTCGCGTGGGTGCGCGGGTGCCCGTGAAGCAGCACCACCGGCGGCCCTTCGCCACCGTGCCGAACACGCAACGTAGCGCCCGCCCCGCCGTCGATCCGCTCGAGGGTGAACCCGTCGAAGAACGCCAACCTCTGCACAGTGCCCGGGCGACGTCGCGCCCAACCATGGCCCTCCCGGAGACCTCGCGGGCTCTGCCGTTTGACGGCTGTTACGGCGGGAACCCGGTCGCGATTGCGCGGTATCTGGCGACGCTCGTCGCGACCGTCCAAGTGACGAGCGCCAGGAGGGTGGGAAAGAGCGCGTAGCCGAAGGCGCTACCGCTGCCCTCTCGGGTCTGGCGCTCAGCCGGCGCTCCCGGGAAGGATCGGGGCGCCGGCGGCCGGGGTCGAGGCGCTCCTGGAGAGGATCGGGGCATCGCGCCTGAAGCCCCAGATGGTGCAGTAGACGCCGAGGAAGAGCTCCCACACGGCTTCCGGGATCGTCGCGAGACCCTGGAACGAGCCCGCGCCGTGATCCCCTCCGAACATCACGACCGTCCCGGAGATGATGATCAGCGGCCCGCCGATGAGCCCGAGCCACGTCGCCCGCCGGGGCACGAGCCCTGTCCGGTACATCATGTAACCGAGAATCAGCCCGTTCCCCCAGCCGACGATCCAGCCCGGGCCCAGGAGGAAGGTCCAGTCCTTGATCGCCGCGAGGGTGTACGCGACCGTGCCTTCGGACGCGCCCGCAGATTCCTGTTGCAAGGTGGCGATCCCGAGCATCGCGACAATGCCGACGAGGATGAACGTGCACTCGACGAGCCTCGCCGTCACGTAACCGATCGACAGCTCCTCGAACTGTCGCCTCATGATCGGGACGATCACGACTGCGGTTCCGATGTTCGCGATGATGAGCAGCAGCTCCAACAGCGCGCCGAGGTAGAGCTTGTTGACGTTCCCCCCGCCCGCGACGAAGCCGGCCGGATGACGGAGCGCGGGCTCGTACAGC